>SCOI01000020.1 GCA_005503085.1 Burkholderiales bacterium C2 | reverse complement strand
GCCCCGAAACCCACCCCGACCACTGCCCCGGCAGACGAAGGGCGGCCGACCGTCAAGGCTGGCAAAAGCAGCCACAGCGGCAGCAGCGCGAAGGCCAAGGCCGCCGCACTGGATTCCTCCTCCTCCGCCTCGGTAGCCACACTCGAGGCGGCAGCACCACCCCTCGGCAGCAGCCGGTTTGCAGATCGTTTTGCGCCCCCGAAGCCGCCGACGCGACAAATGAGTACGCCCGTGATTGAAAGTCCCAAGAGCGCCGCCAAGGCCGACCCCAAACTCGTCAACGCCTGGAAGACCAAGGCCGGTCATGAACTGACCGACGCCGAGGTCATGGCCATGCCCGAAGCCGAGTACATGAACGACAAGCAGATCGAGTTCTTCCGCGCCAAGCTGACGGCGCTGAAGGACGGCGTGCTGTCGAACGCCGGCGAGACCACCGAGCATCTGCGCGAAGACACCTCCATCGTCCCCGATCCGGCCGACCGCGCAACGATCGAGGAAGAGCACGCGCTGGAGTTGCGCACCCGCGACCGCGAGCGCAAGCTGCTGAAGAAGATCATGCAGTCGCTGGCACGCCTGGATACCGGCGAGTACGGCTATTGCGACGAGACCGGCGAGCCCATCGGCCTGGGCCGGCTGATCGCCCGCCCGACCGCCAATCTGTCCCTGGAAGCCCAGCAGCGGCGTGAGCTGAAGCAGAAGATGTTCGGGGACTGAGCCCGTCCTGTCCTCTCACCACCCAGCCAAGGTCCGGCGCGCATGACAGAACCGAAAGACGGCGAGAGTTTCTTCCGCAAGGTCGCGCGCTTTGTGGCCAACCCGACGACCGACTGGGCGGAGATCAATTCGCGCCAGGACGACCCGGAGGGCGATCTCGCCAAGGCCGAGTTGCGCGCGATGGTGGAGCGCAAGCGCCGCAATGATTTCGTGCGCAAGCGCGAGCTCGACATGCTGCGCCGCGTGCGCCGCGAAGGGCTCAGCCCCGAGCAGCTCGCCGCCCTGGGCAGCAGCAGCTCGCGCATCGACGAGATCGAGCGCAGCAGCGACCTGAACTCCAAGATCGATCTGGGCGTCAAGGCCAAGATCGACGAGATCGAGCAGCAGATGGTCGGCGAGAGCTTCGCGCCGACCCAGATCGCCGGCAACCATCCGCCGGGCTTTTTCGAGACCAGCACCCGGCCGGTGCATTTCTCCGCCACCACGACCACCGCGCCGCCGCCGGCGCGCGTCAGCCAGTTCGCGACGCCCGAGGAGGTCGAGCGACTCGAATCGGTGCCGCCGCCGGCCGCTGCCGTGATGGGCGCGGGCCTGCCGCCGCTGTCCGATGCCAAGCCCAGCGTGCTGCCCTCGCTGCAGCCGCTGAGCTTCAGCAATGACAGCCGCTCCTTCGCACTGCCGCCCACTGCGGCGCCAGCGCCGCTGAGTTTCCGCGCGGTCGAGCCGGTAGCCGTGGCAGTCAACGAGATGGTGCACGACCCCGAGCTCGACGAGATGGTGATCGCCTTTGCGAACGCCGACTACGCAAGCTGCGAGCAGGGCCTGACGGCCCTGATCAGGCCCGGTGGGTCGCGCCATCAGCATGCCGAAACCTGGCTGGTCGCCTTCGATCTCTACCGGGCCACCGCCCAGCAGGCCAAGTTCGAGTCGCTGGCGCTGGACTATGTGCATCTGTTCGGCCTGTCGCCGCCGCAGTGGTTTTCGCTGCCCAAGCTGGTGGCCGAAGGGCTCAGCAAGGAACGTGCGCCCATGGGCTCGGCCGGCGGCGTCTGCTGGGCCGCCCCCGAGTATCTGGATGCCGAGTCGGTGGCCCAGCTGCAAAAGCGCTGCGAAAACCTGCCCATGCCCTGGGTGCTGGACTGGGCCGCGCTGCGCCGCCTCGACACCGAGGGCTGTGCCAGGCTGCGCGAGCTGTTCAGGCGCTGGGCCGGCCAGCAGGTCGATATGCGCTGGCTGGCCGGCGATCAGTTCCTGCAGCAGCTGCGCGAGCTGGCACCGGTCGGCGCCCGCGATGTCGACCCGGCCATCTGGATGCTGCGCCTGGAAACCTTGCGTCTGGTCAACCGGCCCGACCAGTTCGACGAGGCCGCGATCGATTACTGCGTGACCTACGAGGTCTCGCCGCCATCCTGGGAGCGTGCGGTCTGCCGGGTGCGGGTCAGCGGACTGACCCTGTCCACCAGCAGCCCGCCCAGCAGCAATGCCCATCCCGATTCGGCCGCGGTGACTACCAGCTTCCTCGAATCGACCATCACCGAACAGGCCCGCATGCCCTCGGCCGTGCAGCTGGAGCTGTCCGGCCAGCTCAGCGGCGACATCAGCGAGACCCTGCAGCTGATGACGGCCGAGCTGGGCGCGGCCAGCCTGGTGACGATTGCCTGCCCCAAGCTGATACGGCTGGACTTCATGGCGGCCGGCGATCTGCTGAACTGGGTGCTGAGCCGGCGCAGCGAGAACCGCGCCGTGGTGTTCAGCGAGGCCCACCGCCTGGTGGCGCTGTTCTTTGGCGCGATGGGGATCAACGAGCACGCCAAGGTCAAGGTCCGCCAGGCCTGACGGCGCGCGAAATGCCCTTCTGGCGTCGTTGCCTGGCCTCGCCGTACCCTCGGTACTGTCTTCGGCCCGGCGCCTAGCCAGAACCGCTTCGCTGGGCATTGCACGCACCGATGCTTGAATAGATCGGCGGCGGCACCACCTGAGAACCCTATGGACCAACAACAACATCCCGTTTATCACGGCACGACCATCGTCAGCGTGCGCCGCGGCAATCAGGTCGCCATCGGCGGCGACGGCCAAGTGACCCTGGGACACATCATCCTCAAGGCCAGCGCCCGCAAGGTGCGCAAGTTGCACCACGACAAGGTGCTGGCCGGTTTTGCCGGCGCCACCGCCGACGCTTTCACGCTGTTCGAGCGCTTCGAGGCCAAGCTGGAGAAGCACCAGGGGCATCTGGTGCGTGCCGCCGTCGAGCTGACGCGCGACTGGCGCACCGACCGCGTGCTGCGCCGGCTCGAAGCCATGCTGGCCGTCGCCGATCGCACAGCCTCGCTGATCATCACCGGCAACGGCGATGTATTGGAACCCGAGCAGGGCATCGTCGCGATCGGCTCGGGCGGTGCCTATGCCCAGGCCGCCGCCAAGGCGCTGCTGAACCACAGCGAGCTGAGCGCCGCCGACATCGTCAAGCAGTCGCTGGTGATCGCCGGCGAGATCTGCATCTACACCAATCTGAATCACACGATAGAGATCCTGGAATGAGCAGCATGACCCCCCAGGAGATCGTCTCCGAACTGGACCGCCACATCGTCGGCCAGAACGCCGCCAAGCGCGCTGTCGCGATCGCGATGCGCAACCGCTGGCGCCGCCAGCAGGTCGACGAGAAGCTGCGTGGCGAGATCACGCCCAAGAACATCCTGATGATCGGCCCCACCGGCGTCGGCAAGACCGAGATTGCGCGCCGCCTGGCCAAGCTGGCCGATGCGCCCTTCATCAAGGTCGAGGCCACCAAGTTCACCGAGGTCGGCTATGTCGGCAAGGATGTGGACTCCATCATCCGCGACCTGGTCGATATGGCGATCAAGCAGGAGCGCGAGCTGCAGATGCGGCGCCAGCGCACCCGTGCCGAGGACGCCGCCGAGGACCGCGTGCTGGACATCCTGGTGCCCGGCAGCGAGCCGGACAACAGCACCCGCCAGGTGATGCGCAAGCGCCTGCGCGAAGGGCTGATGGACGACAAGGACATCGAGGTCGACCTGCTCGACGCCAAGCCGACGATGGAGATCCTCGGCCCTATGGGCGGCCAGGGCATGGAAGAGATGGCCGAGCAGCTCAAGGGCATGTTCTCGCAGCTGGGGGCCGGCAAGCGCAAGACCCGTAAGCTCAAGATCGCCGAGGCGATCAAGCTGCTGGTCGAGGAAGAGGCCGCCAAGCTGCTCAACGAGGACGAGATCAAGGCCGCTGCGCTGACCAACGCGCAGGAGAACGGCATCGTCTTCATCGACGAGATCGACAAGGTGGCCAGCCGCGCCGAGCACGGCGGCGCCGATGTCTCGCGCCAGGGCGTGCAGCGCGACCTGCTGCCTCTGGTCGAGGGCACGACGGTCAACACCAAGTACGGCATGGTCAAGACCGACCACATCCTCTTCATCGCCTCCGGTGCCTTTCATCTGAGCAAGCCCAGCGACCTGATTCCCGAGCTGCAGGGCCGCTTCCCGATCCGCGTCGAGCTTGGGTCGCTGTCGGTGGAAGACTTCGAGGCCATCCTGAAGAGCACCCATGCCAGCCTGGTCAAGCAGTACCAGGCGCTGCTGGCCACCGAAGGGCTGACGCTGGAGCTCAGCGACGACGGCATTCGCCGCCTCGCCCAGATCGCCTACGAGGTCAACGAACGCACCGAAAACATCGGCGCGCGCCGCCTGGCCACCGTGATGGAGCGCCTGCTCGACGAGATCAGCTTCGATGCCCACAAGCTCGCCGGCCAGACCGTCACGCTGGACGGCGCGGCGGTGGACGCCAAGCTGGGCGAGCTGGCGCGCAACGAGGACCTGAGCCGCTTCATTCTCTAAAGCGCCAGCCGGTGCGCCTGCAGCGTCAGGATCCCGTCGAAGATCAGGCTTTCGATCAACTCATGCTCGATGTCCAGCGCCGGTGAGACCTTCCAGCCGGCACCGCCGGTCATCAGGGTCAGCGGCTCGTGGCCGGCACGTTGCTTCAGGTGGCGGTGCATGCGCTCGATGGCACCGGTGATCGCGTAGTTGCCACCACTGGTCAGCGCGTCCGAGGTATTGGTCGGGAACTCTCGCACCTCGCCGGTCGGCACGCGCAGGCCGGCCGTGCCGCCCTCCAGCGCGCGCAGCATGATGCCGTGGCCGGGCAGGATCAGGCCGCCGAGGAAGTGCCCCTCGGCGTCGATCGCATCCACCGTGACGGCCGTGCCCACCATCACGACCAGCGCGGCCCGGGCCGGGCCGCGCGCCAGCACATGGTGGCGGCCGCCGATCAGCGCGACAAAACGGTCGGTGCCGAGGCGGCCGGGGTGGTCATAACCATTCGTGACGCCGCCCGCATGGGCCGAGGACACGACCCAACGCGGCTCGATATCCCACAGCTCCAGCTGCTCCTCGACCCGGCGGCGCACCGCGTCGCCGGCCACATTGCAGCCCAGCACGCTGTGCGGCTGCGGCAGCTCGCGCCATTCGGCCTCGGCCAGCCGGTCGATATTCTCCAGGAACACCGCGCCATGGGCCAGCAGCACCGCGCCGGGCTGGGGCGAGGCGTAGAGCGCCCACTTGAGACGGGTGTTGCCGATGTCGATGGCCAGAAAGCTCATGGCGGAATGGGAGGGGTTGGTCCGGTGCAGGCGCCAGCCTAACAGAGCGCATAGCGCTCAAGATCCAACCAGGGGCGCCGATAAGCACCGATAGGGCATGGCCTTGCCGTGGCCCCGGACAACAACAAGGAGACTGTGCCGCATGAAGTCCCTCTCGATCGCTACCAAGCTGTGGCTGCCCGTCATCGCGCTGGCGGCCACGGTGCTGCTGATGACGGTGGCCTCGGCCACCCGCACCGCCAAGCTGCAGGCCCAGGCCCAGCAGACCCAGCAGGCCCAGCAACGCAAGTTCGAGCTGGCGCTGCGCTGGCGCGGCCTGACCGAGGCCAATGCCGCCCGCGCTGCGGCGGGGCTGCTGAGCAGCGACGGCGCTGTGGCCACCACCTTCAAGCCCCAGATCGATGCCACCACGGCCACGATCTCCGAGATGCAGAAGGAGCTGGAGGCCCTGGCCACCTCGGATGAGGAGAAAGCCGCGATGGCCCGCATCGCCGACACCCGCAAGGCCTATATCGCGAGCCGCAACGAGGCCGGCAAGCTCAAGACCGAGGGCCAGGCCGAGGCCTCGGTGGCAGCGCTGCAGGGCAAGATGCTGCCGGCCATCGCGACCTATCTGGACGCCCAGGCCGACTTCGTCAAGCTGCAGCAGCAGCGCTCCGACGCGCTGCGCGAGCAGGCCGGCGCCGAGCGCATGCGCACGGTCTGGATCGTCGCGCTGGTGATGGGCCTGATCGTGCTGGGCCTGGCGATCGCGACCTTCTATCTGGTGCGCTCGATCTCGACGCCGCTGCGCGAGCTGGTCGGCCAGGCCGAACGCATCGGTCAGGGGGACCTGAGCCAGCGCATCGCCGCGCAGCCGCGGGCCGACGAGATCGGCGATCTGCAGCGCGCGCTGGGTGCGATGCGCGAGGCGCTGAACCGCGTCGTCGGCGAGGTGCGCCACAGCGCTGACAGCATCCAGACCGCCAGCCGCGAGATCGCCACCGGCAACACCGACCTGAGCCAGCGCACCGAGCAGACCGCGTCGAATCTGCAGCAGGCCGCCAGCTCGATGAGCCAGCTGACCGGCACCGTGCGCCAGAGCGCCGACGCCGCCAGCACCGCCAACCAGCTGGCCCACAGCGCCGCCCAGGTGGCGCAGCGCGGCGGCACCGTGGTCGGCCAGGTGGTGGCCACGATGGACGAGATCAATAGCAGCTCGAAGAAGATTGCCGACATCATCGGCGTGATCGACGGCATCGCCTTCCAGACCAATATCCTCGCCTTGAATGCGGCCGTCGAAGCGGCCCGGGCCGGCGAGCAGGGCCGCGGCTTCGCGGTGGTGGCCAGCGAGGTGCGTTCGCTGGCGCAGCGCAGCGCCGAGGCCGCGCGCGAGATCAAGGGTCTGATCGGCAGCAGCGTCGACAAAGTCGAGACCGGCGCCCGCCTGGTGCAGGACGCCGGCAGCACCATGGACGAGATCGTCGCCAGCGTGAAACGTGTCACCGACATCATTGCCGAGATCAGCGCCAGCACCGTCGAGCAGAGCCAGGGCATTGGCACGGTCAATGCTTCGGTCGGTCAGCTCGATCAAATGACGCAGCAGAACGCCGCGCTGGTGGAAGAAAGCGCGGCAGCGGCCGAGTCGCTGAGCGAGCAGGCGCTGAAGCTGGCCGAGCTGGTCAGCAGTTTCAAGCTCTGAGTTTCTCCCCCAGCTTTCAAAGGTCCCCCTCGATGTTGCGCAATTTCAAGATCCGCCCCCGCCTGCTGCTGGGTTTCGGCCTGCTGGTGTTGATGACCGCCCTGCTGGTGGCCATTGGCGGCTTCGGCATGCATGTGGCCCAGCAAGGCCTGGCCGGCATCACCCAGCAGCTGATCCCGGTCAACAATGCCACCGTGGCGGCGCGCAGCAAGCTGCTCGAAAGCCAGGCCGCCACCGCGACCATGGTGGCCTCGATCTTCCAGGACACCGAGACCAAGGCCGCGAAGGCCGCCTGGGACAAGGCCCAGCAAGGACTGGATCAGGCGATGGCGGACTTTGGCAAGCTCGCCGCAACCCAGGAGTCGCAGGACAATCTGCAGCGCTTTCGTGGCCATATCGACATCTATCGCAAGGCGGTCGCGCCGGTGGCTGCTCAGCTGCTGGCCAGCGGCTATGCCGACGCCCAGGAAGCCCAGGCGGCGATGAAGGCAGCCGATGCCGGCTATCAGCCGGCCGCCGCGATGCTGGCCGATATCGAGGCCACTTTGAACAAGACCGCCGAGGCGGTGTTCAGCAAGGTCGACGGCATGGTGCAGAGCATCTTTGTCGGCTTTCTGCTGGCCTTTGCGGTTTTTGTCGCGGTGGCCCTGCTGCTGGCCTGGCGCATCGCGCTGTCCATCGTCGCGCCGCTGACCGAGGCGCAGCAGGTGGCCAGCCGCATCGCCGCCGGCGACCTCGGGCGCGCACCGGCCGCCCAGGGCCGCGATGAAGCCAGCGCGATGATGACGGCCCTGGGCCAGATGCAGCAGTCGCTGGCCGATATCGTCGGCCAGGTGCGCCAGGCCTCGGAGAGCATCCAGGTGGCCAGCAGCGAGGTGGCCAGCGGCAATCTGGACCTGTCGACCCGCACCGAGCACACCGCCTCGAATCTGCAGCAAAGCGCCAGCGCGATGAGCGAGCTCAGCGGCACCATCGGCCACAGCGCCAGCGCCGCCGCCACCGCCAAGCAACTGGCCGGCAGCGCCGCCGAGGTCGCGCAGCGCGGCGGCGCCGTGGTCGGCCAGGTGGTCGCAACGATGGACGAGATCAACAGCAGCTCGAAGAAGATTGCCGACATCATCGGCGTGATCGACGGCATCGCCTTCCAGACCAATATCCTCGCTCTGAATGCGGCGGTCGAAGCGGCCCGCGCCGGCGAACAGGGCCGCGGTTTCGCGGTGGTGGCCGCCGAGGTGCGCAGCCTGGCGCAGCGCAGCGCCCAGGCCGCACGCGAGATCAAGGGCCTGATAGGGGCCAGCGTCGACAAGGTCGAGACCGGCGCCCGGCTGGTGCAGGACGCCGGCAGCACGATGGACGAGATCGTCTCCAGCGTCGGCCGGGTCAGCGACATCATCAGCGAGATCAGCAGCGCCGCCAGCGAGCAAAGCGGCGGCATCGCCCGCATCAGCGGCGCGGTCGGCGAGCTCGACCAGATGACGCAGCAGAACGCGGCCCTGGTCGAGGAAAGCGCCGCCGCCGCCGCCTCACTGCAGGATCAGGCGGTGAAGCTGGCGGGACTGATGAGCAGATTCAGGTTGGGATGAGGCCGGGGCGGGGCTCAACTGCGATCAGCGAGCCTGTTCAGCCGAAGGCCTGAGCCTCGCCAACGATCTGCCGCGGCACGACCGCCGCCAGATCGACCACCTCCCCGATCACCAGAATCGCCGGGCTGCCCAGCCCTTGCGTGCGTATCGTCTCGACCAGTTCGTCCAGGGTCGTCAGCGCCTCGCGCTGCCGCTCGGTATGCGCCGCAGAGATCACCGCCGCCGGCATGTCGCCGCGCATGCCGGCCGCGCGCAGCTGGGCCACGATGTCGGCGCAGCGGGCCACGCCCATATAGATCACCAGGGTCAGGCCGCTCCTGGCCAGCGCCGCCCAGTCGGGCGCGCGGCCGCCGTCGCCGCTGCCCTCAGCGCTATGGCCAGTCACCAGGGCCACGCCCGGCGTGCAGCGCCGGTCGGTCACCGGGATGCCGATGCTGGCCGGCCCGGCCAGGCCGGCGGTAAGGCCGTTGACGATCTCGACCTCCAGGCCGGCGGCGCGCAAGGCGTCGACCTCCTCGCCGCCACGGC
The DNA here is from genome assembly GCA_005503085.1 of Burkholderiales bacterium C2. GTDB lineage: Bacteria > Pseudomonadota > Gammaproteobacteria > Burkholderiales > Burkholderiaceae_C > Roseateles_E. The sequence goes on along the minus strand of SCOI01000020.1, from coordinate 108,125 downwards.
CGAAGACAAAGGGATCGCCGCCCTTCAGCCGCACGACGCGCGCGCCGCTGCGCGCCTCGCGGATCATCAGTTCGTGGATGAAGCGCTGCTCGGTCGACACGCAGCCGCCCCGCTTGCCGACCTTCAGCACCCGGGTGTGAGGCTGCAGCAGCGCCAGCACGCGGGCATCGACCAGATCGTCGACCAGCACGACATCGGCCGCCTGCAGGCGCTTGAGCGCCTTGACGGTCAGCAGCTCGGGGTCGCCGGGGCCGGCACCGACAAGGTCGATGGGAAAGCTCGGGGTGGTGTTCATGCTGTCAGCTCACAGGGAGTGGCATCGACCAGCCGGCGCAAGGCCGGCAGGCAGGAACCGCATTGGGTGCCGCAGCGCAGTGCGCCCTGCAGGGCGCGCAGACGCTCGGCCGGATCGGCGCCGGCGCATTGCGCCAGCTGGCCCCGGATGCGGGCTTCGGAGACATCGAAACAGTTGCAGACCTGCGGGCTGCGCGGGGCCAGGTCTTGCGCCGGGCCGGCCTCGGGGGCCAGCAGGCGGCGGCCATGCGGCGCCACCGCAGCGGCCTCGCGCCACAGCGCCTGCAGCCAGGCGCCCTCGCCCGCCTCGCCGACGCGCAGCAGCCCATGCAGGGTCTGGCCGCCGTCATCGAGCTTGAGCAACCGGGCACGGCCGCGCCGCGTGTCGGCATAACGCAGCACCGACGCCCCCCGCAAGCCCAGCGCGGCGGCGAAGCGCTCGACCAGCGCCGGCAGCAGCGGCGAGGCACTGGCGCCCTCAAAACTCCAGCCCTGGCGCCCCTCGGGGCCGGCGACCGGCACGCAGTGCCCGTAGTCCAGCTCGCCCAGCAGCGCGCGCAGCGCCACGCCGGCCTGTTCGTCCCAGACCGCGCCCGAGAGCCGCCAGGGCAGTTCCAGGCGCTGGATGTCGACGGCGGCGAACTTCAGCTCGGGCTGGCGCGAGTCGGGGCAGAAGGCCGGCTGGGTGATGGCATTGATGCCCAGCAAGACCTGGCCCTCGCTCCTGCCCTCGCTGTCGCGACCGGAGACGAACTCCTGCCCCCAGTGCATCGCCACATAGGCCTGGGCTGGCGCGATCGCGGCATCGCCCAGCAGCGGCAGGGTCAGCGCGCCACGGGCCGAGCACACGCGCACCAGATCGCCGTCCTTCAGGCCGCGTCGCGGCATGTCCTGCGGGTTCATGCGCAGCAGCGGTGCGCCCTCGTGCCCGAACAGCCGGGGCACGACGCCGCTGCGGCTCATGCCGTGCCACTGGTCGCGCAGGCGGCCAGTGCTCAGCACAAAAGGGTGTTTCGCATCGGCCCGATCGCGCGCCGGCTTGAAGGGCTGGCTGATGAAGCGGGCACGGCCATCGGGTGTCGCGAATCGGAGGTCCTGGTAAAGCCGAGCCTGGCCGGCACCGGCGCCCTCGGGGAAGGGCCATTGCTGCGGGCCGGCGCTATCCAGCAGGCCGTAGCTGAGGCCGGTGATGTCGAGGTCGCGGCCGCGCGTGGCCTCGCGGTGCTCCAGCCACAGCTGCTCGGGCCGCTCGTAGCCAAAGCGGCGCGGTGCGCCCAGGCGTTTTTCCAGCAGCTGGGCAACGTCGCGGACGATCTCCCAGTCGGCGCGCGCGCTGCCGGGCGGTGGCACGGCGGCGCGCACCCGGCTGATGCGGCGCTCGCTGTTCGTCACCGTGCCCTCCTTCTCGCCCCAGGTGGCGGCCGGCAACAGCACATCGGCATAGGCGGCGGTGGCGGTATCGGCAAAAGCCTCCTGCAGTATCACCAGCTCGCAGCGCTCCAGCGCCCGGCGCACCAGGGCCTGCTCCGGCAATGACTGGGCCGGATTGGTGCAGGCGATCCACAAGGCCTTGATCTCGCCGCGCGCGGCGGCCTCGAACAGCTCGATGGCGGTCTTGCCGGGCGTCTCGGGCAGCGCGTCGACCTGCCAGAGCCTGGCGATCTCGGCCCGGTGGGCCGCGTTGGCGGGGTCGCGGTGGCCGGGCAGCAAGGTGGCCATGCCGCCGGTCTCGCGCCCGCCCATCGCATTGGGCTGGCCGGTCAGCGAGAAGGGGCCGGCGCCGGGCCGGCCGATCTGGCCGGTGGCCAGATGCAGATTGATCAACGCGGTGTTCTTGGCCGTGCCGCTGGTGCTCTGGTTCAGGCCCATGCAGTAGAGCGACAGGCTGGCCGGCGACTGGGCGAACCACTGCGCGGCCTGCAGCAGATCGGCCTCCTGGATGCCGCAGATCCTGGCGGCCGCGGCGGGCGTCATCGCCCGCACCAGCGCCTTGAGCTCGGCAAAGCCTTCGGTATGGGCGGCGATGAAGCCCTGGTCTATCCAGCCCTCCCAGATGCAGGCGTGCAGCAGGCCCTGGAACAGCGCGACATCGCTGCCCGGCTGGATCTGCAGATGCAGGTCGGCGAACTCGGCGCTCTCGGTGCGCCGCGGGTCGACGACGATGATCTTCATCTGCGGCCGCTTCAGCCGCGCATCCTCGATGCGGCGAAACAGGATGGGGTGGGCCCAGGCCGGGTTGGCGCCGGCGATGAAGAGGCAGTCGCTCTGCTCCAGGTCTTCGTAGCAGGCCGGTGGCGCGTCGGCGCCCAGGCTTTGCTTGTAGCCGACCACGGCCGAACTCATGCACAGGCGCGAGTTGCTGTCGATATTGTTGGTGCCGATCAGCGCGCGGGCCAGCTTGTTGAAGGCGTGGTAGTCCTCGGTCAGCAGCTGGCCGGAGATGTAGAAGCCGATCGCATCGGGGCCGTGTTCGGCGCGGATCGCGGCGAGCCGCTCGGCGATATGCGTATTGACCTGAGTCCAGCCGACGGCCTCGGCCGCCGTCCCTCGCGCGGCGCGCAGGGCCGGCTGCAAGAGGCGCCGGGTCTGCAGCACCATGGGCGTGGCGGTCAGGTGCAGGGTCGACCCCTTGCTGCACAGGCGGCCGAAGTTGGCCGGGTGATCGGGATCGCCGCGCACGCCGGTGATCTGCGTGCCCTGGCTCTCTATGATCACGCCGCAGCCGACGCCGCAGTAGGGGCAGGTGCTGCGCGTCTCTTGCCTCATGATCTCAGCAGGCCCGTGTGCAGGGGCCGGCCTTGACCGGCGCCAGTTCGATGGCCAGCGTGTCCAGCTCGGCCCGGTTCAGCAAGACCTGACCCCCTTCGATGCGGACGCTGAAGCGGGGCGTGCTGCCCTCGTCGGGCTCGCGCGCGCAACCGGTATCCAGCGCAATGGTCCAGTTGTGCAGCGGGCAGGCCACGGCTTTGCCGAACACGATGCCCTGGCTCAGCGGCCCGGCCTTGTGCGGGCAGCGGTCCAGCAGAGCGTAGACCTGATCGTCGGCGGTGCGAAATAGCGCCACTTGCGGCCCCTGGGCGCGCTGCACGCGGCGCGAGCCCAGCACCGGGATGTCGGTCAGGGCACAGATTTCTTTCCAGATGTCGCTCATCGCTCAAGCTCCTTGCAGCGCGTCGAACTGACGCAGATCGACCTTGGCCTTGTCGAAGTCGAACCAGGGGTCGGGCTCGCCATCGAGCGCGTGCTGCAGCTCGGCCCACAGCGTGCGGCGCAGCTCGTGGTCGTCGAGGATCTTGGCCTTCACATAGTCCAGGCCCACGCGGCTGACGTAATGCACGGTGCGCTCCAGATACCAACCCTCCTTGCGGTAGAGCTGCATGAAGGCGCCGGTGTACTCCAGCACCTCGGCGGCGGTCTTGAGCTTGGTGAAGAAGTGCGCCACCTCGGTCTTGATGCCGCCGTTGCCGGCTACATACATCTCCCAGCCGGAGTCCACGCCGATGATGCCGACGTCCTTGATGCCCGCCTCGGCACAGTTGCGCGGGCAGCCCGACACGGCGAACTTGACCTTGTGCGGCGCATACATGCGCCACATCGCGCGCTCCAGATCCTTGCCCATCTGCGTCGAGTCCTGCGTGCCCATGCGGCACCACTCGGAGCCCACGCAGGTCTTCACGGTGCGCAGCGCCTTTGCATAGGCGTGGCCCGAGGGCATGCCGATGTCCTTCCAGACATTGACCAGGTCTTCCTTCTTCACGCCCAGCAGGTCGATGCGCTGGCCGCCGGTGACCTTGACGGTGGGGATCTGGTACTTGTCCACCGCGTCGGCGATGCGGCGCAGCTCCGAGCTCGTCGTCTCGCCGCCCCACATGCGCGGGATCACCGAGTACGTGCCGTCCTTCTGGATATTGGCGTGGGCGCGCTCGTTGATGAAGCGGCTTTGCGGATCGTCCTGAGCCTCCTTGGGCCAGGACGAGATCAGGTAGTAGTTCAGCGCCGGGCGGCAGCTCGAACAGCCGTTGGGGGTCTTCCAGGCCAGCGCCTTGTAGACGGCGTCGAGACTGGTCAGGTGCTGGTCAAAGATCGCATCGCGCACGTCCTGGTGGCTCAGCTCGGTGCAGCCGCAGATCGCCTTCTTCTTTGGCGTGGCCGAGTAGTCGCCGCCGGCGGTGAACATCAGCAGCTGTTCGACCAGGCCGGTGCAGGAGCCGCAGGAGGCGCTGGCTTTCGTGTGCTTGCGCACCTCCTCCAGTGTGAACAGGCCCTTGTCCTTGATGGCCTTGCAGATCGTCCCCTTGGTGACGCCGTTGCAGCCGCAAACCTCGTCACTGTCGGCCATCGCGGCCGCCTTGTTGTGGCCCTGGTGGCCCACATCGCCGATATTGCTCTCGCCGAACATCAGCTTGTCGCGGATGTCGTGGATCTTGCGGCCCTCGCGCAGCAGCTTGAAATACCAGCTGCCGTCGACCGTGTCGCCGTAGAGGCAGGCGCCGACCAGCTTGTCGTCCTTGATCACCAGCTTCTTGTAGACGCCGGCGAAGGGGTCGCTCATCACGACCTCCTCGAAGCCCTCGCCCCCCATGAAATCGCCGGCAGAAAACAGATCGATGCCGGTGACCTTGAGCTTGGTCGATGTCTGGCTGCCCAGATAGCGGCCGATGCCGAACTGGGCCAGATGCGTGGCGCAGACCTTGCCCTGCTCGAACAGCGGCGCGACCAGGCCATAGGCGATGCCGCGATGCGCCGCGCATTCGCCGACCGAGTAGATGCGCGGGTCGGTCACCGTCTGCATCGTGTCGCTGACGACGATGCCGCGGCTGCAGTGGATGCCGGCGGACTCGGCCAGCGCGGTATTGGGTCGGATGCCGGCGGCCATCACGACCAGGTCGGCCGGGATCTCCTGGCCGTCCTTGAACTGCACGGCCATCACCCGGCCGTCCTTGCCGCCGATCAGCGCCTGCGTCTGCGCGCCCAGCATGAACCTCAGGCCGCGCGCCTGCAGCGACTTGCGCAGCAGCTCGCCGGCCTGGTCGTCGAGCTGGCGCTCCATCAGCCAGTCGCCGATGTGCACGACAGTGACCTGCATGCCGCGCAGCATCAGGCCGTTGGCCGCCTCCAGGCCCAGGAGGCCGCCACCGATCACGACGGCGTGCTGGTACTTGGTCGCTGCGTCGATCATCTCGTTGGTGTCGGCGATATCGCGGTAGGCGATCACGCCGTCCAGCTCCTTGCCGGGCACCGGCAGGATGAAGGGGCTGGAGCCGGTGGCGATCAGCAGGCGGTCGTACTCGGCTTCGGTGCCATCCTCGGCGATCACCTTGCGGCGGATGCGATCGATCTGCGTGACGGTCTTGCCCAGGTGCAGGGTGATGCCCTGCTCGGCATACCAGGACAGCGGATTCAGGATGATCTCGGCTATCGTCTGTTCGCCGGCCAGCACCGGGCTCAAGAGGATGCGGTTGTAGTTGGGATGCGGCTCGGCACCGAACACCGTGATGTCATAGAGATCGGGGGCGATCTTCAGCAGCTCTTCCAGCGTGCGCACACCGGCCATGCCGTTGCCCACCATCACCAGCTTCAATTTCTTGTCGTTCATCATCACAGCAGCTCCAGGCTGAGCGCCACCCCGCCCAGCCCCAACGGAGCTAGCGAGCAGCAGGCACCACGAAAAATCAATCAGGCGGCTTTTTTCTCGACCGGCGCGGCGTGGCGCGTGTAGAGGAAGTCGATGACCGCCTTGCGCGCATGCACATAGACCGGGTCCTCGACCAGCTCGACCCGGCTGCGCGGGCGCGGGATGTCGACGGCATAGATCTCGCCGATGGTGGCAGCGGGCCCGTTGGTCATCATCACGATGCGGTCGGAGAGCAGCACGGCCTCGTCGACATCGTGCGTGACCATCACCACGGTGCTGTGCGTGCGCGCGACGATCTTCAAGAGCTCGTCCTGCAGATGGGCGCGGGTCAGCGCATCGAGTGCGCCGAAGGGCTCGTCCATCAAGAGCACCTTGGGCTCCATCGCCAGCGCGCGGGCGATGCCGACGCGCTGCTTCATGCCGCCCGAGATCTCGTGCGGACGCTTGAACATCGCATGGCTCATGCCCACCAGGTCCAGCGCCGCATCGGTGCGCTCCGCGAGCTGACGCTTCAGCTCGCGGCCGCCGAACACCGACTCGACGCCCAGATAGACGTTCTCGAAGCAGGTCAGCCAGGGCAGCAGCGAATGGTTCTGGAACACCACCGCGCGCTCCGGGCCGGGCTCGGTGATCTCGCGGTTGTCGCACAGCAGCACGCCGGACGTGGGCCGCAGCAGGCCGGCGATCAGGTTCAGCAAGGTGCTCTTGCCGCAGCCCGAATGGCCGATCAAGGTGATGAACTCGCCCTTCTGGACCTGCAGATGGATGTCGCGCAGCGCGTGGAACTGGCCCTTGCGGGTGTTGAACACCATCTCGGCCGACTGCACTTCGATAAAGGCCTTGTTTGCACTCATGATGTCGGCTCCCTCAGTCGTTGTAGGAGAAGTGCTTGGCCACCGCCATCAGCAGCCATTCGAGGGCCAGGCCGACGATGCCGATCACGAAGATCGCGATGATGATGTGCTGGACATTGAGGTTGTTCCATTCGTCCCAGACCCAGAAGCCGATGCCGACGCCGCCGGTCAGCATCTCGGCCGCGACGATCACCAGCCAGGCCGTGCCGACCGAGAGGCGCACGCCGGTGAGCATATAAGGCAGCACAGCAGGGAACAGGATTTTGCTGATGATCTTCCACTCGCTGAGCTTGAGCACCCGCGCGACGTTCAGATAGTCCTCGGGCACACGCTGCACACCCACCGCGGTGTTGACCACCATCGGCCAGATAGAGCAGATGAAGATGGTCCAGATCGCGGCCGGGTTGGCGCTCTTGAAGACCAGGAGGCCGATCGGCAGCCAGGCCAGCGGCGAGACCGGCTTGAGCAGGCTGATCAGCGGCGAGCACATGCGGTTGGCGAACTCGAAGCGGCCGATGATGAAGCCCAGCGGGATGCCGACCGCCGCAGCCAGGCCGAAGCCCACCGCCACGCGCTGCAGCGAGAACAGGATGTTCCAGCCTATGCCCTGGTCGTTCGGCCCATTGCTGTAGAAGGGGTCGGCGAACAGCTTGACGGCGGCAGCGAAGGTGGCGCCGGGCGTCGGGAAGCTGCCGCCTTTTTGCGTCAGCAGCCCCCAGATGCCTATCAACAGCGCCAGGCCCAGCACCGGTGGCAACACGCGCATCCACAGGCTGTTCATGTCGAGGTGGCGGCGCGGCCTGGGAGCGGGCGCAACAACGCCCGCAGCCAGCACCGTCGGTGCGTCGGGCGTCGGCAGCGACACCGAGATCGGGCCGCTGCTGCTGGCCTCGCTCGGCGAATGAAAAACGGCACTGACCATGGGGAGCTCCTTAGGCTTTGACGCGGAATCCATCGGCATACTTGGCGGGGTCCTTGCCGTCCCAGACCACACCGTCGATCAGCTTGGAGCTGCGCATCAACTCCTTGGGCACGCTGATCTTCAGCTGGCTGGCGGCCTGCTTGTAGAGCTCCACCTGATTGATCTGCTTGGCCACGCCCAGATAGTCCGGGTGCTCCTTGATCAGGCCCCAGCGCTTGTGCTGGGTCAGGAACCACATGCCGTCGGACAGCCACGGGAAGGTGACCGCGCCGTCGTTGAAGAACTTCATGTGGTTGGGGTCGTCCCAGGTCTTGCCCAGGCCATTCTGGTAGCGGCCGAGGATGCGCTGGTTGATCGCGTCGACGCCGGTGTTGACATAGCTCTTCTCGGCGATGGTGTCGGCCATCTTCAGCTTGTTCTGCAGGCCGGCATCGATCCAGCGGCTGGCCTCCAGCACGGCCATGATGACGGCGCGCGCCGTGTTCGGGTACTTCTTGACGAAGTCGCCGGTGGTGCCCAGCACCTTCTCGGGGTGATCCTTCCAGATGTCCTGCGTGGTCACCGCGGTGATGCCGATGCCGTCGACGATGGCGCGGTGGCCCCAGGGCTCGCCGACGCAATAGCCGTCCATATTGCCGACCCGCATATTCGCCACCATCTGCGGCGGCGGCACGGTGATGACCTTTGCATCCTTCATCGGATTGATGCCGACGCTGGCCAGCCAGTAGTACAGCCACATCGCGTGAGTACCGGTCGGAAAGGTCTGCGCGAAGGTGTACTCGCGCTTCTCCTTGCCCATCAGCGAGGCCAGGCTGGCGCCGTCGACCGCGCCCTTATCGGCCAGCTTCTTCGACAGCGTGATCGCCTGGCCGTTGTTGTTCAGCGTCATCAGCACGGCCATGTCTTTCTTCGGCCCGCTGACGCCCAGGTGCACGCCGTAGATCAGGCCGTAGAGCACATGGGCCATGTCGAGCTCGCCGTTGACCAGCTTGTCGCGCACACCGGCCCAGGAGGCTTCCTTGGTCGGAATGATCTTGATGCCGTATTTCTTGTCGAAGCCCAGCACCGAGGCCATCACCACCGAGGCGCAGTCGGTCAGCGGGATGAAGCCGATGCGCACCTCCTCCTTCTCCGGCTTGTCGGAGCCGGCCGCCCAAACCTGGGGGCTAAGACTGCCGACGGCCGCTGCCGCCGCACCGCCCACCAGGAGCTTGCGTCGCTCTTCACTCATGAGCCCACCATCCTTCGACGTATTGCTGAAACGCATTGAGAAGACCTCCGAGACAAACCAGAAATGGAAAAAGGCGTCACGATCACCTGCCACCCATGCAACGAGCGGAGGAGATCGGACGCCTTTGTCCTAGAACCTTGTTGAGAGCGAGGCCCACGCCGTTGCGGGCCTCGTGATCTGTCTAGCAGGAGCCGTGCCAGCGGCATGCACAGGCAGCAAGGCAAGCGGCTGCGCGAAAAGCGCACCGATTGCCGGCGCGATGCGCCAGCCTGGTGCGATCGGGCCTCATGTCGGGCCTCATGTTGGGCGCAGCAGGTTCTGGGCATCGATGACACGCTCCGCGACTTCGACCAGCGGCACGCCGCGATCCATCGCCAGGCGGCGCAGGCGCTTGTAGGCGGCGTCCTCGTCCAGGCCCGTCTCGCTCATCAGAATGCCTTTGGCACGCTCGATCAGCTTGCGCGCGCTGAGCTGGGCCTGGGCCTTGTCGAGTTGCTGACGCAGCGCCAGGTCCTGCTCGAAGCGGGCGATCGCCACCTGCAGCACCGGCGCCAGGCGGTCGGGACGCAGCCCCGCCACCACATAGGCGCTGACCCCTGCACGCAGCGCCCGGCGCATCGGGTCATCGCTGCCATCCTCGGAAAACACCACCACCGGCCGCGGCATCTGCGCATTCAAGGTGGCCAGGTTCTCCATCGTGTCGCGCGTCGGCGACTCGCTGTCGACGATCACCACATCGGGCTTGAGCCGCAGCACGCAGTCATGGATCAAGGTCGCCGAATCGATCACACCGACGACATCACAGCCCTGCCGCGCCAGCTCCTGCTGGATCAGATCGACCCGGTGCGCGCCGTCATCGATCAGCAGCACGCGCAGGCCAGGGGTGGGAGTGTCGGACGGGGGGCTCATGGCGGATGGGGTGGATATTGCTGCGCTGCAATATCTGTGCCGCGAGCGCCACAGCAAGTTAACGTTTACGTAAACGTCAATCAAGCCCTAGAATCCGCCCACCCATGCTGCTAAAACGCGGGGAAGAAGCCCGGCCCGGCCGAGCCAGCACCGCGCAGGAGACATCCAGATGACCGATCTGTCCGCCGAGTACAAGGCCCTGGCCGAGTACCGCCCCACGCACAAGGTGCGCTTCGTCACCGCCGCCAGCCTGTTCGACGGCCATGACGCCGCGATCAACATCATGCGGCGCATCCTGCAGAGCATGGGCGCCGAGGTGATACACCTGGGCCACAACCGCTCGGTCGACGAGGTCGTCAACGCGGCGCTGCAGGAAGACGCCCAGGGCATCGCGATCAGCTCCTACCAGGGCGGCCATGTCGAGTATTTCAAGTACATGGTCGAGCTCTTGAAGGCGCGCGGCGGCGAGCATATCCAGGTGTTTGGCGGCGGCGGTGGCGTCATCGTGCCGGCCGAGATCCGCGATCTGGCCGCGCACGGCGTGCGCATCTTCAGCCCCGAAGACGGCCAGCGCATGGGCCTGGCCGGCATGATCGGCGAGATGGTGATGAAGAGCGACCAGGACTTCACGGTCCATGCGCCGAAGTCGCTGTCCGCGATCCAGGGCCATGGCGAGGGCGCCTGGCGCGCGCTGGCCCAGCTGATCACCGCGCTGGAAAACGGCAAGGCCGATGCTGCCATCGTGGCCGAGCTGCAGGCCGCAGCCAAGACCATCAAGACCCCGGTGCTGGGCATCACCGGCACCGGCGGCGCCGGCAAGAGCAGCCTGACCGACGAGCTGATACGCCGCCTGCGCCTGGACCAAGGCGATGCGCTGCGCGTGGCCGTCATCTCCATCGACCCCTCGCGCCGCAAGAGCGGCGGCGCGCTGCTGGGCGACCGCATCCGGATGAACGCGATCTCGCCCTGGAGCCAAGGCCCGCGCGTGTTCATGCGTTCGCTCGCGACGCGCGACTTCGGCTCCGAAATCTCCAAGGCCCTGCCCGATGTCGTCGCGGCGGCCAAGCTGGCCGGCTTCGATCTGGTCATCGTCGAGACCTCGGGCATCGGCCAGGGCGACGCGGCCATCGTGCCCCATGTCGATGTGCCGATGTATGTGATGACGCCCGAGTTCGGCGCGGCCAGCCAGCTCGAGAAGATCGACATGCTGGACTTCGCCGAGTTCGTCGCGATCAACAAATTCGATCGCAAGGGCTCGCTGGATGCGCTGCGCGATGTCGCCAAACAGGTGCAGCGCAACAAGGAGGCCTGGGGCAAGAAGCCCGACGAGATGCCGGTCTTCGGCACCATGGCCAGCCGCTTCAACGACGACGGCGTCACCGCGCTGTACCAGGCGCTCAAGGGCCGTCTGGCCGAACTGGGCCTGCAGTTCGGCGAGGCCAGATTGCCCATCGTCGACACCCGCCACAGCACCCACCAGACCCCCATCGTGCCGGCCGCACGCTCGCGCTATCTGGCCGAGATCGCCGACACGGTGCGCGGCTACAAGAAGGCCGCCCGGGAACAGGCCCGCATCGCCCGCGAGGCCCAGCAGCTGCGCGCTTCGATGGCGATGCTGAAGGCCGCCAACCCGGACAAGCACCGCGCGATGGATGCCTTGAACGAGCTGGCCGAGAAGCGCGAGACCGCGCTGGACAAGGCCGCCGCCCAGCTGATCGCGCAGTGGCCGGACATGCAGAAGGCTTACGCGGGCGACGAATACGTCGTCAAGATCCGCGACAAGGAGATCCGCACCGCGCTGGTCTCGACCAGCCTGTCCGGCACCAAGATCCGCAAGGTCGTGCTGCCGACCTATGAAGACCATGGCGAGCTGCTGAAGTGGCTGCTGCTGGAGAACGTGCCGGGCAGCTTCCCCTACACCGCCGGCGTGTTCGCCTTCAAGCGCGAGGGCGAGGACCCGACCCGGATGTTCGCCGGCGAGGGCGATGCCTTCCGCACGAATCGCCGCTTCAAGCTGGTGAGCGAGGGCATGCCCGCCAAGCGCCTGTCGACCGCCTTCGACTCGGTGACCCTGTACGGCGCCGACCCCGATCCGCGCCCCGACATCTACGGCAAGGTCGGCAACTCCGGCGTCTCTATCGCGACGCTGGACGATATGAAGGTGCTGTACGACGGCTTCGACCTGTGCAGCCCGACGACCTCGGTCTCGATGACGATCAATGGGCCCGCGCCGTCTATCCTGGCGATGTTCATGAACACCGCGATCGACCAGAACCTCGCCAAGTTCCGGACCGACAACGGCCGCGAGCCGACCGCCGACGAGGCCGCCAAGATCAAGGACTGGGTGCTGGCCAATGTGCGCGGCACGGTGCAGGCCGACATCCTGAAGGAAGACCAGGGCCAGAACACCTGCATCTTCTCGACCGAGTTCTCGCTGAAGGTGATGGGCGATATCGCCGAGTACTTCGTCCACCACAACGTCCGCAATTTCTACTCGGTCTCGATCAGCGGTTATCACATCGCCGAGGCCGGCGCCAACCCGATCAGCCAGCTGGCGCTGACGCTGTCGAACGGCCTGACCTTTGTCGAGGCCTATCTGGCGCGCGGCATGCACATCGACGACTTCGCGCCGAATCTGAGCTTCTTCTTCAGCAACGGCATGGACCCCGAGTACACGGTGCTGGGCCGGGTCGCGCGCCGCATCTGGGCCGTCGCGATGCGCGACAAATACGGCGCGAACGAGCGCTCGCAAAAGCTCAAATACCACATCCAGACCTCGGGCCGCTCGCTGCACGCGCAGGAGATCGCCTTCAACGACATCCGCACCACCTTGCAGGCGCTGATCGCGATCTACGACAACTGCAACAGCCTGCACACCAATGCCTATGACGAGGCGATCACGACGCCCACCGAGGAGAGCGTGCGCCGCGCGATGGCGATCCAGCTGGTGATCAACCGCGAGTGGGGCCTGGCCAAGAACGAGAACCCCAGCCAGGGGGCCTTCATCATCGAGGAGCTGACCGAGCTGGTCGAGGAAGCGGTGCTGGCCGAGTTCGAGAAGATCGCCGAGCGCGGCGGCGTCCTGGGCGCGATGGAGACCGGCTACCAGCGCAGCAAGATCCAGGAAGAGAGCATGCACTACGAGATGCTCAAGCACACCGGCGAGTACCCCATCATCGGCGTCAACACCTTCCGCAACCCGCATGGCGAGACCGTGCCCGAGACCATCGAGCTGGCCCGCTCGACCGACGAAGAGAAGCAGTCGCAGCTGGCGCGCCTGGCCGACTTCCATGCCCGCAACGCTGGCACGGCGCCGGCCATGCTGGCCCGCCTGCAGCAGGCCGTGATCGAGAACCGCAATGTCTTCGAGGTGCTGATGGAGGCCGTGCGCGTCTGCTCGCTGGGTCAAATCACCTCAGCGCTGTTCGAGGTCGGCGGGCAGTACCGGCGCAGCATGTGATCGCTTCCTCCGTGCTCCAGAGGCCTCCTTCGGGAGGCCTTTTTCTTGATGCCCTCGCCGAAGACTTCCAGATCACGGGTCGACGCACAGCCGGCCCATAGCACGGCGGAAGGCTCGCCGGGCGATGCTGCATTCATCGCCTCTTCATGCCGCATTTTCTACCATCCGCTCCCTGCAGACGAGCCGCTGGGTCGGCCCTGCATTCAAAAGCAATCAAGAAAGAAACTCAGGGAGATTCATGCCCCCCATCGCTGCGCAAAGAACCCCATGGGGGCCCCGCCTGTGCCTGCTTGGCGCGCTTCTGATGCAAGCCTGTGGGGGTGGGGGCGGCGGAGACACCACCGCTCCTACGCCCACGCCGCCTGTCGCCACGGCTCGACTGCAGCTTGATGGCGGCGCGCTGCGCAGCGAGACCGAGCGCGGCGATCCCGGCGCGCTGCTCGAGAAAGCGCTGAGCCTGCAGGTTTCCGGACAAGCGGCCCAGGACGCGATCTACTTCAGCGCGCAAGCCGATGGCGAGGCGGTAGAAACCATCGCGCCGATCGACTGGAATCCCCAGACCGGCCGCGCCGATGTCAGGCTCCGACTGCGCAGCGACCTCCCTCCCGCTCGATACGCCGGGCGGCTGACGCTGAACGCCTGCCACGACCGGGCCTGCCAGCGCCACCTGAGCGGCTCACCCAACACGGTCGAGTACGAACACCGCATTCATCCGGCCTTCCAGCTCAGCACCCACGAGATCGAATTCAACGGCAGCGTCGGCGAGCGCCCGGCCCCCTCTGTGGTGACGATCAGCCTGCCCGTGCAGGCCAGCGGCTGGACCTACCAGATCCTGAACTCCTCGGCCAGCGCCGCCTGGCTGGAGCACCGCATGAACGGCGCACAGCTCGAGCTGCAGCCGGTCGCCGGGCTAAAGGCTGGCGTGCACAAGGCGGAGATCCAGTTCCAGCCGCAAGGCGTGGATCGCCCGCCCCGCACGCTCCAGGTCAAGGCCACGATCGAAGACCTGGTCCGCGTGCTCTACGTCCCCAGTTTCGCGGTGCACACGCTCGGCACACAGGCCGCCACCAGCATCCGCGTCCTCCGCACCTCGCTCACGCCCGCGGACCTGACATGGAGCGCCCACAGCGACACGCCCTGGCTGCGCCTGGTCAACAGCCAGGGCGGCCTCAGCAACCCCGTGGTCTGGGCTCCGGTGCCCGAGGCGTTCGAGAAGCTCGCCAACCAGGCCACGCATGAAGCCGCGATCGAGTTGAAGTTCAGCCATGGGCTGCCTGCCCGCCGCATCGCCTTCCGCCTGATCAAACGCCTGGCCCAGCTGGACTCGGTCGATGACAGCGCGCTGCAGGCCGGGCGACCCGGGCGCCTCATCCTGCACGGCACCGGCCTGGACGCCCTGCGCAACAATCTCGCGCAACTGCTCAGCTTCGAGGGTGGCGCCAGCCCGGTCGCGCTCCAGTGGCTCGACAACGGCCGCATCCAGGTCGAGCTGCCCGCACAAGCCGCGGGGCGCTACGAAATCAGACTGGGCACGATGTCCGGCCTGCCCGGCCAGCGCATCGCCTACTCGGTGCATCAGGCTCCTTGAGCCTTGCCAGCACCTAGGCAAGCGACATCGCAAAGCGCTTCTTGTCCCGCAGCGTCGCACCGGCGCGCAGATAGAAGCGCACGGCCGCCTCGTTCCAGTCCGGCGTCTGCCATTGCAGCTCCGCGCAGCCCAGCGCCACAGCGCACTGTTTCACCTCGTGCAGCAGACAGGCACCCAGTCCTTGCCCACGCGCCGCCGGCCGCAGATAGAGACAGTCGAGATAGGCAAAAGGCCGAGCGCTCAGGGTCGCGAAATCCAGCGTCAAGCTGGCATAGCCCAGCGCCTCCTCGCGCCGCCCGGCCAGCCAAGCCTGCAGCCGTCCAGCGGCGAGTGCCGCGGCCAGACGCGCCTCGAAGCCGTCATCGTTGCAGGAAGCCAGCCGCTCATAGCAGGCATGCTCGCGGCACAGCGCGGCCAGCACGGCCGCATCGCCGGGCATGGCGGCGCGTACCTCAGCCCTCAGCATTCGCAGCCGATCAGGTCCTCCGGCCGCAGGCTGCCCGGCGCCGCGCCGGTCGCGACCGGATGGCCGTCGCGCTTCCAGAAGTCCAGCCCGCCCAGCAACTCCTTGACCGAGAAGCCCAGCGCGGCCAGCTTGTAGGCGCCCTTGGTCGAACCATTGCAGCCGATGCCGTCGCAGTAGCACACATAGGTCTTGCTGCGATCCAGCCGCGCGGTGCTGGCCGCATCCATCGTGCGATGCGGGAAGGAAATGGCGCCGGGCACATGGCCGGCCGAATAGGCTTCGGCCGAGCGGGTGTCGATGACGACCAGGGTTCGAACGCCAGCGCGCAGGTCCTCGGCCACATCCCAGGCGTCGGCGTGGTAGTGCAGCTTGGCCAGCATGAAGTCGCGGCTTTGCTCGGGCGTCGGTGCGGGATAGGACAGGACGATGGACTCGAAGGCTTGCTGTGACATGGTGGATTCCGTCTGAACAGGTGGTGGGGAGCAGCGCCAGTGTCGAGCGGCTTGGCCTTAGCATTGATGCCAATTTCATTCGTAAGATAAGACCAATGCCACCACCCCGCCTATGGCTGCAGTTGTTCGAGCGCCAGTCCGGCCGGGGCCTGGGTCGGCGCGAGCAGCTCTGCGCCAGCCTGCGGCAGGCCATGCTGGGTGGCGAGCTGGTTCATCAGGAGCGGCTGCCGTCCAGCCGGGTGCTGGCGGCCGATCTGGGTCTGTCGCGGGTCACGGTGGAGGCGGCCTATGCCCAGCTGGAGGCCGAGGGCTATCTGCGGCGCCAGACCGGGCGCGGCAGCTTTGTCGCCATCGAGGCCCAGGCCCGCCCGGCGGCGCGGCGCGCGCTGGCGCCGCAGGCCGCCGGGCCGACGCTGTCACAGCGCGGCCAGGCGATTGCGGCGACAGGAGGCTGCGAGGACCCGCGCCACCCGCGCGCCTTCGAGGCCGGCAGCCCCGATCTGCGCGCCTTCCCGCTGGAAACCTGGCGCCGGCTGATCAACCAGCGACTGCGCCGCGAACCGGGGCTGCTGGGCTATGGCGACCCGCAAGGTCATGAGGATCTGCGCGCCGCCATCGCCGGCTATCTGCGCCAGTCGCGCGGCCTGCGCTGCAGCGCCGAACAGGTGCTGGTGCTGACCAGTTCGCAGCAGGGCCTGCAACTCGCAGCGTCGATGCTGCTGGATGCCGGCGACACCGTCTGGATGGAGGAGCCCGGCTATCGCGGCGCCAGCACGGCCTTTGCCGCCGCTGGCGCCCGCCTGCAGCCGGTGCGGCTGGATCCACAGGGTCTGAACCCCGAGGGCGCAGCCTTGCCCGCGCCGCGCCTGATCTATCTGACCCCGTCGCACCAATACCCCTGCGGCATGGCTCTGAGCCTGGAGCGCCGCCTGGCCCTGCTGGCGCTGGCGCGGCGGGAGCAGGCCTGGATCGTCGAGGACGACTACGACAGCGAGTTCCACTACGAAGGCCGGCCGATGCCGGCGCTGCAAGGCCTGGAGGAAGCGGGCGGGGCCGGCCGGGTGATCTATCTGGGCACCTTCTCCAAGGTGCTGTTTCCGTCGCTGCGGCTGGCCTATATGGTGCTGCCGCCGGCCCTGGTCGCGCCGCTGGCGGCGGCACGCAGCGTCCAGGACGGCCATAGCGCCCAGCTGGCCCAGGCGGTCACCGCCGACTTCATCGGCCAAGGTCATTTCGCCGCCCATCTGCGCCTGATGCGCAGCCTCTACCGGCAGCGTCGCGAAGTCCTGCTGGAGGCGCTGCGTCCGCTGCAGGCCTGGCTGCTGCCCCAGCCCAGCGCTGGCGGCCTGCAACTGGCGGCGCTGCTGCCCGAGGGCGGCGAGGCGGCGCTCAGCCGCGCCGCCGCGTCGCGGGGCTTGGCCACGCCTTCGCTGAGCCGGCTCTACCTCTCGGCGCCGCGCCAGGATGGCTGGCTGCTGGGCTATGCGGCCTTGACGCCGGCCGAAATCCGCAGCGCCGCCCGGCAACTGGCCATGCTGGGCGCCCCTTGACGGTGATAGTCTTGGCGCTGAATCAGCCACGCGAGGAGACATCATGGGCCAAGGCTTCGGAATGGAAACACCCGCCAAACACCATCCCGGCGCGCTGCGCCAGGCGGCCCGCTATCTGGTGGTGATCGAGTCCGGCGGCGTGATGCTGGCGCGGTTGTTTCTGGAGACGCGCGAGCAGATCGCCGAGTTCGATGCCAGCACCGAGGAAATGGCCTCGATGATCAGCGGTGCCGCCGCGACCCAGGGCGCCGGCGGCGCGGAATGGGACCGCGCGCTGGCCGGCCACAGCGCCGACGAGCGCGCGGCCGCCAAGGTCTACAGCCTCGCCATCTAGGGACTCCGTCCCTTGCTGACCCTCTACCACTGCCTCAGCGCCCGTTCCTTCCGCCCGCTGTGGGCGCTCGAAGAGCTGGGCCTGAACTACCAGCTGATCGTCCTGCCCTTCCCGCCCCGCGTGCACGACAAGGGCTATCTGGCCCTGAACCCGCTGGGCACCGTGCCGCTGCTGCTGGACGGCGAGACGCGCCTGACCGAGTCGGCCGCGATCTGCCAGTACCTGGCCGCAAGACATGACCCCGGCGGCCTCGATGTGGGCATGGCCGAGGCCGACTACGGCGCCTATCTGAACCTGCTGCATTTCGGCGAAGCCACCCTGACCTTCCCGCAGACCCTGCTGCTGCGCTACCGCTTCTTCGAGCCGGCCGAGCGCCGCCAGCCCCAGGTGGCCGAGGACTACGCCAAATGGTTTCTGGCCCGGCTGCGCACGCTGGAGCCGCGCCTGGCCGCGCAGGACTGGCTCTGCGCCGGCCGCTTCACGGCCGCCGACATCTCGGTAGGCTATGCGCTGCTGCTGGCCCGCCATCTGGGGCTGGATGCGCAGTTCACGCCGGCCGTGGCCGCCTACTGGGCGCGGCTGCAGCAGCGCGACGGCTGGCGCCGTACGCTGGCCGTGCAGACCGAGACCGCCCAGGCCCAGGGCATCTCGCCCATCGCCGCGCCCGATATCCGCCCCTAGGACAGGTCAAGCCAGAAGCGTCCAGAATCCGCCCCCATGGATTCACTCTCGCAAATCGCGCTGGGCGCCGCCGTCGGCGTCGCGGTGATGGGCCGGCGCACGGCCTTGTGGAAGTCGGCGCTATGGGGTGCCGTCTGCGGCACGCTGCCCGATCTCGATGCCTTCATCGACCACGGCGACGCGCTCAGCAATATGGTGCTGCACCGGGGCAACAGCCATGCGCTGTTCTGGCTGAGCCTGGTCGCCGTGCCAATCGCGGCCGGCATCGCCGCGCTGCAGCGCGAGCGCGCGCTGTTCGGGCGCTGGCTGCTGGCGGTCTGGCTGGCCCTGATCACGCATCCGCTGCTGGACTACATGACGATTTACGGCACCCAGCTGCTGCGCCCCTTCAGCAGCGAGCCACTGGGCCTGGGCAGCATCTTCATCATCGACCCGCTCTACACGCTGCCGCTGCTGATCGGCACCGGCGTGGCCCTGGCCGGCAGCGCGCGGGCGCTGCGCTGGAACGCGGCCGGCCTGCTGCTGTCGACCGCCTATCTGGGCTGGAGCGCGCTGGTCCAGCAGCATGTCGAGCAGCTGGCGCGCCAGAGCCTGGCCGGCCAGCCGGTGCAGCGCCTGCTGGTCACGCCCAGCCCCTTCAACACGGTGCTGTGGCGCATCGTCGCGATCACGCCCGATGGCTATCGCGAAGGCTTCTACTCGCTGCTGGATGCCAGCCCGACGATACGTTTCGACAGCTTTGACCGCGGGGAGGCGCTCTACGAGGCCTTGAAGACCCACCCGCCGGTCGCGACCCTGGCCGCCTTCAGCGACGGCTTCTTCAAGCTGGAGCGCAAGGCCGACCAGGTGCTGATCACCGATCTGCGCATGGGCCAGGAACCTCATTACATCTTCAGCTTCGCCGTCGCCGAGCAGCACTCCCCGCTGCGGCCGCTGGACCGTCCGCAGCAGCTGGGCTCGCGCGGTGACCTGCGGGCCGGGCTAGCCTGGCTATGGCGCCGCCTGCGCGGCGAGGACATCGCGCCGCCGCGCTGAAATTTCTCCCTGGCATGCATCCTGCTGATGCAGAATCAGCGCGACAAAGCGCCAGGGAGCATGCAATGGAACTGCTGCGTAATCTGCGTATCGGCCGGCGTCTGGGCCTGGCTTTCGGACTGGTCCTGCTCTTGCTGGCCGTCGTCAGCTGGGTCGGCGTGCAAGGCAGCACGCGCGTCTTTGCCGACCTGAAGACGATTTACGAGGACCGCACGATCCCGCTCAAGCAGATCGGCGAGGTCGACGGGCTGATGCTGCGCAACCGCATCCTGGTGATGGAGATGCTGCGCGACCCGGCCGCACTGCCGGCGCTGGACAGCCAGCTGCAGGCCAATATCGCCCAGGTCAGCAAGACCTGGAAAGCCTATATGGACAGCTATCTGACGCCGCAGGAAAAACAGCTGGCCGAGGCCTTCACCCAGGTGCGCGGCAGCTATGTGCGCGATGGCCTGCTGGCCGCCCGTGACGCGCTGAAGGCCGGCGAACTCGCGCGCGCCCAGGCCCTGTACGGCGAGCGCATCGTGCCGCTGGGCCAGCAGGCCAAGGACGGCATCGACGCGCTGATCAAGCTGCAAATCGAGGTGGCCGCCGCCAGCTACAGCCAGGCTCAAGCCACCCGCGACAGCGTGCGTGCCTGGAGCCTCGGTGTCAGCCTGGTCGCGGCGCTGATCGCGGTCGTGGCCGGCCTGATGAGCACCCGCTCGATCACCGGCCCGATGCGGGAGGCGGTCAGCTTCGCGCAGACCGTGGCCAGCGGTGATCTGCGCGCGGCGGCGGCCGTCCAGGGCCGTGACGAGGCGACCCAGCTGATGACGGCGCTGAACCAGATGAACGGCTCGCTGGTGCAGATCGTCTCCCAGGTGCGCGACAGCAGCGAGAGCATCGCCACCGGCTCGCGCGAGATTGCCAGCGGCAGCATCGACCTGTCCCAGCGCACCGAGGAGCAGGCCAGCAATCTGCAGCAGACCGCCGCCTCGATGGAAGAACTCTCCAGCACGGTGCGCAACAACGCCGACACCGCCGCCCAGGCCAATGCGCTGGCTTCGGCCGCCGCTGCGGCCGCCGGCCAGGGCGGCACGGTGGTGGCCCAGGTGGTCAACACCATGCAAGGCATTGCCGAGGCCTCCAAGCGCATTGCCGACATCATCGGCACCATCGACGGCATCGCCTTCCAGACCAACATCCTGGCCTTGAACGCGGCGGTCGAGGCGGCGCGGGCCGGCGAGCAGGGCCGCGGCTTCGCGGTCGTCGCCGCCGAGGTGCGCGCGCTGGCCCAACGCTCGGCCCAGGCGGCCCGCGAGATCAAGGTGCTGATCAACGACAGCGTCAGCCAGGTCGAGTCGGGCTCGCGCCTGGCCGACGACGCCGGCAGCGCGATGGGCGGCATCGTCGACCAGGTGCGCCAGGTCAGCCAGCTGATCGCCGAGATTGCCGGCGCCAGCAGCGAGCAGAGCAAGGGCATCGGCCAGATCGGCGATGCCGTCAACCAGCTCGATCAGGTCACGCAGCAGAACGCCGCCCTGGTCGAGGAAAGCACCGCCGCCGCCGAAAGCCTGCAGCACCAGGCCGCCGAGCTGGCGCGGCTGGTCGGGGTGTTCCAGCTGGCACGTTGAGCAGGGCCTCAGAGGCTGAGAATTTTTCGTAGCGAGCCGTTGCCAGGCTAGGCGGACGGAGCGCAGGAACCGGAACGTACTTGGGTACGTGAGGATTCCGAGCACCGCCCAACGACGCATGGCGGCGGCGCAGTAGAAAAATCCTCAGACTCTCAGCCCGGCTTCTGGAACTCCGCCGCGATCCAGGCGCTGGCGCTGGCGCGGCTGAGCTTGAAGCTCGGTCGCACCTTGACCTCGGCCAGCTGCGTGCCCATCTCGTCATGCGCACTGAGCAGCGCATAGGGCTCGTCCTCATCGGGCACGATGTCCAGCCGCACCTCGATCTGGGCGCTGTCGGTCGTGATGCGCAGGCTCTGGTGCAGCTGGGCATGCAGCTGCTGCTCGTGGCGGCGCAGGACCTCGGAGGCGGTCTTCACCAGGGTGTTGAAGGCGTTGACGTCCAGCGGCTTGGGGTTCTTCTTGTCACGCCCCATGGTCCAGGGGCCGACCAGGGCCGGCTCGCTCTGGCCTGCCAATATCATCGCGACGGCCCAGCCCTCGTCGTCCTCGTTCTTGATCACGCGGGCGGTCCAGCGGGCGTCCTGCCACAGGCGCGGCTCCTGGATATCGGGGCGTTCGGTGTTGTCGGCGTCGGACATGGGGGCTTCATTCAGGGCGGGCGCGCAGCATACCTCGCCGCCGGGCCGCCAAGGGTGTAAAACAGAGGTCCCGACGCCGGATCACGGAGGCTGCCCATGAGTTCTCTCTCGCCCACCCTGCCGTCCCTCGCACCGCTGCCCGAGCAGGCGCTGCTGATCGATGTGCGCTCCTACAGCGAGTACATGTCCGGCCACCTGCCGGGCGCGCGCTGCATCCCGCTGCCGCAGCTGGCCGAGCAGATTGCCCATCTAGCGCCGGACCTGGCCGCACCCATCATCCTGTACTGTGCCTCCGGTGCACGCTCCGAGCAGGCCCTGGGCCTGCTGCAGCAGCAGGGCTATACCGAGGCCTACAACGGCGGTGCCGCCGTGCAGCTGGCCGAGCGCCTGCGACGCCCGCTGGAGCGGGGCCTGTGAGCACGCTGGCGCAGTACCGCCGACGAGCCCCTTTCTACGATCTGGAGCTGGCGCCCTTCGAGCCCTTGCGCCGCAGCGCGATCGCCAGCCTTGAGCTGCGGCCCGGCCAGCGCGTGCTGGACCTGGGCTGCGGCACCGGCCTGAGCCTGGCGGGCCTGCTGCAGCAGGTCGGGCCGCGCGGCCACGTGATCGCCATCGAACAATGCCCGGAGATGCTGGAGCGGGCGCGACAGCGCGTCGCTGCTCACGGCTGGCGCAATGTCTCGCTGCTGGCCGCCGGCGTGGCTGAGGCGCCGCTGAGCGGCCGCTGCGACGCCGCACTGTTCCATTTCACCCACGACATCCTGCAGCAGCCGCAGGCGCTGCAGCATGTGGCCGCGCACCTGAAACCCGGCGCGGCGCTCGCCGCCACCGGCCTGGTGTGGGCACCGCCCTGGGCGGTGCTCAGCAATCTCTTCGTGCTCGGCGCGGCCCTGCACTCGATGGCCTCGCTGGCCGGCCTGGAGCGCCCCTGGGCCGGGCTGCTGCAGATGACCGGCGAGCTGGACCTTGGCTACCACTGGATGGGCGCGGTCTACCAGGCCACCGGCCGCATGCCCTGACCCCCCTCGCTCAGGGCACGACCGCCAGGAACAGGAACACCGCGAACAGCACCAGGTGCACCGCGCCCTGCAGCACCGTTGCGCGGCCGGCGCCCAGGGTCAGCGTGCCGACCACAAAGGTCAGCAACAGCAGCACCATGCTGACCGGCTCCAGCCCCAGCACCAGGGCATGGGGGAAGAACAGCGAGAGCACGGCCACCGCCGGAATCGTCAGCCCGATGCTGGCAAGGCCCGAGCCGAGCGCCAGGTTCAGGCTGGTCTGCAGCCGGTTGTGCATCGCCGCACGCACCGCCGCCAGCGTCTCCGGGGCCAACACCAGCAGGGCCACGATCACACCCACCAGCGCGCTGGGCGCGCCGATGGCGCGCACCGCGTTCTCGATGCTGGGCGCCAGCAGCTTGGCCAGACCGACGACGCCGACCAGGCAGACCATCAGCAGCGCCAGGCTGGCCAGCGCGACCTTGTTGCCGGGCGGCGCGGCATGGGCGTGGTGATCGTCCACCCCCTCGGCCGGCAGGAAGTAGTCGCGGTGCCGCACCGCCTGCACGAACACAAAGGCCGCGTACAGCACCAGCGAGACCACGCCGGCAAACATCAGCTGACTCTGCGAGAAGGTGGGGCCGCGCGTGCTGGTCGTGAAGGCCGGCAGCACCAGGGTCAGGGTCGACAGCGCGGCGAGCACCGCCAGCGTCGGGCTGGTGCCCTCGATGCGGAAGGCCAGCACCCGGTGGCGCATGCCGCCGACCAGGATGCACAGGCCCACCACGCCGTTGCAGACGATCATGATGGCCGAGAACACCGTGTCGCGCGCCAGCGCATTGGCGCTCTCGCCGCCGGCCAGCATCAGCGAGACGATCAGCGCCACCTCGATGATGGTGACCGCCACCGCCAGCACCAGCGAGCCATAGGGCTCGCCGACACGGTGGGCCACCACCTCGGCATGGTGGACGGCCGCCAGCACCGCCGCGATCAGGCACAACGACACCAGCGCGATCAGCAGCCCCGACAAGGCCGCACCACCCAGCAGCAGCAGCAGGGCCACCGCCACCAGCGGCGACAGCAGACTCCACAGAGGCAGGACGAAGGGGAGTTTCTTCAGTGGATTTGGCATGGGTCAAGCATAAAGGCAAGACCGCGCCCCCTCGGCGCCACTCAGAAGCTGTGACGCATCCCGAGCTCCACGCCGCTGGACTT
Source organism: Burkholderiales bacterium C2 (assembly GCA_005503085.1). Classification (GTDB taxonomy): domain Bacteria; phylum Pseudomonadota; class Gammaproteobacteria; order Burkholderiales; family Burkholderiaceae_C; genus Roseateles_E. Next base: position 84,250 of record SCOI01000020.1, on the reverse strand, counting down.
GCCGCCGCCGGCCAGGCCGCTGGCTCCGCCCGGTATCACATAGCTGGAGGCACCCTGGTTGTCGATGCGCGCCAGCGTGCCGTAGAGCGCACTGCGCTTGGACAGCTCGTGCACATAGCCCAGGCCCAGCTGGCGAGCCCCGTTCGCGCCGATGGCGCTGCTGCCGACACGCCCGGCCAGATCGACCTCGTGCCAACTCAGCTTCAGCTGCCCGGCCGCGCCGACGGGCAGCCAGGCGCCCAGCAGCCAATGGGTCTGGCGTGCCGCACCCAGCTCGAAGCGGCGCCAGGCGGCGGACAGCTTCAGCGGGCCGAAGTCATAGCTGCCGCCCAGGGCCAGATCGTCGAGCCGGTCCGTGCCGGTCAGATTGTTCTCGCTGCGGGTCAGCGCGGCGGCGATATTGAAGGTTTTGCTCGCGTAGCCGAAGCGCGCGCCGAGCACCTTGTGCTGACCGTTGGCCGCCGTACCGCCCTCGCCGGCTGCGGCCATCAGCCCACCTTCCCAGCCGCCCAGTCCACCCGGCAGCAGATACTGGATGGCATTGCTGGAGCGCACCGTGGTGTTGGCGCCCGAGCCGAAGGCCGCGCGCAGCGGTCCCACCGGCGTCGCCGAGATGAAGTTGTTGGCGCCGGCGACGCCGACATAGCTGAAGGGGTCGTAGCGGCTCCAGTTGCTGTAGCTGGGCACGAAGTCGCGGCCGGCACGCAGCTCGCCCCATTGCTTGCCGCTCAGGCTGACGGTGGCGCGGCGGTCCCAGAACATCGTGCTGTTGGCGGGCGTGCCACTGTCCAGCAGGATGCCGTGCTCCAGATGGAAGCCGGCCGCGAGGCCGCCACCCAGGTCTTCGCTGCCGCGGATGATGATGCGGCTGGTCGAGTTGCTGCCGCTGACCAGGGAGCTGACCCCGCCCCGGCCCTGGTTGCTGACATGGCGCACTGCCGCGTCGGCGATGCCACCCAGGGTCACGTTCTGCGCGCCGGCCGCCAGCGCGGCACAGGCGCCGAGCCCGGCCACCATAGTTGCCTTGATATTGTGTTGCATGCCTATCTGTCTCCTGTTGTTATCGGGGCTTGATCGGGGCTCAGTCGGCGCTCAGCTTGGCCTGCACGACGACGCGCTTCCACTTGGCCAGCTCGCTCTTGACCAGGGCGCCGAACTGCTCGGGCGTGCTGGTTTCGACATCGGCGCCGTGGTCCTCGATGCGCTTGATCGTGTCCTTGTCGGCCAGCACCTGGTTGAGGGCCTTGTTGAGCTGCTCGACGATGGGCCTGGGCGTCTTGGCCGGCGCGAAGAAGCCATACCACTGCTGCACCTCGACCCCGTCGATGCCGGCCTCCTTCAGCGTCGGCACCTCGGGCAGGGCAGCCAGGCGCTTCGGGCCGGCGACGGCCAGCGCGCGCAGCTTGCCGGACTTGACATGGGGGTAGGCGGTGAAGACGCTGGGGAACATGAACTGGGTCTGGCCGGCCACCGTGTCGGTGACCGCCGGGGCCGAGCCCTTGTAGGGCACGCCGGCCATCGAAACGCCGGCATTGAGCTTGAAGAGCTCGGCGGCGAAATGCGGCGCCGTGCCATTGCCGGCCGAGGCGTAGAAGTAGGCCTCGGGCTTCGCCTTCAGCTGCGCCAGCATGTCCTTGACGTCCTTGATCGGCAGCTTGGGATTGGCCACCAGCAGGGTCGGCGAGTAGCCGACCAGGCCTATCGGCTCGAAGTCGGCCACCGGGTCGTAGCGCAGCTTCTGCAGCACCGGGTTCATGCCGTGGGTGGCGATATAGCCGAAGAACAGGGTGTAGCCGTCCGGCGTCGCGCGGGCCACATACTCGCTGGCAATCGAGCCGGTAGCGCCGGCGCGGTTGTCGATGATGATGGTCTGGCCCAGCAGCGTGCCGAGCTTCTGCGCGATGCTGCGCGCCATCGCATCGTTGCCGCCGCCGGCCGCGGTCGGCACGACGATGGTGATGGTCTTGTCCGGATAGGCCTGGGCGGCGGGCGCCGCCGTCACCAGGGCGCTGGCCAGGGTCGCCGCCACGATAGGGGCCCTCAGGACCGGGGCGATTGCTTGCTTGAACATCGGGTCGTCTCCTTGTGTAGGTCTTGAAAAAACATAGTCCGGGATGTGCAGCTGGCCCTGCAGGATCTTGCGGGCCGTGCGCAGCAGGGCCGCGCGCCGGATCTGGGCCTGCTCGCCGCTGCCGGCCAGCTCGACCTCGACCTCGATGCGGCCCTGCGGATGCAGCACCGCGATGCCGCGGCTGCCGCTGCGCTGCAGCGCGCCGCTGGCCACCGTGCCGGGCAGCGCGAAGGCGGCGGCCACACCGATGGCGCCAGTCACCGCATGCGAGGCATGGCAGCGGCGCGGCGTGAAGTAGCGCGAGCGGATGCTGTGCTCGTCGTCGCCGGGGCTGACGATCACCGGCTTCGGGATCACGCTGGCCGATACATCGCCCAGCCCCATCAGCTCGCCGGCGGCGCGGCGCAGCGCTTCCAGGCGCTCCAGCAGCGGCAGGTTGGCATCCAGCTCGGCGGGCGACTCGCGCCCGCTCAGGCCCAGGTCGGCGGCGCGCACCAGCATCAGCGGCATCGCCGCGTCGATGCAAGTCATCTCGATGCCGCCGATCCGGTCGATGCGGCGGCCGCTCGGGAACACCGCGCCGGTCACCGCGCCCCAGGCGTCCAGGAACTCCAGCTTGATCGGTGCGGCCGTGCCGGCCACGCCGTCGATGCTGGTCAGGCCCTCATAGCGGATGCGCCGCTGCGGCGTCTGCACCGTGACATCGATGCGCGAGCGGGTGTTGACATTGAAGACCCGCACCGTGGTCTCGCCCTCGTCGGCCTCGATCAGGCCCTGCTCCAGCGCGAAGGGCACGACGCCGGCCAGCATGTTTCCGCAGTTGGGCCGGGTGTCGACCGAGCGCTGGCCGACGCCGACCTGGGCGAACAGATAGTCGAGCGCGCAGCCCGGCTCGCGGGAGCGCGAGACGATGGCCACCTTGCTGGTCAGCGAGCTGCCGCCGCCGACGCCGTCGACCTGCAGCAGATCGGACGCGCCGATCGCGCCGATCAGGGCCTGGTCGCGCAGGTCCTCGTCCTCGGGCAGCCATTCGCGCAGGAAGAAAGGGCCGCGCGAGGTGCCGGCTCGCATCAGGACGCAGGGAAGGGTCAGGGCTTGCATGGGACGGATCTTGGGCGATCCACTCATGCATGTGAATTGCATAGTTATGATCGATTGATCCACTCAACGCATCAGTCCATATGGCGATCAATTTCGACCTGAACGATCTGCTGGCCTTTCGCGCGGTGGCCGAGCTGGGCAACTTCCGGCGCGCGGCCGAGGCCGTGCACATCTCGCAGCCGGCCTTCAGCCGCCGCATCGACAAGCTGGAGCAGGCGCTGGGCGTCAAGCTGCTGGACCGCACGACGCGCCGTGTCAGCCTGACCGCGGTGGGCCGCGATTTCGCCCGCAAGGTGCAGCAGCTGCTCGACGAGCTGGACAACACCTTGCTGGGCATACGCGGGGTCTCGGCCACCCGCATGGGCGAGGTCAGCATCGCCTGCGTGCCGTCCACCGTCTACTACTACCTGTCGCGCGTGATCGGCCGCTACCGCGAGCGCTATCCGAAGATACGGCTCAAAGTCTTCGACGCCGGCGCCGGTGCGGTGCTCGACGCGGTGGCACGCGGCGAGGTCGATTTCGGCCTGAACTTCATCGGCAGCCAGGAGCCCGATATCGAGTTCCATGCGCTGCTGGAGGAGCGCTTCGTCGCCGCCTGCCGGCGCGACCATCCGCTGGCCCGCAAGCGCCAGGTGGCCTGGCACGAGCTGGCCGCCTACGACTACATCGCGGTGGCCAAGAACTCGGGCAACCGGCTGCTGCTGGACCAGGCGCTGGCCGGTGTGGCCGGCCTGCCGGAGGCCGTCTACGAGACCCAGCATGTGACCACCACGCTGGGCCTGGTCGAGGCCGGGCTGGGCGTGGCGGCGGTGCCCTCGCTGGCGATGCCGGACAAAAGCCATCCGCTGCTGGTCAGCGTGCCGCTGATCGAGCCGGCGGTGAGCCGCCATGTCGGGCTGATACGGCGCAAGGGCCGCAGCCTGTCACCGGCGGCCCAGCAGCTCTATGACTTTTTCGTCGAGATGAAGCTCAAGCCGGCGCCTCGCAAGAAGCCCGGCTGAGGGCTCAGCCGGGCGCGCGGCGCGAGCCCAGCACCGGCGAAGGCGCGGTCACGCTCGGGTCGAAGGGGTGGCTGCGCTGGCCGCCGATCGCGGCCAGGATGCGCCGCACATACATGCGCGTCTCGGCATAGGGCGGCACGCCGCGGTAACGGTCCACCGCGCCCTCGCCGGCGTTGTAGGCCGCTAGCACCAGGGACAGATCGCCCTCGAAATAGGCCAGCAGCCAGCGCAGATAGGCCATGCCGCCGCGGATGTTCTGCACCGGGTCGGTGATCTTCCTGACCTTGAAGCGGGCCGCCGTGTCGGGGATCAGCTGCATCAGGCCCTGGGCCTTCTTCGGTGATTCGGCCAGCGGGTCGAAGTTCGACTCGGTGGCCATCACCGCCAGCACCAGGTGCGGGGCCAGCTGGTAGTCGGGCGCCACCAGCGTGACGAAGCGCACGATCGGTTCGGGCGCATTGGCCGGCGGCGGCGGCGAACAGATGGGCGGCCTGGGCATCGTCGCGCTCGATGCCGCGCGCATTGGTCAGCATCCAGGCCAGGTTGTACTGCGCAGCGGCGTCGCCATAGCGGGCGGCGCGGCAATAGAGCTGGGCCGCCATCACCGGGTCGCGCGGCACGCCGTCGCCATGCTCGTAGGCCTCGCCCTCGCGGCGCCAGCGCTGCACCTGGGGCGGCACCACCGGCCCGATCTCGGGCGGCGGCGTCGAGGGTCGGGGCAGGCCGTCCAGGGTCGGCAGGGCCGAGGGCGGCAGCTGGGCATGCGCGGCCCCGGCACAGGCCAGCAGCAGTGTGGACAGCAGTGACAGGGATCGCAAGCGCACGGCAAGGGGAAGGAGATCAGCGGAACCCTCAGTTTAGCCAGGGCCAAGAGCTCCGGCCGGCCGCAGGTCGATACGGACCTCCAGCCCCCTGCCCGCCTGCGGCGCCTGCAGCAGCAGCCGGCCGCCGTGGCGTTCGATGATGGTGGCGACGATGGACAGGCCCAGCCCATAGCCTACGCCGACCCGTCGCTGGTGCCGCTGCGGGATGCAGGCCAGCGCCACAGCCGGAACGCCCGGGCCGTGGTCGCGCACCCGCAAGGTCGCCGGTGCCTCGACGCTGAGCTCGATCAGGCTGCCAGGCGCATGGCGCTGGGCGTTCTCGATCAGATTGCGCAGCACGATGGCCAGCGCATCGAAGTCGCCCAGCGCCAGCACATCGCAGTCCTCGGGCACCTGCAGGCGCAATCGCTCCAGCAGATCGGCATCGGCCCAGAACTCCTGGGCCACGCTGCCGGCCAGCCCGGCCAGATTGACGGGCGCGCTGCTCAGCGCGGCGCCGGACTCGGCACGCGAGAGCTGCAGCAGCTTCTCGGCGCGCCGGCCGAGTCGCAGCAGCGCTTGCTCGACGCTGAGGGCCTGGGCGCGTGCGGCCGGCGCCAGCCCCATGTCAAGCAGCTGGTGCAGGCGCAGGCGCACGGTGGCCACCGGGGTGCGCAGCTCATGGGCGGCGTTGGCGGCCAGCGCCTTCTCGGTGTCCAGCGCCTCGGACAGGCGCAGCAGCAGATGGTTGGTGCTGGCGCCGATCTGCTGCAGCTCGGCAGGCAGCAGGGCCGTGCCGGATATGGGGCTGAGGTCCTCGCCGCTGCGCCGGCCGATCTCGGCGGCCAGCTCGCGCAGCGGCGCCAGGCCGCGCCGCACCCGCCAGCGGATCAGCAGGGCCAGCGCCGGCAGCATGGCCAGCAGCGGCAGCACAAAGCTCAGTGCGTTCTCCAGCATGGCCTCGCGGCGATGGCCCAGGTCGTCGGCCACATGGATCCACAGCGGCAGCGTGGCATGGCGCTGGCTGTAGACGCGCCAGCCCGGCAAGTCGACGAAGCCCGCAGCCAGCGGCACCGCCAGCGCCTGCGCGGGTGCGTCCGGCGAGCGCTGCAGCACCCGGCCGTGCAAGTCCACCAACTGGTAGAAATGGTGATCGTCCGGCCCCGCCGGCGCCCAGGGGAGCTCCGCCGCCGGCACGGCCATCAGCAGCAGACGCGCGGCACTGTCCATCAGGGTGCTGTCCATGCCCTCGCCGATCTCGGCGCGCGCATGCCAGGCTCCGAGCGCCGCCGTCAACAGCCAGGCACCGCCGACCAGGCACAACAGGCTGCGCGTCAGCTGGCCGGTCAGGCTGGTCGGCACGGCGGGCACCTCGCTCATCGGGTGCCGCCGCTGAGCCGGTATCCCAGGCCGCGCACGGTCTGGATGCTGTCCGTGCCGAGCTTGCGGCGCAGGTTGTGGATGAAGACCTCGACGGTGTTGCTGCCCACCTCGTCATCGAAACCGTACAGCGCCTCCACCAAGGCGCTTTTCAGATGGATGCGATCCAGCCGCAAAGCCAGCACGCGCAGCAGGCTCCACTCCTTGGCGGTCAGGGTCACCGGCTCGCCATCGCGGCTGACCGCCATGCGGCCCAGGTCGATCTGCAGCGCGCCGGCTTGCACCAGGGCAGAGTCCGCGCCGCCGCGACCGCGCCGCTCGACCGCGCGCAGCCGCGCCAGCAATTCGTCGGGATCGAAGGGCTTGACCAGGTAGTCATCGGCACCGGCATCGAGGCCGCGGATGCGGTCACTCACCTGATCACGCGCGGTCAGCACGATGATGGGCAGCGCCGGTGCGCGGTGGCGTATCGCCGGGATCAGCCCCAGTCCATCGCCATCGGGCAGATGCAGGTCCAGCAGCAGCGCATGCCAGGGCGCCAGCGGCAAGGCCGCGCGTGCCGCCGCCAGACTGGCCACCCGGTCCACGGCAAAGCCCTTGCCTTCGAGGTAGGCGGCCATGGCCTCGGCCAGCGCGGCATCATCTTCGACAAGCAGGACTCTCATGATCGGCTCCGGCGTTTCATGCCCGCATCAGACCCGGCGGCGATGAAGCGCAGCTTAAGCTGGGCTTCAGGAGGCCGACAAAGACTTCGAGGGGTTCACATTGCCCTCGGAAAGTCCTCCCGATGTCCGACCTGCCACACGCCATCTTCGCCACGCTGCTGGCGGCGCTGCTGCTGAGCCCGGTCCCGGGCCATGCCGGCCGGCCACTCAATGTCGACGATGCCACTGTCAACGAGGTCGGCGCCGGCCATCTGGAGGCCTGGTACGCGCGTCAGCCCGGCGATGCGCGGCTGTGGACCGTGGCCCCCGCTTATGCCCCCTGGCAGGGCATCGAGCTCGGCGCCGCCTGGGCTCGCGAGCAAGGCAGCGCCATCAACAGCACCAGCCTGCAGAGCAAGATTCAGCTGAGCACACCCCACGAGGGCCGCTGGCACCATGCCGCCGTGCTGGGCCTGGCGCACACCCGGTTTCAGCACGGCGCCACGCGCTATGCCACGCTGATTGCCAGCCGCGAGTTCCCAGCGGGTGCGCTACACATCAATCTCGGGGCCAGCCGCACGCCCGGCGGCCCGACACTGCCGACGCTGGGCCTGGCCTGGGAGCAGGCCTTGGGCGCGGCGACCGGGCATCTGGAATGGCTGGGCCAGCGCCAGTCCAAGCCGCTGTTCGGCCTGGGCCTGCGCCGTGAGGTCTTCAAGGACCTGCAGCTCGACGGCAGCCTCGGCCGCAGCGGCGACAGCACGCTCTACAGCCTGGGCCTGAAACTGCAGTTCTGATCTTCAGCTGGGATTCATCGGCGGCATCTGAAATAGGGCTACCGGCAGATGCCGGGAACACTCAACCCTCAGGAAACCCGCCATGAAGACTGGTCTCATCGCCCCGCTGCTGATCGCCCTGTCCGCCACGGCCCTGGCCGGCCCGAGCTGCCAGGTGCCCGAAAGCCAGTGGATGAAGGAAGCCGACTTCCGCAAGACCGTTGAAGCCCAGGGCTACCAGATCAAGACCTTCAAGATCAGCAAGGGCCGCTGCTATGAGATCTACGGCCACGACAAGGACGGCCGCAAGGTCGAGATCTACTTCGACCCGGCCAGCGCCGCCGTGCTGGAACGCAAGTGAGCCGCACCACCGGGCCGCAAGGCCCTGTGCAGGCCGGGGCCGAGGCGCCGGTCTGGGACCGCTTCGTGCGGCTGTTCCACTGGAGCCTGGTGGCCTGCGTGCTGTTCAATCTCTTCGTGCTCGACGACGGCGAGCCGCTGCACCGCTGGTCCGGTTATCTGGCCAGCGCCCTGGTGCTGGCCCGCATCGTCTGGGGCTTCATCGGCAGCCGGCATGCCCGCTTCGCCGACTTCTTCCCGACGCCGGCGCGGCTGGCTGCCCATCTGCGCGCGCTTCGCTCCGGCGAGCTGCCGCCCCAGCGCGGCCACAACCCGCTGGGCGCACTGATGATGCTGGCCCTGCTGGCCCTGGTGCTGCTGCTCGGACTGAGCGGCTGGATGCAGGGCCTCGATGCCTTCTGGGGCGAGGAGTGGCTGGAAGAGCTGCACGAAGGGCTGGCCAACACCTTGCTGGGCCTGGTCGGCCTGCATGTGGCGGCCGCACTGCTGATGGGGCGGCTGGAACGCACGCGGCTGATCCGCGCCATGGTCACCGGCGTCAAGCAACGCTGGTGACTCAGGGACGCTCCGGCAGCCAGCGCAGCAGGCTTTGGTACAAGTCCTCCGGCGCGACCGGCTTGGCGATATGGTCGTTCATGCCGGCCGCCAGGCAGGCCGCGCGGTCCTCGGCGAAGACATTGCCCGTCATCGCCAGGATGGGCGTGTCGGCATGGCCGGGCAGGCGCCGGATGGCCCGGCAGGCGGCCATGCCGTCAAGCTCGGGCATGTGCAGATCGAGCAGTATCAAGGCGTAGGGCCGCTGGCCGGCCGCCCGCAGCGCAGCCGCACCGTCGTCGACCAGGTCCACCTCCAGGCCGGCGGCCTGCAGCAGCGACCAGGCCACCATCTGGTTGACCGCGTCGTCCTCGGCCAGCAAGACACGCTGGCCGGCATGCTCGGTGCGCAGCCGCAGCTCGGCCGGGTGCAGCGGCTCCAGCGCCAGCACCGGCGCGCGCGTCGCGGCGCGCTCCATCCAGGCGCTGAACCAGAACCGGCTGCCCCGCCCGGGCACGCTGTCGGCGCCGGCATCGCCCCCCATGCGGCGCGCCAGCTGACGGGTGATGGCCAGGCCCAGGCCGGTGCCGCCATAGCGCCGCGCGGTCGAGGCATCGGCCTGCTCGAAGGCCTCGAACAGCCGCGCCAGCGCGGCCGGCTCGATGCCGATGCCGCTGTCCAGCACATCGACGCCCAGCTTCACCCGCGGCCCGTCCTCGCTGAGCAGCTGCAGCCGCAGCATGACCTGACCCCGCTCGGTGTACTTGACCGCGTTGCTGAGCAGGTTCAGCAGCATCTGGGTCAGGCGCGTCGCATCGCCGCGCAGCAGCGGCGGCAGCCCCTCCGTCCGCATCTGCAGGTCCAGGCCCTTGGCATAAGCGGCCTCGGCCAGCTGGGCGACGGCGCGCTGCGCCAGCTCGGCGGGGTCGAAGTCCTCGGCCTCCAGCACCAGCTTGCCGGCCTCGATCTTGGACATGTCCAGCACGTCATTGATGATGTGCAGCAGATGCTGGGCGGCCGCATCGATCTCGCCCAGATAGCGTTGGTTCTGATCGTGCAGCTGGTTCTGCGGCATGCGCTGCAGCAGATGGCTCAGGCCCATGATGGCATTCATCGGCGTGCGGATCTCATGGCTCATATGGGCCAGGAAGGCACTCTTGGCGCGGCTGGCGGCCTCGGCGCGGTCGCGCGCCTGCGCGAGCTCGGCATGGCTGGCCTGCAAGGCCTGCTCGGCCTGCTTGCGCGCCGTGATGTCCAGCGCCAGCACAACGAAGCCGGCGACCCGGTCCTGCTGCAGATCGGGCACATACTGCACCCAGTGCCAGATCGCCGTGCCGTCGCCGGTGAGGGTCTCGCGCTCGAAGCTCTGTGCCTGGCCGCTCAGCGCCGCTCGCACATAGTGCTCATTGGCCCGCCAGTAGCGGTGATCCAGCACCTCGGGCATGCGCCGGCCGATGACCTGCTCGGGCGCGAGGCCGAACCACTCGAAATAGGCCTGGTTGGCAAACAGGCAGCGCAGCTCGCGGTCCCAGTAGACGACGCGGCCGGGCATATTGTCGGCAATCAGACGGGTCACCAGCTCGGCCTGGGCGCGCGAGCGCGCGGCGGCGGCCAGCTCCTGACTGAACTGCTCGCGCTGGCTCAGCAGCGCGGCGGCATGGCGCTCGGTCCGGCGGCTGCCGAGCCGGCGCGTGCCCGCGCTGCGGGCGGGGCCTCGTTGCATCATGGTCGGCTCTCCCTATCGGCGGTCGGCCTCAGGGCCGCCGCCATTTGTCTGCCGCATGCTGCACGGGAACGCCCGCATCCGCAAGCCCGGCGGCTCAGGGGCCCGAGCGCCAGACCGCCGCGAAGGCGCGCAGCTTGGCCATGCCGGGCAGGCGCTCGTCGGACAGCACATCGAGGAAGTCCGACAGGCGCTTGGACTTGACCATGGTGTAGACCGTCAGCGCCACCGTCGCGCCCAGGGTCAGGCCGAACATCAGCAGCCGCTGCCACAGCGGCGCCTCCGATTCGGCCAGCAGATTCATGCCCAGAAAGCCGGTGGTGATGGTGCCGATCAGGCCGAAGATGGTCACGACGGTCAGGCGCACCACGGTATTGGCCTGGCGGCGCAGATTGTCGGTCTCCAGATAGTCGCTCATATCGCCGATGCGGGACTTGACCTCGGCATAGAGCGGATCGAGCTCCAGATGCTGGGCGCTCATGCGGTAGAGCGCGCGGGTCTGCGCCTGCTCGGCCACCGCGTGGAACCAGTAGCGGTGCGAGAAGCGCAAAAAGCCCTCGAAGCTGGCACGTATCGCGCGCTTGAAGCGCCGCACATTGTCGGCATCGTTGATATTGAGCCGGCGCAGCGCCTCGACCAGGCGATCCGAGAACATCAGCAGCGCGGCCTTCTGGAAATGCGCGATCAGAAAGACCAGGAAATGCTGGTGGCGGAACTGTGCCAGCACGCCGCGGTCGCGGCAGCAGAAGAACTCGGCGTCGGCGCGGCCCACGACGATCAGCGCATGGCCGCTGCACAGATAACGGGTCTGCGGCGCCGCGCCGGCCGCGCTCCAGAAGCGGTCGTAGCAGTAGCGCTGCTCGAAGTCCTGCAGATAGGGCTCGCTGAAGGGCAGGCCGCCCTCATCGGCCGCCGCGCCGGTCACCAGGCCCAGGCGCACAAAGTCGCTGCGCGACAGTGCGCCGGGATCGTCCAGCGCCAGATAGGCCATCATCGGCATCCGGTAGTACTCGATCTGGCGAAAGCGCAGCACGCCGGCGGCCTCCGACTGGTCACTGACCAGGGGCCGCAGCAGCCAGTCCCAATGCGCCGACAGGCGCGGCGCGCGGTGCTCGGCCACATGGGCGATGAAGCGCTCGCGCTGGCCCGCGTCCGAGGCCGACAAGACCTGACCCTCGTGCCCCAGCCACTCGGCCTCGGCCAGCGTGTGCAGCGGCAGGCCCTGGGCGTCCCAGCCCGAGGGGTAGGCGCGGCCCAGCCGGTACAGCAGGTCCTGGGCCTGACGCAGGGCCAGATCGCTGGCCGCCAGTTCCACATTCAGCAGCACCACATCGACATCGAAGAAGAAGTACAGATCGATATGGACCACGTCCAGGCACAGCTGCGGCTCGCCCGGCCGGCTGCGCAGCCGCAGGCTCGCCACATCGTCGCGGCGCAACACCTTCATGCCCGATTCGCCCAGCGCATCGCCCGGCCGCGAACGCCCCTCGCCGTACAGAAAGCGCTGCACATAGGGCAGGAAGGTGACGAACTCCTGGTAGTGGCGCTCGTGAAAGCGCGCTGCGTCGCCGGTGTACTCGTCCACCACCTCGCGCCAGGGCTGCTCGCCCTGGGCCAGCAGCAGTTCCCAGGGGCGGCGCGGCGCGCCCGGCGCGGCGCCGATGGGCATCAGGCGCAGCGGCCACAGCAGGATCTGGTGCAGGCGCCGGACCTGCTTGGCGGTCGTCGCGACAGGCTCACTCATGCAGGGCTCCTGATTCGCTGTGCGGGCCCGGCGTCAGCCCAGGCGCCCGATCAGGGCCTGGGCCGCCGCCGGCGCGCGCTCCTTGGCCCCGCTGATGAAGAACATGAACACATCGCGCGGCGCGGCCGTTGGCGCGGGAACCGGCTCCACCAGCGGCAGCCCGCTCGGCTGCCCGCCATCGCGCCAGAGCCGCGCGCAGGCCGCCAGCAGGTCCAGCGTGGCCGGCGGGCAGCCCTCGGGCAGGGCCGACTCGGTACGCATGATGCGGCTGTAGACGAAGCCGCCGGTCAGGTCGGCGATGGCCGGGTAGTCGTCGGACTCGGTCAGCACGGTGGCCGCACCGTAGCGGCGCGCCAGCGCCAGGTACTCCGGCGTGCGGAAGCTCTCGTGCCGCACATCGAGCGCATGGCGCAGGCCCAGACCGCCGACCTGGGCCGGCAGCAGTTGCAGAAAGGCCTCGAAGTCGACCGGATCGAAGCGCTTGCTCGGTGCGAACTGCCAGACGATGGGGCCCAGCTTGGGGCCTAGTTCGGCGATGCCGCTGTCGACGAAGCGCCGCACCGACTCGCCGGCCTCGGCCAGCACACGGCGGTTGGTCGCGAAGCGCGAGGCCTTCAGCGAAAACAGGAAATCATCGGGCACCGTGTCGCGCCATTTGGCGAAGGTGGCCGGAGCCTGCGAACTGTAATAGGTGCTGTTGATCTCGATGGCCGTCAGCCGGCGGCTGGCGTACTCGAGCTCGCGGCTGTGCGGCCAGCCGGCCGGATAGAAGTTGTTGCGCCAGGGCTCGAAATTCCAGCCACCAATACCCACGCGAATGCGCGCCGTCATACAGGCTCCCCCAAGAGTTCGGCCAGCCGCTGCGCGCCGCGCCGGGTTGGCCGCAGGGCCCGGCTGTCCAGCTCCGGGCGCAGCCAGCCCTGGGCCAGCAAGGCCTGCAGCCAGACGGCACCCAGCGCGCCGCCCAGATGCGGGCGGCGCTCGCTCCAATCCATGCAGGCGCAGGCCAGTCGCCGCCGCCGCGCGCTGCGCGCCGCCGCGACATCGACCCCCAGGCCCGCCAGCGCGGCAGCGCCGGCCTCGGTCAGCACATAGCCGCGTGCCTCGCTGGGCACGGCGCTGATCCAGTCGCGGCGCAGCGCATGGTCATGCAGGCGCACGCCCCACTCGCCGGCCAGATGGTCATAGCAGCGCCGCGCCTCGCGCAGATCGGTGGGCGTGCTGGGCTCGAAGCGGGCGCGCGGCCCACCGGCCAGCACCAGCAAGGCCTCCAGCGCCTGGCCCACCTCGGCGCTGGCCAGGCGGAAATAGCGGTGCTTGCCCTGGGCCAGGCATTCGATCAGGCCCTGGCCGCTCAGCCGCGCCAGATGGGCGCTGGCGGTCGAGGCCGAGACCTCGCCAACGGCAGCCAGCTCGGTGGCCGTGCGGGCATGGCCGTCCATCAGGCAACAGAGCATGCGGGCCCGCACCGGCTCGGCCATGCTGGCGGCAATCGGCGCGAGCGCCTGGTCGGCGGTGATGACATCCATGCTTCGATGCTAAGCGAAGCGTGCTGCACGGACAAAAGGCACAGTCAAGGCTCGTGAACCACCCGAGAAAGATCAAGCGATGCCCTGCCCCCATACCGCCTTGCAACAGCGCCCCGAGCCGGGTCTGTGGCAGGCCGAACATCCGGCGCTGAGCGCCGCGCTGCTGCAGCGCCCCGAGCTGGGGGTGCGCCCGCCGGGCCAGCCGCTGCCGGCCCATCTGGAGGGCAGCCGGCTGGGCCGGCTGTTCGGGCTGTGGCTGCGCCAGCGTGACGACGCCGCACGGAGCGCGCCCAAGCAGGCCCTGGCACGGGCGCTGCAGGCCCTGCCCGCCGCCGAGCTGCGGGCCCAGGCGCGGCGCCAGGCCGCCCTGGCCCTGGCCGGGGGCTGGAACCACTGGGTCTGGGCCACACCATCGGCCAGCATCGCCGCTCTGCTGGGGCTGCGGCTCGACAGCCTGGCCGATCAGCGCGGGCTGCACGAGCAGCTGCGGGCGATGGCCGGTTCCCTGCAGGGCGGGCCGGCGGCCGCCGCCGAGCCGGCCTGCGCGGCCCTGCTGCAGGCCCTGGCCGCCCCCGCTGCTGCGGCGGCCCCGCTGCAGGCCTGCCTGAACCGGCTGGCGCCGGCGCAGCAATGGCCGGGCGGTGGCGCTGAATTCGAGGCCAATCGCCTGGCCCTGCTGTGGCAGAGCCATGAGGCCGGCGCCGCCCTGCTAGGCAATGCGCTGGCGCGGCTGGCCGCCGAGCCGGCGCTGCGCCGGCCCGGCCGGATGCGGGCCTGGCTGCCGAGCCTGCTGCGCGAGGGCGGTGGCGTGCGCAACACCCGGCGCTTCGCCCTGCAGGCGCTGGAGGTCGGCACGGTACAGCTGCAGCCGGGCGACGCCCTGCTGCTGAATCTGGCCGGCAATAGCGCCGAAGCCGACGATCTGGGCTTCGGCACCGGCGCCCACCGCTGCCCTGGGCAAGACCTGGCCCTGGAGACGGCCGCCGCCGCGCTGGAGCTGCTGCTGGAACACCAGGACGGCAGGCGCTGGCCGACACCCGCGCAAGGCCTGACCCTGGCCAATGCCCACATCCCCGCCTTCAACGACCCACAGGAAACCGCCACGCCATGATCGCCATCATTTTCGAAGTCCAACCCCGGCCCGAGGGCCGTCAGCGCTATCTGGACCTGGCCGCCGAACTGAAGCCCGTGCTGGAGCAGATGGACGGCTTCATCAGCATCGAGCGTTTCCAGAGCCTCAGCAATCCGGGCAAGCTGCTGTCGCTGTCGTTCTGGCGCGACGAGGAAGCCGTGCAGGGCTGGCGCCGGCTGGAAGCGCACCGGGCGGCCCAGAGCGAGGGCCGCGCCGGGGTGTTTGCCGACTACCGGCTGCGGGTAGCGGCGGTGCTGCGCGACTACGGCCTGCACCAGCGCGAGCAGGCGCCGGCCGACAGCCGCAGCCGCCATGGCTGAGGAGCGCCCAGGCGCGACTTGAACTTCGGCCCATCACCCCATAGATGAGGGCAGTCAGAAGCCCTGACGGTAGCTGAACTTGGGGCACGGCCTTATGCTGGCTCACCCAAGCTCCGCTTCATCCCCTCACTGGAGTGACATCATGTCCCGCAAGACCCCCATCGAGCGCTATCGCAATATCGGCATCTCCGCCCATATCGACGCTGGCAAGACCACCACCACCGAGCGCATCCTGTTCTATACCGGTGTGAATCACAAGATCGGTGAGGTGCACGATGGCGCGGCCACGATGGACTGGATGGAGCAGGAGCAGGAGCGCGGCATCACCATCACCTCGGCGGCCACCACCTGCTTCTGGAAGGGCATGGACCTCTCGCTGCCCGAGCACCGCATCAACATCATCGACACCCCCGGCCACGTCGACTTCACGATCGAGGTCGAGCGCTCGATGCGGGTGCTGGACGGCGCGGTAATGGTGTACGACTCGGTCGGCGGCGTGCAGCCGCAGAGCGAGACCGTCTGGCGCCAGGCCAATAAGTACAAGGTGCCACGTCTTGCCTTTGTCAACAAGATGGACCGCGTCGGGGCGGACTTCTTCCGCGTGCGCCAGATGATGGTGGACCGGCTGAAGGCCAATCCGGTGCCCATCGTCGTGCCCATCGGCGCCGAGGATCATTTCCGTGGCGTCGTCGACCTGCTGAAGATGAAGGCCATCCTCTGGGACGAGGCCTCGCAGGGCATGAAGTTCACTTATGAGGAGATCCCGGCCGAGCTGCTGGAGACCTGCAAGACCTGGCGCGAGAAGATGGTGGAGTCTGCGGCCGAGGCCGACGAGGCGCTGATGAACAAATACCTGGAGGCCGGCGAGCTCAGCGAGGACGACATCAAGCTGGGCCTGCGCAAACGCACGATCGCCGGCGAGATCCAGCCCATGCTGTGCGGCTCGGCCTTCAAGAACAAGGGCGTGCAGCGCATGCTGGATGCCGTCATCGAGCTGATGCCCTCGCCCATCGATGTGCCGCCGGTCCCGGGCACCGATGAGGACGACAAGCCGACGACGCGCGATGCCTCCGACGATGCCAAATTCTCGGCCCTGGCCTTCAAGCTGATGACCGACCCCTATGTCGGCCAGCTGACCTTTGTGCGCGTCTATTCGGGCGTGCTGAAGTCGGGCGACTCGGTCTACAACCCGGTGCGCGGCAAGAAGGAACGCATCGGCCGCATCCTGCAGATGCATGCCAACCAGCGCGAGGAGATCTCGGAGATCCTGGCCGGCGATATCGCCGCCTGCGTGGGCCTGAAGGATGTGACGACGGGCGAGACGCTGTGCGACCCCGAGGCCATCATCACGCTGGAGAAGATGGTGTTCCCGGAACCGGTGATCTCGCAGGCCGTCGAGCCCAAGACCAAAGCCGACCAGGAAAAGATGGGCATCGCCCTGGGCCGCCTCGCCAAGGAAGATCCGTCCTTCCGTCTGCGCACCGATGAAGAGTCGGGCCAGACCATCATCTCGGGCATGGGCGAGCTGCACCTGGAAATCATCGTCGACCGCATGAAGCGCGAGTTCGGCGTGGAAGCCAATGTCGGCAAACCGCAAGTGGCCTACCGCGAGACGATCCGCAAATCGGTCAGTGATGTCGAGGGCAAGTTCGTGCGTCAGTCGGGCGGCAAGGGCCAGTACGGCCACGTCGTGCTGAGCGTCGAGCCGCAGGAGCCGGGCAAGGGCTTCGAGTTCGTCGATGCGATCAAGGGCGGCGTCGTGCCGCGCGAGTTCATCCCGGCGGTCGAGAAGGGGGTGCGCGACACCTTGCCCAACGGCGTGCTGGCCGGCTATCCGGTGGTGGACGTCAAGGTCACGCTGACCTTCGGCTCCTACCATGAGGTCGACTCGAACGAGAACGCCTTCAAGATGGCCGCGTCCATGGGCTTCAAGGAGGCCTGCCGCAAGGCCAGCCCGGTGATCCTGGAGCCGATGATGGCGGTCGAGGTCGAGACGCCCGAGGACTATGCCGGCACGGTGATGGGCGATCTGTCCAGCCGTCGCGGCATGGTGCAGGGCATGGACGACATGGTCGGCGGCGGCAAGCTCATCAAGGCCGAGGTGCCACTGTCCGAGATGTTCGGCTACTCGACCACCCTGCGTTCCGCCACCCAGGGCCGTGCCACCTACACGATGGAGTTCAAGCACTACAGCGAGGCGCCGAAGAACGTCGCCGACGCCATCATCACGGCGCGGGGCAAGTAAGTTGGGTGAGGCGCCTCACGGCGTCGTGCTTCGTCCGATGACGGAGCACGACGTCCCGCTGATCCACCGCTGGCTGCAAGCCCCGCATCTGGCCGAGTGGTGGGGTGACGCGGGGTTCACGCTGGCCGAGACCCAGGCCGGCTTTTCGCCTGCGGTGATGGCCGCCGATCAGGTCACGCCCTATATCGCGATGCGGGGTGGGCGCGCCATCGGTTTCGCCCAGTCCTATCTCGCGATGGGCAGCGGCGACGGCTGGTGGGACTTCGTGACCGACCCCGGCGTGCGCGGCATCGACCAGTTCCTCGCGCACAGCGAGGATCTCGGCCAGGGGCTGGGCACGCAGATGGTCGAGGCCCTGGTCGAGCTGCTGTTCCGCGACCCGGCGGTGACCCTGATCCAGACCGATCCCGACCCGGGCAATCATCGCGCGATCCGCTGCTACGAGAAGGCCGGGTTTCGCGCGGTCGAGATTGTCACAACGCCGGACGGGCCGGCGCTGTACATGGTCAGGGAGCGTAAGGCCCATCCACTGTGAAGACTGCCCGGTCCGCCTGATCTGCCACGCCGGGCGTCGAAGCGGGCTTCGAAGCAGACGCCGCGGCTTGTGCCGAGTGTGGTGGGTGAGGGGCGAAGCGAAGTAAAGGGGGAGGCCGCAGGCCGGAGGACATGAGCGTAGCCCCTCACCCGCCGCGCTCGGCGCTCCGCCCTGCTTGCCCGGTAAACCGGATTGCAAAACACATAAAGAGTTTTTCTCAAGAAACGGAGGCCTCCATGTCCGAACCCCAAGCCCACTTCGGCGCCGTGATCTTCGCGAAAGACCTGCAGCGTCTGGCGCGGTTCTACGAGCAGGTGATCGGGCTGAGCCGGCAGCAGGGGGCGGCCGACCATGTGCTGTTGGCAGGGTCTGGCTTCGAGCTGGTGATACACGCCATCCCGGCCCGCATCGCGGCCGACATCGTGATCACGACACCGCCCGAGCGGCGCAGCGAGACGCCGATCAAGCTGTTCTTCAATGTCGCGAGCCTGCAGGCCGCCCGAGAAACCGCCCAGCGCCTGGGTGGCGACATCGTCGCGGATGAGCAGGGCTGGCTGATTCGCGGCGCCCGCGTCTGCGATGGCCTCGACCCGGAGGGCAATGTGCTGCAGCTGCGCCAGCACCTGCCCTGAGTCCGGTTCCGATGGCCTGCGCTGTCACCTGGGCGCCAGGCGCTCGCAGCAGCGGCTGCTAGCCTCGGCGCCGGCCGGTCTCGACAAGCCGGCCATGACACAACAGCGAGGACTGCACCGATGGTCAAGATCAGCGGCAACTACCGATGGTTCGAGGGCGCGCGTTTCGATCACGCCTACTACCAGGCCGAACATATGCAACTCACCCGCGAACTGCTGCGGCCGCTGGGCTTGCAGCGGCTGGAGAGCGATAGGACCCTGTCCGCCCACCCGCCGGCACCGGGCCAGATCATCGCCACCTCCAACGCCTGCTTCGCCACGCTGGCCGCCGCCCAGGCCGCACTGCAACAGGCCGGCGCCGCCCTGCTGGCCGATCTGCCGAACTACACCAACATCCGGCCCGAATTGCATCTCAGCGAGGTCGACGGCCATCCGCTGGATTGAGGCCGAGGCGCGTCTTAAACTCCGCGTCCACCGCCGCGACCGGAGCCCCATCACCATGAGCACGCTGACCGCCCATCGCCGCTTCTACGCCCGCTTCATCGTCGCGAGCGCCGGCGCCAGCGATGAGCGCCTGGTCGCGGCCTTCGAGGCGGTGCCCAGGGAGGACTATGTCGGGCCGGGGCCGTGGCCGGTGTTCATCGGCTCCGGCTATCTGCCGACGATCTCCGATGATCCGGGCTTGCTCTACCAGGATGTGCTGATCGGCCTGGCCCCGGAGCGCGGCATCAACAACGGCCAGCCGACGCTGCATGCCCGCTGCCTGGCGGCGGTGGCACCGGCGGCCGGCGAGACCGTGGTCCATATCGGCGCCGGCAGCGGCTACTACACGGCCGTGCTGGCGCATCTGGTCGGCCCGGACGGTCGTGTGCTGGCCTATGAGATCGAAGCCGATCTGGCCGCGCGGGCGCGGCAGAACCTCGCCTGGGCGGGCGAGCGGGTCGAGGTCATGGCCGCCTCGGCCAGCGCCGGGCCGCTGCCGGCCTGTGATGTGATCTATGTGAATGCCGGCGCCACCCATCCGCCCGCCGCCTGGCTGGACGCGCTCAAGATCGGTGGGCGCTTGATCTTCCCGCTGACGCCCGATACGGGCATGGGTTGCATGCTGCGCATCACCCGGCTGGGCGAGCGCAGCTATGCGGCCACGGCCCTGATGCGCGTCGCCTTCATTCCCTGCATCGGCGCGCGCGACCCGGCCGCCTCGCAGTCGCTGGCAGCGGCGCTGGAGCGGCAGTCGCTGGGCGCGGTGCGCTCGCTGCAGCGCGACAGCAGCCCCGACGCCAGCGTCTGGTGCGCCGGGCCGGGCTGTTGGCTCTCGACAGCCGAGCCCCAGCCCTGAGGCCCGTCGCCCCTCAGCTCGCCGGCTCGGCCAGGAAGATCTCGACGCGGCGGTTCTGCGCGCGACCGGCGTCGTTGGCATTGCTGGCGACCGGCTCGCGCGCGCCCCGGCCTTCGACCGCCATGCGGCTGCGGCTGACGCCGCGGTTGGCCAGGTAGTCGCGCACCGATTCGGCACGGTCCATCGCCAGGGGCTCGTTGATCGCATCGCTGCCGGTGCTGTCGGTATGGCCGACCACGGTCACCCGCACCTTGGGGTCGAGGTTGCGGCCGATCTCATCGAGCACCGGACGCATCTGCGGCTTGATGTCGGCGCGGCCGACATCGAAGGAGAAGTCGCTGGGCACGTTCAGCTTGAGCTGGTTGTCGGCCGTGCGGTCGACCTCGATGCCGGTGCCGGCACTGGCCGTGGCCAGGGCCTTGCGCTTGTCTTCCAGATGCTTGGACCAGAGGTTGCCGGCCACCGCACCGATGGCGCCGCCGATCACCGCGCTCTGCCCGGCCTTGCCGCCGGTGGCCGAGCCCAGGATGGCGCCGGCCACGGCGCCGACCGCAGCGCCCTTGGCCGTGCCCTGCTCACGCTCGCTCATCGAGGCGCAGCCGGCGGCCAGCAAGGCGATAGACAGCGTGGCCGCCATCAAAGCGGGGCGGCGGAACGAGGGACGAAGGATGGGCTTCATGGGCAATGGCTCCAGGCGTTGAATTTGTGGGTATCGGGGGGCGGCAAGGGGGCGCAGACCTGCTGCGCCAGGGCCTGCTCGGTGGCCTGCAGTTCGTCGGCGATGCGGTCGATCTGGCTGCTCTGCCATGGCAGCTCGCGGTAGGCGCGTGCCAGGTCTTGCTGCAGCCGTCGATATCGCTCCATCAAGCTCTCGTCAAACTCCATCACAAAACTCCATTCGATGGCGGCCAGTATCGCGCTCGCCCCTGGGCGCGGCTGTAGGACAGGAACCCATTTGCAAATTCATACAGGCCCGCCGCGCCGGCGCAGCCAGACCAGGCCGGCCAGGCCCAGCAGCAGCATCGCATAGGACGCCGGTTCGGGCACCAGACGCACCACCACGCCGTTGATGCCCACCGCATAGAGCCCGCCGTTGCCGTCCTCGCCGAAGGAGGCCAGCCCGCTCAGGCCGCTGCCGCCGATGAAGGCCTCGGTGTCGTCGCGCAGATCGCTGGGCGCCCCGCCCGCACCGATCGCAAAGGAGAAGATGCGGTTGCTGATGAAGTCGCCGAAGAAGTAGCGGCCGTCGGCATCGGCAATGCTGGGGCCGCGGTAGACATAGCCGCCGGTGATCGAGTTGCCCAGGCCGCCGGGGCTGCCCAGATGCCCGTAGTCGAACACCGGCTCGGTCAGCCCGGGCGCGTTGCCGCCGACACCGGGGGTCGCGATCGTGCCCTCGCGCAGACGCCAGCCATAGTTGTGGCCGCCGGCATCGCCGCTGGCCTCGAAGTTGATCTCCTCGCGCTGGCCCTGGCCCACATCGGCAATCCAGAAGTCGCCGGTCTGGCGATCAAAGCTGTTGCGAAACGGGTTGCGCAGGCCCAAGGCCCAGATCTCGGGGGCCACATCGCTGCGGCCGGCGAAGGGGTTGTCGCCCGAGATCGCATAACCGGCCGTGTTGCCGCTGACATCGATGCGCAGCATCTTGCCGAGCAGGCTTTGCGGATTCTGCGCGTTGTTGCCGGGGTCGTTGCCGCTGCCGCCGTCACCGGTGGCGATATAGAGGTTCTTCGCATCGCCTGGGCGAAAACCCATCCAGCCGCCCTTGTGGTTGTCAAAGCCGGGCTGGGCGATGCTCAGAATGCGCTGGGTCAGGCCCGCGTCGACGACGCCTCCGGCCACCTGGTAGCGCGCCACCACGGTGTTGAGCGTGGTCTTGTCCACATAGTTCACATAGAAGCGACCGTTGTCGGCAAAACCGGGATCGAAGGCCAGCCCCAGCAGGCCGCGCTCACCGCCGGTCGCCACCTGGCTCGACAGGTCGAGAAAGGGCGTGGCCTGCAGCACGCCGCCCGAGATCGTGCGGATCAGCCCGCCCTTCTCGACGACGAACAGGCGCGCATCGCCGCCGGGCGCGCTCAGCAGCAGGGGCTGATTCAGCCCGCTGGCGACCACGACCTGGCCGCCCAGCGCCTGCGCGGCACCGGTCGCCAGCCACAACAGACCGGGCAGCAAGGCCCGCACCATCATCCACTTGCCAGAAAAGCTGACGGCCATGACCAAGCTCCTTGCGGGACGCTGCCAGGGCGCGTCGACCCGGTGCGGCAGATGGCCGCCTGCCGAATTTAGCGCGGCAGCCCGGGTTCTTTGTAGGCGCAGACCGTGACGGTTTGTAAGCGAGTGCCGTGCGAGCGGCCCCTTAGCCGGGGACGGGCCTCGTCCACAATGGCGCCATCGCCCACCATCAAGGGAGCCCCCGTGCCGCCGTTTTCAGTGCAACGCATCGACCATATCGTGCTGCGTGTCCAGGACCTGGAACGCTCGATCCGCTTCTATGCCGAGCTGCTGGCCTGCGAGGTGCTCAGGCGGCGGGACGATCTGGGCCTGGTGCATCTGCGTGCCGGCAGCTCGCTGATCGACCTGATCTCGGTCGACGGCCCGCTCGGTCGCAAGGGCGGCGCCGCCGCCGGCGAGCAAGGCCGCAATATGGACCATGTCTGCCTGCGCATCGAGCCCTTCGACGAGGCGGCCATCATCGAGCACCTGCTCGCCCACGGTTTGCCGCACAGCGCCGGGGCCCAGATCAACTTCGGCGCCGAGGGCGACGGCCCCTCGCTCTATCTGGCCGACCCGGACGGCAACCAGATCGAACTCAAGGGGCCGTGTCTTGCCCACTGAAGAACGTCTTGACAACAAGGAGCTTCCGAGATGAAAAAAGTATGGCTGTCCCTGCTGGGACTGGCAGCGCTGGCCGCCTGCGTGCAGGCCGAGCCGGTGGGCGAGGTGGACACGGTGTTCAAGTTCCTCGGGCCGGATCACAAGATCGTCGTCGATGCCTATGACGACCCCAAGGTGTCAGGTGTTGCCTGCTATGTCTCGCGCGCCAAGACCGGCGGCATCAAGGGCGCACTGGGCCTGGCCGAGGACAAGGCCGAGGCCTCGATCGCCTGCCGCCAGGTCGGGCCTATCAGCATTGCCAAGCCGCTGGCGCAGCAGGAGGAGGTGTTCAACGAGCGCATCTCGCTGGTGTTCAAGAAGCTGCGCATCGTCCGCATGGTCGACGCCAAGCGCAACACCCTGGTCTATCTGACCTACTCGGACCGGGTCATCGAGGGCTCGCCGCAGAACAGCGTGACCGCCGTGCCGGTGGACCGGGCCACGCCGATACCGATGCGCTGACACCCCCAAGAGTGGGGGCTGCAATCGGAGCGAGGCCGGACAGAATGCCGGGGGTCAAATCTTGCCCCCATCCAATGAAAACCTTGTTCCTGAAAACGGCCGTGCTCGGCCTGAGCGTCTGCGGCGGCGCCGCGCTGGCCAACCCGGCCGAACTCTTCCCCACCCCCGGCCCCTACACCCAGGACTACGCCACCGCCTGGTTCACCGAAGACCTGAGCGCCAGCACCAAGCTGTTCCAGTACGCGGTGATCAATCTGGGCACCGAAGCCTTCCAGGAGCAATGGAGCCAGACCGGCCCCAACAGCTGGAAGCGCGACTGGCGCAGCGACATGCCGATGCTGCGCACCTATGAGGCGCCCATCCTGACCCCGTTCGCGCTGAGCGCGATCAAGCAGGACACGATCTTCCAGCCGGACGGCTGGTCCTATCGCTTCATCGATCCCAGCCAGCAGCCCGGCGCCTGGGTCAACACCACCGGCGACGCCAGCTTCGACTCGCCCTACCGCATCCTGCAGTGGTATGTGAACACCGACGGCGTGGCCGACGCGGCCGAGCACATGGCCAATAGCGCGATCGCGCCGACCACCTGGCTGAACCGCGACTCGCTGATCGAGAACATGGCCAACCCCGAGGCCAGCGCCAAGTTCGGCGGCACCCAGTGCGGGCTGCTGCTCTGGAACGAGGGCTGCGCCGGCATGGGCTTCGGCTTCGAGGCCGAGGCCGGCAAGATGCTGGGCCCGGACCAGGCGGCCTGGACCCTGGTGACACGCATGGGCACCGACAACATCATCATCAACCCGCTGCCGCCGCAGATCGGCGACCCCGACCTGCCGGTAGGCCGCAACGGCCTGAGCTTCGGCGGCGGCATCGCGATGGTCGCGCCGACCGCCGCCGTGCCCGAGCCCGGCACTTACGCGCTGATGCTGGGCGGCCTGGCGCTGCTGGCCGGGCTGGCGCGGCGTCGCCACCGCGCCTGAGCCCTGCTTAGAACTGCGCCCGCACGCCGAAGTAGAACTGCCGGCCGCTGTTGTACAGCGAACGCAGCTGGCTCTTGTTGTTGCCGTAGTACTTCAGCGTCGGGTTGTTCAGATTGAGCGCGTCGAACGTGAAGCTCAGCTGATCGCTGAACTTGTAGCTCAGCGAGGCGGACAGGGTGCCGCTGGCGTCCATATGCTGGGCGAAGCTGCGGTCGATGCCGGCCAGGAATGAGCTTCGGTAGGTGTAGTTCAGCCGCGCATTCCATTTCGCGTCTTCGTAGTAGGCGCCCAGGTTGTAGCTGTGCTTGGAGGCACCGACCAGGTCCTGGCCGGCGCTGTCCTCGCCGTCGGCATAGGTGTAGTTGGCATTGCCGCCGAAGTTGCCGAACAGCGGCGCCTGCACTGCCAGCTCCAGGCCCTTGTTCTTGGCCGACACATTGATGGGCGCGGTCACCGTGTAGCTGCGCACCACACCCTGCTTGTCGTTGAAGAAGTCGGCCTTGTAGCTGCCGTAGCTGACGTAGGAGCCCATGTCCATATAGAAGACGCCGGCCGACAGCAGCGAGCGCGGCGCGAAATACCACTCGGCCGAGAGATCGAAGTTGTTGGAGCGCACCGGGTTGAGCTGCGGATTGCCGCCCGAGGCCGTCAACGTGTCGTCGTTCAGGCCCACCGAGCCGCCCAGGGCACTGAAGTCGGGCCGCGTCATCGTGCGCGAGGCCGAGGCGCGCAGCAGCAGATTGCGGTCCAGCTCGTAGCGCAGGCTGGCGCTGGGCAGGTAGTCGGTGTAGCTGCGCTCGCTGCGGACCTGGCTGTACTTGCCCCAGGCCGAGCCCACGATGGGCTTGGCGCCGCCGGCCACATTGATCAAGGTCTCCTGCGTGGTCTTGACGACGCGCAGGCCCACATTGCCGCGCCAGCCGCTGCCCGAGAGCTGGGCCATCAGATAGCCGGCCCGGGTGTCTTCCTTGAGCTCGAACTCGGCCGGCCATTCATGGCGCACCACCGGGTCGGCATAGCGGTTGGCCAGCGACCAGTCGCGGATGGCCGCAGGGTCCAGCAGCCACAAGTCCTTCAGCACCGGCCCGCCCAGGCCGCCGCCGAAGTCGCCGGGGTATTTGCCGCCCGACCAGTTCGGCGCCCCCTTGACGCCATTGAGCGAGGGGCGCGCCTGGATGGGCACTTTGACATCGCGCTCATGCGAGGCAAAGCGGGCGCCGAACTTGACCGACTCCAGCACGCCGCGGTCCAGCGTCCAGTCGGCATCGATCTGGCCATAGCTCTCGCTATCCAGCGACTTGCTCTGGCGGCCCCACAGCCAGTTGAAACCGGTCTGCTTGAAGTCGGCCGGATTGGCGCCCGGGAACTCGACATGGGCCGGCTTCATGCCGTTCAGGCCATAGCCCAGGCCGGAGTTGGCCAGGTCGGCGGCATAGGCATGCTCCTCGGTAGTCTCGCCGACGCCGCGGGTGCGGCCCAGTTGTGCCGTCAAGACCAGCGCATCGCTGAACTGATACTTGCCGTCCAGGTTCAGATAGGAGCTCTCGGCCTTGGAGCCGGGGCGGTAGATGCTGTCGACCTCGGCCACCGCCAGCGCCGTCTTGTCCCAGCTGGCGCTGCTGAGCAGGCCGTTGCCGACCACGTACCTAGACGGCGCCAGGCCGTTGACGCCCGTGTCGCCCGGTGTGTTCGGGTCGGGCGCGCGGCCGTCGAACAGGCGGTCCGGACGGGCCAGGTAGTTGACGTTGTAATTGGCCGCGTCGAGCTTGGAATAGAAGCCGTTCAGGCCCAGGACCAGGTCGCGGCCCAGCTTGCCCTGCAGCTCGAAGGCGCCGCCCTGGCGCTTGCGCTCCTGCTGGAACAGACTGGAGCCGATCATGGTCGGGTAGCTGACGCCCTTCAGATCGGGCTTGCTGGCCAGCACATGCTGGTGGCCCCAGGCGCTGCCGTCCAGGGTGGCATAGCCCAGGATCTCCTGGCCGTCGCGGCGCACATGGCGGGTCTGCGAGAAGACCTGGAACAGCGCGCCCAGATCGCCGGCCGCGTTCTTGATGTTCACCAGCGCGGCCAGCTGCGGATCGGTCTTGCCGGCCTTGTCCGAGTGCACGGCCTGGGCCGAGGCGAACACGGTCAGCGCCTTCTTGAACTCCAGCGGCTTGCGGGTCTCGACATTGACGGTGCCGGCGGTGCCGCCCTCGATCAGGTCGGCGCGCGCGCTCTTGTGCACCGTGACCTTGCCGACCAGCTCCGAGGGCAGCAGCGAGAAGCTGGCGCTGCGCCCCACCGAGCCGAACTGGTTCAGGATGAACCAGTCGCCGGTGCCGATGGCGTGGCCGTTGATCAGGGTCTGGGTCAGCGTCGGCGTGGTGCCGCGGATGCTGACGCGGTCGTTCTCGTCGAAGCCGCCCTCGCCGCCGGCGGCCGAGCTGATATTGATGCCGGGCAGGCGCTGGATCGAATCGGCGACGTTCTTGTCGGGCATCTTGCCCACGTCTTCGGCCGTCACCACCTCGACCAGACCATCGGCCTGGCGCTTCTGGTTCAGGGCCTGCTCGAGCGCGGCGCGGATGCCGGTCACGACCACCGCATCCAGCGCGGTCGGCTTGGCCGCCGGCGGCGCTGGCTGCGCCGCAGCAGCGCCCGTGCCCAGGGCCAGGCAGGCGGCCAGGGCCAGCGGCGTCAGCGCGGGTGTGTAGGCGGAGAGTTTGTGGGGGGCCGTAGCGTGTCTCATCGGTGTTGTGTTCTCTTGTTGGATGGCGGGACGAAGGCGGCAAGGCCTTGCGAGGCTGACTGCAAAACCGGCAGCGGCCGGCATGCGTACCGGACGGCAATTGGTTTTGAAGTGGTAGCAATATCGCCAGCCAGTTTTCAGGCTTCTTGAGCATCGCCTTAATGGCGCCTTAAGAGGCTTCGGCTACATTGGTGGCATGAGGGTATGTCTGGTCGAGGATGATCTGGCGCTGGGGCGCGCCCTGCAGGCCGCGCTGCAGGAATCCGGTCACGAAGTGGTATGGGTTCGGCGCAGCGTCGATGCCCGGCACTGGGTGCAGGACGAGCCCTTCGACGCACTGCTGCTGGACCTGGGCCTGCCCGACGGTGACGGGCTCGAGCTGCTGCGGCGGCTGCGCGCCCAGGGCAAGCAGGTGCCCATCCTGGTGATCACCGCGCGCGACGGCGTCGAGGACCGGCTCAACGGCCTGGACATGGGCGCCGACGACTATGTGATAAAGCCCTTTGTGATCCCCGAGCTGCTGGCCCGGCTGCGCGCGGTGGCGCGCCGCGCCGGGCGCTGGAGCGACGGCGACGCCGGCAGCCGCTGGGCCTGCAAGGACCTGGTGCTCGACGAAGGCCGCATGATGCTGACCCGCGCCGGCGAGACCGTGCATCTGTCGCGCACCGAGTTCATGCTGCTGCAGACCCTGATGCGCTACCCCGACCGGGTGCTGACGCGGCGCGAGCTGGAGGCCCGCGCGCTGCCGCACAGCGAGGGCCAGGCGCTGGACGTGCACATCTTCAATCTGCGCAAAAAGTTGGGCGAAGGCTATGTGCGCACCGTGCGCGGCATCGGCTTCGTGGTCGAGAGCGGCCCATGAAGCGCCGCACCCTGCTGGGGCGCATGCTGACCGGATTTGCGCTGGTGCTGCTGCTGGCCTGGTGCCTGCTGATTGCCTTCGAGGTCTACGAGGTCAAGGTGCTGCAGCAGCGCTACTCCAAGGCCGAGAACGACAGCCGCGCCCGCGGCCTGCTGCTGCTGGCCGAGTCGCTGCGCGACTGGCCCCAGCAACTGGCCCAGGCCATAGAAACCCAGGAGCAGCTGCGTCACCAATACTGGTGGACGCTGGGCTATAGCGCGCCATGGATCCATCTGCAGATGTGGGTCGATGGCCGCCAGGTCTATGCCTGCAGCCCGCCGCTGCGCAGCGTGCAGCCGGCCGAGCTGACCCCGCCGCCCACGCTGCCGCCCGACCGTGGCTGGAGCTATGTCCAGGTGCGCAGCGATGATGATCGCGTGGTGATCCGGCGCTGGCAGGAGCGGCCGGGCACCTGGCATTTCAGCAATGCCGGCATGGTGCACTACACCCGCCCGCTGCTGATGAGCCTGCCGCTGCTGCTGCTGCCGGCCTGGCTGATCCTGCGCCAGGGCCTGCGGCCCTTGCGCGCCATCGGCCGCCAGATCGAGCGCCGCGACGCCAAGGATCTGGCGCCGCTGCCCGACACGCCCTATGCCGAGCTGGCCCCGGTGGTCGATGCGGTGAACCGGCTGATGGCGCGGCTCTCGCGCCGCCTGTCGCGCGAGCGCGAGTTTCTTGTGGACGCGGCCCATGAGCTGAAGACCCCGCTGGCCGTCATCGAGGTCAATGCCGACCGCCTGCTGCGCGCCGCGCCGGCCGCCGCCCAGGCCCGCGAGGGCTTGCACGAAGGCGTGCAGCGCATCACGCACACGGTGCATCAGCTGCTGTCGCTGATGCGCTCCGGCGCCGAGTCCGAGACCGAGGGCAATGCGCTGAGCCGCCAGGATCTCGCCGCCTTGCTGCGCGACCGGCTGGCACTGCTGGCGCCGCTGGCGCATCGCCAAGGCGTCGAGCTGGAGCTGCAGGGGCCGGACGAGGCCTGGCTGCAGCTGGCCCGCGAGGGCATGGCCTCGCTGCTCGACAACCTGATCGACAACGCGATCAAGTACGGCGCCGCCCAGGTGCTGCTGCGCCTGGACGGCAGCGAGGCCGAGGGCTGGCGGCTCAGCGTCAGCGACGACGGGCCGGGCATACCGCCGGCCCTGCACGCCAAGGTGTTCGAGCGCTTCTACCGCCTGCCCGGCCAGGACCAGCCCGGCAGCGGCCTGGGCCTGGCCATCGTCGAGCAGGTGGCGGCGCGCCACCGCGCGGCCATCAGCCTGGGCCCCGGCCTGGGCGGCCGCGGTCTGGGCGTCACGCTGGAGTTCGCACCGAGCCCTGCATCAGCGCAGCTCCATCACCAGGCCGGCCTGGTCCGCAAGCCGGTAACTGTGGCTTAGCACCAGGGCCTGGCCGCGCGGCCCATAGCTCTGGCGGGTGATGTGCAGCAGCGCGACGCCCGGCGCCAGTCCCAGCAGCCGCGCCTGCTCGGGCGTCGCATTGCAGGCGCGCAGGCGCTGCAGCTCGCGCGTGGGGCTCAAGCCTTGCTCGGCCAGCCAGTCTTCCAGCCGGCCGTCAAACTGCTGCGGCCGGGGCAGCAGATGCAGGGCCAGGCAGCGGCTCTCCAGCCCCGCCCAGCCCGGGTCCGCTGCGGCACCGGTTGCGGCGGCCGCCTCGCGCCACTGCAGCCGCGCCACCGGCGTCTGCGGCGACAGGCCCAGCGCGAACAACTCCTCCGGCGTGGCCGCGTCGGCCTCGCGCACCAGCCAGTGGCGCGGCAGGCCGGTGCCGGCCGGGCTCAGCACCGGCTGCAGCGCCGGAGCCTGGGCCGCCGCGTCCACCAGCGGCTGGGTCAGATAGGTGCCCGAGCCCCGCCGGCGCTCCAGCATGCCGCGCTGGCACAGCAGATCCAGGGCCCGCCGCGCCGTGTGCCGCGACACCGCCAGCCGGTCCGAGAGCTTGCGCTCGGAGGGCAGGCCGGTCTGCCAGCGGCCCTGCCGCACCTCGTCCAGCAACTGCTGCATCAGGCGCATATAAAGCGGCGCCGAGTCGGCGGGGGATTCGATTTCAAGCGTCTGCGACATGGTGGTGCCACTGTCGCAGCCGGGCTTTCAGCCCGGCTCAAGATTGCTTTAAGAGTGGATTAAGGTCCTGCGGCGCACCGATCTGCGGCAACAATCCGAGGACGCCTGCCGATGCCTTCTGAGGCGCGTGGCAGCCTCCGCCTGCAATTCTTGCTTATGGTCAGACGATGAAAACCCTGCTGCGCGCGTTTCCCATCATCCACGGCCTGATGGCGATCCTCTTTGCCTGCGCCGCGCTGATGCTCACCCTGATTGCCGCCAAGGTCGGCTGGCTGGCCTTCGAGGGCGGGCTGGACCGCGGGGCCGCGCTGCAGATCATTGAAGCGGTCGGCCTGCTGGCCGCCGCCGTGGTGGCCCTGCAGATTGCGCAGACCATTGCCGAGGAGGAGGTCGTGCGCGACGCCCACATCAGCGGGCCGACCCGCGTGCGGCGTTTCCTGTCGAGGTTTCTCGTCGTCGTGGTCGTGGCCCTGGCGATCGAGGGTCTGGTGGCCACCTTCAAGGCCGCGCACGACGACCCCGCGCACATGCTGTACGCCGCCGCCATCGTGCTCTCGGCCGGCGTGCTGCTGGCGGGCTGGGGCTTCTTCATCCGCATGAACCGCTACGCCGAGGAACTCGAACCGGAGGCGATGGCGGAAGCAAAGCGCGAGGACACCAAGCTCAAATGACCGCTCGTTGTTGGACCCGCTCGAGGCTCAAGGCTTGAATTCAGACACGCGAATGAAGAACAACGAATGCATCATTGAACAGTATCGGGGCGGCAAGCTCGTCCGGGCCTTCATCCCCACCGGCGATCAGACCCTGCCATGGCGCATGTGCGTCAACGGCAAGAGCTATCCAAGGACTCACGGCTGGGTCTTGTCGAAGATATTGCCCACGCTCATGGAAAACTCCCCGGTGACGACGAAAGTCGTGCCGATAGCAGTGCCCGCTGGCGCAAGCCCCGCTGGCAAGCCCTGACCCCTAGGGGGTTCATCCCCCGCGTCCGGGCAGCCGCCACGCACCGGCAGCGCCGCTATCATCATCCCGCCGCGCGATATCGCCCGGCCTCAACCCTCGAAGGAAAGAAGAGCAGCCATGGGCATCGTCTGGACCATCTTGATCGGGTTTCTTGCGGGGCTGGTGGCGCGTGCCGTCAAGCCGGGTGACGACTCGGCCGGCTTCATCGTGACCACGCTGATCGGCATTGGCGGCGCCTTGGCCGCCACCTATCTGGGTCAGGCCCTGGGTTGGTATACCGCCGGCCAGGGCGCGGGCTTCATCGCCTCGGTGCTCGGTGCCGTCGTGCTGCTGCTCGTCTGGGGCGCGATCAAGAAGAAGGGCTGAGCGGCTGCGAGCTCAGCCAAACACCACTGCCGCCGGACTGCCCACCGCCCCGTACTGCTCGGCAAAGCGCAGCCCGCCGTCAACGCTGCTGCGCTCGAACACCGCCACATGGTCGCTGTTCTGGTTGCAGACCAGCAGCCAGCGGCCGCTCGCATCCAGCGCGGCGCTGCGCGGATAGCTGCCGCGCGTCCACTCCAGGCCGCGCAGGCGCGGTGCGCCATCGGCCAGCAGATCGAAGATCGCGATACTGTCGTGCAGGCGGTTCAGGCTGTAGAGCTGGCGTCCATCTGGCGAGGCGAGCAGGCCGGACGCGAAGCTGGTGCCCTTGAAAGCGGCCGGCAGCGCGCTGATCTCGCCCAGCGGCACGAGCCGGCCTGCGGCTGCATCCAGGCGCAGCCAGCTCAAGCTCGAGGCTTCCTCGTTGAGCA
Organism: Burkholderiales bacterium C2; assembly: GCA_005503085.1. Taxonomy (GTDB): domain Bacteria; phylum Pseudomonadota; class Gammaproteobacteria; order Burkholderiales; family Burkholderiaceae_C; genus Roseateles_E. The sequence continues at coordinate 52,613 of SCOI01000020.1, read as the reverse complement.
CATAGACCAGCTCGGGGCGCTGTGGATGAAAGACGAAATGACGCGGCCCGGCACCCGGCGAGACCGGTGTGGCCTGAGGCGCGCTCAGGCGGCCGGTGGCGGCGTCGAAGCGCCAGACGATCAGCAGATCCAGGCCCAGATCGCAGACGATCACAAAGCGTCCGCTGGGATCGCTGGCCGCCATATGGGCATGGGCGGCGTCGTGGCCGCTGATCGCAAAACTGCCCTCAGGGGCACGCGCAGCACGCTGCGGCCCGGGCCGCAGCGCCGGCGCGAAGGCGGTGGGACGCACCTCGAGGGCCGCGCCCGGCCGGCCATCGTCCAGCAGCGGCAGCACGGCCACCGTGGCCCCGCCATAGTTCGCGACGAAGAGATGACGGCCCGCCGGATGCAGGCTCAGATGCACCGGGCCGGCCCCGCCCGACTCGGCCGAGGCCAGCGGACGCAGCGCGCCGTCAGCCGCCAGCGCATAGGCACCGACCGAGGCGCCGCTCTCATTGGCGCTGTAAAGCAGCCGGCGGCCGGTGTCCAGCGCCAGCCAGCTGGGGCTCAGTTCATTGGAGGTCAGGTCTTGCGGCGTCAATGCGCCGCTGACCGGGTCGAGGCGAAAGCGATGGATGCCACGCGACTTGGGGGCATAGCCGCCGATATAGACGGTCAGGGCCTGATGGCCAGCGGCGGAGGTGGAGGCAGCGCTCATGATGGGCAGGGCGGCAAGAGTCAACAGCAGGGTGTCGCGACGATTGGGCATGATCGACGAGCCTAGCCGACGCGCAGGCCGCTGTCCGAGTCGAACAGCAGGCACTCGTGCGGGAGGATGTCCAGCGCCAGCGCGGCGCCGGTCATGGCCCCGCAGCTGGGCTGGATGCGGCAGCACAGGCGCTGGCCATCCAGCGCGACCATCACATAGGTGTCGGCGCCGGTTGGCTCGAGCAGCTCGACCGCGGCCTCGAAGCGATGGCCGCCCGGCGGCGCCTCACCCAGGGCATTGACGATCAGCTCGGGCCGCAGGCCCAGCAGCAGCTCGCGGCCGGCCCAGGCGGCCAGGCGCGGATTGGCGAGCGCCAGGCCCATGCGACTGCCGGCGCCGGCCAGGCGCAGCAAGGGCGTGCCGTCCTCGACATCGACGCGCACGCGCAACCAGTTGATCGCCGGCGCGCCCATGAAGCCGGCAACAAAGACATTGGCCGGCCGGGCATAGATCTCGGCCGGCGTGCCGAACTGCTGGATCTGGCCGTCCTTCATCACCGCGATCTTCTGGCCCAGGGTCATGGCCTCGACCTGGTCGTGGGTGACATAGACGGACGTCGTGCCCAGGCGCTGCTGCAGCAGCTTGATCTCGGCGCGCATCTCCACCCGCAGCTTGGCATCGAGATTGGACAGCGGCTCGTCAAACAGAAACACCTTGGGCGAGCGGGCCAGCGCCCGCCCCATCGCGACGCGCTGGCGCTGCCCGCCCGAGAGCTGGCCGGGCCGGCGCGCCAGCAGGGTCTGCAGATGCAGCATCTCGGCCACGCGCGCCACCGTGGCCTCGCGCTCGGACCTGGGCACCTTGCGCATCTCCAGACCGAAGCCGAGGTTCTGCGCCACCGTCATGTTCGGGTAGAGCGCATAGCTCTGGAACACCATCGCGATGTCGCGGTCCTGCGGGCTTAAGCGTTCAACACGCCGGCCGCCGATATGGATCTCGCCGGCGTCCGGCGTCTCCAGCCCGGCGATCAGGTTCAACAGCGTGGACTTGCCGCAGCCCGAAGGCCCGACCAGTATCAGGAACTCGCCGTCGGCAATCTCCAGTTCTATATTCCTCAGCACCGCCTGGGCACCGAAGCCCTTGCTCAAATTCTTGATCGCAAGCCCGCTCATTCTCGTACTCAACCTTTGACTGCACCGGCCACCAGGCCGCGGGTGAAATGCCGGCCGGCCAGCAGGTAGACGGCCAGCGTCGGCAGGGCTGCCAGCAGGGCGCCGGCCATCTCGACGTTGTATTGCTTGACCCCGCCCTCGCCGGCCGCACCGAGCTGGGCCAGCGCGGCGGTGATGGGCCGGTCGCCGTCGCCGGTGAAGACCAGGCCGAACAGGTATTCGTTCCAGATCGTCGTGAACTGCAGGATCACGACGACGACGAATACCGGCTTGGACAGCGGCAGCACGATGCGGGTGAACAGGGCCCAGAAGCCGGCGCCGTCGATGCGGGCGGCGCGCAGCAGCTCGTCCGGGAAGCCCAGGTAATGGTTACGGAAGAACAGCGCCAGCGGCAGGCTGTAGATCACATGGATGGCGATCAAGACGCCCAGTGACTTGTCCAGGCCCAGCCTGGCCAGGCTGATGGCCAGCGGCAGCAGATAGACCTTGATCGGCAGGAACAGCGCCACCAGCAGCAGCAGAAAGATCGCCTCGCTGCCGCGAAAGCGGAACTTGCACAAGATGAAGCCGTTCAGCGCCGCCAGCAGGCTGGACGCCGCCACCACCGGCAGCGCCAGCAGCAGGCTGTTGCCAAAGCTGCCGCCCAGGGCGGCCCAGGCCTGGCGCCAGCCCTCAAGACCCGGCACCTGCGGCCAACCCAGAAAGCCGCCCTGCTGCAGCTCGGCCGCGCTCTTGAAGGAGTTCAGGAGCATGAAGGCCAGCGGCAGGATGAAGTAGATCGCAAACAGCGCCGCCAGCGCATAGGCGAGGCTGCGCTTAAGCATGACCTGCCCCCTGGCGCTTGCTGGCACGGCCACGTGCATAGGCATAGGGCAGTGCAATTGACAACACCATCATCATCATCACCATCGCGCTGGCCGCGCCCAGACCCAGGCGGCTGCGCTCGAAAGCCATCTGGAACATATACAGGGCCGGCAGCTCGCTGGCGTGGCCGGGCCCGCCATCGGTCAGCGCCACCACCAGGTCGAAGCTCTTGATCGAGGCCGGCAGCAGCACCAGCAGGGCCGAGAACAGGCTGGGGCCCAGGGTCGGCAGCAGGATGCGGCGGTACAGCGTGAAGCCGCGCGCGCCGTCAAGCCGGGCGGCATTGACCACCGCGTCGTCCACGCCGCGCAGGCCGGCCAGGAATACCGCCATCACAAAACCGGTGATCTGCCAGACCGCCGCGATCACCAGCGTGTACAGCGCCATCTGCTCGTCGGCCAGCCAGTCGAAGCGGAAGGCAGTGAAGCCGAGCTGTCGCACCCCTTGCGGCAGGCCCAGTTCCGGGTCCAGCAGCCAGCGCCAGACCGTGCCGGTGACGATCAGCGACAGCGCCATCGGGTGCAGATAGATCAGGCGCAGCGCGCCCTCGGCGCGCAGCTTCTGGTCCAGCAGCACCGCCAGCAGCAGACCAAAAGCCAAGGGGATCATGATGAAGAGGCCGGCGAAGCGGGCAAGATTGGCCAGCGCGACCAGCCAGCGCTCATCGGCAAACAGGCGCTGGTACTGCATCAGGCCGACGAACTCGTTGCTGGGCAGCAGGCCCGAGCGGGTCAGCGAGATCCAGCCGGTCCAGGCCATGAAACCATAGAAGAACAACAGGCAGATGATCAGCGAGGGCGCGATCAGCAGCGGCGGCAGGTGGTGGTGTTGCAACTTCATCTTCATCAATCGACCACTCTGGACGCCTTCACGAGGCGGGCCTGGGCCTGCTCGGCCGTCATCCGTTCGCTGGCCCAGAACGCTGCCACCACATCGCGGTAGGCGCCGTGCGTGGCCTCGGGCAGCTGGGCGCCCAGGGCCAGGGTCAGGCGGCCGTCGGCGCCGCTCTTCTTGAAGTCGGCATAGGAACGCTGGGCGCAGGCATTGAAGCCGGCCAGATCGGCATCGACCCGTACCGGGATGCCGCCCTTGCTGCGCGCGAAGCGCGTCGATGCCTCGGGCTGCAGCAAGGCCTCGGCCAGCCGTGCCTGCTGGCGCGCCTGGGCCGGGCTGACCGGCTTGAAGAACAGGATGCGGTCGAACTCGAAGTAGTGCAGATCGCCATGGCCCGGCGCGGCCGTGCATTCATAGTCGCGTCCGGCCACCCAGCCGGCCTTCAGGAACTCGCCATTGGCCCAGTCGCCGGTGAACTGCATTGCCGCCTTGCCCTGAATCAGCAGGCTGGTGGCCACGGCCCAGTCACGCCCGACCTGGCCGGCATCGGTATAGCGCTTGACCCGCTTGAAGTCGCGCAGCATCGCGAGCATCTGCGGCCCGCCCAGCAGCGCGGCATCGCCCTTGACCAGGGCCTGGCGGAAGAAGTCCGGCCCGCCCTGCCCCAGCACGACGTTGGCGAACACGCTGAACTGCTGGCCCACCGAGCCGCCGATGGCCAGCGGGATCACGCCGGCCGCCTGCAGCGCTTCAGCGGCCGCGAAGAACTCGGGCCAGCTGCGCGGCACGGCCAGGCCATGGCGCTTGAGCAGGGCCGTGTTGCTCCACAGACTGTTGAGACGGTGCACATTGATGGGCACAGCCACCGCCTTGTCCTGGTAGAGCAGCTCGGTGTAGATTGCCGCCGGCAAGACCTGGCCCCAGCGCTGGGACCGGGCCACCGCCGTCAGGTCGGCCAGCGGCACGGCCTCGCCCCAGACCCAGACCGCCTTGTCGAGCTGGGCCAGCGCCGGAGGATGGCCGGACAGGAAGCGAGTCTTCAACAGGGTGTTGGCATTGCCGGCCCCGGCCACCGGCGACTCGCGCCAGTCCACCCCGGCCGCCCGCGCGGTCTGGCGCACTTCGGCCAGGGTCTGGGCCTCGCTGCCCGAGGTCCACCAGTGCAGCAGGTCCAGGGGCTGGGCGGCCGCCGGCAGCGCCAGGCCCAGCCACAGCAGCATCAGGCTTGCTCTCATGAACAGGCCTCCAACAGGCTCTCCAGCGCCGGCACCAGGGCCAGCACCACCTCGTCGACCATGGGCGCTGCGGCGTCCAGCGTTTGCTGGGCGGCGCGCCGCCGCGCCTCGGGCAAGACCTGGCCCTGCTCGACAGCATCCAGCAGCTCCAGGCCCAGCACGCGCAGCCCGGGCAGACGCTCGGCCAGCGGCAGCAGCGCCGCCAGACCGGCGTAGTCATGCAGCAGGGCCGGCAGCCCGCTCCAGTCTTCGGCCAGCAGCGCGCGCCAGCGCGCCGCGTCGACGGGTGCTCGCGCCAGCTCCTGCATCAGCCGGTTCTCGGCCGGCAGCACATCGGCCAGGCGGTTCAACGGCTCGTCCAGGTGGTAGCGGCCCTCCAGCTTCTTGCGGTGCTGGCGGGCGTAATAGCCGGCCGGCTCGAGCAGGCGCACCAGGCGCTGCAGCTCGGCCAGCGCGCGCTCGTCGCCGTCCACCAAGGCCAGCAGACCCTGGCGATGCTGGGCCTCGTGCTGCAGGCCAAGCTCGCGCACGGCCCACTGCGAGACCGCGTCCAGGCGCTGCAGCATGGCCGCCTCGCCGGGTGGCGGCGCGGCCGACCAGAAGCGCTCGGCCACGGCGAACAGGCGCGGCCACAGGCGCAGATCGATGTTGTGGGCGTCGACCAGCTCGCTCCACAGCGCCGCCTCGGCCCCGCGCACCCGCGCGAGCCCCGCCTCATCCAGCGGCGCCGGCGCCGCGCTCGACTCGTCCGGCGCATACAGGGCCTCGCCCTCGGCCGGGTAAAGCACATTGGCAATACGAATCACACCCTGCAGCCGTGCCGATGACGCTTCCTCGTGCAGCCTCGCGCTGAGCTCACCCATCCAGGTATCGAGACCAAAGCACAGCTCGGCACCACGCCAGACCAGGGTCTGCAGAGCCAGCGGAGCCTGGCCCTCGAAGGCGATCCAGCCGCGCCATTGGCCGGCCTTGTCCTCGATCAGCGCCAGCTCGGCGCGCAGCTGCTGCACGCCCAGATCCAGATGCAGACGCCAGTGGCGTGCCAGCTCGCCGGGCCGACTGCGCAGCTGCGGCGCGGCCGGCGGCAGGATGGATCGGCGCCAGTGATAGGCGCTGGCATGGGGCTGGTCCAGATAGAAGCCGGCCGACAGCAGCACCGCATGGCCGCGCCGCGCCAGACGGGCCAGGCTGTCGGGCCCGCGCCAGGACTGCACCATCACCCCGGCCGGCAGCGCCTCGTCCTCGCCGAGCTCGTCCCAGCCCAGCATGGTCTTGCCGTGCCGGGCCAGGATCTCCAGCAGCCGGCGATTGAAAAAGGCCTGGGCGGCGCGCGGCGCCAGGCCCAGCGCCTGCCAATGGCTGCCCTCGACCTCGTCGCCACCGATATGCACAAAGGGATCGGGGAAGACCGTGGCCCATTCGGCCAGGATGTGATCGAGGAATTCGTAGACCTCGGGCTTGCGCGGATCGAGGCTGGGCTTGAAGACGCCGAAGCCGCGCTCGATCTCGTAAGGGCCAGGCGCGCTGAACAGCTCAGGATAGGCGGCGGCCAGCGCCGTCGTGTGGCCCGGCACATCGAGCTCGGGCACGACGCGGATGCCGCGCTCGCTCGCATAGGCCACCAGCTCGCGCGCCTCGGCGAGGCTGTAGCACTGCCCGCCGCTGGCATGGGTCTGCAGGCGCGGGTAGCGATCGGAGGCCAGGCGCCAGCCCTGGTCATCGGTCAGGTGCCAGTGCAGCACATTGAGCTTGGCGGCGGCCATGCCGTCGAGCTGGCGCTTCAGCACCGCCAGCGGCAGCCAGCGCCGCGCCACATCGATCAGCAGGCCGCGCCAGGGATAGGCCGGCGCATCGACGATCTCGACGCAGGGCCAGGTCTTGCCATCCCCGGCGCGCAGCTGGCTCAGCGTCTGCAGGCCGCGCAGCGCACCGAACACCGTGGCGGCGTGCAGCACGAAGCCATCCACGCGCAACGCCAGGCGGTAGCGCTCGTCCATGTCAGGCGGCGGCGGCGCGCCGTCGTCGGGGGTGTCGAGCAGTAGGGTCAACTCGCCGGTACCAGCGCTGCGGCGCAGAGCTGCGCGGGTGGCCGGCAGATGCTGCCCGTCCTGGACCGGTAGCCCCTCAAGGCGGCGCAGCTCGCGCGGCCAGGGCATCAGAGGCGCCGTCATCGGCAATGGCCCATCGGCCGGCAAGAGAGAACACACAGCATCGAGAGCGTCAGGGAACAGGCCGCGTCAGGCCGGCCGGGGGAAAACATCAGGGCCTACAACTGTCGCCGGTATCGGCAGGCAGCGGGTTCAATATTGAATTAAGAAAACTGCAAAAAACCCACCTCGCAGCGTCGCTGCGAGGTGGGGAGGACGGTGCTGCCCTCGGCTCAGTAGTAGACGGTGGCCCGCACGCCCAGCATGCGCGGCGGGGCGAAGGTGGCGCGCACATGGCCGCCGACAGGGCTGGCGTCGATGAAGGTCTTGACCACGCTGTCGCTCAGGTTGGTACCCCAGAGCTCGACGTCCCAGCGCCCCTTGCCATCGGCCAGCTTCACGGCGGCATTGATATTGCCGTATGACTTCTGGAACTGACCCAGACTCGCGTCATCCAGATTGCGTGCCCGGAAGTACATCTTGCTCTGCCAGCGGTAGCTCAGCGAGGGCGTGAGCACCAGGTCATCGGCGATATCGAAGTCATGCGCATAGTTGAGCGCAAACGAGTATTTCGGCGAGTTCGGCAGCTGCTTGCCGCGCACGTCGTAAGGCCGCTTCGAGGCCAGCAGCGGATCCGACCCGACATACAGCGGCGGGCATGGGTTGGCCGTGTTGGCACGGTCACCGCACAGCCATTCATCGCTGAAGGTGTGCCACTTCTTGATGCTGGTATCCAGCAGCGAGGCGTAGCCCGACAGTCGACCGTCGCGCCATGGCAGCGCCTTGAACTCCAGCTCCAGCCCGCGGATGCTGGCGCTGCCGATGTTCTGGGTGGTCCAACCGCGTACCAGGCAGGTCGTCGATGTGCCGCTGCAGTTCTCGCTGCCCACGGGCTGGCGAGCACCTATCGTGTGCATATCGGTGTACTGCATGCCTTCGAAGTCGGTGTTGAACAGCACGACGCTCAGGTCCAGCTTGCGGTTCAGCAGGCTGGCCTTGTAGCCCAGCTCCAGGTTCTTGGTGGTCTCCGAGTCGTACTCGCGGAAGTACATCCGGCTCGCCTCCATGGCCGGGTCGGCGCATTTGTATTTCCTCTCCCCGCATTTGTCGGCCGGGTCGGAGAAGCCACCGGGCCGGTAGCCGGTCGCCAAGGACGCGAACAGCATCTGGGACTTGTCGAGGTCGTACTGCAGGCCCAGGCGGTAGGTCTTGGACTTGTAGGTGTCCGAGTGCGTGTTCAGCCCGACATTGTTCGGATAGATGCCCAGGCCGGCCCAGGGACCCATCTCGAAAGTCAGGTCGGTGCCGTTGTGGGGAATTCCGGCACTCAGCGGCGGCGGCGTGTATTTGCCGTTGTAGTACCAGGTCCCGCCGCCATAGTTCTCGGAGCTGCGACCCGCGAGATCGGCGCGCGTGTCTTCGCTGATGCGCAAGCCCACGGTCGCGGTCCACTGCTCGCCCAGCTTCAGGTCACCTTGGGCGAAGAAGGCCTTGGACTCGACCCGGCGATCGGTCTGGCTCCAGAAATGTCCGGCCGGCAGGGCAGTACCGCCATTGGTCAAGCGATCCTGGGCCTGGTCGATGGCGTTCTTCTCGCGCATATCGAAGTAGCCCGCGACATAGCGCCATTGCTTGGTGTCCTGCTTGATCTGGATTTCGTTGACCATGGTGCGGTAGCGCGAGCCCAGCACATAGGTGGCCTCGTCGGTCACATGCGGCCGGGAGCCGCTCAGCGAGCTGCTGCCTGGGTTGTAGACCCAGACCTCGCTGTCCAGCGGATGCAGGCCGCCGTCATTGTCCTGATGCTGGACGCGCTTCTGCACCGAGTAGGAGTTCTTCAAGGACAGCTCGGCGCTGTCGCTGAACTTCCAGTTCAGGTTGTTGCGCAGGGTGTCCAGGCTCATGTCGATCTTGCCCGGCACATTGATCTTGGCATGCCACTGCCCTTCCGGACCGCAGGCCCAGCGCGAACCCGCCGCCATGCCGCAATCGCGCAGATAGACCTCGCCGGCCCCCTTGTTGTGGAAGCGCTCGACCGTGCTCTGCAGATCGAGCTGCGGCGACAGCGCCCAGCGGGCGCTGAGGCGGCCGGCCCATTGGTTGGAGTTGTAGTAATGGTCGCTGGGCTTGAGTACGCGGTTCAGGCGCTGATCCACATCGGGCTTGCCGTCCGGCGTGAACTTGAAGCCGCCCTTGCCATCGGGGACGCGGTAACCCCGGTCGGTCAGATCACGCTCCTGGCTGATGAAGCCATCGCGGGTGTCGCGCATATAGGCCATGCGCAGCGCGAAGCGCTCGCCGAGCGACTTGTTGTAGACGCTGCGCAGCTGGCGGCCGTTGTAGTCACTGAGCTGCAGCGAGGTCCAGCCATAGTCGGACTTGAAGTCGGGTTTGGCCGACAGCACATTGATCACGCCGGCCGTCGAGCTGCGGCCGAACAAGGTGCCTTGCGCGCCGCGCAGCACCTCGATGCCGTCGAGGTCGAACATCAGCGCCAGCGCCCCCTGCGGACGCGGTGAGTAGACGCCGTCGATATGCACACCGACGGCCGGATCGCCGATCTCGGTGAAGTTCGTCGAGCTGACCCCGCGGATCGACATCGCCACCCCGGAGTCGGCCGGCGACAGGCCGAACTGCACATTGGGCACCATGCCGCTGAGGTTGCGGATCTCCTTCACGTTCTCGCGGACCAGATCGTCGGCCTTCAAGGCCGAGACGGCCACCGGCGTCTTCAGCAGATGGGTGGTCCGGCGGGTCGCCGTCACGGTCACCTGGGGCAGCTCATTGACCTCGCTGCCCTCCTTGGCTGGTCGCGACTGCGCGCTCCTTGCGTCGGCCGGCGCCTGCGCCAGCACGGGCAGGCTCAGGCTCATCACCAGCGCGCTGGCGGCCAGGCTGGCCGCGCTGCGATGCAGACGCGCTGCGGTGGATCCCATGGCTTTCTTCTTCACTATGTCTCCTTCGTGGTTGATCTTGCGGGGTCGGATGAATGGAGTGCCCGCGCCGGCGCCTCAGCAGCCGAGCCCCTGGCCCGGCTCCACCTTGAACAGCGCGCTGTAGTCGCGGAACAGCGCGATGCGCCGGTTCAGATTGCGGGCCGTTGGCGCATCGGGGGCCTTGTCGCATTCGAGGGCGCCATTGATCGAGCGCACCGCCTCGCCGAAGCCGGCGTCGGAGACGATGGCCTGGTGGGCCGGCATGGAGCCCGGGCCGTTGTTGGTCATCCAGTACCAGATGGCCGTCTGCCAGGCGATCGTGGCGTCACGCGCCACACGATCGGGGTCGGCCCAAAGCGCCAGGCCCAGGCCCAGGGCCTGGCCGGCCGCCAGGTACTGGTAGTTCCAGCTCAGCTGGATAGGGCCGCGGCCGTAATACTGCTGGCCGGGCGCGCAGCTCTCGCCGGGGCCCTGGCGGCAGTAGTTGTTGTGGTTGGCCTGGTTGTACTCGCGCAGCGCACGCAGGAAGTCGGACTCATGGGCGATATTGGCCAGGAAGGCCGCCATCTCGCGCCGGCGCACCGCGTCGCTGCCGCGTCCGGCGAAGTCCGGATAGCTGGCGGCGGCCTGCACAAAGCCCTCGTAGCTGTAGAAGCTCAGCCGGTCGGGGAACAGCGCATCGAACTGCGCCCGGCTGGGCAGGAACTGCGCGGCCATGCCCGGCTCGGGTTCGGGCTCGGCGCCGCTGCCCACACAGGCGGCACAGGCCGCCAGCAGCAGGGCGGCCAGCGCCCCGTTCAGCATCTTCACAAGCATCTCCTCCATGAACATCCGTCTCGTGACTTCGAGGCCGGACTATCGCGAGTGCTCGTTTTAGGAAGCCTCAAGGCTGCGTTAAGCCTCTGTTAAAGCCGCTGTTGCTACAGTGCGCCGTCATGAAGATATGCCTGGTGGAAGACGATCTCGAGCTCGGGCGTTCGCTGCAAGCCCTGCTGCAGGAAAGCGGCCACGAGGCGGTCTGGGTGCGCCGCGCCTCGGATGCGCGTTACTGGACCAGCGAGCAGGCCTTCGACGCCGTGCTGCTGGACCTGGGCCTGCCCGACGGCGACGGCATGGGCCTGTTGCGCCAGCTGCGCCAGATCGACAAGAAGCTGCCCATCCTCTTGATCACCGCCCGTGACGGCATCGAGGACCGGCTGGACGGGCTCGACGGCGGCGCCGACGACTATCTGGTCAAGCCCTTTGCCAGCGCCGAGCTGCTGGCGCGGCTGCGCGCGGTGACCCGTCGTGCGGCCGGCGCGGCGGCCGATCTGCCGCATGAGTGGCGGCTCAAGGACCTGACCCTGGACGAGCACCGCATGGTGTTGACGCGCGCCGAGGAGCGCATCAATCTCTCGCGCACCGAGTTCGCCATCCTGCTGGCTCTGCTGAAGCTGCCGGATCGCGTGATCACCCGAAGACAACTGGAGGCCAAGGCCTTGACCCATACCGACGGACGCAGCCTGGATGTGCACATCTTCAACCTGCGCAAAAAGCTTGGCGAGGGCTATATCCGCACCGTGCGCGGCGTCGGCTTTCTGGTGGAGAGCCAGGCATGAGCGCCGAGACCGCCCCGCCGCCGGCGCACCGATCCCTGTTCAACCGCACCATGGGCGCGGTGTTCGCGGTGATCTTCCTGACCTGGGCCGGGTTGATCGTGCGCGAGTTGGCCGACATCAGCCTGCTGCAAAGCCGCAACGGCCAGGCTGAAAACAAGCTCTGGGCCCAGCTGGTGCGGGCCCAGCTGCAGGACAAGCTCGACGACCCCGCCGCCATCAATGCCGCGCTGGGCGATCTGGAGGAGCTGCGCAATGCCGAATGGCGCCAGAAGGGCCATCGGACGCCACACAGCGTGGTGCAGGTCTGGCAGCACGGCCAGTTGCGCCAGCAGCTCGCGCCCCCCGATCCCAAGGACCGCGCACCGCCACAGCTGGACCGGCTGGAGAGCGACAAGCTCTGGCTCTACACCGAGGCCAGCGCGCCCGAGCAAGGCCTGACCGTGCGGCGCTGGCAGGAGATGCCGGGCGACTGGCATTTCAGCGTCAAGGGCTTCAGCTACTACGCCCGCCCGCTGCTCTACGGCCTGCCGCTGCTGGTACTGCCGGTCTGGCTGCTGTTCCGGCGCGGCTTCGCGCCGCTGCGGCGCATCGGCGCGCAGATCTCGCAGCGCTCGGCCAAGGACCTGTCGCCGCTGCCCAGCTCGCCCTATGTGGAGCTGGCGCCGGTCGTCAATTCGGTCAACGCGCTGATGAACCGGCTGCAGCAGCGCCTGGAGCGCGAGCGCGAGTTCCTGCTCGACGCTGCTCACGAGCTGAAGACGCCCTTGGCGGTGATACAGCTGAACGCCGAGCAACTGGAGGGCAGCGCCGCGACAGCGCGCCAGGCCGAGGCCGCACAGCGCCTGACCGAGGGCGTCAAACGCGCCACCCACACGGTACACCAGCTGCTGGCGCTGGCGCGCTCGGGCGCCGATCTGGACGCGATGGACATGCGCGAGCATGACCTGGTGACGCTGACGCGCGACCGCATCGTGCTGGCCAGCCAGCTGGCACTGCGGCGCGGCATCGAGGTGGAGCTGAGCGCGCCCGAGGAATGCCGGATCCGCATGAACCGCGAGAACATGGGCTCGCTGATCGACAACCTGGTGGACAACGCCGTCAAATACTCGCCGCCCGGCAGCCAGGTGCTGGTGCGGCTGGCGCCACAGCCCGAGGGCGGCCTGGGCCTGTCGGTCTGCGACCAGGGCCCGGGCATCCCGGTGGCACTGCGCCAGAAGGTGTTCGAGCGCTTCTTCCGCCTGCACGACGGCGAGCAGCCCGGCAGCGGCCTGGGCCTGGCCATCGTCGAGCGCGCAGCGGCCCAGCATGGCGCACAGCTGCGCATGGACGACGGCCCCGATGGCCGAGGCCTGTGCGTCAGCCTGAGCTTCCCGGCGGCCTAGCTCGCGACCAAAAAAAGGGCCTGGAAATCCCAGGCCCTTTGACATCAGAGAAGGCGGCAGAGAACGGCAACAGCTGCGTGTTGCCGGCGCTGCATCAGTAGGTGAAGCGCAGCGTGGCCATATAGCGGCGGCCGGTCTTGTAGATGCCGCGCGTCAGCTTCTCGGTGGCCGCCACCCCGGCCACTTCGGCGTAGGAGCGGTACTCGCTGTCCAGCAGATTCATCGCGTCCAGCCCCAGGGTCAGCTTGTCGGTGATCTTGAAGTTGACATTGGCTTCCAGCGAACCGTAGTCGTCGGTGACCAGGAAGTTGCCACGGTCGGCCTGGGTGTAGTACTTGGAACGCCAGGAGTAGGTGGTGCGAGCGCTCCAGCGGTCGGTCTCGTAGAAGGGACTGAAGGTCACCTGATGCTTGGAGTTGAAGGGCAGGCGGGCGCCCGTCGCTGCCTTGGCCTCGGCATGGGTGTAGTTGGTCAGCAGGCCCAGACCGTTGCCGAAGGTCGCCTGGTAGGCCAGCGAGAAGCCCTTGATCGTGGCGCTGCCGGCATTGCTGGGACGCGAGATGTCGTACTCGGTGTTCCTCTGCTGGTTCTGGTTGTAATGGGTCTCCTTGCGGGTGGTGGTCAGGACGTAGTCGTCCACCTTTTTGTGGAACACGGTGCCGGCCAGGATGGCGTTGCTGGCGAAGTACCACTCGGCCGAGAAGTCCAGATTGGTGGACTTGTAGGGCTTCAGGTCGGGGTTGCCGCCACCGCCGGTCAGGGTCGCGTCACCGATCCACAGATAGCTGGACATATCGCCGTAGTTCGGGCGCGCCATGACCTTGGCCGCCGAGCCGCGCAGCACCACGCTGTCGTTCAGGTCATAGACCACGTTCAGGCTAGGCAGGGTGTTGGTGTAGCTCTTCTTGACGCTGGTCGGGGCGTACTTGTCGGCCGGACAGGGGCTGGTGTTGACGGTGCAGGCCCAGCCCATGCTGTTGGATTCGGTCTTGACCAGGCGCACGCCGACATTGCCGCGCAGCCGGTCCTGGCTGAAGTCGGCCTGCACATAGCCGGCGTTGACGGTCTCCTTCACAGCCCAGGTGTTGGCGGCATAGGAGGGGTCGCTGAAGGTGCTCGGCGTGGGCATGGTCTGCCAGGGCGCCAGCCACTTGCCGCTGTTGATGTAGTCGGCCAGGGCCCAGCCGTCGATCATGAAGCGCTTGTTGAGATCGCCCACGTCACCGAAGCCGGCGAGATAGCCGCTGGGCACCGGTTTCGGGCTGAACTGGGTGGCGCTCAGATCGCCATAGCCCTCGATCGCGGCGAGCGAAATGCCGGCCATGGTTTGCGCGGTTTCATGCTCGCGGCGCTTGACGCCGAAGCGGACCTGGTGGATCGGCGAATCGACGAACTTGAGCCCGAAGTCGGCCTGGAAGTACTTCTCCTCGTCCCTGGTCGGCTTGGCGACGATATTGCCGCCCCAGCCCGCCGCCCAGTTGGTCGCGTTCGGCGGGTTGGTGTGCCAGGGGTCGGGATTGCCGCCGCTGATGCGGAAGCCCTGCGGGTCATTCATCGGGTTGCCCACCTTGGCCGGGGGCATGTGCACGGCGATATCTCTGAGCTGCGCGGTCTGGTAGCCGGTGAAGTTCAGCTTGGGCACCGAGCCGCTCAGGTCATAGTTGTAATGGGCCTTGCCGAGGAACTCACCGAACACCTGGCGGTCGGTACCGCCGGTGGCCTTGGAGCTGCCGGCATGGGCCGAGGCGAACCAGCGGTCTTCCTTCCAGGTCAGCTTCAGGTCCTTGGAATCGGTGTCCACCGTGGCGCGGCGGTTGATCAGGTCATAGACCGTCAGCCCGTTGCGGAACGAGGCCTTGGTGATGACGCCGCCATCCACGGTCAGGTCGGTCAGCGCGTTCAGCGAGTTCCAGGGGTTGCCGTTGAAGGCAAACATCGAGTGCGTGATGTTGTCGTACTTGGCCTTGACGTCCAGCAGATTGAACTCGACGTCGAGCTTCTTGTGCGGCTTGGCCTGCAGCGACAGCGACAGCGTGTCGCGATCCCGGGTCTGGTCGAAGTAGTGGGCGCTGATCGAGTTCGGCGCGATCGCGTTCGGGTTGGCCAGCAGCGTGGTGCGGCAGTCGCCGACGCAGCTCGGCGGCATGGTCGCCGGCGGGTTCTGCGACCAGTCGGTGCTGGTGGTGGTGACCGAGTTGGGCGAGCCGCCCGAGCCGTTGATGTAGGCGCTGCCGCGCACGGTGCCGTAGGACTCGACACCGTCGCGACGGATGCGCTCCTCCGAGCGCTGCGCCGACACCAGCATGCCGAAGGTGTTGGCCTCGTTCTTCCAGCCGAACAGGCCCGACAGCGTGGGCTTGCCGCTGCCGATGCGGTCGTTGTAGAGATAGCTCGCCGAGCCGGCCAGGGTCAGGGCCTTCATGTCCAGCGGCTTGCGGGTGCTGATATTGACCGTGCCGCCCACCGAGCCTTCATCCAGCCAGGCCTCCGGCGATTTGTGCACCTCGACCTTGTTGACCAGCTGCGGTGCCAGCAGCGTGTAGTTGAAGCTGCGGCCCTGCTGCTCGGCCATGAACCAGTCGCCCGAGGCGATCGCCTGGCCGTTGAGCAGGGTGCGGTTGAGCGCCGGGTCGGTGCCCAGGATGGAGATCTTCTCGCCCTGGCCGAAGGCCTTGTCGATGGTCACGCCGGGAATCACCGTGATGGCCTCGGCCACATTGGTGGCCGGGAACTTGCCCACGTCCTCGGCGGTGACGACATCGATGATGGATTCGGCATCGCGCTTGGTGTCCAGCGCCTTCTTGAGGCTGGCGCGGATGCCGGTGACCACGACGGTCTCCAGCTTCTTGGCGCCGTCCTGCTTGGGGGTTTCCTGTGCCTGGGCGGGCAGGCTCAGGCTCAGCAGCACGGCGGCTGCGATGGCGGACTGTCTGTGCATCGTCTTCTTCTCTCGCATGGTCTTGGACTCCGGTAATCAGCACCCCAACGGGTGCAAGAGGGGAACGCCAAACAGCTGACTGGCGTGTTTGTAAAAATCGATACGGCGCAGGTTCTTGCGCAGCGCGTCGGGGTCGGCTGGCTTGTCGCACTCCAGCGTGCCGTTGATGGCGCGCGTGGTGGCGCCGAAGCCGAGCTGGTCGCGCAGCGCCTGGTGCGGCGAACGAGTCGACTCGCCGGGCTGGGTCATCCAGTACCAGAGGGCGGTGCGCCAGGCGACGGTGGCGTCGCGCGCGACCAGATCAGGGTCGGACCACAGGTCCAGGCCGAGGAAGTCGCCGGCGCGCTTGTACTGGTAGTTCCAGCTCAGCTGGATCGGGCCGCGCCCGTAATACTGCTGGCCCGGCGCGCAGGACTCGCCCGGCCCCTGGCGGCAGTAGTGGCCCCAGTTCTCCTTGCGGTACTCGCGCTGGGCGCGCAACTCGTCCGACTCATGGGCGATCTGCCCCAGAAAGGCGGCCATCTCCTGGCTGCGCTGCTCGACGCTGCCCCAGGCAGCGAAGCCCGGGGTCTGGCGCACGGCAGCGACAAAACCCTCGTAGCTGTAGAAGGCAATGCGCTGCGGAAACAGGGTGTCGAACTGCGCCTTGCTGGGCAGCATCTGCGCGGCCGGCGCCATCGTCGTCGTCGGGGCCGCAAGCGCAGCAATAGCCGACATGACCCAGATGGCCGAACCGACAGAAACGGCCAGAAGGCCCTTGAACACTCGCATCTCGCCACACTCCTCTGGTTTTTCCCGCTGTCCGGTGCAAGGGGGCACTGGTACGCTATTGGTTGTATGAATCATCCGATGGATAGCGTTCGTGGTGGCTCAAGAGATGATTAAGAGTGCACCGATGCGACGCCACAGAAGGACGCGGCGATGAAGATCTGCCTGGTAGAGGACGACCTGGAGCTGGGACGCTCACTGCATGCGCTACTGAGCGAGGGCGGTCATGAATTGGTCTGGGTGCGACGCCTGGTCGACGCGCAGCAGCAGCTGCTGGAGCGGCGCTTCAACGCCCTGGTGCTGGACCTGGGTTTACCCGATGGCTGCGGGCTGGCGCTGCTGCTGAAGCTGCGCCAGCAGGACCCGCAATTGCCCGTCATCGTGATCACCGCGCGCGACGGCATCGAGGACCGGCTCGAAGGCCTGGACAGCGGCGCGGACGACTATCTGGTCAAGCCCTTTGCCAGCGCCGAGCTGCTGGCGCGGCTACGCGCGCTGGCGCGGCGCTCCGGCCTGCAAGGCTCATCCGATGAGCCACTGGCCTGGCAGGCCCGCGATCTGTCGCTGGACGAGGGCCGCATGGCGCTGACGCGCGGCAACCAGGCGATCAATCTCTCGCGCACCGAGTTCAGCATCCTGCTGACCCTGATCAAGCGTAGCGGCCATGTCGTGACGCGCCGCGAGCTGGAGGCTCAGGCCCTGCCCCACTCGGACAGCCACGCGCTGGACGTGCATATCTTCAATCTGCGCAAGAAGATCGGCGACGGCTATGTGCGCACGG
The DNA here is from genome assembly GCA_005503085.1 of Burkholderiales bacterium C2. Classification (GTDB taxonomy): domain Bacteria; phylum Pseudomonadota; class Gammaproteobacteria; order Burkholderiales; family Burkholderiaceae_C; genus Roseateles_E. The sequence goes on along the minus strand of SCOI01000020.1, from coordinate 35,267 downwards.
TGCGCGGCGTCGGCTTTGTTCTGGAGGCGGCCTGAGCGGTGTGGGGCTTGGGCTGGGCGGCGCCCAGCAGCGCGTCCAGCACCGGCCAGACCGAGGGCGCCAGCAGCTCGCGCGGCCGGTGCACCAGGCCCAGCTCGCGCCATAGCGGCGGCGACAAGGGACGCAGCTGCATCGCATGCCGGTCCTGGGCTTCGGCCTCGATAGGCAGGATGGCTGCGCCGTAGCCGGCCGCCACCAGGCTCTTCATCGCCTCGGTGTAGTTGAGCTCGATGCCGGGCCGCGGCACCTGGCCGGCCGCGCCGAACCAGGCCAGCGTCATCCGCTGCATCTGGGTGCTGGCGTCATTGACGATCATCGGCCGATCGGCCAGCCAGGCCGGCGTGATGCGGGCCGGCGCCTGCCAGAGCGGCGGCAGGCAGGCCAGCATCGGATCGCGCCGCCAGGGCCGGCACTGCAGGCCCGGCTGCGGCTCGATCGGCAGGGTCACGATGCCGAGGTCCAGCGTGCCGGCCAGCAGGCCCGCCAGCGTGTGATGGGTGCCCAGCACGCTCAGTGCCAGCTCGATCTCGGGCCGCTGCGCCGCCAGCGGCAGCAGCAGCGGCGGCAGCACATGGGCGGCCACCCCGGTTTGGGCGGCCAGCCGCACACGCCCCGCCAGGCCCTTGGCATGGCGGTCCAGCTCGGCCAGCGTTTCCTCGGCCTCGCGCAGCAGGCCGCGTGCGCGCTGCACCAGCAGGGCGCCCGCCGAGGTCGGCAGCGCGCCGCGCCGGCCGCGCTGCAGCAGCTGGGCGCCGACCCGCGCCTCCAGCTCGCTGATCTGCAGGCTGACGGTCGGCGCTGCCAGGTGCAGGGCCTGGGCGGCGGCCGCGAAACTGCCCAGGTCGGCAATCGCCACCAGGCTGCGCAACTGGTCGAGATTCAGGCTACGCATAGGAATTCCTGTTGGCTGTGATCAGATGAATCAACTTTTCAAATCTTAGCCGAGGGCCGAGCATGGCGAGCATCACCACCGGAAGCCCCCAATGCCAGACGATCACGCCCCGACGCTTTTGCAATGCCTCAGCCAGCGCTGGCATGCGGCGCTGCGCCGGCACACCGAACGCCGCCAGTTGCTCGCGATGAGCGAGCGCGAGCTGCTGGACCTGGGATTGGGGCGCGGTGAGCTGGAGGCCTGCGCCGCCGCGCCACAATGGCGCCATGATGAACAAGCCGCCCTTCTTCGCCCCCACCGCGTTTGACCAGGCCGAGGCCGCGCTGGCGCGCGCCCAGGAGATCTATGCCGCCAGCGTCGCCAGCCTGCGCGAGGCGCTGCAGCGCTTCGTCGCCGGCGAGGAGATCGGCCGGGTGCGCGCCTGCTACCCCTTTGTGCGCATCCACACCCGCACGGTGGCGCGCGCGGTCTCGACCCTGGCCTATGGCTTTGTCGCCGGGCCCGGTGTCTACGAGACCACGCTGACCCGGCCCGATCTGTTCGGCGACTACTATCTGGAGCAGTTCCGCCTGCTGCTGATCAACCACGGCGTGAGCCTGGAGGTGGGCACCAGCCACCAGCCGATCCCGCTGCACTTCGCGCTCGGCGAGCACGACCATGTCGAGGGCGCGTTGAGCGCCGAGCGGCGCCTGCTGATGCGCGACCTGTTCGACCTGCCCGACCTGGCCGCGATGGACGATGGCATCGCCAATGGCACCCACCAGGGCCCACCCGGCGCGCCGGCGCCGCTGGCCCTGTTCACCGCACCGCGGGTCGACTACTCGCTGCACCGGCTGCGCCACTACACCGGCACCTCGACCGACCACTTCCAGAACTTCGTGTTGTTCACCAACTACCAGTTCTATATCGACGAGTTCGTGCGCCTGGGCCATGAGCTGATGGCGCTCACGCCCGACCCGGCGAATCCACACGAGCACGACGACTGCATCGCCTTCGTCGAACCCGGCAATCTCATCACGCGCCGCGTCGGCCTGTCGGCGGAAGCAGCCGATGCCTTGGGCCAGGCCCTGCCCCGGTTGCCGCAGATGCCGGCCTACCACCTGATCCGCCAGGACCGCAGCGGCATCACGATGGTGAACATCGGCGTCGGCCCGGCCAATGCCAAAACCATGAGCGACCATATCGCGGTGCTGCGCCCGCATGCCTGGTTGATGCTGGGCCACTGCGCCGGGCTGCGCAACAGCCAGGCGCTGGGCGACTATGTGCTGGCCCACGGCTATGTGCGTGAGGACCATGTGCTCGACGAGGAGCTGCCGCTGTGGGTGCCGATCCCGCCGCTGGCCGAGATCCAGCAGGCGCTCGAGGAGGCGGTGGCCGAGGTGACAGGTCTTGCCGGCCCGGCGCTCAAGCAGATCTTCCGCACCGGCACCGTCGCCTCGACCGACAACCGCAACTGGGAGCTGCTGCCCAACCATCTGGACGGCGGCCCCGAGCGCCGCTTCAGCCAGAGCCGCGCGGTGGCGCTGGACATGGAGAGCGCCACGCTGGCGGCCAACGGCTTCCGTTTCCGCGTGCCCTACGGCACCCTGCTGTGCGTCTCCGACAAGCCGCTGCATGGCGAGATCAAGCTGCCCGGCATGGCCAACCAGTTCTATCGCGAGCGGGTCGACCAGCATCTGCGCATCGGGCTGCGCGCGGTCGAGCTGCTGCGCAAGCGCCACCTGACCCAGCTGCACAGCCGCAAGCTGCGCAGCTTTGCCGAGGTGGCGTTTCAGTAGCCCAGTCCGCGCAGCAGTTGCAGCGCGGTCTCGAAATCGAAGGCGCGGATGCGCTCGCCGAGCTCATGGGCACGCGCCCCGTGCCGGGCGCGCAGCGCCGAGGCCAGCTCGCGGTAGCGTTCGACGGCGCGGAAATCTCCAGCCGCCAGCAGCGCCCCCAGCCCGGCTAGCTTGGCGGGGTCGGGTGCCGGCTCGTCGAGCTCGGCCGGGCGCGTCTCCTCCATCAGCGGCGCGGCCCGCAGCTCCTGCACCAGCGCATCCAGGGCCGCCGAGGCGCGCTCGACCAGCGGCCGCATCTGCGCCGCCGGCAGCTCGTCGCCGGCCTCGATAAGGCCCGCCAGCTCGCTGAGTTGCTGAGCCCCGACCGCCGCCGCCGCGCCCTTGAGTGAATGGGCAAAGCGCCGCAGCGTGTCGCCGGCGCCGACCTCGATGCCGGCCGCCAGCGCCGGCATGCCGTCCCGGAAGTGGTGGGCAAACTGCTGCAGCACGCGCCAGTAGGTGGCCGGCCGCCCGCCGGTGTAGCGCAGGCCTTGCACCACATCCAGGCCCGGGATCCGCGTCAGCCAGTCCGGCAGCAGCTCGGCCTCGCTGGCCACCACATCGGCCAGCGGCTCGGGCGGCGGCGGCAGCGCCTCCACCGAGTGAGCGCGCGCGGGCAGCCACTGCAGCAGGCGCGCATAGAGCTGGGCCGGCGCCACCGGCTTGCCGACATGGTCGTTCATGCCGGCGGCCAGGCAGGCGGCGCGGTCCTCGCCAAAGGCATTGGCCGTCATCGCGACAATCGGCAGCGCCGCCATGCCAGGCAGGCGGCGGATCTCGCGGGTCGCCTGCAGCCCGTCCATCACCGGCATCTGCATGTCCATCAGCACCAGCTGGTAGTCGTTGCGCTGCACCAGCTGCAGGGCCTGCCGCCCGTTCGAGGCCAGGTCCACCGTCAGCCCGGCCGCATGCAGAAGCTCCTGGGCCACGTCCTGGTTGATCGGGTTGTCCTCGACCAGCAGGATGTGCGCGCCGCCATGCCGACTGGCCAGCTGGTCCAGCGCCTCGCGCTCGCTGCCCGTCGCCGAGGCCATCGCGGCGGCCGCATCGGCCTCCTCGACCGCCGGCAAGCTCGCGGTGAACCAGAAGCGGCTGCCCCGCCCGGGCTGGCTGTCGACGCCGACCTCGCCGCCCATCAGCTCGGCCAGGTGACGGGTGATGGCCAGGCCCAGGCCGGTGCCGCCGTAGCGCCGCGTGGTCGAGCTGTCGCCCTGCTCGAAGACGCGGAACAGGCGCTGCTGCTGCTCGGCCGTGATACCCACGCCGGTGTCGCTGACCTCGAAGCGCAGCAGCTCCGGGCTGAGCGCTTCGCCGCGCAGACGCACCGAGCCCTGCTCGGTGAACTTGATCGCATTGCTGAGCAGGTTCAGCAGCGCCTGCGACAGGCGGGTCGCGTCGCCGCGCACCCAGGGCGGCAGCGTGTCTGCCATCAGGCTCAGCTGCAGGCCCTTGTCGCGCGCGCGCTCGCCGACCAGATCGCAGCAGCGCGTCAGCAGCTCGCGCAGCGCGAAAGGCTGGTCCTCCAACTCCAGCTTGCCGGACTCGATCTTGGAGAGATCGAGGATGTCGTTGATGACCTGCAGCAGGTGCTGGGCCGCGCCATCGAGCTTGGCCAGCCGATCCTGGGCCAGCGCATCGCGGCTGTCGCGCCGCAGCAGATGGCTCAGGCCGATGATGGCATTCATCGGCGTGCGGATCTCGTGGCTCATATTGGCCAGGAAGGCGCTCTTGGCCAGGCTGGCGGCCTGGGCCGCCTGGGTGGCCTCGGCCAGCTCGGCGGTGCGTGCCTGCACCAGCTCCTGCAGATGGTGGCGGTGCTGGTCGAGCTCGGCGCTCTGGCGCTTGTGCGCGCTGATGTCCTCGCCGATCGACAGCACATGGGTGACGCGCCCGTCGGCCTGGCGGATCGGCGCCATATGGACGAACTCGTGAAAAATCTCGCCGTTCTTGCGATGGTTCAGCAGCTCGCCCGACCAGTTCTGCCCCTGCTGCACGGCCCGCCGCATCTGCTGCACGCGCTCGCGCGGGCCGCGCTGCGGCTGCAGCTCCAGCCGCGTGCGGCCCAGCACCTCCTGGCGGCTGAAGCCGTTGATGCGGGTGAAGGCCGCGTTGACGTATTCGATCGCGCCGGCCAGGTCCGAGATCAGGATGCTGGTGGGGCTTTGCTCGACCGCCAGCGAGAGCTTGCGCAGCAGCTGTTCGCTGGAGCGCCGGTCGCTGATGTCGGTGAAGGAGCTGACGACGCTGACGACGCTCTGGCCGTCGGTCGAGCGCACCGGCTCGGCATTGAGCTTGAGCCAGCGCCGCTGGCCGGCCTGGCTGCGCACGCCCAGCTGCATGCCCTGCTGGCCCTGGCCGGTGCTCAGCACACGGGTCAGCGGCAGCTCGGCGACCGCCAGCGGCTGGCCCTCGTTGTCGCACATCTCGAGCGCGCGCCACTTCCAGTCGGCCGCCTGCATCTGCGCCTGGCTGTAACCGAGGATGCGTTCGGCGGCCGGGTTGCTGGCCAGCACGCGCCCGGCAATGTCGAAGATGATCACGCCCTCGCTGAGGGCCGAGACCATCGAGCGGTACAGGCGCTCGCTCTCCTGCAACGCCTGCTCGATGCGCTGGCGTTCGTCGATGTCCGCGCGCAGCAGCTCCGACGATTCCTGCAGCGCCTGCTCGATGCGGCGGCGCTCGCTGATGTCGCTGACGATGCCCAGCACCGCCGGCCGGCCCTGATAGCTCATGCGGCTGGCGCGCAGCTCGATCCAGACCCGCTGGCCCTGCTTGTCGAGCCAGCACAGCTCGTAGTGGCGCTGGGGCTCGGGACCGGTGCCGGTGCGCGCCAGAAAGCGCGCGGTCCACAGCTCCAGGAACTCGGGCGCCACCACCGCCGCGAACGGCAGGCCGACGAACTCGTCCTCGGTATAGCCCAGCAGCTTGGGCAGGGCCGGATTGGCGAACACGAAACGCAGGTCCTGGGCCACGAAGACACCGTCGGCCAGCGCCTCCAGCAGCGTGCGGCTGCGCAGCTCGCTCTCGGCCAACAGCGCCTGGGCCAGGCGCTGCCGCCGCAGCCGCCAGACCACGGCGGCGATCAGCAGGGCCAGCAAGGTGGTCGCGACTATCCAGCGTGCCTCGCCCCAGACCTTGGCATCGACCTCGGCACGCGCCACCTTGCTGACCAGCAGCCAGTCGGTGCCGGGTACGGCGCGCAGCGCGCCCAGCGAGGGCACGCCGGCATAGTCGAGGCCGTCTATGGTGCGGCCCGGCAGCGCGCCCTCCCGCAGCGCCTGACCCACCAGCAGCTCAGGCCGGTCCAGCGGCCGGCGCAACCGGCCGGCCGAGCCGGGCAGCTGGCGCAGCTCGCTGAGCGCCAGCGCCTCGTCGCCGACGCGCTGCCACAGCACCGACTCGCCGCTCTGGCTGGGCAGCGGCCAGGCCGCGAGCAGCGGGTATAGCTGGTCCCAGGGGCTGATGCGCAGCACCACGGCGGCAGGCAGCGCCGCGCCGGCGCGCGCACGCAGCGGCACAACAATGTCCAGCCGTTCCGGCAGCGCGGCCGACTCGACCACATAGATGTCGGTGCGCGCGATCTTGCCGCTGGCCAGCGCCTGCCGCACGGCGGCGTGCAGCTCGGGCGGCGGCCGGTCGGGCCCGGGCTTTTCACCCGCGACGATGCGGGCCTGCGCGTCGAGCAGCAGCACCCGGCGCATCTGCATGGCACCGGCAAAGCGCGTCAGCTCCTGCATCAGGCGCTGCTGCGCGCCAGTGTCGGCACGCTCGGTCCAGGCCTGGTACCACTCGCCCAGCTGGCCATGCTCGGCGACAAAGCGGGCGGCGCGCAGCTGCGTCTCGAGCCAGGCCCGCACCTGGCTGGCGCGCAGCTCGGCAATGGTGTCCAGCCGCGCCGCCTCCTGCGCGCGCTGCTGGCGCCGCGAGTAGTCGAGCGCCAGCAGGCCCAGCAGCAGCAGGCCCAGCACGGTCGCCAGCAGGGTCAGGTTTTGCGCACGACGCGCCGGCACGGGCAGGGTCGGAACGCCTGGCATCTAGCGCTCGGCGACCGCTGCGGCCGAGGGTTCGTGCCCGGGATCGGCCAGGCGCCGTGCGATCGCGCAGAACTCGTCGAAGCTGGCGACAAAGGCATCGACCACATCCGGATCGAAATGGCTGCCGCGCTGCTCGACGATATGGGCGCGCGCCGCCTCGTAGCTCCAGGCCTTTTTGTAGACGCGGGGGCTGATCAGCGCGTCGAACACATCGGCCACCGCCATCAGCCGCGCCGCCAGCGGGATCGCCTCGCCCACCAGACCCTGCGGGTAGCCGCCGCCGTCCCAGCGCTCGTGATGGCTGCGCGCAATGTCCTTGGCATAGTGCAGGAAGTCGACAGCACCGCCGCCCGGCCCGGCATCGCGCTCGGCCAGCTCGATCGCCTCGGCACCGAGCGCGGCATGGGTCTTCATGATCAGCCATTCGTCGGCATCGAGCTTGCCGGGCTTGCAGAGGATGCGGTCCGGGATGCCGACCTTGCCGATATCGTGCAAGGGCGCCGAGCGTGCCATCAGGTCCACCGTCTTGGCATCCAGGCGCCGCGCGAACCGCGCTTTGCCGATCAGCTGCGTGCCCAGCTGGCGCACATATTCGCGGGTGCGGCGCAGATGGTTGCCGGTCTCGTTGTCGCGGGTCTCGGCCAGGCGGGCCAGCGCATGGATGCCGATATCGCGCAGGCGCTGGTTCTCGGCCATGCGGCGCTCGATCTCGAGTTCCAGGTCATGGTTCTGGTCGGCCAGGCGTTCGCGCGCGCGGCTCAGCTCCACATGGGCGGCCACCCGGGCCAGCAGCACCGGCGGCCGTATCGGCTTGGTGATGTAGTCCACCGCGCCGTGCAGCAGGCCGCGCTCCTCGTCCTCGGTGGCCCCCATCGCGGTGACGAAGATCACCGGCACGCTGCGGCTGCGCGGCTCGGCGCGCAGCCGCTCCAGCACCGCATAGCCGTCCAGGCCCGGCATCATCACATCCAGCAGGATCAGGCTGGGCAGCGGCTCCAGCCGCATCAGCTGCAGCGCCCGCTCGCCCGAGTTGGCCGCCCGCACCTGGTAGAGCGGCTGCAACAGTTCACCCAGCACGGTCAAGTTCTCGGCGTTGTCGTCCACGATCAGGACGAGCGGCCGCTGGCTCATAGGCATTTTTTTGGCTCCCTGCACTGCCCGACGACCGATGGTCGCATTTGCCGCGCATCAAGCCAAGCCCGGGCGCGCCAGATTGCGCACGGCACGCGACAGATTGGTGCGCGGCCCGAAATGCCACCACAATGCACGGGCCACAGGCCTGCTCATTCAGACCGCCATGCACTTCGATATCGCCACGCTTTTCAGTCTGCTCGTGATCCAGGCCCTGGCCCTGGCCCTGGTGCTGCCGGTGCTGATGGGCTGGCGCAACGCCAGCCCCGGCGCCCGCCATGCCCAGGTCGGCATGGGCTTGCAGGGCGCCGGCTGGCTGGCCCTGCTGCTGGCCTCGGTGCTGTGGGACCGGGCGCTGGGCACGCTGGCGATGGGCCTGATCAGCGCCTCGCTGAGCGCCTTGTGGCTGGCGATGAACGACTGGCTGGGCCGGCGCCGCGGCCGGCGCCTGATGCTGGCGCTGCCGCCGGCGGTGGCCCTGCTCTATCTGCTGAGTTTCGACAGCTATGTCTGGCGGGTCGGCCTGTCCAATCTGGTCTTCGTGCTGCAGCTCCTGATGATCTGCGTCACGCTGGCCCAGCCGCCCAAGGCGCTGGAGCCCGAACTGGCGCGGCCGAGCCGGCGCTGGCGCGGCCTGCTGCTGGGCTGCCTGCTGCTGCTGGCGTTGCTGACCCTGTGGCGCGCCTGGCTGGCGGTGTTCGCCACCGCCAGCTACCCCGACTTCTACACCCCGCACCCGGTCAATGTGCTGGCCGCCGTGCTCAGCAATGTCGCGGTGACGCTGAGCCTGGCGGCCGTGCTGGTGGCCTGGCGCGGCGAGACCGAGGGCGCCTTTTTGCGTCTGGCCCAGACCGATGTGCTGACCGGTCTGAACAACCGCCGCGCCTTCAGCGCCCGCGCGGTCGACATGATCTCGATGGCGCGGCGCTACCAGGAACCGCTGGCGCTGATGATGCTGGACATCGACTTCTTCAAGGCCGTCAACGACAGCCATGGCCACGAGGTCGGCGACAAGGCGTTGCAGCTGTTCGCCCGCTGCCTGCGCGAGCAGCAGCGGCTCGGTGATCTGGTCGGTCGGGTCGGCGGCGAGGAATTCGCGGTGCTGATGGCGCGCTGCGACGCCCAAGGCCCGCAGGCGCTGGACAAGCGCATGCGCGACGCGCTGGCCCTGATGGCGCCCAAGGAGCTGGGCTTCGCGCTCGACTTCAGCGCCGGCTGGGCCCGGCTGCGCCATGGCGACCGCAATATCGCCGACCTGATGCGCCGCGCCGACGCCGCACTCTACGAGGCCAAGCGCGCCGGGCGCGGGCGGCTGCTGGCCGAGCCGGGGCTGGAGGGCTGACAGGCGCGGCGGCGCAGCAGCAGACCCGCGAGCCCGCCGCTCATCAGCAGCCAGGCCGCCGGCTCAGGCACTGCTGTCATGAACTGTCCCGAGGCCGAGCTGTAGCTGACGCCCTCGGGCAGGGTCCAGTTGAAGTGCAGGGTGTTGCCAAAGTCAGCCACCGCGTCCCAGCCACCGCCCTCCCAGTTGCCGACCGCCAAGGCCGACACCGTCAGCTCGGCGTAGACAAAGAAGGTCGAGTTGCCCAGCGGCAGCACGAGGCCGTCATCGATCACCGTGGTGCCGTTGCTCAGGCTGTGGGTCTCGACGTAGCGGCCCACATCGCTCCAGAAACCACCGGGTTTGCTGCCGATGTACCAGCGCACGCTGGCCTGGCTGCCCTGCGGACTCATGATGCCGTCGATGCTCAGCTCGATATCGGCTAGGCCGATGTTCTGCCCGTTGACGAAGCTGATGGTGTCCCAGTAGATCGCGGTCGCGGTGCCGCCGGTCTTTGTGTGGCAGCCGCGCGGCCCGCAGGACATGCGCGTGGCAGTGGCCGATGCATGCAGCTTGCCGTCGGCCAGCGAGGCCGCCGCCCAGTTCTGCGAGTAGCGGTTCGGCAGGCTGGCGACGCTGGCGCTGAAATGCCCGCTGCCACCGCGCCAGCCGCCGGAGGAGGCGCCGACATAGGCGCCGAAGTTGCCGTTGAAGGGCGGGGCCGCCAGCTCCACAACGTCCACGGCCAGCGCCGGGAGTGCAGCGGTGAGGGCCAGCAGGCCGGCAATCAAGGTCTTGGTCTTCATATCAAGGTCTCATCAAAAAGAGGGGGAAATGGAAAGCTCATTCCAGTCCGGTGATCTGCCAGCAAGCGCGCCGGCTTTCAGTTGAGGAGCGCGGCCAGACTTGCGAAGTCGAGCGCGGCGACAGCGTCGCGCATCGGTGGGTGGTAGCCGGGGCTGCGTTCCAGCTGGGGGGCGCATACGGTGATCAGCTGGATGCGGCTGCGGTTCTTGCCGTCCCAGGGGAAGCTGGGGTCGAGCTTGACGATGCGCTTGGGCGGTCGCGCGGCTTCCGCCGCTGTCGGCAGGCGGTGCCGGCCAGTGCCGAGGTAATAGGGCTGCGCCAACTCGGCGGCGCTCATCGCCCCGCGCGTCGCACGCAACTGCTCGAGCTCATCGACCTGCCGTTGCCGCAGCGCGCGTAGCTGTCCGTGGTGGCTGGCCTCAGCTTGCTTGCGCTGCCGCGCCACCTTGAGCATCAGCTCGGCGGCCTGAGCGTTCTGCCCGCTGATGCGGGCCGCCTCGCGTTCGGCGGCGGCCAGGTCGAAGGGCTGCAATGTGCGCTCGTGGCTACGATCCCAATCAGCCAGCTTGCGCTGCTGGTCGCGCTCGAAGTAGGCCAGCATCTCGCCTACCGTCACTGGAATCCAGGGCAAGCGGCGCTCCTTGCTGATCACTGCGCACTCGCGATAGGTCGGCCAGCCATGGAACGAGGGCGTGAGCTCGCCTTCCAGGTAGGTGACGAGCTGCTCATCATGCTCCCAGCGGTTCATCGTCGCGGTGGGCGCATTGATGAAGACCGAGATGCCGGCGCGCGGCCCCAGGCGCTCGGCCTGCGGGATCACCTCACAAGGGCCGCGCCCCCAGGCCTTGGGCCCGAAGCCCTGGGCATGGATGACCGCCTCGTGCGGCATGCGCTGGGCGTCGATCGCGCCCAGCACCGCGCGCTTCAGGCGCAGCCGCACCTCAGGCAAGGCGAGCAGGCCAGGGTTGGGCCGCACCATCGCCTCCACCCCATCCATCGCCGCATGCAAGGGCTGGTAGGCGGGATGGTGGATCGGCCGGTCCTCGGCGCTGATCGGCTCGACGACGTTGGCCGCCCAGCAGTTCGGTTCGGCCCGCACGACACCGGCGAGCAGCAAGGTGGCGGCGAGCAGGCCGTTCATCAGGGTAGGACAGGGTCTCATTCGATCTCCAGCAGGCAAGGCTTCGCCCCGGCGGAGCGTGGGCGGCTCCGGTCGATGGCGATTCCGGGGGTGAGGCCGGCGAGTTGCCGGCACGGGCTCTACTGTGGGCGCAGCGCGCGCCCGGCGCTGCTAGTTATCGCTTAAGCGCTTGTTAAGTGTTTGCTAAGCTGCCAACGGCCCTTGATCTAAGATCCGCTGCCTCACCGCCAAGCCGCCATGCACCGCCTTCCCGCCCACTGGATCGACCACTTCAGTCTGGGGCCGACGCTGCGCGTCGGCAGCGTCACGCCGCAAGGTCAGCCCGAGCTGGCGTTCGCCCACGCCGCCCGGGTCCTGGCCGATGGCCGCATCGAGCTGCTGGCGCTCAGCCAGCAAGCTGCGGAACTGCTGGCCGCCATCAGCGCCAGCCGCCGCGTCGCTGTATCCGCCGGCCTGCCGAGCAATTACCGCGTGCTGCATGTCAAAGGCGCCGATGCCGAGGTGCTGCCGCCGCGCGATGAGCACGGCCCGGTGTTCGCCGCCTACTTCGAAACCTGGCTGCAGCAGATCGAGGCCTTCGGCGCCGACCGCCGCCTGATCCACGCCACGCTCGGTGATCTGTCGCTGGACAAGCTCAGCTGCGTTCGCTTCACGCCGATGGGCGCCTGGGACCAGACCCCCGGCCCCGGTGCGGGCCAGGTCATCGACCTGCTGCCATGAGCACAAGCCCACAGACCGAGCGCCGAGCCCTCAAGCTGCGCGATGTGCGCCGCCTGCTCGAAGGCGTGATCCCGCCGGCGATGTGCTCGGTGGGCGCCGACGGCATGCCGCATGTCAACTATCTGTCGCATGCCGAGTACATCGACGACGAGCATGTCGCGCTGACCTACCAGTTCCTCAACCGTGCCCGCGCCAACATCCTGGCCACCGGCCGTGTCGCGCTGAGCGTCGAAGATCCGATCTCCGGTGTCTCGGTGCTGCTGCAGCTGCGCTATCTGCGCACCGATACCGAGGGCCCGGTGTACGAGCGCCTGCGCGCCAAGCTTGCCGGCATCGCCGCGCAGACCGGCATGGAGAAGGTCTTCCATCTGCGCGGCGCCGACCTCTACCGCGTCGAGTCGCTGCGCAAGCTTGATCCGGTGCGACCGCTGCCCGGGATGGCGCCGCGCTGCGATCTCGCGGCCGGCGTGCGCCGCCTGAGCGAGCAGCTCGCGGAGGCTGCCGATCTGCGCAGCCTGCTGAACGCCTTCACCCAGGGTCTGCAGCAGGACCTTTGCATCAGCCACGCCATCCTCTGGCTGCTCGACGAACACGGCCAGGGCCTGTTCACGCTGGCCAGCATCGGCTACGAGCAGGCCGGCAGCGGCGCCGAACTGCCGCTGGCCGAGGCCGGCCTGGCGGGGGTCGCGCTGCGCGAGAACGTGCCCATCCGCATCGGCCATATGAGCCAGATGTACAGCTACGGCATGAGCTGGCGCGCCAAGGCCGAGCAGCTCGGCCTGCAGGCCGCCATGGCCGACACCATCCCGCTTCCGGGCCTGGCCGCACCGCGCAGCCAGCTCGCCGTGCCCTTGCGCGCGCGCGGCCGCAGTGTCGGCGCCTTGCTGGTGGAGAGCGAGAACGACCAGTTCTTCAGCTACGACGACGAGGACGCGCTGACCGCCATCGGCGCGCAGCTGGCGCAGGGCCTGGCCGCGCTGCACAAGGCCGAGCTGATCGACGCGCCGGCGCCGCCCACCGAGCGCACGCCGGCCAGTGGTGCGGCGCTGCGCATCCGCCACTACCCGCGCGACCACAGCGTCTTCGTCAACGACCAGTACCTGATCAAGGGCGTGGCGGGCGCCATCATCGCCAAGCTGGTGCGCGACCAGATCGCCAGCGGCCGCGCCGGCTTCAGCACCCGCGAACTGCGCCTGGCCGGCGACGATCTGCGTCTGCCCGAGGTGCAGGACAACCTCGGCGTGCGACTGCTGCTGCTGGAGCGCCGGCTCGCCGAGCGCGACTTCGGCCTGCGCATCGAGCGCAGCGGACGCGGCCAGTACCGGCTGAGCGCCAGCGGACCGCTGGAAATCGTGGCCGCCGACTAGGGCCGGAGCATGCCCGGTCGCTGCCGGCTGGCACGCCGCTTGCATAAGGGAATACCAGGCCCCGCCGCCTCCAGAAGAAGCGGTGGGTTCCCGGCCCGATCAGCAGTCCACCATCCGCCATGTTCCTCCGCCAAGCCAAGTCCGTCTCACCCGTCGCCCGCGACCTGGGTTTCCAGGCCGAGCTGTATGAGCTCAGCACGCAGCGCCAGACCCGCTACGAACCCAGCCTGCCGGCGGTGCGGCGCCTGACATCGCGTGATCTGCAATGGCTGCCGGCGCTGTGCGATCTGCTGACCGACAGCGTGCATCACGGCGCCTCGCTGGGCTTTCTGGCGCCGATGTCGCGCTATGCGGCGCTGGACTACTGGCACGGCGTGTTCGCCAAGCTGGGCCAGCACCACAGCCTGTGGATCGCCTGCGAGGGCCAGGCCGACCGGCCCGCCCAGCTGCAGGGCGCCGCCCAGCTGTCGCTGTGCCCGCAGGCCAATGCCCACCACCGCGGCGAGGTGCAGGGCCTGATGGTGCACAGCCAGTCGCGCGGCCGCGGCATCGCCAGCCAGCTGATGACCAGTGTCGAATGTGCCGCCTTGCAGCAAGGCCGCACGCTTTTGGTGCTCGACACCCCGGCCGCCAGCCAGGCCGAGGCCGTCTATGTCCACCTCGGCTGGCAGCGGGTCGGCGAGATCCCCGACTACGACAGCTGCGCCGAAGGCCGGCTGCACAGCACCGCGCGCTACTACAAGCGCCTGCAGATGCCGCGCTGAACCTAGGGGGACGACAGGACCGCCGCGACGGGTCTATCGTCGGGGCGGCCTCGTAGCCGCCTACCGGCTTCATGGCCGACGCAAAACCAACAAGGCCCGTCACGGGCCCAAGGAGACGCCAGCCATGAAACTCGGAACCCTCAGGGTCGCCGCTGCGATCCCTTTTGTCATGCTGCCCCTGTGCAGCCTCGCCCATGGTGATCATCACGGTGATCGCGGGGCGCGCACCGCGCTGGAGCTGCTGTCAGGCCCGGCCGAATGGGTCAGCGGCGGCGACGCCCGCATCGCGCTGCACGCCGCGCCGGGCCTGCGCGACAAGCTCGTGCTGTGGCTCAATGACAGCCGCATCCAGCCGGTCTGGCAGCAGCGCGGCGACCGGCTCGAAGCGGTCATCAGCGGCCTGGTCGAGGGCCGCAACCGCCTGCTCTTGCGCCACCGCAGCGGCGCGGTGCTGGACAGCCTGAGCCTGAACAACCACCCGATCACCGGCCCGCTGTTCTCAGGCCCGCAGCAGCAGCCCTTTGTCTGCACCAGCCAGCAGGGCGCGGTCGGCAAGCCGGCCCTGGTGGACGCGGCCGTGCCGCCGGGCAACCCGGTCAAGGACGGCCTGGGCAATCTGCTGGGCTATAGCCGCGACTGCAGCATCGCGACCTTCGTCACCTATTGGTACCGCAGCACAGGCAATCAATGGAAGCTGCTGCCGGCCGACGGCAGCCGCCCGGCCGACATCGCCAGCGCCACGCTGGCCGACGGCCGCGTCGTGGACTTCGTCGTGCGCCAGGAGCGCGGCACGATCAACCGCTTTCTCTACAGCTTCGCGATGCTGGCGCCGCGCGGCGAGGACCCGGCGGCGCCGGACCTGGGCCTGTGGAACGGCCGGCTGCAGTACTGGTTCCAGGGCGGCGTCGCGATCGGCCACAGCCAGGGCACGCTGCATGGCGGTGCGATGAATGCCGACATCCTGCGCAGCGGCACGGCCATCGTGCACTCCAGCGGCAACAACACCGGCACCCACTACAACCTGCAGCTCGCCGCCGAGACCGCGCTGATGACCAAGGAGCGCTTCATCGAGCGCTACGGCCGGCCGCTCTACACCTATGGGCTGGGCGGCTCGGGCGGCGCGATCCAGCAATACATCCTGCAGCAGAACCAGCCCGGCATCCTCGACGCGGCGCTGCCGGTGCAGAGCTATCCGGACATGGTGACCCAGACCATCCATGTCGGTGACTGCGAACTGCTGGAGCACTATATGGACGCGACCGACCGCGCCAACCCAAGGTGGCGGGTCACGAAAAACCGCACATGGCTGGTCGGCTTCAACGCCGAGGAGTCGGTGGCCGACCCGCTGGCCGGCCTCAAGGCGGGCCTGGGCTACAGCACCACGCTGGGCTCGACCGAATGCGTGAAGTCCTGGCGCGGGCTGTCGCCGCTGACGATGAACCCGCATTACGGCCAGGTGCCGAACCAGCAGTTCTACGAGCCGCAAAGCGATATCGCGGCGATACGCTGGACCCATTACGACGATCTGCGCACGATCTACGGTGTCGATGCCAGCGGCGCGGCGCGGCCCACCTGGGACAATGTCGGCGTGCAGTACGGCTTGCGCGCGCTGAAAGAAGGCCAGATCACGCCGGCCGAGTTCCTCGATCTGAACCGCAAGATCGGCGGCTGGAAGCATCCCAGCGAGATGGTGCAGGAGGGCTTCCCCTTTCTGGGCGCTTTCGATCCGGCCAATTTCGACCCCTGGAGCCGGCGCAATATGAACCTCGCCCCGGCCCCCGACCAGCCGGCGCCGCGCACCCGCGGCGACAGCCGGGCTCAGCGCGCGGCCTACAGCTCGGGCATGGTGTTCGGCGGCCGGCTGGAGATCCCGACCATCGACCACCGCCAGTACCTGGAGCGCGAGCTGGACATGCACAACGCCCACCAGTCCTTCGCGGTGCGCCAGCGCATGCGCGAGGAGATGGGTCACAGCCGCCATCTGGTGATCTGGTTCACCGACACGATGCCCGGTCAGCCCAAGGCCAGCCAGACGCTGGATGCGGTCGCGGTGATGGATGAGTGGATGGCCAATATCCGCGCCAATCCAAGAAAGAGCCTGGCCCAGAACCGGCCGGCGCGTGCGGTGGACAGCTGCTTCGATCTGCAGGGCCGGCTGATCTATGCCGGCGACGATGCCTGGAACGGCATTCTCGACAACAAGCCTGCCGGCCCCTGCACCCAGCGCTTCCCGCTCTACGGCACCTCGCGCACCATGGCCGGCGCGCCGCTGGAGGGCGGCATCTACCAATGCGCGCTGAAGTCCGTCGAACGGGCGCTGCGCGACGGCACTTACTGGCCCTGGGTGCCGGATGCGGCGGCGGCGGCGGCGCTGAGGAGCACCTTCCCAGAAGGCGTCTGCGACTACAGCCGGCCCGACCGGGCACGGCCGCGCTGGTAAAGCTGGCTCAGGCGGCCGCCACCAGCTCGGCGACGGCCGTGATGCGGGCTTGCAGATCGCGCCAGGGCCAGGTCTTGCCCGAGCCGGGCACCAGCGCGATCTCCAGCAGGGCCGCGCCGTGCAGCGCGGCCCAGACCGTCTGGGTACGCAGGTCCGCATCGCCGCCCGGCAGCCGGGCCAGCAGATCGCGCAGCAGCGCATAGGCGTCGGGCGCGCCGTCGGCTTCGGCCGGCAGCGGGTCCAGGGTCAGCAGCCGGTAGTGGTGCGGATGGGCCACGGCCCAGCGCAGATAGGCGGCGGCCACGCGGCGCAGCGCGGCGCGCGCATCGCCGGGGCCGCTGAGCTGGCCCTCCAGCGCCGCCCGCAGGCCTTCGCGGCCCTCGGACCCCAGCCGCGCCAGCAGCGCCGCCTTGTCGGCGAAGAAACTGTAGAGCGTGGCATGGGAATAGCCGACCGCGGCCGCGACCTCGCGCAGGGTCACGGCCTCCTGGCCCTGCGCGACAAACAGCGCCCGCGCCGCGTCGACGATGCCCTGCTCCAGCGCCTCCTTGTGCGCGGCCCGGCGCAGGGCCGAGGCCGTCGCCTTCTTCAGCGGCCCCTCGGGCTTGGGCGTCTTGGCACGCTGGCGCGGCTGCGGCTTGGCCAACGGTTTCTGCAGCGCGTCGGGTGCCGGCGACACCACCCCCGAGGCGCGGTGCATGCCCTTGGCACCGCTGGCGCGCGGCGGCGGGTTCAGATGCGGGTTTGCAATTTTGCTAACCATTGGTTAGTATTTTGTCATTGGCTATTCAAACCGCAAGACTACACCAGCACAAGGCAAGCAATGACCGAAGGACTGCATCTGCAAACCGTGGCGCGTGGCGACACGAGCGCCCTGCCTGCGCTGACGGCGCTGCTGCTGGACGCCGTCGAGCGGGGCGCCTCGCTGGGCTTTCTGGCCACGCTGGACGAGACCGAGGCCGGCGCCTACTGGCAGGCGGTGCTGGCCAGGCTGGGCCCGAGCCACAGGCTGTGGCTCTTGTCCCAGGGCGGGCAAGTGCTGGGCACGGCCCAGCTCGCGCTGTGCGAGAAGCCCAATGGCCGCCACCGCGCCGAGGTGCAAAAGCTGATGGTGCACAGCAGCGCGCGCGGCCGTGGCCTGGCCACGGTGCTGATGCAGGCGCTGGAGCGGGCCGCCCGGCTGGACGGCTGCAGCCTGCTGGTGCTGGACACCGAGGCCGGCTCCCATGCCGAGACCGTCTACCGCCATCTGGGCTGGCTCAAGGCCGGCGAGATCCCGCGCTATGCGGCCAGCCCCGATGGTCAGCTGGCCGCCACCGCGCTCTACTACAAGCTGCTGGACGATCAGCAGCAGGAGAGCCGCGATGTGGAGCACGCACGAGATCAGCAACCAGGTTGACGAACTCAGCGACTACAACCCGCTGAGCAGCGACGCCGCGCTGCGCGAGGGGCTGGCGCGACATGGCGCCGCCTGGGCCCTGCCCCAGTTGCAGGGCTATGCCGACATCCTGGGCAGCGCCGACACCTTGGCCCTGGCCGAGCAGGCCAATCAGCAGGGGCCGATGCTGCGGACCCACGACCGGCGCGGCCGGCGCATCGACCAGGTGGACTTCCACCCGAGCTGGCATGCGCTGCTGGCCCTGTACCGCGGCCAGGGTCTGGTGTCCCTGCCCTATGACAGCGAGCGCGCCGGCCGCTGGGCGGCTTTTGCGGCCGGCTTCTATCTGCACGGCCAGATCGAGGCCGGCACGCTGTGCCCGGCGACGATGACGCAGGCGGCGATTCCGGTGCTGGCCAGGGAGCCGGCGCTCTATGCCCGGCTGGGCCCAGGCCTGCTATCGCGCGCCCATGATCCGCGCGACCTGCCACTGGACCAGAAGAGCAGCTTGTGGATAGGCATGGGCATGACGGAGAAACAGGGCGGTTCCGATGTGCGCGCCAACACCACCCGGGCCACACCGGTCGGCGCCGGCGGGCGCGGCGCCGAATATGCCTTGCGCGGCCACAAATGGTTCTACTCGGCGCCGATGAGCGATGCCCATCTGGTCGTGGCCCAGACCGAAGGCGGGCCGTCCTGCTTCTTCGTGCCGCGCTGGCGGCCGGACGGGACGCGCAATGCGGTGCATATCCAGCGCCTGAAGCACAAGCTCGGCAACCGCAGCAATAGCAGCGCCGAGGTCGAGTTCCAGGACGCCCACGGCCTGCTGCTGGGCGAGCCCGGCCGCGGCATCCCGACCATCATCGAGATGGCCACGACGACGCGGCTCAGCTGCGTGATCGGCAGCGCCGCGATCCAGCGCCAGGCCCTGGTCCAGGCCCTGCACTACACACGCCGGCGCCGCGCTTTCGGCCGCGCGCTGGCCGAGCAGCCGCTGATGCAGAGCGTGCTGGTCGATCTGGCGCTGGAGAGCGAGGCCGCCTGTGCGCTGATGCTGCGCCTGGCCCAGGCCTTCGAGCAGCAGGAGCGCGGCTGGCAGCGGCTGATGACGCCGGCCGCCAAATTCTGGGTCTGCAAGCGCACGGTCGAGCTCTGCGGCGAGGCCATCGAGGTCTTCGGTGGCAACGGCTATGTGGACGAGGGCCCGATGGCAAGGTTGTACCGCGAGGCGCCGGTCAACTCGATCTGGGAGGGCTCGGGCAATGTGATGTGCCTGGACCTGCTGCGCGCGATCGCGCGCGAGCCACAGTCGGCGTTCGAACTGCTCGATGAGCTGCAGCAGATGGCCGGCGATGAGCCGCTCTTGCGCACCGAGCTCCAGGCCCTGCGCGAGCTGCTGCACACCGAGCCGGCCGAAGCCCTGGGCCGCCAGCTGGCCCAGCGCCTGGTGATCACGGCCCAGGCCTGCCTGCTGCGCCGCGATGCGCCGGCCGCGATCGCCGAGGCCTTCATCGCCAGCCGCTTCGATGCGCGGCATGGCCGGGTTTATGGTGCGCTGGACACGCGCAGGCTGGACGTGCAGGCGGTGCTGGCGCGCGCCTACCCGGACTAGGGGCCGCGCAGCGCCTCGCGCATGGCCTGCAGATAGGGCTCGAAATTCTGCAGATCATTGTGGCCGGCACCGGCAATGCGCTGCAGCCGGGCTCGCGGTGCATGGGCCAGCAGTTGCTCGGCCTGCTGCAGCGGGATCAATTCATCCTGCTCGCCATGCAGCAGCAGCAGGGGGCCGTCGAGGCGCGCGACAGCGGCGGCGGTATCGAGCGGATAGCGCAGCAGCCACCCAGGCACCCAGGGATAGTGCAGGCGCATCAGCGCCGCCATGCTGGCATAGGGCGAGACCAGCACGGTCAGCTCGGGCCGGACCTCGGCCGCCAGACCGGCGGCCAGCGCCGTGCCCAGCGAACGGCCATAGATCACGCGGCGCAGGCCCTGGTAGCGCGGCGCCACGCTGTCCCAGGCGGCCCGCACATCGGCACGCAGCTGGGCCTCGCTGTCGATCTGGCCCGTGCTCTTGCCGTAGCCGCGATAGTCCAGCATGAAGAGGTCGTAGCCGGCGCGGCGGTAGAAGTCGGCATTGACGAACCAGCTGTCCAGATTGCCGGCATTGCCGTGCAGAAAGAACACCAGCCCCCGGGGCGCCGGCAGGCGCAGATGCAGGGCCGACAGCCGGGCACCGGGCACAGCGATCTGCAGCTCGTGGACATCGTCGCCCAGCGCGAAGCGGTGCGCGGCCGGCAGCGGCTGGGGCATGAAGAGCAGGCGCTCCTGGCGCCAGTACAGCCAGGCCAGCAGCAGGCCATAGACCAGCAGCGCCAGCGCGACGACGAGCAGCAGCCGGCGCATCGGCATCAATCAGGCCCTCAGCGCGCCAGCCGCATCAGCTTGCCGCTGTCGGTCAGCAGCAGCAGCGCGCCGTCCGGCGCCTGGCGCACATCGCGGAAGCGCTCGCCCAGGCTGGCGAACATCGCCTCGCGCGCGGCCACCGTGTTGCCGCTGAGCTGCAGGCGCCACAGGGCCTGGCCGGCCAGCGCGCCGGAGAACAGCTGGCCGCGCCACTCGGGGAACATCGCGCCGGTGTAGAAGACCAGGCCGGCCGGCGCCACCGAGGTCGGCACCCAGTAAGTCAGCGGCTCGACAAAGGCCGGCGCATGGACGCCGCCGCCGAGCCTGCAGCCCTCGCTGACCGGCGAGCCATAGTTGCAGCCATAGCTCTTGATGGGCCAGCCGTAATTGGCGCCGGCACGGGCGATATTGATCTCGTCGCCACCCTGCGGGCCATGCTCGCTGAGCCAGAGCTCGCCGCTGCTCGGATGCAGGGCCGCGCCCTGCGGGTTGCGGTGGCCATAGCTCCAGATGCCGGGCCGCGCACCGGCGCCCAGCGCCGGATTGCCGGCCGGGATGCTGCCGTCGCGGTTGATGCGCACCACCTTGCCCAGGGTCTGTGCCAGGTCTTGCGCGGGGCTGCCGAGCTGGCGATCACCCAGCGTGACGAACAGGGTCTTGTCGTTGGAGAACACCAGGCGCGAGCCGAAATGGCCACCCCCCGTGACCTTGGGAGCCTGGCGGAAGATCACCGCGACATCCTGCAAGGCATTGCCCACCAGACGACCACGCGCCACCGCCGTGCCGCTGCGGCCCGCTTCGGCGCCGCTGCCGGGCTCGGAATAGGACAGATAGACCCAGGGCGTGCTCGCGAAGTCCGGGTCGAGCGCGACATCGAGCAGGCCGCCCTGGCCGGCCGAGACGACCGCCGGCACGCCGGCAATCGTGGCCAGCGTGCTGCGGCCATCGGCGCTGAGCAGCAGCAGGCTGCCGGCCTTTTGCGTCACCAGCATGCGGCCATCGGGCAGCAGGGCCAGGCCCCAGGGCGCTGACAGGCCGCTGTGCAGGGTCGTCAGCTGCGGTGCCGCAGCGGGCGGCGGGCTCGGGGTGGGCGCGGCGACCACCTCGCCGCCGCCGCCACCACCGCAGGCCACAGCAAGAAACACACTGGCAACAGCAAGACTCAGTTTGGACATGGATTCGAGAGGCATCGTGAACTCCCGCACGGGGATGGCCCGCCAGCTTACTGCAGGCAAGGGCCGTGACGCCCGTGCAGGGTTGACGCCCCCTCGGAGCCCCGCCTACACTCGGCCCCGGATTCAGGAGAGAGCATGCCCTCGTGCATGCCGCCGAAGGCGCAAGCTCCCATACTCGCTCAGGCCCCGTACTGGATCCGTCACAAGCCGAATGCTGGAGAGCGCGGTCCGCAAGGGACCGCCACCGAAGGAGCAAGGCGCACATCGGGTGATGGGCGCTGAATCTCTCAGGTATCAGGGACAGCGGGAGCGGCGCGCGTCAGGCGCACGCATGCCCGGGTTTCTTCCCTCCATAACCCACGTCCGTCTGGCGCTCAGCTCCTCCTGGAGTTCAGCATGCAAGTCATCGTTCTCGGCGCCGGCGTCACCGGCATCACCACCGCCTGGTATCTGCGCCAGGCCGGCCATGAGGTCACCGTCGTCGAGCGCCAGCCGGCCGCCGGCCTGGAGACCAGCTTCGCCAACGGCGGCCAGATCTCGGTCTCGCATGCCGAGCCCTGGGCCAATCCGGGCGCGCCGCTGAAGGTGCTGAAATGGCTGATGCGCGAGGATGCGCCGCTGCTGTTCCGCATGCGTGCCGATGCCGCGCAATGGCGCTGGGGCCTGCAGTTCCTGCGTGAATGCACACCGGGCCGCACCGCCCACAATATCCGCAACATCGTCAACCTGGGCCTGTACAGCCGCGCCAAGCTGCAGGCGCTGCGCGCCGCCACCGGCATCGAGTACGCGCAGCGGACCCAGGGCATCCTGCATTTCTACACCAGCGAGGCCGAGTACGAGGCGGCCCAGGAGCCGGCCCGCCTGATGCGCGAGCAGGGCTGCGAGCTGGACATGAAGAGCCCGGACGAGTGCGTGGCCATCGAGCCGGCGCTGGCGCAGTGCCACTCGAAGATCGTCGGCGGCAGCATGACCCCCAGCGACGAGTCGGGCGACGCGCACCTGTTCACGCAGGAACTGGCGCGGCTGTGCGCGGCGGCCGGCGTGCAGTTCCGCTACGAGACCCGCATCCTGGGCTTCGAGCGCAGCGGCGACCGCATCGAGCAGCTCATCGTGGCCGATGCGCGCGGCGAGGTGCAGCGCCTGCAGGCCGACGCCCATGTGCTGTGCCTGGGCTCGTTCAGCCGCGGCCTGGCACGCGAGCTGGGTGTCGATCTGAACATCTATCCGGCCAAGGGCTATTCGGTCACCTTGCCGGTCACCGCGCCCGAGCACAGCTACCAGGTCTCGCTGACCGATGACGAGTACAAGCTGGTGTTCTCGCGCCTGGGCGACCGGCTGCGCATCGCCGGCACGGCCGAGCTCAACGGCTACGACACGAGTCTGAACCTGGCCCGCTGCGAGGCCATCGTACGACGCACCCGCGAGCTGTTCCCGCAGATGAGCGACGGCTCGGGCGCGCAGTACTGGACCGGCCTGCGCCCTGCCACCCCGTCCAATCTGCCTTATATCGGCCGCAGCAAGATCGGCAACCTCTTTCTCAACACCGGCCATGGCACGCTGGGCTGGACCCACAGCTGCGGCTCGGGCGCGGCCATCGCCGACATCGTCGGCGGCCGCGTGCCGGAGCTGGATTACGCCTTCACTGCGGCCAGCCGTGCGGCGGCGCGCCCAGGGAACAGGCCTCTTGTGCCGCAGCCGCGCTTGCCCTAGGCTGTGCCCAAGCCGGGGCTCAAGACCCGGCACCGCTTCAGCCGTCATCCCTGTGCAATGACCGAAGGAGTGCGCCCATGCCCGCCAGCCACAGCAAGGCCCCAGAGACTGCAGCCCCGGGCAGTCCGGGCCTCTCCGCGCAGATCGCCCAGATCCGCGCCCTGGCCCTGGTGGGGCCGGCCGGCGCCGGCAAGACCAGCCTGATCGAGGCCTTGCTGCATCAGGCCGGCGCCATCACTGCGGTCGGCTCGGTGGAGCGCGGCAACACGGTCAGCGACTTCGACCCGCTGGAGAAGCGCGCCCAGCATTCGCTGCATGCCTCGGTCGTGCACATGAACCATGGCGGCCTGCGCATCCATGCGATCGACACGCCCGGCGCGCCGGACTTCATCGGCCAGTCGCTGCCGGCGCTGGAGGCAGCCGACACGGCCATCGTCGTGATCAATGCGCTCAACGGCATCGAGCTGATGGCCTCGCGCATGATGGACACCGCCGCGCAGCGCGGGCTGTGCCGCCTGATCGTGATCAACCGCATCGATGCGCCCGGCGTGCAGCTGCCGGCGCTGCTGGAGCAGCTGCGCGCGAGCTTCGGCCGCGAATGCCTGCCGCTGAACCTGCCGGCCGATGGCGGCACGCGGGTGCAGGACTGCTTCTACAGCAGCAGCGGGGCCAGCGATTTCTCGTCGGTGGCCGAGGCCCACCGCGCCTTGGTGGAGCAGGTCGTCGAGGTGGACGCCGCTTTCGTCGATCGCTATCTGAACGAGGGCGATGTCGACGCCAGCGAGCTGCATGCACCGCTGGAGCAGGCGCTGCGCGAAGGCCATCTGATCCCGGTCTGTTTCACCTCGGCGCGAACCGGTGCCGGCGTGGCCGAGCTGCTGGACGTGATAGCGCGCCTGCTGCCCAATCCGACCGAAGGCAATCCGCCGCTGTTCCTGCGCGGCGAGGGGCCGGACGCGCTGCCGCTGCAGGCCCTGGCCGAGCCCGGCGCCCATGTGCTGGCCCATGTGTTCAAGATCAATGCCGACCCCTATCTGGGCAAGATGGGGGTGTTGCGGGTGCACCAGGGCAGCTTGACGAAGAACAGCCAGCTCTTCGTGGGCCATGCGCGCAAGCCCTTTCGTGTCGGCCACCTGTTCCTGCTGCAGGGCAAGGAGCATGTCGAGATCGAGCAGGCCCTGCCGGGCGATATCTGCGCGATCGCCAAGGTCGAGGAGCTGCATTACGACGCGGTGCTGCATGACGCGCCCGAGGACGAGCACATCCACCTGGCACCGCTGGAGTTCCCGGTGCCGGTGCACGGGCTGGCGATCAGCCCGGCGCGCCATGGCGACGAGCAGCGGCTGTGGGAGATCCTGAACCGCCTGATCGACGAAGACCCCTGCCTGAAGGTCGAGCATGCCAGCGTGACCAACGAGACCCTGGTCTACGGCCTGGGCGAGCTGCATCTGCGCATGCTGCTGGAGCGGCTGCGCGAGACCTACAAGTTCGAGGTGCTGACCCAGCCGCCGCGCATCGCCTACCGCGAGACCATCTCGAGCCCGGCCGAGGGCCATTACCGGCACAAGAAGCAAAGCGGCGGGGCCGGCCAGTTCGGCGAGGTCTATCTGCGCATCGAGCCGCTGGCGCGCAGCGCCGGCTTCGAGTTCGTCGACGCGGTCAAGGGCGGCACGATACCGGGCCAGTTCATGCCGGCGGTCGAGAAAGGCGTGCGCTCGGCACTGGACAGCGGCGTCGTCGCCGGCTATCCGCTGGTCGATCTGCGCGTCACGGTGTTCGACGGCAAGCACCATTCGGTCGACAGCAAGGAGATCGCCTTCGTCACCGCCGGCCGCAAGGCCTTGATCGCCGCCGTGCGCGAGGCGCGACCGCTGGTATTGGAGCCCATCGTCCATGTCGAGATCAGCACGCCCGAGGCGGCCATGGGCGATATCACCGGCGACCTGGCGGCGCGGCGCGGTCAGGTCAACGGCACGCGCTCGGCCGTGCCCGGCGTGATCACGGTGCAGGGTCTGGCGCCGCTGGCCGAGCTGGCCAGCTACCAGACCCGGCTCAATGCGATGACCAGCGGCCAGGGCCGCTACACCTTGGCGCTGTCGCACTACGAGGCGGTGCCACCGAACACCCAGACGGCGCTGATCTCGTCCTACAAGGTCAAGGACGAGGAGTAGCCCTCACTTGCTCGCTGCGGAAGCCGCTGCAGCAGCCTTCTGCTGGGCGCGCCACTGCGCCAGCTGGGCCAGCCATTCGGTCCAGTCCTGCGGGCCGCTGTCATAGCGCTTCTTCAGATTGGCCAGCACATTGCCCCAGGCCCGGTCGAAGTAGGCATAGGCCTTGTCCCACTCGCCGCCCTCGCCCCAGCCGGTGTGGTGCAGGCGCACCCGGGTCTCGGTCTCGCTGATGGGCTCGAAGCGCAGGATCACGAAGGTGCGCTGGGCCCGCGCCTCGGGCAGATGCGGCGGTGCATTCCAGTCGAAGCTGAGCATCTTCTTGGGCTGCAGCGCCAGAAAACGCATCTCATCGGCGCCCTTCATGCCCGGCGCGGCGCCGGGATCGATATAGATTTGGAAGGCACCGCCGACCCGTGGCTCTATCCTGGCATCGGGCGCAAAGAAGGCGACGATGCCTTCGCGGGTGGTCCAGCTCTGCCAGGCCTGGTCCAGGCTGGCCTTGATGATCACTTCTTTATCAAGACTGCGCTCGGCGGCCACCACCGGCACGGCCGCGACGCACAGGACCCACAAAGCGCCCGCGCGCAGCAGAGAAGCCATGAAAAAAGTCATCTCGCTCTCCTCGGCCAGCCCCGGACCGGCGGCCCAGGATGAAGGGAGCTTTATCATACGCAGATGTCATCCGCTCCCCGGGACACCGCACAAGTCCGTTTGGACAATGCGATGCGCCTGTTTGAAGAATTCGTCGCCGCCACCGTCAAACACCCCGATGCCGCCACCTTGCGTGGGCTGGAGCGGCGTTTCGCGGAGCGCTTGCAGATCCAACCGAGCTACTGGAGCCAGATCAAGGGCCGCTCCCGCCAGATCGGCGAGCGGCTGGCGCGCCAGTTCGAGCAGCTGTTCCACAAGCCGCCGGGCTGGATGGACCACGACCACCCGGCCACGCCGGCCGCCAGCCCGGTGCAGGAGGCCACGCCCAGCGTGCCGCAGGACGATGACGAACGCTTCATCGTCGGCCTGGTGCTGACCTATTACCGCCGCCACCCGCAGCGCGCCCGCACCCGTTTGCTGGACCTGCTGGGCGAGGTGCTGACGCCGCCGCCCACCGAGGCGGCGGCGGTCAAGCCGGCCGCCGCAGGCGGCACAGCCACCACGCGCAGCCCGGCCGGCAGCGCCCGGCCGGCGGCACTGGCGCAGATGGCCGACGATGTCGATGCCTGGCGCAAGCTGCAGCAAGGCATCGCGCCCTTGAAGCCGAAGAAGCGCTGATCCCTAACTTCTTTATCAATCACGATAAAAAGCACTTGCGCAAGATAATCAATCGTTTATCATTTGCGCAAGTTGTGGCCTGGTTCACCACAGCGACACCGTAACGCCAACACTTCAACCCGCAGGCCTCGCCGGCTTGCGATGCTGCCGCCCACCGCTCCTGGGGTCCGAACCTGGCCCCGGATCGGCGCCAGCCGTTCCCGCTCCAAGAGCCCGCCCTGCCGGCTCTGCATGTCTGGTCCCGGTTTTTCTGGTCCCGCTACGTTTCACGCTGCCCGCGCCGCAGTGGCGCCGCCGCATTGTTCATCCCGCCGCGAACCCGGTTCGCAAGGAGTGTTTTGATGACTCAGTTCACCTCTCCCCGGCCGCAGATCCTGAATCTGCGCAAGCCGCGCAACCCTCTGGTCGCGCCCAGCCTGATGCGTCAGGCCGGTCGCCACGGCAGCGCGCCGAAGGCGCAACGCCAACAAGCCAATCTCGAACTGCGCCAGCAAATCTGGCGCAGCGACAGCGATCGCAGCCCCTGAGACGGGCGGCGACAACGATGGAGAAGAATCATGATGAGACAGCAACAAGTTCACGCGCTGCGCCGCTGGCCCGAGGCCGCGGTGAGCCAGCAAGGCTGGCGGCATAGCCTGGCCGGCGGCCTGCGCAGTGCCAGCGCCCGCCTGGCCCGTCTGGCCGAGCACCTGAGCGGCGCCCATGGCCGCAGGCGTCGCGCGCCGGAGCTGGAGTTCTACGCCGAGGCCGGCGCGCCCGAGGGAGCGCTCTATGTGGACGGCCGCCTGGTTGGCACGCTGCACGGAGTGACACGGCTGTGATGCCTGCACTGCTGGGTCTGGTGGCGCTGGCGGTATGGGTCAAGATGGACGCAGGGATGCCGATATACGATTACCGCCACCCCTGCACCAGCAACCCGACCCGCACCCATGCCCGCGTCCACCAGCCCCATTCCGCTGCGCAAGGCCCTACCCGATCTGTCCTGGTGGACAGCGGTGTTCCGCGACGCGGAGATTCCCGTGCTCGCAGCGACTGCCGAGTCGCTGGAGTTGATGCGGGCCAATGAGGACGCCTTCGATGCCAACAGCATCGGCGAGATGGTCGCGACCGACCCGCTGATGACCTTGAAGGTGCTGGCCTATGCGGCCTCGCATCGCTCCAGCCGGCTGCTGACCGACGCCGAGACCGTCACCGCGGCCCTGGTGCTGATGGGCATCACGCCCTTCTTCACGGCCTTCGGCCCGCAGGCGACGGTGGAGGACCGCTTGGCCGGCCAGCCCGAGGCGCTGCAAGGCCTGCAGCGGGTGCTGAAGCGGGCCGAGCGCGCGGCCCGCTTTGCGCTGGGCTTTGCCGCCCATCGCATGGACCCGGATGCGGCGGTGATCCACAGCGCCGCGATGCTGCATGACTTTGCCGAGATGCTGCTGTGGTGCCACGCGCCCGAGCTGGCGCTGCAGATCCGCGCACGCCAGCAGGCCGACCGCCATCTGCGCAGCGCGGCGGTGCAGCGCGAGATCCT
Organism: Burkholderiales bacterium C2; assembly: GCA_005503085.1. Taxonomy (GTDB): domain Bacteria; phylum Pseudomonadota; class Gammaproteobacteria; order Burkholderiales; family Burkholderiaceae_C; genus Roseateles_E. The sequence continues at coordinate 7,169 of SCOI01000020.1, read as the reverse complement.
GAACATCGAGCTGGCCGATCTGGAGCAATCGCTGATGAAGGCCTGGCGCCTGCCCGAGCTGCTGACCCATATCACCGACGACAAGCGCCTGCATGACCCGCAGGTGCAGTGCGTGCGCCTGGCCGTTCGGCTGGCCCGCCACACGGCCGACGGCTGGGACGACGCGGCCATCCCCGACGACATCAGCGATATCGCGACCCTGCTGAATATGCGGCAGGAGCCGACCCTGAAGCTGCTGCACGAGCTCTATTGAGATGGCCGGCCCGACGCAGGACTTCTGGCAGCAGCGTTTCGAATCCGGGCAGACGCCCTGGGATCGGGGTGCGCCGCATCCGCAGCTGCAGCTGTGGCTGGATCAGGGCTTGCTGACCCCCGAGCATGCGGTGCTGGTGCCCGGCTGCGGACGCGGCCATGAGCTGCTGCAGCTGGGCCAGGCCGGCATCGCGGCCACCGGGCTGGACTATGCGCCGGCGGCCGTGGCGCTGGCGCGCGAGCGCCTGGGCACGCTGCCGGGTCGGGTCGAGCAGGCCGATGTCTTGCAATGGCAGCCCGCCGTACCGGTGGACCGGGTCTATGAGCAGACTTGTTTGTGTGCGCTGCATCCCGATCAGTGGCGCGCCTATGCCGATCAGCTGCTGCGCTGGCTCAAGCCCGGCGGCCTGCTGCTGGCGCTGTTCATGCAGGCGCGGCGCGAATCGGCGGGCCAGGGCTTCGTCGAAGGCCCGCCCTATCACGGCGATATCAACGCGATGCGCGCGCTGTTCCCGGCCGAGCGCTGGCAGTGGCCGGCACCGCCCTATGCGGCGGTCGCCCATGGCCAGGGCTGGGCCGAGCTGCCGGTGGTGCTCACCAGGATTTAGACCGGCACCGCCGTCGTGTTCTTGACGCGGTCCAGCACAAAGCTGGTCTTGCAGTCCTGCACGCTGGGATGCTTCAGCAGGGTCTCAGTGATGAAGCGGGCGTAATGCGCCATGTCCTGCACCAGCACGCGCAGCAGATAGTCCATCTCGCCGGTCAGGGCCGCGCACTCGACGACCTCGGGCCAGGTCTGCACCGCCGCGCGGAACAGGTCCATCGGGTTGCGCTTATGGCTCTCGGTATGCTTTTCCAGGCGGACATTGATGTACGCGGTCAGCGCCAGGCCCACCGCCTCGGGCCGCACCAGGGCCACATAGGCCGAGATCGCGCCCGACTCCTCCAGCCGCCGCACCCGGCGCAGCACGGCCGAGGCCGACAGATTGACCTGGGCGGCCAGCGCGTCATAGGTGACGCGGCCGTCGAGCTGCAGCGCCCGCAATATGCGCCGGTCTATCGCATCGAGCTGGGATCCGTTTTCCATAACCAGGATTTTTGCAGGATTTCGGCGCGCCGCAAGAGTTCAGCGCCGAAACTCGCAGGAATCCTGCGCCCGCTCGCGCCTACAGTCTTGATCCATCGCAAGGCATATGCAGGAGACCCCGCCATGGCAGCACTCACCCCCTGGGACAACCCGATGGGCACCGACGGCTTCGAGTTCATCGAGTTCGCCGCTCCCGATCCGACCGCTTTGGGCCAGCTCTTCGAGACCATGGGCTTCACCGCCGTGGCCAAGCACCGCCACAAGAACGTGACGCTGTACCGCCAGGGTGGCGTGAACTTCATCATCAACGCCGAGAGCGACAGCTTCGCCCAGCGCTTCGCGCGCCTGCACGGCCCGTCGATTTGCGCGATCGCCTTCCGCGTCAAGGACGCCGCCCAGGCCTACAAGCGCGCGCTGGAACTGGGCGCCTGGGGCTTTGACAACAAGGCCGGCCCGATGGAGCTGAACATCCCGGCGATCAAGGGCATCGGCGACTCGCTGATCTACTTCGTCGACCGCTGGCAGGGCAAGAACGGTGCGCCCACCGGTGCGATCGGCAATATCAGCATCTACGACGTCGACTTCGTGCCGCTGCTGGACGCGCAAGGCCTGCCGGTCGATGCCAACCCGGTCGGCCACGGCCTGACCTATATCGACCACCTGACCCACAATGTGTTCCGCGGCCGCATGAAGGAATGGGCCGAGTTCTACGAGCGCTTCTTCAATTTCCGCGAGGTGCGCTACTTCGACATCGAGGGCAAGCTGACCGGCCTGAAGAGCAAGGCCATGACCAGCCCCTGCGGCAAGATCCGCATCCCGATCAACGAGAGCAGCGACGACAAGAGCCAGATCGCCGAGTATCTGGACCTGTATCACGGCGAAGGCATCCAGCACGTCGCGATGGGCAGCGACGACATCTACAAGACCGTCGAAGGCATGCGCGGTACCGGCGTGCAGTTCCAGGACACCATCGGCACCTACTTCGACTTGATCGACAAGCGCCTGCCGGGCCACGGCGAAAACGTCGAAGAGCTGCGCCGCCTGAAGATCCTGATCGACGGCGCCGCCCATCTGGACGCGCCCAACGAACTGCTGCTGCAGATCTTCACCAAGGAGGTGATCGGCCCGATCTTCTTCGAGCTGATTCAGCGCAAGGGCAATGAGGGTTTCGGCGAGGGCAACTTCAAGGCCTTGTTCGAGAGCATCGAGCTGGACCAGATCCGCCGCGGCGTGCTCAAGGCCGAGGCCTGAAGTCAGCGGCGCTCAGCTCGCCCAGCACCTCATCGAGCACCGCGCCGTCAAAGGCCAGCCGGAGATGGCCGACACCGGGCTTGTAACGAGCCTCGGCGTCGGCCAGCACAGCGGTGCCGGCCGGGCAGACGATTTGGTCGCAGTTGCTGTAGTAGCAGATGAAACGCTGACGGAATTCGGGCGCCTCCTGAGCGGCCAGTTCCTGCAGCCAGGCGCTGCCGCGCCGCATCTGGCGGGCGTTGGTGGCCGATGAGAAATTGGCCATCAAGGTGCCGGCATGCGGGCTGCCCAGCGTGACGATGCGGTGCAGGCGGGCGGTATCGCCGCCATGGCGGCGCCACCAGGCCCGCACCGCCAGCCCGCCCATGCTGTGGGCGACGATCAGCGGCGGCCGGCCGGTCACCTGCGCCAGACGGCGCACCGCCGCCTCGATGGCGTCCGCATAGGCGTCGATCGAACCGAAGGCCGGCTCCATGCTCAGCGCCAGATAGGCATGGCCGCGCTGACGCAGCTGCGGCAGCCAGTGATTCCACAAGCCCCGGTTGCAGGTATAGCCATGCAGCAGCAGCACGCCGCGCGGGGCTTGCGCCGACACGCTCGGCGGCGGCAGATGATCGGGCAGGCGCCGCTCCGCGAAGGGCTGCTGGACACCGAACACCCACTCGCAGGTCCAGAACTCGGCCCACCAGGCGCGCAGCAGCTGCAGCGCGCCTGGGGCCGTGGTCGCGCTCGCGTTGATGCGCAGCAAGAGGCCGAAATTCAACGCCATCACCAGGCCATAGAACCAGAACAGCAGCAGGCCGGTCGAGATCGCCAGCACCGGCCCGCGTGGCCACAGCCACAGCAGCGCGCCCAGGGCCAGCAGCAGGCGCAGCATCATTTGAAAACGTTGGATACGAGCATTCATCTCGGCATCATCGCCGATGGGCCGGCACGCATCGCCCGGCACAATCACCGCTTATTGCCCCAGATCACGCCACCAGCCGCCCATGCCCACCGAGACCGCCAGCCAAGCCCAGCGGATCCTGAACCATCTGCAGATCGTCAGCGCGCAGCTGGCCTTGCGGGCGGCCTCGCCGCCGCTGCTGGCCAAGGTTCAGGCGCTCAAGCGCTATCAGCAGGCACGCTTCGAGCGCAGCTATGCCGATCTGCTGCAAAGCCCGCGCTATGCCGGCGCCGCCCGCTTTTTCCTCGAAGAGCTGTACGGCCCGGGTGACTTCAGCCGGCGCGATGCGCAGTTCGCGCGCGTTGTGCCGGCCCTGGTCAGGCTGTTCCCGGCCGAGGTGGTGACCACAGTGGAGCAGCTGGCCCAGTTGCATGGCCTGTCCGAGCAGCTCGACACGCGGATGGCCCAGCAATTGGACAGTCCGGCGCTGGACCGGGCCGCCTATATCGGCGCCTGGCAGGCCTCGGCCCGCCCGGCCGAGCGAGAGCAGCAGATCGCGCTGACCCTGGCCATCGGACGGACCATGGAGGGCTTCACACGCAAGCCGCTGCTGCGCCAGGCCTTGCGCATGATGCGCGGGCCGGCGGCGGCGGCAGGCCTGTCGGAGCTGCAGCATTTTCTCGAGAATGGTTTCGACACCTTCAAGGCCATGCAGGGCGCGCAGGAGTTTCTGGACATCGTGCGGCAGCGGGAACAGGCCCTTGTCGACGCGCTGTATGCACCCGATGCGCTGGCGCGGCTGGCGGCTTGTCCCCCAGGTGACGAGTCACTAGGGCAATTACCCTAGCCCTCGCCCCCCTGCGCAGCCGAGTATCAGTCACCGCAAACAAGGTCGTCCCCACGCAGGGACGCGAAGGAGACAACGGTGCAAGATTTGGCGACCAAGCCCTGGCTGAAAAGCTACCCGGAGGGCGTGCCGGCGGAGATCCGTGTGGACGCGTACAAGTCGCTGGTGGAGCTGCTGGAAGAGGCTTTCCGCAAACACGCCGATCGCGATGCGGCGGTCTGCATGGATCAGCGCCTGCGCTTTGGCGAGGTCAACGAGCTGTCTCAGGCGCTGGGGGCCTGGCTGCAGTCCAAAGGCCTGGAGCGCGGCGCGCGCGTCGCCATCATGATGCCCAATGTGCTGCAGTACATGGTGGCGATCGCCGCCATTCTGCGCGCCGGCTATACGGTGGTGAACGTCAATCCGCTGTACACGCCGCGTGAGCTCGAACATCAGCTGAAGGACTCGGGCGCGCAAGCCATCATCGTGCTGGAGAACTTCGCGACGACCTTGGAAGAAGTCATCGAGCGCACCCCGGTGCGCCATGTGCTGCTGACCGGGCTCGGCGATATGTTGAACTGGTGGCGCGGGCCGCTGATCAACTTTGCGGTGCGCCATGTGAAGAAGATGGTGCCCGAGTTCCGCTTGCCCACCGAGCCGGGGCGCAGCGTGACCCGCTTCAATCGCGCGCTGGAAGAAGGCTCGCGCATGAATCTGTCGCGGGTCGATGTGGGGCCGGACGACGTCGCCTTTCTGCAATACACCGGCGGCACGACCGGCCTGTCCAAGGGCGCGACCTTGCTGCACCGCAATGTGGTGGCCAATATCCTGCAGGCCGAGGCCTGGTTCGCGCCGATGATGGCCAAGCTCGGCAACAAGCCGATGACCTCGGTCTGCGCGCTGCCGCTGTATCACATCTTCGCGCTGACGGCCTGCTATATGCTCGGCGCCCGCCTGGGGATGACGAATCTGCTGATTCCCAACCCGCGCGACATCCCCGGCTTCATCCGCACCCTGCAGAGCTACAAGGTGAATATGTTCCCGGCGGTCAACACCCTGTTCAACGCGCTGGCCAATGAACCGGCTTTTGCCCGGCTGGACTTCAGTGAGCTGGTGATCTCCAACGGCGGCGGCATGGCGGTGCAGCAGGCCACGGCCGAGAAGTGGCTGAAGATCACAGGCTGTCCGGTGGTCGAGGGCTACGGCCTGTCGGAGACGGCCCCGGTGGCGACCATCAACCGCATGGATGTGCATGATTTCAATGGCTCGATCGGCTTGCCCGTGCCCTCGACCGAGATCGCGATCCGCGATGACGACGGGCAGGACATGCCGCTGGGCGAGCGTGGCGAGATCTGCATCCGCGGGCCGCAGGTGATGGCCGGCTACTGGAACCGCCCGGACGAGACCGCCAACGTGATGTACGCGGACGGCTTCTTCAAGAGCGGGGATATCGGCGTGATGGATGCCGACGGCTATATCCGCATCGTCGACCGCAAGAAGGACATGATTCTGGTGTCCGGTTTCAATGTCTATCCGACCGAGATCGAGCAGGTCGTCAATATGCATCCCGGCGTGCTGGAATGCGCGGCGGTCGGCATCCCCGATTCGCGCTCCGGGGAGACGGTCAAGCTCTATGTCGTCAAGCAAGACCCGGCCCTGGCCGAGGAGGATCTGAGCGCTTTCTGCCATCAACAACTGACGGCCTACAAGCGGCCCAAGTACATCGAGTTCCGCGACGAGTTGCCTAAGAGCAATGTCGGCAAGATCCTGCGGCGTGAGTTGCGTACAGCGGCCTGATGACTGCAGAGTTGGGCAATCCTCGCTCGCTCCCTCCCGGCCTGCAACTCATCGAGCGGGGTTGGCTGTCGTCCAACTCGGTGGTGTTGGGCGGGGACGAGCGCGGCACGGTCCTGATCGACAGCGGCTACTGCACGCATGCGCAACAGACGGCGGCCTTGCTGGCTGCAGCCCTGGCGGCCGATGCGCCCGGCAGACCGCTACGCCTGATCGTCAATACCCACCTGCATTCCGACCACTGCGGAGGCAACGCACATCTGCAGGCACTGCACCACTGCCCGATCTGGATCCCCCCCGGTGACTTTGAGGCGGCCAAGCATTGGGACGAAGCCAAGCTCAGCTACGAGGCGACCGGCCAGCAATGCCCTCGGTTCGCGCCCACCCGAGCCCTCGCGCCCGGTGAGCGGCTACGGCAGGCCGGAAGGGACTGGGAAGTTCACGCCGCGCCCGGTCATGATCCTCACTCCATCATCCTGTTCGAGCCGGAATCGCGACTACTGATCTCGGCCGATGCGCTGTGGGAGCGAGGCTTCGGCATCGTCTTCCCCGAGATCGATGGCATAGACGCTTTCGACGAGATCCAGGCTACGCTGGACCTGATCGAATCCTTGAATCCCGCACTGGTCATCCCAGGTCACGGTGCGCCGTTCGACGACGTCGCCGCCGCGCTGAGCGAGGCACGTTCGCGCCTGACATTCTTCCGGCAACGCCCCGACCGTCATGCGCGCCATGCGGCGAAGGCCTTGATCATGTTTCATCTGCTGGAGGCCACCAACCAAGCTCAGCAACTTCTGCTGGACTGGCTGATGGTGACGCCGATTCATCGCAAGCTATGGCAGGGCTATTTCCAATCACAGAGCCTGCAGGCCTGGAGTATCGAGTTGATCGATGAGTTGCTGAAGAGCGGCGCGATACGGCGGCGCGACGGACAACTGCAGCCCACATGAGCTGACCAAACCCCCAAAGCAAAAACCCCCGCCTCTTGCGAGGCGGGGGTTTCTGGGGATATTAGCCTGACGATGACCTACTTTCACACGGGAATCCGCACTATCATCGGCGCTGAGTCATTT
>SCOI01000001.1 GCA_005503085.1 Burkholderiales bacterium C2 | reverse complement strand
GGGCTACGTCCCGCCTGCCGAGTTCGAAGCCAATTACCATCGTCACCGCGCTGGTCAGGCCGCGACCGTCTGACTTAAACCAACAGGCCTCCGCGGAACCCGGGGCGATTCAGAACGTCCACAAGGACAGTATCGACATCGCCGTCGCGCAGGCACCGCGTGATGGTGAACTCCGCCACATCGGCTGTATCAAGGGCGACCTTGCATCGCTGGACAAAGCGCTGCGCAACCGTCGCGCATCCACATCGGGTGGCATCCAACGGGCTCCGTCGCGTTCCCCGTCCGGCAACGGGTTCTACCCATCACTCATCTGCAGCGCAGAGGGTCAGGTCTAAGCCATATCAACGTTTGAGTTAGGCGTCGCCATGCGAGGCACGAATGGTGGCTATAGGGCCGGCCTTGACTACTTCTATCGTCTGCTGGATTAGTTCCGGCGAAACGCCAAGCGCTGCCAGCCGCGCCTCAACGTGCGGCATTTGATCCACGACGTCCTTCAAGCTACTCGAACCACTTCTGGCAGCGTAGAGTAGTAGCTGATACAAGCATGATTGAACAAGTAGTGAGCGCCACAATACTGGCCGACTATCAGGGCGGAAGTCATCAAATAGGTCTAGTGCAGCGCCAATGGGAGAGCTGTAGTCTGTTTTTTCAATGTCTTTGGCGAGTGTCTCGAAGTCGCCGAATGACAAGACTCGCTGAGTGCCGTCTTCCAGCCTGGCAACCAACGAACACACCGCGTTGTCGTAGCGACCAAAGGCGAAACCCTGCCGTCGATAGCGCGCAGGGTTGTCTTGGCGTAGTTCTCTCCAGCCTGGAACGTAGGGCGTATAGACCAGCTTGTAACTGCTCGCAATCTCCCGATCGTAGGCAAGCATCGCGCATGCTTCTTTCGCAAGCAGGTACTGCAAGTAGGAGGGCTTGCTCGCTCCGAGATCAACCAGCGTGAGCCTAGACTGCATGATCTTGAAGTATGCGGCTGGCGCTAGGAGGTGATAGACGCGAGCAGCGCGAAAGTAGTTTCCTTGCGGATGCATGCCCTCCGATTCCGGCGTTTTGGCGCTGGCAAGTTCGGCGAGGTCACTAATAGTCCTTTGCGCCGCCTCTACGGATTCAACGAGGTGAAAGCGGATCGGCTCATACTGCGCGTACAACCGCTTGAGAGCCTCGTATGTGTACACGCGACGCGCGTCTGACTCGCCTTTGTCCTCCGTGAGGCGAGCTTTCAATTGCTCGAGGTCGCGCTGGTTGGCGCGTGTGGACAGAAAGCCCAGTGCCGCGCTCAGAACGGCCACGATGACCGCCGCGACAGCGGCAGCGATTGCACCGAGGATCTTGAGGTCGTCTTCTGACATGGGCGGGCAGAAAGGTCTCGTTTGCGATGCCTAACTATGTTGTCTGCTGATCATTGATGATTCCTGCCCAACATTTGAGCATGGGTCATGAGAGAAGGACGGCAATGCTTACCCGGAAACCAACGCCAACCAGCGCCTGCTTCTGGCCGGCAGCATCCTCCCGCCATTGAAAAAGCCGGCCAGGCTCACCGCCCGCCGGCTTCTTGGTTCATTCATTGGCTGCGGCGGCATCGCCTCGCCGCCATAGCGCGCTGGCTCAAACCGCCAGCAGCTCCACCTCGAACATCAGCGTCGCGTTCGGCGGGATCACGCCGCCGGCGCCGCGCGGGCCGTAGCCGAGATCCGAGGGGATGATCAGCACGCGGGTGCCGCCGATCTTCATGCCTTGCACGCCTTCGTCCCAGCCGCGTATCACCATGCCGGCGTCGAGCTTGAACTTGAAGGGGTCGCGGCGGTCCTTGCTGGAGTCGAACTTCTTGCCCTTGTTGCCGTTCTTGTAGAGCCAGCCGGTGTAGTGCACGGTGACATTGGCGCCGCTCTTGGCCTCGGCACCGTCGCCCAGCACCACGTCCTCGTACTGCAGGCCGCTGGCGGTGGTCTGCAGGGTCAGCTCGACCGGCTCCTCGCCGCCGGCCACGCCCAGCAGCTCCACCTCGAACAGCAGCGTGGCGTTCGGCGGGATCACGCCGCCGGCGCCCTGGGCGCCATAGCCCAGCTCGGGCGGGATGATCAGGGTGCGGCTGCCGCCGACCTTCATGCCTTGCACGCCCTCATCCCAGCCGCGTATCACCATGCCGGCGTCCAGATCGAACTGGAAGGGGTCATTGCGGTCCTTGCTGGAATCGAACTTGCTGCCCTTCTGGCCGTCCTTGTAGAGCCAGCCGGTGTAGTGCACGGTGACTTCCTGGTCGGACTTGGCGACGGGGCCGCTGCCTTCGACGGTGTCTTCGAACTGCAGGCCGCTGGCGGTGGTGATCATGTTGGATCCTTGAATTGGAATGGCCGGCATCATAAATCGCGCCAGAGCGACACGGCTTCGGCCAGGGCATCGGCCGGCGTGCCGGCGTGCAGACGCAGGCCCAGGTGGCCGGCCGCCTCGCGCAGCGCGGCAAGCGGATCGCTCAGGTCCAGCGCGGCGGCGCCGTTCTGCTTGGACAGCTTCTCGCCATTGGTGCCCAGCACCAGCGGGGTGTGCAGATAGCGCGGCGGGGGCAGGCCCAGCAGCTGCTGCAGCCAGCGCTGGCGCGGCGTGTTGTCGGCCAGATCCTCGCCGCGCACCACATCGCTGATGCCTTGCTCGGCATCGTCGACGACCACGGCCAGCTGGTAGGCCCAGAGCCCGTCGGCGCGCTTGAGCACGAAGTCGCCGACCTCGGTCTCCAGCGCCTGAGCCTGGGCGCCGAGGCGCCGGTCCTGCCATTCGATGCGGCCCGCGCCCTCGGTCAGCGCCCGCCAGGCCCGCGCCGGCCTGCCCTGCAAACCGCCCCGGGCGGGGCGGCAGGTGCCGGGATAGATCAGCTCGCCGTGGCGGGGCTGCGGGCCGGCGGCGGCCGCGATATCGCGGCGCGAGCAGGCGCAGCCATAGGCCCGGCCGGCCTCGACCAGGTGCTGCAGCGCGGCCGCATAGAGCGCGCCGCGCTGCGACTGCCAGACCGGCGGCGCATCGGGCAGCAGGCCCACGGCGGCGAGCTGGGACAGTATCAGCTGGTCGGCGCCCGGCGGGCAGCGCGGTGTGTCGACATCCTCGATGCGTACCAGCCAGCGCCCGCCGTGGGCGCGCGCATCCAGCCAGCTGGCCAGCGCCGCGACCAGGGAGCCGGCATGCAGCGGCCCGGTGGGCGAGGGCGCAAAGCGACCGAGGTAGCGGCCTGCCATCAAAGCAGCAGCCCCTCATGCTGCTCCAGCAGCGAGCGCCGCGTCGCCGCGCTCTGCAGCTGGCCCAGCCACCAGGACAGGGCCTTGGCGGGCGGCTGGCCGGTGTTGCGCCAGGCGTAGTGCATGGGGAAGACGCGTTTTTCCTGGAAGGTCGGCAGCTGCAGCAGGCGGCCGGCCTCGACATGGCGCCGCACCATGGACACCGGCAGCGAGCCGCAGCCCAGGCCGCGCATCAAGCCCTCCAGCTTGGTGGCCATCGAGGGCACGGTCAGCACCTCCTGGCCGGGCATCACGCCCACCGTCATCGGCGCCAGGCTGCGGGCGCTGTCGGCCACCGCGATGATGCGGTGCTGCGCGATCGTCGCGGCCGACAGCGGGCCGTCGTGGCGGGCCAGTGGGTGGTGCGGGGCCACGCAGAACACCATCTCCATATCGCCCAGCAGCTCGCAGAACACCGAGCTGCCCGGCGGCTGGGCCGAGGTGCCGATGGCCAGATCGGCCTGGCCCGACAGCAGGGCCTCCCAGGTGCCGGACAGCACCTCGACGCGCAGCTTCAGCCGGGTCGGCGGGCCCTTGGCGACCACGCCGTCCGCATCGGGCGTGTCGTCGACCGGCAGCTGGTAGAAGGCCTCCATCAGATCGAACAGGGCCCGGCGCGCCACCGCATCGTCGATCGCGACGGTCAGCTCGCTCTCCCAGCCGGTGGCGACGCGCCGCACCCGGTTGGCCACCGCGTCCATCTCCTGCAACAGGCGCCGGCCCTCGACTAGCAGCTCCTGGCCGGCGGCGGTCAGCTCGGCCTGGCGCGAGCGGCGGTCGAACAGCAGCACGTCCAGCGCCTCCTCCAGCTGGCGCACGCTATAGGTCAGCGCCGAGGGCACCTTGCCCATGGCCCGCGCAGCGGCCGCAAAGCTGCCGGTGCGGGCGATGGTGTCCATCATCGTCAGGGCCTCGGGGGTCAGGACGCGGCGTTTGTCGTGGGTGGCGTGCATGGGCAGAGGGTGAAGGCGTGGGCCTTCATCTTATTTGAACGTTGACTTCATCGGCGAGGGGGCTTTGTTGAAGGCTCCCGCTCCTACATTGGATCCATGGCGCCGACGAGGCGCTCAACAAACAGGAGCCCACGATGCTTGAACTGATCAAATCCTCCGACCGTGGCTATGCCGACCATGGCTGGCTGAAGTCCTTCCACAGCTTCTCCTTCGCCGACTACTACAACCCCCAGCGCATGGGTTTCGGCGCGCTGCGCGTGATCAACGAAGACCGCATCGCCCCGGGCACCGGCTTCGGCACCCACGGCCATCGCGATATGGAAATCATCAGCTATGTGCTGGACGGCGAACTGGCCCACAAGGACAGCATGGGCAACGGCACGGCAGGCGGCGCCCATGCCGGCGTCATCAAGCCCGGCGATGTGCAGCGCATGAGCGCCGGCACCGGCGTGATGCACAGCGAGTTCAACAACGCGCAGGGCAGGCAGACCCATTTCCTGCAGATCTGGATCATGCCCGACCAGCGCGGCGTGGCGCCCAGCTACCAGCAGCTGCATTTCCCGGCCGAGGACAAGCGCGGCCGCCTGCGCCTGGTGGCCTCGAACGACGGTGCCGAGGGCTCGGTCTCCATCCACGCCGACGCCAGGCTTTATGCCGGCCTGTTCAACGGCGATGAAGCGGCCGAGCTGGCGCTGGCGCCGGGTCGCCTGGCCTATGTGCATCTGGTGCGCGGCAGCCTGGTTGTCAACGGGCAGACCCTGGCCGGCGGTGATGCGCTGAAGCTGGCCGCGACCGACAAATTGGTGCTGGGTCAGGGCTCGGATGCCGAGGTCCTGGTGTTCGATCTCGCGCCCTGAGACTGGATAGACTCACGGCCATGGAAAAACTGTGGACCGTGCTGACTTTTCTGCCCGCCATCGACTGGCTGGCGCTGGCCTTGTTCTTTGGCGGCTGGGTCGGTTATGCCCAGTTCGCCAAGCACCAGGCGGTCAGCAAGGGCTCGGTGCTGGCCGCGACCAACCGGGAGCGTCGGCTCTGGATGCTGCAGGTCACCTACCGCGAGGTGCGGGTGATCGACGGGGTGGTGGTGCAAAGCCTGTCCACCAGCCCCTCCTTCTTCGCGTCCACCACCATCCTGATCATCGGCGGCTTGCTGGCCGTGCTGGGCGCCAGCGACCAGGCCAGCGAGCTGGTGCGCGAGATTCCGTTCGCGGCCCGCACCTCGACCCTGGTCTTCGATCTGAAGCTGGTGCTGCTGGCCGGCATCTTTGTCTACGCCTTCTTCCGCTTCACCTGGAGCATGCGCCAGTACACCTTCGGCGCGCTGCTGGTGGCCTCGGCCCCTGACCACAAGCTGTTCGAGAGCGGCGGCCTGTCGCGCGAGGCCTTTGCCGACCGCGCCGGCCGCGTCGTCGGCCTGGCGGCCGAGACCTTCAACGACGGCCTGCGCGCCTACTACCTGGCCTTCGCCGCCATCGCCTGGTTCTTCTCGCCCTGGGCCTTCATCGGCGGCACCGTCGGCGTGATCTACATCCTCTACCAGCGCGAGTTCCGCTCCGAGGTGCTCAAGGTCTTGCAGGGGGATGGCAGCGGGGAGGGCTGATCAACCCTCGAACTGCATCGCCGCCAGCCTTGCATACAGCCCACCGGCGGCCACCAGCTCGGCATGCGTGCCGGTCTCGACGACGCGGCCGTGCTCCATCACGACGATGCGGTCGGCGCGTTGCACGGTGGCCAGCCGGTGCGCGATCACCAGGGTGCTGCGGCCTTGCATCGCCACTTCCAGCGCCGCCTGCACCGCGCGCTCGCTCTCGGCGTCCAGCGCGCTGGTGGCCTCGTCGAGCAGCAGCAGCGGCGGGTTCTTCAGGATCGCTCGCGCAATGCTGATGCGCTGGCGCTGGCCGCCGGACAGGCGCACGCCGCGCTCGCCCAGAAAAGTGTTGTAGCCCTCGGGCAGCTGGCTGATGAAGTCGTGCGCGAAGGCGGCGCGGGCCGCCGCGAACACCTCCTCGTCGCTGGCCTCGGGGCGGCCGTAGCGGATGTTCTCCAGCGCATTGGCCGAGAAGATCACGCTGTCCTGCGGCACCAGGCCGATGCGCTGGCGCAGCGTCTGCAGCGAGACGCGATCGATGGGCACACCGTCCAGCGTGATCGTGCCGGCCTGCGGCTGATAAAAGCGCAGGAGCAGCTGCAGCACTGTGCTCTTGCCTGCGCCGCTGGGGCCGACCAGGGCCACGGTCTCGCCGGGGCGCAGTTCCAGGTCGAAGTCGGTCAGCGCGGGTTGCTGCGGGCGCGAGGGGTAGTGGAACTGGATGCCGCGCAGCGCCAGGCCGGAGCCGCCGGCGGTGGCCGGCAGCGGCAGCGGCGCGGCCGGCTCGGCGATGGTCGAGCGGGTGGCCAGCAGCTCCATCAGCCGCTCGGTGGCGCCGGCGGCGCGCAAGACATCGCCCCAGACCTCGGCCAGCACCGCAACGCTGCTGACCAGCAGGATGACGTAGACCACGGTCTGGCCCAGATGGCCGGCGCTGATATTGCCGGCAATCACCGCCTGCGTGCCCTGGTACAGGCCCCACAGCATGGAGCCGAAGGTGGCCGTGATGATGAAGGCCACCAGCATCGATCGCACCCGGGTGCGCTTGCGGGCGGTGTCGAACGCGGCCTCGCTGGCGCCGGCGAAGCGGCGTGTCTCGGCGCCTTCCTGCACATAGCTCTGCACCACGGTCACGGCGTTCAGCACCTCGGCCGCGATCGCGCTGGTGTCGGCGACGCGGTCCTGGCTGGCGCGCGACAGGCGCCGCACGCGCCGGCCGAAATAGATGGCCGGCAGCACGACCAGGACCAGCAGCCCCAGCACCTGGGTCATCACCCAGGGGTTGGTGATGATCAGCATCACCATCGCACCGATGCCCATCACGCTGTTGCGCAGGCCCATCGACAGGCTGGAGCCGACCACGGTCTGGACCACCGTGGTGTCGGTCGTGATGCGGCTCAGCACCTCGCCGGTCTGGGTGTGCTCGAAGAACTCGGGGCTTTGGCGCAGCACATGGCTGTAGACCGCATTGCGCAGATCGGCGCTGACCCGCTCGCCCAGCCAGGTGACGGCATAAAAGCGCGCCGCCGAGAACAGGCCCAAGGCCGCGCCGACGCCGAACAGTGCCAGGAAATGCCCGCGCAGCGCCATCAGCCGCTCGCCCGGATCGCTGGCCACCAGGCCCTGGTCGATCAGCCCGCGCAGCGCCAGCGGGAAGGCCAGCGTGGCCAGCGCGGCCAGCAGCAGGAAGAGCAGGGCGGTCAGGATGCGGCCGCGATAAGGCGCAAGAAAAGGCCAGAGGCCGGAGAGGGCGCGGGGCGAGGCTTTGGGAGCGGTGTCGGCTACAGCGTCGAGTGCAGGCATGCGTGGCAAGGCGGGTGGCGGCGCAGGCATTGTGGCCTCTTTGGCCGGCGACGATCAAAAACGCGGGCGGCACGGGCCGGCCTGTCCGGGCGGCGCGTGCGAACAGCGCTCAAGATGGCGCCGCTGGCTGACGATAGAGCAAGAGAGCCAGTGTCTGGTGTTGGGGCCTCTCGATATGACACAAGCAAGCCAAGGCATGGGATGGCGTTCGCAACTGAGCATTGCCCAGCAGTTTTCGCTGATCGTCGGTGTTGCCGTCGCCGTCCTGCTGGGCATCATCGGGCTGAGCCTGCTGCGCGTGCAGGCGCTGGGCGCGACGGTGGAGCAACTGGCCACCGACCAGGTCGAGCGGCTGCAGCTGGCGCAGCGCTGGCGCGGCAATATCGCCGTCAACGCGACCCGGGTCTTCGCCATCATCGAATCCGACGGTGACGGCCTGCAGGACTACTTCAAGGACGGCATGGCGGCGGTCACCGCCGACACCAGCGCCGTGCAAAAGCGCTACGCCGAACTGGAGACCAGCCCCGAGGGCTTGCGCATCCAGGAGGAACTGGCCGGTGTGCGCAAGTCCTATCTGGAGGCCCGTGACCAGGCGCTGGCGCTGAAGAAGCAGGGCGATATGGCGCAGGCGCGCTCGCTGGGCCGCAGCAGCTTTGCGCCGCTGATGGAGCGCTATATCGCGACGGCCGACAAGATGGTGGCCTTCCAGGCCCGGCGCTCGGCCGAGCAGGCCGCCGAGGCGGCCGGCATGATCAAGGCGTATCGGCTCATGGTGCTGGGCGCCGGCCTGGCCGGACTGGCCTTGCTGTGCCTGCTGGCCTGGGTGGTGGTGGCTGGCATCCGGCGCTCGCTGGCCTCGGCCAGCGAGGCGGTGGCCAGCATCGGCGAGGGCGATCTGTCACGCGAGATCCGGGCCGAGGGGCGCGGCGAGGTGGCCGAGATGCTGCGCTCGATGCAGCGCATGCAGAGCTCGCTGGTGCGCATCGTCGGCGCGGTGCGCCAGAGCAGCGACAGCATCGCCACCGGCTCGGCCGAGATCGCCAACGGCAATGCCGACCTGAGCCAGCGCACCGAAGAGCAGGCCGCCAATCTGGAGCAGACGGCGGCCTCGATGGAGGAGCTGACCAGCACCGTCAAGAACAATGCCGACACCGCCCGCCAGGCCGCCGCGCTGGCCAATGCCGCGTCGACGGCGGCGGTGCAGGGCGGCAGCGTGGTGGGCCAGGTGGTCGCGACGATGCAGGACATCTCCGCCGCCTCGAACAAGATCACCGACATCATCGGCGTGATCGACGGCATCGCTTTCCAGACCAATATCCTGGCGCTGAACGCCGCGGTCGAGGCGGCGCGGGCCGGCGAGCAGGGGCGGGGCTTCGCGGTGGTTGCCGCCGAGGTGCGCAGCCTGGCGCAACGCTCGGCCAACGCGGCCAAGGAGATCAAGGGCCTGATCGTCAACAGCGCCGAGAAGGTCCAGGCCGGCACCCGGCTGGTCGGCGAGGCCGGCCAGAGCATGGAGGGCATCGTCGCCCAGGTGCGCAAGGTCAATGACCTGATCGAGGAGATCTCGCACGCCACCGGCGAGCAGACCACCGGCATCAGCCAGGTCGGCGAGGCGGTGACCCAGCTCGATCAGGTCACTCAGCAGAACGCCGCCCTGGTCGAGCAGAGCGCGGCCGCCGCCGAGAGCCTGAAGCACCAGGCCGCGCAGCTGGCCGAGGTGGTCAGCGTGTTCAAGCTGGGGCGCTGAAGTCTTTCTTGCCTGCCCTGAATCGCAGCGCCCCACTGGCCAAGGCCACGCCGCCGGCCACGACGGCGCAGGCAAGCAGTGTCGCGGCGCCCAGCGGCTCCTTGAGCAGCCAGCTCGCACCGCCGGCCGTCAAGAGCGGCACCAGGGCGGCTGACAGCGAGGCGCGGGCCGCCCCGAGCCGTTCGATCGCTGCCATATAGACCAGCAGGCCCAGCAGGCCGGCCAGCAGGCCCTGGCCCAGCGCCTGCCGGGCGACATCGCTCCAGGGTGCGCTCAGCAGCCGCGGCGCGCCGACGCTCAGCAAGAGCGGCAGCAGCAGCAGACAGGACCAGCCGTTGACGACGGCCGCGCCCTGCCAGGGTGTCAGGCCACTGTGACGAAAGGCCAGTGTGTATGCCGCCCATAGCGCGGACGCCAGCATGAACAGCAGATCGCCGCGCCAGCTCTGCGCCGCGTCGGCCAGGCTGCCGGTGGCAAACAGCATCAGGCCCAGCAAGATCAGCAACAGCCCCCACAGGCGCTGGCCGACTATGCGCTCGCCATGCCAGAGCCGGGCACCGAGGGCGGTGAACAGCGGCATGCTGCCGGCCATGAACACGCCCATATGCGCGGCCGGCGCCCACTGCGCACCCATCATCACCAGCGCACCAAAAGGCAGCCCGCCGCCCATCACCAGCAGGACCAGTCGGCGACGCGGCAGCCCGGCTGGCAGCAAGCCGGTCTTCAGCAGCAAGGGCAGCAGCACCAGGCTGGGCAGGCCGTAACGCAGCGTGTTCAGCTCCAGCGGCCCCAGGCTGGTGCTGACGCCGTGGCGCGACGCGAGCTGCCAGACACTGGCGATCAGTGCGGCAGCCAGGGCGGCCAGCAGGCCGAGCATGAAGGGGCGATTCATCATGGGGGCCGAGTCTGCCCGGCCGGACCGGTCGCGACTATCAGAATCCTGCGCTATCGATGCGCAGCCTGGGTTCAGCGGCCGAGCTCGCGCCGTGCCTGGGCCGGTGTCACGCCCAGCCCCCGCTGGAAGGCGGCGCCCAGATGGCTCTGGCTGCTGAAGCCCAGATCATGGGCCAGGCCGGCAAGGTCGCGTTCGCCATCTTCGAGCCGCTGCAGCGCCACGGCCAGGCGCAGTCGCTGGCGATAGCCATGCAGGCTTAGGCCGGTGTGCCGACGAAATGAGCGGGCCAGGTGAAACAGCGAGCAGCAGGCCGCATCGGCCACGTCCTGCAAGTGCCAGCGTGCGTCTGTGTCGGTGCGCGCAACGATGAAGCGCTGCGCGCGCAGCACGGCCGTTGGGCTCGGATCGGCAGGCAGCGCTTGCTGCAAGGCGTGATGCAGCAGCGCCGGTGTCAGCGGCCCGGCGCGCAGCGGATCGCGGGCCAGTGCGCGCCAATGCCGGCGCAGCAGCCACAGTGCGCGCGGCGCAAGCAGCCAGGCGCTGGGTGCTGACGCCAGGCCGTCGTCGATGCCCGGTCGGGCACTGACGACGATGCTGGCGCGTGTCGCGGCGCCGCAGGGCTTGAGTTGGTAGGCTTGGCCCGGCGGCAGACGCAGCACGGTCACGCCATCGAGCACGCGCGTTTGATCGGCCAGACGGAACTCGGTGGCGCCCCGGGCCGGCAGCACCAGCCGCGCGGAAGCCACCTGGTAGCAGGGGCTCCATTGCGCGGGCAGCGCATGCATGACGACGCGCTCCACCCGCAGCTGGTCGCCGGTGTGCAGCAGGGTGCGGTCTTGCGGCATGAGCCCCACTATAGGGGCTCAGGGAGGGCTGCCGCAGACCGACGAGCCGGCTTACTTCAGGCTGAAGCGCACATTGACCGGCTTCTTGCCGGCCAGGGTCACGGTGGCCACGACCTTGGTGCCCGGGCCGGTCTTGAAGCTGCCCTTGGCCTCCAGCTTGTTGTCGCCGGCCGGGCTCAGCGCGAGCTCGCTCTTGTCGGCACCGCTGAGCAGGGTCAGCTTGGCCACCGCGCCGGCGGTGGAGGCCGGCTTGCCGTGGTCGCGCACATACAGCGTGATCTGCTCGGCCTTGGCCACCAGCTCGAAGTCGATATCGCTGGCCTCGACCACGACGCCGCCATGCAGCGGCTTGTGCTCATGGGCGTGGCTGTGATCGCCGGCCGCCTGGGCGGCGAGGCTTGCCAGGCTCAGCGCCGCAGCGCAGGCCAAAGTCTTGATGGTCATCATTTTCAAAGTCCTCTCTCTTGGGTTGGGGTGGTGCATCAGAAAGCTTGCGCGTCACGGTCGTCCAGCAGCCGCTCGGCATCGCGGCGGCCAAACAGCCAGAACATCGCCGGGGTCAGAAAGGTGTCGAGCAGGGTCGAGCTGATCAGGCCGCAGAAAATCACCACGGCCACCGGATGCAGGATCTCGGTGCCGGGGCGCTCGGCCTCGAACAGCAACGGCGCCAGCGCGAAGGCGGTCACCAGGGCCGTCATCAGCACCGGACTGAGCCGCTCCAGCGAGCCCCGCACAATCATCTGGGGCTCGAAGCTCTCGCCCTCGAAGCGCATCAGGTTCAGGTAGTGGCTCAGCTTCAGGATGCCGTTGCGCACCGAGATGCCGGCCAGCGTGATGAAGCCGACCAGGGCCGCGACCGACAGCGGCTGCCCCGACAGCCACAGCCCCAGCACCGCACCGACCAGGGCCAGCGGGATATTGGCCATGATGATCAGCGCCAGCCGGGTACTCTGGTAGCGGCTGAACAGCACGACGAACATCAGCGCCGCCGACACCAGGGACAGCAGACCCACCAGGCGCGAGGCCTGTTCCTGCGCTTGGAACTGTCCGCCCAGCGTGACGAAATAGCCCTCGGGCAGCGGCGTTTCGGCGACCACCTTGCGGATGTCGGCGACGATGTCGGACAGCGCGCGCCCCTGCGCATTGGCCGACAGCACGATGCGGCGCTTGCCGTCGTCGCGGCTGATCTGGTTCGGTCCGTCGCCGTCCTCGATGCTGGCCAGCTTGGACAGCGGCACCGGGCCCAATGGGGTGGCGATCATGATCTGCGCCAGGCCCTCCATCGAGCGCGCCGACTCGGGCAGGCGCAGCACCAACGCGAAGCGCCGGCCGTCCTCGACGATCTGGCTGAGCTCCTGGCCCTCGACCAGGGCCTGCAAAGCGGCCGTGATCTGCGGCGTCGGCACACCGTAGCGGGCGGCGGCCGCCGCGTCGATGCGCACCTTGATCTGCGGCGCCAGCACCTGCTTCTCGATCTCCAGGTCGGCCAGGCCCGGGATGGCGGCCAGTCGTGTGCGCAAGGCATCGGCCTGGCCGCGCAAGGTGTCCAGGTCCTCGCCGAAGATGCGGATCGCGATCTGCGAGCGCACGCCGGACAGCATGTGGTCGATGCGGTGCGAGATCGGCTGGCCGATCGCGACCCCGGCCGGCAGATTCACCAGGCGGGCGCGGATATCGGCCTGGACCTCGTCCATGGAGCGCGTGATCTCGGCCTGCGGTTTCAGGCCCACATCGAGCTCGCTGACATGCACGCCCTCGGCGTGTTCATCCAGCTCGGCCCGGCCGCTGCGCCGGCCCACATGAGCGACCTCGGGCACCTGCATCACCAGAAGCTCGGCCTGGCGAGCCAGCGCCGAGCTTTCGGCCAGGGTCACGCCCGGGTTCAGGCGCAGGCCGATCAGCAAAGTGCCTTCATTGAAAGGCGGCAAAAAGGTGGTGGCGAAAAAGGGCACGGCCGCCGCCGCGGCCAGCGCCGCGCAGGCCCCTGCCGCCAGCGCGCGCTTCGGATGCTTGAGCACGGCCTGCAGCCCCACTGCATAGCGCGCCTTCAACCAGGCCAGCAGCCGGGTGTCGCCATGGTCCAGCGATTTCATCGTCGGCAGCAGGTAGTAGCTCAGCACCGGCGTCACCGTCACCGAGACCAGCAGGCTGGCCAGGGTCGAGACGATGAAGGCGATGCCCAGCGGCACGAACAGCCGCCCCTCCATGCCCGGCAGCGCAAACAGCGGCAGGAAGACCAGCACGATGATGGCGGTGGCGTACAGAATGCCCGAGCGCACCTCCATGCTGGCCTTGGCGACCAGCTGCAGCGGGTTCAGCCGATGCTCCGGATGGCGCGCGCGGTCTTCCTTGAGGCGACGGATGATGTTCTCGACATCGACCACCGCATCGTCGACCAGGCCGCCGATCGCGATCGCCAGCCCGCCCAAGGTCATGGTGTTGATCGACAGGCCGAAATAGCGAAACACCAGGGCCGTGATGAGGATGGACACCGGAATCGCCAACAGCGCGATCACCGTGCTGCGCAGATTGCCGAGGAAAAACCACAGGATCACCGCGACAAAGACCGAGGCGCCGATCAGCTTGCCTTGCAAGGTCGAGATCGAGGACTCGATGAAACTGGCCTGGCGGAAGGTGACCTGGGGCGCGGCCATGCCGGCCGGCAGCGAGCGCTTCATCTCGCCCAGCGCGGCCTCGATGGCCAGCGTCAGCGCCACGGTATCGGCGCCGGGCTGCTTCTGGATACCCAGGATCACCGCCGGCTTGCCCTCGAAGCCGGCATCGCCGCGCTTGAGGGCCGGCGCGAAGCTGACCTCGGCGACCTGGCGCAGCAGCAGTGGCTGGCCGTTCCTGGCACCCAGCGCCAGATGGCGCAAGGCCTCCAGGCTGTTGTCGCGGCCCAGATGGCGTATCAGGTACTCGCGGCCGTTGAGCTCCAGAAAGCCGCCCGAGCTGTTGGCCGCATAGCGCTGCAGCGCCGCCGCCAGCTGCTCCTGCGTGACGCCCAGCTCGGCCATGCGCGCGGTCTGCGGCTGGACCTGGAACTGCCGCACCTCGCCGCCGATCGGGATCACCTGGGCAACGCCGGGAATCGCCATCAGGCGCGGCCTGAGCACCCAGTCCGCATACTCGCGCACCGCCATCGCCGAGACCTTGTCGGTGTCGATCGGCAGCGCGATCTGCATGATCTCGCCCATGATGGAGCTGATCGGCCCCATATGCGCGACCACGCCCTCGGGCAGGCCCTGCTCCAAGGTCGCCAGCCGCTCCGACACCATCTGCCGGGCGCGGAAGATCTCGGCGCTCCAGTCGAAGGTGATGTAGACGAAGGACAGGCCGGCGCTGGAGGTGGAGCGCACGGATTCGACACCGGGCAGGCCGTTCATCGCCGTTTCCAGCGGGAAGGTGATCAGCTGTTCCACCTCCTCGGCGGCCATGCCGCCGGCCTCGGTCATCAGCGTGACCGTGGGCTTGTTCAGATCGGGAAAGACATCCACCGGGGTGCGCGATAAGGTGAATGCGCCATAGGCCATCAGCGCCAGCGCGGCGATGATGACCAGCAGCCGGTTGCCCAGGCTGTAGTCGAGTAGCCACTTGAACATGATCTGTGGCCTCGGTTAACGGATCTGGTTGATCAGCAAAGCGCCTTCGGAGACGACCCGCTCGCCGGGCTTGAGCCCCGCGCTGACCGCCACCGTCGCGCCGTCCAGCGGCGTGCTGGTCACGACTCTGGGCTCGAAGCGCTCCGGCGCGGCCTTGACCCAGACCATGGTCTGGTTCGAGGCGCTGCGCACCAGCGCCGCGGCCGGCAGGCGCACGCCCTGCACGGTGCTGCGGCTGTGCACCAGCACCTGCACCGGCTGGCCCAGGGCCAGGTCTTGCAGGCCCGTGCCCTGGGCGCGGAACAGCAAGGGAATCGCCTGCTCGCGCAGCGCGCGCGCGGCGCCGATGAACTCCAGCTTGACGCCGCTGACGGCCAAGGCCGCGCCGGCGATGTCCTGCGCTGCGGCGCCGTCATAGGCCAGGGCCTCGACACGCAGCCGCGCCGGATCGACGATCTCGAACAGCAGCTCGCGCGCCTCGACCACCTGGCCGGCCACCGCTGCGGCCGACGCGATCACGCCGCTGACCGGGGCCAGCAGGGCCTCGCGCGAGGCCAGGCCGGCACCGACCGCCGCGATGCGCGCGCGCAGGCTGGCCAGCTCGCTTTCGGCCGCCTCGATTTCCTTGCGCGGCACGCTGTCGGCCAGCTGTTTCAGCCGTGCCAGGCGCTGCTCGGCCAGGCCGCGCTGGGCCTGCCATTCGGCGATCTGCGCCGCCTGGCCGGCGCGCTCCAGCGCCTCGCCGCCCGGGCGCACCCAGGCCAGCAGCTCGCCCTTGCGCACGGTCTGCCCGAGCGAGGGCAGGCCGCGCGGCCCGGCTTCCAGGCGGCCGGCCATCAAGGCCTGCACCTTGCCGCCGGCGTTCGGGTCCATCACGACGGCACCAGCCAGCGCGCTGACGCGCGGCAGTGCCTCGACGCTGCTGACTTGCGTGCGCACGCCGATCTGCCGCTGCGCCGGCTTGGGCAGGAAGACCGCGCCATCGGGCAGGCGCTGCGGGCCGTTGCCGCTCGCTACCGGCGGTGCGTCGCCGTGATCATGGCCGGGGCCGGCCTGGGCCAGCAGCGAGGCGGCGAGCAGGGTCAAAACGATCAGAGGCTGCTTGCTCATGCCGCAACTCCTTGGCGGCGTGCGCGCAGGCTCAGCAGCACGGCGGCCCCGGCTGCGGCGATCAGTGCGCCAGCGGCCCAGGGCTTCCAGGCGAGTGCCGCCGCGTCATCGGCGTGCTCGTCCGCGTGCAGATCGAGTTCGCCGGCCATCAGATCGCTCTGCGCGCCGGCGCTGACGGTGACGGTCACCGGGATCGTGCCGGGCTTGAGCTCCTCGGCCAGCGTGGCCTCGAATTCGCCGTCCTCGCCATGCGGCGTGGGGCGCAGCTTCAGCGGCCCCAGCTCCAGTTCCAGCGTCGCGTTCTTGACCGGCCGGTTGTCGGCCGCGTGATCGAGATAGAGCGTCAGCTGCTTGCCCTGCAGCACGCCGACCAGTTCGAAGTCTTCGGATACCGCGTGGAAACGCGGCAGGGCAGGGCCGGCTGCTGCGGCCGGGGCGTCATGGCTGTGGCCTTCGCCGGCCCACAGGGCTGGCGTCAGTGCCAGCGCCATCGCAGCGATGAGGCCACGATGACGGATGAAAGTGAAAAAAAGCATCGTGATTCCTTGAATATTGGTGGCGTTCACTGCGGCAGCAGGCCCAGGGCCTGGCGCAGCGTGGACAGGGCGTGCTGCTGGCCCAGGCGAGCGCGTTCGCTCTGGCGCTGCGCCTCGAAAGCCTCCTGGGCCACGCGCAAGCGGGTCGGCAGATCGGTCTCGCCCAGGCCGAAGGCCTTGTCGACAAAGCCCAGGGTCTCGCGGGCCAGCTCGGCGCGCCGCGCGGCGGACCGGAGCTGGGCCTCGGACGCGGCGAGCCGCGCACGGGCGGTAGCGAGTTCGGCCGCCAGTCTTTGCTGTTCCAGCGTCAGCTGGGTCTCGGCCTCGATCTGCGCGGCGGCGGCCGTGGCCAGCTGGGTCTTGCGCTGGCCCTCACTGCCGAAGGGGATGCGCAGGCCCAGCGTGACGGTCTGGCCCCAGGCCTCGCCCCGGGCGCCGCGCTCGCGCGCGGTCGACAGGCTCAGCTCGGGGCTGGCGCGGCCTTGGGTGCCGGCCAGCTCGCGTGCATGGCGGGCCAGGCGGGCGCGGTCCTGCAGCTCGCGCAGCGCCGGATGGGTCTCGAGACCGTGATCCTCACCGGGTGGCGCGGGCTCGCTGCTGCCGGCGATCTCGGGTGCGACGCCGCTGAGGGCCTGCAGGCCGAAGCGGGTCTGGGCCAGAGCGGCCTGGGCCTCGGCCAGCTCCGCCTGGGCGGCGGCGATGGCGGCCTCGGCCTGGTGCTGATCGGCGCGCGACAGCTCGCCGGCCGCAACGCGGCGGGCCACATCGCGGCCGAGCTGACCGGCCTGCTCGACCCTGGCCTGTGCCAGCCCCAGGTCCAGCGCGGCACGCTGCCAGGCCCACCAGGCCTCGCGCAGCAGGCCGGCCAGGCGCCACTGGGCCGCCGCGACGCGGCTGTCCAGCGCGCCGAGCTCGGCGGCGGCCAGCGCTTGCGCCCGGCCGCGTTCGCCGGGCCGCCACAGCGGCGCGGCAATGCCCAGTTCGAGTTCACGCGCACCGTCGTTGCGGTGCAGCCGATCGGTCTTACTGGCGATTTCCAGGCTGGCGGGTTCGGCCGTCCAGCTGCGGGCGCTGGCCTGGCGCCCCTCGGCGGCCTCGCGATGGGCCGCAGCCGCCAGGGCCTCGGGCTGGCGCTGCCAGGCGGCCGCGAACAGCTCGGCCAGGCTTTTTGTCTGTGCCTGCGCGGGCAGGCTCAGGGCCATCGCGATGACGCAACAGCCCGCCCCCTGGCTGATCCAGGGTTTTGTGATCTTCATGGTGTCCCTCGTCTGGGACGGGCGCAGCGGCCCGCCCGGTCAACAACAGATGTCGACGCGGGGCTGTATAAGCCCCGGTCGCAGCGTCAGACCGGGGACGTGTGGGGTGGGCGTATCAGCCGTTCGGGCAGGCCGTCGGTGACCGAGCGCCGGTAGGGCGTGGCCTGGCTGTCGGCCGGCCAGTCATGCGGCTTGGGGGGATGCACCATCATGATGCCGGCCACCGCGCCATGGCAGCTGGGGCAATCGGCATCGATGCCGCTGCCATCGACCTCAGCATCGGCGTCACCGCTGTCCTGGTGCTCGTGCTGGTGATGGCCGAAATGCGCGGCGGCGCTGGCCTCGGTCTCGTGCGCGCAATAGCTGGCCGCGGCCGCCCAGGTCCACTGGAGCGGCAGCAAGGTCAGCATCAGGATCAGCACAAAGCGGCGCATGGGGCGGCAGTGTAGCCAATATTGGGGCCCCGCTCTTGGGGGTGGGGCGCTGCGGAGGGGGCGGCCTGTGGTCGAATAGCGTTGTTGTCGAGAATGATGGGCCCGCGATGCAGCAATACGATGTCGAAGCACCCGCCTGGCTGCCGGCCCTGAACCTGTGGGTGCAGAAGCTGGGCCTGTGGCGTGCGCTGGCCCTGTTGGTGGGGGCGGTCTGGCTGATGGCGGTGGGCATCTCGCAGCTGGCCATCACGCTGCTCGGCGAGGGCAACCGCCTGATCGCTACGCTGGCCGCCAGCACCTGTGCGATCAGCATCACCAGCGTGTTCGGCTACCTGTTCCTGAGCCTGGTCCAGCACCTGGACAAGGCGCACAAGAACATGACCCGCCACGCCACGCTGGACTCGCTGACCGGTACCTTCAACCGCCGCCATTTCCTGGAGCTGGTTGAGCGCGAATGGTCGCGCGCCAAGCGTTACGAG
The DNA here is from genome assembly GCA_005503085.1 of Burkholderiales bacterium C2. Lineage (GTDB taxonomy): Bacteria > Pseudomonadota > Gammaproteobacteria > Burkholderiales > Burkholderiaceae_C > Roseateles_E. The sequence continues at coordinate 444,826 of SCOI01000001.1, read as the reverse complement.
ATGTCTTGCGCGCTGCTGCTGATGGACATCGACCATTTCAAGCAGGTCAACGACCGCTTCGGCCATCTGTGCGGCGACCAGCTGCTGCGCGAGATTGCCGAGGTCAGCATCGAGACCCTGCGCCAGCCCGATGTGCTGGCGCGTTTTGGCGGTGAGGAGTTCATCGTCTTCCTGCCGCACACCGATCCGCTCGGGGCGCTGGACGTGGCCGAACGCATCCGCGAGCGCATCGAGGCGCTGGACTTCAGCTGGCGCGGCGAGCCGGTGCCGGTCAGCGCCAGTCTCGGCGTGGCGGCCCTGCATGCAGAGCACATCACGCTGGACCACCTGATCTCGGATGCCGACGAGGCGCTCTATGTGGCCAAGTCGGCCGGCCGCAACTGCGTGCGTGCCGGTGCCGGCCTGCTGCCGGGCCGCTCCAGCGTGACCAGCGGCTAGGGCTGACCCATTAGGGCAGAACCATGCGCCGGGTGTAGCCGGTCATCTCCAGATAGCCACGCCCGATCAGCCGGCCGCCGGCATCGAACAGCTCGCTGGCGCCCTCCCAGTACAGCAGGCCGCTGCTGGCGCGGGCATCGATCTCCTGGGCATCGAACATCGCCCTGACTTGGAGCCCGGCCTGCACAGGCGTGCTCAGCCCCCACTCCACCGGGTACTCGGCCTGGCTGACCGGGCTGCGCCAGCGTCGGCCCGGCCGGAACTGCAGCTCGCCATTGCCGAAACTGCGCACGCGGCCGCCGCTCTCGCGCCAGCTGCCGCCGGTCCACAGGCTGCTGCCATCGGCGCGGCGCAATCGGAACGCTGTCAGCGCGCTGCCGTCCAGCAGATTCAGCCCCAGCCAGTCCCAGCCGACCGCCTCGGGCGCCAGCAGGCTGTCGCTCCACTCGTGGTCCAGCCAGGAGTGGCCTTGCAGCGTCAGGCTGCGATCACCCAGTTTCAGCCGAGCCTTGGTCTGCATCTGGCTGCGGCTGTAGTAGTGGCTGGCCTGACTCTCCTCGGGGCCTTTGCGCGAATAGCCGGCATCGCCCTGCAGCAGCGGCGGCAGCGCGCTGTGCAGGTCCAGGTCAAGCGCGAATCCGGCATGGGCGCTGCCGAAGCGGGCACGATAGCGGTCGTCATCGGCACTGCGCCGCAGACGCCAGTCGCGCAGGCGCACATCGCAATCGGCCTCGGCGGCCTGGATGCCGCCGGCGCTGGCGCGCGCCAGCCGCTGGTCATGATGCAGGCGCCCCGCGCGCAGATCGCTCAGCGCCACATGGCCCAGCAGCAACTGGCGCGGTGCCAGCGCGCTGGGATGCGACTGCACGGCGGGGTCGCGGTTGCGCAGGCGGAAAAAGGTCAGCTGGTAGCCGAACAGCGGCGGCTGCGCCTCGTCCGCACCCAGCAGCCCGGTCAGGTACCACCACTCGATGCCGGTCTCGGGGTGCGCACCGAAGTCGCGCGGGAACTGCAGCGGGCGGCGGCGGATGCCCGACACGCTCGACACGGCCGGTGCTGCCGCCGCGATGTCCGGCATCGTGACCAGGGCCCAGAGAAGCAAACCGCGCCTGCCTATCACGGCGCAGCCTGCCTGGATGGTCGTGGCAGCAGCCGGCCACGGCGATGTGCCAACGCCAGCAGCAGGGCGCAGGTGCCCAGCAATGCGAGCAGCGTGATGACCGAGCCTTCGATGCCGAAGGCGCCGCCGGTCAACCAGTTTGGCCCGGCCAGTTGGCCATACAGCAGGCCGGCCTCGGCCTTGTGTCCCGACACGACGGCCGAGAACAGATGGCCGGCACAGAAGTTCCAGGCCAGGTGCAAGCCGATGCCCAGCCAGAGCCGCCCGCTGGCCAGGTAGGCGGCTGCGAAGAGAATGCCGGCGACGGTGACGTTGAGTGTTGACAGCAGGGTGGCACCGTCGTTGGGCAGATGCGCCAGGCCGAAAAGCAGTGACGAAGCCAGCAAGGCCGGCACACTGCCCAGCACCCGTTCCAGCGCCTTGAACAGGATGCCGCGCACCAGCAACTCCTCAAACACGGCCACCAGGGTCATGTCTCCGAATGATTTCAATGTGGCCAGTCCGACCGGATGAATGCCCTGCAGATGAAAGACATTCAGCAATGCCAAAGCGCCAAACACCGTGACCACCAGCAGCGCGCCGCCCAGCAGGCCGAGACCCAGCTCGCGCGCTGCGCCAGCGCTGGCGAATTCGGTGGCGGGCCGGCGATCGATGCGCAAAGCATAGAAGCGGAAGGCGGCCGCCATCAGCACCGCCGCCAGCAGCTGTGGCCACAGCAGGCGTGCGGACTTGGGCAGATTCTCGGCCAGCACCATCACGACCGACATCGCTGCGATCACCATCAAGGAACCCAGCAGCACCCGCAGCAGCGCATAGCGGGCCAGCAGCGAAGGTTTGACATCAGGGCCGGGAGAGGGCTGTGGTGTCGACTGCGGGGAGATGGCCAGCGTGTTCTTCATTCTTGTGCTCCTTGAAGCGGTGAGGGCTGGCGCGCAGTATCAGGGCGAGCTGTGCTGGCCAAGCGGCCCGAATGACCAACTGCGACACGGCCCGCTCGACCTGCAGAAGCCGCCGACAGGCGCTCCGCGGCGCTCACCAATCCTCCCTCACCGCCTGCACCGCGTCGACCCTGCCGGCCTTGGCGAAGCTCGCCCAGGCGGTTAGCAGCGAGGCGGCGATCACCGCCAGCAGCAGTGCGGCCAGGCGGGCGCTGGGCAGGCTCAATTCCATGCTCCAGTGAAAGCTCTGCGGGTTGACCACCCAGACCAGCACCGCGCTGACGCCCAGGCCCAGGGCCAAGCCGGCCAGGGCGCCGGCTGCCGTGAACAGGCCCGTCTCCAGCACCAGCAGGCGCAGCAGCTGGGCCTGGGTGAAGCCCAGATGCCGCAGCAGGCCGAACTCGCGTTTGCGCGCCAGCAGCTGGGCCGACAGGCTGGCGGCGATGCCGAACAGGCCCAGGCCCAGCGCCACCGCCTGCAGCCAGTAGGTGACCGCGAAGCTGCGGTCGAACAGGCGCAGCGACAGCGCCAGCAGCTCGCCGGTGGCGGCCAGTTCCAGATCGGCCGGGTCGGCGGCCAGCGCGCGCAGCCTGGCCTGGGCCTGCACGAGGTCAGTGCCCGGCGGGAGCCACAGCGACAGCTCGGTGATGCGGGTGTCGCCGCTCCAGCGCTGATAGTCGGCCAGCGACATCAGCAGCGCGCCGCTCTGGCGGCTGTAGTCGCGCCAGACGCCGCGCACAAAGAACTGCAGGGTCGGCGGCGCCGCTGAACCGGGGCTCAGGCTCAGTGCCAGCCGCGCGCCGGGCCGCAGCGCCTGCTGGTCGCGCATCGCCTCGTTGATGTAGATGGGCATCAAACCCGGCGCCGGCGGCTCAGCCAGCGGCCCGACCAGCGGCAGCCGGTTCTCGTCGCGGATGGCGCGTGCCAGCAGGCTCAGCTCGGTCTGATCAACGGTCCAGGCGCGGCGGCTGCGCTGCGGGGCCAGGTCTTGCGCCAGGCCGCTGGCGCGCACCGCCTCGATGAAGTCCGGCGCCAGCGGGGCTGTGTTTCCCTTGCTCTGCAGGCTGCTGCGCAGATAGAGGTCGGCCGGCAGCATCTGGCGCAGCCAGTCCTGCAGCGAGGCGCGGAAGCTGTGCACCATCACCAGCATCGCCACCGACAGGGCCAGCGCCACCAGCACGCCGGCCAGCATCTGCGTGGCCGCGCCAGCCTGGTCGCGGGCGCGCTCCCTCAGCAGCATCAGACCGGCGCTGCGCCGGCCTGGCAGCAGCCGGGTCAGCAGGCGCACCAGGCCGGGCATGGCCGCGATGCCGCCCATCAGTAGGCAGAGCATGGCCAGATAGGCGGCCAGCGGCACGCCGCCAAACGGCGGCAACAGGGCCAGCAGCACGCCGGCCAGCAGCAGAGCCGGCGCCAGCCCGCGCGGCAACCGCGGCTGCAACTCGGTGCCCAGGCCCTTGAGTACCTGGGCCACCGCCATGCGTCGCACGGCCAAGGCCGGCAGCAGCGCGCTGAGCAGGCTGACCGCCAGCCCCAGGCCGCCGAACAACAGCATCTGCCAGGGTTCAAGCCGCAAGGCCGGCCCATTGCCACCCAGCGGGCCGCCGAGCAGGCCGCTGCCCAGATCGCCGCCCAGCAGGCGCAGTCCCAGCGCGGCCAGACCGGCACCCAGCGCCAGGCCCAGGCCGCTGCCCAGCAGGCCCAGCAGTGCGGCCTCGGCCAGCACCAGCCGCATGCGTTCGCGCGCGCTCATGCCCAGCACACCGAGCAGCGCCAGCTGCGGCAGGCGCTGGGCCACCGACAGCGAGATCACCGCGAACACCAGAAAGCCACCGGTGAACAAGGCCATCAGCGACAGCACGCCCAGATTGACGCGGTAGGCGCGGGTCAGCTGCGCCATCTGGTCTTGCTCGTCCTGCGGCGCTGCGGCGACGCTGCCCTCGGGCAGGGTCAGGTCCTGAGCCTGGACCCCGGCTTGCAGTCGCAGCTCGATGCGGTCCAGCCGGCCGAGTCGCCCGAACAGGGCCTGGGCGGCCGCGATATCCAGCACCGCCAGCGGTGCGCCGGGGGCGGCGACGCTGCCGGCCACGCGCAGCTCGACATCGCGAGGCTGACCATCCTCGTCCACCAGCCGCAGCCGCACGCTGAGCGGGCGCGGGCTGGGCAGGCGCCGCAGCGCCGCCTCGTTGAGGAACAGCGCGTCCGGCGCCAGCAGCGATTGCAAGGCTTGGCCCTCGTCAAATGCCCGGGGCAGCAGGGCCGGATTGAACTGGGCGGTCTGCAAGGCATCCAGGCCGAGCAGGCGCAGATTGAAGCGCCCCTCGGTCAAGACCTGGGCCTGCCCTTCGATCACCGGCGCCACCTGCTGGACCTGGGGCGCTTGCATCAGCCGCTCCAGCAGGGCTTCGTCCAGCGGCCGCCCATCGCTGCCGCGCAGCAGCAGATCGGGCGTGCCCGACAGGCTGCGCTGGGCCGCGCCGAACTCGGCCAGCGCCGAGCCGTTCAGCAGCTGCACGCCAAAGGCCAGGGCCACGCCCAGCGCGATCGCCAGCAAGGCCAGCAACTGCCGGCCCCACTGGGCCTTCAGTGCCGGCCAGGACAGCGCGATCAGCCAGCGTGCCATGGCTGCAGGCCCGGCTGATCGCTCATCAGCAGGCCGCGATCGGCGGCGGCAGCGGCGCGTTCGGAATGGGTCACCAGCAGGCAGGCCGCGCCTTCCTGCTTGCACTGCTGGCGCAGCAAGTCCAGCACCTGGGCGGCATGGCGCGGGTCCAGATTGCCGGTGGGCTCGTCGGCCAGCACCAGGGCCGGGCGGTGCACCAGCGCGCGGGCGATCGCGACGCGCTGCAACTGCCCGCCGGAGAGCTGGCGCGGCAGGCGGGAATCGAGCTCCTCAAGGCCCACCGCCGCGAGCATCTGCCGCACGCGGCCGGCGTCGGGCGCGTCGAGCAGCAGCAGCGGCAGGCCGACGTTGTCGGCCACCGTCAGATGCGGCAGCAGATGAAAGGCCTGGAACACAAAGCCCAGATGGCGGCGGCGTAGCAAGGCCTGGGCCTGCTCGGGCAGCGCGGCGATGTCCTGGCCGGCCAGCAAGACCTGACCCTGATCCAGCCGGTCCAGCCCGGCCAGGCAGTTCAGCAAGGTGGACTTGCCGCAGCCCGATTCGCCCAGCAGCGCCACCAGCTCGCCGGCTTCCAGGCGCAGCTCGATGCCGGCAAACACGGGGGTGTCGCCATAGCGCTTGGCCAGGCCGCGGGCCTCAAGAACGGTCGTCATGCGCGCTCGTCGTGGAGCAGCCGGTGCACGGCTGCCAGCAGATGCAGCGGCGCCTCGGGCGACTCGCAGGCGATCACCTGGCGCTGCGGCATGCTGCGCAGCCAAGTGTGCTGGCGCTTGGCCAGCTGCCGGGTCGCGGCGATGCCGCGCTCGGGCAGCGTCTTCATGTCGCCAGAGTCCAGCGCCTCCCAGACCTGCCGGTAGCCGACGCAGCGCATAGCCGGCAGGCCCAGATGCAGATCGCCGCGCGCGCGCAGGCGCTCGACCTCGGCGATCAGGCCCTGGTCCAGCATCTGCGCAAAGCGCTGCGCCAGGCGCTGGTGCAGCCAGGCGCGGTCGCTGGGCTCCAGCGACAGCAGCGGCCAGTCGACGCCGGCGCTGCGCTCCTGCTCGGCATGCAGCACCGACAGCGGCTTGCCTGCCAGATGCCAGACCTCCAGCGCGCGCTGGATGCGCTGCGAGTCGCCGGGCGCCAGGCGGGCCGCAGTGACCGGGTCGACCTCGGCCAGCTTCGCATGCATGGCCGGCCAGCCGATCGCGGCGGCCTCGGCATCGAGCCGCGCGCGCAGGGCCTCATCGCCCTGCGGCAGGGTCGACAGGCCGTCGAACAAGGCCTTGAAGTAAAGCATGGTGCCGCCGACCAGCAACGGCAGCTTGCCGCGCGCCAAGATCTCGGCGGCCAGGCGCTGCGCGTCCTTGGCGAACTGGGCGGCGCTGTAGCTGTCCAGCGGGTCGAGAATGTCGATCAGGTGGTGCGGCACGGCGGCCAGCTCGGCCGGTGTGGGTTTGGCCGTGCCGATGTCCATGCCACGATAGACCAGGGCCGAGTCGACGCTGATGATCTCGATGGGCAGCACCTCGGCCAGCGCCAGCGCGCCGGCGGTCTTGCCGCTGCCGGTCGGGCCGGCCAGGCAGATCGGGCCGAGCTTCATGCGGGCACCACCGGCCGCAAGTGCCGCTCCTGCGACTGCACCAGGGTCCAGCCGCAGACGGCAGCGGCCAGGCCCAGCACCATCATCGTCCCGGCCATGGTCCGCACCGTGCCATCCAGGCTCAGGCCCAGCCAGCCGCCCAGCGCGAAGGCCGCCAGGGCCGAGGCGAAGCCCGACAGAGCCGCCGCCGCGCCGGCCTGCTGGGGGAAGGGGCCGACCGCGCCGGCCTGGCTACAGGGTTGCAGCACGCCATGGCCCAGCATGATGAAGACATGCGGAATCATCAGCGCCCAGACCGAGGGCGGCCAGACCCAGGCAGCCAGACCCATGCCGCAGGCACCGGTGACGGTGAAGAAGGCGCCGCGCCGCACCGTGCGGGCCAGGCTCAGCCGCGCCAGCCAGCGCCGGCACAGCAGGGTGCCCAGCACATAGATACCGGCGCCCAGACCCACCAGCAGGCCGTAATGGCCGCGCGACAGGCCCAGCACCTCGATGAAGACAAAGGCCGAGGCGGCCAGAAAGGTGTAGAGCGTGCCGTAGGCCAGGCTGGTCAGCAGGGTGTAGGCGCGAAACGAGGGGTGGGCCAGTACCAGGGCCCAGTTGGCCAGCAGGCGGCGCGGCCGCAGCGCCTCGGGGTCAGGTCTTGCCAGGCTCTCAGGGATGCGCAGTGTCACCAGGGCCAGCGCCGCCGCGCCGGCCAACGCAATGGCCAGCAGGGCCCAGCGCCAGCCGAAGGCGCCCGCCAGCGCCCCGCCCAGCGGCGGCGCCAGCATTGCCAGCAGGCCGAGGCCGCCCAGCGCCCGCGCCATCACGCGCGCGCCCTGCTGCGGCTCAAACCAGTCGCGCAGCATCGCGCGCGCGCCGACCACGGCGGCCGCCAGGGCCAGACCCTGCAGCGCGCGGCAGACCACCAGCAGCCAGATGTCGGCCGCCAGCGCGCCGGCCACCGCGGCCCCGGCATACAGCGCGAGCCCGGCCAGCAGCACCGGCCGGCGGCCGATGCGATCGCTGAGCGGGCCCAGCAGCAGCTGGCCGAAGCCGAAGCAGAGCATCAGCGCCGACAGGGTCAGCTGGGTGGCCGCCATCGGCGCAGCCAGATCGGCGCGCAGCGCGGGCAGGGCTGGCAGGTAGAGATCGGTGCTGATCGGTTGCAGGCCCAGCAGCAGGGCCAGCGCGGCGATCTGCCAGCCCAGCGTCGGTGCGAGGGGCGTTTTCAATCAAAGCGCTCCCAGGGCGACAGAAAGCGCCACTGGCCGGGCGGCAGATGGCCCAGATTGATGCGGCCGATGCGCACCCGCTTCAGGCCCACGACCTTGAGTCCGACCAGCTCGCACATGCGGCGGATCTGGCGCTTGCGGCCCTCGCGCAGCACGAAGCGCAGCTGGTCGTCATTGATCCAGCTGACCTTGGCGGGCTTCAGCTGCACACCGTCCAGCTCCAGCCCATGGTTCAGCAGGGCCAGGTCTTGCGCCGGGAAGCGCACCATCGGCGCGCCTTCGCCGGCCAGCTCGACGCGCACCAGGTATTCCTTCTCGACCTTGGAGTCCTCGCCGATCAGCGTCTTGGCGACGCGGCCGTCCTGGGTCAGCACCAGCAGGCCGGTCGAATCGATGTCCAGGCGGCCGGCGGGCGCCAGACCGCGGCTGTGGCCGATGTGGAACTTCAGGCCCGAGGGGTCTTCGCTCCACTGGTTGGCGCTCTTGATCAGCACCGAGGCCGGCTCATAGCCGTCCTCGGCCTGGCCGGAGACATAGCCGATCGGCTTGTTCAGCAAGATGGTGACCTGCTTGGCCTGCTCCTTGTGGGCACGCGGGTCAATCTCTATCTTCACCCCAGGCTGTACGCGCTGGCCCAGCACGGCCATCTTGCCGTCCACCCGCACCCAGCCCGCGCCTATCCACTCATCGGCCTCGCGCCGCGAGGCCATGCCCAGCGCGGTCATGTGCTTGGACAGGCGTTCGCCCTCGCTGCTCGGGTCGCGGTAGTTGTCGTCGTCATCGTCGTCGTCCCGGTGACGCGGCGCCGGGCGCTGCGGGAAGGCACGCGGCTCCGGCGGGCGGACGTTGGGGCGCGGACCGGTGGCGCGGCGCTGGTCGCGGCGCGGCTCCTGGCGGTCTTCCTGACGGGCCTCCGGGCGCGGCTCATGGCGCGGATCGCGCCGGCTCGGCTCACCGGCAAACTCGGGCCGGGGGCCGCGCACGGGGCGGTCCTGGCGTTCGTAGGGCTGCTGTGCGCCTTCGCTGCGGCGTTGCGGGCGACGGTCCTCGAAGCGCGGGCCGTCGTCGCGGCGTGGCGGCCGGGCCGCGGCTGGGCGTTGCTGCTTAGCTTCCTCAGCGGCACGGCGCTGCTCGAAAGCGGCCTGGCGTTCGGCGCGTTCGGTCTGGGCCGCCGCCAGGCTCTGGCGCGGGCGCGAGACGCCCTTGCCGCGCAAGGGGCCGCGGCGCTCGCCCTCGGGTTTGTCGACGGCGCCGGGTTTGTTGTTCTTTTTGTTCAGTTTCAATGTGGCCATCACGGCTCCTTCGGGGTGGCGGTCGGCTGCGTATCAGCGACCGCGCAAAAACAGCGCATCGAGCTCGCGCATGGTCAGCTGGCGCCAGGTCGGGCGACCATGATTGCACTGATCGGCACGCTCGGTGCGCTCCATATCGCGCAGCAGGGCATTCATCTCGTCCAGCGTCAGCTGGCGGTTCGCGCGCACCGCGCCATGGCAGGCCATGGTCGCGAGAATCTCGTGCTGGGCGCGTTCGATGGCCTGGCTGGCGTCGAACTGGGCCAGCTCGGCCAGCACGCTGCGCGCCAGCTCGACGACATCGCCGCCGGCCAGCGCGGCCGGCCGGGCCCGCACCGCCAGCACCTTGGCCGACAGCGGCGCGATATCAAGACCCAGGCGCTCCAGCGTAGCGCCCTGGGCCTCGGCGGTGGCGATCTCCTGCGGCGTCGCGGCAAAGGTGACAGGGATCAGCAGCGGCTGCGACTCGATCGCGGCGGCACCCAGGCTGGCCTTGAGCCGCTCGTAGACCACCCGCTCATGGGCGGCGTGCATATCCACAATGATCAGCCCCTGGGCGTTCTCGGCCAGCACATAGACACCCTGGATCTGGGCGATGGCACGGCCCAGCGGCCAGTCGTGCTGGGGCAGGGCGGGGGCAGCGGCGTGAGACGCTGGGCTGGGGGCAGGTGTTGCCGGCTGGCCGTACAGCGTCGCCACCTCGGCCAGGCCCAGCGAGACCTGCGCGCTATTGGCAATGGGGCTGCGCCAGCTGGGTGCTGCGCCGCCGTAACTGGGGGCGGGCTCGGCGGCCGGCTGAGCGAACCAGGCCGGCGGATGGCCGGGCGCGGGGCGGAAACCGGTGGCACCGGCGGCGGCCTGCTGGGCCTGCTCGATGGCGGGTGCGGCGGCTGTCGCCTCGCTGCTGCGCGACAGCGCCAGCGCATCCTGCACCGCATAGCGCACCTTCTGGTGCATCTCGCGGCCGTCGCGAAAGCGCACCTCGATCTTGGTCGGGTGCACATTGACATCGACCCGGTCGGGCGCGATCTCGATGAAGAGCACATAGCAGGGCTGGCGGTGACCGTGCAGCACGTCCTCATAGGCCGAGCGGATGCCGTGGGCGATCAGCTTGTCGCGCACGAAACGGCCGTTGACATAGACGTACTGCATATCGGCGCGGCTGCGCGCGGCCTCCGGCAGGCCGGCGCGGCCGTAGACGCGCAGCGGTCCGGTCTCGGCGAACACCGCACGGCTTTCGGCCATGAACTCGGTGCCCAGCACATCGGCCAGGCGCTGCTCGGAGCTGGCGATGCGCAGCTGCTCGACCAGCTTGCCCTCATGCCAGACGGTGAAGCCGACATCGGGCCGGGCCAGCGCATGGCGGCGCACCGATTCCAGGCAATGGGCCAGCTCGGTGGCATCGGTCTTCAGGAATTTGCGGCGCGCCGGCGTGCTGAAGAAGAGCTCGCGCACCTCGACGCTGGTGCCGCGGGCACGTGCGGCCGGCGCCAGCTCGCCGGAGCGGGCATCGAGCCGGTGGGCATGGGGCGCGCCCTCGCAGCGGCTGGACACCGCCATCTCTGCCACCGAGGAGATCGCGGCCAGGGCCTCGCCACGAAACCCCATGGTCGCGACCGATTCCAGTTCGTCCAGATTGCGGATCTTGCTGGTGGCGTGGCGCTTCAGCGCCAGCGGCAGTTCCTCGACCGGGATGCCCAGGCCGTCGTCCTCGACCACGACGCTGCGCACGCCGCCGGCCATCAGCTTGACGGTGATCTGCGTCGCGCCGGCATCCAGCGCGTTGTCCACCAGCTCGCGCACCACCGAGGCCGGGCGTTCGACCACCTCGCCGGCGGCGATCTGGCTGATCAGTTCATCGGGGAGTTCGCGGATGGCGCGGCGCTGGGCCGCCGGCGCGCTGGGGGAAGACAAATCCATGGGCCGATTGTAAGAAGTCCTGTCATCGAGGCGGTATCAAGCCCAGTCATAATCCGCCGCCATGGAATTCGCGAGCTTTCTGATCGACTTCATCCTGCATGTGGACAAGCATATTGCCGCGTTCGTGCAGGCCTATGGCGCCTGGGTCTATGCCCTGCTGTTCCTGATCGTCTTCGTCGAGACCGGTCTGGTGGTGATGCCCTTTCTGCCGGGCGATTCGCTGCTCTTCGTGGTCGGCGCCCTGTGCGGCACCGGCGTGATGAGCCTGCCGCTGGCCATCACCATCTTGCTGATCGCGGCCATTCTGGGTGATCAGACCAACTACCTGATCGGGCGCTACTTCGGCCCCAAGGTGTTCCAGTGGGAGCAGTCGCGCTTTTTCAACAAGCGCGCCTTCAATGCGGCACACGAGTTTTACGAAAGAAACGGCGGCGTGACCATCATCATCGCCCGCTTCATGCCCTTCATCCGCACCTTCGCTCCCTTTGTGGCTGGTGTGGCCGAGATGAGCCGTGGCAAGTTCACGCTCTACAACGTGGTCGGCGCCTTCATCTGGGTCGTGGGCATCACTGTGGCCGGCTATCTGTTCGGCAACATCCCCTTTGTGCAGACCCATCTGAGCAAGATCATCTGGGCGATGATCATCATCCCGGGCCTGATCGCGATCTACGGCGGCTGGAAGGCCAGCCGGAGCCAACAGAAGGCGGCCTGAGCCCGGTGAGCTACAGCGAGCGGTGCCGCGCCAGCGGCGGGTTTTTCGCGAAGTAGCGCGCGATGCCGGTGGCCAGCGCATTGACGAGCTGGGCCTGGTAGTCGGGGTCGCGCAGCTTGGCCTCTTCCTCAGGGTTCGAGATGAAGGCGGTCTCGACCAGGATGGAGGGCACATCCGGCGCCTTCAACACCGCGAAACCGGCCTGCTCGACCGCCTTCTTGTGCAGGCGCCCGACCTTGCCGATCTGGCCCAGCACCTCGGAGCCGAGCTTCAGGCTGTCCTTGATCTGGGCGCTGGTGCTCATGTCCAGCATCGCGCGCAGCACCTCGCGGTCCTTGACCGAGGCGACGTTGACGCCGCCGACCTGATCGGCCCGGTTCTCCTTGGCCGCGATCCAGCGCGCCGCCGTGCTGGTGGCCGCTCCCTGGCTCAGCGCGAACACCGAGGCGCCGCGCGCCTGTGGCGTGAAGAAGGCATCGGCATGGATGGAGACAAACAGATCGGCTTGCACACGGCGGGCCTTGCGTACCCGCTCCTGCAGCGGCACGAAGAAATCGGCATCGCGCGTCATCATCACGCGGATATTGGGGTTGCTGTTGAGCCGGTCGCGCAGCTTCAGCGCCACGGCCAGCACCACATCCTTTTCCTTCAGCCCGCTGGGGCCGACGGCGCCGGGGTCTTCGCCGCCATGGCCGGGGTCCAGCGCGATGACGATCAGCCGGTCCAGCTTGCTGCGGTCGATCGGGCCGGGCGCTGGCGCTGGTGCCGGGGTCTGCAGCGATGGGGCTGAAGCGGGCGTTGTGACGGGCGGTGTGGTGGGCGCAGGGGACGGCGCGGGCGATGGCGCTGCAGCCACCGGGGGCAGCACGGCCGGCTTCTCGATCCGGCCGATCAGCTCGCCCAGCGCGTCCTGCACCGCCTGCGCGGCCTGGGTCTCGGCCTGTTCCTTCTCGCGGATCAGGGCCAGCAGCGGATCACGTTCCTGCTGCGGGTAGAGGTCGAAGACCAGGCGGTCCTTGTAGGCCGCGACCGGCTCCAGTGTGAAGATCTGCGGAGCCACTGGCTGCTTCAGGTCCAGCACGATGCGCACGACGCGCGGCTGGTTCTGGCCGACCCGCACCGCACTGATATAGGGGTCCTCGGGCTTGATCTTGCCCAGCAGCTCGCGCAGGCCGGCGCTGAGCTCCAGCCCGTCAATGTCGATCACCAGCCGGTGCGGGCTGTCGACCAGGAAATGCTTGGCAGCCAGCGGCCGGTCGGATTCCAGCGTCACCCGGGTGTAGTCGGGCGCCGGCCAGACCCGCACCGCGACGATGCTGGCACTGCTGGCTGCCCGCACCAGCTGGGGAGCCTGCAGCAGCAGCACCAGGCTGCCCATGCGGCGCAGCGCGAGGCGTCGGCTCATGGCGCCAGCCCCTTCAGCAAGGCCTGACCCTCGGCGGTGCAGGCCTGCAGTTCGACCCGGCGGCTGTCGTCGTCCTGGGTGGCGAGCCAGATGCGCAGATCGGGCGTCGGCAGCATGCCCTCGGCCTTCTCCGGCCACTCGCTGAGCTTGAGCCCGGGCCGGGTGAAGATCTCGCGAAAGCCGGCGTCCTCCCACTCGCGCGGGTCGGCGAAGCGGTAGAAATCGAAATGGCTGACATCGCCCTGGGGCAACTCATAGCTCTCCAGCACCGCGTAGCTGGGGCTCTTGATGCGGCCAGTCACGCCCAGCGCGCGCAGCAGATGGCGCACCAGGCTGGTCTTGCCGGCGCCCAGCGAGCCGTGCAACTCGATGCTGGCATTCATCAGGCCCGGCGCCTGGGCCAGCCGGGCGGCAAAGGCCTCGGTGGCGGCTTCATCGGGCCACAGCAGGTGGCGGCTTTCTAGAATGCGCAAATGAACGAGGCTCCACAGCAAATCGGTGACAAGGACGCGCAAGCGCTGCTGCTGCAATTGCGCGCCTGGGCGCTTGAGCTGGGATTCTCACAGATTGGCGTGGCCGATATCGACCTGAGCAGTGCCGAACCCGGCTTGACGGCCTGGCTGGCGGCCGGTTTTCACGGCGCTATGCACTATATGGAGGCCCACGGGCTCAAGCGCGCACGGCCGGCCGAACTGGTGCCCGGCACGCTGCGGGTGCTGACCGTGCGCATGGACTACCGGTCACGCGGCAGTGCGCAGGACTGGCAGGCCGTCGAGTGGCAGGGCCTGGGTGATCCGCAGCGCGCACAGCTGTCGATCTATGCCCGGGGGCGCGACTATCACAAGGTCTTGCGCGCCCGGCTGCAGCAGCTCGCGACCCGGCTGGAGCAGGCCATCGGTCCCTTCGGCTACCGTGTCTTCACCGACTCGGCCCCGGTGCTGGAGGTGGAACTGGCCGCGCGCTCCGGCATCGGCTGGCGCGGCAAGCACACGCTGACCCTGCACCGCGAGCATGGCTCGATGTTCTTCCTCGGCGAGATCTATCTGGACCTGCCGCTGCCGCTCTCGGAGCCGGTCAGCGCCCATTGCGGCCAGTGCACGGCCTGCATCGAGGCCTGCCCCACCGGCGCCATCGTGGCGCCCTACCGGGTCGATGCGCGGCGCTGCATCTCCTATCTGACCATCGAGCATGACGGCGCCATCCCCATCGAGCTACGGCCGCTGATGGGCAACCGTATCTACGGCTGCGACGACTGCCAGCTGATCTGCCCCTGGAACAAGTTCGCCGGCAAAAGCACGCTGCCGGACTTCGACGAGCGCGAGCCGCTGCGCGCGCCCGGCCTGCTGGCGCTGTGGGCCTGGAGCGAGACCGAGTTCCTGCGTTTTACCGAGGGTTCGGCGATCCGCCGCATCGGCCATGCGCGCTGGCGGCGCAATCTGGCCGTGGCGATGGGCAATGCGCTGCGCGCCGGCTCGGACCAGGGCATCAGCCTGGCCTTGCTGGAGGCGCTGCCGAGCGCGAACGAACTGCTGGCCGAGCACATCGAATGGGCGCTACAACAGGCTCAGCCAGAACGGCAGGCTGAGCATGCCCACCAGGGTTGACAAGGTCACCAGGCCGGCCACAAAGGCCGCATGGCCGCCCATGCGCGCGGCCAGCACATAGGCACTCGACGCGGTCGGCAGGGCCGCAAAGGTCAGCAGCACGACACGCTGACCGGCCGGCAGCGCCAGCCCGTGGCCCAGGCCCAGGGCCAGCAAGGGCAGGGCGGCATGGCGGATCGCCAGCAGCGCGGCGGCCAGTCGCGGCGCATCGCGCAGCGCACCGAAGCGCAGGCCGGCGCCCACCGCCATCAGGCCCAGCGGCAGGGCGGCCAGGCCGATGCGGTTCAAAGTCAGCGCGGCGGCCTCGGGCAGTTTCAGCCCCATCAGATTAGCGATCAGGCCGGCCACGGTGCTGAGGATCAGCGGGTTGCGCGCCAGCTCGCGCCACAGGCCCTGGCCGCCGTGCCGGGCCAGCGGGTAGACGGCGGCCACATTGCAGATCGGCACGCACAGCGCCACCAGCAGGGCCACCCAGGCCACGCCCTGCGCGCCCTGCAACCGCTCGGCCAGCGCCAGCGCGATATAGGAATTGAAGCGGAAAGCCACCTGGGCGCCGGAGGCATGGGCGCGCGCATCGACACCGGGCCAGAGCTTCAGCCCATAGGCCAGCCCGACACCGGCCAGCACCACCGCCACACCGGCACTGGCCAGGCTCAGGGTCTCGGCCGGCTGCAGCGGCGTGCGCACGATGGAGTTGAACAGCAGCACCGGGAACAGCAGGTAGTACACCAGCTTCTCGGTGGCCTCCCAGATCGGCCGGTTCAGCGCCGTGTAGCGGCACAGTAAAAAACCGCAAAGTATCAGCAGCGCGTCGGGCAGTAGCAGCAGGAAGTCGGGAACAACAGGTACGGCAGGCATGGCCGGCAGTGTGCCATCGGGGCGCTGTCGGCCTGTGGGGCGCCGGCTGCGTTAGGCTTGGGGCAAGGAGAGTGATATGGCTTTTTTCCCTGGGGTCCCCCGCGAGGTCGTGCCGAACCGACCACGCCGCCTGCTCATGGCCGCGCTGCTGGGTCTGGGCATCAATGCGCCGGCACTGGCGCGCCGCTATGAGGGCTATGAGTTCGACGACAAGCTGCAGCTGGGTGGCAGCGCGCTGATGCTCAACGGCGTCGGCATGCGGGCGGTGGCAGTGCTCAAAGGCTATCTGGCGGCCCTCTACCTGGGGCGCAGCGCCAGCACGCCGGCGGCGGTCTACGCAACACCTGGCCCCAAGCGCATCCGCATCCGCATGTTGCTGGACGTCGGCACCGAGGAGTTCGTCAAGGCCATCGCCAAGGGCGTGCGGCGCAACTGCAGCGAGGCCGAGCAGGCCGCGCTGCCCGACAAGATCGAGCAGTTCAACACCCAGCTGCGCGCGGTCGCCAAGGTGCGCAGCAAGGACCTGATCGATATGGACTATCTGCCCGAACAGGGCACCGTGATCAGCCTGAACGGCAAAGCCATCGGCGCGGCGATTGCCGGGCCGGAGTTCTATCTGGCCTTGCTGAAGGTGTTTCTCGGCGAGCGACCGGTGGACAAGCGGCTCAAGGCCGGCTTGCTGGGCGGCGCCGGCGACTGAGGGCCTGTACGTAGTTCCGCTAGCATAGGCCCCGATGGGGGTGGTTAGCATCGCGCCAGAAGCATCGATGAACTGCCCCAAGAATTACCTCATAAAAGGAGACCGCTGATGAGCCGTCGAGTCTGGATACGTCGTTGTGTGGCCTTGAGCGCCGCTACCCTGGTCGCCCCGCTGGCCCTGGCCCAGAGCTATCCGGCCAAGCCGGTGCGCCTGATCGTGCCGTTTGCGCCGGGCGGCACCACCGATATCGTCGCGCGCGTGCTGGCCGAGAAGATCCAGGCCCATCTGGGCCAGAACCTGCTGGTCGACAACCGCGCCGGCGGTGGCGGTTCGATCGGCGCCAATGAAATCGTCAAGGCCGCGCCGGACGGCTACACGCTGGGCATGGCCACGGTGTCGACCACCGCGTCGAACCCCGCGATCAACCCCAAGATCCCCTACAACCCGCTGACCGACTTCACCTCCATCATCAATGTGGCGGCCACGCCCAATGTGATCGCGGTGCATCCCTCATTCCCGGCGCGCGACTACAAGGGTTTTGTCGCCGAGCTGAAGAAGAGCCCCGGCAAGTACAGCTTCGCCAGCTCGGGCACCGGCGGCATCGGCCATCTGCAGATGGAGCTCTACAAGAGCCTGGCCAATGTCTTTGTGCTGCACATCCCCTATCGCGGCGCCGGCCCGGCGCTCAACGACACGGTGGCCGGCCAGGTGCCGATGATCTTCGACAACCTGCCCTCGGCCCTGCCTTTCATCAAGGACGGCCGGCTGATCCCCAT
Source organism: Burkholderiales bacterium C2 (assembly GCA_005503085.1). Taxonomy (GTDB): domain Bacteria; phylum Pseudomonadota; class Gammaproteobacteria; order Burkholderiales; family Burkholderiaceae_C; genus Roseateles_E. The sequence continues at coordinate 427,638 of SCOI01000001.1, read as the reverse complement.
CGTCGTGGCCGCACCGAATCGCCTGGCCGTGCTGCCCAATGTGCCGACATTCAAGGAAATCGGGCTGGAGCCGGTCAATCGCATGGCTTATTACGGCATCCATGGCCCGAAGAACCTGCCCAAGGAGGTGATCGACAAGGTTGCCGCGGCGGTCAAGAAGACCGTCGAGATGCCCGATGTGAAGAAGCGCATCGAGGACACCGGCTCGCTGATCGTGGCCAACACGCCCGAGCAGTTCACGGCCCAGACCAAGGCCGAGTTCGAGGTCTACAAAAAGGTGGTCGAGCAGCAGAAGCTCAAGCTCGATTGAGCCGGGCGCTGCAGCAGTGACCAAGGGCGCCGCGTGCGCCCTTTCTCTTTGGAAGGCAGGGATGGACAAGGGATCGGCTGCGCGTGCCGCCAGCGAGGCGGCGATCGCGCGCTTTGTCGAGATGCTGTGGATCGAGGACGGTCTGGCTGCCAATACGCTGGCGGCCTACCGGCGCGATCTGAGTCTGCTGGCCGACTGGCTGGCGCAGGCGCATGGCCTGGCGCTGGACGGCGCGCGGGAGCTGCATCTGCTGGGCTATGCGGCGGCCCGCCATGAGGGCAGCCGCGCGACCAGCTCGAACCGGCGCCTGAGCGTTTTCAAGCGCTACTACCGCTGGGCCTTGCGCGAGCAGGCGCTGGCCGAGGACCCGACCCTGCGTCTGGCCAATGCCCGGCAGCCGCTGCGCGTGCCCAAGGTGCTGAGCCAAGCCCAGGTCGAGGCCTTGCTGGCCGCGCCCGAGGTGGAGGACACGCTGGGCCTGCGCGACCGCGCGATGCTGGAACTGATGTATGCCAGCGGCCTGCGGGTCAGCGAACTGGTCGAGCTCAAGAGCGTGCATGTGGGCTTCAAGGAAGCGGTGCTGCGCATCACCGGCAAGGGCGCCAAGGAGCGCCTCGTGCCCTTCGGCGAGGAGGCGCACAGCTGGCTGCTGCGCTACTTGCAGGAGGCGAGGGCGGCCCTGCTGAAGGGCCAGCGCTGCGACGCGCTGTTCGTCACGATCCGCGGCGAGGGCATGACGAGGCAGATGTTCTGGAAGCTGGTCAAGAAGTACGCGCTGCAGGCCGGCATCACCGCGCCGCTGTCACCGCACACGCTGCGCCACGCCTTCGCCACCCATCTGCTCAACCACGGCGCCGATCTGCGCGCGGTGCAGCTGCTGCTGGGCCATGCCGATCTGTCAACCACGCAGATCTACACCCATGTGGCCCGCGAGCGGCTGAAGGCGATCCACGCAGCGCATCACCCACGTGGTTGATCGAGCTCCGAGGCCTTGATGCCCGCCTGGGGCGACAGCAGCGCCGGATCGAAGGTCTTGAGCGCCAGGCCCCGCCTGAGCCGCTGCGGCCAGTCGGGGTTGGCCAGCGCGCCCCGCGCCAGTGCCACCAGATCGGCCCCGTCGCCCAGGCTTTGCAGGGCACGCTCGGGCTCGTGCAGGCCGCCGTTGGCGATCAGACTCAGCGTGGGCAGGCTGCGGCGGGCCAGGCTTGTCAGGCTGGGGCCCTCGCTGCCAAAGGCTGGCCGCCAGGCCTCGTAGGCCGTCAGATGCAGATAGTCGAGATCGGCCTGGGCCAGCGTGCCGAACAGGCGCAGCGCATCGGCCTCGGCGCCGGCCCAGCGGTGCTCGAAGTCATTGACCTTGGACTGCGAGAGGCGCAGACCCACCGGCACCTCACTCCCGACCGCCCGGCGCACGGCCCGGCTGACCTCGAGGCTCAGCCGGGCCCGGCCGACGATGTCGCCACCCCAGCCATCCTCGCGCTGGTTGCTGTAGTCGGTCAGGAACTGGTCCAGCAGATAACCGTTGGCGCCATGGATCTCGACAGCGTCGAAACCGGCCACCTCGACCGCCAGCCGCGCGGCCTGCGCGAAGCCGTCCACGGCGTCGGCGATCTCTGCCTCCGACATGGCCCGCGGCAGCCGGTAGGGGCCGCTGCCGTGATAGGAGGCCATCTGTTCGCCCTTGGGCTGGATGGCCGAAGGGCCGACGCTGGCGTCACGGAAGCGATTGGCCTGGGACAGAGCACCCGCATGCATCAGCTGCGCCACGATGGCGCCGCCCGCCTCATGCACGGCGTCGACGATGGGCCGCCAGGCCTTGGCCTGACGGGCATCGCTCAGGCCTGGCTGCCCGGCATAGCCCTGCGAGAAGGCCTGGTCGGTGTAGAGGCCCTCGGTGATCAGCAGGCCGAAGCCACCTTGGGCGAAGCGCTGGTAGTAGCGCTGCATCGCTGCGCTGGCCAGACCGTCCGGCGTCGCGCTGACCCGGGTCATCGGCGCGAGGGCCAGTCGGTTGGGCAGGCTCAGGCGGCCGAGGCGCCAGGGCTGGAACAGGGCATCGTGGGTGCTCATGCGTCGGCCCCGGTGGTGTCGGCGATGGCAATGGCCTCGATCTCTATCATCGCCTCCGGCGTGTAGAGCGCCGAGACCTCGACGATGGTGTCGGCCGGATAGGGCGCGCTGAACCAGCGGCGGCGCAGCGCGACGATCTTGGGGAAATGTGCCATCGAGGTCAGGAAGATCGTCACCTTGACGATCTGGGACAGGTCGGAGTCGGCGGCCAGCAGCGCGCGGCGCAGATTCAGCATCGCTTGCTCGGCCTGCCGGTCGAAATCGCCGTCGCCGACGATGCGGCCGTCATCGCCGACGCCGGCCTGGCCGGACACATAGACCAGACCGCCTGCCTTGATGGCCTGGGACAGCAGGTAGGGCGCATAGGGATCGGGCAGGGTGTGGACTTGCTGGCGTTTCATGGGCTTTCTCGATGGGTGATTTGAGATCATCTGGTGAAGCCGATCTCCACCAGTGAAAGCCAGTTTCTCTCTCGGTGTTAGGCCTGACAAACGTTCAATATTCAGGTGATGGATGAATTAAAGTAAGCTGTCGACCGATGCGAAAACTACCACCCCTGGGCATGCTGCGGGCCTTCGAAGCCGCAGCGCGGCGCCTGAGCTTCAAGGATGCGGCCGCGGAGCTGCATGTGACCCCGACGGCGGTCAGCCATCAGATCAAGCAGCTCGAAAGCTATCTGTCCCTCAAGCTCTTCGAGCGCGGCACCCGCCAGGTGATGCTGACCGCGCAGGGCGCGCGGCTCTACCCTGTGCTGCGCGAGGGGCTGGATGACTTCGAGCGGGCGCTGGAGTCGCTGCGCCACAAGCCGGGCGGGCAGTTGGCCACGCTGTCGTCCACCGTGGCCTTCATGGCCCGGCGGCTGGCGCCTCGCGTGGGCGCTTTCCATGCCCGCTACCCCGACTGGCAGCTGCGGCTCAGTGCCAGCAACGAGTTGGTGGATCTCGACGGCGAGGCCGATGCGGCGATCCGCTACGGCAGCGGGCACTATCCGGGCCTGGTCGTCGAACCCCTGATCCAGGACTATTTCGCGCCGGTGTGCGTGCCGGCCCTGGCCGCCGCCGCAAGGGCCGGACTGAGCGGCGTCGCCCTGCTGGACTTCGACTGGGGCGCCAGGGTGCGAGACGATCCGCGCACGCCCAGCTGGCGCCGCTGGGCCGATCTGACAGGCGGCGACCTCGGGCTCGGGCAGAGCCTGTCCTTCACCGATGAGATCCATGCGGTGCAAGCGACCCTGGCAGGGCAGGGCGTGGGCCTGCTGAGCCTGACCCTGGTGGCGGAGGAACTGGCCTCGGGTGCACTGTTGCGGCCTTTCGAGGCCTTGCTGCCGGGCTACCGCTTCGACCTGGTCTACAGCCCGCGTGCGGCCGAGCGTCCGGCCACCGTGCGGCTGCGTGAATGGGTCAGGCAGGAATTCGCCGGCCCGCTCAGCGCACCGGCAGCGGGGCCGGCGGCTTGATTTCTTCCAGGCAGATCATCGAGCGGATGTCGGCGACGCCGGGCAGCTGCATCAGCCGGTCCGTCAGGAACTGCGACAGGCTCTTCAGGTCGGCGGCGACGACCTTCAGCAGATAGTCGCAGTCGCCCGAGACGGTGTGGCATTCCAGGATCTCGGGGAAGTCGCGGATCAGGGCCTCGATCTCGCGCACGCGGCCGAAGGCGTCGGCCTCGATATTGAGGCTGACAAAGGCGGTCACGCCCAGGCCCAGCGTGGCCGGCTGCACCATGGCCCGGTAGCCGCGCAGCACGCCGCGTTCCTCCAGCTGCTTGACACGGCGCAGGGTCTGCGGCGGCGACAGATGGATGCGGGACGCCAGGTCCACATTGGACAGGCGGCCGTCGCGCTGCAGGATCTCGATGATTCTGCGGTCTATGGTGTCGAGGGGGCCGGCTTCGCTCATGGTGGCGCGCATTGTCCTTGCAAATCGGCAGCCGGCCGCCGCAGGACCGATCAGAGCGTGTGGCTGAGTGTCAGGGTCAGGCCGCGCGGCTTGCCGTAGGTGTAGCCGCTCCAACCGCTGCTGTAGTACTTCTTGTCCAGCAGATTGTCGACATTGGCCTGCAGCGAGAGCTTCTTGCTGAACTCGTACCTGAGCATCAGATCCACCAGCGCATAACTGGGCTGGCCGACATGCTCGTTGACCTTGCTGACGGGATTTTCCAGACGCGTGAGCTGCGCGCTCTCCCAGTTGACGCCGCCGCCGACGCTGAAGCCCTGCAGGCGGCCGCCCAGGGTGTACTTGCTGAACAGCTTGAGCTGACGGCGCGGATGGTCCAGCGCCGCTTGCACGCCCTGGCCGTCCTTGGTCGAGAAGTGGGTCCAGCCGGCGCTCAGGCTCCAGCCCGGCGCCAACTCGCCCGCCAGCTCCAGCTCCCAGCCCTGCGAGCGCACGCCCTGGCCGGCGCGCTTGGCCGGGGTGGTGGTGCCGGGGATGAACTGGCCCGGATCCGGCTCGGCGAAATTGTCCTGGTCGACGCGGAATACCGCGGCCGAGGCATTCAGCCGGCCGTCCAGCAACTCGCCCTTGATGCCGCCCTCATAGCTCTTGCCGCGCAGCGGGTCGAGGTACTTGCCGTGGCGGTCGCGCTCGTTCTGCGGCTTGAAGATGTCGGTGTAGCTGGCGTAGAGGGACAGCTCCTTGTTCAGGTCGAAGATCAGGCCCGCATAGGGGGTGAACTCGCCTTTGTGCTCGATCGTGAAGGCCTCGGGAGTCCAGAGGCCGACCTTGTGCTCCTTCTTCCAATGGCTGATACGACCGCCGAGTATCAGCTTCAATGGGTCGCTCAGTTGCAGCCGGGCCGCCGCATAGGCGCCGGACTGGATGGTGGCATCGCTGCTGCCGACTTCCAGGGCCTTCATCGCCGGCCGCGCATAGGAGCCATCCCAGCGATTGAAGTCGCCGACCGGGGCCTGCTGCTTGTCCAGCGGTTCCCCATTGTCCCAACCGGCCTTGGCACGGCTATGGCTCAGGCCCAGGCTCAGCTCATGGGCGCGGCCCCACAGCCGGAAGGGGCCACTGGCCGTCAGAGCCAGCTGGTTCTGGGTCGGCTCGGCGCGGTAGCGATAGGGCATGGCGTTCAGGCCCAGACCGGTGTTGCGGTCAGGCAGGCCGGTTATCCAGAGCAGCATCGACTCCTCGCGCTGCTTGAAGTGGTTCAGGTCCAGGCTGACGCGCCAGAGGTTCTCGAACTGGTGGCTCAGTTTGGCGAAGGCGGTTTGCTGGCGCGTGTCCCACTGATTCCAGCGCGTGGCCGTGGTCTTGCTGCGATCCCAGCGGGTAGGGCTGCCATCGGCATACCAGTAGGTCAGGCCGCCCCAGTAGACGCCATTGCGCTTGTCGTCCTGGCTGCTGGCGCCGACGCTCAGCCGTGTGGCCGTGCCGAGGTTGGCATCGATGACGCCGTACAGCACGCTGCGCCTGGTGTTCTCGAGGTCGATGAAGGCATGCTGCCGTTCATGACTGGCAACCACCCGGCCCCGCACCCGGCCGTCCTCGCTCAGCGGGGTGGACAGGTCCACAGTCAGACCCCGGTGCTGCCAGCTGCCCAGGCTGGCCTGGACCGATCCGGCGAAGACCTTGCTGTCGGCGCGCTTGCGCACCAGATTGATGGCCGCCGAGGGGTTGCCGGCGCCGCTGAGCAAACCGGTGGAGCCGCGCACGACCTCGACGCGCTCATAGATCACCGTGCTGTCGTTCTCGCCGCCGATATTGATTTTCTCGACCGGCACGCCGTCGTACTGGTAGTTGTCGATCTCGAAGCCGCGCACCGACAGGCTGTTGCGGCCGCGGTCGGTGTCCTTGTACGACAGTCCGGGTGTGCCCTGCAGCACATCGGCCACCTGGCGCATCGCCTGATCGCTGATGCGCTGCTGGGTGATCACGGTCACCGACTGCGGGGTGTCGCGCAGCGACAGGGTCAGGCCGGTGGCGGACTGGCTGGCACCGGCGGTGTAGGACTGGCTTTCATGGGTACTGCGCGCCTTGACCTTCACGACCGGCAAGACCGCTGCATCGTTCACTTCCGGAGCCGGCTCCTGCGCCCCCTGTGGTGCTTGGGCCAGACTCGGCAGGGCCAGTGCCACCAGGGTGGCCAGCAGGCTCAGGCGCCCTGTCTTGGCGCGGGCATCGGCGCGGGTACCGGCGGGCATGGTGGCCGCCTGGGAGTGACTGGCAAGCTTGGCGCGCTGCGCCTTGATACGAGAGGATGTCATCGGAGGAGTTGCATGGACAAGCCCGCCGCAGCCTGGGTTCAGGCCAGCAGTGGCTTGTTTTGTGAATGAGAATTGTTGTTATTCGCATTGTAGGGTCGACATCGACCCGATCGAAGGAAAAGCCCGGGCTGTTGTGTCCAAGCCACCGTGAGGGCGATTGGCGGGCGACCGGCCCGACGGCAAGCCGGCGGACAATCCGGCCATGGACCACAGTTTTCTCTCCGCCTTCATCCTCTTGCTGCTGGTGCTGGACCCGCTGGGCAGCCTGCCGATCTTCATCCCCATCATGCGAGCGGTCCCGAAGCCGCGGCGCAAGCTGGTGGCGCTGCGCGAGGTCGGCATCGCTTTTGGCGTGCTGTTTGCGTTCATGTTCGTCGGCGATGCCTTCCTGCGGGTGATGCATCTGTCGGAGCGCTCGCTGGAGGTGGCCGGCGGTGTGATCCTGCTGATCATCGCGATCCGCATGATCTTTGGCAGCAGCGGCGAGTCGGCCTATGGCCTGGAACCCGGCCGCGAGCCCTTCATCTTCCCGCTGGCCGTGCCATTGCTGGCCGGCCCCTCGGCGATGGCCACCGTGCTGCTGCTGGCCTCGCGCCAGCCCGACCGCATCTGGGAGTGGATTGCCGCGCTCACCGCAGCCATGGTGGTCTCTGGCCTGACCCTGATCCTGGCCGACCGCATCCGCAAGCTGCTGGGCGACTCGGTGGTGTCGGCGATCGAGAAGCTGATGGGCCTGGTGCTGACCGCGATCGCGGTCGAGATGGTGCTGGCCGGCCTGAAGCGCTACTTCATCGGCGGGCTCTGAGAGCGCCGCTGCAAATCCACGATACGAAAACGACATTTCATATCGTGATCTTTCTTCATGCTGCGCCGCGACATTTTTTCTCATTATGGAGAAGTTGTTTTCACGATCCGGCATTGAAAGTGCAAGTTGTTGATTTTCAAGGAGAATATTTTTAGTCTTATATAAGACACAACACTTCCGCAAGACAGGGGCGAGGACTACGCTTAAGCCATCGATTTCCTTCCATCCCCAACCGCTTGCAGGAGTACTTCATGAGCAACCTCACCCGTGAACAGCAAATCGCCGCCCTCGAAAAGGACTGGGCCGAGAATCCCCGCTGGAAGGGCGTGACCCGCGGCTACACGGCGGCCGACGTGGTGCGTCTGCGTGGCTCGCTGGCCATCGAGCACACCCTGGCCAAGCGCGGCGCTGAGAAGCTCTGGGGCCTGGTCAATACCGAGCCCTTCGTCAACTCGCTGGGCGCGCTGACCGGCAACCAGGCCATGCAGCAGGTCAAGGCCGGTCTGAAGGCCATCTATCTGTCGGGCTGGCAGGTCGCCGGCGATGCCAACAGCAATGGCGAGATGTACCCCGACCAGTCGCTGTACTCGGTGGACTCGGTGCCCAAGGTCGTCAAGAAGATCAACGCCACCTTCGCTCGCGCCGACCAGATCCAGTGGAGCGAGGGCAAGAACGACATCGATTACTTCGCGCCCATCGTGGCCGATGCCGAGGCCGGTTTCGGCGGCGTGCTGAACGCCTTCGAGCTGATGAAGGCCATGATCGAAGCCGGCGCTGCCGGCGTGCACTTCGAAGACCAGCTGGCCGCCGCCAAGAAGTGCGGCCATATGGGCGGCAAGGTGCTGGTGCCGACCCGCGAGGCGGTGGCCAAGCTGGTGGCTGCCCGTCTGGCTGCCGATGTGATGGGCACGCCCACGGTGCTGCTGGCCCGCACCGATGCCGAGGCCGGCGATCTGGTGACCAGCGATATCGACGACAACGACAAGCCCTTCTGCACCGGCGAGCGCACCGTCGAAGGCTTTTTCCGCACCAGGAACGGTCTGGACCAAGCCATCAGCCGCGGCCTGGCCTACGCGCCCTATGCCGACATGATCTGGTGCGAGACGGGCAAGCCCGACCTGGCCTTCGCGAAGCAGTTCGCCGATGCGATCCATGCGAAGTTCCCCGGCAAGCTGCTGGCTTACAACTGCTCACCCTCGTTCAACTGGAAGAAGAACCTGGACGACGCGACGATTGCCAAGTTCCAGCGCGAGCTCGGTGCGATGGGCTACAAGTTCCAGTTCATCACGCTGGCCGGTTTCCACAGCCTGAACTACTCGATGTTCAACCTGGCCTACGGTTACGCCCGCAACAATATGAGCGCCTTTGTCGAGCTGCAGGAAGCCGAGTTCGCCGCGGCCGAGAAGGGCTTCACGGCCGTCAAGCACCAGCGCGAGGTCGGCACCGGCTACTTCGACGCTGTGACCACGACCATCGAGCGCGAAGCCTCGACCGCCGCGCTGAAGGGCTCGACCGAGGACGAGCAGTTCTTCGACGCCAAGCATGGTTGATGCACCCTTCAAGTGATTGAGCCCCGGCATCCGGGGCTCGTATCGCCGGGCCGGCCTCCACAAGAGGTCGGCCTTTTTGCTGGTCGGTCCGCGCTCAGCCCTGCAGGGCCAGCCACCAGCGGATGAAGAAGGGCATCTGTCGGCGGCGCCCGGTACGTCGGCCGCGCATCGCTGGTTCTGCCTCGGCAGGCCTTCTTGTCAGCGGTGGCAGGCTCGGGGAGTGATTCATGCTGCGCACATCCTGCCCATGACGCCGGCCTGCGGGTGTCAGCAATGGAAACAAAAGACTTCGGTCCATGACCCGCCTCCTGCCTGTGAACACCGCTCCATTGCAACCGATGTGCCGCTCGCCGGGCATAGGAAGCCGGCTGTAAACCCTGTCGGGCATTGCCTGACGCGAGCCTCCGGGTCAAAGCGAGGCGATGAGCATCTCGCGGTAGTCCTCGCGCGTGGCCAGGCGCGGATTGGTCTTGTGGCAATGGTCCAGCATCGCGCCATCGATGACGCGCTCGAACAGGTCTTCGCCGACCCCCAGCGCCGCCAGCCCCGGAGCCAGGCCCAGCCGCGCATTCATCGTGCGCAGCACCTCGGCCACCGCGTGACCGGCCGCATCGCTGCCGGGCAGGCCCATGGCCTGGGCCATGCGCTGCAGCCGGTCGTCCTGATGCAGGCTGGGGTGCTGGGCATTGAATTTGACGACGGCCGGCAGGAATACCGCGTTCAAAGTGCCGTGGTGCAGGCGCGGGTTGACGCCGCCCAGGCTGTGGCTGAGCGAATGCACGCAGCCCAGGCCCTTCTGGAAGGCCATCGCGCCCTGCATGCTGGCGCTCATCATGGCCCAGCGCGCCTCGCGGTCGCTACCGGTGCTGGTCGCGCGCTCGATGGCGGCCCAGCCACGGCGCAGGCCTTCCAGCGCGATGCCGTCGGCCGGCGGGTTGACGGCGGCCGACATAAAGGTCTCCATGCAGTGCGCAATCGCGTCCATGCCGGTGGCGGCGGTCAGCAGGGCCGGCAGGCCCAGGGTCAGCTCGGGGTCGCAGATCGCGGCCTTGGGCATCAGCTCCCAGCTGTGAAAGCCCAGCTTGCGACCATCGTCGACGATGATGATGGCGCCGCGCGCCACCTCGGAGCCGGTGCCGGCCGTGGTCGGCACCGCGATCACCGGCGCCACCGCCTTGGTGATCTTGGGGCTGCCGCCCTCGATGGTGGCGTAGCTCTTCAGCGGCCCTTCGTGCGTCGCGGCAATCGCGACGCCCTTGGCCAGGTCCATGCTGGAGCCGCCGCCGATGGCCACCAGGCCATCGCAGCCGAGTTCTTGATACATCAGGGCAGCGGCGCGCACCGCCGCCTCGGTGGGGTTGGCGGGCGTGGCGTCGAACACCGGCGGCCATGCGGTGTCGGCGGCGCCCCAGGCGGCCAGCGCCTTGGCCAGCACGCCGGCAGCGCGCACGCCGGCGTCGCTGATGATCAGCGGCCGCTGGATGCCGACGCGCTCGCACTCCTGCGGCAGCAGCGCGGCGGCGCCGAAGTCGAACTGGATCTGGGTCAGGTACTGGATCAGGGCCATCGCTCTCGTCTCCTTGGGGGCTCTGGCACACTGCGCGCCAATGCCCCGAGCGTAGTTGTTGGAGATCTTGTTGAGTAGCACCTTGTTGACACCGCGCATGGCCGGTGTGCTCACGCGCATACACCGCGCCAATCGCCCGCCGTTTCACACCCTGAGCCCGAAACAGGCGCGTATCGCCTATCTGATGGGGGCCGAGATCCTCGATCTGCCGCGCGCGCCGCTGGCCCGTATCGAGAATCTGCAGGTGCCCGGTGCCGAAGGCCCGCTGGCCGCCCGGCTTTATGCGCCCAAGACCCGGGACGAGGCCCGGCTGCCGGTGCTGCTCTATCTGCACGGCGGCGGTTTCACGATAGGCAGCCTGGAGACGCACGACAGCCTGTGCCGCCAGTTGGCGCTGCGCTCGGGCGCGGCGGTGTTGGCGCTGGACTACCGGCTGGCGCCCGAGCACCGCTTTCCGGCCGCCGTCGACGACTGCTGGGCGGTGATGCGCTGGCTGGTGGGCGCGGCCGACTCGCTGGGCCTGGACGGCAGCCGGCTGGCGGTCGGTGGCGACAGCGCCGGCGGCACGCTGGCGGCGGTCTGCGCGCTGCATGCCCGTGATCTGGGCCTGCCGCTGGCGTTGCAATTGCTGATCACGCCGGGCACGACGGCCCATGCCGACACCGCCTCGCACAAGCTGTTTGCCAACGGTTTCCTGCTCGATGCGGCCTCGATTGCCTGGTTCTTCGACCACTACATCGCCCACCACCACAAGCGCGACTGGCGCTTCGCGCCGCTGGAGGCCGAGGACCATGGCGGCCTCGCTCCCGCCTGTGTGCTGCTGGCCGAATGCGACCCGCTGGTCGACGAGGGCATTGCCTATGCCGACCGGCTTCGCGCGGCTGGCGGCCAGGTGCAGCTGGAGCTCTATCGCGGCGTGACCCACGACTTCATCAAGATGGGCCGCCAAATCCCCGAAGCCCTGCTGGCGCTGGACGCCTGCGGCCTCGCCATCAAGGAGGCCTTGCAGCCATGAGCGCCACTTCTACATCCACGCCGCGGCGTCGCGACTTCCGCTTCTTCGAGCGACTGCGCGTGCGCTGGGCCGAGATCGATGCGCAACACATCGTCTTCAACGGCCACTACCTGACCTATTTCGACACCGCGGTCGGCGGCTACTGGCGTGCGCTGGCCCTGCCTTACTCGGCGACGATGGCCGAGCTGGGTGGCGATCTGTTCGTGCGCAAGGCCACGCTGGAGTATCTGGACTCGGCCCGCTTCGAGGAGCTGCTCGATGTGGGCGTGCGCTGCGAGCGGGTCGGCAACAGCTCGATGAGTCTGCACTGCGCGGTGTTCCGTGGCGAAGACTGCCTGGTCCATGGCGAGCTGGTCTATGTGTTTGCCGATGCCGCCAGCCGCACGCCGAAGCCGGTGCCGCAGGGCCTGCGCGAGCTGCTGACCGGCTTCGAGAAGGGCGAGGCGATGGCGCGGGTGCGCGTCGGCGCCTGGGCCGAGCTGGGCGCCGAGGCGCAGCGGATCCGCCAGGCCGTCTTCGTCGACGAGCAGAAGATCCCGGCCGAGATGGAGTGGGACAGCGCCGACGCGAGCTGCCTGCATGCGGTGGCCTACAACCGGCTCGGCCGGCCGCTGGCCACCGGCCGCCTGCTCGAGCATGTGCCCGGTGTCGCCAAGATCGGCCGCATGGCGGTGATCGCGGCGCTGCGCGGCAGCCGGGTCGGGCGCGAGGTGCTGGAGGCGCTGATGCAGGCGGGCCGCGAGCGCGGTTACCGCGAGGTGCTGCTGCACGCCCAGCTGTCGGCCGAGGGCTTCTACACCCGCGCCGGCTTCCAGCGCCGCGGCCCCGTCTTCGACGAGGCCGGCATCGCCCATGTGGAGATGGTCCGGGCGCTGTAGCGCTCGGAGGGTGGGCCTATTTCAGCCCGCCGCTGAGGAACTGCTGCAGGCGCGGGCTCTGCGGCTTGAGCAGCACCTCGCGCGGATTGCCCTGCTCCTCGACCTTGCCCTGGTGCAGAAACATCGTGTGGGTCGAGACCTCGCGCGCGAAACCCATCTCATGGGTGACGACAATCATCGTGCGGCCCTCGGCCGCCAGATCGCGCATCACCTTCAGCACCTCGCCGACCAGCTCCGGGTCCAGCGCCGAGGTCGGCTCGTCGAACAGCATCACCTCCGGCTCTACCGCCAGCGCCCGCGCGATCGCAACGCGCTGCTGCTCGCCGCCGCTGAGCTGGGCCGGGTAGACATCCTTGCGGTGCGCCACGCCGACGCGGGCCAGCAAGGCCTCGGCCTTCTCCATCGCTTCGGCCTTGGGCACGCCCAAGACATAGACCGGCGCCTCGATGACGTTCTCGATCACGGTGCGGTGGCCCCAGAGGTTGAAGTTCTGGAACACCATCGCCAGCCGGGCGCGCCAGCGCTGCAGCTGCTTGGCGTCCAGCGCCTTCAGGCTGCCGTCGCGGTCGCGGCCCAGTTTCAGTTGCTCGCCACTCAGCGAGAAGCGGCCCTCCCAGGGCTGCTCCAGCAGGTTGATGCAGCGCAAGAAGGTGCTCTTGCCGGAGCCGCTGGAGCCGATCAGGGTGATCACATCGCCGCTGCGCGCGGACAGCGAGACGCCCTTGAGCACCTCGCGTTCGCCATAGCGTTTGTGCAGGTTTTCAATGACAAGGCTTGCTTCGGACATTTTTCTCTCAATCACCCAACAACTTACCGGTGCGCAGTGCGGTCAGGCCGGCCACCTTGGCCACCTTCATGCCGGCATGGGCGAAGCGCACCGACTCGCGCGCGAACAACAGACCATCGACCGGGCTGGTCAGCTCGCTCACCTGGTTGCTGAGGGGATCGATCACATGGGCCAGCACCTCGCCGGCCCTGAGCATTGCGCCGGCATCGCGCAAAAAGGTCAGCACGCCGGCCGATGGGCTCTTGACCGGGATGCTGCCGGCCAGCGGCCGGGCATCGCCGACGGCGGCCGGCAGCGCCGGCGCCTGACCCGAGATCAGGCCGCGATGGGTCAGGAAATCGATGATGTGCTGCGCGTCGCGCCGGGCCAGCGCGTGGTCGACATCGGCCTGGCCGCGCAGCTCCACCGTGACCGACAGGCAGGCCTGCGGAATCGGGAAACGATTCTTGAACTGCTCGGCCCAGCGCCACCAGGGCTGGGAGCAGATCTCGTCGAAGGGCCGGTCGCCGGAGTCCTGGGCCAGCAGCGTGAGGCGGGCGCCCAGAAAGCGCGCCAGCACCTCGCACTCGGGCCAGCAGGGCGTCTCGGTATAGAGGTGCAGCACGGCCTCGGCATCGCAGTGCAGGTCCAGCACGATGTCGGCATCGCAAGACAAGCTCATCAGCGTGCGGCGCAGCGACTGCAGCTCGGTGTCCACCGGGGTCTGCAGCACCGCCTCCCGCAGCGCCAGGCGCAGCAGCCGCACATTGCGCGCCGCATCGTCGCCCAGCTCGCTCTCGACGGCGGCCGCGACATTGGCGATCTGGTCGGGGTAGTGGCGGTTGAAGTTCTCGCCCGAGTTCAGCTCGAAGCGGCCCAGATGGCCGTGCAGCAGAAACTGCGACAGGCCGATCGGGTTGGCCATCGGCACCAGGATGATCTCGCCGGCGATGCGGCCGGACGCTTCCAGCGCATCGAGCTGCTGGCGCAGATGGTGGGCCACCAGCATGCCGGGCAGCTCGTCGGCATGCAGCGAGGCCTGGATATAGGCTTTCTGGGCACCGGCACGGCCATAGTGCAGCGAGATCAGCTCTCGCTGGGTGCCGGGGGCGGGCGAGAGCAGGGGGTGGCGGGAGGTTTGCATGGGAATCAGCGCGGCGTCATCCGGACTTCAGCGTGGCATCAGCGGCTTGAGCCAGCGGGCCTCGGCCTTGTGGAACAGGCCCACCAGGGCCAGGGTCAGCACGAAGTAGAACAGCGCCGCCGTGATGAAGGCTTCGAAGGGCAGGTAGTAGGTGGAGTTGACCTGGCGCGCGGCGCCGGTCAGGTCGGTGATCGTGACGATGCTGGCCAGCGAGGTGCCGTGCAGCATGAAGATGGCCTCGTTGCTATAGGCCGGCAGCGCGCGGCGCAGCGCCGAGGGCAGCACGATGCGGCGCAGCATCACGCCGCGGCTCATGCCCAGGGCCTTGGCGGCCTCGATCTCGCCGTGCGGCAGCGCGCGGATGCTGCCGGCGATGATCTCGACCGTGTAGGCGCAGGTGTTCAGCGCAAAGGTCAGGCAGGCGCAGAACCAGGCCGAACTCAGATAGGGCCAGGCCGCGCTCGCACGCACCGCCTCGAACTGGGCCAGGCCGTAATAGATCAGGAACAGCTGCACCAGCATCGGCGTGCCGCGGAAGAAATAGGTGTAGAGCCAGACCGGGCCCGACACCCTGCGCGAGGGCATGCAGCGCAGCAGGGCCAAGGGGATGGCCACTGCCAGGCCCAGCACCAGCGAGATCAGCAGCAGTTGCAGGGTGGTCCAAGCGCCGCTGACATACAGCGGCAGGTTTTCGGCAATCGCGTCCAGATTCACAA
Source organism: Burkholderiales bacterium C2 (assembly GCA_005503085.1). Taxonomy (GTDB): domain Bacteria; phylum Pseudomonadota; class Gammaproteobacteria; order Burkholderiales; family Burkholderiaceae_C; genus Roseateles_E. The sequence goes on along the minus strand of SCOI01000001.1, from coordinate 412,607 downwards.
CAGTCCTTGGCGCACGCCGACGGAGAAGCGTTTTTGCAGATGCTTGAACACCAGCTCGGAGACGCTGGTGAAGGCCAGGTAGATCACGGCCACGGCCGCGTAGAACACAAAGGGCTCGCGCGTCGTGCCGGCCGCCTGCGAGCCGCGGGTCATCAGGTCGTGCAGGCCGATCACCGAGACGATGGCCGTGCTTTTGATCAGCACCAGCCAGTTGTTCGACAGGCCCGGCAGCGCATGGCGGAACATCTGCGGCAAGGTGATGCGCCGGGCAATCTGCCAGCCGCTCATGCCGTAGGCCAGGCCGGCCTCACGCTGGCCCGGCGGCACGGCCAGGAAGGCGCCCCGGAAGGCCTCGGTCAGATAGGCGCCGAAGATGAAGCCTATCGTCAGCACGCCGGCCAGATAGGGGTCGACGTCGACATAGTCCTCATGCCCCAGGGCCAGCGCGATCTCGTTGACGGCCAGCTGGCCGCCAAAAAAGATCAGGAGCATCAGCACCAGATCGGGCACACCGCGTATCACCGTGGTGTAGACCTGGGCGAGGCCGCGCGCGGCCCGGAAGCGCGAGAGCTTGGCCATGGCGCCGGCCATGCCGAGCACCATGGCCAGGGCCAGAGAGGCCAGGGCCACGCTCAGCGTGACCAGGGCACCCTCCAGCAGGCTGGGCAGAAAGCCGTGCAGAAACATGCGTTGATGAGCGGCTTGCTTACTGCTTCGGCGAGACGTCGTACTCGAAGTACTTGTCGTTGAGCTTCTTGAACGTGCCGTTGGCGCGCAGCGCGGCGATGGCATCGTTGAACTTCTTGCCCAGGGCCTTCTCGTCGGCCTTGCGCATGCCCACACCCGAACCGGTACCGAAGTACTTGACGTCGTCAAAGGCCGGGCCGATGAAGGCATAGCCCTTGCCGCCCGGGGTCTTCAGGAAGCCGGTGTCGATGGCGACGGAGTCGGCCACGGTGGCGTCGATGCGACCCGACTTCAGGTCCAGATAGGCCTGGTCCTGGGTGGCGTAGCGCACGATCTCGCTTTGCTTGAACTGGTCGGCGGCGAACTTCTCGTGGATGGTGGCGCGCTGCACGCCGATCTTCTTGCCCTTCAGGCCGGCGGCGCTGATGTCCAGCTTGGCGTCGGCCTTGGCGGCAAAGCGGGCCGGGGTGTTGTAGTAGGCCTTCGAGAAGGCGATGGCCTTCTTGCGCTCATCGGTGATGGACATCGAGGCGATGATGGCGTCGATCTTGCGCGCCTGCAGGGCCGGGATCAGGCCGTCGAAGTCCTGTTGCACCAGGGTGCACTCGGCCTTCATCTCGGCGCACAGAGCCAGCGCGTAGTCGATCTCGAAGCCCTTGAGCTTGCCGTCGGGGCCGACCTCGGAGAACGGAGGGTAGGCACCCTCGACGCCGATGCGGACCTTCTTCCAATCGGGCGCCTGGGCGTGGCTGCTCAGGGCGGTGAGGGTGCTGCAGGCCAGGGCGGCCAGAGCGATCAGATGACGACGTTGCATGCGTTCTCCAAGAAATGTGCGAATGGCAAAACAAGGTGAGGATATTGCAATGCCCATGAGGCAAAAGGCATCAGGGTTTGAGCGAATGTAAAAAATCCTGCATCACGGCCACGGTGGCGGCCGGATCTTCCTCCTGCGGCACATGGCCCAGCGCCTCGAACATCACCAGGCGGCTGCCGGCAATCGCATCGGCAAAGGCCTGGCCGTAGGCGGGCGGGATCAGCCCGTCGCGGCCGCCCCAGAGGATCAGGGTCGGCAGCTTCAGCTCGGCCAGCCTTGCCAGGTTCTGGCCCGGCTGCATTTGCTGGATGCGCTGCAGCAGCGCTGCCCGGTTGCCCTCGCGCAGGGTCAGCTCGAAATAGCGGTCGACCAGGGCGGTGTCGACCTTGGCCGGGTCGCCGTAGAGGTTGGCCACGCTCGCCTCGACCAGGCGGCGCGGCAGCAGGCCGCTGACCAGGCCTCGCACCACCGGCAGGCGCGCCAGCTGGAAGGCCAGCGGCACCGAGTTGGGTTTGAAATCATGGCCGGCGGCATCGATCAGCACCAGGGCCGCGACCCGCTGCGGCGCCTGGGCCGCCAACTGCCAGGCGATCTGGCCTCCCAGCGAGTTGCCGGCCAGCACGACGGGTGGCAGCTTCAGATGATCGAGCAGGGCCAGCACGAAGGCGACATAGGCCTCGTCGCTGTAGTCGCCCTGCGGCTGCGCGCCGCTGAGGCCGAAGCCGGGCAGGTCGAAGCTGATGACGCGGCGCCGGGTCTTCAGCGTGCTGACCCAGCCTTCCCAGGTATGCAGGCTGGCCGAGGTGCCGTGGATCAGCACGAGGGGCTGCGGGTCTTCGCTGGGGCCTTCGTCGCGCAGATGCACCAGTTGGCCGCCCAGCTCGATGAAGTCTGAGGGCAGCGGTGCCCAGCGCGCCACCAGGCTTTCCAGCGAGCGCTCGGGCGCGCGGAAGGCGGCCATCATCAGTGCGGCGGCCAGCAATGCCAGGCCGAGCAGCTTCAGCAGCAAGCCGCCCGGCCCCGTCCGTTCACGTCTCATGGTGATGGCGCTCGGTGGGCCTCGCTGGCTGGGCGCTCGATCTCGATGGCCGGATGCAGGCCGGCGTCCAGCGCCTCGCGCTGGTCAAACACAAAGCAGCTGCCGTGGTAGTGCGGGCCGCCGGTCTCCTCGAAATACTTCAGGATGCCGCCTTCAAGCTGGTAGACGGGGCCGTCCAGCCCCTGCTGCTGCAGATAGAGCGCGGCCTTCTCGCAGCGGATGCCGCCGGTGCAAAAGCTCACGACGGTCTTGCCCATCAGCTCCTCGCGGTGCTGGCGCACCGCCTCGGGGAACTCGCTGAACTTGTGGATGCGCCAGTCGATCGCGCCGTCAAACGTGCCGTAATCGACCTCGAAGGCATTGCGGGTGTCCAGCGTGACGACCGGCCGGCCCGCGTCGTCGTGGCCCTGGTCCAGCCAGCGCGCCAGCGTCGCGGCGGGCAGGGCGGGTGCGCGCTCGGCCTGGTCCGGGCGGATCGTCGGATGGTTCATCCGGATGATCTCGGGCTTGACCTTGACCAGCAGCTTCTTGAACGGCACGGTCTCGCTCCAGCTTTCCTTCGGATTCAGCGGGGCGAAACGGGCATCCTCGTGCAGGGCCGCAATCCAGCGGCGCACCGCCTCGGCCGTGCCGGCGAGAAAGAGATTGATGCCTTCCTCGGCCAGCAGCACCGTGCCCTTGAGCTCCAGCCTCAGGGCCAGCTCATGGAGGCGCTCACGCAGCGCGTGGCAGTCGGGCAGGCCTACGAAAAGGTAGGCCGAGATGTTCAGAATCGGAGCGTTTTGCATGGCGGACAGGCCGGGATTGTAGGCATGTCGCGCCGCAGCTTCATTTGACCGGTGGTGAGGGCCGGGTCGGCACACTGGCGCTGCAGAGCTCGATATGGCCCGGACTGTGCACAAACCAGCCGCTGCGCCAGCGCCGCGCGTCCAGCAGCGCGCCCCAGGTCTTGCTGTCGGTGCGCAGCACCTGCAGGGCCGGGCGTTCGCTCTCGGGCATATCGGCCAGCAGCCGGGCGCGCTGTATCGTCAGGCGCTGCTCGGGCTTGTCATAAAAACCCATGTTCGGGCCACCGCGCGGCAGGCTGGACAGCAGCTCGATGCCCTTGAGCACCCGGCCGACCACGGTGATGTTCAGGTCCAGCCCGCGCGGCGCATGGCCGATCACCGCATAGAGCTCGGTGCCGTTGCTGGAATCGACCGCATTGCCGCGCCCGGCGCCGACCATGCCGTAGCAGTGCGCCAGCCAGGCGCGGTCCTTCTTTGGGTCGGCGGCGACCGGGAAGCCGTCGACAAAGCCGGTCTGCGGCGCCCAGCCGTCGACATCGGGCAGCCGGGTCAGCGCCAGGCCTTTGAGCGGAATCGAGAACTCGGCCGGCAGCCTGACCTCGGCCTTGCCCAGCGGCTTCGCGAGCTTCTCGTCCTCTCCGTTAGGGTCGCCCCACTGGGTGACGAAGTTGTCCTGTACCCGCACGACGGCCAGGCCGTCGTAGTAGCCGCCGCGCGCCAGTTGGCGGACATTGGCCGCGTGGCGGGGTGCGAAGCGGGGCGCCAGCTCGATCAGGACCTGGCCCTGGGGAAGTTCCATCAGCACCGTGTTTTCGGGGTCCAGGCCGCGCCAGTCGCCGGCCGGTGACTGGGCCAGGATCTCGGCGCTGCTGGGTCTGGCCGTTGTCGGCGGCGGATCGGCGGCCCAGGCAGCGGATGCGAGAGCCAGAAGCAGCAGGGTGGGCGGTATTGTCTTGCGCATGGGCGGCGAGCATAGCGCCGCTCTCTACAATCCCGCCATGCCCTTCGTCCATCTGCGTACCCATACCGAGTTTTCCGTCGTCGACGGCACCCTGAGAATCGACGATGCCGCAGCGGCGGCGGCCAAGGACGGACAGCCGGCACTGGCCGTCACCGACCTGGCCAATCTGTTCGGCGGCGTCAAGTTCTACAACGCCTGCCGCAAGAAGGGCGTCAAGCCCATCCTGGGGGCCGACTGCTGGCTGGAGCCCGAGGGTTCGGACAAGCAACCCTCGCGCGTGCTGCTGCTGATCCAGAGCAAGCAGGGCTATCTGAACCTCAGCGAGCTGCTGTCGCGCGCCTGGATACAGAACGTGATACGCAACCAGGCCTGCCTGAAGCTTGAATGGCTGCAGGAGCTGGGCGAGGGCCTGATCTGCCTGTCGGGCGCCCAGCATGGCGGCCTGGGCCAGGCCTTGCTGCAGGGCGACAAGGCGCGGGCGCTGGACTGGGCGCAGCGTCTGTCAAGCCTCTTCCCGCAGCGTTTCTACATCGAGCTGCAGCGCGCCGGCCTGCCCGGCCAGGAGGCCCTGGTGCTGGCCAGCGTGCCCTTTGCCGCCGAGCTGGGCCTGCCGGTGGTGGCCACCCACCCGGTGCAGTTCCTGGCCGAGGAAGACTTCGAGGCCCACGAGGCGCGCGTCTGCGTGGCCGAGGGCGAGACCCTGGCCAACCCCAAGCGCATCAAGCGCTTCCTGCCGGGCCAGTATTTCCGCCCGCAGGCGGATATGGAGGCGCTGTTCGCCGATGTGCCCTCGGCGATCGCCAACACGGTGGAGATCGCGCGGCGCTGCAGCCTGTCCCTGGTGCTGGGCAAGCCGCAGCTGCCCGACTTCCCGACGCCGCTGCAGGACGACGGCACGCCGATGCCGATGGACGTCTATTTCCGTGCGCAGAGCTTTGACGGCCTGGAGCACCGGCTCAAGCAGCTCTACCCCGACCCGGCCAAGCGCGATGCCGAGCGGCCGCGCTATGTCGAGCGCCTGGAGTTCGAGCTGAACACCATCATCAAGATGGGCTTCCCGGGCTACTTCCTGATCGTGGGAGACTTCATCCAGTGGGCCAAGAACAATGGCTGCCCGGTGGGCCCGGGCCGGGGCTCGGGCGCCGGCTCGCTGGTGGCCTATGTGCTCTTGATCACCGACCTGGACCCGCTGCAGTACAACCTGCTGTTCGAGCGTTTCCTGAATCCCGAGCGGGTCTCGATGCCCGACTTCGACATCGATTTCTGCCAGGGCAACCGCGACCGGGTGATCGACTACGTCAAGGACAAATACGGCCGCCCGGCGGTCAGCCAGATCGCCACCTTCGGCACGATGGCGGCCAAGGCGGCGCTGCGCGATATCGGCCGGGTGCTGGGCATGGGCTTCGGCCAGGTCGACTCGATCGCCAAGCTGATCCCGGCGCCCCCCGGCAAGACCGTGACCCTGGCCCTGGTGCCCGAGAAGCCCGACGACAAGATCATCTACGCCCGCAAGGAGGCGCCCGAGATCGAGGAGCGCGAGGCGCTGGACGAGGAGGTGGCGGGCCTGCTGAAGCTGGCCGCGCGGGTCGAGGGCATGGTGCGCAATATCGGCATGCATGCCGGTGGCGTGCTGATCGCGCCGGGCAAGATCACCGACTTCTGCCCGCAGTACCAGCAGCCCGGTTCGACTTCGGCGGTGAGCCAGTACGACAAGGACGACGTCGAGGCGATCGGCCTGGTCAAGTTCGACTTTCTGGGCCTGGCGACCTTGACCATCATGGAGCTGGCCAAGGAATTCATCACCACGCGCTATCCGCAGCACAAGGACTTCGCCTTCGAGACGATTCCTCTGGACGACCGCAAGACCTACAAGCTGTTCTCCGACGGCCTGACCGAATCGGTGTTCCAGTTTGAATCCAGCGGCATGCAGAAGATGCTGCGCGAGGCCAAGCCCTCGCGGCTGGAAGACCTGATCGCGCTGAACGCGCTGTACCGGCCGGGGCCTATGGATCTGATCCCGACCTTTGTCGCGCGCAAGCATGGCAAGGAGAAGGTCGAGTACCCGCACCCGCTGGCCGAGGCCGTGCTGGCCGAAACCTACGGCATCATGGTCTACCAGGAACAGGTGATGCAGACCGCCCAGGTGCTGGGGGGCTACACGCTGGGCGGCGCCGACATGCTGCGCCGCGCGATGGGCAAGAAGAAGGCCGAGGAGATGGCCGCCCATCGCGAGCTGTTCCGCAAGGGCGCGGCCGAGAAGGGCATCGATCAGGACAAGGCCGACGAGGTCTTCGACCTGATGGAGAAGTTCGCCGGCTACGGCTTCAACAAGTCGCATGCCGCCGCCTACTCGCTGCTGGCCTATCACACCGGCTGGCTGAAGGTGCATTTCACGGCCGAGTTCTTCGCCGCGAACATGACCATCGAGTCGGACGACACCGACAAGCTCAAGGTCCTGATGAACGATGCCAAGCTCTTCGGCATCGAGTTCGAGCCGCCCAATGTGAACCTGGGCGTGCACCGCTTCGAGCCGCTGTCGGAACGCAAGATCAATTACAGCCTGGGCGCGATCAAGGGCACCGGCGTCGGCGCGATCCACGCCATCGTCGCGGCGCGCACCGAGGGCGGTCCGTTCAAGAGCTTCTTCGACTTCTGCGCCCGGGTCGACCGCAAGCAGGTCAACAAGCGCGTGGTCGAGGCCTTGATCAAGGCCGGCGCTTTCGATGCGATCGAGCCTGACCGCGCCCGGCTGCTGGCCAGCGTGGCGCTGGGCTACACCTATGCCGAGGGCCTGGCGCAGAACGTCGACCAGGGCGGCTTGTTCGACTTCGATGACACCCATGGCTCCTCGACCGCCGAGCCGCCGCTGGTGCAGGCCGGGCCCTGGAGCATCAAGGAGCGGCTGAGCCTGGAGAAGACCGCGATCGGCTACTACCTCAGCGGCCATCTCTTCGATCAGAGCGGCGAGGAGGTGCGGCGCATGGTCAAGCGCCGCGTCGCCGATTTGCAGGACAGCCGCGAGCCCATCATGGTGGCCGGCATCGTCGGCGATCTGCGCATCATCAACGGCCACCGCGGCCGCGTCGCGATCTTCAAGCTCGACGACAAGAGCGACGCGATCGAGGCGGTGGCCAACGAGGAGCTGATCAATGCCCACAAGGAGCTGCTGGCCGACGACGAGCTGATCATCGTGCAGGGCAAGGTGCAGAACGACCGCTTCTCCGGCGGCCTGCGCCTGACCGTGCAGGCGGTCTGGGACCTGGCCGGCGCGCGGGCGCGCTTTGGCCGCTATGTCTATGTGCCGGTCCGAACCAAGCTGCCGCCGCTGGACGAGGTGGTCAAGCAATGGCCGGCGCGCCAGCAGCAGGGCGAACAGGGCGTCGTCAACCAGGGTCTGAAGGTCATGACCCACCACTTCCTGGCCAGCGGCCAGGCCAAGATCGACCTCGGCGAGGACAGCCGCTTCTGGCCCTGCGACGAAGCGCTGCAGCGCTTCGCGGCAATCAGCCCGGAGCCGCCGCAGATCGTCTATGAGGTGAGCTGAGGCGGGACAGGCCTAGATCAGCAACTGATTGCGCCCATCAAACAGCGCTTCCTGTGTCATCCGCTGCAGCTCCTGCAGCATGGCCGGTGACAGCTCGGTGGCGGGCGAGCCTTCATCCGGACCGCGCGTCGGCTCGGCCACCGCCGCGCCCAGCAGCGCGTCCTGTGCCGGGGTCAGCAGCTCGGACAGCTGGGGCAGTGACGCCAGCGCCAGCACCGGCGCCACATCGAGGCTCGGCAGGGCCAGCGCCAGGCTGGCCGGCGGGTGCAGCTGCGGTGCGATATCGAAGTCCAGCTCGATGGCCAGCTCCGGCCGGGACGGGGTCTGGATAGGCTCGAACTTGGGCAGGGTCGGCAGCGGATCGAGCGGGCCCAGGCCGATGCCGCCGAGGTCCGGCCAGTCCTCGCTGGGCGCCGCGCTCAGGCTCTGCTGCTGCAGCGCGCGACGCGCTTCCTCGCTGAGCGCGGCTATCGTCTGGGCGCTCAGCGAGCGCAGCTGGGCATCAGTCATCGCGTCGACCTGGGCGGCGGTGATCGCGGCCGCCTGCGCGGTGCTGAGCACACCGATATCGGCGGGGCTCAGCGCGGCGAACTGCTGCGGCGCCAGCCCGTGGATCTGGTTCTCATGCAAGGCCTGGACCTGGCGGCCGCTGAGGACCTCGATCTGCAGCGTGCTCATCGCATTGAGCTGGTCGACATCCAGCGCTCGCAGCTGGGCCGCGCTGAAGGCGGTGATCTGCTCGCTGCGCAGGGCCAGCAGATCGCTGTCGGAGAGCTGGCGCATGTCCTGCGTGCTGATGGCGGCGGTCTGCTGCGGGCTCAGCGCGCCGAGCTGGGCGGGGCTCAGCGCATCGAACTGAGTGGGACTCAGCGCCGCGATCACCTGCGTGCCCAGGGCCTGCAGCTGCGCCAGGCTCAGGCCTTGCAGCTGGTTGGCCGTCAGCGCCGCGCCCTGGGCCGCGCTCAGCGAGCCCAGCTGCTCGGGTGTCAGCAGGGCCAGCGTCGACACCGGCAGCTCGCGCAGAGCCTGGGCCGAGAAGGCGCCGATCTGCTCGGGGCTCAGTACCTGCCACTGCTGGGCGTTCAAGGTCAGCACCTGGGCCGGGCTCAGCACGGCCAGCTGTTCGGCGTCCAGCGAGGCGATCACCGCGCTGCTGAGCATGCTCAGGCGGTAGGGGGTGATCGCGCCGAGCTGGCTGCCATAGAGATGATCGAACTGCTCGGGCGCCAGCGCCTGCAGCTGGGCCAGGCTGAGCCCGGCCAGGCTGGCATTGGACAGCGCGCCGATCTGCACCGGCGTCATCTGGGCCAGCTGGGCCGGGGCCAGCTCGCTGAGTTGGGCGGGGCTCAGCACGCTGATCTGGGCCACATGGAGGGCTCGCAAGGCCTCGGGCGACAAGGCGCGCAGATCGCTTTTGTCGAGTGCTGCGATCTGGGCTTCGCCGAGCGCGGCGATCTGGCCCGGCCGCAGCGCGGCGATCTGCTCGGGGCGCAGCGCCGCGATGCCGGCCGTGCCCAGCGCCGTCAGCTGGTCGGGCTGCAAGGCCTGCAGCTGCTGGCCCTGCAGCGCCAGCAGATGGCCGGCGGGCAGCGCACGGATCTGCGCCGCGCTGAGCTCGCTCAGGCTGGCACCGGACAGGGACTGCCAGGCCTCGGTCGTCAGTGCGGCGATCTGGGCGCTGCCCAGCTGGGCCAACTGGGCGCCGCCGAGGCCCTGGATCTGCTGGCTGTTCAGGGCCTGGATGGCGGCGCTGGACAGGGCCGCCGCCTGCTCGGGCTGCCAGGCCTGCAGGGTGGCGGCGCTCAGGCCGGCGATCTGGGCGCTGCCCAGCGCGGCGATCTGCTCGCTGCGCAGCGCGGGCAGGGCGCTGGTGGCGAAATGCGCGATCTCGGCACTGCTGAGCGTGGCCAGCGCGGCCGGGCTCAGCGCCGCCACACCTTTCATGCCCAGGCCGGCACCCAGCGCCGCCAGCTGGGCCGTGCCCATCGGCGCGACCGCAGCCGCTGTCAGTACGGCGATCTGCTGGCTGCTGAGCTGGCCCAGGCGCTCGGCGCCCAGGGCCTGGAAGTCGGCGCCGTCCAGGGCCTGCAACTGCTGGCTGCCCAGCAAGGCCAGGCGTTCGGCGCTGAGTGCCTGCAGCGCGTTGCCGCTCAGCGCACCGATGGCTCCGGCGCCCAGGGCCTTGAGCTGCTCGTCGCTGAGCTGGGCGATGGTGGCGCTGCCCAGCATCTGGGCCTGGGCCGCACCCAGGCCTTGCAGCTGGGCGGTGTCGAGCCGGGGCAGGCGGTCCTGCAGCGCCTTGATGTCGCCGGGCGCCAGCGCGGCGAGCTGGGCATGGCTGACGCCCGCCCACTGCTCGTCGCTGAGCCAGCCCAGCTGGCGCACGCTCAGGCCGTCGAAGGCTGCCGGTGGCAGGGCCTTGATATGGTCGGGGCTCAGCGCCTGGATCTGCGCGCTGCCCAGCTGGCTCAGCTGCTGGGCACCGAGACCCAGCCATTGCGCGCTGCTGAGGGCCTGCAGCTGGGCCGGGCTCAGCGCCACCAGGTCGCCGGCCTCCAGACCGCGCAGCGCCTGGCTGCTCAGCGCGCCGAGCTGCTCGGTGCTGAACTGGACGATCTGGGCCGAGCTCAGCGTGTTCAGCCCGGCGGCGCTGAGTGCGCCGACCTGAGCCGTGCTGAGCCAGGCGATCTGCTGGCTGCCCATCACGCGCAGATCGGCCGCGCTCAGCGCCGCGATGTCGCGGGTCTCGATGGCCTGCAGCTGGGCGCTGCCCAGCGACAGGAACTGGGCCGTGCTCAGGCCGGCGATCGCGTCGCTGCTGAGCGCGGCGATCTGCGCGGTGCTGAGCCGCTGCAGCTGCTCGTTGCTCAGCGCCTTGATCTGCCGGCCGCCGAAGCCGCCCCATTGCTCGTCGCTGAGCTGGGCCAGGGTCTGGGCGCTGAGGCCGCGCAGCTGGGTGGCGCTGAGGCCGGCCAGTTGCTGGTGGCCGAGGGCCTGCAGCTCGGCGCTGCTGAAACTCTCCAGCTGGGCCACGCTGAGCGCGCCCAGCTGGGCGCTGCCCAGCGCGCGGATCTGGTCTTCGTCGAGCGCCTGGATCTGCTGGCTGCTCATGGCCCGCAGCGCCTGGGTGCCCAGGGCCTGGATCTGGCCGCTGCTCAAGGCGCCCAGCTGGGCCTCGCTGAGCACCCGCGCGTCCGCCGTCGTCAGGCCGCGCAGCGCGGCCAGCGAGACGGCGCCGATCTGATCGGCGCCGAGCAGGCTCAGCTGCGCGCCGCTGAAGGCGGCGAACTGTGCGGCGTCCAGGCCGGCCAGCTGCTCGGGTCGCAGTGCCTGCATGTCCTCGGTCGAGATCGCGGCCAGCTGCTTGGCGTTGAGCGCCTTGAACTGTTCGCTGCTGAGCGCCGCCAGCTGTTCCGAGCCCAGCGCGGCCACCTGGGCCGTGCCGAGCGCGCGCAGCGCCGCCAGACCCAGCTGGGCCAGGTGTTCGGGGCCCAGGGCCTGCAGCTGGGCGGGGGTCAGCGCGCCGATCTGCTGCGGTCCGAGTGCGGCCAGCTGCTCCTCATCCAGGGCCAGCAGCTGGGCGGGTGTCAGCTTGGCGATCTGGGCGGCGGTCAGCGCCAGCAGCTGGGGCTTGGACAGCGCGCGCAGCTCCTCGTCGCTGAACAGACGCAGATGCTCGGGCTTGATCGCGGCGATCTGCTGCGGGCTCAGGGCGGCGATCTGGCCGTCGCTCAGCGCGGCCACGTCCTCGCTGCCCAGCGCGCCGATCTGGGCGACGCTGAGCACGCGCAGCTGGGTCTCGGTCAGCGCGGCAATCTGGGCCTCGCTGAGCGAGGCGAGCTGGGCACCGCTGAGCGCGCGCAGCGCCGCCGGGCTCAGCGTCGCCAGGATGTCGGTGCCCAGCGACTGCAGCTGAGCGGCGCTCAGGCCACCGAGCTGGCGGCCGTTCAGGCCGGCCCACTGCTCGTCGCTCAGCGCCTGCAACTGGGCCGGGCCCAGTGCCGCGAACTGTGCGCTGCCCAGGCTGTTGAGCTGGCCCAGGCCCAGCGCGCGCAGGTCCTCGGTTTCCAGCGCCGCCAGCTGCGCGGGCTTGAGCACGGCCAGCTGGCTGTTGCTCAGGCCGGCGATCTGGGCCGTGCCCAGGCCCTGGATCTGCGCGGCGTTGAAGGACTGCAGGGCCAGCGGGCTCAGCATGCGCAGCTGGGTGCTGCTCAGCTCGGCCAGATGCTGGGGGCTCAGCGCGCCGATATGGGCGGGGGTCAGCGCGGTCAGGGCTGACGGGCTCAGGTGGCTGAAGTGTTCGGGGCTGAAGGCCTGCAGCTGGCTGCCGCTAAGACCTTGCAGATGCTTGACGCCCAGATGGCCGACCTGCTCGGGGCTCAGTGCCCGCAGCTGGCCGACGCTGAGGCTGGCGAACTGGACGCGCGAGAAGGCATTGAGCTGGACGCTGTCGAACTCGGCCAGCCGCTCCGGCCGTATCGTGGCGATCTGCTGGGGTGTCAGGCGCGCGATCAGCGCGGGTGTCCAGATCGACCCGGGGGTGCTGCTAGTCATTTTTCTCTCCCTTGATCCTGGGACTCAAGTCCCGGCTCCATTTGTCCGATAAGCCTAAGTGGATCTGCGGCCGGCGGTCGCCGGAATAAGGGGGCGCTTCCGGTTCAGCGCCTGTTGTTTGTGCGTTGCTCCACCCTCTATTCGAGGCTGTCGCTGCGCGCGTGATCGGCGATGATGGTCGTCAACCCAGCCCACCTCCACCCGAGACCGATCAGACCATGCAGCACATGGCGGCCCCGCCCACGACAGGATTGATACTGACCGGCGGCGGCGCGCGCGCCGCCTACCAGGTCGGTGTGCTGGCGGCGCTGGCCCAGCTCAAGCGCGATGCCGGCGTCGTCGAGGGCAATCCCTTCAAGGTGATTGCCGGCACCTCGGCCGGCGCCATCAATGCCGCCACGCTGGCCTGCAATGCCGACGACTTCGATGGCGCGGTCGACGGGCTGACGCATCTGTGGCAGAACCTGCATGTCGAGCAGGTCTATGCGGCCGACTCCTTCGGCGTGATACGCACCGGCGCGCGCTGGATGACGATGATGAGCCTGGGCTGGGCCTTGGCACGCTGGAAGCGCTCGCGCCCGCGCAGCCTGCTGGACAATGCGCCGCTCGGTGCGCTGCTGCGCCGCTGGGTGCGCATGGAGCGGCTCGATGAGATGCTGGCGGCCGGCCATATGCAGGCGCTGGCGATCAGCGGCTCCAGCTACACCTCGGGCCAGCATGTGACCTTCTACCAGACCCAGCTGCCGTTCGAGCCCTGGCTGCGCTCGCAGCGGGTGGCCGTCAAGACGCGGCTGTCGATCGAGCATCTGATGGCCTCGTCGGCCATCCCCTTCATCTTCCCGGCCGAGCTGCTGGACCTGGACGGCCGGCAGGAATGGTTCGGCGACGGCTCGATGCGCCAGAGCGCGCCGATCTCGCCGGCCGTGCATCTGGGCGCCGACCGGGTGCTGGTGATAGGCGCGGGCCGCATGCACGAGCCGCCGGGGGCGCGCCGCGAGGTGCTGGTCGAGGGCCACCCGAGCATGGCGCAGATCGCCGGCCATGCACTGTCGAACATCTTTCTGGATGCGCTGGCGGTCGATGTCGAGCGCCTGCAACGCATCAACAACACGCTGGGTCTGCTGACGCCCGAGGCCCGCCGCGCGACGCCGCTGCGGCCGCTCGATGTGCTGGTGATCGCGCCGAGCCGGCGCCTCGATGATCTGGCGGCCGAGCACCAGGCCAGCCTGCCGCCGCCCATCAAGGCGCTGCTGCGCAGCGTCGGCGTGGCGGGCGAGGGCAAGGCCGCCAGCGGCTCGGCGCTGACCAGCTATCTGCTGTTCGAGCCCTCGTTCACCGGCGAGCTGATCATGCTGGGCATGGCCGACACGCTGGCGCGGCGCGCCGATGTGCAGCGCTTCTTCGGCTGGCCGGCCCAGGCGCCCAGCGTCGATCCGGCCGCGATGCGCAAGCGCCGCGCCGGTTTTGCCGAGACCCTCAGCCCGGCGTAGCCAGCGGCAGCAGCAATTCAGCGCGCAGGCCGCCCTCGGGGCGATTGATCAGCTGGAGGCTGCCGCCCTGGCGCTGCATCAGGTCGCGGGCGATATAGAGCCCCAGACCCATGCCGCCGGTGTCGCGGCTGCGCGAGCCCTCCAGGCGGTAGAAGGGCTGGAACACCGCCTCCAGCTGGGCCGGTGGGATGCCGGGCCCCGCGTCGTCGATGCGGATGCAGACCTGGCGGCCCCGCGACTCGACCCGGATGTCGGCGCCGCCGCCATAGCGCAAGGCATTGCCCAGCAGATTGCCCAGTACCCGGCGCAGCGCCAGCGGGCGGGCCCGCGCGATGGCCGGCGCGGCGGTGTAGGCCACGGGCTGGCCCTGCTCGACCAGGTCATCGCTGAGCGCCTGCAGCAGCGCGTCGATATCGGTGTCCTGCAGCGGCTCGGCGGCCTGGGTCTGGCTGCGGAACAGTGCCAGCACCGTGTCGATCAGACCGTTCATCTCGCGGATATCGGCGACCGAGCGCTCGCGCAGCGCCGGTGCCGCGTCCATGGTTTCCAGCCGCATGCGCAGCCGCGTCAGCGGGGTGCGCAAGTCATGCGAGATCGCCGCCATCATCAGGCCGCGCTCGCTGAACTGGCGCTGCAGCTCGCGGGCCATGCGGTTGAAGACCCGCGCGGCTTCCCGCACCTCCTGGCTGCCGCTGTGTTCATCGAGTGCCGGCAGGGGCTCCTGGCCGCCCAGGGTCTCGCTCAGGGTCTGCGAGGCCTGCACCAGACGGCGCACCGGCGCGGCCACCCAGCGCGAGCCGAACCAGGCCGCCAGCGCGATCACCAGCAGGCGCACACCATAGTCCAGCAGCAGCGCGTCGGCGGGCAGGCCGGCCGCCTGCGGGGGCGGCTGGCCCGGGCCGTCGGGTGGTGGCGGACCCGGCGGCGGCTCGCGCTGAGCCTGGGGCAGGCCGGGCGTGGGCGGCAGCGAGGGAAACACCGGCAGCCGGGCCGGCGTGCCGCGTTCGAAATGCAGCAGATGGACGGCCGCGAACGCGGCCAGATGGCTGGCCACCAGGGCCGCCCACATCAGCAGGAACAGGCGCTTGGCCAGGGTGTCGGTGAACCAGTACATGCTGCTCAGCCCAGCTTGGCGTCGAACAGATAGCCCTCGCCGCGCATCGTGCGTATCAGGCGCGGTTCGCGGGAGGAGTCGGCCAGCTTCTGGCGCAGCCGAGAGACGGTCAGGTCGATGCTGCGGTCATTGACCTCGACGCCCGGCGCGCGGGTCAGCTCGATCAGCTGCTCTCGGCTGAGCACCCGGCCGGGCCGCTCGACAAAGGCCGACAGCAGCCGGTACTCGGCGCTGGACAGGGCCACCACCACCTCGGCCGGCGAGACCAGCTGGCGCAGCAGCCGGTCGAAGCGCCAGCCCTCGAAGCGCAGCTCGCGCGGCGGCTCGGCGTTGGACGCTTGCTGGCGTTCGCCCAGCTGGACGCGCCGGCGTATCGCATGGATGCGGGCCACCAGCTCGCGCGGCTCGAAGGGCTTGGGCAGGTAGTCGTCGGCCCCCATCTCCAGGCCCAGCACGCGGCTGATCGGGTCGCCCTGGGCGGTCAGCATCACGATGGCCGTGCCGGGGTGCTGGGCGCGCAGCCACCGGCACAGCGACAGCCCGTTCTCGTCGGGCAGCATCAGGTCGAGCACGACGACATCGAAGGCCTGGGCGCCGACCCGGTGGCGCATCTCGGCGCCGTCGGCCGCAGCGGCCACCTGCATGCCGAAGCGCTGCAGAAAATCCTGCAGCGCGCTGCGGATCTCGCCGTCGTCATCCACCACCAGGCAGCGGATCGCGCTGGCGTTCATAAAGCCTTCCCTCGGTGCATCGGCGCACGATACACCAGCGCTCAAGCGGCGATGCCCACGCTCAGGCTGGCGCTGTAGCCGGCCGCGACGCTGCCGCCCATCGTTGCGAGCTGGGTGCTCACGCCGTCGCTGAAGACGTTGTCGCTGGCAAAGCTGATCGCGGCCAGGTTGCGGATGCTGGCGCTGTAGGCAGCCACGCTGTTGTAGACGCTGCTGCAGACCTCGGTCGGGAAGGCGATCTGCGAGGTCTTGAGCTTGTTGCTGTAGGCGCTGGCACTGTTGACGCTGCGGAACACCTCGAAATGCATATGGGGCATGCGGCCGGCGTAGCAGCCGGGCACGATGGTGGTGAAGCTGACCGTGCCGTCGCTGCCGGTTTCCTGCACACCGCGCAGATAGTTTTCGGCCGTGATGCCGCTGGAGTACATCGAGTAGCGGCCTTCGGCGTCGCAGTGCCACAGATAGATCGCATAGCCGGCCAGGTCGGCGCAGCCGCCGTTGGTGTTGAGCAGCTTCAGCGTGAGGGTCAGCGGCACGCCCGCTGCGCTACCGCTGGCGCCGGCGATGCTGCTGCGGATATCGCTGCGCACGATGCCGCTGAGGGTCAGGGCATTGGCGATGCCGCCGCCCGCGCTGTTGGAGCCATCGCCGGGGTAGGGGCCGGCGGTCTCCTCGGGGATGACCGAGCAGCTGCCGGTGGTCGTGCCGCTTGTTGTTCCGGCGCCTGTTGTTGTGCCGCTGCTGGTCGCGGTGGCGGCGCTGTCCGCGCTGCCACCGCCTCCGCAGCCGAGCAGCATCAGACCGCCGGCACCGGCCAGCAAACCGAGCGCGCGGCGGCGCTGCGCCTGTTGTGACTGAAGGCGGGCCAGGTCATGGGCCAGGCCATGGTCGTGACTGTTGTGGCTGGCGGCTTTGTGCATGCAGGCTCCTGTTGGGGTGGACATCGGGGCGCTGATCGCCCGGTGTCTGCATTGGAGCCGCCGGCCTTGTCGGCAAGATAGGCAGATTGTGTCGGGCCTGACACATCAGCCGGGAGCCTGCTCCTCGTAGGGCAGGCCCTGTACCCGGAGTCCCTGGGCCGAGAGCCTGCGCGCCAGCGCCGCGCCGATGCCGCGCACCCGGCGCTGCAGATCGGCCCAGTCCTTGAACGGGGCCTGGGTCCGCGCGGCCAGCAAGCGCTCGGCCAGCGCCGGGCCGATGCCGGCCAGCGATTCGAGCTCGGCCTGGCTGGCGCTGTTGAGCTCCAGCGGCGCGGGCTCGGCAGCGGCCAGCACCGGCAGCGCCGCGACGAGCCCCAGGAGCTGGCGACGCCGCATCATCATTGTCGTGCTCAGTCGCCGATCTGCGCCTGCACCATCGCGGCATACGCGCCGCCCCGGGCCAGCAGCTCGGCATGGCTGCCGCTCTCGATCACCCGGCCGGCACCCAGCACATGGATGGCATCGGCCGAGCGCACGGTGGACAGGCGGTGGGCGATCACGATCAGGGTCTTGCGGCCCTGCCATTGATCGAGCGCCTGCTGCACCGCGCGTTCGCTCTCGGTGTCCAGCGCCGAGGTGGCTTCGTCGAAGACCCAGATCGGCGCGTCCTTGTAGAGCGCGCGGGCGATCGCCAGGCGCTGGCGCTGGCCGCCGGACAGCATGCTGCCGTTGGCACCGATCGGACTGTCCAGCCCCAGCGGCAGGCTTTGCACAAAGTCCCACAGATGGGCAGCGCGCAAGGCCTGCTCCAGGCGGACCGGGTCGCGCGGCTGGGCATAGGCGATGTTGTCGGCCACCGAGGCGTCGAACAGCACAATGTCCTGCGAGACCACCGCGAACTGGCGGCGCAGATTGGCCTTCTTGAGGGTCTGGATGTCGACGCCGTCCAGCAAGACGGTGCCGCCGTCGGGTCGGCCGAAGCCCAGGAGCAGATGGATGATGGAGCTCTTGCCCGCTCCCGAGGCGCCGACCAGCGCGGTGGTGCGGCCGGCCGGAATCGGCAGATCGAGCCCGTCCAGCGCGGCCCGCTCGGCCCCCGGGTATTGCAGCCGCACCTGCTCCAGGCGCAGCTCGCCCCGCACCGGCAACGCCAGCTCCCGCTGGCCTTGGTCGGGCTCGGACGGCAGGTCCAGCAGCTGCATGCAGCCTCGCGCGATCACGCGGGCATTGGTGATCGGCGTGGCCAGGTCGCTGAGATGGCGCAGCCGCGAAACCAGCAGCAGCAGCGCGGTGATATAGGCCGCGAAATCGGCCGCCGAGGCATGCTGGCTGCGCGCCTGCAGCAGGGCCAGGCTGACGATGATGGACAGGCCGACGCTGGCCACCAGCTGCGACAGCGGCGAGCTCAGCGCACCGGCCGCGACCTGCTTGAGGCTGTTGCGGCGCACCTGCTGAGCGATCTCGGCGAAGCGCTCGCGCTCGTGCTCGGCGGCGTCGAAGCTGCGCACCACGCGCCAGGCCCGGGTCAGGTCGTCGACCTTGGCGGAGAGCTGCATCTGGGCGTCGTAGCTCAGATTGCCCATCGCGTGGACGCGCCGGCTGACCTGCTTGACCACCACGGCCATCAGCGGCAGCGTGACCAGGGACAGCAGGGTCAGCTGCCAGTTCAGGAAGAACAGATAGCCCAGCATCGCGACGGTCGGCAGACCGTCGCGCAGCAGGGTGGTCAGCACACCGCCCAGCAGGCTCAGGGCCTGCTGCGGGTCATTGACCACCTTGGTCACGACCGTACCGGGCTGCAGGCTGTTGTAGACGCTGGCGTCGGCGCGCAGCATCGCGTTCATCAGAGTCTGGCGCAGGTCCATCACGCTGCGCAGCACGGTCCAGTTCAGCAGGTACTGGCCGGCAAAGCTGGCCGCGCCGCGCAGCGCGAACAGACCGATCAGCACCAGCGGAATCCACCAGATCGAGAAGGTCTGCTGCTCGAAGCCCTTGCCGAACACCACCCGCAGCAGCTCCGGGATCAGCGGCTCGGTGGAGGCCGCCGCCAGGTAGGCGACAAAGGTCAGCAGCACGCCCAGGCGATAGGGTTTGACATAGGCCAGCAGGCGGCGCAGCGTCGGGTCCATCTTCATGTCGAGGCCTTCGCGGCACGCCGCAGCCAGTAGTGCAGCCGGCAGGCGCGCCAGAGCCAGCCGCGCGCCAGATAGGCGCGCAGCAGGGCCGCAGCGCTCAGCGGCGAGTTGGCCTGGAACTGCTGCAGACAGCGCGCCAGCGCCGCCCCGTCCGCATGGCGGGCCATGAAGCGGGCCGCGCTGACGAAGCCGCGTCCGGCATAGTTCGCCAGCGCAAAACGCGCTGCCGTGCCGATCGGCGGCTGCTGGGCGTCCAGCCGGGCCGGCAGGCCGGCCAGGGCCTGCATCATGTCGTCGATCTTGCGGGGGCTCAGCGTGGCGAGAATGCTGCCGCCGCGCTGGCGGTAGCCGACCCAGACGCGTGGCGCATAGACATAGCTGGTGGCGCGCAGCGCCAGGGCCGGGGTGGTGTACATGTCTTCGTAATAGCGGCCGACGGGGAAGCGCAGATCATCGCCCCACAGCGCGCGTCGCGAGATTTTGCTCCAGCTGTGCAGCTGACCCAGCGCGAACAGGCCTTGCAGCAGGGCCGAGCGGTCGCTCAGCAGCCGGTCGCCCGGGCCGTCGAAGCTGCTGCGGTGCAACTCGCCGCGCCAGACATGCTTGCGCTTCATGCGCTCGCGCAGGGTCCGGAAGTCGCACAGCACCAAGTCGGGGGCATGGCCCTGCACGATGGCCACCAGGTCCGCGATCGCGCCCGGCATCAGCTCGTCGTCGGAATCCAGGAACCACAGATACTCGCCGCGGCTGGCTTCGAGCAGGGTGTTGCGCGCGGCGCTCAGGCCGCTGTTGCGCTGGTGGCGCAGCAGGGTCAGCCGGCCCGGGTTCTCCTCGGCCAGGGTCTGCATCAGCGCGGCCGAGCCATCGGTCGAGACATCGTCGAGCATCAGGATCTCGACGCCGGCATCAGCCTGCGACAGCACCGAGGCCAGGCAGGCGCGCAGCCAGGCCTCGACGTTGTAGACCGGGATCAGCAGGCTCAGCCAGGGCCGGGCTTCGGTGGGCGGGCTCATGCCGTCGGCGCGGCTTTTCTTTGCGCGCGCTTGAAGCGGCGCTGCGCGTTGAGACGGCGCAGCGCCAGGCTCAAGCGGGTCAGCCAGTCGGGGCGTTGCTGGCTGACGACGCTGTGCAGCACCAGGCGCGCCGTGCTGCGCCGCGACCCCAGGCCGTAGAGCTTGACCAGCTTGGCCTCGTCCAGGGCGGGGTTGAGCTCGGGGTTGTTCTTGTACAGATCGCCGCCCAGCGGTCGGGTGTGCTTGACCGGCGTGGCGTCGATGATGGCGACGGCCGCGTCGCGGCCGCGCGAGACCAGGCTGGGCCAGACCCAGTCGAGGCCCCAGCCGCTGCGGCTTTGCGAGAAGGTGGGCAGGCAGACACGCAGCGCATGCCGGTCAAACAGCGGCGCCATCACCTCGACAAAATCGACATGGCGCAGGATGTAGGCGGGGTTTTGCAGCACTGCCTTCCAGCTGTAGTAGGAGTCGGCCGTCAAGGCCGGCTGCGCCAGCGCCAGCGCATGGCCATGGAACAGCGCGAACATGCGGTTCAAGGTCTCGGTGCCTGCGGCCAGGTCGTCATCGGGAAACCAGAAGGCGTCGTATTGCTCCAGCAATTGCGGGTGGGCTTGCAGCAGCTCGGCAATGCAGGGCCATTTGGGACCAGGGCGGTGCTCGTAGTAATCGGCGCTGTCCTGGTGCAGGCCGGGCTGCTTGCCGTAGTAGCTGACGAAGATGTCGAAGTCGCGGTTGGGCTGGGCGATCCAGCCGGGGTGCAGGGAGCCGTCGCCGGCCCGCAGCACGACGAGATTCTTGCGGCGCAGGGGCGGCGTCGCACTCATGCCTGCGGCTCCAGCAGCTGGTTTGCGGTCTTCAGCGCGGCGGCAACGATCTGGTCCATGTTGTAGTAGCGATACTGGGCCAGGCGGCCGACGAAGCTGACCTTGGGCAGCGAATCGGCCAGGGCCTGGTAGCGCTTGTAGAGCGTCTCGTTCTCGGGCCTGGGGATCGGATAGAAGGGGTCGCCCTCGGCCTGAGGATACTCACGCACGATCGAGGTGCCGGCAGCATGCTGACCGGTCAGATGCTTGAACTCGGTGATGCGGGTGTAGTCGTGCTCGTTCGGGTAGTTGACCGTGCCGACCTCCTGAAACTGTGCCACATCGGGCAGGTGCTGGTGATCAAAGCGCAGGCTGCGGTAGGGCAGGCGGCCGTAGCAGTGATCGAAGTAGGCGTCGATCGGGCCGGTGTAGATCAGATGCTGGGCATCGCTGTCGGCCTTGATGCGACGGAAGTCGGTCGCCAGCTCGATGCTGATCAGCGGGTGGTCCAGCATGCGCTCGAACATCGCCGTATAGCCCTGGGCGGGCATCAGCTGGTAGGTGTCGCTGAAGTAGCGGTCATCGTCGTCGCAACGGGTCGGAATCCGGGCGGCGACACCGGCCGACAGCTCGGCCAGGTCCAGCCCCCACTGCTTCCTGGTATAGCCGCGGAAGAACTTGTCGCACAGGTCGCGGCCCACCGAGTTCAGCACCACGTCCTCGCTGGTCTGCAGCGGTTCGCGCGGTTCGCGCACGCTGTCCAGATAGGCCTGTACCTCGTCGCCGCTCAGGCTCAGGCCATAGAGCCGGTTGATGGTGGTCCGGTTGATCGGGATCGGCAGCAGTTGCTGCTCCACCTGGGCGAGCACCCGGTGCTCGTAGAAGCGCCACTCGGTGAAGCGCGACAACCAGGCCAGCACCGCCTTGCTGTTGGTGTGGAAGATGTGCGGGCCATAGGGATGAATCAGCAGGCCCTGGGCATCGCGGGTGTCGTGGGCGTTGCCGCCGATATGGGGGCGCTGGTCGATCAGGCGCACGCGCTTGCCGGCATCGGCCAGCACGCGGGCACAGACCGAGCCGGCAAAGCCGGCGCCGACGATCAGGTAGTCAAACTTGGGCATGGGAACTTCTTGCTTCAGCGAGCGTTCAATTCTGGAAAGGGATCCGGCAGCGCCTGCAGCGCCCGGTTGGCGCGGGTATTGCCGCGGCTGTAGTGCCATTGTGTGCGACCCTTGCGCCAGCGCCGCGACCACCAGGCGCCGAACTCGCGGCCGCCTATGCTGGAGGTGGTGGCCTCGTCGGTCTGGCCGGCCGGGTAGGGTGTGAGGCCGAACAGGCGCAGATCCGCTTCCCACCAGTGGCGCAGGTCGACGTCGATGGGCCGGAAGAACGGCCGGCGGCTGCGCAGCAGTTTCAGGGCACCGTCGCGGCTGACCAGGTAGGCACAGGTCAGGCTGGGTGCGCGCTGGTAGCGGACCAGCTCGGCGGCACAGCCCGGCAGGGGCCAGCTTTGCAGCACCGACTCGGGCTCGCGACCGATCAGCTTGATCATGTCCCAGTGCGGCGGCAGGGCCGCCACGGCTTGCAGCGCGGCAGGCAGCTCCGGGCGCAGCTCGGCATCGTCCTCCAGCACCAGCGCATGGGGCGCGCCGCTGTCCACCAGGCGCTGCCAGACCTGCAGATGGCTGGCGTAGCAACCGATCTCGCCGGGCGCCATGGCCTGGTGGAAGCGGGCGCGGTTGAGTGCCGGGCTGTACAGCCTGGCCCGCTCTTCGGCGGACAGGTCCCGACCGTAGACGGCCGGCGTGACCTCGAAGGGCAGCGCCAGGCGCTGCAGCTGGGCTTGCATCACGGCCAGCCTGCGTGTGTCGCGGGGCAGATTGATCAGATAAACAGGGCAGCTCATTGCTTGCGGGCCAGTCGGGTGAACAGGTCTTCGTATTGATTTGTCATGCCGGCGAGGCTGTGCTCGGCCAAGGCGGCATGGCGGCCGCGTTCGGCCAGCGCGGCGGCGGCCTGGGGCTCGCGCAGCAACTCGGCCAGCACATCGGCCAGGGCTCGGGCATCGCGATGCGGCACCAGGCGGCCGGTGTCGCCGTCGCGCAGCAATTCCTGCACGCCCGGTACGGCCGTGCCGATCACGGCGCAGCCGGCCGCCATGCCCTCGACCAGGGACAGGGGCATGCCCTCGTAGTGGGTGGAGAGCACCGCGATCTGGTGCTGCATCAGCAGCTCGGGCAGCCCGGCTTGGAAGCCGAGGAACTGCACCTGCTGCTGCAGGCCCAGGCTTTGCGTCAGCGCCCGGGCGGCGCGCAGATGCCGCTCGCCGCCGCCGCCGGCCAGCAGCAGCGGTGGCCTGAGGCCTTGCTCGCGCAGCAGGGCCAGGGCCTGCAGCAGGGTGGCGTGGTCCTTCTGGCCGGCAAATCGGGCGGCCATCACCAGACCCGGCACGCGCCGGGCATAGGGATGGCGCTCGGCGTCGGCAAACGGTTCCAGCCGTATGCCATTCGAGATCGCCAGGGTCTTGTCGATGGGCATGCCCAGCGCCAGCAGGCTGTGCCGCACCCCCTCCGAGCAAGCGACGATGGCATCGCTGCGCCGCGCCAGCCAGCGGGCTTGCAGCAGGCGCCAGCGGCTGTAGCGCTCGCGCGAGTTGTGCTCGACATGCACCAGATGAGGCACGCCCGCCAGCAGCCCGGCCCAGCGCCCCAGCAGGTGCTCGGGGAAGCCGTGGGCGACCAGCACATCGGGACGGAAGCGCCGGCAGAGCTGCTGCAGGCGCCAGATCGTGGCCGCATGGCTCCAGCCCGGCACGAGTTCGATCGGCAGGCCTTGCTGCTGCAGCATGGCGATGCGCTGCGGGTCGGTCTGGCGCTTTTTGCGCAGCACCAGCAGGGGCTGGCTGCGGCCGCTGGCCTGGGCCGCCCGCACCAGGTCGAGTGCCACCTGGGTGGCGCCGGAGAAGCCGCCGGTGACGAAGTGCAGAACCTTGGGTGGCGGGCTCATTCGCGCCAGTGATCCGCGATCCAGGGCGCCGGCTTGGCGCGGCGCCAGTTGCCGTTGCTGCGGCCGGCCAGCGCGTCGGGCGGGTTCATCACGCCGTGGAAGATCAGGATGCGGGCGCCCTTGGGAACCATGGGTGCGCGCCAGTAATTGCTGGGCCAGCGCGGGATGCAGTGGTATTTGTAGCTGGCGCACCAGGCCGCGTCCCAGTAGGTCAGCAAGCCCTTGGCCTGCATCTCGTTGGAGAGATAGGCCTGCTCGTTGCGCACCTCGGCGCGGATGCTCTCGAACTCGCGGCGGAACTTGGCCAGCACATCGGCATGCGCACCGAGCGTGAAGCGATACACCGAGGAGTTGCCGGTGATGCGCCAGGGGCGTTTCCAGTCATGGATGATCAGGAACTCGCCGGGCACCTCGAAGAAGGGCGTGATGTCGTCGACGATGACGACATCGAGATCGAGGAACAGCGCCGTGCCCTTGAGGCCGTGCAGATCCGCCTCGAAGGTGGTCAGCTTGGTCCAGCCGCGCTCGGGAATGCCGGGCGGCAGGGCCAGGTCGGGGATGGGCAGGCACTGGACCTCGGCGCGGATGCCCTCGCTGCGGTCGGTCAGGCAGACGAAACGGAACTCGCCGCGCAGATGGCGGCGCACCATCGCATACAGACGGTTGACGTACTCGGGGCCGTACTTGCTGCCCCATTTCATGCAGAGGATGACGCGGTCGCTCGCCATGGTGTCTTTAGAGTTCTTCCACGTGGCGTGGCGGGTAGGTGTCCCAGTTCAGGCAGCCCGGGCATTGCCAGAAATAGTGCTGGGCCTCGAAGCCGCAGGCGGCGCAGCGATAGCGCTGCAGCGGCCGGCTGGCGCGGTCCAGCGCGGCGGCCATCAGCGGAGCTTCCTCCTCGCTGAGCTGGGCCTTGCTCTGGGTCAGCAGCATGCGGGCGGCGCTGAGGCTGGGCTCGGCGCGCAGATGGGTCACCAGGCGCTGGCGCTGGGCGGCGGCGGCCGGCTCCAGCTTGGCGATGGCCAGCAGCAGATGCATGCCGGGCGCGCGCTGGTACTGGGCCAGCAGCGTGGCCAGCGCCGGCTCGGTCGCGCCGATGGCCAGGGCGGCGTCCGCATAGTCGCCGGCCACCAGATTGAAGGCCTCGGGCTTGGCGCTCAGCAACTGGGCATAGGCGGCCATGGCCTGCTCGGGCTGACCGCGCCGGGCCAGCATCTGGCCGGCCAGCACATGGGCGCGGGCGGCCTGCGGCGCGGTCTTGCGGGCCTGGGCCAGCAGCTCCTGCGCCTCGCCGTGCTCGTTGCGGGCCTGGGCTTCCAGCGCCTGCTCGCAGAGATAGTTGGCGATGCGGGCCGCGAACGAGGCGGTGCCGCCTTGCTCCAGATGGCGGGCCACCTCGGCGGCCTTGCGCCATTCGCGCGAGCGCTCGTACAGCGACAGCAGGGCCAGCTCGGCCTCGGTTTCGAAGGCGGTGCCGCGCAGCGCGGCAAAAGCCTCCTCGGCACGGTCGAACAAGCCGGCCTTGAAGAAGTCCTGGGCCAGCGCATGCTGGGCGCGGTCGCGCTCGGCGCGCGGCAGGTCGCCGCGCTGCAGCAGATGTTGGTGCACCCGCACCGCGCGCTCGTACTCGCCGCGGCGGCGGAACAGATTGCCCAGCGCGAAGTGCAGCTCGGAGGTGTCGGGATCGTTCTGCACCGCCTCGATGAAGGCGTCGATGGCCTTGTCCTGCTGCTCGTTGAGCAGCAGATTCAGGCCCTTGAAGTAGGCCTTGGGGGCATCGCGCTGCTCGCGCTTCCACTGCCGCGCATCGAGCTTGGAGGCCAGCCAGCCGAGGCCGAAGGCCACCGGCAGCGCGAACAGCAGCCAGCGCAGATCAAAGTCCATCGCGCACGCCGCTGGGGGTCTGAACTTCGGTGGACGTGGGAGCGTCGGAAACGGTCGGTGCGATGTCGCCGCCGCGCTGTGCGACGCGGCGGTGCTTCCACCAGGCCGGCACCATGGCCAGCACGCCTAAAGCGGCGCCGCAGCCGAAGGCCAGCAGCACGATGATGACCATCGGTGCGCGCCACTCGTGGCCGAAGAACCAGCGCACGGTGGCCTCCTGGCTGTTGTTCAGCGCGAAGGCGAAGAGGGCGAAGAAGATGAAGGCCCGGAAGAGCCAGACGAAGGTACGCATCGGGACGGATTCTAGGGCGGCGCTCGTGGCGCTCAGGCGTGAATCTCGCTGCCCTTGTCGTCGAGCACCGGCAGCTGTTCGTCGACCGACTCGCGCAGGGCCTTGCCCGGTTTGAAATGGGGCACCAGCTTCTCGGGGATCAGCACCTGCTCGCCGCTGCGCGGATTGCGGCCCATGCGGGGCGGGCGGCGGTTGATCGAGAAGCTGCCGAAACCGCGGATCTCGATGCGGTGGCCCTTGGCCAGCGCGTCGGACATCGCGTCCAGAATGGTCTTGACCGCGAACTCGGTGTCGCGCTGGGTGAGCTGGCCAAAGCGCTCGGCCAGATGGGCAACAAGATCGGATCGGGTCATGACGTGAAAATTCTTGTGATTGGAATTGAAACAGGCTCGCCCTCGAAAGAGTGGCGAGCCTGCGGCATCACCGGCAAGGCCCTAGGCTACCAGAGCCCGGGCCCTTGCGAGCAATGATTAGTTGCCTTGATTGTCCAGCTTGGCGCGCAGCAGAGCGCCCAGGCTGGTCGTGCCGGCGTTCTCACGCTCGGACGTGGCGGACAGACGCTGCATCGCCTCTTGGCTGTCTGCATTGTCCTTGGCCTTGATCGACAGCTGGATGTTGCGGGTCTTGCGGTCGATGTTGACGACGATGGAGGTGACTTCGTCGCCTTCCTTCAGCACGTTGCGGGCGTCCTCCACGCGATCGCGGGAGATTTCCGAAGCGCGCAGATAACCCAGCACGCCATCGGCCAGTTCGATCTCGGCGCCACGCGCGTCGACCGTCTTGACCTTGCCGGTCACCGACATGCCGCGGTCATTGACCGTGGTGTAGGCGGTGAAGGGGTCGCTGTCCAGCTGCTTGATGCCCAGCGAGATGCGCTCGCGCTCGACGTCCACGGCCAGCACGACGGCTTCGACTTCCTGGCCCTTCTTGAAGTTGCGCACGGCAGCTTCGCCGGTCTCGTCCCAGGACAGGTCGGACAGGTGCACCAGGCCGTCGATGCCTTGAGCCAGGCCGACGAACACGCCGAAGTCGGTGATCGACTTGACCGGGCCCTTGACCTTGTCGCCGCGCTTGACGTTCTCGGCGAACTCTTCCCAAGGATTGGCCTTGCACTGCTTCATGCCCAGCGAGATGCGACGCTTGTCTTCGTCGATCTCCAGCACCATGACTTCGACCTCGTCGCCCAGCGAGACGATCTTCGAAGGTGCGACGTTCTTGTTGGTCCAGTCCATTTCGGAGACGTGCACCAAGCCTTCGATGCCCGGCTCGATCTCGACGAAGGCGCCGTAGTCGGCGATGTTGGTAACCTTGCCGAACAGGCGGGTGCTGGTCGGGTAGCGGCGAGCAACGCCGAACCACGGGTCATCGCCCAGCTGCTTCAGGCCCAGCGAGACGCGGTTCTTCTCGGCGTCGAACTTCAGGACCTTGGCGGTCAGTTCCTGGCCAACCGTCACGACTTCCGACGGGTGACGGACACGGCGCCATGCCATGTCGGTGATGTGCAGCAGGCCGTCGATACCGCCCAGGTCCACGAAGGCACCGTATTCGGTGATGTTCTTGACCACGCCGTTGACGATCGCGCCTTCGGACAGGGTTTCCAGCAGCTTGGCGCGCTCTTCGCCCATCGAAGCCTCGACCACAGCGCGGCGCGACAACACGACGTTGTTGCGCTTGCGGTCCAGCTTGATGACCTTGAACTCCATGGTCTTGCCTTCGTACGGGCTCATGTCCTTGACCGGACGGGTGTCCAGCAGGGAGCCCGGCAGGAAGGCGCGGATGCCGTTGACCAGCACGGTCAGGCCGCCCTTGACCTTGCCCGACACGGTACCGGTCACGAAGTCGCCCGACTCCAGTGCGGTTTCCAGGCTCAGCCACGAGGCCAGGCGCTTGGCCTTGTCGCGCGACAGGATGGTGTCGCCGTAGCCGTTTTCGATGGCGTCGATGGCGACGGACACGAAGTCACCGACTTGAACTTCCAGTTCGCCCTGGTCGTTCTTGAACTCTTCGATAGGCACGTAGGCTTCGGACTTCAGGCCTGCGTTGACGACGACGAAGCTGTGCTCGACGCGAACGACTTCAGCGGAGATCACTTCGCCGGCGCGCATGTCGGACTTCTGCAGCGACTCCTCGAACATTGCTGCGAAGGAGTCCATGCCGGAAGCGGTTTGGGTTTGGGACATTCTGGTTTCCTGTGCGTCGACCAAGGCGTTTGGTCCAGGCGCGGTGGGTGCAAGACGGGCTTGCGGGTTAGGTTGTAGACATCGCCGCCCTCGATGAACTGGCGTTCGGAGGGAAGGGCAGCGGGCCCTGGCTTCTCAGGCCTGGACCGTCTCCCACTCAACGCTGGGTTTGAAACGGCCGGCGCTCTTCCCACCAATCCAGCACCTGATCCCTTGATTGCTCAATGGTCTGGGCCGAGTTGTCGAGGCTTTGCGCGTCTGCGGCGGGCTTCAAAGGCGAGGCGCTGCGATTGCTGTCGCGGGCGTCCCGTGCTTCCAAATCCGCACGCAAGCCCGCGATATTAGCCGAAATACCCTTGGAAATCAATTGCTTATGGCGGCGCTCGGCGCGCGTCTGGGCGCTGGCGGTCAGGAATACCTTCAGCGCGGCGTCTGGAAACACGGCCGAGCCCATATCGCGACCGTCGGCCACCAGGCCGGGCAGCTGGCGGAAATCGAGCTGCAGCTGGTTCAGCGCGGCGCGCACCTCGGCATGGACCGCCACCCGGGAAGCCATCAGGCCGACCGCTTCGGCGCGCAAGAGCTCGCTAATGTCCTCATCACCCAGATAGGCCCGGCCCTTGCGGAAGCGCAGATCGAGGCCCGAGGCCAGCGCGGCGACGGCCGGACCATCGTCCAGATCGATGCCGGCACGCGAGGCGGCCAGGCCGGCGGCGCGGTACAGTGCGCCCGAATCCAGCACGATATAGCCCAGAGCATGGGCGACCTCATCGGCCAGCGTGCCCTTGCCGGACGCGGTCGGGCCATCGATGGTCAGCACCGGGATGTCGTCGGCGCGGGCCTGTACCAGTTCGAACAGGGTCTCGAAATAGTCGGGGAAGGTCTTGGCCACGCAATGCGGTTCGAGAATGCGCACCGGCAGCGCGGGCTCGGCGACCAGCGCGTTGAAGGCAGCCAAGGAGAAGCACATCGCGACCCGGTGGTCGTCATAGGTGTGGATGGCGGCCGGCTGCCAGACCTTGGGCGGCTGCACACGCAGCCAGTCCGGACCTTCGTCGACCTCGGCGCCGAGCTTGCGCAACTCGATGGCCATCGCGGCCAGGCGGTCGGTCTCCTTGACGCGCCAGGAGGCGATATTGCGCAGGGTGCTGGGGCCGTCGGCGTACAGCGCCATCACGGCCAGTGTCATCGCCGCGTCGGGGATGTGGTTGCAGTCCAGGTCCAGCGCCTTCAAAGGCCAGGCGCCACGCCGGACTTCGAGCCAGTTGGGCCCGGACTCGACCAGGGCGCCCATCGCCCGGGCGGCCTCGACAAAGCGCACATCGCCCTGCAGCGAGGCCGAGCCCACGCCCTCGATGCGGACCGGCGCCTCAAAGGCCGCGATCGCACCCAGCGCGACAAAATAGGAGGCCGACGAGGCATCGCCCTCGACATGGACCTCGCCCGGCGAGCGGTAGCGGCTGCTGGCCGGTATCGTGAAACGCTGCCAGCCTTCGCGCCGCACCTCGATGCCGAAGCGCTTGAGCAGTTCGAGCGTGATGTGGATATAGGGCTTGGAGATCAGTTCGCCAATGACTTCGATCTGCACCTCCTGCTCGGCCACCAGGGGCAGGGCCAGCAGCAGCGCGGTCAGGAACTGGCTGGAGACATCGCCGCGTACGCGCACCGGCTCGCTCAGGCGCAAGGTCGATGGGCCGCGCAAGCGCAGCGGCGGATAGCCCGGCTGGCCCAGGCAGTCGATCTCGCAGCCCAGGCCGCGCAGTGCATCGACCAGATCGCCGATAGGCCGCTCATGCATGCGCGGCACGCCGCTGAGCTCGAACTTGCCGCCCTGGGTGGCGGCCAGCAGGGCCAGCGCGGCGGTCAGCGGCCGCATCGCGGTGCCGGCATTGCCGAGGAAGAGCTTGGCCTGCTGGGTGCCCAGGCGGGCGCCGATGCCGGTGACCTTGAGCGGGCCACCGTCGACCTGCTCCAGCGTGCAGCCCAGTTCCTTCAGCGCGGCCAGCATCACGGCGGTGTCGTCGGAGTCCAGCAAATCGTGGACCAGCGTCGTGCCCTCGGACAGGCCGGCCAGCAGCAGCACCCGGTTGGAGATGCTTTTGGAGCCTGGCAGGCGCACGGTACCGGCGGCGCTGCGCAGCGGCGGCAGGTCGAGGAAGGGAATCTTGAACATGGAAAAAGGGCGAATCAGTTGTCTTTGCGCGTGGTGGCGCGTGGCGCATTCATATGCCAATTGGCGCGGGCCTCGGCGATCAGGCGGATGCGGGCCTCCAGCGCGGCCGCATCGCCGCTGTGGATCATGGCTTCCAGTGCGTCGAGCGCCTGCCGGAACAGGCGCGACTGCACCAGCAGCTCGCTCTTGTTGGCCATCAGGATGTCGCGCCAGACCGCCGGCTCGCTGGCGGCGATGCGGGTGAAGTCGCGAAAGCCCGGGCCGGCCAGGCTCAGATAGTCGCGCCCGGCGGGCTGGCTGGCCACCGCCTGGAAGAAGGCGAAGGCCAGCAGGTGCGGCAGGTGGCTGACGGCGGCAAAAGCAGCGTCATGGTTCTCCGGCGTCATCTTCAACACCTGGGAGCCCAGCGCCGACCAGATGTCGGTGGCCTTCTGCACCAGGCCGGCATCGGTCTCGGGCAGCGGCGTCAGGATGACCTGACGGCCCTGGTAGAGCGCGGCGTCGGCGTTCTGCACGCCGCCCGACTCCTTGCCGGCGATCGGGTGGGCCGGCACAAAGGCGGGCAGCTTGTCGCCCAGCGCGCGGCGTGCCGCCTCGGCCACATCGCATTTGGTCGAGCCGACATCCATGAACAGCACCTTGCGCTCGACCAGATGGCGCACCGCGCGCAGGCTGGCTTCGGTGGCCGCCACCGGCACGGCCAGCAGCACGATGTCCGAGCCGGCCACCGCCTGCAGCGCCGACTCGGCCACCATATCGATGACGCCCAGGCGCTTGGCTGTTTCAGTGGTCGACGGCGACTTGCTGTAGCCGACGATGCGCTTGACCAGACCGGCCTTCTTCATCGCCAGCGCGAACGAGCCGCCCATCAGGCCGCAGCCGATCACGCCCAGTTGTTTGTACATCTCAGTGTGAATCCAGCGGGTAAGTGCCCAGCAGTTTGAAGAAGGCGCAGGCCTCGCGCAACTCGCGCATCGCCTGGGCCACATGAGGCTGGTCGGGGTGGCCTTGCAGATCGATGTAGAAGTAGTACTCCCACTGGCCCGAGCGAGCCGGGCGCGACTCGAAGCGCGTCATCGAGACGCCGCGTTCCTTCAGCGGCACCAGCATGTCATGCACCGCGCCGGGCTTGTTGGTCACCGAAACCACCAGGCTGATGCAGTCGTTGCCCGA
This sequence comes from Burkholderiales bacterium C2, assembly GCA_005503085.1. GTDB lineage: Bacteria > Pseudomonadota > Gammaproteobacteria > Burkholderiales > Burkholderiaceae_C > Roseateles_E. The sequence goes on along the minus strand of SCOI01000001.1, from coordinate 381,306 downwards.
GGCTTTCGGCGCCGGGTGCCGGTCCGGGTGAGTGACGATGGCAAAGCGGGTGCGGTTGTGGGCATCGTCCTGGATGGCGGGGGCCACCAGATGCAGGCCGTACTCGCTGCCGGCGCGCTCGCTGGCGATGCCGGCCAGGCGCTTGTCCAGCGAGGCCAGGCGCGCGCCCTCGGCATTGCTGGACACCGGGCGGCGCTCGGCATGCGGCAGATGGGTGGACAGCCAGCCGTGGCACTGGGCCAGGGCCTGGGGGTGGGCGCAGACGGCCTGGATATCGTCCAGCGAGTTTTCGCGCCGCAGCAGGTTGTGGCGCACGAACAGGCTGGTCTCGCCGATGATGAACAGCGGCGTGGTCAGAAAGAGGTCCAGCGAGCGGGCGACCACACCCTCGGTCGAGTTCTCGACCGGCACGACGCCGAAGTCGGCGGCGCCAGCGGTGGTGGTGCGGAACACCTCGTCGATGCTGGTGCAGGGCACTTGCACGATGGAACTGCCGAAGAAGCCCAGCGCGGCCTGCTCGCTGAAGGTACCGGCCGGGCCCAGATAGGCGACGCGGGTCGGCGTCTCGAGCGCGCGGCAGGCCGACATGATTTCGCGCCAGATCGGCGCGACACTGTCGCTCATCAAGGGGCCGGGGTTGTGCGACTTCAGGCCGCTGATGACCTGAGCCTCGCGCTCGGGGCGGAAGACCACTGAGCCTTCCTTCTTCTTCAGCTCGCCGACCTCGGAGGCCAGCGTGGCGCGGCGGTTCAGCAGCTGCAGCAGTTGCTGGTCGACCGCGTCGATCTGGTCGCGCAGTTTCAGCAGTTCGGGATCGGCACCGGGATTGTTGCCGGGTTGGGGGCTATCAGCCATGGCTTGTCTCAAAGTCTTTCAGATACGTGACCAGCGCCTGCACGCCTTCCAGCGGCATGGCGTTGTAGATGGATGCACGCATGCCGCCCACCGACTTGTGGCCTTTGAGTTGCAGCAGCCCGCGCTCCCTGGCACCGGCCAGGAAGGCGTCGTTCAGGCGCTCGGTGTTGTATTCACCGCGCAGATAGAACGGAATATTCATGCGCGAGCGGCAGTCGGCCGCGACGCGGTTTTCAAACAGGCCCGAGCCGTCCAGTGCGCCGTAGAGCAGGGCGGCCTTGTCGATATTGCGCTGCTCGATCGCGGCCAGGCCGGTCTTGCCGGCATAGCTGAACTTCTTCAGCCACTGGAACACCAGGCCCGCGACATAGATCGCGAAGGTCGGCGGTGTGTTGAACATCGACTGCGCATCGGCCACGATCTTGTAGTCGAAGGCCGAGGGGCAGGCCGGCAGCGCATGGCCCAGCAGGTCCTCGCGCACATAGACCAGGGTCACGCCGGCCGGGCCGATGTTCTTCTGCGCGCCGCCAAAAGCCAGGCCCAGCTTGGACCAGTCGATGGCGCGCGAGAGCTGATGTGAGGACACATCGGCCACCAGCGGGGCATCGCTGCCCATGGCCTTGATGTCGGGCAGGGTGTGGAACTCGGTACCGTCTATGGTTTCGTTGCTGCAGATATGGACATAGGCCGCATCCTTGCGCAGCCGCCAGTCGCCCGGCAGCGCGGTGTAGCCGGACGCTGCACCGTCGGCGGCGATCTGCACATCGGCGTAGCGGCGGGCCTCCTCGGCGCTCTTCTTTGACCAGGAGCCGCTGACCACCACATCCACTTTGCCGCCGCGCGAGAGGTTCAGCGGCACGATCGCGTTCTCGGCCAAGCCACCGCCCTGCATGAACAGGATGCGGAAGTTGGCCGGCACCTGCAGCAGCTCGCGCAGGTCGGACTCGGCGCGCTCGGCAATCGAGACGAACTCGCGGCCGCGATGACTCATCTCCATCACGCTCATGCCCGAACCCTGCCAGTCCAGCATCTCCGCCGCCACCTGGCGCAACACCTCTTCGGGCAGGGCGGCGGGGCCGGCGGAGAAATTGAACGGGCGCTGGGTCATGGGTCGTGGCGGCTGAGCTCGTGAGACTGGCGTTGCTTACTTCTTCGCGGGGCTGGCGGCAGGCGCTGGCGGGGGGGTGATGCCCAGTTGCTTGGCCACGTTCTGCTCCAGCGTCTTGAGCCGGGTCTCGACCGTGCCGCGGGTCTCGGCGACCAGCTTCTCGGTCAGCGCTTTTTGCATCTCGGCGCCCATCTGGTTGTACTTTTTATTGATGGGCGATTCGAACCACGCCACCAACTGCTTGAGCTCGTCTTCGGTGAAACGCTCTTCCAGCATCGCGCCGACGGTGGACGGCGCCAGCTTGATGGCACGGTCGCGCATCAGGCCGCCGGTCTCGTCGACAAATTTCTTGATGTCGGTGTCGATGGCCTTGATGGTGGCTTCGCGCTTTTCCGGCGGCACTTGCTGCAGGGCCTGGCTGGCGCCCTGCATCAGTTGCGTGACGGGGCGCTGCAGCAGGCTGCGTCCCAGGGTCTCGAAGCCGGGCTGTTGCAGTTGCAGCAGCTTGGCCACCAGTTCCTTCTTGGCGGGACTGCTGCTGGCGGCAGCCGGTGCGGGCTGGGCCGCCGGCGCTGCCTGGGCCAGCACGTTCTGGGCGGAGGCGGCCAGCAGTGCGGCGGCGGCGAGAGTTTTCAGGGACTGAGAGTTCAAAACATCATTCCTTGTTGGCATCGTCGGCAGCGCTGCTGTCGTCGGCTGGGGTTTCAGCATCGCTGCTGTCGTTGGCATCGTTTTCGACGATACGCTGTAGGCCCGACAGCTTGGCGCCATCGTCCAGCGCGATCAGGGTCACGCCTTGGGTGGCTCGGCCCAGCTCGCGGATCTCGCTGACGCGGGTGCGCACCAGCACGCCCTTGTCGGTGATCAGCATGATCTCGTCATCGGCATGCACCAGGGTGGCGGCGACGACGCGGCCGTTGCGCTCGCTCTGCTGGATCGCGATCATGCCCTTGGTGCCGCGGCCGTGGCGGGTGTATTCGGTGATCGCGGTGCGCTTACCAAACCCGTTCTCGGTGGCGGTCAGCACGGACTGGTTCTCGTCCTCGGCCACCAGCATCGCGATCAGGCGCTGATCGGGCTCCAGCATCATGCCGCGCACGCCGCGGGCCTGGCGGCCCATCGGCCGCACATCGTCCTCGTCGAAGCGCACCGCCTTGCCGCCGTCGCTGAACAGCATCACATCATGCTTGCCGTCGGTCAGCGCAGCGCCGATCAGATGGTCGCCCTCGTCCAGGTCGACCGCGATGATGCCGGCCTTGCGCGGGTTGCTGAAGTCCTTCAGCGAGGTCTTCTTGACCGTGCCCAGGGCGGTGGCCATGAAGATGAAGTGATCCTCGGGGAAGACGCGGAACTCGCCGGTCAGCGGCAGCACAACGGTGATCTTCTCGTCCTGCTGCAGCGGGAACATATTGACGATGGGCTTGCCGCGCGAGTTGCGCGAACCCTGCGGCACTTCCCAGACCTTCAGCCAGTAGACGCGGCCGCGGTTGGAGAAGCACAGGATCCAGTCATGCGTGTTGGCGATGAAGAGCTGATCGACCCAGTCGTCTTCCTTGGTCTGCGTCGCCTGCTTGCCGCGGCCGCCGCGCTTCTGGGCGCGGTACTCGCTGAGCGCCTGGCTCTTGATATAGCCGGTGTGCGAGAGCGTCACGACCATATCGGTCGGTGTGATCAGATCCTCGGTGCCGAGTTCCTGGGCGTTGTGCTCGATCACGCTGCGGCGCGCGCCCAGCTTGGTCTGGCCGAACTCCTGGCGAACCTGGACCAGCTCTTCGCCGATGATGACGGTGACGCGCTCGGGCTTGGCCAGAATGTCCAGCAGATCGGCGATGACGGCCATCACTTCCTTGTACTCGCCGACGATCTTGTCCTGCTCCAGCCCGGTCAGGCGCTGCAGACGCATCTGCAGGATTTCGCCGGCCTGGTCGTCGGAGAGGCGGTAGAGACCGTCGGCCTGCATGCCGTACATCGCCGGCAGGCCCTCGGGGCGGAAGGCGCCGCGGCCGCCGGGGGTGTCGCCCTCGGCGCGCACCAGCATCTCGCGCACCAGCGAGCTGTCCCAGCTCTTGGCCATCAGCGCGGCCTTGGCGACCGGCGGGGTCGGCGAGGTCTTGATGGTTTCGATGAATTCATCGATGTTTGCCAGCGCCACCGCCAGGCCTTCCAGCACATGACCGCGGTCGCGCGCCTTGCGCAGCTCGAAAATCGTGCGCCGCGTCACCACCTCGCGGCGATGTTCCAGGAAGACCGTGATCAGATCCTTCAGGTTGCAGAGCTTGGGTTGACCATCGATCAGCGCGATCATGTTCATCCCGAAGCTGTCCTGCAGCTGGGTCTGCTTGTACAGATTGTTCAGTACCACCTCGGGCACTTCGCCGCGCTTGAGCTCGATCACCACGCGCATGCCGGACTTGTCGCTCTCGTCCTGGATGTGGCTGATGCCCTCGATCTTCTTCTCGTGGACCAGCTCGGCAATGCGCTCCAGCAGGGTCTTCTTGTTGACTTGGTAGGGGATCTCATCAACGATGATGGACTGGCGCGAGCCCTTGTCGATGTCCTCGAAATGGACCTTGGCACGCATCACCACCTTGCCGCGGCCGGTGCGGTAGCCTTCGCGCACGCCGGACATGCCGTAGATGATGCCGGCGGTCGGGAAGTCGGGGGCCGGGATGATCTCCATCAACTCATCGATCGAGCAGTCCGGGTTCTTCAGCGAATGCAGGCAGGCGTCAACGACCTCGTTGAGGTTGTGCGGCGGGATGTTGGTGGCCATGCCCACGGCGATGCCGGAAGCGCCGTTGATCAGCAGATTCGGCAGGCGGGCGGGCAGGACCAGTGGTTCCTTGAGGCTGCCGTCGTAGTTGGGCCCGAAATCGACGGTTTCCTTGTCGATGTCAGCCAACAATTCGTGGGCGATTTTGTCGAGACGAATTTCGGTGTATCGCATCGCCGCCGCGTTATCGCCGTCGATGGAGCCGAAATTGCCTTGGCCATCGATCAGCATGTGGCGCAGGCTGAAGGGCTGGGCCATTCGCACGATGGTGTCGTAAATGGCGGAGTCACCATGCGGGTGGTATTTACCCATGGTTTCACCCACGGCCTGGGCGCTCTTGCGGTACTTGGCGTTGTAGGTGTTACCCATTTCATTCATGGCGTAAAGCACGCGCCGGTGCACCGGCTTGAGGCCGTCGCGGGCGTCGGGGAGGGCACGTCCGACGATCACGCTCATCGCGTAGTCGAGGTACGAACGCCGCATCTCCTCTTCCAGGCTGATGGGCAGGGTTTCCTTGGCGAACTGGGTCATGCGCGGGCGCGGCTCACACCCCGTGGTGCGGCCAACGTCAATAGAGACAGGAGCGCGAATTCTAATTGCGCGGCGCTGTAGTGGCTGCGCAACATTGGCGTGATGTGGTGCGGCGGGCGCCGCCACAATGCAAACCGTCTGGGTGCCCTATGGCACAATCGACGAGTCCCTAGGAGAAACCCGAATGCTGGGAATCTTCCTGAGGTTTAGTTCCAGCTTTGGAAAATTTCGCAGGGCAACTGCGGCCTTCCTTGAGAGGAGAATCATGAAGAAATTGAATCGCGTGGCGTCGCTCTTCGCAGTCGCTGTTGTTGCTTCGTCTGGCGCTTTTGCTCAGACCGTCGACAACTGGCGTGCAACAGACGGTACCGTCTGGAAGAACGGCACCAACGAATATTGCTGGCGCAACAGCAATTGGACCCCGGCTACTGCCGCCAAGGATTGCGACGGCGCCCTGAAGCCGGCACCGAAGGTTGAGCCGGTCGCTCCGGTCGCTCCGCCGCCGGCTCCTGCCGTGAAGCCGCCCGCACCGGTCGTGCCGCCCGCTCCTGTTAGCGAAAAGGTGACCTTCGCTGCTGACGCCTTCTTCGACTTCGACAAGTCGGTGCTGAAGTCCGAAGCCAAGGCCAAGCTGGATGACCTGGTCTCCAAGACCGGTGGCATCAATCTGGAAGTCATCATTGCCGTGGGTCACACCGACTCGGTCGGCTCCGATGCTTACAACCAGAAGCTGTCGGTGTCGCGTTCCGAAGCCGTGAAGGCCTATCTGGTCTCCAAGGGTGTCGAGAAGAACCGCGTCTACACCGAAGGCAAGGGCGAGAAGCAGCCGGTTGCTGACAACAAGACTGCCGAAGGCCGCGCCAAGAACCGCCGCGTGGAAATCGAAGTCGTCGGTACCCGCAACAAGAAGTGATCTCGGCGGCTTCGGCCGCTTGAGGACCAACCCCGCAGGAGCTCGGCTCGGCGGGGTTTTTTATTGCCCTATCATTGCCGCCCATGATCAATGCCGACCCTCAAGAGCTCGCCAAGTTCGGCGAACTGGCCCATCGCTGGTGGGATCCCGACAGCGAATTCAAGCCCTTGCACCAGATCAACCCGCTGCGCCTGGGGTGGATCGACGGTCTGTGCCCGCTGGCCGGGCTCGATGTGCTGGATGTCGGTTGTGGCGGCGGGATCCTGACCGATTCGATGGCACGCAAGGGCGCGCGCGTGCTGGGCATCGATCTCTCGACCAAACCGCTGAAAGTGGCCCAGCTGCATGCGATGGAGGCGGGCACCGAGAACGTCGATTACCGCGAGATCGCGGTCGAGGCGCTGGCGGCCGAGCGGCCGGCTTCGTTCGACGCCGTGACCTGCATGGAAATGCTGGAGCACGTGCCCGATCCGGCCTCGGTGGTGCGGGCCTGTGCCGACCTGGCCAAGCCCGGGGGCTGGCTGTTCTTCTCGACCCTGAATCGCAACTTCAAGTCTTTCATGCTGGCCATCGTCGGCGCCGAGTATGTGCTGAAGATGTTGCCGGCCGGCACGCATGAGTACGCGCGTTTCCTGAAGCCTTCGGAGCTGGCGCAATTCGGTCGTGATGCCGGTCTCGAGCTGCACAGCAGCAAGGGCCTGAGCTACAACCCGCTGACCCAGCGCTACAGCCTTGGCACCGATACCGATGTCAATTACCTGATGGCCTGTCGCAAACCCTTGATATGAGTGCAGTCCTGAACTCGGCCGCTTTGCTGGCCCATGTGCGTGCCGTGCTCTTTGACCTCGACGGCACACTGATCGACAGCGCGCCCGATCTGGCGGGTGCTGCCAACGAGATGCGCATCCAGCGCGGCCTCGATCCCTTGCCCTATGAGGCGCTGCGTCCGATGGTGGGCTCGGGCGCGCGCGGAATGTTGGGGCGGGCTCTGGACATTGCTCCCGGTCATGCAGACTTCGAGCTGCTGCGCGCCGATTTTCTGGATCGCTACGAGCACCGCATGCTGCGTCTGACCGCTGTGTTTGAAGCGATGCAGCCGGTGCTGCATGCGCTGAGCACAGCGGCCATGCCCTGGGCCATCGTGACGAACAAGGCCGAACGCTTCGCGCTGCCGATGACACGGGCGCTGGGCCTGTTCGAGCAGGCCGGCGCGGTGATCGGCGGCGACACCACGCCGCATGCCAAGCCGCATCCCGGTCCATTGCTGGAAGCTGCGCGTCGCCTCGGCATCGCGCCGGACCTATGCGTGTATATCGGCGACGACGAACGTGATGTGCAGGCCGGTCGCGCCGCCGGCATGGCCACGGTCGCTGCCGGCTGGGGCTATCTGGGGCAGGGGGCTGATGTCGAGGCCTGGGGCGCAGATATTGTCATCAATGAGCCGGCCCAGCTCTTGAAAGAACTGGTTCTGCCTTAAACTACAGGTCTTAGGGGCCGACCCGGTTTCGACGTGGGTGCGGATCCGAAGTAGGGCATGTCGAGCACCAGTCCGCTCGTAAAACCACTGGAAACAAAGTAACTGCAAACGACTCTACGTTCGCACTCGCTGCTTAATTGCAGTTGAGCTTCTCAACGGCAGGCCGATGGGCCGGGCTCAAGTCGCAAGACGGAAAGCGGAGAAGTCATTCACATCGGCTGGTTTCTTGTCGGGTCACTCGATAGGGAACAAGATTTAGTGACTGGCGGGAAAGGTAGCGTGCCGCTGCGCGACCTGAACGCGAGATTCAAATCAGACGGCTACGCATGTAGAACTGCTCGGTGATGGCTTGCGGACGGGGGTTCAATTCCCCCCGGCTCCACCAGATATGGGTCCACATAGGACCAAGTAAGACCGAAAGGCCCAAGTAAATCAACGACTTGGGCCTTTTTCCTTATCCGCACAGGGGCGCTTGCACATAGCGCGCCACCGCACAACAAGTAGCACAGCAACTCAAGTCCAGCTCCGGAATTGTGCGGTATGCGCAGCCCCGACCCTCGCGGCCCCGCTCGGGTGCAGGCTGTGGCGCCGACGGTAGTGGGTGGCGGCCTGCACGGACGATCGGACATTGCGCCACGGGACCGACGAATCACGGTCTTGGCATGTGCTCAACTGATACCGATCTATTGAGTGAATCTGAGCCGTTCAGCTCAAATACGCCCAGGAACCCGATGAAACGCTACGAGCTCTATGCCGAGTCCATTGCCCAGCGCATCCGCAGCGGCAGCCTGAAGCCGGGTGATCGCCTGCCCTCGGTGCGTGAGGTCCGGGGGCAGCAGGGGCTCAGCGCCTCGACGATTTTCTCGGCCTATTACCTGCTGGAAACCCAGGGGCTGGTCGAGGCGCGGGCGCGTTCGGGCTACTACGTGCTGAGCCGGCCCACCCTTGGCGAGCCGGAGCCCGCCGCCAGCGAACCGCTGAGTCACAGCATGACGGTGGATGTGTCGGCTCTGGTGTTCCAGGTGCTGGCCCAGGCGCGCCAGCGCGAGCTGGTGCCGCTGGGGTCGGCATTTCCGTCGCCGACCCTGTTTCCGCTGGAGGTGTTGGCGCGCGGCATGGGGCGGGCGATGCGGGCCATGGATCCGTGGCGCACCGTGGAGGACATGTCACCGGGCAGTGGCGAGCTGCGGCACCAGATCTCGCTGCGCTATGGCCTGGCCGGCATCGATGTGCCGCCGTCCGAGATCGTCGTGAGCAATGGCGCAATGGAAGCGTTGAACCTCTGCCTGGAGGTGAGCACGCAGCCGGGCGATGTGGTGGCCATCGAGACCCCGTGCTTCTATGCCGCGCTGCAGGCCCTGGAGCGGCGCGGGCTGCGGGCGGTGGAGGTGGAGACCCATCCGCGCAGCGGCGTGGATCTGGACTCGCTGCAGCGCGTGCTGGCACAGCATCCGGTCAAGGCCTGCTGGTTCATGCCGACCTTCCAGAACCCGATGGGCGGCACCATGCCTGATGATGCCAAGGCCAGGCTGGTCGAGATGCTGAGCGCGCGGCGCATCCCGCTGATCGAGGACGATGTCTATGGCGAGCTGCACCACGGCCCGCGCCGCCCGCCGCCGGCCAAGGCCTGGGACCGCGAGGGCTGGGTGATGCACTGCGGCTCCTTCTCGAAATCGCTGGCACCGGGCTACCGGGTGGGCTGGGTGGCGGGCGGGCGTTTCGCGACCGCGCTGGGGCGGCACAAGCTGATGAGCTCGCTGGCGGTTTCCTTGCCCTCGCAGCTGGCGCTGCAGGAGTTCCTGCAGCAAAACAGCTTCGACCGCCATCTGCGCAGCCTGCGGCATGCGCTCAGCCGCCAGCAGGCCTCGGCGCTGCGCGTCATTGCGCGCGAGTTCCCTGCCCGCACCCGGGTGACCCGGCCCGAGGGCGGCTATTTTCTGTGGGTCGAGCTGCCGGCCGCCGTGGACGCGCTGGAGGTGCATCGCCGCGCGATGGCCTGCGGCGTCGGTGTCGCACCCGGGCATCTGTTCTCCGCCGACCGGCGCTACCGCCACCATCTGCGCATCAACCATGGCTATCCGGGCGACAGCCGTTTCGAAGCGGCGCTGTGCAGCCTGGGGCGCATCGTCAGCGAGCTGGCCCTGCAATGAGCGCTTGCGTCGTCGGCCCAGCCGGCCGGGGCCGACGGGGACTCAGGCGCGCGAGCGGCGCAGGGCCAGCAAGCCCAGGCCCAGGGCCAGCAGGGCCCAGGTCGTCGGTTCCGGGACCGGCGTTGTGAAGTTGGCAATGGTGGCGATCTGCTGAGCGCTCAGGCCTTCCAGGCGCGGCGCACTCAGCAGCGACTCGCCGGTGGATTGGGCCAGCCACAGGTCGGACACGGTGGGGCCGTTCACGTCGCTGGCGAGGAAGGCGAAGTTGAGCAGGCTCAGGCTCTCGCCGGGCTTCACGGTGACGGAGAAGCTCACGTTGTAGCGGTCGGGCGTGATCGCTGCGCGGCCCAGGCCCTTATTGCCCGAGACCAGGGCCAGCACCGGATCGCTGCCGCAACTGCCGCTGCCGTCGTCCTCGCAGCTGACCAGCAGGCCGGGCTTGGCGCTGCTGACCAACTCGTCGCCGTCCGAGCCGAGGTTGCCGAAGAAGTTGAGCGTGGTCGTGATGCTGCTCGCGCCCTGGTTGGTGAAGGTGTCGAAAAAGCGGAAGACGTTGCCGCTGAGCAGCTCGACCTGGCGCGTCTGGCTCAGGGCACCGACGCCGCTGTTGTAGAAGCCGAAGGCGTCAAAAGCGCCATTGCCGCCATCGACCACCTGGCCGAGTGCCTGGTTGTAGAGCGGTGTCGTGCCGCCTGCGCCGAGGTAGCTCTGACCATAGCCGCTGCCGTTGAAGACGTGGGCGGAGGCCTCGAACTGTTCGGCTGCGCAGGCCGGAGCGAGGGCGGTGGCGAGCGCCACACCAAGAAGAAGGCGTTGAAACATGGGAAAGGACTCCAAGAAAAACGGGGCCGCGGCGGCGGCCGGCACTATCAGTTGCGGCGAGCGGTGAGCCACTGTTCGGGCGGGATGGGTTTGCCGACCAGACGCATCTCGCCGATCCAGCCGTAGAAGCCGTCGTCGAGTACGCCGTCCCACCAGCCGGCTCCGATGATCCAGGGCAGCGGTGAGCTCTGCGAGCGCGTGCCCGTTGCGGCGTTGCTCACATTGCGCAGCACCGGCGCGCCTTCGACGTAGAGCGTTGTGGTGGCCGTGGCCGGATCGTTGACGATGGCGACGTGGTACCAGGTGTTGCGTATCAGCTCGCCCGACCAGTTGGTCTGGGCATAGCGCGAATTGGATGCCGGCACCACTTCCCACTGCACTTCGCGCAGGCTGGAGATCGCGAACAGCACGCTTGAGGCCTCCGGGTCACCACCCTGATAGCCACCGGGCACCGCACCGCGATTGCCTTGGCGGCCGAGCAGATTGCCCCAGCGGTGCTTGCTCGCGTCCCAGTCGGCGGGGATCTTGACGAAGGCTTCGATCGTGTAGCCGGTCCAGAAGCTGCGGCCATTGACGGGAGCGCCCATCGCGGTCAGGAAGGCGCTGAGGCGGCCCACCGTCTTGTCGCTGTTGAGAAAGCGCACGCTGCCCGGCGCTGACGACAAGCGGTGTTTGTCTGTCGACCAGATCACGTCGCCCACCGTCGCCGGCCCGATCAGGCCCGCGCGCCGCATATCGTGACCCGCGAAGATATCGGGCAGGGTGTCACCGACCTTGACGATCTGACCTTCCGCGATGGTGGTCGGCGCGCGCCAGTGCGCGTAGGTGTCGGCCACATAAGGGAAGTCGTTCGAATCGAGCGGCGGGCGGCTGAGCTTCGGCGGCGGCTCGACATAGTTGGCCAGCAGCTCGGTGCGCACCCGTGGCAGGATGGCCGCGCCGTTGCTGGACATCGTCGGGCGCCAGCGCAGGAAGCCCGCAAAGCGCTTCTTGAAATTGATCGGGATCGTGAAGCGATTATTGGCCTGGGTCAGCTCCGCGAAGTCGAACTGGTTGAGTGTCTGCTTGGGCTTGCTGACCACCCAGGGCGAGAACGACATCACATCGATCTTGTTGTTGCTGAAGTCGACCTCATAGAGCCGCATCATGGCGTTGCCGCCCTGGTAGTCCATCTGGTAATCGACCACCATCTGGTGGACCTCGTTGCCGAAGGCATTGAATTTGCGCAGATGGGCGGCGCCGTGGTGGTGACCGTTCAAGGTCATGAAGATCTGATCGTTGTCGTTGATCAGCTGGGCCCACAGCATCTTGCCGTAGGCCGTTTCCAGCGGGCTGATGCCGTCGCTGTCTATGTTCAGAAGCTGGTGGTTAGACAGGATCACCGGCAGAGTCGGGTTGCGTGCGATGACGCTGCGTGCCCAGGCGATGCCGGCATCGGAGATGCGCCATGACAGCGAGAGCACCATGAACTTGATGCCGTGCGACTCGAAGACGTGGTACTCGTGAAAGCCGGAGCTGTCACGCTCACGGAAGGTTGATTGCCGGGCCGCCCGGCTGCGCGGGAACCACTGCAGATAGGGCTCGGCCGAGAGCTGGCGCTGGGCATCGGTGCCGAAGCCCTGGTCGGAGGGCTGGTGGTAATCGTGGTCGTTGATGACGTCGTGATTGCCGGCCAGGATCGAGTAGGGGACGCCAGCGCTTTCCAGCTGCTGCATCGCGGCATCGGCCACCCGCCACTGGTTGGGTTTGCCCTGCTGGTCGACCACATCGCCCAGATGGATGACGAAGGGGATGTTGTAGCTGCGGGCATTGCTGGCGATCCAGCCGGTCTGCGCCGCAAAAGGCGTTGAGCCGTAGCGGTTCTGGAACTGCTGGCCCTCATCGGTGGTGGCGTAGCGGGCGTAGAACTGGGTGTCGGGCAGCACCGCGATGGCAAAGCTGGTGACGGCGCTGCCGGCGGCCTCGGCCGGCTCCGCGCCGCTCAACAGGCTGCCGCCCATCGCGAATGCCGAGAGGCCGGCCGCGCCGCGCAGCAGCTGGCGGCGGTCGGGGGTGGGCGCGTCTTCGCCGCTGATATTGTGGTCGGCGTTGCCGGTGTTGTCGCTGTTCATGCTGGGCCCAGGGGAGTCGGTGCTGCGCTCAGTGTCGCCACGGGCCACGACCCGCCAATGACGTTGGCATTGGCCCGTTTGCGGCAGCGCTGTGCGCTGGCCGCGCGATGCGCACCGAAGCGAGGCGTGGCTTGCAGGCGGTTCAGGGCGCAGACCTTCGATTCGCAAGCGCCGGTCGAACAAACTGTTACGCGCGCGACCGGCTCGCGCCGGCTTGCTTCATCACGACGTCACCGGGCCTGAGCACACTGGCGCTACCGAAACAGGTTTTCGCCGACTTCCCGTGGATTCGAGATTCTGATGACATCGCCTAACGAAACGCACTCGACGCATTTGTGGTCCACGCTGGCATCGACCTTGGAGCTTGCGGGCTTCGAGCCCAGCGATTTCGAGATGTCGGAGGGGCGTCCGGACGAACTCCGTCATGTCGGTCTGCCCGACCGCTTGCTGACGGTGCGCCGCCGCTCCACCGGGCATCGCCAGCTCTATGCGGTGGCACCGGGCTGCCCCTGGCTGTTCACTGCGTTTGCCGATCTGACGGCCGGCCGCTTTGGGCGGCCGACCCGGCATGCACTGAGCTGAACGGCCTTGCGCGCCTGCTGCGTGCGCTGACGACCGTGCCGGCCGCCCGGACCGGTCGCCCCCGGTCCGCGCAGGGCGTGTGACGAGGAGCGACTCAATCGATCAAGCGGCCGTCCTCGTCGAAGAAGGGATGCGGTCCGTCGAAGTGACCGATGGCGGCCTGGTGACTGACCAGCGGGCCGGCCTCGGACCAGGCGTGTATCAAGAAGCCAGGCGGCTCCAGCGCGAAGCGCGAGGCGGCGCCGGGCGCCAGGTTCAGGCAGACCTGATGGGCGGTCGAGGGTGCGGTCATCGCCAGCGTGCCGGCCCACAGCGTCTGGATGGAGCGGTGCAGATGGCCGCAGATGATGCGCTGTACCTGGGGGTGTCGACCCAGCAGCGCGGCCAGCTCGGCCTCGCCCTGCAGCAGGCCGATCGCGTCCATATGGCCGATGTAGGTGGTAAAGGGCGGGTGGTGCATGGCCAGCACGGTCGGGGTGTGCGGATCGGCGCTCAGCATCTGGTCGAGCCGCTGCAGGCGCTCGGCGCAGAGCTCGCCATGCGAGGCGCGCGGCGTCACCGTGTCCAGCGTCACGAGGCGCAGGCCGCCGAGATCGACCGCGTACTGCACAAAGTCGTCCGCTGCCTGGTCCCGCTGAAGGTAGGCATGGTCGGCGAAGGCCTGGCGCAGGCCGGCGCGGTCGTCGTGGTTGCCCGGCAGCAGATGGCAGGGACAGGCCAGCGGCTGCAGCAGCGCGCGCAGATGGGCGTATTCCTCGGGCGTGCCGAAGTCGGTCAGGTCGCCGGTGATCACGACGGCGCGCGGCGCCTGGGGAAGCGCGTTGACGGCGGCCACCGCGCGCTGCAGATGGGCGGCGGTGTCGACGCGACGGTAGGTCAGGCGACCGGGCGCGCGGATGTGCGGGTCGCTGAGCTGGACGAGCAGTTGGGGTGTCATGCGGGCATCAGATGTTCGGCGCGCACCTGGGGCTGGACGCGGTCGCCGGTTTTGAAAGGGCTGTCCTTGGGCGCATCGCAGATCAGCGGCGTGGCCTGGCCGGGCAGGGCCAGATGCAGTTGTACCCGTTCGCCGAGAAAGACGCGCCGCGTCACGCTCAGGCCCTGACCGCTGCTGTCCGCACCGAGCTGGACGTCCTCGGGGCGCAGCAGCACGGTGGCGCAGCCGCTCAGCGCCGGGCAGCGCAGGCGCAGCGCGCCGAGCCGCAGCGTGCCCTCGCGCATCTCCTCGGCCGAGCGTGCCAGCCGGTTGACGCGGCCCAGGAACTCGGCGACGAAGGGCTGGGCCGGCTGCCGGTACAGCTCCTCGGCCGTGCCCAGCTGCACGATGCGGCCGGCCTGCATCACGGCCAGGCGGTCGGCAATGGCCATCGCCTCCTGCTGGTCGTGGGTGACGTGGATGGCGGTGATGTGCAGGCGGCGCAGCAGCTCGGCCAGCTCGTCGCGCAGCGATTCCTTCAGCTTGGCATCCAGCGCGGTCAGCGGCTCGTCCAGCAGCAGCACGCGCGGGCGCACCGCGACTGCACGGGCCAGCGCCACGCGCTGGCGCTGGCCGCCGGAGAGCTCGGCCGGGCGGCGCTGCTCCAGGCCGTTCAGGCGCACCAGATCGATCAGCTCGCCGATGCGCTGGCGCTGCTGCGCCTCGGGCACGCCGCGGATGCGCAGGCCATAGCCGATATTGGCCTGCACCGACATCTGCGGGAACAGCGCGTAGTGCTGGAACACCATGCCGATGCCGCGCTGCTCGATGGCGCGGCGCGTCACGTCCTCGCCGTTGAACTTCAGCGTGCCGCCGGCATCGGGCGTCGCCAGGCCGGCGATCAGGCGCAGCAGGCTGGTCTTGCCGCAGCCCGAGGGCCCCAGCAGGGCCAGCACCTCGCCGGGCTCGACGCGCAGCTCGGTGGGCTGCAGCGCCTTCGTGCCGTCGGCGTAGGTCTTGCTGCAGTTCAGCACTTCGACGAGGGTGCGTTCGTAAGCGGTAGGCATGGACTCAGCCATAGCGTTTTTCCAGGTGTTTGGCCAGGGCCTGCATGCCCCAGAGCACGGGCAGGATGACGATGAAGAACAGCAGGGTGTAGGCGGAGCCGATCTCGATGCGCATCGAGGCATAGCTGTCGGCCAGGCCCACCGGCAGGGTGCGGGTCAGCGGGGTGTGCAGCATCCAGGTCAGATTGAATTCGCCGACCGAGAGCGTGAACACCATCAGGCAGCCGGCCACGATGGACGGCGCCACCGCCGGCAGCAGCACGCCGACAAAGCGCTGCGCAAAGCTCGCGCCCAGCGAGCGCGCCGCCTCCTCCAGCGCCACCAGCTCCTCGCGGGCCAGCGCGGCGGCCACCGTGCGCACCATGAAGGGCAGGGTGAACAGCAGATGGCCCACCAGCACGAAGGCAAAGCTCTGGCGGAAGCCGCGCAGCTGGCCGTAGGCCAGGATCAGGGCCAGCGCGCTGGCAAGACCCGGCACCGCAACCGGCAGGGTCAGCAGCTCCTCGAAAAGGCGCGCCCAGCGCGAGCGGCTGCGCGCCAGCGCATAGGCGCAGGGCAGGCCCAGCAGCAGGCAACCGATCACGCAGGCCAGCGCCAGCAGCAGCGAATGGCCGGCCGTGCCGCCGTACTGCTGCCAGACCTCGCTCAGCCAGCGCGTCGTCAGCCCGCTGGCCAGGCCCTGGCTGTAGTTGTTGACCAGGCCGGCGCTCAGCGAGACCAGCATAGGCAGCACGGTGAACAGGCTCACCAGCAGGGTCAGTGCCGCCAGCAGCGGCGTTGCGTTGCGAGTGTCGGTCTTCATGCGGCGG
Source organism: Burkholderiales bacterium C2 (assembly GCA_005503085.1). Taxonomy (GTDB): domain Bacteria; phylum Pseudomonadota; class Gammaproteobacteria; order Burkholderiales; family Burkholderiaceae_C; genus Roseateles_E. Next base: position 365,192 of record SCOI01000001.1, on the reverse strand, counting down.
CTCCGGTCGGTGCGCCGCCCAGGCGGCGCGCGATGAAGAGCACGCCCCAGGTCATCAGACCCAGGGCCAGCGACAGCGCGGCGGCCAGCGGGAAGTTGGCGTAGTTGGTGAACTCGTTGTAGATCGTGATCGGCAGCACCTCGAAGCGGCTGGCCAGCGTGAATGCCGTGCCGAAGGCACCCATCGCGGTGGCGAACAGCATCGCGCCGCAGGCCAGCGCGGTCGGCGCCAGCGCCGGCAGCCAGACATCGCGCGCCAGCTGCCAGGGCCGCGCGCCCAGCGAGCGCGCCGCCTCCTCGATCTGTGGCTCCAGCGTCTCGGCCGCCGCGGTGAAGGCCGCGATGGCGCGCGGCAGCGAGAAATACAGATAGGCCAGGAACAGGCCGCTCAGGCCATAGGCAAAGGTGATGCGGCTGCCCAGCAGCGCCTCGCTGAGCTCGGCGATCAGGCCTTGCCGGCCGCCCAGCAGGATCACGAAGAAGCCGACGATGACGCCGGGGAAGGACAGCGGCAGGGTCAGCAGCGCCAGCAGCAGCGAGCGGCCGCTAAAGCGCTGCCGCCCCAGGTACAGGCCTACCGCAGCGGCCAGCAGCAGGGCCACCGCGGTGACCGCCAGCGACAGCGCGGTGGTCTGCAGCAGGCTGGCCAGATAGCGCGGCTCGGTCAGCACGGCAGCGTAGGTGGCCCAGCCGGCGCTGGCCGGCAGGGCCGCCAGGCGCGCCATCGGCAGCAGCCAGAAGGCGAAGAACAGCGCCGCCGCCGGCGCTGCGCAGGCCAGCCCCAGCATCACTGGGCCTCGCGCAGATAGCGCTCGGAGAAGGCCTTCTGCACCTCGGCCATCTTGGCGTAGTCCAGGGCCTTGGCGCGTGCGTACTCGCTGGCCGGCAGGAAGCGGGCCTGGGCCTCCTTGGAGATCGCCGAGGCGCGCACCGGGCGCAGGAAGGCATTGGCCCAGATCGCCTGGCCTTCGTCGGAGAGCACGAAGTCCAGCGCCTTCTTGCCATCGGCCGCGTGCGGGGCCTGGGCCGTCAGGCTCATTACATAGGGCACGACCACGGTGCCCTCGGCCGGGATCACGAACTCGACGCGCGCCTTGTCCTTGTGCTTGGCGCGGTAGGCATTGAAGTCATAGTCCAGCAGGATGGCGATCTCGCCGGACAGCACGCGCGCATAGGCGGTCTGCTTGGGCACGATGGGCTCGTTCTTCTGCAGCGCCTTGAAGTACTCGATGGCCGGCGTCAGATTGTCCAGCGTGCCGCCGCGGGCGCTGTTGACCGCCACCGCGCCGACATAGCCGACGAAGGCCGAGGCCGGGTCCAGATAGCTGACCAGACCCTTGTACTCGGGCTTGAGCAGATCGGCCCAGGACCTGGGCACCGGCTTGCCCTTGAGCGCGTCGACATTGACCATGAAGCCCAGCGTGCCCGAGTGGATCGCGAACCAGTGGCCGTCGGCGTCCTTCAGGCCTTCGGGGATCTCGTTCCAGTGGGCCGGCTTGTAGCCGGCGGTGACACCGGCCTTCTTGGCCTGGATGCCGAAGGTGACGCCGTAGTAGGCCATATCGGCCACCGGGCTGGCCTTCTCGGCCACCAGTTGCGACAGGCTCTGGCCGGAGTTCTTGTTGTCCGGGGGCACGGTCACGCCGGTCCTGGCCTTGATCGCCTGCAGCTGGGTGCCCCAGTCGGCCCATTCGGGCGGGCAGTTGTAGCAGATCGCGGTCTGCGCCAAGGCCTGGCCGCCCAGCAGGGCCAGCAGGGCTGTAGCGAGGCCGCGTGTCAGCGGGCGGAAGATTTTCATCATGAACTCCTCGGGAGGGTGGGGTGTGGGGAAGCAAGCGGGCGCATCGACTCGAGCTCGCGCAGCTGATGGGGCAGGGTCAGGCTGTCGGCGGCGCGCGGCGCGCTGCCGCGCTCCAGGCAGTCCAGCAGCCAGGCCACGCTGCGCCGGCCGATCTCTTCATTGGGCTGGGCGATGCTGGCCAGCGAGGGGCGCAGTTCGGTGCCCAGGGCCATGCCGTCGAAGCCGATCACGCTGAGGTCCTCGGGCACGCGCAGCCCGGCCAGCGCGGCGGCGCGCATGCAGCGCAGCGCCAGCAGATCGTTAGAGCAGACCAGGGCCGTGGGCCGGTGCTGGCGGTCCGCACGGCCCAGGCGCTCGGTCAGCAGTTCGGGCGCGTTGTCGATGAAGGGCAGCTCCAGCAGCTCGGCCGTGTTGTCGCCGGCCTGCATCGCTGCGGCATAGCCGCGATGGCGCTGCTGCGCGCGGTCCGAGGCGCTCAGATGGCCGCTGACCATCAGGATGCGGCGGTGGCCGAGCTGCTGCAGCCGCGCCACCAGCTCGGCCATCGCGCGCTCGCCGTCGACGCTGACGCAGGGATGCTGGGCGTGGCGGTTGTAGGCCAGCACATAGGGCCGGCGCGCCCGCTTGAGCGCGGCCAGCGTGGCCGAGCGCGCGGCATCGGCCACGGTCAGGATCAGGCCGTCGACGCTGCGCCCACTCAGGCGGCGCAGCGCCTGCTGCTCCAGCGCCTCCTGGTAGTCGGTGGTCAGCGGAATGATGGCGTAGCCGGCATCGGCCGCCGCGCCGGCAATGCCGGCCAGGGTTTCGGCAAACACCGGGTTCCGAAAGGTCGGTAGCACGACGCCCAGCGTGCGGCTGCGCTGGGTGCGCAGCGTGCGGGCGCTCAGGTTCGGTTCATAGCCCAGCGCCGCAGCGGCGGCCGTGACGGCGGCGCGGGTGGCCGGTGCCACCGATTCGGGCGAGTTGAAGGCGCGCGAGACGGTGGCGATGGACACACCGGCCCGGCGGGCAACGCTGAGTATGGACATGAGCTGCGTAGGCTGTAAACGTTTTCATTTGAACCCTGTCGCGTGAAATTCTCGTGACAAAGCGCCGGCGCTTTCTTCGGCTGGCCTGCTGCCGACCCTTGTGAGACCATAGGCCTGTAGCACCGGCAAAGCCGGGCACACCGGGTGTCCCCATCGACACGCGGAGGACTGCAGTTTTAAGGAGGCCGCAGTTGAAAGCACTACTCGCTACCGCCGTTGCGGAACTCGCGCGCGACACCTCTCGGGGATCGAATGGCGCGGCAAAACCACCCCTGGCGCGTGCGTTGCACGCCATCCGCACCCATCTGGACATGGATGTCGCCTTCATTTCGGAGATGGTGGAGGGCCGCCGGGTCTTTCGCCATGTCGATGCGCGCCCGGGAAATGATCTGGTGCAGGTCGGCAATTCCGATCCCTTGGAAGACAGCTACTGCCAGCGCGTCATCGATGGCCGGCTGCCCGAGCTGATGACCGACGCCTGCTTGAACGCCGAGGCCCTGAGCCTGCCGGTGACGCGGGCCTTGCCGGTCGGCGCGCATCTGAGCGTGCCGATCCGGCTCGGCGATGGGCAGGTCTATGGCACCTTCTGCTGTTTCAGCCATGCGCCGGACAGCAGTCTGACGTCGCGCGATCTGGCGATGATGCGTGTCCTGGCCGAGATGGTCGCCGAGCAGATCCAGGAGGAGCTGTCGACACGCCAGGCCATCCAGGTGCTGGATCAGCGCATCGACACGGTGCTGGAGTCCGGCGGCTTGCAAATGGTCTACCAACCCATCTTCGATGTGCAAACGAATCGTGCCATCGGCTTCGAGTCGCTGGCGCGCTTCTCCTCGGACCCCTACCGGTCGCCGGATGTCTGGTTTTCCGAAGCCGCGATGGTCAAGCGCGAACTGGAACTGGAGTCCCAGGCGATTCGCATCGCGCTGGGCGCCTTGCCGCAACTGCCCCCTGAGGTGTATGTCGCCGTCAACGCCTCTCCCGAGATGATTGTCAAAGGCGATGTCGCCGGCATGCTGAAAGGACTGCCGCTGCACAGAATCGTCGTCGAGGTCACGGAGCACCAGGCCGTCGAGCGCTACGAGGATATCGCCGCCGTGATGAGGCCTCTGCAGGCGCAGGGCCTGCGCGTCGCCATCGACGATGCCGGCGCCGGTTACGCCAGCTTCAGACACATTCTGAATCTGCACCCCCATATCGTGAAGCTCGACATCAGCATCACACGCGCCATCGACACCGATCACTCGCGACGCGCGCTGGCGGCGGCGCTGCGTGGATTTGCGCTCGAGACCGGCTGCAGCATCGTCGCCGAGGGCGTCGAGACCTCGTCCGAGCTGGACACCCTCCGAGGACTGGGCATCAGCAGTGCGCAGGGCTATCACCTGGGCCGACCGATGCTGCTGCAGCAGGCGCAAGCGCTGATTCATTGAGCTTGGGCATGCGTTGTTGGCTTGCGCTGCTTCAGAACACCGCATGATCCCCGCGCTCCGGCAGCGCGGCCGAGCCTTGGGCCAGCTCGGCATAAAAGCCCCCCAGCGTCTGCCGCCCGGTCGAGGGTGTGGCTGCGGCGTCATAGCGACCGCTGGCCGGGTCCAGCACCAGCATGGACTCCGTCGCGTAGTAGCGGCCGATGCGGGCCAGCTCGGCCTTGACGGCCAGTGACGGCAGCACCCGGCCCAGGCCGGCGAGCACGGCGATGATGGTGTCGAGCAGCGCGACCGGCACCTGCTTGAAGCGTGGCTCGCGGCCCAGCGCCGCGAACAGCAGCTCGCCCTGCTGGCGTGGCGTCAGGGCCGGACCGGGGCCGCTGATCGGCAGGATGCGGTTGCGGCGGGCCGGGTCCTGCAGGCAGTCGGCGAGGTAGTCGGCCAGGTCGGTGTCGCTGATCGGCTTGCAGGCGTTCAGACGGCCGTCGCCGAAGACCAGAAAAGGCTTGCCCCGGCGCACCCGCTCGATCTGGCCCGACAGCGATTTGAAGAAGGCGGTGGGCCGCACGATGCTGTAACTCAGCCCCGAGGCGATCAGCGCCTGTTCGAAGGCCAGCTTGGCCTGCTGGAAGGCGAGCAGCGGTTTTTGCACACAGATCGCCGACAGCAGCACCATCTGTGTGACGCCCGCTTGCTGCGCCGCCGCCAGCGCGAGCAGATGGGCCTGGTGATCGATGGCCCAGGCGTCGTCGGGTGCGCCGGTGCGCGAGGCCAGGCAGGAGACCAGGGCGTCGAAGCGCTCGCCGCGAAAGCCGTCGGTGGCCAGCGAGGCGGGCGAGCCGACGTCGCCGAAGCGGACCGTGGCGCCGGCCAGCAGGCGCTCGATGTCCGGCGCACTCATCCGGCCACCGACGCCGGCGCGCGGTCGCACGAAGCAGACCACCTCGTGGCCGCGCCGCAGCAGCGCGCGCACGGTGGCCTGGCCGATGGTGCCGGTGGCACCCAGCATCAAGAGGCGCCGGGCTGTCATGACCTGACCCCCGTTGCCCGACGCGGCATTCGGAAGGGCAGCAGCGCCTGTACCCAGGGCTGGCGAAAGCGTTGCAGCGACAGGCTTTCATGCACGGCCAGGCCGCCGTCCAGCGGGTCGCGCAGCAGCGAGCGGCTGTAGAAGGGGCCGCTTTCCAGCGTGGCCAGCAGCTCGGGCGCCTGCGCGGCGCGCGTGCTGCGCGCCAGGCCCCAGGCCGTGCCCGGCAGCGGGCAGTCGGGCGGCAGCGGCCGCTGGGCGATGCGGCCTTGCGCATCGATATCCAGCGCCAGCGCGCGCCGCTCGCCGCTCAGCGGCTGAACCTCATAGAGCACGCGACAACCCGCATGCCCGCCCAGCGCGGCGCGCGACCACTGCCAGCTGTGGAAGTCCTGCTCCAGCGGTCGGCTGCCGAGGTTGGCATCGAGATAGGCATTCCCTTGCCAGCGCAGGCCGCGCGGCGCCTCGAAATCCAGCTCGACCCGCGCCACCGGGCTGATCGGCTGCCACAGATGCCGGCCGGCGGCGTCCAGCGCAAAGGCCCGGCCCGGCAGCAACTGGGGCTGCAGCCGGATCCGGCCGCGCAGGCGCCGGGGCCAGGGCGCCGTCCATTCATCGACCTCGATCTGCAGCGTGCCATCGTCCTGCCAGGCCAGACGGCTGGGGCCGATCTGCAGCTGCTCGGCGCTGCGCCGCAGCTGGGGCTCGCCGCGCTCGGTCATGGCCCACAGGCGCTGGTAGCCGGCGCGGCCCGGCGGGCGGTGGTAGAGCGCGATGTTCAGCGCGCAATGGGCAGCGGGCCGCACCGCCTCGCCTTGGCGCCGCCGTGCCCAGGCGTAGTAGGGTGAGAACACGCTGCCGACGAAGGCGATCAGGGTCAGCGCATAGGCGCTGCCGTCAGGCTGCGGGTCGCTCAGCGCGTCGAGATACCACCAGGCGTAAGCAGGGCCCCGTCCGTCGCGCGCGCCCAGCGGCGTGTCGAATGCAGGGCCGCGCAGATCTGCTCGGCAGCCCGCTGGCCCGACAGCGCCGCCATCGGCACGCCCGGCCCCGGATGCACCGAGCCCCCCGCCAGGAACAGGCCCGGCACCCTCGTGCGGCCATCCGGGCGCGCGAAGAAGCTGGCCCGCCAGCCCTGGCTGGCCGGGCCGTAGAGCGCGCCCCCGGTCGCCGGGAACCGCTGTGCAAAGTCCTGCGGCCGGGTGCACAGCGGCGCATGCGGGCTCGGCCTCAGTCGCAGGCCCGCACGGCCCAGTTGATCCCACATCGCTTGCTGGCATCGCGCAATCTCCGGTTCGGTCAGCGCGCGGGCGCTGGCGGGGGCCATGGCTGGGGCCATAGCGGGGGCATTCACGAGACACATCAGCCGCTCGGCCCGCTGCGGCGGGCGACTGCTGGCATCACCGGCGCGGTCCTGCGCACAGACATAGACGGTCGGCGTCCCGGGCAAGCGGCCCTGGGCGATCGCGTCGAACTCGGCGCGGTAGTGCTCGGCCGGGCCGAAAAGCACATTGTGGTGAGACAGCTCGAAACCGCCGGCCTCGACCTCAGCCAGCAGGTGCCAGGTCAGCGCCGACAGCGAGCGCGGCGGCGGTATCGCCGGCAGGCCCAGCGCCTGCTGCACCGGCCGGCCGAGCAGACCGCTGGCCAGCGCCTGGGCGTCGCCGTTGAACAGCACCGCGTCGGCGCTTAGGCGCTCGCCGTCCTGCAGCTCGACGCCGCCGACCCCGCCGTCCTCACGCATCAGCAACTGCCGCACCTCGCAGCCGTAGCGGTAGCTCACGCCCTGCTGCCTGCCGGCTGCGGCCAGGGCCTGGGCCAGCCGATACATGCCGCCCTCGATCTGCCAGACCGCCTCGCGCTCGACATGGGCCACCAGCATCAGCGTGGCCGGCGCCTCGAAGGGCGAGGAGCCGCAGTAGGTGGCGTAGCGGCCGAAGAGCTGACGCAGGCGCGGGTCATGGAAATAGCGGCCCAGCGCCGTCCACAAGCTGGTGAAGGGCGAGATGCGCAGCAACTGCCGCAGGCCGGAAGGCCCTTGCTGGCGCAGCACGCGCCAGGCCAGCGAGCCGGGCGTGGGCCGGCTGCTCTGCATGAAGGGCCGATCCAGGGTCTGGTAGACGGCGCCGGCGCGCTCGCAGAAGGCGCGGTAGCGCTGCGCCTCGGCCGCGCCGCTGAACTCGGCGATGGCTGCGACGCTGGTCTCCAGATCGGCCGACAGGTCCAGGCGCTGATCGGGCCCCCAGGCATGGCGGGCCAGCACGCTGCAGCGGCGCAGGCTCAGGTGCTGATCCAGGCTCAGGCCCAGGCGCTCGAACAGCGCGTCGAACACCCATCTCATCGTCAGCACCGTGGGGCCGCCGTCCAGGCTTTGGGGCCCCAGCTCGATCTGGCGCATCTTGCCGCCGGGTGCGGCCGCCCGCTCCAGCAGCTGCACCTCGATGCCGCTGCGCGCCATCAGGGCTGCGGCCGTCAGCCCGCCGATGCCGGCGCCCACCACCAGCACCCGGGGTGGACGAAGCGGCGCGAAGGGCAGGGCGTTGACGCGCATTGACGCAATCTCCATGTGTGTCTATTCTGATTGACACATATTAATGTAATTCGCTTGCGACATGCGGTCGTTCTGCGGGTTCCGTCAGCAAAGGCCTCGCCCATGCATATGCCCTATCCAGACCGAATCGAGCGCGCGCTGCGCGCCAGCCTGAGCGTCAGTCTGCAAAGCGGCCATCCGCCGAAGCTGGCCGCCGCGATGCAGCATGCGGTGTTTCCCGGCGGCGCGCGCATCCGGCCGACGCTGTGCCTGGCGGTGGCCCAGGCCTGCGGCGAGGACGATCCCGGCCTCAGCGAGGGCGCGGCGGCGGCCATCGAGCTGCTGCACTGCGCCTCGCTGGTGCATGACGACCTGCCTTGCTTCGATGCGGCCGACACGCGGCGCGGCCGGCCCTCGGTGCAGCGCGCCTTCGGCGAGCGGCTGGCCGTGCTGGCCGGCGACGCGCTGATCATCGCGGCCTTCGAGGTGCTCGGTGGCCGGGCGCGCCGCCATCTCTCGCGCCTGCCGGCGCTGCTGCGCACGGTCTGCCACGGTGTCGGCATGCCCATGGGCATCGTCGCCGGCCAGGCCTGGGAGTGCGAGCCGCAGCTCTCGCTGCGCGACTACCAGCAGGCCAAGACCGGCGCCTTGTTCGCCGCCGCCACCATGGCCGGCGCGCAGGCGGCCGGTGCCGACGGCACGCCCTGGCGCGCTTTAGGCGAGCAGCTGGGCCAGGCCTACCAGGTGGCCGACGACATCCGCGACGTGGCCCTGGACCCCAGCGCCACCGGCAAGCCCGGTGGGCAAGACCTGGCCCTGGGGCGACCCAGCATGGCGCGCGAGCTGGGGCTGGAGGGCGCGCTGGCCGAGTTTCACCGCCTGATCCAGGCGACCCTGCTGACCGTGCCGGTCTGCCCGGGGGCGGCACAGTTTCGCCAGCTGATCCGGCACGAGGCCGAGCGCCTGGTGCCGCCGCATTTGCTGGAGCGGGTAGCTGAGTCGCAAGTCCAGGCGGCCTGAGCGATGAGCACAGCCCAGGCTCATTGGAGCGATGCGCCGCTGGCCTGGCGCGACCGGCTGCTGAGCAGCGCCGGCTTTCGGCGCTGGGCCGAGGCCTTTGTGCCGACGCGCTGGATCGCGCGCCGGCGTGCCGCAGCGCTGTTTGACCTGCTGGCCGGCTTTGTCTACTCGCAGGTGCTGCTGGCCTGCGTGCAGCTGCGCCTGTTTGATCTGCTGGCCGCGCGGGGGCCGCTGACGCTGGCCGCGCTGGCGCAGCGCCTGAGCCTGCCTCTGGCCGGCACCGAGCGGCTGGTGCTGGCGGCCGTGTCGCTGCGGCTGCTGGACGCGCGTTCTGAGAGCCGCTATGGCCTGGGTGCCTTGGGCGCCGCCATGGTGGGCAACACCGCTGTGGCGGCCATGGTCGAGCACCATGGCGCGCTGTACCGCGACCTGGCGGACCCGGTGGCGCTGCTGCGCGGCGAGCCGGCCTCGGCGCAGCTGGCCGGCTTCTGGCCTTACGCGGGATCGGCGGCGCCTGGCGGTCTGCCCGCACCGCAGCTGGCCGCCTATTCGGCGCTGATGGCGGCCTCGCAGCCGCTGGTGGCCGAGCAGGTCTTGCAGGCCTACCCGCTGCGGCGCCATCGCCGCCTGCTCGATGTCGGCGGCGGCGACGGCGCGTTTGCCTGCGCTGCGGCCGCGCACGCACCGGGCTTGCAGTTGCAGGTCTTCGATCTGCCCGGTGTGGTCGTGCGGGCACGCGAACGCTTCGAGCGCACCGGCCTGGCGGCGCGCTGCAGCGCCGTGGGCGGCGACTTCTTCCGCGACGCCTTGCCGCCGGGCGCGGACCTGATCACGCTGCTGCGCGTCGTGCATGACCACGATGACGCCCAGGTGCTGATGCTGCTGCGCGCGGTGCGCCAGGCCCTGGCTGCCGGCGGGCGTCTGCTGCTGGCCGAGCCACTGGCCGAGACGCCGGGGGCCGAGGCCATGGGCCATGCCTATTTCGGTTTCTATCTGATGGCCATGGGCCAGGGCCGGCCGCGCAGCGAGGCGCGGCTGCGTGAACTGGCGATGCAGGCCGGCTTCGGCCGGGTCCGGCGGCTGCGCACCCGCATGCCTTTGCAGACCGGCCTGTTGCTGCTTGATCGGGGCTGACGGTTCTGAGTGTAAATATTAGTTGACGTTTTGCTGTGTCTGCTTAAGATGACTTCATGGGATCGAGAGATTCCGTCCTCAGGAGATCCGCTGATGAACACCCTGGCCGTGGTGATTGACCGCCCCGAGCATCTGAGCCTCGCTCAGCTGCGGCTGCCGGCGATGGAAGACGGCGATGTGGTGGTCGAGGTGGAATGGAGCGGCATCAGCACCGGCACCGAGCGCCTGATCTGGACCGGCACCATGCCGATGTTCCCGGGCATGGGATACCCGCTGGTGCCGGGTTATGAGGCGGTCGGCCGTGTCATCGCGGTCAGCCCGCAGAGCACGCAGTGGATAGGCCAGCGGGTCTTCGTGCCCGGCGCGCGCTGCTTCGGCGAGGTCAAGGGCCTGTTCGGCGGCTCGGCCTCGCGCCTGGTGGTTCCCGGTGCCAAGGTCGTGCCGGTCGAGGAAAAGCTCGGCGAGCAGGCGGTGCTGCTGGCGCTGGCCGCCACCGCCTATCACAGCGTCGCCGGCGGCGGCCAGGATGTGCCGTTTGCGCCGCCCGACCTGATCGTCGGTCATGGCGTGCTGGGGCGCTTGCTGGCGCGCATGAATGTGGCGGCCGGCATCACCAACTTCACCGTCTGGGAGACAAATCCCAAGCGCGCCGACGGCGCGGTGGGCTACTCGGTCACCCACCCCGACGAGGACAAGCGCCGCGACTACCGGGCCATCTACGACGTCAGCGGCGACTCGGGCCTGCTCGACACGCTGATCGCCCGACTCGCACCCGGCGGCGAGGTGGTGCTGGCGGGCTTTTATTCGAAGCCGCTGTCGCTGAACTTTGCGCCGGCCTTCATGCGCGAGGCGCGCATCCGCGTCGCCGCCGAATGGAAGCGGCCCGACATGCTGGCGGTCAACGCCTTGCTGCACGCCGGACGGTTGTCGCTGGACGGCTTGCTGACCCACTGCGAGCCGGCCGAGCAGGCCGGCAGCGCCTACAGCCAAGCCTTCAACGATGCCGGCTGCCTGAAGATGGTTCTGGACTGGAGACACCACGCATGAGCAACACGAGCATCCCGGCGCTTGCGCCGATGGTCTTCCAACGCGGGGCCAGTCAGTCCGACGCACTGCGCGCCGAGGCCGCCATCGAGCCCGATGCGCCCGCGACGGGCCCGGTCACCAAGACCACGCAGATCATCGCGATCTACGGCAAGGGCGGTATCGGCAAGAGTTTCACGCTGGCCAACCTGAGCTACATGATGGCCCAGCAGGGCAAGAAGGTGCTCTTGATCGGCTGCGACCCGAAGAGCGACACCACCAGCCTGCTGTTCGGCGGCAAGGCCTGCCCCACCATCATCGAGACCAGCAGCAAGAAGAAGCTGGCCGGCGAGGCGGTGGCCATCGGCGACGTCTGCTTCAAGCGCGACGGCGTCTATGCGATGGAGCTGGGCGGCCCGGAGGTCGGCCGCGGCTGCGGCGGGCGCGGCATCATCCACGGCTTCGAGACGCTGGAGAAACTGGGCTTCCACGACTGGGGTTTTGACTACGTGCTCTTGGATTTCCTCGGCGACGTGGTCTGCGGCGGCTTCGGCCTGCCGATCGCGCGCGATATGTGCCAGAAGGTCATCGTCGTTGCGTCCAACGACTTGCAGAGCCTGTACGTGGCCAACAACGTCTGCAGCGCGGTGGAGTACTTCCGCAAGCTGGGCGGCAATGTCGGCGTGGCCGGCATGGTGATCAACAAGGACGACGGCACCGGCGAGGCCGCCGCCTTCGCGCAAGCCGTGGGCATCCCGGTGCTGGCCGCGATTCCGGCCCACGAGGACATCCGCCGCAAGAGCGCCAGCTACGAAATCATCGGCCGGCCCGGCACGCAATGGGCCTCGCTGTTCGAGACCCTGGCCACCAATGTCGGCGAGGCGCCGCCGGTGCGGCCCAAGCCGCAGACCCAGGACCAGCTGCTGGGCCTGTTCTCGGCCGAGGTGACCGGGCGCGATTTCAAGATGGAGCCGGCCACGCTGTTCGACATGGTTGGCAAGACCGAGTTGATCAAGCCGACGCTTGAAGTGATCTACGACGCGGCTTGAAGTTATGCGCCCCCACGCTCACCTTCGTTCGCTGCCCCCCGAGAGGGCGCAGGCCTCCCTTGGGGCGGCCTTGCGGGAGTCCTCATCATGAGCAACTGCCACGCCACCCCCGAACTGGCCCTGGCCGAAGGGAAGGCCAACAGCGACGCCACGCGCGAGACCCTGGAGCGCTACGCCGCCGACTACCCCAAGGGCCCGCACGACCAGCCGCAGAGCATGTGTCCGGCCTTTGGCGCGCTGCGCGTGGGCCTGCGGATGCGGCGCACCGCCACCATCCTCAGCGGCTCGGCCTGCTGCGTCTACGGCCTGACCTTCACCTCCCACTTCTACGGCGCCAAGCGCAGCGTCGGCTATGTGCCCTTCAACAGCGAGAGCCTGGTGACCGGCAAGCTGTTCGAGGACATCCGCGACGCGGTCCATGCCCAGGCCGACCCGGCCAAGCTCGACGCGCTGGTCGTGATCAATCTTTGCGTGCCCACCGCCAGCGGCGTGCCGCTGCAGCTGCTGCCCAAGCAGATCAACGGGGTGCGCATCATCGGCGTGGACGTGCCGGGCTTCGGCGTGCCCACCCATGCCGAGGCCAAGGACGTGCTGGCCGGCGCGATGCTGAAGTACGCGCGCGGCGAGGCCGAGGCCGGGCCGGTCGCCGCACCGACCGGCTGGCGCGAGAAAAAGCTGCAGACCTGCCGGCCCACGGTGAGCCTGCTCGGCGAGATGTTCCCGGCCGACCCGGTGGTGCTGGGCATGCTGCTGGAGCCCATGGGCCTGGCCGCCGGCCCTGTCGTGCCGACGCGCGAATGGCGCGAGCTCTATGCGGCGCTGGACTGCGCGGTGGCTGCGGCCATCCACCCCTTCTATACGGCCTGCGTGCGCGAGTTCGAGGCCGCCGGCCGTCCGGTGATCGGCTCGGCACCGGTGGGCCATGACGGCACCGAGGCCTGGCTGCAGGCCATTGGCGTCGCAGCCAATGTGCCGCAGGCGCTGATCGACGCAGCCAAGCAGAAGTTCCTGCCGGCGATCAAAGGCGCGCTGGCGCGCACGCCGATCAAGGGCCGAGTCACGGTCAGCGGCTACGAGGGCTCGGAGCTGTTGGTGGCGCGGCTGCTGGTCGAGAGCGGCGCCGAGGTGCCTTATGTGGGCACCGCCTGTCCGCGCACCCGCTGGAGCGACCCCGACCGCGAGTGGCTGACCTCGCGCGGCGTGCATGTGCAGTACCGCGCCTCGCTGGAGCAGGACCTGGCGGCGCTGGCCGAGTGCAAGCCCGATCTGGCCATCGGCACGACGCCGGTGGTGCAGAAGGCCAAGCAGCTGGCACTGCCGGCGCTGTACTTCACCAACCTGATCTCGGCCCGCCCGCTGATGGGCCCGGCCGGGGCCGGCTCGCTGGCCCAGGTGGTCAATGCGGCGATGAACAACAAGCACCGCTTCGACCAGATGCGCGAATTCTTTGGCGAGGTGGGCTCCGGCCATGCGGCCGGCATCTGGGAAGAAGTGCCACGCGACCGTCCCGAGTTCAAGGCCGACACGCGTCGCCAGGTCATCAAGCTGATCAAGCGCCGCAAGGCGGAGGAGATGATTTGATGTGCGATCACCTGAACCCCCGCAGCGCCCGCCTGGTCTGCCTGGCGCGCGTCCTTCCGCAGCCGCGCCGCCGGATCGTCCATCGCGGCCCGTTGCGCTCGATCGCGGCGCGCTACTGCGGCTTTCGCCGCTGCGTTGAATGGGGCAGTGCCACATGCTAGTGCTGGACCACGACCGGGCCGGCGGCTACTGGGGAGCCGTCTATGTCTTCACCGCGATCAAGGGCCTGCAGGTCGTGATCGACGGGCCGGTCGGTTGCGAGAACCTGCCGGTGACCTCGGTGCTGCACTACACCGACGCCTTGCCGCCGCATGAGCTGCCCATCGTCGTGACCGGCCTGGCCGAGGAGCAACTGGGCCGCGAAGGCACCGAGGGCTCGATGAAGCGCGCCCATGCGACCTTGGACCCGGACCTGCCCAGCGTGGTGGTGACCGGCTCGATCGCCGAGATGATCGGCGGCGGCGTCACGCCCGAGGGCACGACGATTGCGCGCTTTCTGCCGCGCACCATCGACGAGGACCAGTGGCAGTGCGCGAACCGCGCGATGTTCTGGCTCTGGACCGAACATGGGGTCAAGAAGGTGCCGGCGCGCACGCCCTTCGATCAGAGACCCGCCGGCGAGAAACCGCGTGTCAACCTGATCGGCCCCTGCTACGGCCAGTTCAACAGCGCCAGCGATCTGCACGAGATCCGCCGCCTGATCGAGGGCATAGGCGCCGAGCTCAATATGGTCTTCCCGCTGGGCAGCCATCTGGCCGATGTCGCGAACCTGGTACATGCCGACGTCAACGTCTGCATGTACCGCGAATTCGGCCGCATGCTCTGCGAGGCGCTGGAGCGGCCCTGGCTGCAGGCCCCGATCGGCCTGCACAGCACCACCGCCTTTCTGCGCGAGCTGGGCCGCCTGCTGCATCTGGACCCCGAGCCCTTCATCGAGCGCGAGAAGCACACGACGATCAAGCCGATCTGGGATCTGTGGCGCTCGGTCACGCAGGACTTCTTCGCCACCGCCAGCTTTGCGGTGGTGGCCAGCGAGACCTATGCGCGCGGGCTGCGGCATTTCTTCGAGGGCGAGCTGGGCCTGCCCTGCAATTTCGCGGTGGCGCGCAAGCCCGGCGAGAAGACCGACAACGACGCGATCCGCGCGCTGGTGCATCAGAAGCCGCCGCTGGTGATGTATGGCAGCTTCAACGAGCGCATGTATATGGCCGAGGCCGGTACTGGACCGGGAAAAGGGCCGATGAAGCCCGCCTTCATTCCCGCCTCCTTCCCCGGCGCCATCATCCGCCGCGCCACCGGCACGCCCTTCATGGGCTATGCCGGCGCGACCTATCTGGTGCAGGAGTTCTGCAACGCGCTGTTCGATGCGCTTTTCCACATCCTGCCGCTGGGCACCGAGCTCGACCAGGCCGAGGCCACGCCGGCCCGGGCCCTGCCCGAGATGGGCTGGACGCAGCAAGCCAAGGAGCTGCTCGACGAGCTGCTGGAGGCGCAGCCGGTGCTGCTGCGCATCTCGGCGGCCAAGCGCCTGCGCGACCGCGCCGAGGCAGCGGCGCGTGCGCGGGGGGCGGCAGCGGTTGCCGTTGACGACATCGAAGGGCACACCCGACAACTGGCCGCCGCAGCCATCGGAGCGCTCACGTGAACACAAGTCTTGCCGGGGGCTTCTCTGCCCTGGAAGTCCCTGCCGCGCGGGAGCTGCGCGGTACTGGCCGCAAGGCTTTTTTGAGGAGCTATCGCTATGGCTGACAACAGAACAGGCTCGTTATCCGGGCTGACTGAGAACGAGGCCCGGGAATTCCACGGCATTTTCATGTCCAGCTTCATCGGCTTTACGGCGGTTGCCGTGGTCGCCCATGTGCTGGTGTGGATGTGGCGTCCCTGGCTCTGAATCGCTGAAGGAGGCCCGTCATGGCTGAGATCACCACCGTCCCCGTCAACCATGCGGCTTTGCAGGACTCCAAGGCTTACGAGGCGCTGTTCTTCGTGAGTTTTGTGTTCGTGCTGATGATCGCCGTCGCCGCCCAGCTGCTGTTGCTGAAGTGGCGTCGCTGGTTCCCGGGCGCGGAGAGCGAGAAATCGCTGATCAAGGGTGTGAGGGCGGGTGTCTACACCTTCATGTCGCACCTTAACTAGGAGAGATAAGCATGTGGAGAATTTGGTTGCTGTTCGACCCGCGCCGAGCGCTGGTCGCCTTGTTCGCTTTCTTGTTCGTACTGGCACTGGTGATTCACTTCGTGCTCTTGAGTACCAACAAGTTCAACTGGCTCGATGGACCCAGGACGCAGGCGGTGAGCCAGAACTCATCGATGCCCGCACCGGCGCCGAAGTAGTCGCCGGCCTCGACCCATCGAAGCCACGGCGCGGGTTGAGGCCCGCGCCGTGTCCGGACCGCAAAGGGCCCCGCCAGGCGCGGGCGCCCTCTACCTGAGGTGGCAAGCATGGCTATGCTGAACTTCGAGAGAAAGTACCGCGTACGCGGCGGCACCTTGCTGGGAGGCGATTTGTTCGACTTCTGGGTAGGTCCGTTCTATGTCGGCTTCTTCGGTGTGACCACGGCGTTCTTCTCGCTGGTCGGCATCCTGCTGATTGTCTGGGGCGCCTCGCAGGGCGGCACCTGGAACCTCTGGCAGATCAATATCGCGCCGCCCGACCTGAAATACGGTCTCGGCATGGCGCCGTTGATGGAGGGCGGGCTGTGGCAGCTGATCACCGTCTGCGCCATCGGTTCCTTCGTCTCCTGGGCGCTGCGCGAGGTCGAGATCTGCCGCAAGCTGGGCATCGGCTACCACGTGCCCTTCGCCTTCTCGGTGGCCATCCTGGCTTATGTCACGCTGGTGGTGATACGGCCCGCGCTGATGGGGGCCTGGGGCCATGGCTTCCCCTACGGCATCATGAGCCATCTGGACTGGGTGTCCAACACCGGCTACCAGTACCTGCACTTCCATTACAACCCGGCGCATATGCTGGCGGTGAGCTTCTTCTTCGCCACCACCTTCGCGCTGAGCCTGCACGGCGCGCTGATCCTGTCGGCCACCAACCCCGCCAAGGGCGAGGTGGTCAAGACCGCCGAGCACGAGAACACCTTCTTCCGCGATGCCATCGGCTACTCGATCGGCACCCTGGGCATCCACCGCCTGGGCCTGTTCCTGGCACTGTCGGCCGGCTTCTGGAGCGCGGTCTGCATCGTCATCAGCGGCCCCTTCTGGACCCGTGGCTGGCCCGAGTGGTGGAGCTGGTGGCTGAACCTGCCGGTCTGGCGCTGAGCACAAGTCCAACAAGCCGAGGAGACTCATCATGGCTGCGGAATATCAGAATCTTTTCACCAGCGTCCAGGTCGCGGCGCCGTCCTATCCCGGCGTGCCGCTGGGGCGCGACGAGTACCAGCGCGAGGGCAGGGGGGCGCACTGGCATTGGCTGGGGCGCCTCGGTGATGCGCAGATCGGGCCGATCTACCTGGGCTGGCTGGGCATCGCCTCGCTGATCTGCGGCTTTATCGCCATCGAGATCATCGGCCTGAATATGTGGGCCTCGGTCGGCTGGGATCCGGTGCAGTTCGCCCGCCAGCTGTTCTGGCTGGCGCTGGAGCCGCCGCCGCCGGCCTACGGCCTGTCGCTGCCGCCGCTGAACCAGGGCGGCTGGTGGCTGCTGGCCGGCTTCTTCCTGACCATGGCCATCCTGCTGTGGTGGGCCCGCATGTACCGGCGTGCCCGCAAGCTCGGCATGGGCACCCATGTGGCCTGGGCCTTCGCCGCGGCCATCTGGCTCTACCTGGTGCTGGGCTTCATCCGACCCATCCTGATGGGCAGCTGGGGCGAGGCGGTGCCCTTCGGCATCTTCCCGCACCTGGACTGGACGGCGGCCTTCTCGCTGCGCTACGGCAATCTGTTCTACAACCCCTTCCACATGCTCAGCATCGCCTTTCTGTACGGCAGCACGCTGCTGTTCGCGATGCATGGCGCCACCATCCTGGCGGTCAGCCGCTTCGGCGGCGAGCGCGAGATCGAGCAGATCACCGACCGCGGCACGGCCAGCGAACGGGCCGCGCTGTTCTGGCGCTGGACCATGGGCTTCAACGCGACGATGGAATCCATCCACCGCTGGGCCTGGTGGTTTGCCGTGCTGTGCCCGCTGACCGGCGGCATCGGCATCCTCTTGACCGGCACCGTGGTGGACAACTGGTATCTGTGGGCCGTCAAGCATGGCGTCGCGCCGCTGTACCCGGCGGTGTTCCAGCCCATCGTCGATCCGGCCGTGCTGGGAGCCAAGCCATGAGCCGCCAGCATCTGAACCACTGGTGCGCCGCCTGCTGGACCCTGCTGCGCAATGGTTTCGGCGGAGCGTCGCTGAGCCTGGCCATCCAGGCGCAATTGCCGGCGCAAATGCCGGTGGCGGTGCAGCCCGGCGCCTTGTTGACTGGAGAGCAGCCATGATGAATCGACAATCCTTGCGCCTCATCGGGCTGGGCCTGCTGTGCACGCTGCTCGCGGCTTGCGAGCGGCCGCCGGTCGACACGGTGCAGCGCGGCTACCGCGGCACCGGCATGGAGCAGGTCTACAACCCGCGCCTGATGGCCGAGCAGGCCGCCCTGCACGAGGCACCGGCGCCGCTGGAGCCGGCCTCGCCCGACGGCCCCAAGGCCGGGCAGGTCTACCAGAACGTCAAGGTGCTGGGCGACCAGAGCGTGGCCGAGTTCAGCCGCACCATGGTGGCGATGACCAACTGGGTGTCGCCCAAGCAGGGCTGCGTGCATTGCCACAATGTGCAGAACTTCGCCGATGACTCGCTCTACACCAAGGTCGTCGCGCGCCGCATGCTGCAGATGACGCAGAAGATCAACAGCGACTGGCAAAGCCATGTCGCCAAGACCGGCGTCACCTGCTTCACCTGCCACCGCGGCGAGCCGGTGCCCAAGGAGGTCTGGTTCCAGCCGCTGGCGCCCAAGGGCGAGAACAACTTCGCCGGCAATCTGGCGGGCCAGAACGCGCCGGCGGCCAGCGTCGGTCTGGCGTCCCTGCCCAACGATCCCTTCAGCGCCTTCCTGCTCGGCGACGCGCCGATACGCGTGGCCGGCAAGCAGGCCCTGCCGGACGGCAACCGGCAATCGATCAAGCAGACCGAGTGGACCTACAGCCTGATGATGCACATGTCCAAATCGCTGAACGTCAACTGCACCCAGTGCCACAACACCCGCGCCTTCGGCGAGTGGGACAACAGCTCGCCGCCGCGCCTGAGCGCCTGGCATGGCATACGCATGGCGCGCGAGTTGAATCTGGAGCATATGCTGCCGCTGACCGACACATTCCCGGTCGCGCGCCTGGGGCCGGGCGGCGATGTCGCCAAGGTCAACTGCGCCACCTGCCACCAGGGCGC
Source organism: Burkholderiales bacterium C2 (assembly GCA_005503085.1). Taxonomy (GTDB): domain Bacteria; phylum Pseudomonadota; class Gammaproteobacteria; order Burkholderiales; family Burkholderiaceae_C; genus Roseateles_E. Next base: position 346,203 of record SCOI01000001.1, on the reverse strand, counting down.
GCACAAGCCGCTGTATGGCGCCGAGATGGCCAAGCATCACCCCGAATTGCAGGTCAAGACCGGCCCGACGCCGGCGGCCGGCACGGCCCTCAGCACCGACGACCTGAAGGCGCTGGAAGTCCTGCCGGCGACGCCGGCCAAGCCGGCAACTCCGGGCTGAACAGTAAAAAACGCGGGTTTCCGGCAGGGGCCGGGCAGGCCTACGATCCAGCTGTCTGTGATAAGTTCAAGCAGTATCTCCGGGCGCCGCGCCAGCGCTGGCGCCCGGGCTTCATCACTCGATCGAGGCCGCCTCAGGTGTCCACAGCTTCCGAAGACCCCTCCGATCTCAGCGCGCTGTCGCCCCTGGCCAGCGAACTGGCCAACACCATTGCGCGGGTGGCCAGCGATATCGCCCTGGTCATCGACAAGGACGGCGTGATCTCGGCCGTGGCCGAGGGCCAGGCCGTGCAGGCGCAGGGCTGTGGCGACTGGGTCGGCCAGCGCTGGGTCGACACGGTCACCGCCAGCACCCGCGGCAAGATCCAGTCCCTGCTCGATGAGGTCACGAACGAGGGCGTGGTCTCGCGCCGGCGCGAGGTCAGCCATCCGGCCCAGGGCGGCCAGGAGTTGCCGCTGACCTGGGCGGCGATACGGCTGGGCGCCGACGGCCCGGTGCTGGCGGTCGGCCGCGATCTGCGCGCGGTCGCCGCAATCCAGCAGCGCTTTGTCGAAGCGCAGCAGGACATGGAGCGCCATTTCTGGAGCCGCCGCCAGGCCGAGAGCCGCTATCAGCTGCTGTTCCAGGTCGCCAATGACGCGGTGCTGGTGCTGGACGCCTTGAGCCTGAAGGTGCTGGAGGCCAATGCGGCCAGCGCCGCGCTGCTCGGCCATGACGCTGGCCCGATCCAGGGCCGGCCGCTGAGCGAGAGTCTGCCGCCCTCGGCGCGGGCGGCGGTGCTGGAGCTGCTGGCCACGGCGCGCAGCAGCGGCCGCGCCGGCGAGATCCGCGTGCGCGGCCCGGCCGGCGCGCTGGACATCTCGGCCACCCCCTTCCGGGCCGATGAGGCCCAGCTGATTCTGGTGCGGGCGCGTCGCGAGGATGCGGCCAGCGCCGACAGCCTGGCGCTGGCGCGCATGGCGGAGTTTGTCGAGACCACGCCCGATGCGGTGGTCATCACCGACTCTGCGGGCGCCGTGCTGATGGCCAACCCGGCCTTTCTGCGCCTGGCCCATCAGGCCAACGAGCTGGCGCTGCGCGGCCGGGCTCTGTCCGAGCTGCTGCTCGACGCCGACGGCGGCTGGGCGCAGATGATTGAGCGGGTGCGCAGTACCGGCATCGTCAGCAGCGCCTCGCTGGAGGTCGGTTCGCCCAGCGGCGAGCCGCTGACCGTGCAGGTCACCGCCGCGCTGATGACCGAGGGCGAGCAGGCCTGCCTGGGCTTCATCCTGCGGCCGGGCGGGCCGGCGATGCCGCTGCAGATGGCTGGCGACGATGTGCTGGCCGGCTTGCTCGACCAGGTCGGTCAGGTACCGTTGGCGGACTTGCTGGTGGAGGTGGCGCATCGGGCCGAGCGGCAGCTGATCGCCAGCGCCTTGCTGCGCAGCGGCGGCCGGCGCGACGCGGCGGCCGAGGCCCTGGGCATGACGAGCGAGGCGCTGGGCCTGCGCATGCAGCGGCATGGGCTGTCGGGGCTGGGCTATCTGCCGGGCAACGGCGGATCCACGCACCTGATCAACTGAAGCAAGACTGAACGACGCAGCACGCATCGATGCAAGCCTCGAAGCAAGTGGCACCCGCCTTCGGCCAGGCCGACCTCAGCAACTGCGAACGCGAGCTGATCCATCTGGCCGGCTCGGTGCAGCCGCATGGCGCGCTGCTGGTCTTGCGCGAGAGCGCCGATCTGCAGGTGCAGCAGTGCAGTGGCAATGTCGCGCGCCTGTTGGGCCTGCCGGCCGAGGCCCTGTTGCAGCGGCCGCTGGCGCTGCTGGGCGGCGATGTGGCCGAGCGGGTGGCGGCGCTGCTGCAGCCGCAACAGCATCCAGGCGGCCACGCCGATCTGCGCGAGGCGGTGGTGCTGCAGTGCTGCATCGGGCCGGCGGGTCGCCGTTTCGACGGCGCGCTGCACCGGCTGGCCGAGGGCGGGCTGGTGCTGGAGCTGGAGCCGGCGACGACCTCGGCCTCAGCCGAAACCGGTGGCCTGGAACTGCAAGACCTGGCCCCCGAGCTGATGGCCACCACGCTGTCCGACGCCTTGCAGCGCTTCGGGGCCGCGCCCTCGGTGGGTGTGCTGGCCGATGCGGTGGTCGAGGTGCTGCGCCATCTGACCGGCTATGACCGCGTGGTGGTCTACAAATTCGACCCCGACGGCCATGGCAAGGTGATCGCCGAGGCACGGCACCCGCGGCTGGAGTCGCTGCTGGGCCACCACTACCCGGCCAGCGACATCCCGCAGCGCGCCCGCGCGCTGTATCTGCTCAACCGGGTGCGCATGCTGGTCGATGTGAACGCGCAGCAGGCCCCGCTGCTGCCGGCGCTGCGGCCCGAGACCGGCGCGCCGCTGGACATGTCGCTGTGCCAGCTGCGCAGCATGTCGCCCATCCATCTGCAATACCTGCGCAATATGGGCGTGACGGCCACGCTGACCGCCTCGCTGGTGCGCGAGGGTCAGCTCTGGGGCCTGATCGCCTGCCATCACTACTCGCCACGCCATCTGCGCTGCACGCTGCGCGCGGCCGCCGATCTGCTGGCCGAGGTGGCCTCCACCCGCATCTCGGCCATCGAGAACTATGCCCATGCCCAGGTGGCGCTGATGGTGCGCCGGCTGGAACAGCGCCTGGTCGAGGCCACCTCGACCGAGGGCGACTGGCGCTATGCCTTGTTCCGCAACCCGCGCACCCTGCTGCAGCCGCTGGACGCCACCGGCGCGGCGCTGTTCTGCGAGGGCGAGGTGCTGGTTTCGGGCGAGACGCCGTCCACGCCCGAGCTGCGTGCGCTGCTGGCCTGGGTGCAGGATCAGCAGCAGCCGGTGCCTGTTGATGAGCCCTTTGCCTGCGCCTCGGTCGGCCAGGCGAACCCGGCGCTGGCCAGCCTCACGCCGACGGCCAGCGGCGTGCTGGCCGTGCGCCTGTCCACCAACAGCCCCGACTGGCTGATGTGGTTCCGCAAGGAGCAGCTGCAAAGCGTCACCTGGGCCGGCGATCCGTCCAAGCCCATGGTGGCCAACAACCCGCTGGAGCTGTCGCCGCGCCGCTCCTTCGCGGCCTGGTCCGAGATCGTGCGCGGCACGGCCGTGCCCTGGTCGAGCACCGAGCTGGCGCTGGCGCGCGGCATCGGCGTGGCCCTGGTGGACATCATCGTGCAGGTGCAGGCGGTGCGATTGCTGATCGCCGAGCATCAGCTGGTGCAGATCCGTGGCGCGGTGGCCGGCTCGCGCGAGCCGGTGCTGGTGGCCAATGCCGAGGGCCGCGTGGTGTTCGCCAACGAGGCCCTGGCGGGCCTGCGCGGCGCGCCGGTCGAGAAGGGCAGCGAGATCGCCGGCCTGTTCGCCGCCGCCCCCGCCGTGCAGCAAGCCCTGGCCGAGATGCGCCGCTCCCAGCACGGCTGGCGCCGCGAACTCGATCTGCTCGGCGCTGGTGACACGCGGGTGCCGATGGCCGTGCATGCCGAGCCGGTCAGCGGCCGCGACGGCCAGGCGCTGGGCTATGTCTTGACCCTGCTCGACCTGCGCGAAGCCCGCCGCGCCGACACCGCCCGGCTCAACCTGGAGAGCACCCTGCGCCTGGCCGCGCAGCACACCCGCAGCGAAGCCAGCGAGCCCGACGGCGTGATCGCCGCCATCCTCACCAACGCCAGCCTCGCCGCGATGGACATCGCCGACGCCCGCGGCGGCCCGCCGGTCGCGCCGCTGCTGCAGGAACTGGAGAACTCGACGCGCAGGGCGGCGGGGCTGTATGCGCAGATCAGGAGTTTTTCGGGGTAGGGTGGGCAGCCCGGCGTGGCGGCTCCGACAACTTCGATTTATATCATTTTTGATATGATCGGCGATGTGGACGGTTGAGACGCTCAACGCGACGGTGGACGATGAGATCGGCGCTTTGCCTGTAGATATGCGGGCCCGTCTGGTTCGCCTGGGCATGCTGATCGAGTCCGTCGGCTTTCAAGGCCTGCCGGCTGACACGGTGAAGCATCTGGAGGACAAGCTCTGGGAGCTTCGCATTCGCGGCCGGGACGGCATCGCCAGGGCGATCTACCTGACAGCGGTTCAACAGCGTGTGGTGATCCTGCGGGTCTTCATCAAGAAGACGCAGAAGACCCCGAAACAAGAACTGGAACTGGCCCGTCAGCGGGCCAAGGAGCTCAGATGACCAAGCTCAAGACCCTGCATGAGCGCTGGGCAAAAGACCCGGCCTATCAAGAGGCGTATGACGCGCTGGAAGAGGAATTTGCGCTCGCCGCCGCCATCGCGCAGGCACGCAGTCGCGCCGGTCTGACCCAGGAAGAAGTGGCGCAGCGCATGCACACGACACAGGGCAATATCGCGCGGCTTGAGGCGGGCCGCACGACGCCGTCAACCCGCACGCTTGAGAAATTCGCGCAGGCGGTGGGGGCGAAACTGAAGATTAGCTTTGAGCCGATTGGTGGCTGAGAGATAGACCAAGAAAAGGCTCTTTGGTGATGGTTGATCGGGAAGTCAGGGGAGGGCAGGAAGCGAACGGTTTCCCCCGAAAGCCTGGCCGACCCCAGTCGCCTGAAGGTGCCTGGATCTGCATCGTGACCGAATTTGGAGGAAGTGATGCGTGTACCCGACGGCTGGATCAAGAACCTGCAGTTGCGGCATGCGGATGACATAGCACCTCAGTAGCCGCTACCTGCTCTCTAGCATGGCCCCACCTGCACATCACCAAACACCTTCCCATGCAGCCTGAACCCCTCACACGCCTCTCCCACAACCGCATCTTGCTGCGCTGGCGTTAGCACCAGCCCATCCAGCCCCGCCCTGAACTCCCGCTTCAGCCGCTCAAGCAGTTGGGCATCCTCGTCCCCGAAGGCATAGAAAGCCGTACCCAGCTCGCCCTGCAACCCGAAGCCCTGCCTCACGATGCGCGCCAGCATCTGCCCGCCATGCAGATCGCCGAGGTAGCGCAGATAGGCATGGGGAATCAGCAGCACGGGGTCGGTCCGGGCCAGGCGCTCAAGCCGTTCGGCGTACTCCGCCGCCGCGCCCAGTACAGGCAAATCAAGGCGCCAGTCGACGCCGGCATGCAAGTGATCCAGGTCCTGCTCCAGCGCCGCCAGCCGGCGCAACTCGGGACGCCAGAGCCGCTGCACATTCGGGTCGGTGGGATGGTGGGCATCCAGCCCCGCTTCCAGCGCCGCATAAATCGGCTGCAGATTGCGCAGCAGCAGGCAATACGTCTCGCGGCTGATGCGGCCCTGCATCAGCTCGGCCATCACGCCGCTGCGCTCGGCCTGGCGGTGCAGCTCGCGTGTGGCGTCTTTCAGGCGTGCGGCGAGGCCGCTACTTGCTGTGCTCATGCACCGCATGATGCCTCAGCACCCTGGTCACAGGGTCAGGTATTGCCCGTCATTGGCCTTCGCGCAGAAAGGCCTGCAGCGCCGCCAGCCCGCGGCCGGGCTGTTCTTCCTGCGGCAGATGGCCGATGCCGGGCAGGGCGGCCAGGCGGGCGCGGGGCAGGGCGGCGAGATAGTCGGCGGCGTTGCTGAAGGGGATCATCGCGTCCTGTTCGCCCCAGATCAGCAGGGTGGGCGCTTGGATGCGCTGCAACTGGGGCCGGGGATCGCTGAGCACGGTCTGCTGCATGCGGGCCAGCAGCGCGGGCCGTGCCCCCGGGGCGCGCATTAGATCGAAATAGCGGGCCGTCAGGCGCTCGTTGAGCGTGTCGGGGTTGGCATAGGCGGCGCTCAGGCTCATGCGCAGCACCGGGCGGGGCAACACATGGCTCATCAGCTTCAGGCTGGCCGGCACCTCGGGCGCCTGGCCGTAATCGAAACCGGGGCTGGCGAAACCGTCCGGGGCGATCAGCACCAGGCGCGCCACGCGCTCGGGATGCCGCGCCGCGAGGCCCCAGGCGATGCGCCCGCCGATCGAGTGGCCGATCAGCGTGACGGCGCCTACGCCCAGCTGATCGAGCAAGGCCAGCAGCAACTGCTCGCTGCGGGCGTCGGTGTAGACGCCGCTGGGGTCAGGCGGGCTCAGGCCGCTGCCGGGCAGGTCGATGCGGATGACGCGGTAAGTCTCTGACAGCGCCTCGGCCCAGGGCTCCCAGGTGTGCAGGCTGGCGCCGAAGCCGTGGATCAGCAACAGGGGCGGTCCGTCCTTTGGGCCGCTGTCGCGCAGATGCAGCTGCACGCCGGGCAGGGCGCGCAAGGCGACCCGGTCACCGGGCTGGCGCAAGTATTTGGCGTCCAGCTCCGCCTGCGGCAGATCGGGCGTCCAGGCCCAGGCGGCGAGACCGAACAGCGCCAGCGCGATGAGGATCAAGATCGCGGTTCTCTTCTTGCGCACGGTGTCAGGCGTGCGGCGCGCGCGAACGCAGACCCCAGTCCCAGAGCTTCTCGCTGGGCAGCGGCAGCACCATGAACCAGTGCTCCAGCAGGGCCAGGCTCAAGAGCATCGCGACAAAGCTGCAGGCCGTCGCGTCGAAGACGCTCACCGAGCTGGCCACAGCGCTGTGCCAGGCGGCGGCGGCCAGCGCGGTGATCGCGATCACCGTGACGGGAAAAAGCGCATTGCCGGGGCGCTGGCGGAAATAGCTGTGCATATAGCGCAAGTGCTCGGGCAGGAACTGCTCGTTGAGATTGCGCACGCCAAGAAAGACGTTCAGCTTGGCCGACAGGCGCATCAGCCACAACACCGCAAAGGTCCACAGCGCCAGCTGATTGGGCTGACCCCAGCTCAGCAGCGCGATCGCCGCGCCCAGCACGATCAGTGCCAGCTCGTGATAGAGGATGGCCAGCACCGCCAGGCCGACCCGGCGCCAGCCGCGCGCGCCGCTGGGGCAGGCGACGCGGCGTGGGCCGGTCACATAGCCGAGCAGAAAACCGATCTCCTGCCAGGCCCAGACCATCAGCGCAGCGGTGAAGGCGAGGTACGCGCCGCTGATCCGGGTGTCGTCGGCCGAGGCCGCCACGCCCAGCAGCGCGACGCCCAGCAGCACGGTGGCCGCGCCAAAAGTCCATTTGTGCGTGGCGCGCGGCAGACCGTTCAGATACAGGATCACACCGGTGCTGAACCACCACAGCAGCAGGGTGTAGAGCGCGGGCCAGCCGTGTTGCATATCAGTTGCTCCACCGCGCTGCGCGCGACCCGCGACGCATACAACTGCGGATTGAGCGCCGAGCCGTGCAAAGCCTCGGGCTGCGGGTGGGGCCGTCCACAACCCGAGGCAATCGAGCACCGGCGTTTGCTGCGCAAGCAGGGCGGTGCCTTGCCCCAAAGCGCAGGTAAAGGAGGAGGGCCGTACCCGGCCCGGGGGACACGGAGCTTTGGGGCAAGGTGCCGCCCTGCGACTCCGGCAAGAGCTGTTTCATGTCAGTCAATGCCTTTGCCTGCCCTGTGGCCTACCAGCTCGGCGCCACGCGCATCTCGCGCGGCAGCTCGTGCTTGAGGGTGGGCAGCAGATAGAGCCGGCCGAAGCACAGCGCGGCGCGTGCGGCGCACAGGCCTTGCTGCAGCCGGCCCACCAGCCCGCCGCGCTGCTTGGCCCGCTCGGCGGCGGCCGAGATGCTGCACAGCCTATCCATACCGGCGCGGAAGGCCGGGTGGTCGGTGTCCAGGCTCAGTGGGAAGACCTGGCGGCTGATCTCGGTGGTGATGTCGAAGACCTTGTAGTCGTAGTCGCTCGGGTCCATGCCCAGCGCCTCGGACAGCCAGGGCCGCGTGTGGTCGCGCACATACATGGTGGCGTAAACGGCCAGCAGGAAGAAGCGGATCCACAGCTTGTTGGCGCCGCTGAGCAGGCCGGGCTGGGCGCGCATGATCAGCGCGAAGGACTCGCCGTGGCGGAACTCGTCATTGCACCAGCGCTCGAACCAGCGAAAGATCGGGTGAAAGCGCAACTCGGGGTGGCGCTCGAGCTGGCGGTAGATCGTGATGTAGCGGGCATAGCCGATCTTCTCGGACAGATAGGTCGCGTAGAAGATGTACTTGGGCTTGAAGTAGGTGTAGGCCTTGCTGCGCTTGAGGTTGACCAGATCGACGCCGAGGCCGAAGTCCTTCAGCGACTGGTTGATGAAGTTGGCATGGCGCGATTCGTCGCGCGTCATATAGCGCATCAGCGCCTTGATGTCGGGGTTGCTGACGTGCTTCTGGATCTCGTTGTAGAGCACGCAGCCGGAGTATTCGCTCGTGAGCGAGCTGACCAGGAACTCCTGGAAATCGCGCCGCAGCTGCGGCGACCACTGGGCCGACAGCGCGGCCACCTCGGCGGCGAACTCGGGCGTGCGCTGGAAATGGTCGTGGTTGTTGTCGCCCTCGTACTCGGCCAGCATCGCGTCCCACTCGGCGCGTATCGGGCTCACATCGAGCCGGTCCATCGCCGCATAGTCGGTGGTGTAGAAGCGCGGCGTCAGCACCGTCTCGGCCTTGGCCAGGCGGGCGGCATCCTCGGGGCTCTGCAAGGTTTGTTCAGCGCTGTGCGACATGGCGTTCTCCAGGGGCGGCAGACATCAGCCGGGCGAACACCGCCGAGTTGCTGGGGCCGAAGGATTCGAGATCGACGCGCCGGCCGGTGCCGGGGTCGACGAGCGTGAGCCGGCCGTCGGAGCGGCCCAGCAGTTCGAATGGCGTCTCGGGCCCCAGGCCCTGGCGTTTGCGCTCGCGCACCAGGCCGCGCATGGTGCTGCGCAGAAAGCCGTTGGTGCCCGGCGCCACCGTGTCCAGCAGCGCGCCGCTGCGGGCGTCGCGCACCTCGATGCCGCCATCGTCGCGGTCCTCGAAGCGCAGCTGGCGCACGGCCAGCGTGGCCGCGTCGGGTTGCTGCTGGGCGCTCAGGCCGGCGAGCCGCACCAGGCCGACGCCGATCAGGCTGCTCAGCACCAGGGCCGCCATGGCTGCGAGCGGGAGCATGGGCAGCTTGGATTGCAGTTCGGGCGACATGGAGGACTCCTCAGGTGTTCTGGGCCAGTGCGCCGGCCCGAGGGTTCGAGACCAGGGTCGGCATGCCGCTGCGTGCATCGACCCGGCCGACGGCCCGCACCGGCAGCGCCGAGCGGGCCGCCTCGGCCTGCGCCAGCGCGGTGGCCAGAGTCTGCGCGACGGTCTTGGCATCGGCCAGCGCGCGCAGCATTGGCTGGGTGCGCTTGAGCTGCCAGGGCCGCACATGGGGCCACAGATGCAGATAGGCGATGCGGTCGCTGCCGGCCAGGCTCAGCACGATGTCGCCGGACTTGCCGCGGGCGCGAAAACCGGCCGAGGCGATCTGCGCAAACGGCAGGTTGAAGGTGATGCTCAGCACCACGCCGACCCGCATCACGATGCGTCGGTTGGTGATGGTGTAGACCGTGCTGCGCGCCATCAGCCAGGCGAGGGTGCCGATCAGGCCCAGGGCCAGCACAATGGGCGCCAGCATGCCGGCCATGGCCAGCAGGGTCTGGCCCAGCGGCTCGCCGTCATACCAGCTGCCGAGGCCGCGCCAGGCCAGCAGCGCGCCGAAATAGATCAGCAGCAGGTCCAGATGCAGGGCCTGGCGGGCCATCAGCAGCGCGTCGGGGCTGCCCTGCCAGAGCTGCGTCTCGCCGGCCGGTAGGGCCTCGGGCAGGCCATGGGCCGCCTCGAACTCATGCTCATGCGCGGGCGTGAGCAGGTCCACCACGTTGTTGTGCTTCACAGCTTTCACAGCAGCGGCTCCTGACGTTGTGGCGTCGCGTACAAGGTGCCGGCGCCGTAATAGGCCATGATCTTTTCTTCTTCCAGCAAGGTCACCTGCTCGGGCTGGCGGGTCTGGGGCACCTGGGCGAACTGGTGGCCCAGGATGGACTTGACCCGGATGCGGCGCTGCTCGACGCGGGCGAAGTTCATCGGCAGCAGCACTCTGGCGCCACCGGCCACCTCCAGCTCCAGATAGCGGAACAGCATCTCCGAGCGGTCCACCCACAGATCGATGACCCGGCCGCCCTCGACCCCGTCATCCCCCAGCACCGGCAGGCCGCGCGGATCGACGTCCTGCCGCGCGACGCCGAAGCCATCCGCCACGCGCAGCGGCACGATCTTGGTCAGGCCCTCGTAGGTCACATCGGCCACATCGGCGCGGTCGTTCCAACTGCCCGGCCCGACGCCGGCCAGCAGCAGCGCGCTGCCGCTCTGCTCGGGCTGCAGCGGCGCGCCGCGGTAGGCGCCCTCATGCACCGGCGGCTGGTTCGCGGCCTTGCCGTTCGGCGCGCTGACCGACTCGCCATTGGCCAGGCGGTAGGTCTTGGGATCGGGCACCGAGGGCCAGCCCTGCACGGTGATGGAGGCCGAGCGGTCGGACTCCAGCGGATAGCCCTCGCGCTTGTTCTCGCGGTGCAGGTAATAGATCAGGCCCGCGAAAAAGATCCAGAACGCATAGAGCGCGAGTTGGGCGACGTCGATATAGCCTGTGATGGCACCGGTTTGCATGGAAGCCTCCTAGCCTGGGAACTCGGCCAGGCCGAAGCGCTGGCGGGATGGTTGAGGCGCGCCGGCCGGGCGCACCAGGGGACCGATGGCGATCAGCGTGCCGAACAGCAGCGCGATCTCCAGGTGATAGACGATGCTGTAGGCCACCTGCGGCTCGGACATCGCCGTACCCAGCCAGCCGGTGGCGGCCAGGGTCTCGAAGCCGTCGCGCAGCGCGCCGCCCAGGGCCACCGCGATGCCGCCGGCCGTGGCCTGCATCGCGCCCCAGGCGCCCAGCGCCAGGCCGGCCAGGCCGTCGCGCTCCAGGCTCATCGCAACAAAAAGCGTGCTGACGGCGAACAGGCCGCCGCCCAGGCCGATCAGAAAGTTGCCGGCGCGAAACAGCAGGCTCGAGTCGAGCGGCGCCGCGAAAATCACCGCCGAGAAGGCGCAGATGCCGATCAGCAGGCCGATGGCCGCAAGCCGGTGCGCGTCGAAGCCGCGCCGCAGCAGGCGTGCGGCGATCGCAAAGGCCAGCACCGAGCCCAGGGCCAGACCGGCGGTCAGCAGGCTGGTGGCGGAGACCGAGAGCTTCAGGATCGCGCCGCCGTAGGGCTCCAGCACGATGTCCTGCATATTGAAGGCGGCCGTGCCCAGGGCCACCGCGACCAGGAAGCGGCGGGTCTTCGGCTGGCCGGCAAAGCGCCGCCAGACCTCGCGAAACGGCGGCTGCGGGGCCGAGGCCTCGCTGCGGCGCGGCACGCTGCCGCGCGCCTCCTGCTTCCACAGCGCGATGGTGTTGAACAGCATGGTCAGCATCGCCGCGCCCTGCACGACGCCGGCCAGCCGGGTGGCCGTGAAGTCCTGCAGCACCAGGCTGAACAGCACGCTGGACAGCACCATGCCGGCCAGCAGCATCAGATACATCAGCGCGACGACCCGCGGCCGGGCCTCGGGCGCGGCCTGATCGGTGGCCAGGGCCAGGCCGGCGGTCTGCGTGGTCTGCATGCCGGCGCCCACCATCAGGAAGGCCAGGCAGGCGGCGATATGGCCGATCACCGCGCCGCCGGGTTGCGTGTCCGCGCCGGGCTGCAAGAGGATCAGCGCGAAAGGCATGATGGCCAGGCCGCCGAACTGCAAGAGCGAGCCAAACCACAGATAGGGCACGCGCCGCCAGCCCAGCGCCGACAGATGGATGTCGGAGCGATAGCCGACCAGCGCGCGAAACGGCGCCACCAGCAGCGGCAGCGCCACCATCAGCGCCACCAGCCAGGCGGACACGCCCAGCTCGACGATCATCACCCGGTTCAAGGTGCCGACCATCAGCGCATAAGCCATGCCCACCGAAACCTGGAACAGCGCCAGACGCAGCAGCCGGCTCAGCGGCAGCTCCTGGCTGGCCACGTCGGCAAAAGGCAGGAAGTCCAGGCTCAGCCGCGCCCACTTGAGCGCCAGGCGCTCATTGAGTTGCCGCGCGGCCTGGGTCGCTTTCATGGCCGCCTCAGCTCCATCGCCTGCGAGGTGTAGAAGCCGCTGGCGATGCGTTCGCTGCGCCCCAGATCCCAGGCCAGCAGCTGGGGATGGGCTTCGAGCCGACGCCGCAGCGTGCGCTCGGCCACCGGCACGATAGCCGGCGAGCGATCAGCGCGCGGGAACAGCTTGCCGGCCGCCTTGAACAGCTCCAGCGCCGGGCTGCTGGGCGCGAAGGTGAACAGCAGCGAGCAGCGGCAGCGCTGGGCCAGGCCGGCGAGTACCTCGACGGCGTCGTCCGCCTCGTAATGGATCAGCGAGTCCATGCCGACCACATGATCGAAATCACCGAGCTGCGGATCCAGCATATCGCCGGACCGGAAGTCGATTCTGCCGCCGCTGCTGAACACCGGCTGGCGTTCGCGCGCCAGATCCACCAGCGTGGGCGAGAGGTCGATGGCCAGCACCTGGGCGCCGCGCAGCGCTGCCTCGACCGCCAGCGCCCCGGTGCCGCAGCCGGCGTCCAGCAGGCGCAGGCCGCGCAGATCGGCCGGCAGCCAGGACAGGAGGGTGCGGCGCATGCGCTCGCGCCCGGCCCGCACGGTGGCGCGCACGCGGCCGACCGGCGCGTCCGAGGTCAGCCGCGCCCAGGCCTCGACTGCGGTGCGGTCGAAATAGGTTTCGATTTCGCTGCGGCGTGCGGTGTAGGTGTCGGCTTGCATCAATCAAACCCCAGCAGATCAAAGATGTCGCGGTCCTTCATCGGGACGGCGCTCAGCGGCTCGCTGCCCAGCCACAACGCGGCGGCCAGGCGCATGTATTCCTTCTGCACCAGCTCCAGCTCGGGCGAGGGCTCCATCTCGAACAGCGTCGACTTCTTCAGCCGGCTGCGGCGTATCACGTCCAGGTCCGGGAAGTGGGCTGCGAGCTTCAGGCCGATCTTGTCGTTGTACTTGTCGATCTGGTCGGTGGCGGCGCTGCGGTTGGCGATCACGCCGCCCAGCCGCACCTTGTAGTTCTTGGCCTTGGCGCCGATGGCCTGGACGATGCGGTTCATCGCGAAGATGGAATCGAAGTCGTTGGCGGTGACGATCAGCGCCCGGTCGGCATGCTGCAGCGGCGCGGCGAAACCGCCGCAGACCACATCGCCCAGCACATCGAAGATCACCACATCGGTGTCTTCCAGCAGGTGGTGCTCCTTCAGCAGCTTGACGGTCTGGCCCACCACATAGCCGCCGCAGCCGGTACCGGCCGGCGGCCCGCCGGCTTCCACGCACATCACGCCGTTGTAGCCGGGGAAGACGAAGTCCTCGACGCGCAGCTCCTCGGCATGGAAGTCCACCGTCTCCAGCACGTCGATGACGGTGGGCAGCATCTTCTTGGTCAGCGTGAAGGTGGAGTCGTGCTTGGGGTCGCAGCCGATCTGCAGCACCCGCTTTCCCAGCTTAGAGAAGGCGGCCGAGAGGTTGCTGGAGGTGGTGCTCTTGCCGATGCCGCCCTTGCCATAGATCGCGAAGACCTTGGCCGTGCCGATATCGACTCTCGGGTCGAGCTCGACCTGCACGCTGCCTTCGCCGTCGGGGCGGCCGCCGCGTCGGATGGTGGAGACGGGAATTTCGGTGACGGTGCTCATGCTGCTGCCTTTTCAACGATCACGCCTTCGAGGCGGTCTTCCAGTTCATCGCCGGCCTGGCGCAGGGCTTGGAGCGTGTCGGCATCGGGCTGCCAGTAGTCGCGCTCATAGGCTTCAAGCAATCGGTTGGCCACCCGCGCCGAGGCGGTGGGGTTCAGCTGGGCCAGGCGCTCGCGCATGGCCGTATCCAGCATGAAGGTGGCGCTGAGCTGCTCGTAGACCCAGGGCGCGACCTGGCCGGTGGTGGCCGACCAGCCCATGGTGTTGGTCACATGCACCTCGATCTGGCGCACGCCCTCGTAGCCGTGCTTGAGCATGCCCTCATACCACTTGGGGTTCAGCATGCGGGTGCGGGTTTCCAGCGCCACCTGCTCGGTGAGCGTGCGCACCGTGCCCCCGCCAAAGCTGTCGCGGGTCTGGTCGCCGATATAGACCGGGGTCATCTGGGCGCTGTCCCCGTCCTTGCGCACCTTGGCCCGCTTGATCGCGCGGCTGACGCCGCCCAGGGTGTCGAAATAGGTGTCCACCGTGGTGATGCCCAGTTCCACCGAGTCGAGGTTCTGGTAGGCCAGCTGCACATCGGCCAGCACGCTTTGCAGCAGCGCGGCTTGCTGCACCGGCCGGCCTTTGACCCCGTAGGCAAAGCCCTTGCGGCGGCTGTAGGTCTCGGCCAGCTCGTCGCCGTCTTCCCAGCGGCTGTTGTCGATCAGGCTGTTGATGTTCGCGCCGTAAGCGCCCTCGGCATTGCCGAAGACGCGCAGCGAGGCGCTCTCCAGATCGCCGCCGTGCTGGGCCTGGAAGGCCAGCGCATGCTTGCGGATGAAGTTCTGCTCGGGCGGCTCCTCGGCCTCGGCCGCCAGGAAGGCGGCTTCGGCCAGCAGCTTGATCTGCAGCGGCAGCAGGTCGCGGAAGATGCCCGAGAGCGTGATCACCACATCGATGCGCGGCCGGCCCAGCTCGGCCAGCGCGATCAGCTCGGCACCGGCCAGGCGGCCATAGCTGTCGAAGCGGGGCCGGGCGCCCATCAGCGCCAGCGCCTGGGCGATCGGGCCGCCCTCGCTCTTCAGGTTGTCGGTGCCCCACAGCACCATCGCAATGGATTCGGGCAGCGGGTTGCCGGCGCTCATATGCTTGTCGAGCAGGCGCTGGGCCTGGGCGAAGCCGTCCTTGACCGCATAGGCGCTGGGAATGCGGAAGGGGTCGAAGCCGTGCAGATTGCGCCCGGTCGGCAGGATGGCCGGGGTGCGCAGCAGGTCGCCGCCGGGGGCAGGGCGCAGGAAGCGGCCATCGAGCGCGCGCAGGATGCCGTCGAGCTCATGGTCCTCGGCCATCAGCCGGTCGATGGCGCCCAGCTCCTGCAAGAGCGGCGTGGCGTCCTTGGGCAGGCCCTGCGCGACCAGCGCCTCGATCAGCGCACGCTCGGGTTTCAAACCCTGCGAGGCCTCGGCGCAGGACAGCAGCAGATCGATCCGCTCGGCCGGGCTGGGCGCCTGGCCCACCACATGCAGGCCGTAGGGAATCAGCGTGTATTCCAACTCCAGCAGCTTGTCGCTGAGCTGGGCCATGCTGGGGGCTTGCAGCTTCAGCGCGGTGGCCTGGTCTTCGATCATCAGCGCCAGCGCATCCCGCTCTCCTTGAGCCTCGGGCTCCAGGCTGCGGTAGCGCTCCAGCGCCTCCTTCAGCTCCACCAGGCCCTTGTAGAGCCCGGCCTCGGCGACCGGCGGGGTCAGGTAGCTGATCAAGGTGGCGGCAGCGCGGCGCTTGGCGATCGTGCCTTCGGAGGGATTGTTGGAGGCGTACAGATACAGATTCGGCAGATCGCCGATCAGCCGGTCCGGCCAGCAACGCGACGACATGCCGGCCTGCTTGCCGGGCATGAACTCCAGCGCGCCGTGGGTACCGAAATGCAGCACCGCATGGGCGGCGAAATCCTCGCGCAGCCAGCGGTAGAAGGCCGAGAAGGCGTGCGTCGGCGCAAAGCCCTGCTCGAACAGCAGGCGCATCGGGTCGCCCTCGTAGCCGAAGGCCGGCTGGATGCCGACGAAGACATTGCCGAAGCGCTCGCCCAGCACAAAGATATGGCTGCCGTCGCTTTGCTGCTTGCCGGGCGACGGCCCCCATTGCGCCTCGATCTCGCTCAGATACTTCTCGCGCCGCAGATGCTCGTTGGCCGGGATGCGGTGATGCACATTGGCCATCGCGCCGTAGCGCGCGGCGTTGCCGCTGATGATGCGCTCGCGCAGCTCGTCGACGGAGGCCGGCAACTCCACCGTGTAGCCCGCCCGGGCCAGCGCCGCCATGGTGTTGTAGAGCGACTCGAACACCGACAGGAAGGCGGCGGTGCCGGTGGCGCCGGCATTGGGCGGAAAGTTGAAGACCACGGCCGCGACCCGGCGCCCGGCGCGCTCGCTGCGGCGCAGGTCCACCAGCTTGCCGACGCGGGCGGCCAGCGCATCGGCGCGCTCGATGCAGCTGTGCATATCGTGGGAGTCCACCTCGTTCTCGAAACGGCAGGCGTGGGGACAGCCGGTGCAGGCGATATGGGCGGCGTTGGCGCGGCCGCCGAAGACCATCGCGCCGGTGGCCCCGTCCAGCTCGGGGATGGCCACCATGATGGTGGACTCCACCGGCAGCAGGCCGCGCGAGGAGCCGCCCCACTGGTCCAGGGTCTGGAACTCCACCGGGTGCACGGCCAGATAGGGCACGTCCAGCGCGGCCAGCACATCCTCGGCCGCTTTCGCATCGTTGTAGGCCGGGCCGCCGACCAGCGAGAAGCCGGTCAGCGAGACCAGTGCGTCGATCCGGCTGCGGCCTTCGGCGTCCTGGAAATAGGCGGCGATGGCCGGGCGCTGGTCCAGGCCGGTGGCGAAGGCCGGGATCACGCGCAGGCCGCGCGCCTCCAGCGCGGTGATCACGCCCTTGTAGTGGTCGGCGTTGCCGGCCAGCAGATAGGAGCGCATCAAGAGCAGGCCGACCGTGCCGCGCGTGCCGGTGGTGGCCACCTTGGGCAGCGCGTCCATCGTGGTGGCCATCAGGCCCACGGCGCTCGCGTGGCTCATCAAGGGGTGGTAGAGCCCGATCTCGGGATACTCGATCGGCTGCTGCGGTCGGGCGGCCAGGCGCAGCGGCTTGCGCGGCCCCTCGGCATAGCGCTCGACCAGCAGGCGCACCAGATTGCCGATATTGTCCTGCGAGCCCGCGAGCCAGTACTGCAGGCTCAGGAAATAGGCTCGCACGTCCTGGGCCGTGCCGGGGATGAAGCGCAGGATCTTGGGCAGCATGCGCAGGGTCTTCATCTGCTGCGCGCCCGCTGTTCCCTTGTTGCCATCGTCCTTGCCCGGCGGCTTGCCGCGCAGCCGCTTCAGAAAGGCCATCGCGCCGGTGGCGGGCGCGGCCATGTCGAAGCGGCCCATGCGGGTCAGCTTGGTGACCTCGGCGGCCGACATCATGCAGACCATCGCATCGCAGCGCTCGCGCCGCGCCTGCAGCTCGGCCAGGATGGGCATGAAATGGTCTTCGAGGAAGAGCATCGACGCGATGACGATGTCGCCCCGTGCGATGTCCGCCTTGCAGCGGTCCAGTGCGGTCGGGTTGTCGCCCCACTCGGCGGCGGCATGGACGCTCAGGCGCAGGCCGGGCAGGGCCTTGGACAAGCTGGTGTTGGCGCGCTCGGTGGCGCTGGCCAGATGGCTGTCCATGGTCACGATGACCACGTTCATGCTGCTCGCCTTATCGGCTGAAATGCGCTTTGGCGTCATAGAGGGTCTCTACGGTGATCACCGGCACGCTTTTGCTCAGCGCATAGGCCTCGGTGTTGCGGCGGGCCTTGCCGCGCACGAAGAAGGGGATCTTGCGCAGCTCCTTCTCGGCGTCCGGTGCCCAGGCGGCGGGTGGGGCCGGCACATCGATCAGGGCGGCGGGCGGTGCGGCGGCGGCGGCCGGCCCACCCAGATGCGAGGGCGCGGCGTCCTCGTGGAACTCGAAGTCGCCGCGGAACATGCCGATCAGGTGTTCTTCCAAGCCCATCATCAACGGATGGACCCAGGTGTCGAAGAGCACGTTCGCGCCCTCGAAACCCATCTGCGGCGAGTAGCGCGCCGGGAAGTCCTGCACATGGACCGGGGCCGAGATCACCGCGCAGGGCAGGCCCAGACGCTTGGCGATATGGCGCTCCATTTGCGTGCCCAGCACCAGCTCCGGGCCGGCCGCGCTGATGGCGGCCTCGACCTCCAGATAGTCGTCGCTGATCAGCGCCTCGATGCCGTACAGCGCGGCCGCTTCGCGCACATCGCGGGCGAACTCGCGGCTGTAGGTCCCGAGGCCGACGACCTTGAAGCCCAGCTCGGTGGCGGCGACGCGGGCCGCGGCGATCGCATGGCTGGCGTCGCCGAAGACGAAGACACGCTTGGCCGTCAGATAGTTGGCGTCGACCGAGCGGGCATACCAGGGCGCATGCGAGTGGGCCTCGCTGGCTGCAAGGTCAGGATCGAGCCCGGCCAGCGCCGCGACCTCGCGGATGAACTCGCGGGTGGCGCCGGCGCCAATCGGGATGGTCTTGGTGGCGGGCTGGCCCAGATGGCGCGCCATCCAGCCGGCGGCCTGATGCGCCACCTCGGGGTAGAGCACGATATTGAAGTCTGCATCGGCCAGGCGTGCCAGGTCTTGCGGACTGGCGCCCAGCGGTGCGACCACGTTGACGGCCACGCCGATCTGCGCCAGCAACTGGCGGATCTCGCGCACATCGTCGCGGTGGCGAAAGCCCAGGGCGGTGGGGCCGAGGATGTTGCAACGCGGCATGTCGCCCTTGGCGCGGGGCTCCGAACGCTTGACCGCCAGATGGCGCACCAGTTGATAAAAAGTCTCGGCGGCGCCCCAGTTTTCCTTCTTCTGGTAGGCCGGCAGCTCCAGCGGGATCACCGGCACCGGCAGGTCCAGCGCCTGCGTGAGGCCGCCGGGGTCGTCCTGGATCAGCTCGGCGGTGCAGGAGGCGCCGACCAGCAGGGCCTGGGGCTTGAAGCGCTCGTAGGCATCGCGGGCGGCGTCCTTGAAGAGCTGGGCCGTGTCGCCGCCCAGATCGCGGGCCTGGAAGGTGGTGTAGGTGACCGGCGGGCGCTCGGTCCGCCGCTCTATCATCGTGAACAGCAGGTCGGCATAGGTATCGCCCTGGGGCGCATGCAGCACGTAGTGGACCTCGCGCATCGCGGTGGCGATGCGCATCGCGCCGACGTGCGGCGGGCCTTCGTAGGTCCAGAGGGTCAGTTGCATGTCAGGCTGCCAGTAGTTGCCGGCGTGTGAGAGGTCGGGTGAACAGCCCCGCCAGGTCGCCGGCCTGCTCGAAGCCCTGGATCGGCGTGAACACCAGCTCGATCGACCATTTGGTCGTGAAGCCTTCCGACTCCAAGGGGTTGGCCAGGCCCAGGCCGCAGACGACGATGTCGGGGCGCAGCGCGCGGCAGCGGTCCAGCTGCTTCTCGACATCCTGGCCCTCGGACAGGGCCGTGCCGGCCGGCAGCCAGGCCAGCTCCTCGGCCAGATGTTGACGGTGCAGATAGGGCGTGCCGACCTCGCTCAGCTGCATGCCCAGCTCGCGCGCCAGGAAACGCGCCAGCGGCACTTCCAGCTGCGAGTCGGGGAAGAAGAAGACGTGCTTGCCGGCCAGCAGGGCACGGTGCGCGGCCAGCGCCAGCTCGGCACGCTGGCGGGCCGGGGCGATGGCTTGTTCGACGCGCTCGGCGCTCAGACCCATGGCTGCCCCGGCCGCCTGCATCCAGGCGGCGCTGCCCTCGGCGCCGAGCGGGAAGGGGGCGGGCACACGGCGGGCCCCGCGGTCCTCCAGCGCCCGGGCGCTGTCGGCCAGGAAGGGCTGGGCCAGCAGGAAGCGGGTCTGCGGGCCGATCGCGGGCAGGGCGGTCGAGCGGCGCGAGGGGAAGAAGGCAAAACGCTGGATGCCCATCGCCGTGAACAGGCGGGCGAACTGATCCTCGACCACATCGGCCAGCGCGCCGACGATCAGCAGCTCCGGCTCGTGTTGCTGCATCGACACCGGCAGCACCGGCACCAGGGCCGCCAGGCAGGCGTCCTCGCCCTGGGTGAAGGTAGTCTCGATGCCGCTGCCCGAGTAGTTCAGCACCCGCACCTGGGGCATGAAGCGCTCGCTCAGGCGGCCGGCGGCACGCGACAGGTCCAGCTTGATGACCTCGGACGGGCAGGAGCCGACCAGGAACAGCAATCGGATATCCGGCCGGCGCTCCAGCAGGCGCTGGACCACCCGGTCCAGCTCGTCCTGCGCATCGGCCAGTCCGGCGAGATCGCGCTCGTCGAGGATGGCGGTCGCGAAGCGTGGCTCGGCGAAGATCATCACGCCGGCGGCCGACTGGATCAGATGCGCGCAGGTGCGCGAACCGACCACCAGGAAGAAGGCGTCCTGCATCTTGCGGTGCAGCCAGATGATGCCGGTCAGGCCGCAGAAGACCTCGCGCTGGCCACGCTCCAGCAGCACCGGGGCGTCGCTGCAGCCCTGGTCCAGCTGGATCGGAATGACGGCGCTCATGTCGCTGCTCCGGCCGCCAGGCTGGCCGCATGGTCGAGTCGCGCCATGCGCAGCTTCCAGATGAACTGGGCGGCATTGATCACATAGGCGGTGTAGGCGGCCAGGGCCAGCCACATCTGCTGCTGGCTGCCGAGCGAGCCGGTGGTCCAGGCCAGCACATAGGCGGTGTGCAGCGCCAGCACCAACATGCTGAACATGTCCTCCCAGTAGAAGGCCGGGGCGAACAGCCAGCGGTCGAACACCACCTTCTCCCAGATGCAGCCGGTCACCATGATGGTGTAGAGCGTCAGCGTCTTGACCAGCACCGAGAGTGCGGCGGCCTGCTCGCCCTGGCCCGTCATCAGGAAGCGGACCACCAGGGCCAGGCTGACCAGGAAGACCAGGAACTGCAGCGGTGCCAGCAGGCCCTGGACCCGGGTCCAGACGCTGGCATCGCGGCGCTCGCGCTCCTGCGGTGTGTACAGCGCGGCACGTACAGCGGGTGAAGCGGCTTGATTCAGCATGGAGCCGAATCTAGGCCTGCCCCCGGCATCTGTCAATTAGAATTGACGTAAACAAAACTAGACATTTTTCTGCCAATGGGGAAAATCAGCTTGACGCCGACCGCGACGGCACCGAAAGTCGGACGCGCTGCAGATGTCAATGCGAACTGACTGCGGCGCCGAGGCATAACGACAAAGAGCGACAAAGAGTTCAGGACGAGACAAAACGGTTAGCAGTAGCGATCACTGACGCTGCCCAGCGCCGAGAGCCGAGGCCAGTCTTCCCCGGTTGCTCAGAGTGAGCCTTGCTGCCAATCCACCCACGAGGAGATACGTGGTGGCTGGATGGACACACAATCGACTGGCCAAGCGCCAGCAAGCACCGCTGCCCGGGGCAGACGGTTCCCGCAGCGGCAGTGCAACGGGCGATGAATCGCTGCACCGACCCGATCCGCCGACCCTGGCCGAGCTGCTGGCGCGCAAGAGCGCCGAGCTGGTCGGCCAGCCGCGGCAGCTGAGCTTTGACGAGGAGCGGCCGCGGCTGAGCTCGCCGCATCTGGTGGCCAGCAACACGGGGCAGGACATGCAGCTCTCGCGCATCGTCGAGCTGGAGATCATCCCGCGCCTGATGCTGATGCACAGCACCCAGCCGCTGCAGAACCGCCCACCCTTGCCGGCCATGGTGCTGACGGTGGACCATGTGCACACCCTGGCCCATCTGTCGGCCGAGGGTGAATCGGACAGCGCCGGCAGCTATGTGCGGGCCCTGCTGGACGCCGGCGCCTCGCAGGAGCAGGTGTTTCTCGACCTGTTGGCGCCCTGCGCACGCTGGCTGGGCCAGATGTGGGACGATGACCGCTACGATTTTTCGCAGGTGACGATTGCCTTGTGGCGCTTGCAGCGGGTGCTGCACGAGCAGGGCAGCCGCTTCAACCAGGTCGTGCAGCCCGACGCCGACAGCCATCGCGCCCTGCTGGCCGCCGTGCCGGGCGCGCAACATACCTTTGGTGTGATCATGGCGGCCGAGTTCTTCAGCCGGGCCGGCTGGGACGTCGAATGTGAACCCAAGGCCAGCTGGCCCGATCTGCAAGCCCGTCTGAATGGCGGCTGGTTCGATATGTTCGGACTGTCAATCGCAACTGGCGACAGCATCGCCCATGTAGCGTCTGCTATCCTTGACATGCGAGAAGCGTCGGCCAACCCGCTGATTTTTGTGATGGTCGGGGGGCCGATGGCGGCGGAATTGCCGAATCTGGCGGCGCTTTGTGGCGCCGACGCGATGGCTTGCGAGGCTGGCAGCGCGGTGGCAACCGCCAACTGCGGTGTCGGCAGGCGCGTCAAGCAAGCTTGACGTCAAGTGGACGCATCATCCTTCTCGTTCACCCCAGTCTTCACCCGTCCCGGCAGCAGTTGATGCCGCCTCTTGCAACTCAGGGAGCTCGATGCAGAACCTTGGCACATCGGCCGATCAGCTGTTTGAAGCTCCCGAGCTGTACTTCTCCGACCTGAATGCCGACGTCCTGGCTGCGGCGGTGTCCGCTGCGGCCGATCTGGCCCTGGTGCTGGACAACCAAGGTGTGATCCGCGACATCTCGCTGGGCACCAGCCATACCAAGGAGCTGGGCGAGCTGCGCCAGTGGGTCGGGCGGCGCTGGGTCGAGACGGTCACGGTCGAGAACCGCGCCAAGATCAGCGCGATGCTGGCCGCCGCGGCCGGCGGCGCCGGCCCGGAGCTGCAGGGCCAGCGGCCCGAGCGCCAGGTCAACCATCCGCTCGCCGGCGGGCTGGATCTGCCGGTCAGCTACAGCCTGGTGCCCATGGGTGTGCAGGGCCGCATGCTGGCGCTGGGCCGCGATCTGCGCGAGGTCGCCGCCGTCCAGCAGCGCCTGATCGATGCGCAGCAGTCGATGGAGCGCGACTACCTGCGCCTGCGCCACACCGAGGCCCGCTACCGCCTGCTGTTCGAGGCGGTCGACGAGGCGGTGCTGGTGCTCGATGCCGGCTCGCTGGTGGTGTTCGAACACAATGCCGCGGCGGCCCGGCTGCTGGGCGATTCGAGCAAGCGCATCGTCGGCCGCGCCTTCACCGAGCTGCTGGCGGTGGAGAGCCAGGCCGAGTCCTATGCCAAGTTCTCGCAGGCCCGCAGCGCCGGCCGCAGCGACGAGATGACGGTGCGCCTGGCCCATGGCCATGTGGAGCTGAAGCTGGCCGCCACCTTGTTCAAGCAGGACAGCACCAGCTCGCTGCTGGTGCGCCTGTCGCCGCTGCACGCCGGCCCGGCGGCGGCCGGCCGCGCGCCCGAGGCCCCCTCGCTGCTGAGCGTGGTCAATGCGATGCCCGATGCCTTTGTGCTGACCGATATGCAGGGCCGCATCCTGAGCGCCAACCAGGCCTTCAGCGACATGCTGCAGCTGGCGGTGGGCGAGTCGGTGCAGGGCCAGTCGCTGGACCGCTGGCTGGGGCGCTCCTCGGTGGATCTGAATGTGCTGATCGGCAATCTGCGCCAGCACGGCGTGCTGCGCCTGTTCCCGACTACTCTGCGCAGCGGCTATGGCGAGCCCGGCGCGGTCGAGATCTCGGCGGTGGCGGTGCCCGACGGTCCGCAGGCCTGCCTGGGCTTCTCGATCCGCGATGTGGCGCGGCGCCTGCCGGCCGAGGGCCGCTCGAACCGCCAGTTGCCGCGCTCGGCCGACCAACTGACCGGGCTGGTGGGCCGCCTGCCATTGAAAGACATCGTCGGCGAGACCACCGACCTGATCGAGCGCCTGTGCATCGAGGCGGCGCTGGAGCTGACGCGCGACAACCGCGCCTCGGCCGCCGAGATGCTGGGCCTTTCGCGGCAAAGCCTGTACGTCAAGCTGCGTCGCTACGGCATCCAGGACATGGGCGGCGGGCCGAACGGCGACTGAGCCTCTGCGCGGCATTTTGCCGTGACGCGTGAGAGTGTAAATTAAACTTGACAACCCGCTGCGTCAGCCCAGAATAGGGCTATGCAGCGCCCCGCACTGTCCGCAGTCACCGAACTGCTCAAGCCCATCACCTGGTTCCCGCCGATGTGGGCTTTTGCCTGCGGGGTCGTGGCCTCGGGCATGCCGGCCGAAGGGCGCTGGCCGCTGATCATTGCCGGCGTGCTGCTGGCCGGCCCCTTTGTCTGCGCCACCAGCCAGGCGGTCAATGACTGGTTCGACCGCCATGTCGATGCGATCAACGAGCCGCAGCGGCCCATCCCCTCGGGCCGCATGCCCGGCCGCTGGGGCCTCTATATCGCGCTGATCTGGACCCTCTTGTCCGTGCTGCTGGCCTGGCAGCTCGGCCAGGCCGCGTTCCTGGCGGCCTTGTTCGGCCTCGCGCTGGCCTGGGCCTATAGCGCACCGCCGCTGCGGCTCAAGCGCAATGGCTGGTGTGGCAATGCCGCCTGCGGCCTGTGCTACGAAGGCCTGGCCTGGATCACCGGCGCGGCCGTGATGGCGATGGGCGAGTGGCCCGGTGCCCGCTCGCTGGCGCTGGCCCTGCTGTACAGCGCCGGGGCCCACGGCATCATGACCCTGAACGATTTCAAGTCCATCAAGGGCGACCGCCAGATGGGCATCGCCTCGCTGCCGGTGATCCTCGGCGCCTCGGGCGCGGCCTATGTGGCCTGCATCGTGATGGCGACGCCGCAGGTCATCGTGGCCCTGCTGCTGTGGCATTGGGGGCAGGGCTGGCATGGCCTCGCGGTGGCCGGCCTGTTGGTGGTGCAACTGCTGATGATGCGGCGCTTCGTGGCCCAGCCGGTGGAGCGCGCCATCTGGTACAGCGGGGCCGGCGTGCCGCTGTTCGTCTCGGGCATGCTGGTCAGCGCCTTTGCGCTGCGCGGGGCGCTGGCATGAGCCCCCGCCCGGCCGCTCCGAAGGGGGCTCGCACCGCAGTGCCCAGCACGGAGGTTACCCAATGAGCGCACGCAACTTCGGCTGGCTCGGGGTGTTCCGCCTGGGCCTGGTGCAGGCCAGCCTCGGCGCCATCGTCGTGCTGACCACCTCGACCCTGAACCGCGTGATGGTGGTCGAGCTGGCGCTGCCGGCGCTGCTGCCGGGCCTGCTGCTGGCGCTGCACTATCTGGTGCAGATCAGCCGGCCGCGCATGGGCCATGGCTCCGACCTGGGCCAGCGCCGCACGCCCTGGATCATCGGTGGCATGTTCACCTTGGGCTTTGGCGGCTGGCTGGCCGCGCTGGCCACCGTCTGGATGGGCAGCAGCCCGGCCGCCGGCATCGCGCTGGCGCTCCTGGCCTACAGCCTGATCGGCCTGGGTGTCGCGGCCAGCGGCACCTCGCTGCTGGTGCTGCTGGCCACGCGCGTCGCGCCGGAGCGCCGCGCGGCGGCGGCCACCACGGTCTGGATCATGATGATTGCCGGCTTTGTCGTGACCGCCGGCGTGGCCGGCAGCCTGCTGGACCCCTATTCGCCGACGCGCCTGCTGTGGGTGGCCGGCGGCGTGGCGCTGGCGGCGCTGGGCCTGACAATGCTGGCCCTGCTCGGGCTTGAAGGCGCGAGACAAGACCTGACCCCGGCTGCCGAACGTCCGGCGCCGGCGGACTTCAAGGCGGCGCTGTCCGAGGCCTGGACCGAGCCGCGCGCGCGCCGCTTCACGATCTTCGTCTTCGTGTCGATGCTGGCCTTCAGCATACAGGACCTGGTGCTGGAGCCCTTCGCCGGCCTGGTGTTCGGCCTCAGCCCCGGTGCGACGACGCAGCTCTCGGGCCTGCAGCACGGCGGCGCGCTGATCGGCATGCTGCTGGCCGCCGCGGCCGGCAGCCGCTGGGCCGGGCGGCAATGGGGCACGCTGCGGGGCTGGACGGTCTGGGGCTGTGTCGCCTCGGCGCTGGCCCTGGGCGGCCTGGTCTGCGCCGGCCTGGTGGGCCCGGCCTGGCCGCTGCGCGCCAATGTCTTTGTACTGGGGCTGAGCACCGGCGCTTTTTCAATCGCCGCCATCGCTTCGATGATGGGCTTGGCCGGTGCTGCCGGCGATGGCCATGAAGGCGTGCGCATGGGCTTGTGGGGCGCGGCCCAGGCCATGGCCTTCGCGCTGGGCGGCGTGCTGGGCAGCGCCCTCAGCGACATGATGCGCTGGTTGTTGACGGACGCCGGCCTGGCCTATGCGCTGGTTTTCTTTGTCGACGCGGCGCTGTTCGTCTGGGCCGCGCGCCTGGCGAGCCGGGTCGAGCCGGCACGGGGGCCGCGCCCTGCGGTCTTCCTCGCTCAGCTGGAAAGGGCGCCATGAACAACACGAAGCCGATGTCTGTGGACTACGACGTGGTGGTGGTCGGTGGCGGACCGGCCGGCGCCACCGCCGCCGATGACCTGGCAGTCCAAGGCTTGCGCGTGCTGCTGTTGGACCGCGCCGGCCGCATCAAGCCCTGCGGCGGTGCGATCCCGCCGCGGTTGATCCAGGACTTCGCGATCCCGAGCGAGATGCTGGTGGCCCGCGCCACCGCAGCCCGCATGATCTCGCCGCAGGCGGCCAAGGTGGACATTCCCATCGAGGGCGGCTTTGTCGGCATGGTCGACCGCGAGCACTTCGACGAGTGGCTGCGCGAGCGGGCCAGAGCCCATGGCGCTGAGCGGCGCGAGGGCACGTTCGAGCGACTGAGCCGCGACGCCGACGAGATCAGTGTTGTGCACTACTGCCGCGAGGACGGCAGCGCCCAGCGCGTGCGCAGCCGCGCCGTGATCGGCGCCGACGGCGCCCGCTCCAAGGTCGCCAGCCAGGCCATCCCCGGCGCCGACCAGGGCCGCTTCGTGTTCGCCTATCACGAGATCGTCGCGCTGCCCGAGTCGCTGCCGGCCGATTACCTCGGCAGCCGCTGCGAGGTGCATTACTGCGGCGCGCTCTCGCCCGATTTCTATGGCTGGGTGTTCCCGCATGGCGCCAGCGTCAGCATAGGCACCGGCAGCGCCGACAAGGGCTTCTCGCTGCGCGCTGGCGTCAAGCAGTTGCGCGCCAGCGCCGGCCTGGCCCAGGCCCGCACCTTGCGCCGCGAGGGCGCACCGATCCCGATGAAGCCGCTGCCGCGCTGGGACAACGGCCGCGATGTGGTGCTGGCCGGCGATGCGGCCGGCGTCGTCGCGCCCGCCTCGGGCGAGGGCATCTATTACGCGATGCTGGGCGGCCGGCTGGCCGCCGAGGCGGTGCAGGCGCTGCTGCAGACCGGCGATGTGCGCTCGCTGAAGCTCGCCCGCCGGCGCTTCATGAGCGAGCACGGCCGGGTGTTCTGGATCCTTGCGATGATGCAGCGCTTCTGGTACAGCAGCGACAAGCGCCGCGAGCGCTTTGTCAGCATCTGCCGCGACCGCGATGTGCAGCAGCTGACCTTCGACGCCTATATGCACAAGCGCCTGGTGCGCACCAGGCCGATGGCCCATGTGCGCATCTTCTTCAAGGACATGGCCCATCTGCTCGGGCTGGCGCGGGTCTGATGGCCATGCTGCCGGCCTCCCTCGACGAAGCGGCGCTGCTGCTGCACCTGGTCGATCTGGTGCTGCTCGTCAGCCTGCTCGAGCTGGCCTGGCTGCTGCTGCGCCGGCCGGCGGCGATCCGTGGGCTGCTGCCCAATCTGCTGGCCGGGCTGAGCCTGACGCTGGCGCTGCGTCTGTCGCTGGGCGGTGCCGGCCTGGCCTGGATCGCGCCCTGTCTGATCGCCGCCGGTGTGGCCCATCTGCTCGATCTGCAGGCCCGCCGCGCTGAACAAAAAATCCCCACACCCACCCACGCCCCCGGGCCAGGAAGGCAGTCATCATGAGCACAGCTCGCCGCTTATTCATCCAGTTGATTCCCGTCGCCGGCGCTGGCCTGCTGGCGGGTCGCGCCTGGTCCCAGGCCATGGTCGACGAGAAGGATCCCCAGGCTGCCGCGCTGGGCTATGTGGCCGACGCCGCCAAGGTCGACAAGGCCAAGTACCCCAAACACGCCGCTGGCCAGGCCTGCGCCAGCTGTGCGCTGTTCCAGGCCAAGGCCGGCGCGGCCGCCGGGCCTTGCCCGCTGTTCCCGGCCAAGCAGGTGGCCGCCAAAGGCTGGTGCAGCGCTTATGCCAAGAAACCCTGATCTCGGCAGCCCGGCATGAGGCTGCTGCCGCCCGACCTGCCCGAGCGCGCCGCGCTGTCGCTGGAGGTGCATGCGCGCCCCTCGGAGCCGCTGGCCGCGCCGGGCCGCGCCAGCTATCTGGCGGTGCTGGTCGATGCGGACGAGCGCGAGCGTGAGTTGGCGCATCTGGCGCGGCTGTGCCGCAGCCACGGCCAGCCCGCACCGGCCGCCGATGCGGTGCACTGGAGCGGCACTGTCGGCGGCCTGCGCCTGAAGTGGGAGCGCCATGGCGAGTTCTCCAGCTACACGGTGCTGGCGGCGGCCGCCGCTGTGGCGCCACCTTTTGGCGAGCCGGCGGCGGCCCAGTTGCAGCCCGGCTGGCTGGCCGGCGTGCCGGGGCTGACCGTCTATGCTGGCCATGCCGAGCTGCTGAGCGCCGCGCCGACGCCGGCCGCCCTGCAGCAGGACTTCTTCGCCGGCCATGCGGTGGTCGGCAGCGAGGTCGGCGATGGCGCGGGCCTGGCCTATTCCGACTTCCTGATCCATGCCGACGGCTTTGGCCGCCTGGTGCTGGTGGACCAGGGCTTCACGCCGCTGATGGCCGGCCGCATGCTGCAGCGCCTGTTCGAGATCGAGGCCTACCGGATGATGGCCTTGCTGGCCTTTCCGGTGGCGCGCCGCCTGGCGCCGCGCATCCTCGCGATCGAGCGCGCGCTGGCCGGGCTGACCGATGACATCGCCAGCGACGGCGGTCGCGACGAGACCCTGCTGCAGGAGCTGACCCGGCTGGCCGCCGAGGTCGAGAGCGGCCTGTCCGCCAGCCAGTTCCGTTTCGGCGCCTGCCGGGCCTATGCGGAGCTGGTGCGCACCCGCATTGCCGAGCTGCGCGAGCGCCGGCTCAGCGGCCTGCAGACTGTCGACGAATTCATGTCGCGCCGCTTCACGCCGGCGGTCGCGACCTGCGCCACCGTGTCGCAGCGCATGCACGATCTGTCCGAGCGCGTGGCCCAGGCCAGCCATCTGCTGTCGACCCGCGTCGACATCGCCCGCGAGCATCAGAACCATGCGCTGCTGGCCTCGATGGACCGGCGCGCCAAGCTGCAGCTGCGCCTGCAGCAGACGGTCGAGGGCCTGTCGATCGCCGCCATCGTCTACTACATGGCCGGCGTGGCCGGCTATCTGGCCAAGGGCGGGCGCTCGCTGGGCGTGCCGCTCGATGTCGATCTCTTCGTGGGTCTCAGCGTGCCGCTGCTGGCCTTGCTGGCGTTTGGCGCCGTGCGGCGGGCACGTCGGCGTGCGCGTGAATCCGAGGCGGTTTGAAATCTGATGAGCATTCCTTTTCCTTTCTCGGCCATCGTCGCGCAGGACGAGATGAAGCTGGCTATTCTGATCGCGGCGGTCGAGCCGGCCATCGGCGGCCTGCTGGTGCTCGGTGATCGCGGCACCGGCAAGTCCACCGCGGTGCGCGGCCTGGCGGCCCTGCTGCCGAAGATGCGGGCGGTGCAGGGCTGCCGCTATCACTGCGACCCGGCGGCGAATTCGGCCAGTTCCGCCTGTGAGGATTGCGCCCGGCTGAAGGCCGGCGCCAAGCCCAAGACCGAGGAGCTGCCGGTGCCGGTGGTCGACCTGCCGCTGGGCGCCAGCGAGGACCGCGTGCTGGGCGCGCTGGACCTGGAGCGGGCGCTGTCGCAAGGCATCAAGGTCTTCGAGCCGGGCCTGCTGGCGCGCGCGCACCGCGGCTTTCTCTATATCGACGAGGTCAATCTGCTGGAGGACCATCTGGTCGATCTGCTGATCGATGTGGCCGCCTCGGGCGAGAACGTGATCGAGCGCGAGGGCCTGAGCGTGCGCCACCCGGCCCGCTTCGTGCTGGTGGGCAGCGGCAATCCAGAGGAGGGCGAGCTGCGGCCGCAGCTGCTGGACCGCTTCGGCCTGTCGGTCGAGGTGAAGACGCCGACCGAGATCGCGCAGCGGGTCGAGGTGGTGCGCCGCCGCGATGCCTTCGAGCGCGACCCGGCGGGCTTTGCCGCGCTGTGGGCCAAGCAGGACGTGAAAGTGCGGCGGCAGATCCTGCAGGCCCGCGAGCGTCTGCCCGAGGTCCTCGTTGGCGATGCCGTCCTCTACCGGGCCTCCGAGCTCTGCGTGGCCGTCAACAGCGACGGCCTGCGCGGCGAGCTGACGCTGATGCGCGCGGCGCGCGCGCTGGCGGCGCTGCAGGCCGCGCCCGAGGTCACGCCAGAACACCTGCGCCAGATCGCGGTGCCCGCGCTGCGCCACCGGCTGCGCCGCAATCCGCTGGACGACACCGGTTCCAGCGAGCGCATCGAACGAGCGGTAGCCGAGCTGTGGGCATGAGATGAAGCCCCTCGTCCAAGGAGTACCTTGGCCGGTCCCCCGAGGGGACGGCGATTGCCCGGGCATCGAGCCCGGACAACATCGCCCAACGGGCCGGCTTGGGGCGGCCCGGCGCTCGGCCCGCAAAGCAAACCAGGCGTTCCAATGAACGATACGGACCTTGCCACGCAGGCCGCCTGGCTGCTGGCGGTTGACCCGCAAGGCCTGGGCGGCCTGTGCCTGCGCGGCCCGGCCGGCCCGGCGCGGGACGCGGTGCTGGCTACGCTGCGGCAGGCCCTGCCGCCCGAAGTGCCGTGGCGGCGCTTGCCGCTGCAGATCGATGACGAGCGCCTGCTCGGCGGCCTGGACCTGGGCCTGAGCCTGGCGGCCGGGCGGCCGGTGGCGCAGGCCGGCTTGCTGGCCGAGGCCGATGGCGGCGTGCTGCTGCTGGCGATGGCCGAGCGCTGTGATGTGGGCCTGGCGGCCAAGCTCGCGTCGGCGCTGGAGCAAGGCGTAAGTCGCTTCTGCATTGTGGCGCTCGATGAAGGGCAGTCGACCGAGGAGCCAGTGCCGGCCAGCCTGCGGGAGCGGCTGGCGCTGATCGCCAGCCCGGCTGCGCCGGCGCTGGGTGCGGTCTTCGACTTGCCTGCCGAGTGTCAGGTCTTGCTGCCTTTCGATCTCGCTGCGGCGCGGCGGCGGCTGGCCCATATCGCTTACGACGAGGCCACCGTGCAGGCGCTGTGCGGCACGGCCGCCGCGCTGGGCCTGGTGTCGCTGCGCCCGCCCTGGCAGGCCTGGCGCGCGGCCTGCGCGGCGGCGGCCATCGCCGGGCGGGACGAGGTGAACCAGGCCGATGCCGAGCTGGCCGCCCGGCTGGTGCTGGCGCCACGCGCGCGGGCCTTGCCACAGTCGCAGGCTGAGCCTGAGGCCGAATCCGAATCCGAATCCGAATCCGAATCCGAATCAACGCCGGAGCCCGAGGCATCGGCACTGCCCGAGCCAGAGCCCGAGCCTAGTGCCGCCGAGGCCTCGCCGCCCGAGCCCAGCGACGGCGAGCAGCAGGCTCAGGCTGCCCTGCAGGAGCAGCTGATCGCCGCCAGCCAGGCCGCGATCCCGGCCGGCCTGCTGGCCAGCCTGGCCGGTGCGCCATCGCGCGCTGCGGGCGCCGCCGGCCGGCGTGGTGCGGCCGCCCGCCCGGCGCAGAGCGGCCGGCCGCTGGCGCCGCGCCGGGGCAGTCTTCGCGCGGGCAGCCGGCTCGATCTGCTGGCCACGATGCGGGCTGCGATTCCCTGGCAGCGGCTGCGCTTGATGGAGCGTGAGCAGCGGGGGCTGGGCGCCTCGCCGGCTCGGCTGCTGCTGCGCCGCGATGACTTCCACATCAAGCGCTACGGCCGCCCGAACGAGACGACGACGGTCTTTGTCGTCGATGCCTCGGGCTCGCAGGCGCTGAACCGGCTGGCCGAGGCCAAGGGCGCGGTCGAGCTGCTGCTGGCCGATTGCTATGTGCGGCGCGACCGGGTCGCGCTGATCGCCTTTCGTGGCGAGGGCGCCGAGGTCCTGCTGGCGCCGACGCGCTCGCTGGTCCGCGCGCGTCGCTCGCTCTCCGGTCTGCCGGGCGGCGGTGGCACGCCGCTGGCCGCCGGCATCGAGGCCGCCTGGCTGCTGGGCAGCAGCCTGCAATCCCGCGAGGGCGGCCAGGCGCTGCTGGTCTTCCTGACCGATGCCCGCGCCAATATCGCCCGCGACGGCAGCCCCGGCCGAGCCCTGGCCATGCAGGACGCCCTGAGCGCCGCCCAGCGCCTGCGCGCCTCGGGCCTCGCCAGCGTGCTGATCGACACCTCGCCGCGCCCGCAGCCCCAGGCCATGGTCCTGGCCCAGGCCATGGCGGCGCGTTATGTGCCGCTGCCGCAGGGGCAGGCGAAGGATGTGCATGCGGCGGTGGCGGGGAGACGGTGAGGGGTGGGAAGTGCTTTGAAGCAATTGCTGCCAGCGTTTGCAACATGGGTACCTGACCGCTTCCAGTCAACTCCGGTCCGGTCTTTCGTCACGATTACCCTAGTTTTCGTTTCCCAACGGGGCAACGAAAACTCTGCATGGGTACAGTGGATCCTCAAGCTAGGCTGTCAAAGCTATGGTAGTGGGGGTATACAACATGCGAACATTCTTTCTGGGACTGCGTTACCAAGTAACGGCGCTTGCCATGCTGGTTCTTGGAGGCGCCGCTCATGCACAAGAAGTCCCGGCGTTCTTGCGTGACGTCATTCGCGGCTCGGCCCACGGACGCATCCATCTCGAACAACGCACTTATCACTTGGCTATTGCCCGCGAACTTGCCTACCGGACGCTGGTGCTCAGCAGGTGCAGCAACGTTCAAGAGGCGGTACGCGATCCGAGATTTGATGCGTTCGGAGAGGCTATTCTTCAAGAAATGGGTTCACCCAATCCGGATACGTTGACCATTTTTACAGCCGCCGGTCGGCTGCAAGAGGCAGCGATTCAGAACGCTTTGACAGACGGACATATCAACGTTATCCGCAGAATCATGGGTTCGCCACAGTATGACAATTTCATAGAATATTTATCCTTTGAGCGCGCCATTGTTGAAATCTCGTCGGGCTTCGTCGACATCAACACCGGAGGGAAGGCACCCTGGATTGCTGCTGCGGCATTGGCTTATGTGCGAAGCAGCATGTTCTACCCAGTACTGCTCGCAAACATCAGCACGGAAGAGAAGGTACTGCTCGAAAGGCGCGAGCTCGATGGTTTGAATCCAAGTGCGCAGATAGTCGTCGATGATGGGTATCTTGAGGCGTTGATTTCTCTTTTCGAGAGGCAGAATGCATCCGTCTCTCTTCGGGAAAGTCTTCCTCTTGAAATTCGATCTTTACTTACCTTCTACGAGTTGCTTGGCATTGAGGCGATGAGAGGCGACGCGCTTCTGGCAGCAACTACGCCCCCAGAGCAACGGGCCTCTTGCAGATCGAAGAACGTTGCCAACTGCGTTGACAATGCTTGGCTGGCAGCCGCAATTGCAACGAGCAAGAAGCTCGACGAGAACCAGTATCGATTGGCCACCCGCATCATGCGCGACAGATTTCTTGATGTGTGCAAACCCAGAATTGGATAGGGCTCACCGATCGCGGGATCGGCTACGGTCAACAAGCTTGATTCCGAAGGTGAAAATGTATGCAAGCATCAAGATGGTCAAATCTTGAATTTGAAGTTCAGATTCAAGACCTTACTCTGCCAGTCGCGTGCTGCGGTGGCGGTGGGACAGTGAGGGCAAGGGGAGTGCGTTGGGTCGTTTGGCGATGACGGCTTGTCCCGGCCGAGAGTGGCCGTTGACGACTGGCTGCTGCAAAGCATTTCAGTCTTGCGGTTGCCCTCCGAGATGTCGGGGAGGACGCGACACGATGAGCTTGGGGCCAGGGTTCTCAGCGTGAGCCAATGGACCCACGCGATGGCAACATGGACGGCCCCATAGGCAAGCAAGACATTTTTAATCGGCGCAGCATTTGCTTGACGAAATAGCGCCATTCGAAGCCATAGAGATGCGAAGGAAATCAAAATGCGACAAGCACTTGCTCGTGGAGCGCGGAGGCTGTTAGCACGCAGCTTCTGGTGTTGTTCGATACTTGCATTCAGTATATAGATAATAAAGCAATTAATAAACTCAGGGAGGACTATGCAAGATCCATATAAGTTTCTGATGAATGGCCGCGCCTTTGACAATGGTGACAGGCTAGACAAACTAGCTGCCGGACTAACCGCATTGCAGCACGTGTTCGATGGCCAGTTTCGAGCACTCACCGACAAAAAGCGTCTGTACGAGCACGATAGGCAACTCTTCCAAGCACGGATCACCCGCTACGAAGATGGTTCCTTCATCGCTTACCTTGGCCTCACATACACAGGCCTTCAAACTGTTTTCCCCTTTGTGCAGGGGACTCCTAACATATGGGAAGCAACGAAAAATGCCTTCGACTTTCTCAAAGCCATCCATGAGCTAGCACATCAAGACAAGACAGTGCAGATCACTCAAGATGGGAACGGCAATACAGCGGTAACCGCAGGCGACGTCCACATCAACTATCACGGCCCTGTCTATCAAATAGGAACTCAGATTATTGGTGCAGTCCGAGAGATAGATAACCTTCTCGAGGGAGAAGAAGTTAAAAAAATCGCTCTCGAGGGGCCAGATTCCACCCCCGTCCTAGAACTGACATCTGATATGAAAGGCTTGTTTCAGCCTCCCACGAGAATAGAGGATGCGCCGGTCAAAATATCATGCGATATTTTCGACTTCAACAAGTATGACAAGGCCGGAAAAGCCAGGGTTGCGTCTGATCAAGCCATACCTCCAGGTAACTACAGATTCAAAAACATCGGCGACCAAGCGGTAGAAGAATTCATTCTATCAATGACAGAATCCCAAGTGCAATTAAATTGCCTAATAAAATACCAAAACGACCCACTTACCGAGAGCAACATTTCTGAAATTCTTGTAATGAGCGTCGTCACCTAATTGGGCAGTTAAGCGGGCGACTGCCTTGGGCGTTGAGCGACTGCATTGCGGCGCCCAGTTGCTTGAGGCCGAGAACTAATCAGGGCCGAGAGCCGTCGCACCAGTCAAGGCTGCCCACTGGAGGGCACGTTCGTCGCACGGCCCCGCGCCTCATCCCTCAACCCCATCAGCAACCCATTCACCCGCTCCGGCGCCTCCTCATGCGCCAAATGCCCCAGCCCCGGCAGCGGATGAAAGCTCGCGCCCGGCAGCCAGCGCGCCAGTTCCAGCGACTGCACCGGCGCCACCGTGCGGTCGGCCAGGCCTGCGGCAAGCCACAGCGGCAGGTGCAGCTCGGGCAGGCGGGCCTGCAAGTCCTCCAGCCGCCAGCTGGCCAGCATGTCCAGCACGCCGCGCACATGGGCGGGCTGGGCCAGTAATTCGCGGTAGTGCTGCACGCCGGACTCGTCCAGGCGTGAGCCGGTGGAGGCGATCAGGTTCTTCAGCGCGCGGGGCTGGCCGGCGTGGCGGGTCACCCAGGCGGGCAGCCAGGCGCCACTGCGGGCCGCGAGCTTGGCCACGGCCGGGGCCACCACGCCCATCAGGCCCGGTAGCGGCTGCAGCGCACCGTTGACGGCCAGCAGCCCGCGTGCCTGCGGCAGCAGGCCGTCCAGGCACATCTGCACCATCACTGCTGCGCCGGCCGAATGACCGGCCACCAGCTCGGGCTGCCAATCGAGCGCGGCCAGCAGCTCGCCCAGGGCCTGGGCCATGCGGGCCGGGCTGGCCTGACCGTCGGCAAAGCCTTCGCTGCCGCCATGGCCCGGCAGATCGGGGATCAGCAGGGAGAAGTGCTCGGCCAGCCCGGGCAGGCAGGGCGCCCAGGACTGCAGCGAAGAGCCCGTGCCATGCAGCAAGAGCAGGCGGGGCAGCCCCGTCTGGCTGCCCGCGCGCTGCACGCGCCAGCGCAGCGCGCCGGCTTGCAGTTGCTGCAGCAGCAGCTCTGAGGGCAGGGGGCTGTCAGTTTTCATGTCAATGCCTATTGTCAACTAAACTAGACACGTCTAGGATCAAGCCATGTTGACGCCCGGCCATCCGCCCAGCTCGCCCAGCTCCGCCGCCCTGCCGGAGGCAGCGCCCCATGCCCGTGCTGATGAGCGTCCTGATGCGGGTCCCGATGCGCGTCCTCAGGCCCTGGTCATCGGCAGCGGCTTCGGCGGCCTGGCGGCGGCGGTGCGGCTGGGCGCTCGCGGCTACCGGGTGACGGTACTCGAAAAGCTCGACGCCCCCGGCGGCCGCGCCTATGTGCACCGGCAGGACGGTTTCACCTTCGACGCCGGCCCGACCGTGATCACCGCGCCCTTTCTGTTCGAGGAGCTGTGGGCGCTGTGCAGCCGGCGCCTGGCCGACGATGTGGACCTGCGGCCGGTCGCGCCGTTCTACCGGGTGCGCTTCGACGACGGCACGGTGTTCGACTACAGCGGCGATGCGCAGGCGATGCGCGCCGAGGTGGCCCGGCTCGCGCCCGAGGATGTGGCCGGCTACGAGCGCTTTCTCCAAGCCAGCGAGGCGATCTACAAGGTGGGCTTCGAGCAGCTGGGCCATGTCTCGTTCGACAGCTGGACCGCGATGGCCAAGGTGCTGCCCGATCTGCTGAAGCTGGAGGGCTACCGCACGGTCTGGGGTCTGGCCTGCAAGCATGTGAAGCACGAGAAGCTGCGCGTGGTGCTGACCTTCCAGTCCTTGCTGGTGGGCGGCAACCCCTTCTCGACCACGTCCGTCTACTGCCTGATCGCCTTTCTGGAGCGGCGCTTCGGCGTGCATTTCGCGATGGGCGGCACCGGGGCGCTGGTGCGCGGCCTGGTCGGGCTGATCGAGGGGCAGGGCGGGCAGGTGCTGTGCGGCCAGGGCGTGGAGGAAATCCTCGTGGAGCGGGGCGCGGCCTGCGGGGTGCGGCTGGCCTCGGGCCAGACGCTGGCGGCCGATGTCGTGGTCTCCAACGCCGATTCGGCCTGGACCTACAAGCATCTGCTGCCAAAGCGCTACCGGCATCGCTGGACCGACCGGCGCATCGACAAAGCCCGCTACTCGATGAGCCTCTTCGTCTGGTACTTCGGCACCAAGCGCCAGTACCCGGATGTGGCCCACCACACGATCTCGCTGGGCCCGCGCTACCGGGGGCTGCTGGACGACATCTTCACGCACAAGCACCTGGCCGAGGATTTCAGCCTCTATCTGCACCGGCCCACCGCCACCGATGCCAGCCTCGCGCCGCCGGGCTGCGACACCTTTTATGTGCTGGCCCCGGTGCCGCATCTGGAGGCCGGCGTCGACTGGCGCGAGCGCGCCGAGCCCTATCGCGCGGCGATTGCCAAGCGCCTGTCCGAGACCTTGCTGCCGGGGCTGGAGCAGGCGGTGGTCAGCTCGCTGATGCTGACGCCGCAGGACTTCCAGGACCGGCTGAGCTCCTACAAGGGCGCGGCCTTTGCGCTGGAGCCGGTGCTGACGCAAAGCGCCTGGTTCCGGCCGCACAACCGCAGCGAGGAAGTCGAGCGCCTCTACCTGGTCGGGGCCGGCACGCATCCGGGCGCCGGCCTGCCGGGCGTGCTGTCCTCGGCCAAGGTGCTGGACGCCATCGTGCCTCATGGGCGCGATCTGGGCCGCAACCGCCATCCCCTGGCCGAGCAAGGAATCCCCAGCCATGTCAGCACTGCATCACTGGCCTGAGGCCCTCCCGCCGCTGCTGGACGCCGATCTGGCGGCCTGCCGCGCCAGCCTGGCCGCCAACTCCAAGACCTTTCATGCGGCCTCGCTGCTGCTGCCGCCGGCGGTGCGCGCGCCGGCGACCGTGCTCTATGGTTTTTGCCGTCTGGCCGACGACACGGTCGATGTCGAGGGCGGACGCCGCCTGGCGATCACGCAGCTGCGCCGCCGCCTGGACCGGGTGTTCGAGGGCCGGCCTCAAGCCGTGGCGGCCGACCGGGCGCTGGCCGCCGTCGTCGCGCGTTATGCGATCCCGCGCGCCTTGCTGGACCTGCTGATCGAGGGCCTGTCCTGGGATGTCGAGGGCCGCAGCTACGAGACGCTGGACGAGCTGCAGGACTATGCCGCCCGCGTGGCCGGCACGGTGGGCGCGATGATGAGCCTCTTGATGGGCGTGCGCGGGGCGCCGGCGCTGGCGCGGGCCTGCGACCTGGGCGTGGCGATGCAGCTGTCCAATATCGCCCGCGATGTCGGCGAAGACGCCCGCATGGGCCGGCTCTACCTGCCGCGCCAGTGGCTGCGCGAGGCCGGCATAGCCCCCGAGGCCTGGCTGGCCGCACCGCGCTTCGAGCCGGCGCTGGCCGGCGTGATGCAGCGTCTGCTGGCCAGTGCCGATGAGCTGTACGCCCGCGCGGCCTCGGGCGTGGCCAGCCTGCCGATGGCCTGCCGGCCGGGCATCAATGCGGCGCGCCTGCTCTATGCCGAGATCGGCCACGAGGTGGCGCGGGCCGACGGCGATTCGGTCAGCCGCCGGGCGGTGGTGTCCGGCCGGCGCAAGAGCGGCCTGCTGCTGCGCGCGGGGCTGAGCCTGTGGCCCGACAACGCCTTGTTGCAGGCGCCGCCGCTGCCGGCCAACTTGCCCTTGCTGGCGGCCGTGGCGGCCACGGAGGCGCCGCCGCAGACCGCCGGCAAGGTCGACTTTGTGATCGATCTGTTCGAGCGTCTGGAGCGTCGGGAGCGCCAGACCCATTTCGGGCGCAGCCCAGCATGAGCGTGCTCGCGCTGGGGCTCAACCACGGCAGCGCGCCGCTGGATCTGCGCGGGCGCTTCGCGATCCCGCTGGAGGCGCTGGGCCGCAGCGTGCAGGGCCTGCGCAGCCACCTGGCCCGGGCCCAGCCCGAGGTGGCCATCCTCTCCACCTGCAACCGCACCGAGCTCTATGTCGGCCTGCCGTCCTCCGCCTGCCCGCGCCATGCGCTGGAGCTGGCCGAGCCGGCGATCGAATGGCTGGCCGCCCAGGGGCGCACCAGCGCCGAGAGCCTGCGCAGCCACAGCTACTTCCTGCAGGGCGAGGCGGCCGCGCGCCACGCCTTCCGCGTGGCCTCGGGGCTGGACTCGATGGTGCTGGGCGAGCCGCAGATCCTCGGCCAGATGAAGGCGGCGGTGCGCGAGGCCGACAGCGCCGGCGCGCTCGGTGCGACCTTGCACCAGCTGTTCCAGCGCAGCTTCGCGGTGGCCAAGGAGGTGCGCAGCAGCACCGAGATCGGCGCGCATGCGGTCAGCATGGCGGCGGCGGCCGTGCAGCTGGCGCTGCAGCTGTTCGAGGATCTGCACGACACCCGGGTGCTCTTTGTCGGCGCCGGCGAGATGATAGAGCTGGTGGCCACCCATGTGGCCGCGCACCGGCCGCGCAGCATCACGGTGGCCAACCGCAGCCTGGAGCGGGGTCAGGTCTTGTCGGCACGGCTGGGCGCGGCCTCGCTGCCGCTGGCCGAGCTGGGCCAGCGCCTGCACGAGTTCGATGTCGTGATCAGCTGCACCGCCAGCAGCCTGCCGCTGATCGGCCTGGGCGCGGTCGAGCGGGCGCTGAAGGCGCGCAAGCGTCGGCCGGTGTTGATGCTGGATCTGGCCGTGCCGCGTGATATCGAGCCCGAGGTCGCGGCGCTGGACGATGTCTATCTCTACACGGTCGATGACCTGGCCCGGCTGGTGCAGGGCAATGGCGAGCGCCGCCAGGCGGCGGTGCAGCAGGCCGAGGCCATCGTCAGCGCCGGGGTCACGAGTTTTGCCCAGTGGCTGGAGCAGCGCGCTAGCGTGCCGCTGATCCAGGCCCTGCAGCGCCAGACCGAGGACTGGCGCCAGGCCGAGCTGGCCAAGGCGCGCCGCGCGCTGGCCCGGGGCCAGGATGTCGAGGCGGTGATGGAGGCCCTGTCCGGCGCGCTGACGCGCAAGATGCTGCATGGCGCGCTCAGCGAGCTGCATGGCAGCGCCGGCGAGGCGCACCGGCACTGGATGGCCTCGGTGCAGCGCCTGTTCCTGCGCGACGGCGCATGAGCGCCGCGCAGGGCCACCCCGAGCAAGCTCGCTCCCGCTCGGCGGGACAGGCCGCAGGCCGAAGGGTGCACCAATGAGCGCGGAGCGCTTCTACGGGCTGATCGAGCTGCTGCTGGTGTTCGGTGCCGTGATGGCCTGGGCGCTGTGGCAGTGGTGGGACTGGCGGAAATGGCGGCGCGGGCAGCGTGAGCTGCGGGAGCGGCCGCCAGACGATCCTCCGCCTCATTGATAGCCCCCGCCAGCCCTCGCCAGACCGTCAAGGCACAGTGCTCCAGGAATTTGCGCAAACGCATGAATGCTGGGGCGCAAACGTTTAGCGTTTTCCTTGAGCTGCCATTACACTGACATTTCCTACAATCCGTCCGGTCTCGCCTCTGCGCTTGTTCGATGTCCGTCCCCGTGGCGAGGCTGGCAGCGTGGCGAGCTGTGTTCAACCAGTCTTGATGGGTACGCAATGATCGCTCAATCCACGCTCGTCGGCGCCATGCTGGCCGCCTCCCTGTCCGCCGTTTCGCTGTCGGCGTCGGCCCAGGCTCAGCCGGCCATCATCTTCGACATGGGCGGCAAGTTCGACAAATCGTTCAACGAGTCGGCTTACCGCGGCATCGAGCGCTGGAAGCAGGAGAGCGGCAAAACCTATCTCGAGTTCGAGATCAGCAACGACACCCAGCGCGTGCAGGCGATCCGCCGCATGGCCGAGCGCGGCGCCAGCCCCATCATCTCGATCGGCTTTGCCCAGGCCTCGGCGTTGGAGCAGGTGGCCAAGGAGTTCCCGAAGTCGCAGTTCGCCATCATCGACATGGTCGTGAACCTGCCGAACGTGCAGTCGGTGGTGTTCAAGGAGCATGAGGGCAGCTTCCTGGTCGGCGCGATGGCCAGCCTGTCGAGCAAGACCGGCAAGGTCGGCTTCATCGGCGGCATGGACATTCCGCTGATCCGCAAATTCCAGTGCGGCTACGAGCAGGGCGCCAAGGTGGCCAATACCAAGGCCGAGGTGTTCAGCAATATGACCGGCACCACCGCCAGCGCCTGGAACGATCCGACGCGCGGCGGCGAGCTGGCCAAGGCGCAGTTCGCCAAGGGCGTCGATGTCGTGTTCGCCGCCGCCGGTGGCACCGGCTCGGGCGTCTACCAGGCCGCCAAGGATGCGTCCAAGCTGGCCATCGGCGTGGACAGCAACCAGAACCATATGCAGCCCGGCACGATGCTGAGCTCGATGGTCAAGCGCGTCGACGTGGCCGTCTACAACGTGCTGAAGTCCTACAAGCCGGGCCTGAGCGTGCTGGGCCTGAAGGAAGGCGGCGTCGACTACGCGATGGACCAGCACAACGCCAAGCTGGTCAGCGCCGCGCTGAAGACCAAGGTCGATGCCTACAAGGCCGACATCATCGCCGGCAAGATCAAGGTGGCCGACTACATGGCCGACAACGCCTGCAAGTACTGATCTCCCGAGAGTACGAGAGCACGAGCACTGATCCTGATGTCAGAAGCAAGCAGCGGCACACGAGTGCCTCCGGCGGTACGCCTGTGCGGGATCAGCAAGCGCTTCGGCGCGGTGCAGGCCAATCGCAGTGTGGATCTGAGCGTGGCCCCGGCCACGGTGCACGGCCTGGTCGGCGAGAACGGCGCCGGCAAGAGCACCTTGATGGCCATTCTCTATGGCTATTACCAGGCCGATGCCGGCCATATCGAGGTGGCCGGCCGCTCGGTGGCGATCGCCAACTCGCACCAGGCGATCGCGCTGGGCATCGGCATGGTCCACCAGCATTTCATGCTGGTCGAGACCCTGAGCTGCCTGGACAATGTGATGCTGGGCGCCGAGCCGGCCTTCTTTCTGGGCCGCGCCAAGCGTGAGGTGCGGGCCAAGCTGGAAGCGCTGATGCGCGACACCGGCCTGCATGTGCGGCTGGACGAGCTGGTCGGCGACCTGCCGGTCGGTGAGCTGCAGCGCCTGGAGATCCTGAAGGCCCTGTACCGCGGCGCCAAGATCCTGATCCTGGACGAGCCGACCGCCGTGCTGACCCCGCAGGAGACGCTGCAGCTGTTCGAGACCCTGCGCCGCCTGAAGGCCATGGGCACGACCATCATCCTGATCACGCACAAGCTCAAGGAAGTGATGGCTTTGTGCGACGAGGTCACGGTGATGCGCGCCGGTCAGGTGATCAAGACCAGTGCGATCGCCGACACCAGCCCGGAGGACCTCGCCGAGGCCATGGTCGGGCGCAAGGTCAATCTGGGCCGCAGCGGCGCCGCCAAGCGTGGCGACAGCCTGCGCTTGCAGGCGCAAGACCTGGCCCTGCGCGATGCGCAGGGCGTGGCCGTGCTGTCGGGCATCACGCTGCGGCTGCAGGCCGGCGAGATCGTCGGCGTGGCCGGCGTTTCGGGCAATGGTCAGAGCGAGCTGCTGGAGGTCTTGTCGGGCATGCGCGCGCCCGATGCCGGCCGGCTGAGCGTCGGCGCGGCGAGTTTCGATGCCGCCACCGCCTGGCTGGAGCCCGGCCAGGCGCGGCTGCTGAAGCTGGCCCATGTGCCGGAAGACCGGCAGGTCTGCGGCATGGTGATGAGCTTCCCGGCCTGGGAGACCGCCGCGCTGGGCTATCACGAGCAGGCGCAGTACCGCGCCGGCCCGGCCGGCTGGGCGATGAATCAGGGCCATATGCGGGCGCAGACCGCCGAGATGATGGAGCGCTTCGATGTGCGGCCGCGCGATGCGCAGCTGGGCTCGTCGAAGTTTTCCGGCGGCAACCAGCAGAAGCTGATCCTGGCGCGCGAGATCGGCCAGGCGCCGAGCGTGCTGCTGGTGGGCCAGCCGACGCGCGGCGTCGATATCGGCGCCATCGAGTTCATCCACCAGCAGCTGCGCGCGCTGCGCGACGCCGGCTGCGCGGTGCTGCTGGTCAGCTCCGAGCTCGATGAGATCCTGGCGCTGGCGGACCGGGTGCTGGTGATGAATGGCGGCCGCATCACCGGCGAGCTGGCCATCGATCAATGTGATGAGAAGAGTCTGGGCCTGCTGATGGCGGCCCAGGCGGCGGAGCCCGTGGAGTCATGAGTAGCAGTCAATCCTTGCAACTGCCGCGCTGGATGGATGTCGGCCTGTTGCCGCTGTGGAATCTGTGCGTGGCGCTCGCGGTGGCGGGCTTGGTGGTGCTGGTGATCGGGCAGAGCCCGACCCAGGCGCTGGCGGTGCTGCTGCAGGGCTCTCTCGGCAGCGTGCGCGGCCTGGGCTACACGCTGTACTACACGACCACCTTCATCTTTGCCGGTCTGGCGGTCGCGATGGCTTTTCATGGCGGCCTGTTCAATATCGGCGGCGAGGGCCAGGCCACCTTTGGCGGTCTGGGCGTGGCCCTGATGGCGCTGGCCTTGAGCGCGAGCCTGCCGGCCTGGCTGATGCTGCCGCTGCTGGTGGTCTCGGGCGCGCTGTTCGGCATGGTCTGGGCGCTGGTGCCGGCCTATCTGCAGGCCTGGCGCGGCAGCCATATCGTCATCACCACCATCATGTTCAACTTCCTGGCCAGCAGCCTGAATGTCTATCTGCTGGTCAATGTGCTGCGGCCCAAGGGCAGTATGGCGGTGGAGAGCGCGAACTTTGCCGACAGCGCCCGCATGCCGGCCCTGCACAACCTGGCGCAGAGCCTGGGCGTCCAGATGCCCTCGTCGCC
Organism: Burkholderiales bacterium C2; assembly: GCA_005503085.1. Classification (GTDB taxonomy): domain Bacteria; phylum Pseudomonadota; class Gammaproteobacteria; order Burkholderiales; family Burkholderiaceae_C; genus Roseateles_E. The sequence goes on along the minus strand of SCOI01000001.1, from coordinate 302,889 downwards.
ACTGAATCTGAGCCTGCTGCTGGCCCTGCTGGCCTGTGTCTTCGTCTGGTGGTTTCTGTGGAAGAGCCGCGCCGGCTATGCGCTGCGCTCGGTCGGCAGCGCGCCCAAGGCGGCGCACTATGCCGGCATCCGGCCGCGCATGCAGGTGCTGATCGCGATGGGTCTGTCCGGCGCGCTGGCCGGCATGGTGGGGGTCAACGAGATCTCCGGCGTGCAGGGCAAGCTGACCCTGGACTTTGTTGCCGGCGCCGGCTTCACCGGCATCGCGGTCTCGCTGATGGGTCGCAACCATCCGGTGGGCATTGTGCTGGCCTCGCTGCTGTTTGGCGTGCTCTACCAGGGCGGGGTCGAGGTGGCCTTCGAGGTGCCCGGCTTCAGTCGCGAGATGGTGGTGACGGTGCAGGGGCTGATCGTCTTGTTTGCCGGCGCGATGGCCATGGTCAGCGCGCCGCTGTTTGCCAAGCTGTACGCGGCCTTCCAACGCACGGCGGTGTCCCATGGATGAAGTACTGATCGGATCCGTGCTGGCGTCCACCTTGCGCGTGACGACGCCGCTCCTGCTGTGCGCGCTGGCCGGCCTGCTGTCGGAGCGCTCCGGCGTCATCGACATCGGCCTGGAAGGCAAGATGCTGTTCGCGGCCTTTGCCGCGGCCGCTGCGGCCAGCGCCAGCCACTCGACCGGCATGGGGCTGGTGGCGGCCATCGCCGTGGCCTGCGCGCTGTCGCTGCTGCACGGCTTTGCCTGTGTCAGCCATCGCGGCGACCAGGTGATCACCGGCGTGGCGCTGAATATGGTGGCCGCCGGCCTGACCGTGGTGCTGGGCATCGCCTGGTTCGCCCAGGGTGGCCAGACCCCGCCGGTCGGCACCGAGGTGCGCCTGACGGGCCTGAGCACGGCCTATGCCGAGCCGGTGGCCGGCGACTGGTGGGGCGCGGTGATCGGCCACGGCCTGCTGAGCCATAACGTGCTGGTCTATCTGGCCTTCTTCCTGGTCGCTGCGGTCTGGTTCTTCCTGGAGCACACGAAGCCGGGCCTGCGCCTGCGTGCGGTCGGCGAGAACCCGGCCATGGTTGACGCGGCCGGCGTCTCGGTGCCGCGGCTGCGCTATGCGGCGCTGCTGATGAACGGTGTGTTGTGCGGCCTGGCCGGCAGCTATCTGACCCTGGCGCAGAACGCCAACTTCAGCCCGAATATGACGGCCGGCCGCGGCTTCATCGCGCTGGCCGCGATGATCTTCGGCAAGTGGAAGCCGGTGCCGACCATGTTCGCCTGCCTGCTGTTCGGCTTCCTGGACGCGGTGGCGATCCGGATGCAGGGCGTGGCGCTGCCGGCCGTGCTGGGCGGCGGCGAGGTGCCGGTGCAGCTGATCCAGGCCTTGCCCTATATCCTGACCGTCGTGCTGCTGGCCGGCTTCATCGGCCAGGCGCTGGCGCCCAAGGCGCTGGGCCGGCCCTATATCAAGGAACGTTGATCATGACCCTGACGCCCGAGTTGCAGCAGCGCCTGCTGGAGGCCTCGCTGCAGGCCCGCCAGCGTTCCTATTCGCCGTATTCGCGCTATGCGGTCGGTGCCGCCGTGCTCGACGAGCACGGCCTCATCCATCTGGGTGCGAATATGGAGAACGCCGCCTATCCTCAAGGCTGGTGTGCCGAGGCCACGGCCCTGGGCGTGATGCTGATGGCCGGCTCGCGCCGGGCCCAGGCGGTGCTGGTCAGCGGCCCGGGGCCCGACATCATCACGCCCTGCGGCGGCTGCCGCCAGAAGCTGCGCGAGTTCGGTGGCCCCGATCTGCTGATCATCGCGGCCGACCCGGGCGGCATCCGCCAGCAATGGACGCTGGAGCAGCTGCTGCCCTTCAGCTTCGGCCCCGAACATTTGAAGACCTGAACTCCCGGGAGACAAGAACAATGAACACACAAGAACAGGCGATCGCCGCCACCGTCGCCAAGCTGCAAGCCCTGTTCGGCCCGGCCCCCGAAGTGGCCGTGGTGCTGGGCTCGGGCTGGGCCGGCGCCGTCAGCCATGTCGAGGGCGCGCAAAACCTGCCCTATACCGAGCTGCCGGCCTTTCCGCAGCCCAAGGTGGAGGGCCATGTCAACGAGATCGTCGTCGGCCAGATCGGCGCGCAGCGCGTCGTGATGCTGCGCGGCCGCGCCCACACCTATGAGAGCGGCGACTGCACCGGCATGGCCGGCGCGCTGCGCAGCTTGAAGCGCTGGGGTGTCAGGGTGCTGCTGCAGACCAATGCCTCGGGCTCGCTGCGCGCCCACACGCCGCCCGGCAGCCTGATGCTGATCGCCGACCACATCAACGCGCCACAGCGCTCGCCGCTGATCGGCGAGCCGGGCAGCGAGCGTTTTGTCGACATGAGCACGGCCTATGACGCCGAGCTGCGCAGCCATGCCAAGAAGGTGGCCCAGGCCCAAAACATGAAGCTGGGCGAGGGCGTCTACGTCTGGGCTGTTGGGCCGCAGTTCGAGACGCCGGCCGAGATCCGCATGTTCGCGGCCTGGGGCGCCGATGCCGTGGGCATGAGCACCGTGCCCGAGACCATCCTGGCCCGCCATGCCGGCCTGCGCGTGATGGGCATCGCGCTGATGACCAATATGGCCGCCGGCCTGTCGGCCGAGGCCCTGACCCATGCGCTGACCTTGCAGCAGGCCCAGGCCTCGGGCGACAGCGCGGCGAAGTTCCTGGCCCAGGTGATCGCCGGCCTGGCCGAGCTGCCTTCGTTGCGGGCCTGATGGTCATGGACCTGCATGCTGCCGCTCGCCAGGCCCTGGCCTGCCTGGATCTGACCAGCCTCAACGAGGCCGACAGCGCTGCCGATATCGAGGCCCTGTGCCGCCGTGCCCAGACCGAGTTCGGCCCGGTGGCCGCAATCTGCATCTGGCCGCGCTTTGTCGCGCAGGCGAGGGCGTTGCTGCCGGGCACGATCAAGGTGGCGGCGGTGGCCAATTTCCCCGACGGCGCGCTCGACCTGGCGCGTGCGCTGGCCGATGTCGAGGCGATTGCGGCGGCCGGTGGCGACGAGGTCGATGTGGTGCTGCCTTACCGCGCGCTGATGGCCGGACAGGCGGCCGAAGTCGCCGAGTTCCTGGCCGAGGTGCGCCACGCCAGCCGGCCGCTGACCTTGAAGGTCATCATCGAAAGCGGCGAGCTCAGGACCGGCGAGCTGATTGCCGAGGCGACCCGTCTGGCCCTGATGGCCGGGGCCGATTTCGTCAAGACCAGCACCGGCAAGAGTCCGCTGTCGGCCACGCCGCAGGCGGCGGCGGTGATGCTCGGCGAGATCGCGGCCAGCGGCCTGCCGCATGCCGGCTTCAAGGCCTCCGGCGGCATCCGCACGGTGGCCGAGGCCCAGGCCTATCTGCGGCTCGCTGCCGACAAGCTCGGCACCGCCGCGCTGACGCCGCAGCGCCTGCGTTTCGGGGCCAGCGGCTTGCTCAACGACATTCTCGCGACGCTGTCGGGCCAGGCCCCGGCGCCCGCCACCAGCGCCTACTGATGCATTCAAGAGAGGAGCGGCAGCGATGATGCTGGCTCAGGAAATCATCCGCAGCAAGCGCGACGGCGCGGCGCTGTCCGAGGCGCAGATCCAGGCTTTTGTGCGCGGCCTGGTCGACGGCAGCTGGAGCGAAGGCCAGGTCGCCGCGCTGGGCATGGCCGTGTTCCTGCGCGGCATGGGGCGCGACGAATGCGTGGCACTGACGCGGGCAATGATGCACTCGGGCCGCGTGCTGAGCTGGCCGGACATGCCCGGCCCGGTGCTGGACAAGCACTCCAGCGGCGGGGTCGGCGACAAGGTCAGCCTGATGCTGGCGCCGCTGGTGGCCGCCTGCGGCGGCTATGTGCCCATGATTGCCGGCCGCGGCCTGGGCCATACCGGCGGCACGGTCGACAAGCTCGAAGCGATACCCGGCTACACGACGACGCCGGCCCCGGCCGAGTTCGACCGCATCGTGCGCTCGCTGGGCTGCGCCATCATCGGCCAGACCGCCGATCTGGCCCCGGCCGACAAGCGCTTTTACGCGACGCGCGACGTCACCGCGACGGTCGAGAGCGTGCCGCTGATCACCGCCTCCATCCTCTCCAAGAAGCTGGCCGCCGGCCTGCAGGGCCTGGCGATGGACGTCAAATGGGGCAATGGCGCTTTTGCCGACTCGCCGGCGATGGCGCAGCAGCTGGCCCAGAGCATTGTCGAGGTGGCCAATGGCGCCGGCATGAAGACCCGGGCGCTGATCACCGATATGAACCAGGTGCTGGGCAGCGAGGTCGGCAATGCGTTGGAGATCCACGAGACCATTGCCTATCTGAGGGGCGAGCCGCGCGAGCCGCGCCTGCACGAGGTGACGCTGGCGCTGGCCGCCGAGATGCTGCTGCTGGGTGGCCTGGCCGGCGACGAGGCCCAGGCGCGTGCCAAGCTGCAGCGGGCGCTGGACAGCGGCGCGGCGGCCGAGAAGTTCGCGGCGATGGTCGCGGCGCTGGGCGGCCCGGCCGACCTGCTGGAGCGGCCGGCCGCCTACCTGCCCGAGGCACCGGTGCTGCGCCCGGTGCTGGCCTTGCGACCCGGTCGCCTGACGGCGATGCGCACCCGCGAGATCGGCCTGATCATCGTCGAGCTCGGCGGCGGCCGCCGCCAGGCCGGCGATGTGATCGATATGCGCGTGGGCCTGTCCGGCATGCGCCAGCTGGGCGACGAGCTGCAGGCCGGCGAGCCACTGGCCTGGGTGCATGCAGGCAGCGAGCCCGATGCCGAGCGCGCGGTGGCTTCGCTGCAAGCGGCCTGCGAGCTCGCCGAGCCCGGCACGCCCTGGCAGGCCTTGCCGCTGATCGCGGCGCGGGTCGGCTAGACTTTCGCCCCCGCTCCTTCTTTCTCCCCGTTCACCCCGCCATGTCCGATTCTCCCGACACCCCGCCGCGCCGCGCGATCAAGAGCTTTGTCACGCGCGCCGGCCGCATGGGCACGGGCCAGATCAAGGCCCTGGCCGAGCTGGGCCCACGCTTTGTGCTGCCCTTCAAGCCAGAGCTGCTGAAGCCGGCCGAGGTCTTCGGCCGCGAGGCGCCGCTGGTGCTGGAGATCGGCTTCGGCATGGGCGGGGCCACGGCCCAGATCGCACAGACGCTGCCGGACCATGACTTCATCGGCTGCGAGGTGCATGAGCCCGGGGTCGGCGCCTTGCTGAAGCTGATTGACGAGCAGCAGATTGCCAATATCCGCATCGTCCAGCATGACGCGGTCGAGGTGCTGGCGCAGATGGTTGCGCCCGCCTCGCTGGCCGGCGTGCACATCTTCTTTCCCGACCCCTGGCACAAGAAGCGCCACAACAAGCGCCGCCTGATCCAGGCCGAGTTCGTCGCTACCTTGATCCAGCACCTCAAGCCCGGCGGCTATCTGCATCTGGCCACCGACTGGGAGCCCTATGCCCAGCAGATGTTGGAGGTGCTGAGTGCCGAACCGGGGCTGGAGAACACCGCAGCGACCGGAACCGGCTATGCCGAGAAGCCGGCCTACCGGCCGTTGACCAAGTTCGAGAACCGCGGCATCCAGCTGGGCCACGGCGTCTGGGATCTGGTGTTCAAGCGTCGCTGATCTACAGCGGAGGCTGCAGCTGCGGCCTCAGCAGGCTGGCTGCAGCCAACACGACCAGAGCCAGGGCCAAGGGCACGGTGGCGATGAAGCCGGCATGCTTGAAGCCCAGCGCACCGGCCAGGCCGCCGATGAAAAAGGCCAGCACCAGGCTGGCATGGATTGTCAGGCGCCGGCGATCGGCCTGCACCCTGGGGCCGACCGGGTTCCGATTCCAGTAGAGCAGGCGCCCCAGCTCCATACCCAGATCGGTCAGCAGGCCGGTGACATGGGTGGTGCGGATCTCGGCATTCGAGATCTTGGTGATCAGCGCATTCTGCAAGCCCATCACAAAACACAGCAGCAGCGCGGTCAGCGAGACCCGCTCGATCTGGTGCGGCAGCATCTCGCTGCCGATCAGGCCGAACACCAGCAGCAAAGCCGCCTCCAGCACCAGGGTCGGCACATAGGCCCAGACCGGGCGGCGCCGGCGGCTGTAGTTGACCAGCACGGCGGTGCTGAGCGCGCCCAGCACAAAGGCCAGCACCGCGACGACGGCGCTCAGCGCCAAGCCGATCTGCCCCAGCGCGATATGGTCGGCCGCGCCCGAGACCATGCCGGTCATGTGCGAGGTGTATTGGCCCACCGCCAGAAAGCCGCCAGCATTCAGCGCGCCGGCCACAAAGGCCAGGCCGGCGCCCAGATGCAGATTGGCACGCGCGCTGCGCTGCGGGGCGGTCAGTTCGGCGAGATAGTCCACGGGCATGGCCGCGAGCATAGAGCCTGCTAGAGTGCGCGCCATGTCTGAAAGCACACAACTCGCCGGCAAGCATGTCTTGCTGGGCCTCTCGGGCGGCATCGCCTGCTACAAGTCCGCCGAGCTGGTGCGGCTGCTGATCAAGGCCGGCGCCACCGTGCAGGTGATGATGAGCGAGGCCGCCGAGGCCTTCATCACGCCGGTGACCATGCAGGCCCTGTCCAACCAGCCGGTGCTGATGAGCCAGTGGGACGCGCGCGAGCCCAACAATATGGCCCATATCAATGCGACGCGGCGTGCCGATGTGATGCTGGTGGCGCCGGCCAGCGCCGACTTCATCGCCAAGCTGGTGCAGGGCCGGGCCGATGATTTGCTGAGCCTGACCGCGCTGGCGCGGCCTGCCGAGCGCTGCCCGCTGCTGGTGGCGCCGGCGATGAACCGCGAGATGTGGGCGCACCCGGCCACGCAGCGCAATATCGCGCAGCTGCGCGCCGATGGCGCGGTCGTGCTGGGCCCCGGCAATGGCGACCAGGCCTGCGGCGAGATCGGCGATGGCCGCATGCTGGAGGCCGCCGAGCTGCGAGATGAACTGATCGCCTTCTTCCAGCCCAAGCTGCTGGCCGGCAAGCAGCTCCTGATCACGGCCGGACCGACCTTCGAGCCCATCGACCCGGTGCGCGGCCTCACCAATCGCTCCAGCGGCAAGATGGGTTTTGCGATCGCGCGCGCGGCGGCCGAGGCCGGCGCCGAGGTCACCTTGGTGGCCGGGCCTGTGCATCTGGCCACGCCGCGCGGCGTGCGGCGTGTCGATGTGCAGACCGCGCTGCAGATGTATGACGCGGTGCTGCCGCGCGCGGCGGCGCACGATGTCTTCATCGCGACCGCTGCGGTGGCTGACTGGCGGCCGGCGCAGATCAACGAGCACAAGATCAAGAAGGACGGCAGCAGCGCCAGCGCCAGCGCGGCGCCGAGCTTTGAGCTGACCGAGAACCCCGACATCCTGGCCGCCGTGGCGGCGCTGGCGGACAGGCCTTTTTGTGTGGGCTTCGCGGCCGAGAGCCGCGACCTGCTCAAGCATGCGCGCGAGAAGCTGCTGCGCAAGGGTGTGCCGTTGATCGTCGGCAATCTCGGGCCGGCGACCTTCGGCCGCGACGACAATGCGCTGCTGCTGGTCGATGCCCAAGGCCAGCGCGAACTCCTTCATAACGACAAACTGAGCCTGGCGCGCGAGCTGATCCGCGAGATCGCGACGCGCCTGCACGACAAGCCATGACCACGACGACTGTTGACCTGAAAGTGCTCGATGCCCGCATGGCCGAGCAACTGCCTGCCTATGCGACCCCCGGCTCGGCCGGCCTGGATCTGCGCGCCTGCCTCGATGCGGCCATCACCTTGGAACCCGGTCAGACGACCTTGATCCCGACCGGTCTGGCGATTCACATCGCCGACACCGGCCTGGCCGCGCTGATACTGCCGCGCTCGGGCCTGGGCCACAAACACGGCATCGTGCTCGGCAATCTGGTCGGCCTGATCGACAGCGACTACCAGGGTCAGCTGATGGTCAGCTGCTGGAACCGGGGCCAGACCACCTTCGTGATCGAGCCGATGGAGCGCATTGCGCAGCTGGTGCTGGTGCCGGTGGTGCAGGCGGGCTTTCGCCGCGTCGATGACTTCGATCAGTCCGCACGCGGTGCCGGCGGCTTTGGCTCCACCGGCAAGGCCTGAGCCTCAGTGGATGGAGGCGTCCGGCGGCGCGCCGCTGACCAGGCTGAACACCGCCTCGCCGACACTGCCAGCCTCGATCTCTTCCTCGCTGGCCTCGCGCACATCGCGCACCTTCAGATGCATGCGCAGGCCGATGCCCGCCAAGGGGTGGTTGCCGTCAAGCACCACATGTTCGGGATAGACCTCGGTGACGGTATAGACACGGTCGGCCGGCATGTCTTCGCTGGCCGCACCTTCGGGCAGGCCTTCGAACTGCATGCCTTCCGAGACGTTCTCGGGCAGCACGGCGCGGCTCTCGAAACAGACCAGGGCGGAGTCGTACTCGCCGAAGGCGTCTTCGGGCTCCAGCGCCAGGCTGGCTTCGAAGCCGATCTCCTGGCCAGCCAGCGCTTCCTCGACCTTGGTGAACAGGTCGTCGCCGCCGTAGAAAAACTCCAGCGCCTCGCTCAGCTCGTCGATCAACTGGCCTTGGGCATCTTCAAGTCTCCAGCTCAGGGAGACCACACAGGGGGCGGAAATTTGCATGGGCGGGATGATCGCATACCGCGGGCAGGCCACAATCCAGGCCCATGAATATTGACCAATCCACGCCACTTCTTGGCGGTTTGTCCCCGGCGCAATTCATGCGCAGCCACTGGCAGAAGAAGCCCTTGCTGGTGCGCCAGGCCCTGCCAGGCATCACGCCGCCGGCCACACGCACCGAGTTGGCCCGGCTGGCTGCCAGCGAGGATGTCGAATCCCGCCTGGTGACGGCTTTCGATGGCCAATGGAGCCTGCGCCAGGGCCCTTGCCCGAAGCTGCCACCCTTCAGCAAGCCGCACTGGACCTTGCTGGTGCAGGGGCTGGATCTGCATCTGCAGACCGCGCATGACTTGCTGGCGCGCTTTCGCTTCATTCCCGAGGCGCGGCTCGATGATCTGATGATCTCCTACGCCAGCGATGGCGGCGGCGTCGGCCCGCATTTCGATTCCTACGATGTGTTTTTGATCCAGGTCCAGGGCAAGCGCCGCTGGCGCATCGGCCGCCAGCCGGACGCGCAGCTGCGCGACGATGTGCCGCTGAAGATCATCGCCAACTTCCAGCCCGAACAGGAGTTCCTGCTGGAGCCGGGCGACATGCTCTACCTGCCGCCGGGCTGGGCCCATGACGGCGTGGCCGAGGGCGAGTGCATGACCTGCTCGGTGGGCTTTCGCACGCCCTGGCGTGCCGAGCTGGCGCGCGAGCTGCTGCCGCGCCTGATGGATGACGAGACCCGACCGCAGGCCAACCGCATGTATGCCGACCCCAAGCAGCCGGCCACCGCCGAGCCGGGCCGTGTGCCCGAGGCCTTGCTGGCCTTTGCCCGCGATGCCGCCGAGCGCGCGCTGCGCGAGCCGCTGGCGCTGGAGCGGGCGCTGGGCGAGGCGCTCAGCGAGCCCAAGCCCAAGGTCTGGTTCGAGCCCGGCACGGTCCTGCCCGATGGCGCCGCCGCGCGCCTGGATAGGCGCAGCCGCATGTTGTATGACCACGCCCATGTCTTCATCAATGGCGAGTCCTACCGGGCCGGCGGCCGCGACGCCAAGCTGATGCAGCGCCTGGCCGATGCGCGCCGGCTCTCCGGTGCCGAGGTCGCCAAGCTCAGCGAGGGCGCCCGCGAGCTGCTGGATCAGTGGGCCGAGGACGGCTGGGTGCAACAGGATTTGTAAGAGGAGCGGGGCATGGCAGTGAGCTTGACCGAGGGCATCATCAATGGCCGCCAGGACTTTGTGCAGGCCTTGCGCGAGGGCCTGCAGTACGCGGCGGAGCAGGGCGGGCGCGAGCTGCTCTGGCTCGACGCCGATTTCGCGGCCTGGCCGCTGTCGGAGCCGGCGATGCTGGAGGCCTTGAAGCAATGGGCCCTGCCACATCGGCGGCTGCGGATCGCGGCGGCCCAGTACGACGCGGTGCAGCGCCTGCACCCACGTTTTGTCCAATGGCGGCGGACCTGGAACCATGTGGTGCAGGCGGTGCAATACCAGGCCGAGGATGTCGGCGTTGGCCGGCCGGTGGGGTTGCTGATGGCGCCGGGGCTGTTCAGCCTGCGCCTGCTGGATGCCCAGCAATGGCGGGCCGCGCTATCGGTGCGAACTGCGGATGATGTGGCGTGCAGGGAATGGTTTGATGCGGTTTGGCAACGTTCGACCGAATCCTTTTCGGCAAGTACCCTGGGCCTGTAAGGAGTTTCCCCAAGTGACGCTACAATGCTGGGCTAGGCGAGGGAAGCGTTCGAGGTTTCCACGTCTTGTTCTACTGAGGCACGCTGTCGGGTGGTAGTGCGGCGCTGCTTCAAGAAATACCGGTAATTGTTTCTTCGTCTAATTGATTCTTTGAGGACACGTATGAAAAAGTCGATCCTGTTGGCCTCCCTGCTGGCTGCTGTTGCTCTCTCCGCTTGTGGCAAGAAGGAAGAGGCTCCTGTCGCCGCTGAGCCGGCTTCGGCTGCTGCTCCGGCTCCCGTCGCTGATGCGGCCAGCGCTGCTGTCGACGCTGCTTCGGCTGTCGCCGGCGCCGCTGCTGACGCTGCCTCGGCTGTCGCCGACGCTGCCGCTTCGGCTGCCAGCAAGTAATCGGTTTTCCGGTCACTGAAAGCCGCCCGGCGCAAGCCGGGCGGCTTTTCTTTTGGGTTCGCCGTTCTAATCCGTCTCAGTTCAGATCCAGCCAATCCATACCCAGGGTCTGGCTGGCCACCGGAATATCTGCCGGTGCCACGCCCAGTATCTCGGCCAGAGCCGCCGCCGCCAGCGCCGGCGAGTTATTGCGCTCGCTCAGATGCGCCGCCACCACATGCCGCAGCCCCTGATGCAGGCACTCGTTCAGCAGCGCGGCGGCTGACGCATTCGAGAGATGGCCGTGGCTGCCCAGGATGCGGCGCTTCAGGCTTGCCGGATAGCTGCTGGCCCGCAGCAAGGCCTCGTCGTGATTGCATTCGAGCAGCAGGGCGTTGCAGTGCTGCAGATGCTGCACCACCGAGGGCGTCAGCGAGCCGATATCGGTGATCACGCCCAGGCGCCGGTGGCCGTCGCTGGCGCTCAGCTGCAGCGGCTCGTTGGCATCATGCGGCACCGCGAAGGGTCGCAGCTCGATGTCGCCGAGCGTCAGCCGTTCGCCGTCCTGGGTCAGGTGCAGCAGTGTCGGGTCGAAGTCCGGGCTGCCGATCGCGCGCCAGGTGCCGCGGCTGGTGAAGATCGGCAGCTGGTACTGGCGGGCCAGGCTCAGCGCGCAGCCGGCATGGTCGCCATGTTCATGGGTGATGAAGATCGCGCTGAGCTGCTCGGGCGCACTGCCGGCGCGCGCCAGGCGACGGCCGAGCTCGCGCAGGCTGAAGCCGCAGTCGATCAGCACGGTGGTGCTGGTGATGCCCTGGCTGGCTTCGATCAGGGTGGCGTTGCCGGCGCTGCCGCTGCCCAGGCTGCAAAAACGCATCGAAAAGCCCGCTGTGTGATAGAGGTTGAACCGAGGTCGAACAAGAAAAAAGCCGCCGCTGCGTCAGCAGGCGGCGGCCATGTCGGAGCTTAGGCTGCTTCAGCGCAGATCGTCCATCAGCAGGTTCAGAATGCGCTTGGCGTTCTCGTCGGTCTGCTGCTGGCCCTGGTTGTTGAGCACGCTGACCGTGCTGCGCTCGCCCTCGGACTTGACCGAGACGCGGTAGCGGTTGGCGGTCACCGCCTGCTCGCCCTTGAACAAGCGCTGGAAGAAGTTGGGTTCTTCCTTGCCGGCCTGGGTCGGGTCGGCATAGCGCAGGAAGAACAGGCCCTGGCTGCGGTCGCGGTCCTCGACGGTGAAGCCGTGGCGATCCAGCGACTGGCCGACCCGGCGCCAGGCGCGCTCGAAGCCCTCATTCACCTGCAGCGTGTCGGGCACTTCGCTCAGTGGCCGGCTGCGCGCACCGCCGCGCGAGGGCGGCAGCTCGGACGAGGGTATCGCGACCGGTGCGGCGGCACCTGCGACCACGGCCTTGGCCGCTTCGGTCTGGCCGCCCAGCTTAAGCATCAGGCGCGACAGCATTTCGCCTTCCAGCGATGGGTCGGCGGCGCGCGGCTGCCAGGCGGTCTGCTCGCGCTGGCTGGTGGTGTAGACCTCCTGCATGCCGCGATGGCTGATATAGATGTCGGTGCCGCCGCCGGCCACGCGCTCGATGCGGGTGCGGTACATATCACGCTCGCCGGTCGAGTAGACCGAGTCCAGCACCGTGCCTATGGTGCGGCGGATGAAGTCCTGCGGCAGCTTGGCGCGGTTTTCGGCCCAGTTGGTTTCTAGCAGGCCCACGGCGGCATCGTCCTTGACGAGTTCGAAGCCGGATTCCTGCCAGAAGGCACGCAGCTGCGGCCACAGCTGGTCGGCATTAGCCGTGCTGCGCAGCCAGCGCACCTCGCCGTTGCGCTCCAGGCTGACATTGCCGGCCGCCTTCAGTGCCACCTGGTTGCTGGGGGCTGCGGTGGCGCGCGCTGCGCCGCCACCCTGCTGCAGCGCCGAGGCGCTGACCGAGCCGCCCTGGACCTGGGAGCGGTTGTCGCGGGCCAGCTGGGTCAGGTCCGGCGGCACGTCCAGGCCGGTGGTCTGGCGGGCCGCGGTGCGGTAGTCGACCTTGTCGGAGCTCAGCACGCCGTCAAAGGAGCTGCAGGCAGCCAGCGAGGCGATCAGCGTGGTGCTCAGTGCTGTGCGGGCCAGGCGCGTGGCCTTGGCATCGATGGGAAAGGAACGGGTCACGCTAGACATCTCCGAACTGAAAGCTGGATAAACGGGAAGAACCTGGAGCAAGACAAGCCCCGGGTCAGAGCAGGCCTGCTTCGCTCATGGCTTGCGCCACGCTGGCCTGGCCGGCGGCCGTCAGCGGCGTGATCGGCAGGCGCAGTGCCGACTTGCAGCGGCCCAGGCGCTCCAGCGCCCATTTGGTGGGGGCCGGGCTGGGTTCGCAGAACAGCTGCTTGTGCAAGCCCAGCAGCTGCATATGGATGCGGGTGGCCTCGCGCACATTGCCGGCCAGCGCGGCCTTGCAGAGCTCGTGCATCGCGCGCGGCGCGACATTGGCGGTGACGCTGACATTGCCATGACCGCCCAGCAGCATCAGGGCCACGGCCGTGCCGTCATCGCCCGAATAGATCGAGAAGCCGGCCGGCGCATGCTTGATCAGGTAGGCGGCGCGCTCGATATTGCCGGTGGCTTCCTTGATGCCAATGACGCCGGGCAGGGCCGCGCAGCGCAAGCTCGTCTCGGGCGCCATATCGGCGACGGTGCGGCCGGGCACGTTGTACAACATCATCGGGATGTCGACGGCCTCGGCGATGGCCTTGAAGTGCTGGTAGATGCCTTCTTGCGAGGGCTTGTTGTAGTAGGGCACGACCGACAGCGTGCAGTCGGCGCCGACCTGCTTCGCGAAGCGGCTCAGATTGATCGCCTCGGCGGTCGAGTTGCCACCGGTGCCGGCCATGATGGGCACGCGCCCGGCCGCATGCTCGACCGCCACGCGGATGATCTCGCAATGCTCTTCGACGCTCACGGTGGGCGATTCGCCGGTCGTGCCGACCACGCCGATGCAGTCCGTGCCTTCGGCAATATGCCAGTCAATCAAGCTGCGCAGCGCGGCGTAGTCGACGCTGCCGTCCTCTTGCATCGGCGTCACAAGCGCGACGATGCTGCCAACAATCGGTGTCATGGAATTCCTCGCAATCGGCGGATTCTACTGAAGCGCGCCGGCCTCTTGGCTCAGTCCAGGCGGTAGCGCTGGAAAACCCCCGGCTCGGCGCTTTCGCGAACCGCAGCAACGCGCTGCAGATAGCGCGGGTTGACCCCGTCCAGAAAACCGTCCTCATAGGCGACGACACGCAGCCCGGCACAGGCTTGCAGCAACTCGCCGGGTCGCAGCAGAAACTCCGGATTGGACGGTCGGCCCACACTTTGCTGGCCTTCGGTAAAGGTTTCGTAAATCAGCCAGCCGCCAGGTGCAACGGCCGCCGCGATGCGCGGCAGCAGCGGGCGCCACAGGTAATTGGTGACCAGCACCAGGTCAAACTGGCGCTCGCCCAGCGGCCAGGGGCCGGCTTCGATATCGGCCACCAGGGTTTCGGCCAGGCCGCTCAGCGCAGCCAGGGCCTGGGCATCGCGGTCCACGGCGGTGACCTGCATGCCCAGAGAAGCCAGATGGCGCACATGGCGGCCCGAGCCGCAGGCCAGGTCCAGCGCGGTGCGGCCGGGCTGGCAGGCCTGGGGCCAGCGCAGGAGCCAGGTCGAGACGGTCGGCTCGCTCATCGCGGACGCTCCTCTTTCTTCAGTGCGGCCATGGCCATGCGATCGACCAGCCCCGGCGCGAGCAACTTGAGCCAGCGGCCCAGCCGGCCCTTGGCCGTCATCACGACCTCGCGCCGGCGCGCCAGTGCGCCGTCGAGTATCAGCCGGGCGCAGGTCTGCACCGTCATCGCGCCGCGTTCGTCCATGGCACTGCGCCCGAGGGCCTCGCCGCGTGCATTGAGGCCGCGATAGCGGATCTGGGTATCGACCACGCCCGGGTAGGCCACCGTGATGCTGACGCCATCGGCCGCTACTTCGCCGCGCAGCGCCTCGAAGAAGCCGCCCATCGCGAACTTGCTCGCGCTGTAGGCGGTGCGACCGGGAATGCCCAGCAGGCCGGCCAGGCTGGATACGGCGACGATGCGACCTCGACTGGCTTTCAGGTGAGGCAGGGCGGCATGGGTAGTCCAGACGCTGCCCCAGAAATTGACACGCATCAGGCGCTCGTACCAGGCCAGGTCGTCGACCTCGGCCAGCAGTGCATGGGCCGAGATGCCTGCATTGTTGACCAGCACGTCGATGCGACCGTAGCGCGCGATGGCCGCTTCGACCAAGGTGCGGCAATCGCCTTGCTGTTCGACATCGCAGCGCAGCGCCAGCACCTGGGCCCCGAGGGCCTCGCACTGAGCGGCCACGGCCTCCAGCTTGTCTAGGCTGCGGGCCGCCAGCACCAGGGCCAGGCCCTGCTCGTCGCGCCCTGCCCATTGCCGGGCCAGGTCGGCCCCGATGCCGTCCGAGGCACCCGTGATCACCACCACCTTCATCCCCACACTCCCTGTTCTGTCATTGGCGTGTGGATTGTGGCTGCAGCGAGCGGCGGGCAAGCTAGAAGCAGGCCCAGAGCTGCTCGGACAGCTGTTGCATCAGCGCCGGCTGCAGATAGGCCAGGAACACCGCAGCCAACACCAAGCCGGCCACGGCCCAGGCGAGCGCGCGGCGCCAGCCCATGATCAGGCCGCTGCGGGCGTTGTCGACCGCGCGATGGCATGCTCGCGCACCGGCAGATTGATCAGGGCCGCAGCCACGCCCAGCGCGACGGCCAGCCACCAGACCACGTCATAGCTGCCGCTGCTGTCATAAAGCTTGCCGCCCAGCCAGACGCCCAGGAAGCTGCCGACCTGATGACTCAGGAAGACAAAGCCGCCCAGCATCGACATATGCTGGATGCCGAAGATCTGCATCACCACCGAGTTGGTTGGCGGCACGGTGGACAGCCACAGCACGCCCATCACGGCCGAGAAGATATAGACGCTCGTCGGCGTCAGCGGCGCGAGCAGGAAGGCGACGATGGCCACCGAGCGCAAGGCATAGATGCCCGACAGCAGATAGCGCTTGGGCATGCGCTGGCCCAGGCTGCCGGCCGCATAGGTGCCGAACACATTGAACAGACCGATCAGGGCCAGTGCATAGGTGGCGACCTGCGGTGACAGGCCGTTGTCCTTCAGGTAGCTGGGCATGTGCACGCCGATGAAGACCACCTGGAAGCCGCATACGAAATAGCCGGCCATCAAGAGCTGGAAGCTGCGGTAGCCGAAGGCCTCGCGCACCGCCTGGGCGATGCTTTGATGCTGGGCGCTGTGCGCACGCGACTGTGCCGGTTCACGCAGGCCGAAGGCCAGCGGGACGATCAGCAGCGCGGCGATCGACAGGATGAACAGCGCGTTCTGCCAGCCGGTGCCCGAGATCAGCCAGTTCTCCACCGGCACCATCAGGAACTGGCCGAAGGAGCCGGCCGCTGCGGCGACACCCATGGCCCAGGAGCGCTTCTCCGGCGCCACATTGCGGCCGATCACGCCGTAGATGACCGCATAGGTGGTGCCCGACTGCGCCATGCCGATCAGCAGGCCAGCGCTGCCGGTGAAGGCCAGGCCCGAGGTCGACAAGGCCATCAGCACCAGGCCCAGCGCGTACAAGAGACCGCCAACGATCAGCACCTTGAAGGCGCCGAACCGGTCGGCCAGCATGCCGGCCAGCGGCCCGGCCAGGCCCCAGGCGATGTTCTGGATCGCCAGCGCGAAGGCAAAGGTCTCGCGGGTCCAGCCCCGCTCCATCGTGATCGGCTGCAGCCACAGGCCGAAGCCGTGGCGTATGCCCATGGACAGCGTGACGATCAGCGCGCCGCACAGCAGCACCTGGTTCATCGACAGTTTGGGTGGGGCGGCGGCGGTGCTCATCCGCGCACTGTAGCCAAAGCCGGACGACCCTGCTCGGGCCGGGTCCTAGAATCGCGCCCCATGGCGACCAAAGCAAATTCAAGCACCACCCCTGGCAGTTCGCCGGGCTCCTACGGCGAGGCCTCCATCCGCGTGCTCAAGGGCCTGGAGCCCGTCAAGCAGCGTCCGGGCATGTATACCCGCACCGACAACCCGCTGCACTGCATCCAGGAAGTCATCGACAACGCGGCCGACGAGGCCCTGGCCGGTTTCGGCAAGCGCATCGATCTGATCCAGCATCTCGATGGCTCGGTGTCCATCGCCGACGATGGCCGCGGCATCCCCTTCGGCCTGCACCCCGAGGAAGGGGTGCCGGTGGTCGAGATCGTGTTCACCCGCCTGCATGCCGGCGGCAAGTTCGACAAGGGCTCGGGCGGCGCCTACAGCTTCTCGGGCGGCCTGCACGGGGTCGGCGTCTCGGTCACCAATGCACTGGCCAAGCGCCTGGAGGTGACGGTCTGGCGCGACAAGCAGGTCGCGACCCTGGCCTTCGAGGCCGGCGATGTGGTCGAGCCGGTGACGGTGCGCGCAATGGCCTCGGGCGACCGCAAGCAGGGCACGACGGTGCGGGTCTGGCCCGACGCCAAGTATTTCGAGGCGGCCGATCTGCCCAAGGGCGAGTTGGTCCATCTGCTGCGCTCCAAGGCGGTGCTGATGCCCGGCGTCACGGTGACCTTGAAGCACGAGAAGAGCGGCGAGATCCAGACCTGGGCCTACAAGGGCGGGCTGCGCGACTATCTGATGCAGACGCTTAGCGCCGACCCGCTGATCCCGCTGTTCGAGGGCGAGCAGTACGCGAGCAAGGCCGAGACCGAGAATTTCGCCGAGGGCGAGGGCGCCGGCTGGTGCGTGGCCTTCACCGAGGAGGGTCAGGTCATGCGGGAAAGCTATGTGAACCTGATCCCGACGGTGGCCGGCGGCACGCACGAGTCGGGGCTCAAGGACGGCTTGTTCGGCGCGATCAAGGGCTTTATCGAGATGCACTCCTTGCTGCCCAAGGGCGTCAAGCTGATGCCCGACGATGTGTTCTCGCGCGCCTCCTTCGTGCTGTCGGCCAAGGTGCTGGACCCGCAGTTCCAGGGCCAGACCAAGGAGCGGCTGAACTCCCGCGATGCGCTGCGCCTGGTCTCCACCTATGTGAAGCCGGCGCTGGAGCTGTGGCTGAACCAGCATGTGGACTACGGCAAGAAGCTGGCCGAGCTGGTCATCAAGCAGGCGCAGACCCGCCAGCGTGCCAGCCAGAAGGTCGAGAAGCGCAAGGGCTCGGGCGTGGCTGTGCTGCCCGGCAAGCTGACCGACTGCGAGAGCCGCGACATCCTGCACAACGAGATCTTTCTGGTTGAGGGCGACTCGGCCGGCGGCAGCGCCAAGATGGGCCGCGACAAAGAGACCCAGGCCATCCTGCCGCTGCGCGGCAAGGTCTTGAATTCCTGGGAGGTCGAGCGCGACCGCCTGTTCGCCAATAACGAGATCCACGACATCTCGGTGGCGCTGGGCGTCGATCCGCATGGCAAGAACGATGCCGCAGACCTCAGCGGCCTGCGCTACGGCAAGGTCTGCATCCTGTCGGACGCCGATGTCGACGGCTCGCACATCCAGGTGCTGCTCCTGACCCTGTTCTTCCGCCATTTCCCGCGCCTGGTCGAGGCCGGCCATGTCTGCATCGCGCGGCCGCCGCTGTACCGTGTCGATGCGCCGGCGCGTGGCAAGAAGCCGGCCGCCAAGATCTATGCGCTGGATGAGGGCGAGCTGACCGCGACCCTGGACAAGCTGCGCAAGGAAGGCGCGCGCGAGGGCTCCTGGAGCATCAGCCGCTTCAAGGGCCTGGGCGAAATGAGCGCCGAGCAGCTGTGGGACACGACGCTGAACCCCGAGACGCGCCGCCTGGCGCCGGTGCGCTACGGCGAGCTTGACCTGGGCCAGACCGAGGAAGCCTTCAACAAGCTGATGGGCAAGGGCGAGGCCGCCTCGCGCCGCGAGCTGATGGAGATCCACGGCGACTCCATCGAGGTGGATGTGTGAAGACGGTCTACAACGACAGGCATGGCCTGCATGCGGCCACGCATGAGTTCTTCCGCGGCCGACTGGTGCCGGCCTTCGAGATCCCGGCTCGCGCCGACTATGTGCTGAAGGCGCTGCGGGATGCGGCGCTGGGCGAGGTACTGGCGCCGACCGATCACGGGCTGGCGCCGCTGGAGCGCGTGCATGCGCCGGCCTATCTGCGCTTTGTGCAGGGCGCGCATGCCGAGTGGCTGGCGCTGGGCGGCGAGGGCGATGCCTTCCCCGCAGTCTGGCCGGTGCGCAGCCTGCGCTCGGATGTCGAGCCGAAGAGCTTTGCCGCCCGCATGGGCTTGTATTCGATGGACAGCGGCACGCCGCTGACCGCGGGTTCCTGGCCGGCCGCCTACTGGGGCGCGCAGGCCTGCCTGAGCGGCCTGGACCTGGTGCTGGCCGGCGAGCGTGCGGCCTATGTGCTGACCCGCCCGCCCGGCCATCATGCCGGCGCCGATTTCTTCGGCGGCTACTGCTTTGTCAATAACGCGGCGGTGGCGGCCCAGGCGGCGCTGGATCGCGGCCTGGCGCGCGTGGCCATCCTCGATGTCGACTACCACCACGGCAATGGCACACAGGCGATCTTCTACGAGCGCGCCGATGTGTTCTATGCCAGCATCCATGGCGATCCGCAGACCGAGTACCCCTTCTTTCTCGGCCATGCCGACGAGCGCGGCGCCGGCGCCGGCGCGGGCTGCAATGCCAACTACCCGCTGCCGGCCGGCGCCAGCAACGACGAGTGGTTTGTCGCGCTCGATGCCGCGCTGGCCCGGCTGCGCGCCTATGCACCGGAGTTGCTGATCGTCTCGCTGGGCGTGGACACCTATGGCGGCGACCCGATCTCGCACTTCAAGCTGGACCTGCCCGAGTTCACGCGCATGGGCCAACTGCTGGCCGCGCAGGGCTGGCCGACGCTGCTGCTGCAGGAGGGCGGCTACGCGACCGAGGCGATAGGCCTGAATGTGGTGGCGGTGCTGCAGGGTTTCGAGGGATGAGCGTGCCCCGCGTCAGCCTGCGCCCGACCATGCTGTCCGATCTGGACTATGTCGTCACGGTCGAGCAGGACGCCGCCAATCTGCCCTTCATCACGCCCTGGGAGCGCACCCAGCACGAGGGCGCGATCCGCTTCCCGGACTCGCGCCATTTCATCGTCGAGTTCGGTGATTCCAACGAGCGCGCCGGTTTCGTGATCCTGCAGGGCTGCCGCAACCCGCACCGCTCGGTCGAACTCAAGCGCATCGTGCTGGGCCCCAAGGGCCTGGGCCTGGGCCGGGCCTGCGTGCGCCAGCTGAAGAAGCTGGCCTTTGCCCAGCTGCAGGCGCATCGCTTCTGGCTCGATGTGAAGGCGCTGAACACCCGCGCCTATGCGCTCTACCAGAGCGAGGGCTTTGTCGAGGAAGGGCGTTTGCGCGAAAGCGTGCGCGTCAGCGTTGGCGCCGACGGCTATGACAGCCTGATCGTGATGTCCATGCTGGACCGCGAGTACCAGGCCCGCATCGCGCTGGGCGAGGAGGGCGTGTGAGACGCCTCGCTGTTGTGTGCCTGCTATTGCTCAGCGGCCTCGCACAGGCCGAGCTGTGGGGCTATGTCGATGGCGCCGGCGTTGCCCATCTGGCCAGCCGCCCGCTCAACAGCAACTATGGCTTGGTGCTCGGCGCCGCCGAGCCGGATCGCCGCGTGCCCGGCAAGCTCGACGGCAGCCAGGGCCTCTTGACCTGGCTGGAGTTCGCGCCCGAGGTCAAGGCGGTGCAGCCCTTTTTGCGCGAGGCTGCGGCGCGTCACGGCGTCGATATGGAACTCTTGAAGGCGGTGATCGCGGTCGAGTCCGGCTACCGGCATGACGCGGTCTCGCCGCGCGGCGCGGTCGGCCTGATGCAGATCGTCGCCCCGGCCGAGCAGACCCAGCGCCTGCTCGACCCCCGTACCAATGTGCTGACCGGCGCGCGCAAGCTGGCCGGTCTGATCCAACGCTTCGGCCGCATCGATGTGGCCCTGGCGGCCTGGAATGCCGGCGAGGGCGCTGTGCGCCGCCATGGCGGCGGCATGCCGCCGTTCGCCGAGACCCAGGCCCATGTCCATCTGGTGCTGGAGCTCTACTGGGCCCTGCTGCAACGCAGCCTGCCGGCCCAGGCCCAGCACCTCCGAATTCACAGCAGTCCAAAATGACCCAGACCACGATTGATTTCACCCCGCCCGCCGAGGAAGGCAACGATGCGCTGACCCTGGCGCACTATGCCCAGCAGGCCTATCTCGAGTACGCACTGTCGGTCGTCAAGGGCCGGGCCCTGCCCGATGTCTGCGATGGCCAGAAGCCGGTGCAGCGCCGCATCCTGTACTCGATGGACCGCATGGGTCTGTCCTTCAGCGGCACGACCGGCGCCAAGCCTGTGAAGGGCGCGCGCGTGGTCGGCGATGTGCTGGGCCGATTCCACCCCCATGGCGACCAGTCGGTCTATGACGCGCTGGTGCGCATGGCCCAGGACTTCAGCCAGCGCTATCCGCTGATCGACGGCCAGGGTAATTTCGGCAGCCGCGACGGCGATGGCGCGGCGGCGATGCGCTACACCGAAGCCCGTCTCGCGCCCATTTCGCGGCTGCTGCTCGACGAAATCGACGAGGGCACGGTCGACTTCGCGCCCAATTACGACGGCTCGACCCAGGAGCCGACCCAGCTGCCGGCGCGCCTGCCTTTTGTGCTGCTCAACGGCGCCTCCGGCATTGCCGTCGGCCTGGCCACCGAGGTGCCCAGCCACAATCTGCGCGAGGTGGCCGCGGCTGCGGTGGCCCTGCTGAAGAACGACAAGCTGAGCGATGACGAGCTCTTCGGCCTGCTGCCCGGCCCCGACTATCCGGGCGGCGGTCAACTGATCAGCGCGGCCGAGGACATCCGCTCGGCCTATCTGAGCGGTCGTGGCAGCCTGAAGCTGCGTGCGCGCTGGAAGATCGAGGACCTGGCGCGCGGCCAGTGGCAGCTGGTGGTCACCGAGCTGCCGCATGGCACCAGCTCGCAAAAGGTGCTGGAGGAGATCGAGGAGCTGACCAACCCCAAGGTCAAGGCTGGCAAGAAGGCCCTGAGCCAGGAACAGCTGCAGCTCAAGGCCAGCGTGCTGGCGGTGCTGGACTGCGTGCGCGACGAGTCCAGCAAGGACGCGGCGGTGCGCCTGGTGTTCGAGCCCAAGAGCCGCACGGTCGAGCAGCAGGAGCTGATCACGACCCTGCTGGCCCACACCAGCCTGGAGACCTCGGCCTCGATCAATCTGACGATGATTGGTGCCGATGGTCGGCCGACGCAGAAGAGCCTGCGCCAGATCATTGTCGAATGGCTGGGCTACCGCCAGGCCACGGTGCAGCGCCGCACCCAGCACCGTCTCGCCAAGGTGCTGGACCGCATCCATGTGCTGGAAGGCCGGCAGCTGGTGCTGCTGAACATCGACGAGGTGATACGCATCATCCGCAATGCCGATGAGCCCAAGCCGGCGCTGATCGAGCGTTTCCGCCTCTCCGACCGCCAGGCCGAGGACATCCTGGAAATCCGCCTGCGCCAGCTGGCGCGGCTGGAGGCGATCAAGATCGAGCAGGAGCTCAAGAGCCTGCGCGAGGAACAGGCCAAGCTGGACGATATCCTGGCCAATCCCGGCGTGCTCAAGCGCACCGTGGTCAAGGAGATTGAGGCCGACGCCAAGCAGTATGGCGACGAGCGCCGCACGCTGATCCAGGAGGAGAAGCGCGCGGTGGCCGAGATCAAGGTGGTGGACGAGCCAGTCACCGTGGTGGTCAGCATGAAGGGCTGGGTGCGTGCGCTGAAGGGCCATGAGGTCGATGCGGCAGCGCTGGCCTTCAAGTCCGGCGACGCCTTGTACGGCACCTTCCCCTGCCGCAGCGTCGATCCGCTGATCGTGTTCGGCAGCAATGGTCGGGTCTACTCGGTGCCGGTGGCGGTGCTGCCCGGCGGGCGCGGCGATGGCCAGCCGATCACGACCCTGATCGAGCTGGAGAGCGGCACGCAGATCGCCCATTACTACGCCGCCAACACCCAGCAGCGCCTGGTGCTGGCCGGCACCGGCGGCTTCGGCCTGATCGCCCAGGTGGGCGATCTGATTGGCTCCAAGCGGGCAGGCAAGACCTTCCTGAGCCTGGAGGGCGAGGAGAAGCCGCTGCCGCCGGCCGCCTTGCCGGCCGGCGAGGTGTTGGGTGTGCAACTGGCCTGCCTGTCGCTGAACGGCCGCCTGCTGACCTATGCGCTGGACGAGTTGAAACACCAGCCCAAGGGCGGGCGCGGCCTGACCCTGATCGACTTGGAGCCCAAGGATGCGTTGCTGAGCGTGGCGGCCTTCACCCAGGCTCTGCAGGTGCTGGGCAGCGGGCGCGGTGGCAAGCCCAAGGAAGAGCTGCTTAAAGGCACAAATCTTGCTCAGTATTCCGGCAAGAGGGCTCGAAAGGGCAAGGCGGTCGAAGGTTTGCAGAAAGTGGCGCGCGTTCTGCCCGCTTGAAGGGCAGGCGGTACCGAAATGGTGCAAGCCGAAGTTTTTTAGTCCGGCAACCTTGGCTTACACGGGCACTCCGAATCAGGGTGGTACTTACAAAAAGGTACAAGAAACAAGGGCTTAGCCCCTAACACAAGGGACTCAGGGGATGGATCAGGAGTTGCGCTGCAGTGCACAATAAGTCATGAGTTCTTCGTACTCGTTTGTTCAACCTGGGAGTTTGTTTATGAAGTTGAAACCTCTAGTCGCTGCGGCGGCTCTGGCCTTGAGTGGTGTTGGTGCTCAAGCCGCGTCTTTTGATTGGGGCTCGCATGCCTTGCTGGAAAGCGCTTTGGCTGGAACTGCCGGTGGCTTGGTGTATGACACCTTCAGCTTCTCTCTGGCAGAGACGTCTAAGGTGGCCAGCAGCGTCAGCTCGTTCGGCACGTTCGCTCCTGCGACGTACAGCCTGTTCAGCCTGGGTGGTGACGGTCTGGTCGGTACTGCTGACGATGCCGGCGTTGCTGCCTGGACCTTTGGTGGCGCCCCAACCGTCAATGAAGTGACCCTGAGCGCTGGTAACTATTACTACGCTGTGTTCGCTCTGGCCACCACGGCCGGTGCTTACTCGATCAACTCGGCCGCCGCTGCCGTGCCGGTGCCCGAGCCCGAGACCTATGCGCTGATGCTGGCCGGCCTCGGCGTGGTCGGTTTCGTTGCACGCCGTCGCAAGACGAGCTGAGCCCTGCGGCTCAAATGAAAAAGCGGACCTCGGTCCGCTTTTTTTACGTCTGAGTCAGCAAGAGCTCAGAGCGCGCAGGCCCGGGCGCAGTCCGTCACCAGGGCCGGGCCCTTGTAGATCAGGCCCGTGTAGAGCTGCACCAGATCGGCCCCGGCCTGCAGCTTGGCGCGCGCATCGGCGCCGCTGAGCACGCCGCCGACGCCGATGATGGGATAGCCCGAGCCCAGCGCCGCGCGCAGCAGGCGTATCACCCGGTTGCTGGCCTCGAACACCGGCCGGCCCGACAGGCCGCCCATCTGTTCGGCATGCTGCATCCCCTTGACCGCGTCGCGCGCAATCGTCGTGTTGGTGGCGATCACGCCGTCGATGCCGTTGACCTTCAAGGTCTGGGCGATCACCGCGACTTGGTCCTCTTCCAGGTCCGGCGCGATCTTGACGAACATCGGCACCCGCCGGCCGCTGCTTTGCTCCTGCTGCAGCTTGCGCTGTTGCAGCCGGGAGAGCAGCGCGTCCAGCGCCTCGTCGCTCTGCAGCGCACGCAGGTTCTTGGTATTGGGGCTGGAGATATTGACCGTGATGTAGTCGGCATGGGGGAACACGCCCTCCAGGCCCAGCAGATAGTCGTCGGCCGCCTGCTCGATAGGCGTCGCGGCGTTCTTGCCGATGTTCAGGCCGACCAGGCCGCCGGCCGCGCGGAAGCTGTGGGCGCGTTGCACATTGGCGATGAAGCTGTCCAGCCCCTCGTTGTTGAAGCCCAGGCGGTTGATCAAGGCCTCGGCCTCGGGCAGGCGGAACATGCGCGGCTTGTCATTGCCGGGCTGGCCCTTGGGCGTCACCGTGCCGACCTCGATGAAGCCGAAGCCCATTGCGCCCAGGCCGTCGATGCAGCGGCCGTTCTTGTCCAGGCCGGCGGCCAGGCCAATGCGGTTGGGGAAATTCAGACCTGCCACCGTGACCGGATCGCTGATGCGGCGCTGCGCCCACAGGCATTGGGCCGGGGTGTTTTGCAGCCGGGCGATGGAGCCCAAGGTCAGTTCGTGGGCATGTTCGGGATCCAGGCCGAACAGAAATGGGCGGGTAAGGGCATAAGGCATCAATGACATGGCCGGATTGTCGCATCGGCCCACCGATAATCCGGGCCCAGAAGGAGACTGCGATGAAGCCGCTCGATGACCCCCAACATGACCGTGAAGTCGGTTCGCGTGATGC
Organism: Burkholderiales bacterium C2; assembly: GCA_005503085.1. GTDB lineage: Bacteria > Pseudomonadota > Gammaproteobacteria > Burkholderiales > Burkholderiaceae_C > Roseateles_E. Next base: position 277,855 of record SCOI01000001.1, on the reverse strand, counting down.
GACCCGCGATACCACCCGCACCGACGACACCCGCATCGGCGCTGTGCGCCCGCTGATCTCGCCGGCCCTGCTGCTGGATGAGCTGCCGCTGCCCGACGCCTCGCTGGAGCTGGTCGAGCGGGCCCGCCAGGAGATCGGCGATGTGCTGCATGGCCGCGATGACCGCCTGCTGGTGGTCGTCGGCCCCTGCTCGATCCACGACCACGACCAGGCGATGGACTATGCCCGCCTGCTGAAGAAGACCCGCGACGAGTTGCAGCAGGACCTGCTGATCGTGATGCGGGTCTATTTCGAGAAGCCGCGCACCACGGTGGGCTGGAAGGGCTATATCAACGACCCGCGCCTGGACGGCACATTCCACATGAACGAGGGCCTGCGCCTGGCGCGCCAGCTGCTGCTGGACGTCACGGCCCTGGGCCTGCCGGCCGGCACCGAGTTCCTGGACCTGCTGTCGCCGCAGTACATCTCCGACCTGATCGCCTGGGGCGCGATCGGCGCGCGCACGACCGAAAGCCAGAGCCACCGGCAACTGGCCTCGGGCCTGAGCTGCCCGGTCGGCTTCAAGAACGGTACCGACGGGGGCATCAAGGTCGCTTCCGACGCGGTGCTGGCGGCCAGCGCCAGCCATGCCTTCATGGGCATGACCAAGATGGGCGCGGCCGCGATCTTCGAGACCCGCGGCAATGAGGACTGCCACATCATCCTGCGCGGCGGCAAGGCGCCCAACTACGACGCCGCCAGCGTGCAGGCCGCCTGCGAGGCGCTGAAGGGCTCGGGCCTGCGCGAGCAGGTGATGATCGACTTCTCGCATGCCAACAGCAGCAAGAAGTACGAGCGCCAGATCGAGGTCGGCCGCGATGTGGCGGCGCAGATGGCCGGGGGCGACAAGCGCATCACCGGCGTGATGGTCGAGAGCCATCTGCAGCCGGGTCGGCAAGACCTGGCCCCGGGCCAGACCAAGGCCGACCTGAAGCCCGGCGTCTCGATCACCGATGCCTGCCTGGGCTGGAGCCAGACCGAACCGCTGCTGCGCGAGCTGGCGGCCGCCGTGCGTCAACGCCGCGGCTGAGCCCGTTTCATTCCGCAGCTGGCGCCGTGGCCGGTCGTTTCGCGACCGGCCACGGCGCCTTGTCGCTTGCTGCTGGGCGCCATGCGGTGCCGTCCCTAGAGTTCGCTCATCCCCAGTCGAACTCCGAGAACGCGCATGAAAAACACCCTTCTGATTCCCCTGCTGACCCTGTTGAGCCTTATCAGCCTGTGCAGCCGGGCGGCCGAGCTGGACCTTGATGTGCAGGGCCTGAGTGCCGGCAGCGGCCAGCTGCTGGTGGCCGTGTTCGGCGCCGAAGGCTGGCTGCGCCAGCCGATCGCCGCCAGCCGGCAGGACGCCTCGGCCCAGCAGGGCGGGGCGCTGCGCGTCCTGCTGAAGAACGTGCCCGAAGGCCTGGTGGGCGTCAGCATCATCCATGACCTGAACGGCAACGGCCGCCTGGACATGAACGCGATGGGCATGCCGCAGGAGCCGACCGCCTTCTCCAATAACGCGGTCGGCCAGTTCGGCCCGCCGCGCTTCGAGCAGGCCGCATTCGAGCTCAAGAGCGAGGGTGCTCGCCTGACGATCAAGTTGAACTGAGCCGGGAGACCGATCATGCAAAGACGTGAATTCCTTGGTGCCGGCTTGGCAACCCTGCTGGGCAGCGCCGCCCAGGAAGCCCTGGCCCTGGGCCTGCCCGCCGACTTCGACGCCAGCGCGGCGCCCGAGTTGCGCCCCTTTTCGGGCTTGTCCGATGAGGTGCCGCAGGCCGGCGCGTTGCGGGTCGAGGGCCGCATCCCGGCCGGCCTGCGCGGCGTCTACTACCGCAATGGCCCGGGCCTGATGGCGCGCGGCGGCGAGCGCTACCGCCACTGGTTCGACGGCGATGGCCTGGTGCAGGCCTGGCGCTTCGAGGACGGCCGGGTCAGCCACAGCGCGCGCTTTGTGCAGACCGCCAAGTTCAAGGCCGAGGCGCGCGAGCAGCGCTTTCTGGTGCCGGCCCTGGGCACGGCCATCCCGCCGCGCATGCCCGTGCACGGACCCGACAGCATGAATGTCGCCAATACCAGCGTGCTGCGCCAGGCCGACCGGCTCTATGCGCTGTGGGAGGGCGGCAGCGCCTACGAGCTCGACCCGGCAAGCCTGGAAACCAAGGGGCCGCGCGTCTGGTCTCCCGAGCTGGCCGGCCTGCCGTTCTCGGCCCATCCCAAGCAGGAGGCGGACGGCACGAGCTGGAACTTCGGCACTGCCCACGGCCGCATGGTGATCTACCAGCTCTCGCCGGCCGGTGCGCTGCTCAAGAGCGCGGTGTTCGCGATGCCGGCCTCGGCGATGGTGCATGACTTCGCGGTCTCGCAGCGCTATCTGGTCTTTCTGCTGCCGCCGGTGCAGCTGGATCTGACGGCCCTGCGCTCGGGCGGCAGCATGCTGGACGCGATGCGCTGGCGGGGCGATCAGCCCACGCTCGTGCTGATCATCGACAAGGCCGATCTGAGCCAGCGCCGGGTGCTGGAGATGCCGGCCGCCTTCGTGTTCCATTTCGGCAATGCCTGGGACGCCGACGGCGAGATCCATCTCGACTATGTGCAGGGCGCGCCGCTGCCCGAGATCAATGCCGATATGGAGCAGCAGATGCGCGGGCAGCGCCCGCCGCCGCGGCATTCGACGCCGCGCTTCATGCGCATCACGCTGGCCGGCGGCGGGCGGATCGCACTGCAGTCGCGCGACGAGGCGGTGGAGTTCCCGGTGGTTGATCCGCGCGTGGTGGCGCGGCGCTACAGCAAGCTCTGGTACCCGACGGCGGTGGATCTGGGCCCGCGCTGGGGCTTCAACGGCCTGATGGGCCTGGACCTGGACAGCGGCCGGCGCGAGCGCTTCCTGTTCGGCACCGACACCGTGATCGAGGAGCATGTGCTGGTGCCCAAGCCGGGCAGCAGCCAGGAAGGCGAGGGCTGGCTGCTGGGCATGGGCTATGACACAGGGCGACGGCAGAGCTTTGCCAGCATCTTCGACGCCCAGGCGCTCGCCGCCGGGCCGCTGGCGCGGGTCTGGCTGCCTCACTGGCTGCCTTACGGTTTTCACGGGCGCTTCTACCCCGCTTGAGATAATCGGGTTTTCGACAGCTGCGGTGCTTTGCGATGACTCAAGACGAACTGAAAACCCTGGTGGGCCAGGCGGCCCTGAACTATGTGACGCCCGGCAGCATCGTCGGTGTCGGCACCGGCTCGACGGTGGACAAGTTCATCGATGCGCTGGCCGCCAGCGGCATGGCCATCGCGGGCGCGGTATCCAGCTCGCAGCGCAGCACCGAGCGCATGCGCGGGCTGGGCATCAAGATCCTGGAGGCGGCCGAGGTGACGAGCCTGCCGGTCTATATCGACGGCGCCGACGAGATCGATCAGGCCGGCAACATGATCAAGGGCGGCGGTGCCGCGCTGACGCGCGAGAAGATCGTCGCCGACCTGGCCGAGCGCTTTGTCTGCATTGCCGACGAGAGCAAGCTGGTGCCGGTATTGGGCGGCTTCCCGCTGCCGGTCGAGGTGATCCCGATGGCGGCGGCCCAGATCGCGCGCCGCTTCGCCGCGATGGGCGGCCAGGCCACGCTGCGTGCCGGCTGCGTCACCGACAACGGCTGCCACATCCTCGATGTGCGCGGCCTGCAGATCCGTGAGCCGGCGGCCTTCGAGGCTGAGGTCAGTCAGTGGCCCGGCGTCGTCACGGTCGGCGTGTTCGCCCGCAACCGTGCCAGCGTCTGCCTGCTGGGCACGGCCGAGGGCGTCCGGACGCTGGACTTCACAGCCTGAACACGCCGATCGCGGTCGACAGCCGGCCGGACTGATCCTTCAGGCTTTCGGCCGCCGAGGCGGCTTCCTCGACCAGGGCCGCGTTCTGCTGCGTCATCTGGTCGAGCTGGGTCACGGCGGCATTGATCTGGTTGATGCCGTCGCTTTGCTCGCGCGAGGCGGCGCTGATCTCGCCGATGATGTCGGAAACCCGCTGCACGCTGGAGACGATGTCGCCCATCGTCGTGCCGGCGTCGCGCACCAGTTTGCTGCCCGACTCGACCCGCTCGGCGCTGGCGCTGATCAGGGTCTTGATCTCCTTGGCCGCGTTAGCCGAACGCTGGGCCAGCGAGCGCACCTCGGAAGCCACGACCGCGAAGCCGCGGCCCTGCTCGCCGGCGCGGGCCGCTTCCACCGCCGCATTCAGCGCCAGGATATTGGTCTGGAAGGCGATGCCGTCTATCGTGCCGATGATGTCGCTGATGCGGCGCGAGCTGTTGTTGATCTCGTCCATCGTCGACACCACCTGGGCCACCACCGTGCCGCCGCGCTGCGCCACCTCGGCGGCCGAGTGGGCCAGCTGGTTGGCGGTGGTGGCCGACTCGGCCGTCTGCCGCACCGTGCCGGTCAGCTGCATCATCGAGGCGGCGGCTTGCTGCAGGTTTGACGCGGTCTGCTCGGTACGAGCCGACAGGTCCAGATTACCCGCAGCGATCTCGGAGCTGGCGGTCGAGATGCTGTCGGTCGAGCCGCGCACCTCGCCGATCAGCTTCAGCAAGGCCTCCTGCATGGTCTTCAGCGAGCGCAGCAGCTGGCCCGTCTCGTCATTGCTGCGCGGCGTGATCGGGCGGGTCAGGTCAAAGTTCGCAATCGCATCGGCCACCGTGGCGGCCTCCCGCAAGGGGCCGGTGATCGAGCGGGTCAGCCAGACGGCCAGGGCCGCGCCGACCGCCAGCGCGCACAGCGCGAACACCACCAGGCCGGTGCGGGCCGTGCTGTTGGCGGCGTCCACCCGCTTGGCGGCGGCGTCCAGCTGCGCACGTTCTTCCTGCACGATCTCCTTGATCGCGTCCTGGAACTTGGCGGCGGCCGGCTGGAACTGGCTGTCAAAGATCTGCTTGGCCTTGTCGGCGTCGCCGGCCTTCTTGGCGGCGCTGACGGCGTCGCGGCTGCTCAGATAGCCTTTGCGGGCCTCGGAGAGCTGCTCGAACAGCTTGCGCTCGGCGGGCGAGCTCATCTGCTTGTCCAGGGCCTTCTGCAGCTCGGTCGATTGCTTGGTCGACTCGGCGGCCGAGGCTGCGAAGAACTCGGCCAGGCTCGGGTCGGCGCTGATCGCGATCGCGCTGGTACGGTTCACGCCATTGGTGATGTTGCGGTACCAGTCGGAGGCCAGGCGTTCGCTGACCAGGGAGTTCTCGTACATATCGCTGGTTTCGGCCGCGACCCGGCTGAGTGCCCAGAAGCCCAGGCCGGAGCCGGCAAAGGCAATCATCAGCACCAGACTCAGAACCACGGTCAGGCGCTGGCCGATGGAACGGCCGGCAAACAGGCTGCTAAGCATAGAGGTCTCCCGAATAGGCTGGGTGCGCGGGCGGTTGCCGCGTTTCGCCCCTGGTTATCGGCGCTTGTTGCGCAAAGCTGAGCGCGCTCTGGCCTGGCGGGGCGATCTACGAGCGGGTCGGCCGCCGTGACTCGCGCACCCGAAAGCGTGCCGGATCGATGGCGTCCAGCAAATCGGCCTCCAGCGGCAGCGGCGCGCCCGTCAGCTGTGCGGCCGCGACCTGGCCGCACAGCGCCGCCCAGCTGATGCCGCGCGAACCCAGCGCGCTGCACAGCAGCAGGCCGGGCAGGCGTGGCAGCAGGCGGGGCTGATCCTCGCGGCCCTGCGGGCCCAGCGGCAGCCCGCCCACCAGCGGCAGGCGATCGGGGGCCAGCAGCCGCCAGCCGACACGGCCGCTCAGCGCCGCTTCGGGCACCTCGGGCAGGCGGGCCAGCTCGGCCCATTGCTCGAGATTGCGGCGCTGGTCGGCCGGGCGCAGCGCCGGGTCGTCATCCCCGTCCTGGCTGGTGGCGCCGCACCACAGCCCGCCGGCACCGTCGGCCAGCGCATAGCCGGCGCCGGCCAGCGGCAGGGCCGGCAGTGGCGTGGCCTGTGCCAGATGGCTGATCTGGCCGCGCTGGCGTGTCAGGGGCAGTGCCAGATCGGGGGCCAGGTCTTGCAGCAAGCGCTGGCTCTGGTGACCGCCGGCCAGCACCACGGCCGGCGCCTCGGCCAAGAGGGCGCCGTCCTCGTCCAGCGCCCGCCAGCCGGCCCCGCCCGGGCGCAGGCTGGCGACACGCCGGCCCAGCCTCAGCGGGGTGTCGCCGAGCAGGGCACGCACATAGTCGGCCGGCGGCAGCGCACCGCCGCCGGGGTAGAACCAGGCCGGCCGGCCATGGGCGAGGCCGGCCAGCGCCTGGGCCGCCTCGGCATCGAGCGCCTGCACATAGTCTTCGGGCAGGCCCAGCCGGGCGATCTGGGCGCGCATGCGAGCGATGTCGCGCTCGGCCTCCAGGCGCAGCAGGCCGCGCTGCAGCCAGGGCAGGGCGGGCAGCTCGGCCAGCGCGCGCTCGGTGGCCAGCGCGGCGGCGCGGTTGAAGCGGGCGTGCAGGCCGTCGTCGGGGTTCAAAGTGCCATGGAACAGGCCGCCCGGATTGCCCGAGCTGCCCTGGGCCACGGCCGTGTGACTGTCCAGCACCGTGCAGCCCAGGCCCTCGCGCCGCAGCGCCCAGGCGCAGGCGGCCCCGGCCAGTCCGGCGCCTATCACCAGCACCTCGCGCGCCGCCGGTGCCAGCGCCTGCCGCGCGGCCGGGCGCTGCAGCAGGTGGCGCGGCGCGAAGCGGGCCACGCTCATGCGGCCTTTCTTCGCAAAGCCTGGTCGCTTCTCGACCGCAAAGCCGGCGGCCGACAGCCCCTCGATCACCGCCGGCGCCGTGCTCCAGGTGCTAGCGCTGGCACCGGGCTTGGCCAGACGGGCCAGCAGTTTCAGCGTGTAGCCGTCCCACATCGCCGGATTGCGCGCCGGCGCGAAGCCGTCCAGATAGATGGCATCGACCTCGGCCACCAGGGTCTTGAGCCAGTCGCGCACATCGCCCAGCGCCAGCAGCAGCTGCACCCGGCCGCCGTCGAAGCTCAGGTTGTGCAGGTTGGGGGTCAGCGGCGGCCAGGCGGCCAGCAGCTCGGCGGCCAGGGCCGGCTCGGGGCTGGCGGCATGGGCGCGCGCCATGTCTTCGCGGCGCAGTGGATGTTTTTCGATGCTGATGAAGAACAGCCGCTCGCAGCGCGCCGGATCATCCCGCCAGGCCGCCCAGCTGGCCAGGAAGTTGTTGCCCAGGCCGAAGCCGGTTTCCAGGATCACGAAGCGCGCCTGGCCGGCCCAGCGCTGCGGCAGCCCGTTGCCGCCCAGAAAAACATGGCGGGCCTGGCCGAAGGCGCCGGCGCGGGCGTGATAGATATCGCCGAACTCGGGGGCGGCCGGGGCGGCGGCATCGCTGAAATCGACGCGGGCGGGGAGGATGGGCTGAGTCTTCATGCGCGGGCCGCGAGTATGCCCCAGCGCCGGCTCAGAGCGTGACCGTCTCCCCGTGCTGGGGCACGCGCACGCGCCAGCCCAGTTCGTCCTGGATGCGGCTTCGCAAGGCGTCGCTGGCCTCGGGCTCGCCGTGCACGACAAAGGTCTGGCGCGGTGGTGTCTTGAAACCGCGCAGCCAGGCCATCAGCCCCTCGGCATCGGCATGGCCGGATAAGCCCTCCAGATGGCTGACCTCGGCATTGACCGGCACGAAGGCGCCGTGCAGCTTGATCTCGCGCGCGCCGCCCACCATCTTGGCGCCACGGCTGCCGCCGACCTGGAAGCCGGGGAACACGATGTGGTGGCGTGCGCCCGGTGCCAGGGTCTCGATGTAGTTCAGCACCCGCCCGCCGGTGGCCATGCCGCTGGCCGAGATGATGATGGCCGGCCGTGTGATGGCGCGGGTGGCGGCCTTCAGCGAGTCGGCCGGCTTGGCGATCAGGCTCACGCCCTCGCACAGCCGCGCCGCCTCGCGCAGGCCGATGCGCAGCAGCTTGGCGTGCTTGACGATGATGTCGGTGGCCAGCGTGGCCATCGGGCTGTCCAGCAGGATGGGAATGTCATGGGGCAGCTCGCCGGCCGCGCGCAGGCGCTGCAGCACCAGCAGCAGGGCCTGGGCGCGGCCGACCGCGAAGCTGGGCAGCAGCACGCTGCCGCCACGCTTGAGCGTGCTGCGGATGATCTGGGCCAGCCGGACCTGCACATCCTCGGGCGGGTGGACGCGGTTGCCATAGGTCGACTCGACCAGCAGCACATCGGCCTGCTCGACGGTCTGCGGCGGCGGCATCAGCAGATCGTTGCTGCGCCCCAGATCGCCGGAGAACACCAGGGTCTGACCGGCGGCCGTGACGCTGATGGCCGAGGCGCCCAGCAGATGGCCCACCGGCGTGAAGCGGATCTCGGCGGCGCCCAGGCGCAGCCGGCAGTCGCGCGGCAGGCCGACGAAATGGGCCAGCGCCTTCTTGGTGTTGGCGGCGGTGTAGAGCGGCAGCGCAGTCTCGTGGCGCGAGGTGTGGAAGCGGTTGGCGCGGCGCGCGTCCTCTTCCTGCAGCTTGGCGCTGTCCAGCAGCAGCACCTCGCAGAGATCGCGGGTCGCGCCGGTCGAGAAGATCTGGCCCTTGAAGCCCTGGCGCACCAGGGCCGGTATATAGCCGCTGTGGTCCAGATGGGCATGCGAGAGCAGCACCGCGTCGACGCTGTGCGGCGCGACGCCGAAGCCCGCCCAGTTGCGCTCGCGCAAGGTCTTGTAGCCCTGGAACAGGCCGCAATCGAGCAGCAGGCGCTGCTCGCCGATGTCCAGCAGATGGCGTGAGCCGGTGACGGCGTCGGCCGCGCCGAGGAAGGTCAGCTTCATCATGTCTCCCGATCTGGCTCTGTCCGGGGCGATTCCAGCACCGGCAGGGTCGGGTCATCTTGATGCATCTCAAGTGTCGGGACGAAAAAAAGCCCGGCGCTTGAGCCGGGCTTTGTTGGGCCTGAGCCGGGGCTCAGCGCTTGGTCTGGGTCAGGCGCGCGCCGCCCGGGTTGCGGCCACCGCCACCTGCGGGACGCGAGCCGGCCGGCTTGGCCGCAGCGGGGCGAGCGCCACCGCCATTGCCCGAGGGGCGCTGGCCTTGGGGGGCGGCGCCGCGCGGTGCGCCGTCGCGGGCGCCGTCACGCTGACCACCGCGAGGGGCCGAGCGGCCCGCGCCGCCGCCGCCACGCGAGTTGCCGCCGCGACCACCGCCGCCGCCGGAGCGGCTGCCATTGGTGTTGAGCACCATGCGGCCCAGCACGATGGGCTCGGGGCGCTCGCTCGGATCGGGCGCGAAGCCGGGGATGATTTCTTTCGGGATCTCGCGCTTGATCAGCTTCTCGATCTCCTTCAGGAAGCCGTTCTCGTCGACGCAGACCAGCGAGATCGCCTCGCCCTGGGCGCCGGCGCGGCCGGTGCGTCCGATGCGGTGCACATAGTCCTCGGGGACATTGGGCAGCTCGAAATTGATCACATGGGGCAGCTGATCGATGTCGATGCCGCGTGCCGCGATATCGGTGGCTACCAGCACCTGCAGATCGCCGGTCTTGAACTCGGCCAGCGCCTTGGTGCGGGCACCCTGGCTCTTGTTGCCGTGGATGGCCATCGCGCTGATGCCCTGGTCGTTCAGATAGTCGGTCAGGCGGTTGGCGCCATGCTTCATGCGAGTGAAGACCAGCACCTGGTCCCAGTCGCCCTGCTTGATCAGATGGGCCAGCAGTTCCTTCTTGCGCTCGCGGCCCACCGGGTGGACCTTTTGTGCAATCGACTCATTGGTCTGGTTGCGGCGCGCCACCTCGATCAGCGCCGGCTGGTTCAGCAGGCGGTCGGCGAGGTTCTTGATGTCGTCGCTGAAGGTGGCCGAGAACAGCAGGCTCTGCTTCTTGGCCGGCAGCAGGGCCAGCACCTTCTTGATGTCATGGACGAAGCCCATGTCCAGCATGCGGTCGGCCTCGTCCAGCACCAGGATCTGCACCTGGCTCAGGTCCAGCGTGCCTTGCTGGGCGTGGTCGAGCAGGCGGCCGGGGGTGGCCACCAGGATGTCGACGCCGTCGCGCAGGCGGTTGATCTGCGGCTGCATGCCGACGCCACCGAACATCACCATGCTCTTCAGCGGCAGGTATTTGCCATAGGTCTGCACGCTTTCCTCGACCTGGGCCGCGAGTTCGCGGGTCGGGGTCAGCACCAGCGCGCGGATGGCCGGCTTGCCGCGCTTGTTGGTGGCCGGCGCGCCCGTCGACAGACGGTGCAGCAGCGGCAGGGTGAAACCGGCGGTCTTGCCGGTGCCGGTCTGGGCGCCGGCGAGCAGGTCGCCGCCCTGGAGGACGGCCGGAATGGCCTGCGCTTGGATCGGGGTGGGGGAGGTATAGCCGGCGTCGGCAATGGCCTTCAACAGGGGGGCGGCCAGGCCCAGGGAATCAAATGTCATCGACTGCAATGTGTGCACGGTGCCCTGTGAGCATGACCGCGCCTTCAGGGGGCGCCAGTCTTCGGGTCATGCAAGGAGCGTGCTTGAGCTCAAAAAAATAACGCCGCGCAAAGACTGTGATGCGCAGCGTTGGGCTTGATTATAGCGGCCGGGCCGGCGGCTGCCGGGGTTGGCGGCGGCAAAGCCTGGATGAGGTGTGCATAAAGCAGCGACAATAGCGGCTTAGGCCGTGTCGATCCGACCGGCTCTCGCAAGACTCAGCAGGCCCTTGACGGGCCTGCAGATTTTTAAGCCTCTCAGGACCCAGCATGGCTCAGTACGTCTTTTCAATGAACCGCGTCAACAAGACGGTTCCCCCCAAACGCCACATCCTGAAGGACATCTCGCTGTCCTTCTTCCCGGGCGCCAAGATCGGCGTGCTGGGCGTCAACGGCTCGGGCAAGTCGACCATCCTGAAGATCATGGCCGGCGTCGACAAGGAGTACGAAGGCGAGGCCATCGCGATGCCTGGCATCAAGATCGGCTATCTGGAGCAGGAACCCAAGCTGAACCCGGACCAGACCGTGCGCGAAGCGGTGGAGGAGGGCATCGGCGGCGTGCTGGCGGCCAAGAAGCGCCTGGACGAGGTCTATGCCGCTTACGCCGAGCCGGACGCCGACTTCGACGCGCTGGCCGCCGAGCAGGGCGAGCTGGAATCCATCATTGCCGCTGCCGGCTCCGAGAACACCGATCTGCAGCTGGAACTGGCCGCCGACGCGCTGAACCTGCCGCCCTGGGATGCCCAGATCGGCGTGCTGTCGGGCGGCGAGAAGCGCCGCGTCGCGCTGTGCCGCCTGCTGCTGTCCAAGCCCGACATGCTGCTGCTGGACGAGCCGACCAACCACCTGGACGCCGAATCGGTCGAGTGGCTGGAGCAGTTCCTGCAGCGCTTCCCCGGCACCGTGGTAGCCATCACCCACGATCGCTACTTCCTGGACAACGCCGCCGAGTGGATCCTGGAGCTGGACCGCGGCCATGGCATCCCCTGGAAGGGCAACTACTCCGATTGGCTGGACCAGAAGGAAAAGCGCCTGGAGACCGAGCAGAAGTCCGAAGACGCCCGCATGAAGGCGATGAAGGAAGAGTTGAAGTGGGTGCGCTCCAACGCCAAGGGCCGTCAGGCCAAGAGCAAGGCGCGTCTGGCCCGTTTCGAGGAGCTGTCGGACGTCGAATACCAGCAGCGCAATGTCACCAACGAAATCTTCATCCCGGTGGCCGAGCGTCTGGGCAATGAGGTCATCGAGTTCGAGAACGTCAGCAAGAGCTTCGGCGACCGCGTGCTGATCGACAACCTGAGCTTCAAGGTGCCGGCCGGCGCCATCGTCGGCATCATCGGCCCGAACGGCGCCGGCAAGTCGACCCTGTTCCGCATGCTGCAGGGCACCGAGACGCCGGACAGCGGCACGGTCAAGATCGGCAAGACCGCGCGCATGGCCTTTGTCGACCAGAGCCGCCAAAGCCTGGATGCCGACAAGACGGTCTGGCAGGACGTTTCCGGCGGCCTGGACAACATCACGGTCGGCAAGTTCGTGATGCCCAGCCGCGCCTATCTGGGCCGCTTCAACTTCAAGGGCAATGACCAGCAGAAGATGGTCGGCCAGCTCTCCGGCGGTGAGCGCGGCCGCCTGCACCTGGCCAAGACCCTGGCCCAGGGCGGCAATGTGCTGATGCTCGATGAACCGTCGAACGACCTGGACGTCGAAACCCTGCGCGCGCTGGAAGAGGCGCTGCTGGAATTCGCCGGCTCGGCCATGGTGATCTCGCACGATCGCTGGTTCCTGGACCGCATCTGCACCCATATCCTGGCCTGCGAAGGCGACTCGCAGTGGTTCTTCTTCGATGGCAACTTCCACGAGTACGAGGCCGACAAGAAGAAGCGCCTGGGCGAAGAGGGCGCGCGTCCCAAGCGCATGCGCTTCAAGCCGATCAAGTGAACATCGAAGAGGCCTGCGGGCCTCTTTTTCATGGTTCACAGATCTTTACGGGGCCTGCATGCGGGCCTTACGTCTCGGTTTCACCATTGCGTCACCCCCTACTGACTGATGGAGACCCTGATGTCCAAGTTCAATCCCAAGTCCCTGCTGACCCTGTCCGCGCTGGCCGCCGTGCTGAGCCTGGGTGCGCTGTCGGCCCAGGCCGGTGGCCATCATGACCGTCACGGCATGATGGGTGGCGGTCCGCGTGTCGAGCGCATGCTCGAGCTGGTCGATGCCAGCGAGGCGCAGCGCAGCGAGGTCAAGCAGATCATGCGCAGCGCGGCTGCCGATCTGAAGCCGCAGCATGAAGCGCTGCGCAAGCTGCGGGCCCAGGGTCAGGCCTTGCTGACCGCCCCCAGCATTGACGCCACAGCGGTGGAGTCGCAGCGCCAGCAGGCCCAGGCCCTGCACGATCAGATCAGCAAGCGCATGAGCCAGGCCCTGGTGGCCGCCGCCAATGTGCTGACGCCCGAGCAGCGCGGCAAGCTGGCCGAGCGCATGGCCAAGCGCCAGGCGCGGATGGCGGAACACTGTGCCGAGCGGACCAAGGCCGGCGCCCCCAAGCAGTAAGACTCCGGAGACTCGCTTATGCTTGACACCTCCATGTCCACGGGCCTGGTGGCGGCGCGTCGCGCGGGCAGCCACCGCCGGGCGCAGCCCCAGCCATCCATGAGTACCCGACTGCTTCTTGTTGACGACGATGCCCGCCTGACCTCGATGCTGGGCGACTACCTGACGGCCGCTGGCTTCGAGGTCGAGACCGCGCACAGCCTGGCCCAGGGCCGGCAGGCGCTGGAGGCGGCCCTGCCGGATCTGCTGGTGCTGGATCTGATGCTGCCCGATGGCGACGGGCTGGACTTCTGCCGCAGCCTGCGCGGCGAGGCCCGCACCCGGCGCCTGCCGGTGCTGATGCTGTCGGCGCGCGGCGAGCCGATGGACCGCATCCTCGGCCTGGAGCTGGGCGCCGATGACTATCTGGCCAAGCCCTTCGAGCCGCGCGAGCTGCAGGCGCGGGTCAAGGCCTTGCTGCGCCGTGCCGAGCCGGAGGGCCAGGCCGACGATGTCTTGCGCTTCGGCCGGCTCGAGATCGATCTGGCGGCGCGCGTCGCGCGGCTGGACGGCAAGCCCTGCGATCTGACCAGCCATCAATTCGATCTGCTGGTGGTGCTGGCGCAAAGCCCGGGCCGGGTACTGTCACGCGACCAGATCATGGATGCGCTCAAGGGCCATCCGCTGGATGCCTTCGATCGCTCGATCGATGTCCATGTCTCGCGCATCCGCGCGCTGATCGAGGACGACGTCAAGAACCCGCGCCGCGTGTTGACGGTGCGCGGCGTCGGCTATGTGTTTGCGCGCAAGCAGGACGCCGACAGCTGAGGTGGCGCGCTCTTGAAATCGCTCTATCTCCGCATCTATCTGACCCTGGTCGTTCTGCTGCTGGCCTTTGCCTTCGGCTCGGCCTGGCTGTTCCAGCGCCAGATCGAGCAGGAGCGCGGCGGCTTCGAGGCCGCCGCGACCGAGCGCCTGAGTTCGATGGCGCTGCTGATCCACCGCGCGCTGCCCGAGGCCGACGCGCCGCGTGAGCAGCAGGCCCAGGCGCTGCGCGACTGGGGCCAGCGCCTGCGCATGGCGATCGCGCTGGACGATGCCCAGGGCGAGCGGATCGCGGCCTCGGAGCAGTTCGAGCGTCGCATCAAGGACCCGGGCGCGCGCCAGCTGCAGGTGCCGCTGGAGGACGGGCGCAGCCTGTGGATGCTGCGCGGCGGCCTGCGCGCGGCTGGCGCCAGCCCGCCGGGCGAACGCGCCGAGCGTGGTGAGCGCATCGCCAGGCCGCCGCGTCGCGATGAAGGCCCCTGGCTGCTGGCGCCTTTCGGGCCCCGCCCCAGCGGCGAAGCCCTGGTCATTCTGCTGGTGCTGCTCTTTCTCGCCGTGGCGGTCAGCGCCTATCCGGTGGTGCGGCGCCTGACCCGGCGTCTGGAGAATCTGCAGCGCGGTGTCGAGTTGTTCGGCGCCGGCAATCTGCAGCATCGCGTCAAGGACGGCGGGCGCGATGAGGTGGCCGCGCTGGCCGCCAGCTTCAACCGCACGGCCGGCCAGATCGAGGCCTTGCTGCGCTCGCATCAGAGCCTGCTGGCCAATGCCAGCCATGAGCTGCGCTCGCCGCTGGCGCGGCTGAAGATGGCGTTCGCGATGCTGGAGGGATCCAGTCCGGCCCAGCGCGCGCGGCTGCAGCAGGAGATCGACACCAATATCGGCGAGCTCGATGCGCTGGTCGAGGAGGTCTTGCTGGCCAGCCGGCTCGAGTCCGGTGCCCAGGCGCTGCAGCAGGATCCCGTTGACCTGCTGGGCCTGGCGGCCGAGGAGGCCTCGCGCACCGGCGCCCTGGTCGATCCGGACGAGGCCGCGCTGGACTTCAAGGTGCCCGGCGAGGAGCGCCTGCTGCGCCGCGCGCTGCGCAATCTGCTCGAGAACGCACGCCGCTACGGCGGCGAACAGGTGCTGCTGGAACTGCGCCGGCGCGGCGCCAGCATGGAGCTGAGGGTTTGTGACCGCGGCCCGGGCGTGCCACCCGAGATGCGCGAGCGCATCTTCGAGCCCTTCTTCCGCCTGCCCGGCCATGCCGAACTGGCCGGCGGTGTCGGCCTGGGCCTGAGCCTGGTCAAGCAGATCGCGCAGCGCCATGGCGGCGAGGTGCGCTGCGAAGGCCGCGAGGGTGGCGGCAGCTGTTTTGTGCTGAGCCTGCCGCAGCGGGCGACCTAGATACCGGGCAAGCCCTCGTCCGCCTGGCCGCACAAGGGCAGGTCGGGACGGCGCTCGCGCGCGGGCAGCTGGCGGCGAATGTCCTGCAGCGCGCTGCGCAGGCCTTCTTCGAGCACCGGGTGATAAAAAGGCAGTTGCAGCGCCTCGATGACATCGACGCCGCGCTGTATCAGCCAGGCCAGTTCATGGCCCAGATGCTCGGCGCCGGCGCACACCATCTCGGCACCGATCAGCCGACCGCCGGCGTCGGCATGCACCAGCATCAGGCCATGGCTCTGGCCCATGATGAGCGAGCGCCCCTGGGTGCCGAAGTTGCTGCGGCCGGTCAGCGCGCCGGCCGGCAGCTCCGCCTGGCCAAGACCGCAGCGTGCCATCTGCGGCTCGGTAAAGGTGATGGCCAGCGGCGTGCGGCGGGCCAGGCATGGGGCCTGCGGATGCAGCGCATACCAGGCCGCCAGCCGGCCGTCGTCGGCCGCCTCGTGCATCAGCGGCGTCAGCGCATTGACATCGCCGGCAAAGAACACCGCCGTGTCACCGGCGCGCAGGCTTTGCGCATCGATGGCCGGCAGGCCCCGGGCATCGAGCGGCAAGCCCAGCGCGGCCAGGTTCAGCCCCTCGACCGCCGGCGTGCGGCCCAGCGCGGCCAGTACCGCGTCGACCTCGAAGCGCTGCGCGCCGAACTCAACCACCAGGCCCGGGTCGGCGGCTTGCAACCGAGCCTCATGGCCTTGATGCATCGTGAAATGCTCGGCCAGCGCCGCTTGCGCCAAGGCGGCGAGCTCGGGCTGGGCCATGCCGGCCACACGGGCGCTGCCGCGCCCGAAGGCGTGGACCTCGACACCCAGCATCGCCAGCGCCTGGCCGAGCTCGCAGCCCAGCGCACCCAGGCCGACCACGGCCAGCCGTGCCGGCAAGCTTGGCAGCTCGAACAAGCTGTCGCTGGTGAGCACCCGGCTGCCGAAGGCCTGCCAGGCCGGCGGCAGCAGGGGCCGGCTGCCGGTGGCGACGATGATGGCATCGGCGCTGAACAACTCGACGCCGGCGGCGCTGCGTGCCTCGATGCGGTTCGGTGCGACGAAACGGGCGCTGGCCTGCAGATAGTGCTGGCCCATCTTCTCGACGGCGCGCACCGGGCCGCTGACGAAGTGGTCGCGCAGCCCGCGCACCTGCTGCATCACGGCCGCCGAGTCCAGCGCGGGCCGGGGGCCCTTGAGCAGCTGGCGCCGGTACAGGCTGTGCGTGGCGTGGACCTCGCGCGCCACCTGCAGCAAGGCCTTGGACGGCATGCAGCCGACCCGCGCGCAGGTCGTGCCCAGCGGGCCCGGGTCGATCAGCAGGATGTCCTCGCTGAGTTCGCTGGCCTGCTTGTAGGCGCTGAGGCCGGCGGTGCCGGCGCCGAGAATGATCAGGCGGTGATGACGCATAGCAGCTGTCCTTGGTGAGCGGGCTAGCATATCGGAGCTCGTGCCGCTCGCAAGCTCAAGGCCGCACGGCCGGTGTCTCCATGGCCAGACCGGCGCCACGCCGGGCCAGATAGAGCTCCAGATCCAGCAGTTCCTGCGCATCCCAGGCGAAGGGCTCGGCCCGCACCCCGCTCATGCAGTTGCGCAGCCGGCGCTGCAGCGAACCCAGGCCCTGCCATTCCAGCCGGTACAGCGGGTAGCCGTTCACATGACCCGGCGGTATCAGGCTGCCGGCCAGACGCTGCCCGACGTTCGCTTGATGGCAGATCGCACAGCTCAGATGGAGCTGGCCGATGCGGGCGTTGAACAAGACCTGACCCCGCGCGCGCGCCGGCTCCAGCCGCGCGTCGGTGGGCGGCGCCAGCGGCAGGCCGCGCGACTGCAGGCCGATGAAGGCCGTCAGCCCCAGCAGCTCGGCGCTCTCGGCCGGCCAGGGTGGCCGGCGCTGGTGGACGCTGCGGCATTGGTTGACGCGCTGAGCCAGGTTCAGCGGCCCGGCTGTGCGGCTGTCGAAGGCCGGGTAGCGGGCGGCCACGCCGACCATGCTCTGCCTCGCATCGCCATGGCAGGAGGCGCAGGCCTTGTCGGGGCCACGCGCCCACAGCTGAGCGCCATCCTGCACCCACAGCATGGCCGGGTTCTGGGCGTCGTCACGCTGCATGGCCTGCAGCGCCGGGCTCAGCTGCTCGAAGCCCGAGCGCTGTTGCGCCCCGGCGGGCAGGGCGGTCGCAAGCAGCAGCAGCGCCGGCCAGGCCTTCATGTCGCGGTCAGCGTGACGGTCTCGGTCTGCACGAAGCCCTGGTCGCCGGTCCAGCTGAAGCTCAGCGTGCCGCTGTCGCCGACCCGCAGCGGGAAGGCCAGATAGGGGTTGGCGGCGATGGCGGCGAACAAGTCGGTGCTGAAAACGAGTTCCCCGTTGTAGCGGCACTCGAAGCGGCGCAGGATATTGCGCGGCAGCAGGCTGCCGTCACCGTCGCGCCGGTAGCCGGTCTCCATCGGATGCGCGATCAAGGTGCGGATCTCGATGATGCTGCCGCGCGGCGCGCTGGCGGGCAGGGTGATCAGCGTTCGGGCCATGGCTTGCTACTCCACGCAGGCGGCCAGCGTGACCACGACATCGGCGCCGACCTGCCAGCAGCTGCCATCGGACAGGCGCGCCAGCGCAACAATCTGCTGGCTGGTGGCCAGCCGGATGCGGGTGGCCACCGCCGCGCGGCCGGCGTGCGGGCCGAGCCGGCAGTGCAGTACCTCCAGCTGCGGGTTCTGCGCGGTGAACAGCGCGATCTCGCGCACATGGTCGGTGGCCGTCATCGGGCTGTCGACGGTGATGCTGATGGGCACGGCGTTGCCGTTCTCGACCAGCGGCGCGATCTCCAGCGCGATGCGGCCGCGCTGGACCGGCGTGCCGGCGGCAAAGCCGGCGATCGCCGCGCGCAGCGCCTCGGGCGCGGCGTCGGCCGGCCGCAGCACCAGGCTCATGCCCAGACCCAGGCAAAGACGGCGCGTGCGGTCCATGCCTCAGTCCTTCAAGGTCTGCAGATAGGCCACGACATCCTCGACCTGCTGGGCATCGAGCACCGGCTTGCCGCGCCAGTCGCGGCCGACCTGGTTCAGGCCGTCGACGCGGTGATAGGCCGGCATGATGGAGTCGGGGTTGACGCGCTGGCTGTCGACGATGCGCAGGCGCAGCTGGCCAGCGCTCCAGCGCGCGCCGGCGCCCGCCAGGCTGGGCGCCAGCGTGCCCTGGAAACGCTCCTCCGGGATCGGTGCGCTGTGGCACAGCAGGCACAGCCCGCTCTGGCGGCTCGCGACGATGGCGCGGCCGCGCTGCGCATCGCCCTGCAGCCCTTGCAGCGGCTCGGGGATGGCGTCGGCGGTGCTCGCCGACGCCAGCAGCAAGGTGGCCAGCAGCATGGCGCTCAGGCCGCCAGCTGGTCCTTCAGCGGCAGCTGACGGATGCGCTTGCCGGTGGCCGCGAAGATCGCATTCAGCACCGCCGGCGCGGCCACCGCGATGGTGGGCTCGCCGACCCCGCCCCAAAAGCCGCCCGAGGGCATCACCACCGTCTCGACCTTGGGCATGTGCTCCATCTTCAGCACCGGATAGTCGTGGAAATTGCTCTGCTCGATGCGGCCGTTCTTGACCGTGCATTCGCCGAACAAGGCGGCCGACAGGCCGTAGACAAAGCTGCCCTCGACCTGGGCCTCGATCTGCTGCGGATTGACTGCATGGCCGCAGTCGGTGGCGGCCACGATGCGATGGATCTTCAGCGCGCCCTTGGGTCCGACCGAGACCTCGGCACAGGCCGCGACATAGCTGCCGAAGCCCATGATCTGGGCCAGGCCGCGATGGTGGCCCTTGGGCGCTGGTCTGCCCCAGCCGGCCTTGTCGGCCACCGCGTTCAAGACCGCCAGGTGCTTGGGCGAGCCGGCCAGCAGCTCGCGGCGCAGCGCCAGCGGGTCGCGCTGGGTGGCATGGGCGATCTCGTCCAGAAAGCACTCCACATAGATCGCGTTCTGGTTCAGATTGACGCCGCGCCAGAAGCCCGGCGGCACCGCCGGATTGCGCATCGCATGCTCGATCAGCAGGGCCGGGAACTTGTAGCCCAGATGCCCCTCGGGGCCATCGGCATTGAGCCCCTGGAACACCACCGGGTCGCGGCCGTCGCGGATGTTCTGCGGGAAGATGCCGGCCACGATGGACTGGCCCGAGATGCGCATCGAAAGACCCGTGATCTTGCCCTGCGCGTCCAGGCCCGCCGTCAGCTTGCACTGCGTGACCGGGTGGTAGCGGCCGTGCTGCATGTCCTCCTCGCGCGACCAGATCATCTTGATCGGCGTGCCGGGCATCTGCTTGGCGATGGCCACCGCCTGACGCACCCAGTCATGCACCGCGCCGCGCCGGCCGAAACCGCCGCCCAGCAGCAGCTTGTAGACCTCGCACTGCGCCGGCGGCAGGCCGGCCGCCTCGGCGGCGGCGGCCAGGGCGGCCTCGCCGTTCTGAGTCGGGGTCCAGACCTCGCAGCGCTCGGGGGTCCAGCGTGCGGTCGCGTTCATCGTCTCCATGGTCGCGTGGTTCTGGAAGGGGTAGCCGTAGACCGCCTCCAGCCGGCGGGCCGAGGCCGCGATGGCCGCCGGCGCATCGCCCACCTTGCTGCCGGCCACTGCGTCTTTCGCATCCAGCCCTTCCTTCAGCGTCGCCGTGATGGCGGCGCTGCTGAGCTGGGCGTTCGGACCCTCGTCCCAGACGATGGGCAGCTGGTCCAGCGCGGTCTTGGCGCGCCACCAGGTATCGGCCACCACGGCCACCGCACTGTCGCCGACCGGCAGCACGGCCTTGATGCCGGGGCGCTTTAAGGTGGCGGCGGCGTCGAAGCTCTTGAGCTTGCCGCCGAACACCGGGCAGTCCTTGATCGCGGCATTGAGCATGCCCGGCAGCTTCAGGTCCATGCCGTAGACCTGGGCGCCGGTCAGCTTGTCACGGGTATCCAGGCGGCGTATCGGTTGGCCGACCAGGGTCCAGGCACCGGGCTCCTTGAGCTTGATCTCGGCCGCAGCCGGGATGGGCAGCTTGGCGGCCGCGGCGGCCACCTTGCCGTAGCTGGTGCTGCGGCCACTGGTCTTGTGGCTGATCAGGCTCTTGGCCGTCGTGCATTCGGCGGCCGGCACGCCCCAGTCGGCCGCTGCGGCCTGGACCAGCATCAGCCGTGCGGCGGCCCCGCCCTTGCGCACATAGTCGTGCGACTCGCGGATGCCGCGGCTGCCACCCGTCGAGAAATTGCCCCAGGCGCGCTGGCGTGCCAGGTTTTGCCCGGGCGTCGGGTACTCGGTCGTGACCTTGGCCCAGTCGCATTCCAGCTCCTCGGCCACCAGCTGGGCCAGGCCGGTCAGCGTGCCCTGGCCCATCTCGGAGCGGGCGATGCGGATCACGACGCTGTCGTCGGGTTTGATCAGCACCCAGGCATTGATCTCGGGCGTGGCCGCCGTGGCCTGCGCCTGAGCCGGCAGCGGCACATGAAAGCCCAGCATCAGTCCGCCGCCGCCGAGGGCGCTGCGCTGCAGGAACTGGCGTCGTGTCGTGGCCTGGTTCATGCGGCACCCCCGTCGACGATGCGGATCGGGATGGCCGCGCGCTTGGAGCCGCCGGCCACATGGTGGATGGCGGCGCGCACCCGGTTATAGGTGCCGCAGCGACAGATGTTGGTGATCGCCGCGTCGATGTCGGCGTCGCTGGGCCTGGGTTTCTCCTTCAGCAGCGCGACGGCCGCCATGATCATGCCGCTCTGGCAGAAGCCGCATTGCGGCACGTCCAGCGCGGCCCAGGCCTGCTGCACCGGGTGGCTGCCGTCGGGCGACAGACCTTCGATCGTGAGGATTTTCTCCCTGGCCCCGACCGTGGAGACGGGCCGCACACAGGAGCGTGTCGGGACGCCGTCGATATGGACGGTGCAGGCACCGCACTGGGCGATGCCGCAGCCGTATTTGCTGCCGGTCAGGCCGAGCTGTTCACGCAGCACCCACAGCAGCGGGGTGTCGGGCTCGGCCTCGAATTCGCGCAGCGCACCGTTGACATTCAACTGGGCCATGGGTCATCTCCTGAGCTTCGCAGTGACGGGCCGCGCAAGACTAGCAGGATTGGCCGAGGCGCGCTGAGGCTCAGTGTTTCTTGTACTGGGTGGCGCCGAACAGCACCTCGCGGGCCTGGTCAGTGACCAGGGGCTTGCGCTGCTGGGCCAGTACCTCGACGCCGCGTTGCACCGCCGGACGGGCCGAGATCTCGTCGAACCAGCCTTTCAGATGCGGATAGTCACCCAGCTCGACGCCCTGGTTCTTCCACGAACGCAGCCAGGGGAAGGTGGCGATATCGGCGATCGAATACTCGGGCCCACCCAGATAGGTGCTGGCGGCCAGGCGCTTGTTAATGACGCTGTAAAGACGCCGGGCCTCATTGCTGTAGCGATTGATTGCGTAGTCGATCTTCTCGGGCGCGTAGATGCGGAAGTGGTGGGCCTGGCCCAGCATCGGGCCGACACCGCCCATCTGGAACATCAGCCATTGCAGCACCTCGTACTTGGCCGCCGTGCCGGCGGGCAGCAGGCGACCGGTCTTGCCGGCCAGGTAGAGCAAAATGGCGCCCGATTCGAACAGCGAGATCGGTTTGCCCTCGGGGCCATCGGGGTCGACGATGGCGGGAATCTTGTTGTTGGGGCTGATGGACAGAAAGCCGGGCTCGAACTGGGCCCCGCTGCCGATGTCCACGGGGATCACCTTATACGGCAGGTCACATTCTTCCAACATGATGTGAACTTTGTGCCCATTGGGTGTGGGCCATGAATAGACTTCAATCATTGTTTGCTCTCCACGCTGCGCAGTTCATTGTCCTAGTCCATGTTAATTAAGCAAGTTAAACGCTGGTTTGTCGCGCGGGCCAATGCCGCGCGATGGAAGCACATGGCCGATTGGGCCGAGAGCCGCGGCGCGCAGTTTCGCCAGAGCCGCGATGCACGCGGCTTCCAGATCGAGCAGGCCAAGGCGGCGCCGGGCGGCGCGCTGCGCATCGAGTGGGCGCCTTCGCAGCGCAGCTATATCGAAGGCAATGAGCTGCGCATGCGTTGCGAGCTGGGCCTGCACCCGGATCTGCAGATGATGGTGCTGGCGCGCTCTCTGATGGAGCGGCTGGAGAAGGCGGTGTTCGAGGCCTATACCGACACCTTGAAGACCCGTGTCGATACCGACACGCCCGAGGAGATGCGCTGGCTGGTGATGTTCGCCAAGCTGAAGAACTATCCGCACAAGCTGGTCAAGGAGCGCTTCGGTGCCGTCGCGATCAACCAGGAGGTGGTGTCGGCCTGGCTGGAGAATGCGCTCAGCGACCTGCTGATCCAGGCCAGCCAGGATCTGTTGCCCGAGGAGCGGCCCTTTGTGCTGATGGTGCTGCGCGGCAATGTCTATCTGCGCGTTGCGATGGAGGAGCCGACCCTGACCGAGATCCAGGGCCTGGTGAAGCTGTTGGAGACGGCCTGCCGCGAGGCCCAGCGCGTCAACGCGCGGCTGGCCGATGGCGGGCCCTGGCCGACCACCACCTCGGTGGCCTGGCAAAGCCAGCCACCGCTGGGTGAACTGCCGGGGCGCTGAGGCTCAGCCGGCGCGCTGCGCGAACTGCCAGCCCAGCTCGGCCATCGGCCGGGCGCCGGCCGCCGCCTCGCGGGCCCGCTCACTGGAGGCCGTGCCGGCCTCGACCCGCTTGGCAATGCCTTGCAGGATGGCGGCAATGCGGAACAGGTTGTAGGCCAGGTAGAAGTTCCAGTCGCGCATCACCAGGGCCATGTCGGCGCGGCCTGTGCGCTCGCAGTAGCGGCGCACATAACCGAGTTCATCGGGAATGCCCAGCGCGGCCAGGTCATGGCCGCCGAGGCCGCGCGCCGCGCCCGAGGTCTGGATATGCCAAGACATGCAGTGATAGCTGAAGTCGGCCAGCGGGTGACCGAGGGTCGACAGCTCCCAGTCCAGCACCGCCAGCACGCGCGGCTCACTCGGGTGGAAGACCAGATTGTCGAGCCGATAGTCGCCATGGACGATGGCCACCTCGCGCTCGTCGCGCGCCGAGGCCGGGATGTTCAGCGGCAGCCACTCGATCAGTCGGTCCATGGCCTCGTTGGGGCCGGTGACCGAGGCCTGGTACTGCTTGCTCCAGCGCCCGATCTGGCGCTCGAAGTAGTTGCCGGGTTTGCCATAGCCGGCCAGACCGGCGGCCGCGAAATCGACGCTGTGCAGCGCCGCCATCACGCGGTTCATCTCGTCGTAGAGGGCACCGCGCTCGGACTGGCTCATGCCGGGCAGGCTCTGGTCCCACAAGACTCGACCCTCGATGAACTCCATCACATAGAAAGCGCGGCCGATCACGGCCTCGTCCTCGCACAGCGCCAGCATGCGCGGCACCGGCACCGCCGTGCCCTGCAAGGCCTTCATCACGGTGAACTCGCGCTCGATCGCATGGGCCGAGGGCAGCAGCTTGGCGACCGGGCCGGGCTTGGATCGCATCACATAGCTGGCGCCGGGCGTGATCAGCTTGTAGGTCGGGTTTGACTGGCCGCCCTTGAACTGCTCGATGCTTAGCGGGCCGGCAAAACCTGGCACCTGGGCGGCCAGCCAAGCGCTCAGCGCTTCGGTATCGAGGGCTTGCGCGAGTGCTCGCGTGCCGGTGAATGCGTCGTCCATGGGTCTCCTTATGGGGTGTTCGGTCGGCCCGCGGACGCGGCAGCCGGGATCAGCGCGCTGCGATGGCCATCAGCTTTTCCTTGCTCAGCAGCACCAGGCGGGTGGGTTCGACGCGCACCGCACCGTCGCGCTCGAAGCCCTTGAGCTCCTGGTTGACGCGCTGGCGCGAGGCGCCCAGCATCTGGGCCAGATCTTCCTGCGCGAGCTGCAGGCCGATGCGGATTTCCTCGCCCTGCGGCACGCCGTAGGAGCGCGCCAGCAGCAGGATCTGCTTGGCCAGGCGCGAGGCCAGCGGCCGGGTGTTCAGGTCCTCGACCACATCGAACATCAGGCGCAGGCGCCGGCAGTTCAGCCGCAGCAAGGCCTCGTAGAGCTCGGAGTGGCGTGACAGCAATTCCTTGAAGTCGGGCTTGCGCACCACCAGCAAGGTGGTGTCGCCGTGGGTGGTGGCGTCGTGGGTGCGCGGCATGCCGTCGAACAGCGAGATGTCGCCGAACCAGGTGCCGGGCTCCACATAGGTCAGCGTGATCTGCTTGCCCGAGAGCGAGACCGAGCTGACCCGAACCGCCCCCTTGGCCACGCCGACCCATTCCTCGGCCGGTTCGCCGCGGCAGGACAGCAGGGCGTTGTCGCCCAGACGGCGCACCGTGGCACGCGAAAGAATGTCGCCTCGCAAGGGCGCGGACAGTTTGGAGAACCACGACCCCGACTCGATATTGCTGCGTTCAGGAATTGTAAGAACCGTGCTATTCATGCTTAGTCGCTGACGTGACAGCTACAGGCTGCCCTTCGCGGTCATTGTCCATGAGTCTGCCGCGGCACAGCCAAGAGGCGGGCACTGTGTGAACAATGGAACAGCTGCGGCTTTGGCGTGCTGATGCTGGGTTTGACCGCAGTTGTTGGCGTGCCTGACATGCTAGAGTGCCCAGCAAACAACACACCATCCCTGCATGTACCGAGCCTCGTCTCGCAAGGGTTTGCCCCCCCGCGTTCTCAGCGTGTTCGTCCTCAGCGCGGCCGCGCTAGGCCCCGTGCAGGCGCTGGGTGTCGGACGGCCGCTGACCCTGTCGGCGCTCGGGCAGTCGCTGAACCTGGTGTTCCCGGTGCGGCTGGCCAGCGGCGAGACCTTGAGCCTGGACTGCGTGCGGGCCGAGGTGCTGTCCGGCGAGTCGCGGGTGCCGGCCAATCTGATCCAGCTGCAGCTCGAGGGTGATGGCGAGGCGGCGGTGCGTGCGGTGCGGCTGCAAAGCCTGGTGCAGATCGACGAGCCCCTGGTCACGATCAATCTGAGCCTGGGTTGCCCGGCCCGCTTCACCCGCCAGTACACCGCCTTCATCGATCCGCCGGGGGCGGCCACCACGCCGGCTGCGGCGCCGGAGCCGGTGCTGCGCCAGTACTCGCCGGCGTTGAGTGCCGCGCTGGCCACGGCCGAGGCCAGGCCCGAGGCCTTGCTGGCGCCGGGCCAGGCCGCTGCGTCGGCGGCACCAGCCCCCCCCGTGGTCAAGCCGCTTGCCAAGGCGCCGACACGGCCCCGGCGTCCGGCCCGCAGCCCCAAGCCCAGCCCGGCCCCGATGCTGCAGCTGGAGCCGGCCGAGGTGCTGGCGACCGCGCCGGCCGCGTCGGCAGCCGCTGCGGCATCGGCCCCCGATGCGGCCACGCTGGCCCGCCTGGCCCAGCTTGAGCAGACCCTGCTGAAACTGCAGGCCGAGAATCAAGCCACCCGCCAGGAGCTCAAGCTGGTCAGTCAGCGGCTGGTCGAGGCCCAGGCGGCGGGCTCGCAGGGGCCCTGGGTTTACGGACTGGGGCTGCTGAGCCTGATGTTGGCGGGCAGCAGCCTGTATTTCTGGCGCGCTCGTCGCGGCGAGCAGCTGTCGCAGGAATCGGCCTGGTGGGACCAGGCGCGCAGCGAGCGTGCGGCCGATCCGGTGGTGCCGGCCGAGCCGAGCAAGCCGACAGTGCCGACCGCCCCGGCCGTGCCAGCCGCAGCGGCGGCCGCCCCTGCGGCGGTCGAGGTCATGTCCCACTGGGGCAGCTTGACCGCAGATGAGCCGACCCTGGCCCTGCCCAGCTTGGTCGCGGCGGCACCGCCGCGGCCACAGCCGCCTGCTGGCACTGCGGTTGAGCAGGCGCCGGAGCCTGTCAGTTTCCAGCTGGTGGAGCCGCCGGTCGCTGTGCCGGTCCCGGCCAATGACGGCGCCCCCACCGTCACGGTGGAGGAACTGATCGATCTGGAGCAGCAGATCGATTTCTTCATGGTGCTGGGGCAGGACGCGGCGGCGATCGAGTTGCTGGAAGGGCGCCTGCAGGGTTCGGGCGCCGAGGTGGCCCTACCGCATCTGAAGCTGCTGGAGGTCTTGCAGCGGCGTGGCGATGAGGCGGCGTTCGCGATCGCCGCCCAGCGCTATGCCGCCGCATTCGGCATCGCGGCGCCGGCCTGGGGTCCGGCCATCGGTGCCGGCGCCGGGCTGCAGGCGCAGTCCTCCACGCTGGCGCGGCTGCAGGCCTGCTGGCGCGACAGCGGCGCCTGCATGGCCGTGCTGCAGCGCTTGCTGACAGGCCGGCCGCAAGGGTCAGGTCTTGACGGCGGCCTGCTGGACCTGGAAAGCTATCGCGAGCTGCTGATGCTCTACGGCGTCGCGCGCGATCTGTCCGAGCACGAGGTGCGCGGCAACGAGATCGACCTGTTCCTGCCGCTCGACACACCCGGCTCCAGCGGCATGATGGCGACGATGGCCTGGCAGCCGCCGGCCGGCCAGCGCCCGCCGCCATCGCAGGCGCTGGAGGTCGACATCTCGCTGGACGAACCCGAGCGTCCCTGATCTGCGAGCCGGCTCAGAGCCCGCTCAGCTTGCTCAGGGCCAGCCTCAGGGTTTCGTCCTGCTTGGCAAAGCAAAAGCGGATGATGGGCGCGCTGCTGCCCCCGGCATAAAAGGCCGACAGCGGGATCGCGGCGACGCCGACCTCGCGCGTCAACCATTGGCAGAACTCGGCATCGCCCATCCCGCTGATGGCCGAATAGTCGACGCACTGGAAGTAGCTGCCCTGGGTGGGTAGCAGCTTGAAGCGGCTGCCGCTCAGGCCGGCCGCGAACAGATCGCGCTTGCGCTGGTAGAAGTCCGGCAGCGCCGTGTAGGGGGCCGGGTCGGCCATATAGGCGGCCAGGCCGTGCTGGACCGGGGTGTTGACGGTGAACACATTGAACTGGTGCACCTTGCGGAACTCGGCCGACAGCGCCGCCGGCGCGGCCACATAGCCGACCTTCCAGCCGGTGACGTGATAGGTCTTGCCGAAGCTGGAGATCACGAAGCTGCGTGCCGCCAAGTCCGGAAAGCGCGCCACGCTCTGGTGGGCCTGACCGTCGAACACCATGTGCTCGTAGACCTCGTCGCTGATCAGCAGCACCTCGGTGCCCTCCAGCAGCGCGGCCAGCTGCCGCATCTCGGCCTCGCTCCAGACGGTGGCGCTGGGGTTGTGCGGCGTGTTGATGATCAGTGCGCGGGTGCGCGGGCTGATCGCGGCGGCGATGCGCTCGAAATCGGGGCGGAAGCTGCCCGGCGTCAGCGGCACGCGAACGATGACCCCGCCGGCCAGCTCGATATTGGGCGCATAGCTGTCGTAGCAGGGCTCCAGCACGATGACCTCGTCGCCCGGATGCACGATGGCCAGCAGGGTGGTGAAGATGGCCTGGGTGGCGCCGGCGGTGATGGTGATCTCGCTGCCGGGGTCGTAGCGGTGACCATAGAGCGCCTCGATCTTGGCCGCGACGGCTTCACGGAGCAGGGGCACGCCGGGCATCGGCGGGTACTGGTTGTGGCCGGCGGCCATCGCGCGGCCGACCGCATCGGTCAGGCGTGGATCGCAGTCGAAGTCGGGGAAACCCTGGCCAAGGTTGACGGCCTGGTGTTGATGGGCCAGCGCCGACATGGTGCTGAAGATCGTGGTGCCTACATGGGGCAGGCGGCTTTGCAATCGCATGGTGCTCGGGGTCGGGGAGTCAAAGTCCATAGTCGCTGGTGTCGCCGCTCATCGCGCGCTCCAGCAGCTTCTTGTCGAGCCGGTCGGACAGCAGCTCGGCAAAGGCATAGACATAGTTGCGCAGATAGGCGCCGCGCTTGAAGGCGATGCGGGCCACGTTCTGGCCGAATAAATGGCCCAGCGGCCGCGACACCAGCTCGCCGCCGGGCGGATCCTCGCGCACCGCCATCTCGGCGACGATGCCCGCGCCCATGCCCAGCTTGACATAGGTCTTGATGACGTCGGAGTCGATCGCCTCCAGCACGATATTGGGCGTCAGATGGCGCGCCGCGAAGGCGCGGTCGATGCGGGTGCGGCCGGTGAAGCTGGGGTGGTAGGAGACCAGCGGCTCGGTCGCCAGCTGCTCCAGGCTGACCCGCTCGACCTGGGCCAGCGCGTGGTCGGCCGGCACGACCAGCACATGCTGCCATTCGTAGCAGGGCAGCGAGACCAGCTCCTCATGTTCGGACATCGCCTCGGTGGCCAGGCCGACATCGGCGGTCTCGTCGATCAGCATGCGCGCGACCTGCTCCGGATTGCCCTGGTGCAGGCTGATGTGGACCTGAGGGAACTGGCGGCGCAGCTGGGCCACCGGACCGGGCAACACATAGCGGGCCTGGGTGTGGGTGGTGGCGATCGACAGGGTGCCGGCGTCCTGCTTCGAGTACTCCTCGCCGATGCGCTTGAGATTGCCGACCTCGCGCATGATGATCTCGATCGATTTCAGCACTTGCAGGCCCGGCTCGGTGATGCGGCGCAGGCGCTTGCCGTGGCGCGAGAAGATGTCGACGCCCAGCTCTTCCTCCAGCTCCAGGATGGCTTTGGAGACGCCGGGCTGCGAGGTGAACAGCGCCTTCGCGGTCTCGGTGAGGTTGAGGTTGCGGCGTGCCGCCTCCTGGACAAAGCGGAATTGATGCAGGTTCATGCGGTGGGTGCGGAGGTGAAGGCCAGGCTGGCCTCGGCCATGGCTTGCATGACGGGGTCTTGTTCGCCGATGGCGGGGTGCAGCAGCCATTGCACGCCGGCATGCTGCTGGCGCAGCTGCTCGACCAGCGGCGGCACGTCGCGCCGCACATGGCCGCCGCCGCCCAGGAACAGCGGCACGATATGGATGCGCCGGCAGCCCTGGGCGGCCAGTTGCTGCCCAGCGTCCGCGATGCCGGGCGACAGAAACTCCAGATAGGCCAGGCTCACCGGCATCTCGGGCCGCTGCGCGGCGATGCGGCGCGCGACCTCCTCGAAGGGGCGGGCCCAGGCCGGGTCGCGCGCACCATGCGCAAACAAAAGCATGCCGTCCATCTTGGGGTCCATTCAGCGTTTCAGCGGTAGCGCACCAGCCAGCCGAAGGCGGCAAGCGAGATGCCCAGATAGATCAGGCTGGGTGTGGCGGCCACCGCCCACGGTGTCCAGCCCTTGAGCAGGCCCAGATGGCCGGCCAGATTGTTCAGCAGCACAAAGCTGATGCCCCCCATGATGCCGCCGAAGACCTTCAGGCTGATGCCGCCGGCGCGGCCATGCAGATAGGCGAAGGGCAGGGCCAGCGCCACCATCACCAGGCAGGCAAAGGGGTAGAAGGCCTTGCGCCAGAACTGGATGTCATGCTGCTGGGCCGACTGCTCCTGGGCCGACAGATGCTGGGTGTAGCGGTAGAGCTCGGCGGTCGACATGGTCTTGGCCGGCAGCAGCGCGGCGCTGATCACATTGATGGTCAGGCCGCTGGGCCAGTCCAGCGTGGCCAGTTTCTGTTCGCTGACCTGGGGCGTGCCGTCCGCCGCCGTCTGCCAGCGGGTTTGCAGAACTTCACTGAGGCGCCAGACACCATTGGGTTCGACCTTGGCGCTGGCCGCCTCGGTGCGCGACAGCAGGCCGCCCTGGGCGTCGAACTCGAAGATGCGCACCTTGTCCAGCTCGCCCGGCGCCTTGGCGCGCTGCACATTGACCGAATAGCTGCGCTCGACGCCGCCGATCTGCTGCTTGTCCTTGAGCCAGGCGCTGTTGCCGCTGCGGGCGACCCCGCCGGTCAGCCGGGCGCGCTGCTGCTCGGCCTGGCGCTCGAACTGCGGGGCCACATAGTCGCCCACCACAAAGGTCAGCGCGGCAAATCCGAGGGCCAGCGTGGTCAGCAGGCTCAGCGCGCGGCCGGGGCCCAGGCCGCCGGTGCGCAAGATCGTGAACTCGCTGGACTGGGCCATGCGGGCCAGCGAGTAGATGCTGCCGATCAGCACCGCGATGGGGAACAGCTCGTAGAAATGGCCCGGCTGTTCCAGCAGGGACAGCCAGGCGGCCTGGCCGGCGCCGATGCCGCGGCGGCCCAGACGGTCGAGCTCGTCGACAAAGTCGATGAAGTAGAACAGCGACAAGAAGGCCAGCACGACGAACAGCACCGAGCCCAGGATGTCGCGGTAGAGCAGGCTGCGGACGGTTCTCATGCGGCCGCTCCCTTGACCACTCGGCCGCCGCTGCGCCAGGGCAGCAGCAGCCGGTTGCCCTGGTCGCGCAGCCACAGCAGCGACAGCGCGATGAAGAGGGCGCCGCCATGCACGGTGGCCAGCGCGCCGCCCATGCCCATGCGCCCGGCGGCGACCCAGGACTGCGACAGATTGATCAGATTGAAATAGACCACAAAACTCAGCAGGGCGAACAGCAGGTTCCAGTTATTGGCCCGGCGCGGGTTGGCGGCCGACATGCCTATGCCCAGCAGCACCATATTGACCGCGCCTAGCGCGATGCCCAGGCGCCAGGTCAGCTCGCCGCGCTGGCGCAGATTGGCGCTGCGCAGCAGGTCCAGCGTGTCCATGGCTTTGGGCGGCAGGGCTTCGACCGAGCGCATCACCTGGCTGTCGGCCAGCAGGCGGTAGCGCTCGAAACGGGCCAGGCTTTTCTCGCCGCTCTGCCGGTTCATCTCGTTGCGCTGGCCCTGCTCCAGCACCAGGTAGCGGTCACCATCCTCCAGTTCGATATGGCCTTTATGCGAGGTCGTGACCGACTCGCTGTGTTCGGTGTTGCTGAGGATGAAGACATTGCGGCCGACCCGGCCGCCATTGCCGGCATCGCTGTCGCGGTCGATGAAAAATACCCGGGAGCCGTCTCGCGAGCTTTGGAACTGGCCCGGCGCGACGCGCGAGAGATCCGAGCGTTTCTCGTAGCTCTCCTTGAGCTGGGCGCTGTTGCGGTTGCCCCAGGGCCAGACCACCAGCACCAGCGCGAGGATCACGATCAGCACCGGCCAGGCGGTGCGCAGCACCGGCTTGACGAAGCGCGACAGCCCGATGCCGCTGGCGAACCAGATCGTCATCTCGGACTCCCGGTACATGCGGCCCAGGGTCGCGACGATGGCGACGAACAGCGACAGGCTGAGCATGGTCGGCAGATGGCCCAGGGCGGCATAGCCCATCAGCAGCAGCACGTCCTGCGGCGCCACGCTGCCGCCAGCCGCCTGGCCGAGGGTGCGGATCAGCATCATGGTCAGGACGATGGTCAGGATGACCACGAGGGTCACGCCGAAGCTGCGCGCCAGCTCTTTGCGTACGGTGGAATCGAATAACATCCGGGCACTTTATTTATTCCACGACATTATGGACTTCCGTACTCAGTCTGCGTCCCTGGACGCGTTGGCCGGCGTCAACGCCGATGCTTTGATCCTGCTGGTCGGCGGCGATACCGTGCCGGCTGGGTTGGATGCCAGCGTTGCGGCGGCGCTCAAGGACGCGATCAAGCTCGGCGATTTCGAGCTGAAGGCCGGCAAGACGCTGGTGCTGCAGCGCGTGGCCGGTGTCAAGGCGCCGCGCCTGGTGCTGGCGGCCATCGGCAAGCCCTCGGTCAAGGCCGCCCGTGCGGCCGTGCTGGCCGCGGTGACGGCGCTGAAGAGCCGCGGCGCCGCGCACGCCGCCGTGGCGTTTGCCGGTATCGAGAGCCTCAGCGAGAGCCTGGTCGAGCAGACCGTGCTGGCGGCCGCCGAAGCGCTCTATCTGTACCGCAACACCAAGCCCAGCGCGGCCAAGCCGGCGGCGCTGGACAAGCTGACCCTGCTGGCCGACAAGGCCGACGCAAAGACGGTCAAGACCGGGCTGGCGCGCGGCGAAGCCATCGCTGCCGGCATTGCGGTGGCGCGCGAGGCTGCCAATCTGCCGCCGAACTATGCAACGCCGACCTACTTGGCCGAGCAGACCAAGGCCCTGGGCCGCAGCCATGGCCTCAAGGTCGAGGTGCTGGACCAGAAGGCGGTCGAGAAGCTGGGCATGGGCAGCTTCCTGTCGGTGGCCAAGGGCTCGGATGAGCCGCTGCGCTTCATCGTCGCCCGCTATGAAGGCGCGGCCAAGACGGTGGCGCCGGTGGTGCTGGTCGGCAAGGGCATCACCTTCGACTCGGGTGGCATCTCGCTGAAGCCGGGCGCCGGCATGGACGAGATGAAGTTCGATATGGGCGGCGCGGCCAGCGTGCTGGGCACGCTGCGCGCGGTGGCCGAGCTCAAGCCCAAGCTGAATCTGGTGGTCATCATCGCGGCCTGCGAGAACATGCCCAGCGCCCGCGCGGTCAAGCCCGGTGATGTCGTGACTTCGATGTCGGGCCAGACCATCGAGATCCTGAACACCGATGCCGAAGGCCGGCTGATCCTGTGCGACGCGCTGACCTATGCCGAGCGCTTCAAGCCGGCGGTGGTGGTCGACGTGGCCACGCTGACCGGCGCCTGCGTGATCGCGCTGGGCGGCGTGCGCAGCGGCATGTATGCCAGCGACGACGAACTGGCGGCCTCGCTGTCGGCCGCTGGCGAGGCGGCGCTCGACCCCTGCTGGCGCCTGCCGCTGGACGATGAGTACGAAGAGGGCCTGAAGAGCAATTTCGCCGATGTGGCCAATGTGGCCGGTCGCGAAGGCGGCTCGATCACGGCGGCCAAGTTCCTGCAGCGCTTCGCCTCGAAGTACCGTTGGGGCCACCTGGACATCGCCGGCACGGCCTGGAAGGGCGGCGGTGCCAAGGGCAGCACCGGCCGCCCGGTCGGTCTGCTGACGCATTTCGTGCTGTCGCAGGCGCGTTGATGCGGATGGTTCGGGGCGAGCCGGCATGACGGCGGTCAGCTTCTACACCCATGTGCCGGAGCGCCTGAGCTATCTGTGCCGCCTGCTGCGCAAGGCGCAGCAGAGCGGTGCCAAGGTGGCGGTGGTCGGCCCGGCCCCGCTGCTGGATCGGCTGGATGCCGCGCTGTGGAGCTTCGAGCCGACCGAGTTCGTGCCGCATCTGCGCTGGCGCGGCGCCGCCCAGTCCGGCCTGCTGGCCGTCACACCGATCGTGCTCGCCGAGCGGGCCGGCGAGCAGCCCCATCGCGAGGTCTTGCTGAACCTGGGCCCCGATCTGCCCGAAGACTTCGAGCAGTTCCAGCGTGTGCTGGAGGTGGTGTCGCGCGAGCCCGAGCAAGTGCAGGCGGGCCGCCAGCGCTTCAAGACCTACAAGGCTATGGGGCATGAGGTCACCCATCACGAGGTTGGCGCTTGAGCCCGCATCCGCCGCGCGTCGTGCCGACGCTGACCGAGGTGCTGGACGAAGGCAGCTGGCAGCCTATGCCGCCAGCGGCCAGCGTTGAGCCGGCCCCCGGTGAGGTGGATTTCGAGCTGGATCTGGGCTTTTCGGCAGCGCCATCAGCGGCGCCTACCCCCGTGCCGGAACCGTTGGACGAGGTGGCAGACCGCATGCGCGAGGCCTTGAGCCCTGCGCTGACTCAGGACCTTGATCAGTGGCTGGAACACAGCCTGCGCGCGACGCTGGAGCGGGCGACCGCGCAGCTGCATGAGTCCCTGATGCTGGAGTTGCGGCAGCAACTGGCGCCGCGTCTGGAGCAGATCGTGGAGCGTGCCGTACAGGACTGGCTGCAGCGCGAGCGCCGGGACGGCTAGCTCGGCGACCCTGTCAACCACGGCCGGGAATCCGCGTTCTGGCAGGGCTGAGTTCGAATTCAATCTGTGGCTAAACCCGCTTTCAGGCCCGCGCTTTCCCCATGGAGAAGCGTTCTGATTTCGGTTATGTTCCTTGGGTTGATATCTCAACAGCAATAGCTCTCCTTCTTCCAACTCGGAGGTAATTCATGCAAGTTAAGTTGAATGTGATTGTTGGCGCGGTCGCTGTGGTGCTGAGCGGCACCGCGATGTCGCAAGAGCTGGTCGTCAAGATCGGCCATGTCGGCCCGACCAGCGGCGCGATTGCCCACCTGGGCAAGGACAATGAGTTGGGCGCCCGCATGGCCATCGATGATCTGAACGCCAAAGGCGTGACCATCGGCGGCAAGAAGGCCAAGTTCGAGCTGCTGGCCGAAGACGATGCCGGCGATCCGAAGCAGGGTACGGCTGCGGCGCAGAAGCTGATGGACTCCAAGGTCAACGGCGTGATCGGCCACCTGAACTCGGGTACCTCGATCCCGGCTTCCAAGGTCTATAGCGACGCTGGCGTGCCGCAGATCTCGCCGTCGGCGACCAACCCCAAGTTCACCCGCAACGGCTACAAGACCGCCTTCCGCGTCGTCGCCGATGACGTGCACCTGGGTGGCACGCTGGGCAAGTACGCCGTCAAGGAGCTCAAGGGCAAGTCGATTGCGGTGATCGATGACCGCACGGCCTATGGCCAGGGCGTGGCCGACGAGTTCGAAAAGGGCGTCAAGGGCGCGGGCGGCAAGGTCGTCGGCCGCGAGTTCACCAACGACAAGGCCACGGACTTCACCGCCATCCTGACCTCCTTGAAGGCCAAGAAGCCCGATGTGGTCTTCTTCGGCGGCATGGATGCGGTGGCTGGCCCGATGCTGCGCCAGATGAAGCAGCTGGGCATCGAAGCCAAGTTCATGGGCGGCGACGGCATCTGCTCGGGCGAGCTGCCCAAGCTGGCAGCCGGCACGATGGCCGACAACCAGGTGGTCTGCGCCGAAGCCGGTGGCGTCGAGGGCGAGTCCAAGAAATCGATGGACGATTTCAAGGCCAAGTTCAAGGCAAAGTACAAGGCCGATGTGCAGATCTACGCACCTTACGTCTATGACTCGGTCAATGTGATGGTCGATGCGATGGTCAAGGCCGGTTCGGCCGAGCCGGCAAAGTACCTGCCGGTGCTGGCCAAGACGGACGGTTACAAGGGTGTGACCGGCACGATCTCGTTTGACAACAAGGGCGACATCAAGAACGGCGCACTGACCCTGTTTACCTACAAGGCCGGTGCCCGTCAGCAAATCGCTGTCGTGCGTTAAGCCAGTCCCGCACAGGCCATCGTCGTTTTCGACATTGAGCCCAAGCGCCCACTTCGGTGGGCGCTTTTTTGTTGCGTTGAGGCAAGCATTGTTCGGCGCGAGGCCAAGCAATGGTGCGCGCTTGTGCAATACGCACGCGAGCGGCCGGCCGCCATGTCAGCGGTTCATCCAAATGCGTTCTACTGCGTCACTGGCAGGTTCAGGTCACCGTCAGCGCCTCGTAGTCGACTGGTTTTTGAACCCTTGTTTGTCTGCGTTGCCAGGGGTGGGGATCAGGGTTTAGCCGTCAAGATCAGTTCCCCGCTTTCAAGGACAGCGCACCCTTTAAACGGGGGGCTTTCAAGAGAGGGTCAGGAGGGCATGATTCGGGCGCAATGCGGATTTCCGATTTCGGCCTGCCAGGCAGTTCGGGTCCCGTTCGGTTCGAGATAGGTGGCTAGAAAGGTCGCATGCATCGAGCCAGGGCAGCCGGCAGGCAGTTCCTCAACAACGGCACACCGTTTTTGAGGCAGGCGGAAATCAAACTCGGAAGCAGTGTCCAGCTGCCGGGTCCAGCGATTGGGGATGAGCATGGTTCGAATATTCAATCACTATTTGCATAGGCGCACGCTGCTTCAGGTTTTCTTTGATCTAGGCCTGATCATCGTGGCTGTGTTTGCGGTGGTGCTGAGTCAGGGCGAGGGTGCCGGCCAGGTCATCCCGTTCGCGGCCTCCCAAGGTCTGTCGCTGGCTGGCTGCATGTTTGTGATCAATTCGGCTACGGGTTTCTACCAGCATGTGCACAACCGCTCGGTGACCGAGTCCTGCGCACGCGGCTTGTTGGCCTTGCTGGTGGCCCTGCCGCTGGCTTATGGCATTTTCAGTTTTCTGCCGGCCAGTGCGGACAACCGCGACTTGATGACTTTTGCGGCCATGGCGTCGGTGGCTGCCGTGTTGGTGCATCGCGTCTATGCCGCACATTCGGTGTCCCAATCGCAGACCAAGACAAAGATTCTGATCTTCGGTTCCGGTGAGGCGGCCAAGACCGTGGGTCACACACTGCGGGCTGCGGATCCCCATGCCCAGATCGTCGGTTACTTCGCCGGTCCGAATGAGGTGGAACCGGCCGTGCCTCGCTCGCAGCTGATCGAGGCTCAGGGCAGCTTGACCGAGACGGCCTTGCGCCTGGGCGTCGATGAAATTGTCGTGGCCCTGTCAGAGCGTCGCGGTGGCAGCATGCCTCTGCGGCAGTTGCTGGATTGCAAGCTTTATGGCGTTCGCGTCGTCGACATCGCCACCTACTTTGAAAAGACCCTGGCTCAGATCAAGATCAGCCATGTCAATGCCGGCTGGCTCATCTTTGGTGACGGTTTCAACCAAGGGGTGATCCGCACCGCCGTGAAGCGCAGCTTTGATCTGCTGTTTTCGGCCCTGATCCTGCTGCTGGCAGCGCCCATCATGCTGATCACGGCGGTGATGGTGGCATTGGAGTCGCGTGGCCCGGTTTTCTATTGCCAGGAGCGCGTTGGGCTGAATGGCGAGGTGTTCAAGGTCATC
The DNA here is from genome assembly GCA_005503085.1 of Burkholderiales bacterium C2. Lineage (GTDB taxonomy): Bacteria > Pseudomonadota > Gammaproteobacteria > Burkholderiales > Burkholderiaceae_C > Roseateles_E. The sequence goes on along the minus strand of SCOI01000001.1, from coordinate 241,265 downwards.
AAGTTCCGCAGCATGCGTACCGATGCCGAGAAAGACGGCAAGCCGCGTTGGGCCAGCGTCAATGATGACCGCGTGACGCGCGTGGGCCGATTCATTCGCCGGGTTCGCATCGATGAACTGCCGCAGCTGATCAATGTGCTGAAGGGTGAGATGAGCCTGGTCGGCCCGCGGCCCGAGCGTCAGTACTTTGTCGACGAACTGGTCGCGCAAGTTCCGTATTTCGCGGTACGCCATAGCGTCAAGCCCGGCGTTACCGGCTGGGCGCAGGTTCGTTACGAGTACGGCTCCACGGTCGAGGATTCGGTCGAGAAGCTGCAGTACGACCTCTACTATGTGAAGAACCACACCTTGTTCCTTGATCTGCTGATCATGTTGGAGACGGTGGCGGTTGTGCTGACAGGCAAGGGTGCCCGCTGAGCCCGATCAAGTTGGCGGCCCGGTGCCGCTGGCTGGCTCCGCCTGATCGTGCATGGTTGAACAAGGCATGCTAGCCGGGGAATTCGATATCAGCCTGCTGTCCTACGGGCTGGCTTGTCTGTGCTACGTCGGCCTCTTCATTTTGTATGCAGGCCGCCTATGGCGCATCGGTGATCGCCTGACCCCTGCCAACTGGCTTTTTTGTGCCGCTTTGCTGGCAAGTGTGGTCTGGGCTGCGATTGGTTTGGGGGCGCATTACCGTCCTTGGCGATGGTTGGGTGATTTGCTGCTGCCGACTGCCGATATCCTGCGCTATGGCCTCTGGTTTGGCTTCATTTTGCTGCTGCTGCGGCCAGCATGGGCTGAGCGCCCGCAGCGTGCCTTGCCCCTCGCCGCAATCGCGGCTCTGTTGCTGGCGCTGAGTCTGCAACTGATCCGGGAGTTCGGCCCTTATCGGATTTCCGCACTCGAACGTCCTGTTGCATTCTCCGGCCTGGCTCTCGCTGTGGTGGGCCTGATGCTGGTCGAGCAGTTGCTGCGCAGCATCCAGGGCGATGCCCGCTGGAGCGCCAAGCCTGTTTGCCTCGCCTTGGGTGCGCTCTTCATCTTCGACCTCTATACCTACTCCCAGGCCGCGCTGTTCAGACAGTTTGATGGCGATGCAATCGGCATACGTCCCGCAGTGCACACGATTGCCGCACCCTTGCTGTTCATTGCCTCACGTCGGCACAAGGATTGGTTGTCCAAACTGCATGTCTCGCGCGCGGCAGTGTTCCATTCGGCAACCCTGCTGATCGCTGGCGCCTATCTCCTGCTCGTCTCGGCAGTCGGTTACTACGTTCGCTACACCGGTGGCAATTGGGGGCGCGCCCTGCAGATGGCGCTGATGGTGGTCGGTCTGCTGGCCTTGGTGATGGTGCTGCTCTCAGGCGCCATGCGAGCCAAGCTGCGCGTCTATATCAGCAAGAACTTCTTCAGCTATCGCTATGACTATCGCGAGGAGTGGCTTCGTTTCACGGCGATGCTCTCGTCTCAGAGTTCACCGCAGGAGCTGGGGATCTCGGTGATCAAGGGCTTGGCCAATCTGGTGGAGAGCCCCGCAGGCACCTTGTGGCTACGGCATGGCGTGCAGGCCGAGTATTCGCAGTCGGCGCACTGGAATATGCCGGCGCGCAGCGAGCGCGAGCCGGCCGATTTGCCGATGGCGCAGTTCCTTCGCCAGCGGCATTGGATTGTCGATTTCGACGAACTGCGGCGCGCGCCGCAAAACTATCCCGGCTTTGAATGCCCGCCCTGGCTGCATGACGATGCGCGCTGCTGGCTGCTGGTGCCCCTGGTGGTCGGTGCCGAACTGATCGGCTTCGTGCTGCTCGGCCGACCCCGCACGCCCTTGGAGCTCAACTGGGAGGTGCGCGACCTGTTGCGTACGGCGAGCAGCCAGGCCTCTAGCTACCTGGCCCAGATGCAGGCCACCGAGGCGCTGCTGGAGGCGCGAAAGTTCGATGCTTTCAACCGCATGTCGGCCTTTGTGGTGCATGACCTGAAGAACATCGTGACCCAGCTGTCTTTGATGATGAAGAATGCTCGCCGGCTGCGCGACAACCCGGAGTTCCAGGAAGACATGCTGGCCACGGTCGAAAACTCCTTGGAGAAGATGCGCCAACTGATGCTGCAGTTGCGTGAGGGGGAGTCGCCCCACGGCCTGTCGCGCGGTGTGGACCTGGCGCCGATTGCACGACGCCTTGCTGCCGCTGCCCAGAGCAAGGGGCGGGAGTTGCAGCTGGATATTCAGGCTGCGGCAAGCACCCGCGGCCATGAGGAGCGGGTCGAACGGGTCATCGGTCATGCGGTGCAGAATGCCTTTGATGCCACCCCCGAGCAGGGCCGGGTGTGGCTGCAACTGGACGTCGAGGGCAGTTATGCGCGCATCGAGGTGGGCGACACGGGTTGCGGCATGTCCGAGGAGTTCATCCGCACCCGCTTGTTCAAGCCCTTTCAGACCACCAAGTCCAGCGGCATGGGCATCGGCGCGTTCGAGAGTTTTCAGTACCTGAACGAACTCGGAGGCAAGATCAACGTGGACAGTGAAATCGATCGTGGCACCAGAATTACCATCTTGCTCCCTCTGTTCCGCGCCTCGCAGGCTTCGGACCTGGGTATGCTCGGCGCCAAATGACAACACCCCGCCAACAACCACTGCTGATCGTCGAAGATGATCTGGCCCTGCAGAAACAGATCAAATGGTCGCTCGATGGTTTCGAGTCGGTGCTGGCTGACGATGGCCCTTCGGCGCTGCTGCAGTTTCGGCGCCACTCACCCGCCGTGGTCACGATGGATCTAGGCCTGCCGCCCGACCAGGACTCGGTGACCGAGGGCTTCAAACTGCTGGAAAAGATGCTGGAGCTCGACCCTGGCGTCAAAGTCATTGTGTTGACCGGCCAGAATGATCAGAGCAATGCGCTGCGAGCCATTCGTCTTGGCGCCTATGACTTCCTGGCCAAGCCGGTCGATCCCGATGTGCTGAGCTTGACGGTCGAGCGCGCCTATCGGCTCTACGAGTTGCAGCAGGAGAACAAGCGCCTGCAGACCCAGCAGCAGAGCGAGGCGCTGGGTGGCCTGGTCACGCGCGATGCGCAGATGCAGAAGCTGTGCCGCACGATTGAGAAAGTAGCGCCCAGCGATGCGACCGTGCTGCTGCTCGGCGAGAGCGGTACCGGCAAAGAGCTGCTGGCCCAGGGGCTGCATGATGCCTCAAAGCGCAAAGGGCGCTTCGTCGCGATCAACTGCGCGGCCATTCCCGAGAATCTGCTGGAAAGCGAGCTGTTCGGCTATGAGCGCGGCGCGTTCACCGGTGCCAATAAAACGACCATTGGCAAGATCGAGACGGCCAATGGCGGCACCTTGATGCTGGACGAGATCGGCGATCTGCCTCATGCCTTGCAAGCCAAGCTCTTGCGTTTTCTGCAAGAACGCACGGTGGAGCGCGTGGGCGGTCGACAGGAGATTGCCATCGATGTTCGCGTCGTCGGTGCCACTCACCAGGACCTGAAACAACTGATTGCCGATGGCCGTTTCCGCGAGGATCTCTACTACCGGCTGGCCGAGATCGTGGTCGAGATCCCGCCTCTGCGCCAGCGCCAGGGCGACGCGGTGTTGTTGTGCCACTCTTTTTTGCGGCGCTATGCGGCCGAGCAGCGCCGCAGCCAGCTGAGCCTCAGTGAGGAGGCGGTCCGCATGATCGAGGCCTATCACTGGCCGGGCAATGTCCGTGAGTTGCAGAATCTGATGAAGCGTGCGGCCATCATGGCCGATGGCGATCGCCTGACCGGGGAAGACCTCGGCTTGCCGCAGCCCGCCAACGACGCCGATGGGGCGATGGCGACCCTGGATTTGCGTACTGTCCGAGAGCGTGCCGAGCGCGCTGCGGTCGTGACGGCGCTGGCGCGTGCCGATGGCAGCATCGTCAAGGCCTCCGAGATACTGGGCGTGAGTCGCCCGACCTTGTACGACCTGATGAGCAGGCTGCAAATCAAGTAACACCGAAGGGGAGAGCGCAGTGAAAGTCAAGCACGTATTCAAGGGCAGCAGCGTGGGCACGAAGACCTTGGCCGTGTGGCTGACGGCCCTGTCGATGACGGGGTGTTTCAGCGACTCGCCCGAGCAGTTGCTGGCCTCGGCCAAAAGCCATCTGGAGAAGAAAGACAGCAAGGCGGCGGTGATACAGCTGAAGAACGCCTTGCAGGGCAATGCCAATCTGGCGGAGGCGCGCTTTCTGCTGGGCAAGATCCTGCTTGAAAGCGGTGATGTCAGCGGCGCGGTGATCGAGCTTGGCAAGGCCCGCGAGCTCGGATATGCGAATGATGAGTTGACGGCCCTGCTGGCGCGGACCTTGTCTTTGCAACTGCAGTTCGACAAGCTGCTTGCGGACTATGCCAAGGTCGAGTTGGCCGCCCCCAAGCCAATGGCCGATCTGCAGACGACCCTGGCGACCGTTTACGCCTTGCGCGGCAATCAGGACGAGGCAAGGAGTCGTATTGATCGGGCCTTGAAACTCGATGCGGGCAACGTGAGCGCTCAGCTGGTCCAGGTGCGCTTGCTGGCCGGTTCCGGCGGAACAGCGCTGGCCTTGCCGGCCCTGGAGTCGGTGCTCTCCAAGCATGCCGAGTTCGCCGAGGGCTGGCAGCTCAAGGGCGAGTTGCTTGCTTTCGCGGGGCGAAACGACGAGGCGATCACGGCTTTCCGGGAGGCCTTGAAGTTCGACAAAAGCAATGTCGCTGCTCACAACGGCCTCTTGTCTCTGCTGACCACGAAGGGTGATCGCGCCGCGACCGACAAGGCGTTGGCTGACTTCAAGGCCGCCTTGCCCAATCACCCACAGCTGCGCCTTTTCACCGCCAATCAGGCGATGGAATCCGGCGACCTGAAGACCGCGCGGGAAAACGTGCAGGTCTTGCTGAAGGGGGCACCTGAAGACGGGCGAGTTCAGTTCCTGGCGGGGGCCATCGAGTTTCGCCGGGGCGCTCTGCTGCAGGCGGAGACCCATCTGAACAAGGCGCTTCGGCTGGCGCCCAATACCAAACGCGTCCGGGTCTTGCTCGCGCGAACGCATTTGCGTGCCGGCGAGGCTGCCAAGGCGCTGACCGTGCTGCAGCCGGCGCTCAATGACGGCAAAGCAGATGCCGACATCTTTGCGGCCGCTGCCGAAGCCCACTTCCTATTGGGCAATGCCAAGCAGGCCGAGGACTATCTGCAGCAAGCGGTCAAGCTCAACCCCCAAGACGCGCGCAGCCGCACAGCCCTGGCTGTCGCCAACATCGGCAAGGGCCGCAGCGACCAGGGTCTCGAGGAGCTGCGTGCCATCTCGGCCGAGGATAGCGGCGCAACGGCCGACCTGGCTTTGATCAGCGCCTTGGTACGCAAGGGCGAGAGCGACAAGGCCTTGCAGGCGATCGATGCGCTCGAGCGGAAGCAGCCCAACAAGCCCTTGGCGCCCATGCTGCGCGGCGGTGTCGAGCTCCGGCGTGGCAATCAAGCCCAGGCACGTTCGGCTTTCGAGGCGGCCTTGAAGGCTGACCCGGTGTACTTCCCGGCCGCAAGCAGCTTGACCGCGATGGACATCGCGGAGAAGAAGCCAGAACTCGCCATCAAGCGCTTCGAGAAGATGTTGGAGACGGACCCGCGGCATGTGCAGGCCCAGATGGCCATCGTCGGTTTGCGGGCACAGGCCGGCGCACAGCCGGGCGAGTTGATCGAGCTGTTGACCAAGGCGGTGAAACAGAATCCCGAAGCGCTGGCGCCTCGTGCGGCCCTGGTGCGCCTGCAGCTTGAGCGCAAGGAAAACAAGCTGGCGCTGGCGGCGGCTCAGGAAGGCGTGGCGGCCTTGCCCGACAGTCCTGAGTTGCAGGAATTGCTCGGGCAGGTCCAGATGGCGACCGGCGACAGCAACCAGGCCTTGATCGCCTTCAACAAGATGGCTTCTCTGCAGCCCACATCGCCTCAACCCTTTATGCGCATTGCCGAGCTGCACATGGCAGGTAAGAACCAGGCGGCGGCGGCGCAAAGTTACAAACGGGCTTTGAGCGTTAGGCCTGATTTTGTGCCTGCCCATACCGCCCTGCTGGCGCTGGAGATTGCGGCGGGGAAGATCAGCGAAGCCCGAGCGCAAGTGCGTACCTTGCAACAGCAAAGCCCCCAGAACCCGGCTGGCTACGAGCTTGAAGGGGATCTCGAAGCCCAACAGAAGAACTGGCCCAAAGCTGTGGCGGCCTACCGCAGCAGCCTGGACAAACGTGCTCAAACCGACTTGGCCATCAAGCTGCATCGCAGCCTCCTGGCCGCAGGCAAAGGGGGGGAGGCCGCCACCTTCGAGGCGGCATGGCGCAAAGACCGCCCCAAGGACAGTGCGTTTATTTTCTACCTCGGGGATGGCGCGCTCTTGCGCTCCGATCATGGCCAGGCCCTGGCCTTCTATCAAGAGGTTCTCAAGCTCCAACCCGATAACCCGGCCGCCAACAACAATGTGGCTTGGCTGCTCAAGATGGCCAAGAAACCCGGCGCCCTGGCATATGCGGAAAAGGCCAATCGCCTGCGTCCCAATCAGCCTCCGTTCATGGATACGCTGGCGGAGATTCATGCCGACGCGGGTCAGTTTGATAAGGCCTTAGAGGTTCAGCAGCAAGCCGTGAAACTGGCGCCCGAGGTGCATTTGCACCGGCTGCATCTGGCACGCTATTACCTGCGGGCCGGGCAGAAATCGGCAGCCCAGGAGGAGCTGAAGAAACTGGCTGAACTGGGCGACAAGTTTGCCCAGCACGATGAGGTGAAAAAACTGCAGGCTGAACTCTGAGCCGCAAATGTGACAGCTTGTGAGTGACACTGGGCTCTGTTAGCCTCGCCCGCATCAGGGTAGAAGGCGGCCAACGGAGAATGTGGCATGACGCAAATTCAGCGATCCAGTTTTAGGAAGAAGTTTCACCATGGACTGCGGCGTCTTTTCGGCGTGTTGCCGGCCCCGGCGCGCTTCGAAATCTACCGTCGGATGGTTGATTGCGACCCCGATCCCGATGCTCGGCTGCAGTTGAAGATTGCCGAAACCCGCGAAGAACTCGAGGACTGTTTCAAGATTCTTCATGATGCCTATGTGGCCAGCGGCTTCATGAAACCCGAGCCGTCGGGCATGCGCATCACGCCGTACCACGCTCTACCGACTACCACCACGCTGTGCGCCAAGTACGACGGGCGCGTGGTGGGCACCATCTCGATGATCAGAGAAGGTGTGTTTGGTTTCCCGCTGCAGTCGGTGTTTGATCTGGAGCATGTGCGGGCTCAAGGCGGTCAGATCGCCGAGATTTCCGCATTGGCGGTGCATCCGGACTTCCGTAAAACGGGGGGAGCCATCCTGTTCCCGCTGATGAAGTTCATGCACGAGTACTGCACCGAGTTCTTCGATACCCGACATCTGGTGATCGCGGTGAATCCCGAGCGGATCGAGCTCTATGAGGCCTTGTTGTATTTCCAGCGCTTGCAGGAGACCGTGGTCGACAACTACGACTTCGCCAATGGCGCGCCGGCCGTTGGCGCCACGCTTGATCTGAAGCATGCGTCGGATGTTTTTCGCGCCGGCTATCGGGGCCGGGCCGCTCGCAAGAATCTGCACAAGTATTTCTTTCAACTCAAGCTCGAAAATATCCAGCTGCCGCGGCGACGCTATTTCACGACCAATGATCCGGTCATGACGCCGGCCCTGCTGGACCACTTCTTCAACAAGAAGAGCAAGGTGTTTGAGGAACTGGATGATCGGAAGAAAGCACTGCTTTGGTCCATCTACGGTTTGGTGGAGTACCGCTCGGTGCTGCCGATGCTGCGCGGCGATGCTGTGGCCGGACATCCCTTGCGTCAGCATCAACGCTACTCGATCCGTTGCCCCGGCGTGGTGACCTTTGATACGCCGGAGGGCAAAAGGCCTTTTGTGCTGCATGTCATCGAAGTCTCGCTGTCGGGCTTCCAGGCGGAGTGCAAACTGGATCTGGAACTCGGGCAGTCTGGCCAGGCAACGATAGAACTGGGTAAATCCGAACATTCGACGGTCACTGTCTCGGCGGTGCGTCGGCGCGAGACCGAGGCTGGTGTATTCATCGGTTTCAGGCTTGATGAGCCTGATCGCATCTGGCGTCAATGTGTGGCCGCACTCGAGGTCGGACAGACCTCGGATGATTTGATGCAATGAAGCGCCGGCTGCTGCTTCTTCGGTCGGCAGGTGTCGCGGGCCTGCCTTGGTGGGCGGCGCCGGCGAGCGCCGATCTGCCGGCCTTGATCAAGCGTGCAAAGCCGTCTTTGCTACTGGTCGGCACCTATGCAGAGACCGACAGTCCCCGGTTTGCATTCCGCGGCACTGGTTTTGTTGTCGATGATGGTCGACATGCGATCACCAATGCCCATGTACTGCCACCGACCTCGGACGAAGAGCGGCAGCGCAAGCTGGTCATCCAGGTACCGCAAGGCGATGGGCGATGGGGCATGCGCCCAGCCGCCGTGCTCAGTCTTGACAATGCGCATGATCTGGCGCTGCTGCGTTTTGATGGCCCCGAAGTTCCTGCCCTGCAACTGAGTCAGAGTGCCAGTGCTCAAGAAGGGCAGGCGATCGCTTTGATGGGTTTCCCGGTCGGTGGTGCCCTGGGCTTTTCCCCGGTGACTCATCGGGGCATCATCGCAGCGATCACGAGCATTGCCTTGCCACCGCCCAGTGCTCAGACGCTCAATGCCCGGGCGATACGTCAGTTGCGCGACGGTGCTTTCGATATTCTCCAGTTGGATGCTACGGCCTACCCCGGCAATAGCGGCGGCCCGGTCTTCAATCTGGATACGGGAGAGGTGCTGGGCATCGTCAACATGGTGTTCATCAAAGGCAGCAAGGAGACAGCCTTGACCCAGCCAACGGGAATCAGCTACGCCATCCCTGCGCACTATGCGGCTCGCTTGCTCGCCAAGCGCTAGCAAGCAGGCGCTGATGCCCTTCGTCAATCAATATTTCTCTCACTCCCACCACGCAAGGTCCGCCATGAGTCAGGTACAGCCCTTGTCGATTTGCATGCTCTCGGACGATTTCCTGCCCGGAGCAACCGGGGTCGGGACGCATTTACAGGCCGTCGCGGGTCATCTCAGTCGGCGCGGCCACCGCATCAGCATCATCACCTCGCGTCGGCCCGGTGAGCCGGAGCAGGAAGTCTGGCGCGGCGTACAGGTCTATCGCGTGCCGACGCTCAAGTTGTTCGGTTTCTATCAGGCTCTGCCTTCGGGTGCCGAGATCGAGCGCCTGCTGCGCAAGATACGACCCGATGTGGTCCACCATCACTATCTGGGGGTGATGCTGCTGCGAGCGCTGAAGGTCTGCAAACGGCTGGGGCTGAAGCAGGTCTACACCTATCACATGACCGAGGATCATCTGACCCAGCCGCTGCCGATGCGGCCATTCCGACGCCTCATTGTTCGAAAGATCGTCTCGATCTGCAACCGCGTCGATCTGCTGATCTCGGTGTCCAAGAACCTGGCTGAGCAGTTGCCGGCCAAAGGCATACACACACCGGTGCATTTCATCAGCAACCCGGTCGACTTTGCGGATCCGCAGTCGGTCGAGCCGATGGTCAGGGAGGCCGGTTTCGTGGTGATGTTTGCCGGGCGCTTGAATCCGGAAAAGAACATCCCCTTCTTGCTGCGCAGTTTCGCGCTCATGCTGAAGCGGGTGACGGATGCTCAGTTGCTGATCGCCGGGGCGGGTGCCGATCTTGATGCGCTTCAGCGGCAATGTGCGGCCTTAGGGATTCAAGAGCGCGTCAAGTTCCTGGGCTTTCTGAACCATGACCTGCTGGCCCGCTATTACGCGGCTTGTGATGTGTTTGTGCTGCCGTCTTGGGTCGAGACTCAAGGCCTTGTGGCGATGGAGGCCATGTGGTTTGCCAAGCCGATTGTGGTTGCTCGCAGCGTGGTCTCCGCGACCGAGTTGGTCGATGAAGGTGTCAACGGTTTTCTGGTCGAGCCGGAGAACGACCAGGAACTTGCCGATCGCCTGGTGCAGTTGTCCGCCGATGCCGGCCTCAGAGCCGCGCTAGGCGCTGCGGGTCGACGCAAGTCGACGCAGTACGAGGCCGAGTCGGTGGTTGACTTGATGGAGTCAAGCTATAGAGAGGTGGCCGTCACAGCGAACTGATTGCTGGACCTGCCCGAGACGGGGGGCGAACCCATCCCGAAATGAATGACAACAAAAAAGGGCGCCGAGGCGCCCTTTGTGCTTATCGGTGAGAACCGATCAGCTTTGCACGCTACGACGGCGGCGGGCGCAGCCCAGACCGAACAGAGCAGCACCGACCAGTGCCAGCGATGCCGGTTCCGGAACGGTCTTGATCAGGTCGAGCTCCAAGTCGATCTTGGTCGTGCTGCCGCTGAAGTTGATGACGGTCTGCAGGGCACCGACATTGCTCAGATCAGCGCCACCACCGGCGGAGATGCGGATCGCGCCGCTCGGCAGCACGGCATTGGGGCCGACGAAATCGGCAAACGAGATCGCGCCCTGGTCCGGCACGCCGCCATTGACAGCGGTCGATTGCAAGATCAGCTTCGTCCACTGAGTGGCGCTGGTGTAGACCTCGATGGTGAAGTCAAAGCCCAGATCCGACTCAAGCACGTCAATCTTGAAGGCATTGGCGGTCGCTGCCAGATTCAGTCCACCCAAACCCGTGTGGTTCAGTTGGCCTTCGAAGCCAGCCTTGGTCGACGCGGTTGCGCCGATGTCACCCAGCACGCTGCCATCCCAGCGAACGTAGGCTTGGCCGTGAGTGCCTGCAGCGGTGCTGTAGCTCAGCACGCCACCGTTGGCCGAGGCTTGGATGCCGGCGCCGGTGTTGTCAGAAGCGACAGAGCCATTCTTGATGACAAAAATGTCTCGCTGACCGCCGATGATGCTGGCGGCCGGGCCGGAAACACGGCTGTAGACACCGTTGGCATCGGTCACATTGTCCAGCAGGACGCCGGTAGCAAGGGTACCTTGATTGACAGAGAAGTCATCAATCACAACACCAGCGTGGGCAACATGACCGGCCAGGGTCAGTGCGGCTGCCAGTGCAACTTTGCGCAGAATCGTCATATCCATCTCCTTATCGAAAAGCTGCTCGAAGGGGCAGCCCACCCGTGCATTCTTTAAGCAGAGATCGTGCCACTGATGTTTTTATTAGCTAGATCAATCACTTAGGGGGCGGGTGTGAGAGTTGATTGGCCTGAGAGGATTGTCTGTGTAAATTATTCCGACAATGCTTGCCGACCCGGTGTCCCTTGGTGCTGATGCAGCATCGCAGCCCCCATCAATATCAGCGCGATGCCTGCGGCTCGGGACGGGCTGATATGTTCGGCGAAAACTGTTGCCCCGATCGCAACGGTCACCAGATTGGCGAGCGCAAGTTGCACCGGCACGATCAGGGAAGCGCGCCCGCGTTGGAACGCTGCTTGAAGCAGTATCAAGCCCGCGATGTTGAAGACCACGACGCCGAGTAGCAAAGGGTTGGTCAACGTCTGCAGTGAAAGCGAGCTGTCTCCAGTCTGATTCTGGGCGGTCAGCGCTTCGGTCAGCGCCGCGCCCATGCCAAAAGCCAAGCCGACGACAATGGCCAAGGGAAGCTCTCGCTGGCTGGACCGCCGGCCTAGATAAAGAATGATGCCGCCACCGATGGTCAGTAGGGCTGCAGCGATCAACAGGCTGGTGACGTCGGGTGCGATCAAGGGCTTGGCCTCGGCCTGCCAGGACAGTGCCAACGCGCCCGCCACCGTCAGTGCCAGACCCAGCCACTCCGCCCGGTTCATTCGCTCCTTCAGGAACACAACTGCCATCAAGACCAGCAGCACATCGCCGGCCGACATCAGGGGTTGAACCAGTGATATTTCGCCCAAGGCGGTTGCCTGGACAAAAAGCACCCAGCCGATGATCGTGCTGGCCAGGCCCAGCAGCCAACGCCAGTCCGTCAGCAGCGATGCGGCGACACTGCGCCAGGAGGCATGTCCGATCTTGGGTTGGTGCTCGGCGGAAAGCTTCCATAGAAAGTAGCCCAGCTGAATAAAGAGCGTCGCCAGCAAGGTGGTGATCACCACGATCATGATGGGGCTCCCGCCTGGGTGTTGATGATCAACTCCTCCAGGGGTCTGCGAAGCGAGCGCGAGCTGGGAGTCGGGCCAGCGCCGACCCGGCCCATATAGACCGCTGCTTGGGCCAAATCGGCGCCGATCAGCCGTTCAAGGCGAGACTTGACATCGATCGCTGCCGCCATCGCTCCACTGGTGCTGGAGAAGGGGCGCTGCTCTCGGGCATATCTTGCGAAGACGAGTGGTGTCACCTCCGGCTGCAGTTGCAGTTGCAGCTCCGTGGCTTTCAACCAGAAGCGCTGCATGGCCCGCCCGGCTTCGACGTAGTCATCGACGGTCTTGGGTTGCTCGGGCGCGTACAGCACAAAGTGGGCCGCGCAGGCCAGGCTGGGGGCGAAGTCCATCTGCAGCCGAGGCGCCCAGGTGCCGGCGAGGAATCGGTTGAAAAATTGCACCCGATCCCAACTCTTCATCACGAAACGCATCAAGTGGGTCGTGGCCGCATCGACGCCCAAAGCCTGGTCGGGGACCTTGGTGGCGCTGAACTGGCAATCCCAGTCGATGATGTCGCAATGCACCCGGTAGGCTTCGGGCGTGGTCAGGCGCAGCCGGGCCGAGCGGAACATCAGCAGGGCGGTCTGCAGCCGGCTGGCAAAGCCTTCCAGCCAATGAATCTGATAGCCGGCCGGCAGGCAGTCCTGCAACTGCTGTTTCTCGGCCTTGCTCAGCGCGCGTGTGCTCAGTGGCCGGCGCTGCACGCTGCGGCGTTCGATCTGCTCGATCAGGGCGTCCTGCCTCACGCTTGGGTCGACGTGCAAGTGCAGATCGAAAGTCGGCGTTGAGTCCGGCAGCCCGGTCCGCCGGCTGATCTCCAGGCCCAGGCCGTGGGCGCTCGCGGCGATTGCAGCGGTTTCAAGCAGGGCGCCCAGCGAAATCTGGCTTGGATGCCCGTCGAGGTCATAGACGCAGTGCTCGTGCGTATCGAAGCCGTGCACAACAACATGCTCGGGCGAGATGATCTCGAAGCGCCAAGGCTGGGTGTTGTCGCCGCTGGGTGCCCAACGGGCGAGATCCAGAATCTGCAGAACTTGCTCTCGAGTCGGCATGATGCGGGTGCTTCAGAAAAGGTTGCTCATGGTATACAAAGACCCCCCAGAAAAGCTGCTGAAGGCGGGCTTGGGTCTGCCGCAGTCGTGTTTGGATTTACAGGTGCTGGCGAACTGCCGATGATGAGGCTGCCGCGCCACTAAAGGCCGGAAGAAAAGAGGTGCACTTGGAGCCGACATTGACTTTTGATTATGAGCGCGCCTTTTCGCGAAATATCGGCTGGGTCTCCGTTGCGGAGCAGGCGCGGCTGCGTCAGGCTCGGGTGGCGATAGCCGGGCTGGGTGGGGTTGGCGGGGCTCATCTGCTGACCTTGGCGCGTTTGGGGCTGAGCAAGTTCAATATTGCCGACTTCGATGATTTCGAGGTCCACAATTTCAACCGTCAAGTTGGCGCCACGATGTCGACTTTGGGGCGTCCCAAGGCGCAAGTGCTCGCCGAAATGGTCAAGGACATCAATCCCGAGGCCGATGTGCGGGTGTATCCAGCCGGCGTCACTGCCGAGAATATTGGCGAATTCCTGGCCGATGTTGACGTCTATGTGGATGGCATCGATGTTTTTGCCATCGAGGCACGGCGCAGCCTGTTTCAACTGTGTCACGAGCGCAAGATCCCGGCGTTGACGGCAGCACCGTTGGGCATGGGTGTTTCCTTGTTGTATTTCAAGCCAGGGGGGCTGAGTTTCGAGAATTACTTTCGGCTCGAAGGGCATACCAAGCAGGAGCAATACGCGCGATTCATCGCCGGACTGTCGCCAGCCATGTTGCAGCGCTCCTATCTGGTGGTGCCCGAGGCGGTGAATTTCGTCGAGAAGCGCGGGCCGTCCACCATGATGGCCTGCGATCTGTGCGCCGGCATGATGGGAACTTCGGTGCTGAAGGTCTTGCTGGGGCGCGGCGCTCTGCGTGCGGCGCCGTGGTCGCTGCAGTTTGATGGGTATCGCCAGAAGCTGAGCTTTGCCTGGCGCCCCCTGGGCAACGCAAATCCGCTGCAGCAATTGCTGCTGAGCTTTATCCGTCCGGTGTTGCGAGGGCGCAGCAAATAAGCCGAGTCGCTTGCGGCGCGTGGCCCGTTTTGGCCCTGTGGCGGGCAGTTGGGCCGGTGCACGCCCCTACTCGGGGGATAGCCTTGTCGCTGGGGCTGAGGTGCAATCGCGGCCTGTGAACCGGGTGCTCGGTGAGGCAGGTGCCAAGGGTGTCAACTAGTGGGCATCTGCCATGACGGCTTGGCCCGTATCCCCAGGTTTGTTTGCCTTACTGCTGTGGCATGATCCATTGCGCTGGGGCCTCGCAGGCATCGGTATTCAGTCCGAACATGTCATGCCCTTGGATGCTGTACGGGTCCACACAAGACCAACTGATTTTTGAGAGGACTTGCCTTGAATACTCGCATTGCTTCCACTTCGCGCGGACTCGGTCTGGCTTTGCTGGTGGCGGCCGCTGGCCTGGTTGCCGGTTGTGCCAGCAACAGCTCCAAGTATCCGGCAGCGCCTGTTTCTGCTGCGACCCAGGACTACAGCTACATCGTCGGTGCTGGTGACAATCTCAATATCATTGTCTGGCGCAACCCCGAATTGTCGATGTCGGTGCCGGTGCGCCCCGATGGCAAGATCTCGACGCCGCTGGTCGATGAAATGGTGGCGCAGGGCAAGAATTCTGTGGAAATCGCCCGCGATATCGAAAAGCAACTCGGTCGCTATGTGCGTGATCCGGTCGTGACGGTGATCGTGACAGGTTTTGTCGGCCCCTTCAGCGAACAGATCCGCGTGCTCGGCGAGGCCGCGAAGCCGCAATTCCTGCCCTACAAGCAAAAGATGACTCTGCTGGACGTGATGATCGCGGTCGGTGGTTTGACCGACTTTGCCGCCGGCAATCAAGCGACGATTTTGCGTTCATCCGAGGGCAACAAGCAGTACTCGGTTCGCTTGACCGATCTGATCAAGCGTGGCGAGGTGTCGGCCAATGTGGAAATGCGGCCCGGCGACATCCTGATCATTCCGCAAAGCCTGTTCTGAATCCTGACCGGGTTTCGAGCCCCCTGGCGACCTGAGTTCAGGGGTTTCTTGTCTATTGCCAGCGTGCCTTGCTTGTCTGCAGGCGAATCTAGATGGATTTATTGATAGCCCAGATTCTTTCCATTGCGCGCAGCATGTGGAAGTACCGCTGGCCCGGCGTCCTTGTGGCCTGGGTGACCGGGGGCGTGTGCGCGACGGTTGTGTTCATGATGCCTGATCGCTATCAGGCCAGCGCCCGCATTTATGTGGACACGCAGTCGATTCTGAAGCCGCTGATGTCGGGCTTGGCCGTGCAACCCAATGTGGAACAGCAGGTCGTGATGCTCAGTCGTACCTTGATCAGTCGGCCGAATGTCGAGAAGTTGGTTCGCATGGCCGATCTCGACCTGAAGAATCAGTCCAAGGCCCAGCAGGAAGCGACGATCGAGGCCGTGACCAAGTCGCTGTCGATCGGTAGCACGGCCCGCGACAACCTCTACACCCTCTCTTATCGCGACGAGGATCCCGAGACGGCCAAGCGGGTGGTTCAGTCCCTGGTGTCCATCTTCGTCGAGTCCAGCCTCGGCGCCAGCCGCAAGGACACAGCGACCGCCGCGACCTTCATCAACGAGCAGATCAAGAACTACGAGGCCAAGCTCGAAGAGGCCGAAGGGCGTCTGAAGGAATTCCGCTTGCGCAATCTGCAGACCATGTCCAGCGATGGTCGCGATTCGGCCTCACGCTTGACCGAGATGAATGCCCAGCTCGAGCGTGCCAAGCTGGAGTTGCGCGAGGCAGAGAATGCCCGCGATGCGACCAAGCAGCAGATCGATGGCGAGCGCTCGCGCGGTGCCAACACGACGACGCAGAGCCTGCTGCAGGAGTCGGCCCTGAATGTGGCGACGCCGGAAATCGATTCCCGCCTGGAGGTGCAGCGTCGCAATTTGGATTCTCTGCTGCAGCGCTATACAGACCAGCACCCCGACATCATCAGCACGCGCAAGCTGATTGCGGATCTTGAGGAACAGAAGAAGCTTGAGATGGCGAGTCTGCGCAAGGCGGCGATGGCCGCCCCTCCGGGGATCGGTGCGGGATCGAGCCTGGTGCAGCAAGAGCTTGGCCGCATGCTGGCCACTACCGAAGTTCAGGTGGCCTCCTTGCGTGCCCGTGTCGCGGAGTACACCAGCCGTTATGGGCAGGCGCTGGCCGCGCTGAAAACTGCACCCCAACTGGAGGCCGAAGCCGCACAGCTGAATCGCGATTACGCGATTCACAAGAAGAATTATGAGGATCTGGTGTCGCGGCGCGAGTCGGCGGCGATGTCCGGTGAACTCGATGTGGCATCGGGTGTCGCGGACTTCCGTCTGATCGACCCGCCGAGGGCTTCGTCCAAGCCGGTGGCTCCGAATCGCTTGCTGTTGCTGGGCGGTGCCTTGGCTGTGGCGCTGGCGGCCGGTTTGTTCACCGCTTTTGCCGCGAGCCAGCTGCGCCCCGTGTTTCACGATGGCAATCAGCTGCGCCTGCGCACCGAGTTGCCGGTGCTGGGCGTGGTGTCGCGGCTGGCGACCGATGTCGAGCGTCGCAGGGAGCGTATCGATCTGCTGCGCTTCGGTGCAGCATCGGGTGGTTTGGTGGGTGTTTTTGCCCTCGGTTTGGTGGTCATGGCGCTGCTGATCAGCAGACAGGCGGGTTGAATGAGTAGTCTCATCGAACAGGCGGCGCAGCGCCTAGAGCAACTGCGCAATGCCGGCGTCATGTTGCCCGGCGATACGCTGAACAAGGGTGCCGAGCCCCAGCCTTCGCCGCAGCCGCGTGTGGTAACGAGTCCGGTGGGCGTCGAAGAGTCGACGCATCTGCAGCAGTCCAAGAAGGTGGATCTGGATCTCAATGCCTTGGCCGCACAGGGTCTGCTCACGCCCAATGCGCCCCGCACCCATATCGCCGACCAGTACCGCGTCATCAAACGACCGCTGATCAAGAATGCGATGGGCAAGGGGGCGACCACGCTGAATCACGCCAATCTGATCATGGTGACCAGCGCCTTGGCCGGGGAAGGCAAGAGCTTCACCTCGCTGAATCTGGCGATGAGCATTGCCGCCGAGATGGACAATACGGTCATGCTGGTCGATGCCGACGTGGCACGCCCCTCGGTCCTGCGCATGCTCGGTCTGCCGCAAGGCCCGGGGCTGCTGGACGTGCTGGAAGACCAGGTCGATATGGCCAGTGTCTTGCTCCGCACCAATGTCGACAAGCTGACCATTTTGCCCAGCGGCACGCCGCACGCGCGTGCGACCGAACTGCTGGCGAGCGACGCGATGAGTCAGTTGCTCGAGGACATGGCCAAGCGTTACCCGGACCGCATCATCATCTTTGATTCGCCGCCCCTGTTGCTGACCACCGAATCGCGCGTGCTGGCCTCCCATATGGGGCAGATCGTCGTCGTGGTGCATGCCGACAAGACACCGCAAAGCGCGGTTCAGCAAGCCGTTGCAACCATCGAGTCCTGCCCGGTCAAGATGCTGTTGCTGAATCAGGCGCGCTCCAATGCGGCCGGCAGCTATGGCTACGGGTATGGCTACGGGTATGGCTATGGCTACGGGCACGACAATGCAATTCAGAAGGCTTGAGTCCGGGCTTGGCAAGCGTCGTGCGGCATGCGTGGCCCAATGCGTCTTTGTTCCGGTGCTGTGGCTCGGCGCTCTGCAGGCAATGGCGCAAAGCGCTGCGCCCGCATCCAAGTTGCTGGTGCAGCCTCGTATCAGCCTGTCCAGCACGCTGACGGACAATCTGCGGCTTCGAGATGAGGGCAAGGATGCCGCCCTGATCACGACGATCTCACCCGGCCTCAGCGTCAGCAGCGGCACAGGTCGTGTGCGTGGGTCGCTGGACTATTCGCTCAACGGCGTGATCTATACCAAGAGCGAGGCCTCGGGCCAGGTGCAGAACAATCTGGCCGCGAAGCTCAGCGTCGAGGCGATCGACAACTGGTTCTATGTCGACGCCCAGGCCAGTGTCGGCCAGCAGGCCGTGTCCGCCTTCGGTACTCAATCCACCGACCCCACACTGCGCAGCGGCAACAGCTCCGAGGTCGCCAGACTCAATGTCTCGCCCTATATCCGGGGCCAGTTGGCGGGCATCGCTGGCTACCAGGTGAGCGCCAATTTGCTGGAGAGTCGAGCCAAGGATTCATTGGCCGGCGATGCCAGCAGTCGCTCACTGTCCATGCAGCTCAATGGTTTGAGCGCGGGCAGTCTGCTGAACTGGTCGGCCTCCTTGAGCGATCAGCTCTCGCAGGCGCGCGGCGGGCGTGAGGTGGAAACTCAGTCCGCGACAGCCACCCTGGTGGTCAGGCCCGATGTCGACTGGAACTTCGGCGTGACCGGCGGGGCCGAACGTCAGAACTTCGAGAGTCTGGCCAAGCAAAGCAGCACCATCTACGGCGTCAACGCGGGCTGGACACCGACCGTGCGCACCAAGCTGGCGGCGGAATGGACTCACCGCAGGTATGGCAATTCACACAGCCTGACCTTCGAGCACCGCATGGCCCGCTCGGTCTGGCGCCTCACCGACTCCCAGTCGGTCAACACCGGCGGCTTGCAGGGGCAGGCCAATGTGCTGAGCAACTACGAGCTGTTCTACATCCAGTTCTCCTCCATCGAGCCCGATCCCGTGCGGCGTGATCTGCTGGTCCGCAGCTTTTTGCGCAATCTGGGTCTGGATCCGAACGCACTGCCGACCGGTGGCTTTCTGGGCGGCGGGGCCAGCCTGACCCGCAGCCAGGCCTTGTCGCTGTCCGTTCAAGGCGGGCCCAGGACCACGCTGACCATGACTCTGAGCCAGACCAAGAGCCGCAATCTCGACCAGGACTCGCCCGCCAATGGCGACCTGTCCCGGACCGGCCTCGTGAACCAGCGCATGATGTCGGTGAGCCTGGCACACCGCCTGACGCCGAACTCGTCGGCCAATATGCTGTTTTCCCAGCAACGCAGCCGCGGTGCAGCAAGCGGGCAGCAAACCAATATGAAGTCCCTGACCGCCAACTGGAACGGCAAACTTGGCGTGCGCACCAATGTCCAGTTCGGCCTGCGCCACACCCGTTTCGACAGTCCGTCTCAGCCTTACCGCGAGAGTGCGGCAACCGCCACCCTTGTCCAGCAGTTCTAGCCCATGTATGAAGCTTTTTTCGGGCTGAGCAGCAAGCCGTTCCAACTCAGCCCCGACCCCAATTTCTACTTCGGTAGCAAGCAGCACCGGCGCGCCAAGGCCTATCTGGACTATGGCGTGCTGCGCAATGACGGCTTCATCGTCATCACCGGCGAGATCGGTGCCGGCAAGACCACCTTGCTGCGCGGCCTGCTGGACAGTCTGAATCGCAGCAATGTCGTGATCGGCAACCTGGTCACGACTCAGCTCGATGCCGAGGACACCTTGCGCATGGTCGGCGCGGCCTTCGGCGTGAGGGTCAAGGACCTGCCCAAGTCCGAGCTGCTGATGACCCTGGAGGCCTTCTTCGTCAATCAGACCAGCCAGGGCAAGCGCTGCCTGCTGATCGTCGACGAGGCGCAGAACCTGACGGCGCGGGCCGTCGAGGAGCTGCGCATGCTGTCCAACTTCCAGTTCGGCAACCAGTCCTTGTTGCAGACCTTTCTCGTCGGCCAGCCCGAGTTCCGCAACATCCTGCAGCGCCCCGAGATGGAACAGTTCCGCCAGCGTGTGGCGGCCACCTGCCATATCGGACCGCTCGACGAGGACGAGACCCAGCGCTATATCGAGCACCGCCTCAAGTGCGCCGGCAGCAGCGGCAAACCCAGCTTCGAGCTCGATGTCTTCCCGCTGATCTACAAGTCCAGCCAGGGCATTCCGCGGCGCATCAACTCGCTGTGCGATCGCCTGCTGTTGCTGGGCTTCATGGGTGGCAAGACCCATCTGCAGGTGGCCGATGTCAACGAGGTGCTGCGCGATCTGGCCCAGGAGAGCGAGACACCGCTGAAGGCCAGCCATCACAATGGGGTCGCTGCCGGGGCGCCGCTGGATGTGGACCTGAGCCGTCTCAAGCTGGGCGATCTCAGCGGCCTGTCCGGCGAGATCGCGGCACTGAATCAGGACCAACAGTCCGAGCGGCTGCAGCGCCTGGAGAGCAGCCTGATCAGGCTGGAACGCATCAATCTGCAGACCCTGGGTCTGCTACAGAAACTGGTGGAGGCGGTGCGTCCCGCCGGCGCAGCAGCAGCCCCTAGCGCACCGACCGCCGTGCCGACCGAGACCAAGCAATGACAGACGCAGTGACACTGGCCCCCGTGATGTGCGTGGTGGGCGCGCGGCCCAACTTCATGAAGATGGCGCCCATCCTGCGCGCACTGGCTGCCCATCAGCCGCCGATTCCGGCCCTGCTGGTGCATACCGGCCAGCACTACGACACCGATATGAGCAAGAAGCTCTTTGTCGACCTGGGCCTGCCGCAGCCGGACCTGAATCTCGAGGTCGGCTCCGGCAGCCACGCGCTGCAGACGGCCGAGGTGATGCGCCGCTTCGAGCCGGCGCTGGATGAGCACAAGCCTTCCTGCGTGCTGGTGGTTGGCGATGTCAATTCGACCCTGGCCTGTACTCTGGTGGCCGTCAAGAAGGGGGTGCCGGTGGCCCATGTCGAGGCTGGCCTGCGCAGCTATGACCGCAAGATGCCCGAGGAGATCAACCGCCTGCTGACCGACCAGGTGGCCGACCGCCTCTACACCACCGAGCGCAGCGCCGCCGACAATCTGGCCCGCGAGGGCATCGCGCTGGAGCGGGTCTGTTTCGCCGGCAATGTGATGATCGACTCGCTGGAGGCCAGCCGGCCGCTGGCGCGCGCGCCAGCGCAAACCTTGCGCGATCACGGTCTGGATACGGCCCTGGTGTCCGGGGCATACGGCGTTGTCACGCTGCACCGCCCGTCGAATGTCGATGACGCCGCGACCCTGAAGCACCTGCTGGGCCTGCTGGCCCAGGTCGCGCAAGACCTGCCCCTGGTGTTCGCGCTGCACCCGCGTACCCGCAGCAATATAGAGCGCTTCGGCCTTCAGACCATGCTGGACCCTTCCCGCGTGGCCCTGCTGCCGCCCCAGGGCTATCTGGAGATGCTGGGCCTGATGGCCGGCGCCGCCATCGTGCTGACCGACTCCGGCGGCCTGCAGGAAGAGACCACGGCTCTGGGTGTGCCCTGCCTGACCCTGCGCGAGAACACCGAGCGTCCGATCACGGTGGAGCAGGGCACCAACACCCTGATCGGGCTGGACGGCGAAGCGCTGCTGCGTGGCGTGGCCGAGGTGCTGGCTGGCCAGGGCAAGCGCGGCCGTGTGCCCGAATACTGGGACGGCCATGCCGCCGAGCGCATCGCCGCCGATTTGTGGCAATGGCTCAAACCTTGACGAGAGCAGCCCTATGTTGATGCCCAGCCGCCAGCCGCGCAATGCGATGACCATCGACGTGGAAGACTACTTCCAGGTCTCGGCCTTCGCGCCCTATATTGCCCGCAGCGACTGGGACGCGCGCGAATGCCGGGTCGAGCGCAATGTCGAGCGCATCCTGGCCCTGCTGGAGGCCAGCGGCACCCATGCCACCTTCTTCACGCTGGGTTGGGTGGCGCAGCGCTATCCGGCGTTGGTGCGCCGCATCGTCGCCGGCGGTCATGAACTGGCCAGCCACGGCTACGGCCATGAGCGTGCCAGTGATCTGAGCCCGGAGGCCTTTCGCAGCGACATCACGCGCGCCAAGGCCCTGCTCGAAGACATCGGCGGCAGCCCGGTGCTGGGCTACCGCGCGCCGAGCTTCTCGATCGGCAAGGGCAATCTCTGGGCCTTCGATGAGTTGCTGGCCGCCGGCTATCGCTACAGCTCCAGCGTCTACCCGATCCAGCACGACCACTACGGCATGCCCGATTCGCCGCGCTTTGCCTATCCGGTGCGCGAGGGCTTGCTGGAGGTGCCGGTGACGACCCTGCGCCTGGGCGGCAAGAACCTGCCTTCCAGCGGCGGTGGCTATTTTCGGCTGCTGCCTTACGCGCTGTCGCGCTGGCTGATAGCCCAGGTCAACCGGGTCGACCAGCAGTCGGCGGTGTTCTATTTCCACCCCTGGGAGATCGATGTCGACCAGCCGCGGGTGGCCGGCATCGACGCCAAGACGCGCTTTCGGCACTACGTCAACATCCCCCGCACCGAGGCTCGCATCGCGCGGCTGTTGCAGGACTTTGCCTGGGGCCGGATGGACGAGATCTTTCTGGGGCAGACCGCGGCGACCCATCGATGAGCGGCCCGGTCACGATCCGACGCCTGCATGCAGGCGATGGCCCGGCCGTGTCGGCCTGGGATGCCTTTGTGCTGGCCTGCCCGCAGGCGAGCTTCTTCCACCGCGCCGGCTGGCAGCGCCTGGTCGGCGAGACCTTCGGCCACCGCTGCTTCTTTCTCTATGCCGAGCGCGACGGCCGCATCGAGGGCGTGCTGCCGCTGGCCCAGGTCAAGAGCCTGCTGTTCGGCCATGCGCTGGTGAGCCTGCCCTTTGGCGTCTATGGCGGCGTGGCCGCCGAGACTGAAGCTGCGGCCCAGGCGCTGGAGGACGAGGCCCAGCGCATTGCCAAGGAACTCGGCGCCGATCATCTGGAGCTGCGCCATGTGCAGCCCCGCCACAGCGACTGGCCGCGCCAGGATCTCTATGTGACCTTTCGCAAGGAGATCCTGCCCGAGGAGGAGGCCAATATGCTGGCCATCCCGCGCAAGCAGCGCGCGATGGTGCGCAAAGGCATCAAGAACGGGCTGCAAAGCCATCTCGATGCCGACGCCGGCCGTTTCTTTGCGCTGTATGCCGACAATGTGCACCGCCATGGCACGCCGGCCATGCCCAGGCGCTATTTCGAGGCCTTGCTGCGCGAGTTCGGCAGCGACTGTGAGGTGCTGACGGTCACCGATGCCCAGGGCACCCCCCTCAGTTCGGTGGTGAGCTTCTATTTCCGTGATGAAGTGCTGCCCTACTATGCCGGCGATGCCGAGGCGGCGCGCGAGCTGGCCGCCAATGACTTCAAATACTGGGAACTGATGCGGCTGGCCTGTGCGCGCGGACTGAAGGTCTTCGACTATGGCCGCAGCAAGCAGGGCACCGGCTCCTACGCCTTCAAGAAGAACTGGGGCTTCGAGCCGACGCCGCTGACCTACGAATACTGCCTCTACAAGCGCGACACCGTGCCTCAGAACAACCCGTCCAACGCCAAGTACCAGCTCTTGATCAAGACCTGGCGCCGCATGCCCTTGGCCTGGGCGAACTGGTTGGGTCCGTTCATCGTCCGCAATCTTGGCTGAGGAGGCGACGATGTCCGTGCTGCACAGGTCGAGATTCGCATGAGCAGCGTGGCTCCGCAATTGTCCGCCCCATCGCTGCCGCAGGCCTGGCGTGTGGCGCTGCCGCTGTTCGCGCTGCTGCTCCTGCTTCTGCTGCTGCTGTTTCGCGAGACGGGTCTGGCGATGGTGGGCATCTGGCAACGCTCGGACACATTCGCCCATGCCTTTGTCGTGCCGCCGATTTCGCTGTGGCTGATCTGGCGCCAGCGCGAGGCCCTGGCCCGGCTTGGTCCGCAGCCCAGTTTCTGGTTTGCCATCCCCTTTCTGGCGGCCGCTCTGGCCTGGCTGCTGGGCGACCTGGTCGCGGTCAATGCGCTGACCCAGCTGGCCCTGGTCGCCATGCTGGTGCTCAGCGTGCCCCTGGTGCTGGGTCACCGGGTCGCCTGGCAGATCGCCTTTCCGCTGGCTTTTCTGTTCTTTGCCGTGCCGATCGGCGAGTTCATGATGCCCGCGCTGATGGAGGCGACGGCCGACTTCACCGTGGCCGCGCTGCGCGCGAGCGGTGTGCCGGTCTACCGCGAAGGCCTGCAATTCGTGATCCCCTCGGGCAACTGGTCGGTGGTCGAGGCCTGCAGCGGCCTGCGCTATCTGATGGCCTCGGGCATGGTGGGCACCTTGTTCGCCTACCTGAACTACAACTCGCTGCGCCGGCGCCTGATCTTCATCGCCTTTGCCTTTGCATTGCCGCTGCTGGCGAACTGGCTGCGCGCCTACATCATCGTGATGCTGGGTCATCTGTCCGACAACGCGATCGCCACCGGCGCCGACCATCTGGTCTATGGCTGGGTGTTCTTCGGCATCATCATGCTGGCCATGTTCATGATTGGTGCGCGCTGGGCCGAGCCGCTGGAGTCCGTCGCGCTGCCGACGGTGCCGGCCCGGTCGGGCTCACAAGCCGTCTGGGTGGGCGCACTGCTGGCTCTGCTGATTGCGCTGCTGCCGCTGTCGGCATTGACGCTGTTGCCCGGCGGCAGCGCCGGGCGCGCGCCGGCGCTGGCAGCGCCCCAGCTGCAGGCCTGGGCCGATAACCAGACCGGCCTGCCGGACTGGACGCCGATTTACCGCAAGCCGGCGGCCGAGCTGCAGGCGGCCTATATGGGGCAGGCTCAGCAACCGGTCGGGCTGCATATCGCCTACTACCGCGGCCAGACCTATGACAGCAAGCTGGTCAGTTCCTTGAATCAGCTGGTGCGATCCGAGGACAAGCAATGGACGCGCATGGGCAGCCAGGGGCAGACCTTGAGTCTGGACGGCCAGGACCTGCGGCTGCGCGGCACCGAGCTGCGCTCGGCCGGAACCCGGCTGCTGGTCTGGCAGTTCTACTGGATCGATGGCCGACTGACGGCCAGCGATGTGCGGGCCAAGCTGTACGGCGCCTGGCAGCGCCTGAGCGGGCGGGGCGATGACGCCGCGGCGGTCATCGTCTACACGGTCAAAGACACGGACAATGCGGCATCGGCGCAAGCGCTGCTGCAGAACTTTTTGCAGCAGAACTGGGGCGCCATCGAGGCGCAGCTGCAGCAAGCGAAGAAAGACGCGGCGCGCTGACAGCGGCCGCATAGGCATCTGGGATGAACAAGGAACAAGCGATGAGCTCGACGGTAGCGGTGATCGGCCTGGGTTATGTGGGCCTGCCCCTGGTGGTGGAATTCGGCAAGCATATGCGCACCATCGGTTTTGATATTGCGCAGGCCAAGGTCGAGTCCTGCCAGCGTGGTGTCGATCCTTCGCGCGAGCTCAGCGACGAACAGGTGCGCGAGGCCACCCATGCGGTCTACACCGCCGACCCGGCCCTGCTGGCCGAGGCCGATATCATCATCGTCGCCGTACCCACGCCGGTGGACGAGGCCCATATCCCCGACTTCCGCCCGCTGATCGGCTCCAGCACCAGCGTCGGCCGTCATATGAAGAAGGGCGTGACCGTGGTCTATGAGAGCACCGTCTACCCCGGCGCCACCGAGGAGGTCTGCATCCCGGTGCTGGAGCGCGAGTCGGGCCTGAAGTGGAAAGAGGATTTCTTCGTCGGCTACAGCCCCGAGCGCATCAACCCGGGCGACAAAGAACACACGCTGACCAAGATCCTGAAGATCGTCTCCGGCGACACGCCGGCCACGCTGGACAAGGTCGCCAAGCTCTACGAGACCATCATCATCCCGGGCGTGCACCGCGCCTCCAGCATCAAGGCCGCCGAAGCGGCCAAGGTGATCGAGAACACCCAGCGCGACCTGAACATCGCGCTGATGAACGAGCTGGCCATCATCTTCGACAAGCTGGGCATCGACACCAGCGAGGTGCTGGAAGCGGCCGGCACCAAGTGGAACTTCCTGAAATTCAAGCCGGGCCTCGTCGGCGGCCACTGCATCGGCGTCGACCCCTACTACCTAACGCACAAGGCCGACATGATCGGCTACCACCCCCAGGTGATCCTGGCGGGCCGGCGTATCAATGACAGCATGGGCAAGTTCATCGCCGAGCAGACCATCAAGCACATGATCGCCAGCGGCAGCTATATCAAGGGCGCCCGGGTCAATGTGCTGGGCCTCACCTTCAAGGAGAACTGCGGCGATCTGCGCAACTCCAAGGTGATCGACATCATCAATGAGCTGAAGACCTATGGGGTCGAGGTCTTTGTGACCGATCCGCAGGCCGAGGCCGAGGAGGCGATGCATGAGTACGGCGTGCGCCTGCTGCCCTGGGACGAGCTGCCGCGCGCCGATGCCATTGTCGCGGCGGTCGCGCACAAGGAGTATGCCGCGCTGGGCGTCGACGACCTCGGCAAGAAGCTGGTCAAGAACGGTGCCTTCATCGACGTCAAGGCGGCCTTCGATGCACCGGCCCTGATCGAGGCCGGCTACAAGGTCTGGCGCCTGTGAACGATGAGTGATGATCGCCGCCCGCTGATCCTGCACGTCGTGTATCGCTTCGATACCGGCGGGCTTGAGAACGGGGTGGTGAATCTGATCAACGAGATGGACCCGCGGGCTTACCGCCATGCGGTGCTGGCGCTGACCGAGGTGACCGAGTTCCGGCAGCGGGTGCGCCGCAGCGATGTGCAGTTCATCGCGCTGCACAAGCCGCCTGGCCATGGCTTCTGGCTCTACCCCAAGCTCTACCGCTTGCTGCGCGAGCTCAGGCCGGCCGTCGTGCACACCCGCAATCTGGCCGCGCTGGAGGTGGTGGTGCCGGCCTGGGCGGCCGGCGTGCCGGTGCGTGTGCATGGCGAGCATGGCCGCGATGTCGGCGACCTGGACGGCACGCACCGCGGCTACCAGCGGCTGCGCCGTCTCTATGGCCTGTTCGTGCACCGCTTCGTCGCGCTGTCGCGCGATCTGGCCGGCTATCTGCACGGCAAGGTCGGTCTGCCCGAAGCGTCGATTCGCCAGATCTACAACGGCGTCGATATCCGGCGCTTCCAGCCGGCCGCGCAGCGCGAGGCGCTGGCCGGCTGTGCCTTCGGCGCGCCCGAGCATTTCATCGTCGGCACCGTGGGCCGCATGCAGACCGTCAAGGACCAGACGACTCTGGCCCGTGCCTTTGTGCTGGCCCTGCAGCAGCGCCCCGATCTGCGGCCGCGGCTGCGCCTGGTGATGGCCGGCGAAGGCCCGCTGCGCGAGCCAGTGCAGCAGTTGCTGGCCGAGGCCGGCGTGGCCGAGCTGGCCTGGCTGCCCGGCGAGCGCGCCGATGTGGCCGGCTTGATGCGTGGGCTGGACTGTTTTGTGCTGCCCTCGCTGGCCGAAGGCGTGTCCAACACCATTCTGGAAGCGATGGCCTGCGGTCTGCCGGTCATCGCAACCGCGGTGGGCGGCAATGTGGAGCTGGTGGAGGAGGGCCGCAGCGGCTTTCTGGTGCCGCCCGCCGATCCGCAGGCCATGGCCGCGCGCATCATCGAGCTGGCCGATGACGGCGAGCGGGCGCGCCGGCTGGGCGCAGCGGGCCGTCGGGCGGTCGAGCAACGCTTTGCGATGCCGGTGATGGTGGCGGGCTACCAAGGCCTTTATGACGAGCTGCTGGCCGCCCGGGCGCCCGAGCGGATTCAATTGATCAAGAGCTGACGACCATGTGCGGAATCACCGGTATTTTTGACACCCGCAGCGCACGCGAGATCGATCCCGCGCGGCTGCAGCGCATGAACGACTCGCAATGGCATCGCGGCCCTGACGAGGGCTCGCTGCATACCGAGCCGGGTCTGGGTTTCGGCCACCGCCGCCTGTCCATCATCGACATCGCGACCGGCCAGCAGCCGCTGTTCAACGCCGACCGCTCGGTGGTCATCGTCTTCAACGGCGAGATCTACAACTACCAGAGCCTGATGAGCGAGCTGCAGGGCCTGGGCTACCAGTTCCACACCAAGAGCGACACCGAGGTCATCGTCCATGCCTGGGAGGCCTGGGGCGAGGCCTGCGTGCAGCGCCTGCGCGGCATGTTCGCGTTCACGATCTGGGACCGCAACAAGCAGACCCTGTTCATCGCGCGCGACCGCCTGGGCGTCAAGCCCATGTATTACGCGCTGCTGGACGATGGCCATCTGCTGTTCGGCTCCGAGCTTAAATCGCTGCTGGCCTATGACGATGGCCAGGGCGGCATGAAGCGTGAGCTCGACCCGCTGGCGGTCGAGGAGTATTTCGCGCTGGGCTATGTGGCCGAGCCGCGCTGCATCTTCAAGCAGGCCCGCAAGCTCTCGCCGGGCCACAGCCTCTGTCTGCGCCGGGGCGAGCCGCTGCCCGAACCTGTCGAGTACTGGGACGTGCGCTTCACGCTGGACAACCCGATGAGCGTCGAGGATGCCAGCGCCGAGCTGCAGGCGCGACTCAAGGAGTCGGTGCGGCTGCGCATGATTGCCGAGGTGCCGCTGGGCGCCTTTCTGTCCGGCGGCGTCGATTCCAGCGCGGTGGTCGCAACCATGGCCGGCCTGTCCGAGGGCCCGGTCAACACCTGCTCGATCGCCTTCGACGACCCGGCCTTCAACGAATCGGCCTTTGCCCAGATCGTCGCCGACCGCTACCAGACCAACCATCGTGTCGAGACCGTCAAGAG
The DNA here is from genome assembly GCA_005503085.1 of Burkholderiales bacterium C2. GTDB lineage: Bacteria > Pseudomonadota > Gammaproteobacteria > Burkholderiales > Burkholderiaceae_C > Roseateles_E. The sequence continues at coordinate 212,732 of SCOI01000001.1, read as the reverse complement.
CGACGACTTCGATCTGATCGATCTGCTGGCCCGGCTCTACGACGAGCCCTATGCCGACAGCTCGGCGATCCCGACCTACCGCGTCTGCCAGCTGGCGCGCAAGCATGTGACGGTGGCGCTGTCCGGTGATGGCGGCGACGAGAGCTTCGGCGGCTACCGCCGCTACCGCATGCATCTGATGGAGGAGCGCATGCGCGGCGCGCTGCCGGCCGGGCTGCGCCAGCCGCTGTTCGGCATGCTGGGCCGTCTGTATCCGAAGGCCGACTGGGCGCCGCGGGTGTTCCGCGCCAAGACCACCTTCGAAGGCATGGCGCGCAGCTCGGTGGAGGCCTATTTCCACTCGATCTCCATCCTGCGCGGACCGATGCGCGAGCAGCTGTTCAGCCCGCGCTTCAAGACCGAGCTGGCCGGCTACAACGCCGAGGCCGTGTTCGACCGCCATGCCGCCAAGGCCGGCACCGATGATCCGCTGGCCCTGATCCAGTACCTGGATACCAAGACCTATCTGGTCGGCGACATCAACACCAAGGTCGACCGCGCCAGCATGGCCCACTCGCTGGAAGTGCGCGAGCCGCTGATGGACCATGAGCTGGTCGAATGGCTGGCGACCCTGCCGTCCAGCCTGAAGATCCGCGGCCAGGAAGGCAAATATCTGTTCAAGAAGGCGATGGAGCCGCAGCTCAGCGACGACATCCTCTACCGCCCGAAGATGGGCTTTGCCGTGCCGTTGGCGCGCTGGTTCCGCGGCCCCTTGAAGCAGCGGGTGCGCGACGCGGTGCTGGGCGATCGCCTGGCCGCCACCGGCTGGTTCAACCCGGCCTATCTGCGCCATCTGGTCGACGCCCATCAAAGCGGCGCCAGCGATTACAGCGCGCCGCTGTGGACCTTGCTGATGTTCGAGGCCTTTTTGCGCCAGGTAGTCGATGGCGGCAACAGCACCTTGAGCCAGCCGACCGGCGCCAAGCAAGCGGTGGCCCTCACATGAGCCTGCGCGTTCTCCATGTGCTGGACCATTCGCTTCCCCTGCACAGCGGCTACAGCTTCCGCACCGCCTCCATCCTGCGCGAGCAGCGAGCGCTGGGCTGGACCACCCTGCACCTGACCACGCCCAAGCAGGGCCATGGCCCGGCGCTGGCCGAGGAGGCCGGCGGCTGGCGTTTTCATCGCACGCCCAGCGAGCCCGGCACCGGCCTGATACGCCAGATGCAGCTGACCGCAAAACGTCTGCGCGAGCTGGTGCTGGCCGAGAAGCCGGACCTGATCCACGCGCATTCGCCCCTGCTCAATGCCTTGCCCAGCCTGTGGGTCGGGCGGCGCCTGCGCCTGCCGGTGGTCTACGAGATGCGCGCCTCCTGGGAGGACGCGGCGGTCGACCATGGCACGACCACCGAGGGCAGCCTGCGCTACCGGGTCTCGCGCGCGCTGGAGAGCTTTGCGCTGGCGCGTGCCGACCAGGTGACGACGATTTGTGAGGGACTGCGCCAGGATATCGCGGTGCGCGGCATCCCGAACGAGCGCATCACGGTGATCCCGAACGCGGTCGATGCCGAGGCCTTCCAGTTCGGCGTCGCGCCCGATGCCGCGCTGCGCGAGCGTCTGGGCCTGGGCGGCGCCACGGTGCTGGGTTTCGCCGGCTCCTTCTACGGCTACGAAGGCCTGCATCTGCTGCTGGAGGCGGCGGCCCGGCTGCTGCCGACCACGCCGCAGCTGCGCGTGCTGCTGGTCGGCGGCGGGCCGCAGGAAGAGGCGCTGAAGGCGCAGGTGCAGACCTTGGGTCTGCAGCAGCAGGTGATCTTCACCGGCCGGGTGCCGCATGCCGAGGTGCAGCGTTACTACGAACTGATCGACATCCTGGCCTATCCCCGCCTGCCGATCCGGCTGACCGAGCTGGTCACGCCGCTGAAGCCGCTGGAGGCCATGGCCCAGGGGCGCATGTTCGTGGCCTCCGATGTCGGCGGCCATCGCGAACTGGTGCGGCACGGCGAGACCGGCCATCTGTTCAAGGCCGGCGACGTCGATGCGCTGGTCGCCTCGATCAGCGCCTTGCTGGCCGAGCGCGAGCGCTGGCCGCAGATCGCCGCACAGGCCCGACGCTTTGTCGAGCAGGAGCGCACCTGGGCGCGCAGCGTGGCGCGCTACCAGGAGGTGTACCGCCGGGCACTGCAGCGCCATGGCCGCACGCTTCCCCAATCCTTCGAGGCCTGAACCCCTATGTGTGGCATTCACGGCATCTACCGTTTCGATGCAGCGCCCGTCAATCCGGCCGAGCTGTCGGCCATGGGGCTCGTCACCCAGCACCGTGGCCCCGACGATGAGGGGCAGCATATCGATGGCCCTTGCGGCATCGCGATGCGCCGGCTCTCCATCATCGACCTCTCCGGTGGCCACCAGCCGCTGTCGAACGCGGACGGCAGCCTCTGGCTGGTCTGCAATGGCGAGATCTACAACTACCGCGAGCTGCGCGCCGAGCTGCAGGCCAAGGGCTTTCATTTCAAGACCGGCTCCGACAGCGAGGTGCTGCTGCATCTCTATGACGCCGAGGGCGACGACTTCGTCCATCGCCTCAACGGCATGTTCGACTTCGCGCTCTGGGACGCGCGCCGCCAGCGCCTGCTGATCGGCCGCGACCGTATCGGCGTCAAGCCGCTGTATGTGATGCAGGACGGCCAGCGCCTGGCCTTCGCGACCGAGGCCAAGGCCTTGCTGGCCCTGCCGGGCGTCAGCGCCGAGCTCGACCGCTCGGTGCTGGCCAGCTATCTGCAGCTCGGCTATGTGGCCGCGCCGGGCAGCATCTTCAAGGGCATCCGCAAGCTGCCGCCGGCGACGCTGCTGGCGGTCGAGCGCGGCCAGGTGCGCGAATGGCGCTACTGGCGGCTTGCACCGGGCGTGCGCCATGATCTGGACGAGCGCGGCTGGATCGACCGGGTGCGCAGCGAGCTCGACCGCTCGGTGCGCATGCAGATGGTCAGCGATGTGCCGATCGGCGCCTTCCTGTCCGGCGGTGTCGACTCCAGCGCGGTGGTCGGCTATATGGCCCGGCACTCCAGCGAGCCGATCCGCACCTATGCGATCGGTTTCGAGGGCGGCGAGGCCGAGGCGCTCTACAACGAGCTGCCTTATGCGCGTCAGGTGGCTCAGCTGTTCGGCACGCAGCACAAGGAAATCCTGGTCAAGCCCGATGTCGTCGGCCTGCTGCCGCAGCTGCTGTGGCATATGGACGAGCCGCTGGCCGACACCGCCTTCATCACCACCTATCTGGTCTCGCAGTTCGCGCGCCAGGACGTCAAGGTGATTCTGTCCGGCGTTGGCGGCGATGAGCTGTTCGGTGGCTACCGCCGCTATCTGGGCGGCCACTATGCACAGCGCTACCAGGCGCTGCCGGGCTGGATGCGTGGCCTGATCGGTGCCGCCGCGGCGCGGCTGCCGGCGGACCGCCATTCCGGCCTGCTGAACACGCTGCGCCTGGCCAAGGGCTTCATCGCCTCGGCCGATATGGGCGCCGATGCCCGCTATCAGAGCTATCTGCAGGTGCTGCAGCCGCAGCTGATTGCCGGCCTGCTGCTGGATGGCGGCGCGGGCCAGGACCCGCTGGCCCGCGCCTTCGAGACCGCCGGCCATGCCGACGAGCTCAACCGCATGCTGGCCGTCGATGCCGAGACCCAGCTGCCCGACGATCTGCTGCTGCTGACCGACAAGATGAGCATGGCGGTCTCGCTGGAATGTCGCGTGCCGCTGCTCGATCATGAGTTGCTGGAGCTGGCCGCCTCGATGCCGGCGGCCATCAAGGTCAGGAACGGTCGCCTCAAGCATGTGCTGAAGCAGGCGCTCGACGGCATGCTGCCGCCCGACATCCTGGACCGCAAGAAGCGCGGCTTCGGCACGCCGATGGGTGCCTGGCTCAAGCGCGAGCTGGCGCCGCTGCTGCGCCGGCTGCTCAGCCCCGAGCTCATCCGTGCGCGCGGCCTGTTCGCGCCCGGCGTCGTGGCCGCGCTGATGGCCGACCACGAGGCCAACCGCATCGACGGCACCGACTCGCTGCTGGCGCTGATGAATCTGGAGATCTGGAGCCGCATCTATCTGGACCGGCGCGACCCGGCCGATGTGGCCCTGGAGCTGAAGTCCTATCTCGCATGAATATTCTCTATCTCTGCCACCGCTTTCCGTTCCCGCCCAAGCGCGGCGGCAAGATCCGGCCCTTCAATATGATCCGCCACCTCAGCGCGGCCGGCCACCGGGTGACCGTGTGCTCGCTGGTGCGGGCCGAGGATGAGGGCGTCGAAGGGCAGGGCATCGCGCCGCACTGCGAGGCCTTCGAGATGGCGCGGGTGCACAACCCGGTGCAGTTCCTGCGGATGATCGTGCGCCTGCCGCTGACCACGCCCTCGTCGATGGGCTACTTTTACTCGCCGGCGCTGCGCGCGCGCGTCGACGCGCTGCTGGCCAGCCGCCGCTGGGACCTGATCTTCGTGCACTGCTCGTCGGTGGCCCAGTATGTCGAGCATGTGCAGGACATTCCTAAGATCCTGGATTTCGGCGATATGGACTCGCAGAAATGGCTGGAGTACGCGAACTACAAGCCGTTTCCGCTCTCGCTGGGCTACCGGCTCGAGGGCTACAAGATGCTGGCGGCCGAGAAGCGCCTGGCGCGGCGTTTCGACATCTGCACCGCGACCACCCGTGCCGAGTGGCAGACGCTGGACGGCTACGGCACCGGCGCGGCCACCGACTGGTTCCCCAACGGCGTCGATGCCGAGTTCTTCTCGCCCGGCGAGCAGGCCTACGACGCCGACACGGTCAGCTTCATCGGCCGCATGGACTACTACCCGAACCAGCAGTGCATGGCGCGCTTCTGCGCCGAGGTCTGGCCCTTGCTGCGGGCGCAGCGGCCGGCCATGAAACTGCTGATCATCGGCGCCGACCCCTCGCCGCAGATGCGCCAGCTCGGCGAGCTGCCGGGCGTCACGGTGACCGGCTCGGTGCCCGATGTGCGGCCTTATGTGCGGCAGTCGGCGGTGATGGTGGCGCCCCTGGCGATTGCGCGCGGCACGCAGAACAAGATTCTCGAGGCGATGGCGATGGGTGTGCCGGTGGTCACCAGCAGCTGCGCGGCCGGTGGCGTGGATGCCGAGGACGGTGCCCATCTGCTGGTGGCCGACACGCCGCAGCAGATCGTCGCAGCCATCCTGCGCGTGACCGGTGATGCGCAGGAGCGCGAGCGCCTGGCCCGGGCCGGGCGTGAACGCATGCTCAGCCACCATGCGTGGCCGCGTTCGATGCAGCGGCTCGATGGCATCATTGCCCGGCTCGTCGACCCATCCGTAACGAAACCCAATACAAAGCAAGAGGCAGGTGTGGCATGAAGATCAGTATTTTTGGGCTCGGCTATGTCGGCGCGGTGTCGCTGGCCTGTCTGTCGCGCGACGGCCATGAGGTGATCGGCGTCGATATCGAGCAGGCCAAGCTGGAGCTGATCCGCGCCGGCAAGACGCCGGTGGTGGAGGAGGGCATGGTCGAGCTGATGGCCAACGTCGCGAGCAGCGGCAAGGTCAGCGTCACGGTCGATGCGAAGCAGGCCGTGCTGGCCAGCGAGATCTCGCTGATCTGCGTCGGCACGCCCTCGGCGCCCAATGGCAGCCAGGACCAGGGCGCGGTGCTGCGCCTGGCCGAGCAGATCGGCCAGGCCTTGGCCGAGAAGAGCGAGCCGCATGTGGTGGTGTTCCGCTCGACCCTGGTGCCGGGCACCGTCGAAGACGTGCTGCGCCCCATCATCGAGCGGGTCTCGGGCAAGCGCGACGGTGTCGATTTCCATCTGTGCTTCCAGCCCGAGTTCCTGCGCGAGGGCAGCTCGATCCGCGACTACGACAAGCCGCCGTTCACCATCATCGGCGCCAACCACGACTATCCCATCGAGCGTCTGCAGGCCTTGTTCGGCCATCTGCCCTGCAAGTTCATCAAGACCTCGGTGCGCTCGGCCGAGATGATGAAGTACAGCTGCAACAACTTCCATGCGCTGAAGATCACCTTCGCCAACGAGACCGCCCGGCTGTGCGATGCGCTGGGTGTCGACCCCTTCGAGGTGATGGACCTGGTCTGCCAGGACACGCAGCTGAACATCTCGCGCGCCTACTTGCGCCCGGGTTTCGCCTTCGGCGGCTCCTGCCTGCCCAAGGATCTGCGCGCCACCACCTATCTGGCCAAGACCCATGATCTCGAGCTGCCGATGCTGGCCGGCATCCTGCCGTCCAACCGCCAGCATCTGGACCAGGCGCTCAACAAGCTGCTGGCCCAGGGCAAGCGCAAGGTCGGCTTCATCGGCCTGTCCTTCAAGACCGGCACCGACGATCTGCGCGAAAGCCCGCTGGTGACCCTGGCCGAACAGCTGATCGGCAAGGGCATGCAGCTCTCGGTCTACGACCCCGAGGTGCATCTGGCCAGCCTGCTGGGCGCCAACCGCAGTTTTGTGCAGAAGCATCTGCCGCATATCGGCGAGATGCTGAAGGCCGATCTGGCCGAGGTGGTGCAGGACTCCGAACTGCTGGTCATGGGCCTGTCCGGCGCCGAGATCGCAAGCGCCGTGGCCGAACTGGCCGGTCCGCAGCACTATGTGCTGGACCTGGTGCGGGTGCCCAATCCGGGCGCCTTCAAGGCCAGGCTGGAAGGGCTCAGCTGGTGACTCAGCGGCCGCCGGCGTCGGGCTGGCGCTGGTGTCGGCGCCTCAGTCTGCTGGCCTTGCTGGTCGGCCTGGGCCTGATCGCGCCCTATCTGGGCAGCGCCACCGAGCTGGTGCGCCTGCGCAATGCCTGGCTGCTGAACACTCAGTTCGACCCGCTGCAGCCGTGGACACCGGCGGCCGTGCCGCCGGCCTTTCTGAGCGAGAAGGCCGCGCCGGCGCCCGAGATGGTGAGACTCGTCGAATCGCTGGGCCTGGCGACGGCCCCCGACGACTGGGCGCGCGCGCGCCTGATCAGCCAGCATCTGCTGGGCGGCAGCCCCAAGCTCAATGGCGGGGCCATCCAGTCGGATCTGCAGACCACCTACCGCCGCATCGTCGAGCAGGGCGACGGCTATTGCGCCGATTTCGTCCAGACCTTCGAGGCGCTGGCCCACGCGGCCGGCCTGTTCAGCCGCTCCTGGGCCTTCTCCTTTGATGGCTATGGCGGCCATGGCCATGTGTTCGCCGAGATCTGGAACCGCCAGGCCGGCCGCTGGCAGCTGCTGGACGTCTTCAACAACTACTACTTCAGCCTCGGTGATGGCGGGGCGCCGCTGGCTGCACTGGAGTTCCGTGCGGCACTGCTGCGCCGCGACCCCGCATTGCGGCTGCACGCCCTGCATGCACCGGCGCGGCCGGGTTTTGTCATCGAGGCCAAGGCCTGGGACTACTTCCAGCGCGGCGCCGGCCAGTGGTATCTTTGGCTGGGCAACAATGGTCCGAGCCATGACCGGCAGCCGCTGGTTCATGCGCTGGGTCGGGTCTCGGTGCATGCCGAGCAGGTGGCGGCGATCGCGCTGGGCCTGCAGCCACAGCTCGCGATCGCGGCCGCCGGCAGCCCGGCGGAGCCGATAGCCCGCCTGCGGCAGCTGCAGCAGCGCCTGCTGCTGCTGGCCTGGCTGATGCCGGCGGCGCTGCTGCTGTTCCTTGTCAGCCATAGTCGCCTGCGCCAACTGGGCAGTGGGCGAGTCCGGGCCCAGGCCACTGGCGCGCCGGCAGGCCCCATCCTGATCGTCGGGCCGCTGCCACCGCCGGCCGGGGGCATGGCCAACCAGTGCGAGCAACTGCTGCGCCTGCTGCGCGCCGAAGGCCTGGACGTGCGGCTGCTGCGCACCAATGCGCCCTACCGGCCGGCCTTCGCCGGCAAGTTGCCGGTCGTGCGGGCCCTGGTGCGCCTGCTGCCCTATCTGCTGCAGGCGCGCCGCGAGCTGCGCGAGGCGGCGGTGGTCCACATCCTGGCCAATTCCGGCTGGGCCTGGCATTTGTTCGTGCTGCCGGTGGCCCGCATGGCGCACCGCCGTGGCGTGCCCTTCATCATCAACTACCGCGGCGGCCTGGCCGACGAGTTCTTCAGCCAGGGGCCGGCCCATGTGCGCCGGCTGCTGGGTCAGGCGACGCTGCGGGTCACGCCCTCGGCCTTTTTGCAGCGCGTCTTTGCCAAGCATGGGCTGACGGCCGAGATCATCCCGAACATCGTCGACCTGTCGCGCTTCGAGGCGCGGCCGCTGCGCGACGTCGGCTCGGCGCCGCGTCTGCTGGTGGCACGCAATCTCGAGCCCATCTACGACAACGCCACCGCGATCCGCGCCTTTGCCCGGGTGCGTGAACACTACCCGCTCGCCACCCTGGTGGTCGCCGGCGAAGGGCCGCAACGTGCGGAACTGCTGGGGCTGGCGGCTCAGCTGGGGCTGGGTGAATCGGTCGAGTTTGTCGGCCGGGTTGACAATGCCGGCATGCCGCGCTGGTATGCGCAGGCCGATTGCGCCCTGAATGCGAGTACCGTCGACAATATGCCGATCTCGATCCTGGAGGCCTTCGCCAGCGGTGTTCCCATGGTCAGCACCAACGCCGGTGGCATTCCCGATCTGCTGGACGACGGCCAGACCGGTTTGCTGGTGCCCATCGGCGACCACCGGCGCATGGCCGACAGCGTGCTGCGCCTGCTGACCGACCGTGAGCTGGCACAGCGGCTGCGCGCGGCGGCCCTGCTGCAGGCGCAGCGCTACGCCTGGCCGCAGGTCCGACCGCTGTGGCTCGATGCCTACCGGCGCGCCATCAATTCGCGAGAAACGACATCTTGAGTAGCCTCTACACCGCCCTGTGCTCACACCTGCTGTTCCCGCTGCATGAGGCGGTCAAGGGCCATGCCAGCGTCGCCGTGCGAAAACGCCTGGAGCGCAGCCAGTGGCTGAGCCCTGCCGCGCTGGCCGATGAGCAACTGAAGCGCCTGCGCGCTTTCCTGAGCGAGGTCGGTGGCCGCGTTCCCTACTATCGGTCGTTGTTCGAGGCCCAGGGCTTCGATCCGCAAGGCCTGAGCTCGGTGGCCGAGCTGGCCCGCCTGCCGCTGCTGGACAAGACCCTGATTCGCCGCCATACGGAGGCGCTGAAGGCCGATGGCCACGGCCCGCTGACGCGCTACAACACCGGCGGCTCTTCCGGCGAACCGCTGATCTTCTTCATGGGCAAGGCGCGCAAAAGCCATGATGTCGGCGCCAAGTGGCGGGCCACCCGCTGGTGGGGCGTGGACATCGGCGACCCCGAGTTGGTGGTCTGGGGCAGCCCGGTCGAGCTCGGCGCCCAGGACCGGATGCGGCAGCTGCGCGACGCGGTGATGCGCAGCAGCCTGCTGCCGGCCTTCGAGATGTCCGAGGCCAATCTGGACCGTTTCGTCGCCGAGATCGTCAGCAAGCGGCCGGCGATGCTGTTCGGCTATCCGTCCAGCCTGTCCCTGATCGCCGCCCATGCCGGCAAGCGCGGCATCGCGCTCGATGGTCTGGGCATCAAGGTCGTGTTCGTGACCTCCGAGCGCCTCTACGACGACCAGCGTCAGAGCCTGGAGCGGGCTTTTGCCTGTCCGGTGGCCAATGGCTACGGTGCCCGCGACGCGGGCTTCATCGCCCATCAATGCCCCAGCGGCAAGCTGCATATCAGCGCCGAGGACATCGTCGTCGAGATCGTGCGTGCCGATGGCACGCCGGCCGCCGCCGGTGAGCTCGGCGAGATCGTCGTCACCCATATGGCCACGACGGACTTCCCCTTCATCCGCTACCGCACCGGCGACGTCGGCCGCCTGGGCCAGCAGGCCTGCGACTGCGGTCGGGGCCTGCCGGTGCTGGAGGAGGTGCAAGGCCGCACGACCGACTTCGTCTATGCCAAGGACGGCACGGTGATGCATGGCCTGGCGCTGATCTATGTGTTGCGCGATCTGCCGAGCGTGCAGCGTTTTCGCATCGAGCAGCTGAGCCTGGACGAGACCGTGGTGCAAGTGGTGCCAGGCACCGGCTTTGACCAGGGGCTGATCGCGCAGATCCAGCAGGCCTTCCAGCGCCGCCTCGGCGCCGAGGTGCGGGTGCGGGTCGATTGTGTGGACGAGATTGCCGCCGAGGCCTCGGGCAAGTTCCGCTATGTGCTCAGCCGTGTCAAGCCGGATGAGCTGCTCAAAGGGGCCGCCCATGCGTGACCTCGCCCTGGTGGGCCTCTTCCTGGCCATCCTGCCCTATGCCTTCCGCCACACCTGGGCCGGTGTGCTGCTGTGGACCTGGGTCAGCATCATGAACCCGCACAAGCTGGCCTTCGGCTTTGCCCACACCATGCCTTTCGCCGCGATGGCCGCGATCGCCACCCTGGTCTCGGTGATGGTGAACCGCGACAAGCTGAAGCTGGACTTCACGCCGCCGATCAAGGTGCTGTGCGTGTTCATCGCCTGGATGTGCCTGACCACGGCCTTCTCGGTGCACTTCGACCCCTCGCTGGACTATCTGAAGAAGGTGCTGAAGATCCAGCTGATGACCTTGATTGCTGCCGCCGCGCTGCGCGAGCGCAAGCACATCGAGCTGTTCATCTGGGTCAATGCGATGTCGGTCGGCTTCTACGGCTTCAAGGGGGGGCTGTTCACGATACGCAGCGGTGGCGCCGAGCGGGTCTGGGGGCCGCCGGGTGGCTTCATCGAAGGCAATAACGAGCTGGCGCTGGCCCTGGTGATGACCATCCCGCTGATCAACTATCTGCGCATGGTGGCGACCGACAAGCGCCTGCGGATGGGCCTGCTGGTGCTGATCGGCCTGTGTGCGATCTCGGCGCTGGGCAGCCAGTCGCGCGGTGCCCTGCTGGCCATCTCGGCCATGGGGCTGGTGCTTTGGACCCGCTCGGACAAGAAGTTCGCGATGGCCGCCGTGCTGCTGGTGGCCGGCGTGCTCTTGCTGAGCCTGATGCCGGAGTCCTGGTGGGAACGCATGCAGACCATCCAGACCTATGAGGAGGACGGCTCGGCGATGGGCCGTATCAATGCCTGGTGGTTTGCCTTCCATCTCGCCAATGACCGCCCGCTCGGCGCCGGCTTCGCGACCTCGACGCCCTGGCTGTACAGCATCTATGCCCCCAATCCGAACATTGTGCTGGTGGCCCACAGCATCTACTTCTCGGTGCTGGGCGAGCATGGCTGGGGCGGGCTGCTGCTGTTCCTGCTGCTGTGGATCGTGCTCTGGCGCATGGCCTCGGCCATCCGCAAGGAAGCCAAGAATGAGCCGGAGCTCAGCTGGCTTTACCATCTGGCCGGCATGTGTCAGGTCTCCATCGTTGGCTATGCGGTCGGTGGTGCTTTCCTGAGCCTGGCCTATTTCGACCTGCCGTACAACATCCTCGTGATCCTGTCGACAAGCTATGTCTGGATGAAGGCCAAGCGCTGGCAGACCGACAAGCAGGGCGCCTTCGGCGCAGGCGCGCCGGTCAGCCAGATCCGCACCGCAGCGATGAAGAGGGCCCAGCTTTGGTAATGAAAACCGCGTTCACGATGCTGTCGCCGCCCGGCGCGCGGGCACGGCTGTCCATCCTGATCTTTCACCGGGTGTTGCCGGCGCAGGATCCGATCTTTCCGGGCGAGGTCGACGCGCCGCGCTTCGATGAGATCTGTTCCTGGCTGAAGGGCTGGGCCGAGGTGCTGCCGCTGGACGAGGCCGCCGCCCGCTTGGCCAGTGGCAGCCTGCCGGCGCGGGCCTGCGCGATCACCTTCGACGACGGTTACGAGGACAACCGCTCGGTGGCCCTGCCGATTCTGCAAAAGCATGGGCTGAGCGCCACCTTCTTCATCGCCACCGGCTTCCTGGGCAACGGGCGGATGTGGAATGACCGCGTGATCGAGGCCATCCGGCGCGCCCCGGATGGCTCGCTGGACTGCCGCGAGTTGCTGGGTCAGGACGGCGCCAGCTTTTCGCTGGCCGGACCGGACAGCCGCCGCACGGCGATCGAGGCCATCCTGGCCGCGATCAAGTACCGTCCGATCGACGAGCGCCTCGCGCTGGCCTGCGAACTCGAGTGCAGGATAGGCGTGCCCGAGTCGCTGCGCCTGATGATGGACGATGCCCAGGTCCGCGAGCTGCGCCAGGCCGGCATGCAGATCGGCGCCCACACCTGCTCGCATCCCATATTGGCGACGCTGGACAGGCCCCAGGCCCGCCGCGAGATCGGTGACAGCAAGCGCTATCTGGAGGATCTGCTGCGCGAGCCGGTGTCGCTGTTTGCCTACCCCAATGGCAAACCGGGCCGCGACTACTCGCCCGAGAGTGTGGACATCGTCAAGGAGCTGGGTTTCGAGACGGCCGTCAGCACCGCCTGGGGCGCTGCCTCGGGCCGCAGCGATCGTCATCAGCTGCCGCGCTTCTCGCCCTGGGACCGCACGCGCCTGCGCTGGCGTGCCCGCCTGCTCGGCAATCTGCGGCAGGGCTGAGCATGGCTGGCTCATCCCGCTGGAGCGCGGCGCGATGCCTGGTCTTGCTGATCGGCCTGGCATCGGCGCTGAACGTGCACGCGATGCCGGAAGGCTTCGAGCTCGGCGATGCATCGGTCGGTCCGACCTGCGCTCACTACCTCGGCATGGGGCCGATGGCCTGGCGCCAGCGCGGCGGCGACTGGGTCGATGCCCAGGGACAGCCGCGCGGCCAGCGTCCGTTCTCGACCATGGTCGTGGCGCGCGGCCAGGGTCGTCCCTTTGTCGAGATGGACCTGAGCCCGCTGCTGCGGGCCTGGCAGGCGCAGCCGCGCCTGCCCCATATCGTCGTGCTGCGCGCGGTCGGCAAGTCCGCCACCGGCAGCGATGTGATCGATTTCCACAGCCGCGAGTCGAGCGATATCACCGCCCGGCCGCTGCTCAAGCTGACGCTCAAGGACGGCCGCCGTCTGCGCCTGGCGCCGGCGGCGGATACCTTCCTCGACTGCAGCTCGCTGAGCAGCCTGGGGCGCCGTGCCGAGCTCAAGACCGGTGGTGACCGCAGTGTGCTGCTGCGCTTCGAACTGCCCAAGAACCTGGCCGAGGTCGAATCGGCCGCGCTCTTGCTGAGCAGCGACAAGCAGTACGGCGCCTCGGCCCAGACCATCGGCAGCTTCGCGCTGAAGCCTGCCTTCACCGAGGCCCATGAACCCCGGCAAGGTCTGGCGGCCGCAGCCCCGGCCGACCGCGGGCTGGAGGGCCACCCCGATGTCTTGTTCACCGCCGGCTTCGAGGAGTCGGCCTGGATGGCGCGCTTCGGCGAGCTGGCCTTGCGCGGCGATGCCGAGAGCATCGATGCCGACAAGGCGGGCGGCTTCGTGCCCCTCGCCGGGAGGGCGCTGAAGGTGACGATGCGTCGCGGCAAGAACCTGGGGCTGGATCTGCGCTACCGCTTTGCGCGCCACGGTCAGGCGGAGCCGCAGGAGCTCTACTTCCGCTACTACCTGCGCTTCGCCAGAGACTGGAACCCCAGCGGCGACGGCGGCAAGCTGCCCGGCATCGCCGGCACCTATGGCAAGGCAGGCTGGGGCATGCGCAAGCCCGATGGTTTCAATGGCTGGTCGGTGCGCGGCGGCTTCGCACGCCGACCCACCGACGATCCCACGGTGGCTCGGCTGACCGGGCTGGTGTCCTATGCCTACCATGTCGACCAGAGCGACAACTCCGGTGCCATCTACGGCTGGGGCGAAGGACTGTCCGGCGTGCTCAGCAACGAGCGCTGGTACTGCGTCGAGCAGTACGTCAAGCTCAACGACCCGGGGCAGCGCAACGGCATCGTGCGCGCCTGGGTGGATGGCAGCCAGGTGCTGGAGCAGGGCGGCTTGCGCTTTCGCGACACCGACAAGCTCGCCATCGAGGAGGTCTGGCTGGATGTCTACCATGGCGGCGTCGCGCCGGCCCCGCATGACCTGACCCTCTACATCGACAATATCGTCGTCGCCCGCCGCTATATCGGCCCGGCGGTCTTCAAGGCTGCCGGGGCTCAGTGACGCCGCAGCAGATTGCGCATGTCCTGCAAGAAAGGCCGGGGGTCGCGCCAGCTCCAGACGTAGTAGCACACCGCAGGGCGGAAGTAGTCTGCGACGAAGCGGCTCAGCTCCTGCAGGGGGCGCTGCCGGAACTGCCGGTCGATGATCTTGTGCGGCTGCAGCAGGATGCGCAGCAGACGCTTGAGTTCGGTCGCCACCATGCGGGCCCGCAAGCGCGCGACCGGCGCGGGCAGCGTGGGCACGCCAGCGCCCGCCTGCACCGCATGGCTGATCAGCGCGAAGCCGGCGCCGGCATGCAGGGCCAGCGGGTAGCTGCCCCAGAAACGCCCGTTGATCTCCATCAGCACCGAGCGTCCGGTCGCGCTGTCGTGGCGGTACTCGACCATGGCCACGCCATGCCAGCCAATGCGTTGCAGCAGCGCGATCGAGCGCTCCTGCAAGTCCCGATGCTGGTCCAGCGGCACCGCATCGCAGACGCTGGAGAAGCCGCCCTCGGGCGGCCACTCGGCGATGCGCAGATGCTGAAAGCGCCGCACGGCCTGGCCACGATGCATGAAGAAGAACTGGCCCAGACCGGTACCCGCGCAGTACTCCTGCACCACCGGCCACTGCCCCAGCGGCCGGTAGCGCGCGCAGGCGGCAATCAGCTGCTCGGCCGAGTAGATATGCTCGGCCTTCTCCAGCGGCAGGCCCAGCTCGGCCAGCCGGCCCGCCACCTTGGCCGGATCGGCCCACTTCAGCACGACCGGAAAACGGCAGCCGATGGCCAGTTGCTCGACCTCGGCCCAGCTCACCGGGCTGGCCGTCTCGGGCACCTCGATGCCGACCGCCCGGGCCGCGTCCAGCGTGCGGGTCTTGTCCAGCACGATGGCAAAGGCCTCGGCATCGGGCAGCACCGGACTGAGCACGCCGAGCGCCTCCCGTTCGTCCATCAGCCATTGCAGATTGGCCTCCGAGACGGCCAGCAGCGTGCCAGGGCCGAAGCGTTCGCCAATGGCGCGAAGCTCCGCCAGACCCTGCGGGGTGCGCGGCGAATGCAAGAGCGCGGCATGGCTCAGATAGCGTGAACGCAGGCCCAGCGCGGTCTCGTCCTGGGCGATGCCGATGACAGTGACGCCGGCGGCCCCGAGCTCGCGCACCAGGCTGAGCCCGATCTGCGTTTCGAGGCCCAGCACATAGCAGCGGGTCGATGAGAGATCGGTCATGTGTAGTGGCGCTGCGGAGCTTGGCCGCGACGCAGCAGGGTCAGCGCCCAGTCGCGCAGCAGGCCGCGTTTGTTCTCGGTGAAATGGCCGATCAGACCGACGGTCGCGAAGGTCAGCGCCGTCACGCTGAGCCAGTAGGCGGGCGTGCCCGGATTGCCGCGAACCACCGCACCCCAGAACAGGAACAGCGGCTGGTGCAGCAGGTAGAGCGTGAAGGTGTACTGGGCCAGAAAGCGGGTCGGACGCTCGATGGCCTGGAAGAAGGCGCCAGCGCGGGTCGCCAGCACCCGCATGCAGGCGAAGTTCAGGAACACCAGCGGGCCTAACAGGTAGTCGGACAGGAAAAATTTGGAGAAGGTCAGGTTGCGGTGCAGCTCGGCGCCCAGCTGATCGCTGAGCCAGGCACTGCAGGCCGCCTCGACATCCAGCCAGTGGAAGGCAACGATGCCGGCAATGCTGGCGAGCAGCCCCAGCAAGGCCGCCGGCGCCGACAGCTGGGCGAGCGAGCGCCAGCGATGCAACAGCACGCCCAGCCACCAGATCGGCGCCAGCAGCACCAGCTTGGGCCCCAGCAGCGCAAAGATGGCGGCAAAGGCCAGCCAGGCCGAGCGTCCGCGCAGAAAGTGCAGACAGGCAAAGGCCATGTAGTACCACCACTCATAGCCGATCGACCAGTAGGGCACGTTGGAGAAGAAGGTGACCGAGATCAGCCAGGTCTCGTTCATCAGCAGGCTGCTGGCCAGCAGGCGCAGGCCGAACTGGTCGAAGGGGTAGCCGCTGTAGATGGCCGGGTAGAGCTGGCGGCCGATCCCGTCGGCCAGCAGCGTGACCAGGATGGCGGGCACGACGACCGAGAACACCCGCGAGAAGCGGCTGGCCATGAAGACCCGCCAGTCGTTCTCCTTGGTGTCGGTGATGTAGGAAATGATGAAGCCCGACAGCACGAAGAACACGATCACCGAGCTGTGGCCGAAATGGCTGGCCGGCAGCAGCTCGGTCGACAGAAAGCGCTGGTTCGAGTGGTAGAAGTAGACCAGCACGGCCGCACTGAAGCGCACCAGGTCCAGATAGATCGAGAAGGGCTTGTTCATCGCGTCGATTCGATGGTGGGCTTCACAGGAGGCGCCGCGCGAGCTGCTCGAGATGGCGCCGCGCGCTCGCCAGCAAGGGCGCGCTGATGGCGGCTGGCGGGCCGCCGAGGCGAACGCTAAAGCCCGGGCTGTTGAAGCCGCAGACTTCGTAAGCATCGGCATGCGCGGCGAGATAGGCGCACAGCTGCTCGAAACGCTCGACGACAAAGCGGTCGGGTTTGGTCGAGCCGGGCACCAGGGTCTCGAAGTTGTGCGACAGGATCATGAAGTGTTCCAGCCCCTGCGCCTTCGCCGATTCCAGCGCCGCGCGCATCTCGACGAAGCTGCAGGCGCCCACCTGGGCTGGCCGGGGCTTGCCCAGACCGTCACGGAAGACCGTCATCGGAATGGTCTCGACCGCCTCGATGCGGCTCGGGCGGTAGAAGTCCTGCTGCGCGCGCAGATCGAGGCCCGAGTCCGGGTGGTCCGGGTTGAGGCTGCTGTCATAGCGCAGCCCGATCTGGCTCAGCGCCTTGAAGGTATCGGCATTGCAGGCAAAGCTGCCGGCCCTGAAGGCCTTGATCGGCTGAGCGCCGGCCTCGGCGAGCAGGCGCAGGCCCAGGCTCAGCAGGGTGACCTGCTCGTCCAGGCTGTAGTAGGACAGGTGCTGGCGCTTGACACGAGCCCCCTCGAAAGGCAGGGGGCGGATCTCGTCGGCCCACTCCGGATGCAGATGCAACTGAACCTCCTGCCCGGCATCCTGGATCAGCGCGACGATCTCGCGCAGAGGCTCGATGCCGAAACGGCCGGCGAACAGGGGCTCGACAAAGAAGACTGCCGGCAGGCCATGCCTGGCCAGCACCTCCAGCGCATGCGGCAGCGCGAAATCACCGGCCGCCGACCGGCCGTAGACATAGCGCTCGAACTGCGCCGGGAACTTGCGATCCAGCTCGTCCCAGCCATCGCACCAGATCTCGACGTCGAAGCTGAGATGGACCTTCATCGCGCGAGAGCCGCAGGGCTGCCGGCGAGCCGCAGATGCGAGCTCAGGCAATGGACGGCGGCGTGCAGTTGTGCAAAGCAGGTCTGGAAGTACTCCTCGCTGAGTGTGTGGGGGTCGTGCAGATGGATGCGATGCGGTCGCGACCAGTGGCCGAGAAAGCCGATGCGATGCCTCGGGATGCCCGCCTTGATCAGGCGGTGCAGGTGCCGCACCTCCATGACCAGATAGTAGTCACCGTCCTGGCGCTGATGGTCGCTGAGGTCGGTGGCGCTGTGAGCCTCCAGCGAGTAGCCGAACTCCCGGGCCGTCTGCACGGCAAGGTGGAAGGCCGGCGCACCGGTCGTCGTGGCCAGGCCTATCGAGCAGGTGCGCAGGCCCAGGCGCTCGGCCACCGCGTTGGCAAAGGCGCTGCGATTGATATTGCCCAGGCAGACAAAGACCAGACGCTGGACCTGTTCGGGAGCGGCGGGGTGCAGATGCGCATCGAGCCGGCCCAGCAGGAATTCGGCCTCGCCAAGCAGGGTGCGCACATAGCCGCGAAAGGTGCCGAAGTTGCAGCGCGTCAGCGCGGCCAGACTGGTGGCCGGACCGGTGGGGGCAGGGATTTTGTTCATTTCAACGCACGGTCCAATTGGGGCGGTGGGCGCGCAGCCACTGCTCCAGCATCATCAGGATCCAGACCATCTCGCCGTAGTAGCCGGGATGGGCGGGCAACTGCTGGTCGAGCAGCTGTTTGATGTAGTCGGCGCGCACGATGCCGCGGCCGGCCAAGCCATGCAGCGAATCCTCGGCCAGCGCTCGCAGCGCCGGCGTGCGGGTGGTCCAGACGCCGAAGGGCAGGCCGAAACCCTGCTTGCGTTTGCTGATGATCTCGTCGGGCAGGAAACCGCGCAGCGCCTCCTTGAAGAACCAGCGCAGCTGCTGGCCCTTGAGCTTGTAGTCGACCGGCAGGCGCAAGGACAGCGACAGCAGCGCATCGTCCAGCATCGGGAAGCCCACCGAGACGCCGCCCAGTGCCGTGGCGGCCCGCACCTTGGGCAGATCGCTTTCGGCCAGCGTGTAGCGCCAGTCAAAAGCCAGCTCGCGGTTCAGCGGGCTGCAATCGCCGGGCTCGCGCCAGGTCGCCTGCTGGTGGCGCAGCGGCGCGGCCAGATCGATGCGAGAGAGGATCTCGGGCGATAGCACCTGGGCCGGGCCGACCCGGGTGATCAGGTTGTAGAGCTGCAAGCGGTCGGGCATCGGGGTCGCGGCCTGCTCCACATAGCTGGCGCCCTTGCGCAGCAGCGGCAGCTTGCCCAGCGGCGTCTTCAGCAGCAGCGGCTCCAGCAGGCCGCGCTGCAGCAGGCCGGGCACCTGCTGGTAGAGATCGAACAGACGCTGCTTGGCATAGCGGGAGTTGCCGCCGTAGAGCTCATCGCCGCCGTCGCCGGCCAGCAGTCGGCTCACGCCGTCCTGCCGGGCCATCTTGGCGCAGTAATAGGCCGGCAGCACCGAGGAGTTGCCGAAGGGCTGGTCCAGATGGGCCGCCATCTCGGGGATGCCACGCACCAGATCGTCCGGCGTCACGTAGTACTCGTGGTGGCGGGTGCCGAAATGGCGGGCGGCGAGCCGCGCATAGGCCATCTCGTCATAGCCCTCGGCATCGAAGCCGATCGAGTAGCTGTCCGCGCCACTGCCGGTCTCGCGCGCGATCATGCCGGCGACGGTGGAGCTGTCGGTGCCGCCGCTGAGGAAGCAGGCCGGTTTGCTGCCGTCGAGCTGGCGTCGCACGCCCTCTTGCAGATGACTCAGGAACGTCTGCTTCAGGGCCGCGAAATCGGCCGACCCCTGCTCATCGAAGCGCGGCGTCCAGTAGGGCTTGACGCTGATACGGCCCTGGCTGAACCACAGGTAATGGGCCGGCGGCAGGCGCAGCACGTTCTTGAAGATGGTGCCGGGCGAGGGGATGCAGTGGAAATACAGATAGTTGTAGATTGCCTGCACATCGATATCGTCGCCGGGCTGGGCCAGGTCCTTGGCGGCCGGGCTGACCAGCAACTGGCCATCGACCAGCGCATAGCAGAGTGTGTGCGTCGCGAACTTGTCGGTGGCCAGGAAGACATCGCCATCCGCGGTGCTCAGCGCCACCGCGAAATCGCCATCCACCTGCTGCAGCGCGGCCTCGGGGCCGTTCTTCAGTGCTTGACGCCAGGCCTCGGCCGCTCCGGCACGCTGGGCCAGCGCGGCCAGATCGCGATCCCGAAACTGCGGGCGACCCTGAAGGATCTGGATGGGCTCGTTCTTCACTCTCGTATGCATAGGGTCGTGGTGCTAGGGTCTGAGTGTCGGCGCTTGGCCGGTGGCGGACCACAGGGTTGATGCCGGGAGGGCGGCCGGCTCGCCAGTTTTCGTGCTGCGCAGCGCATCGTCAATGGTGCGAGCCCAGAGCACGGCCGCCTGGGCCAGCCCCGCTTGCGAGAAATGGCAGGCCCCGAAGCGGGTTGCCGCCGCGTCGAGCTGATCGGTATCGGGGCCGGCCAGCAGGTCGGTGTGCAGGCGCTGCAGATCGGTGATGGCCGCGCGCACCGGCTCGCTGCGCCGACCGCCGCACAGGGTCGAGCGGGCCAGCAGCATGGGCGCTGCGATGCCCTGCTCGCGCAGGCTCAGGCGCAGGCGCTCGAAACTCTGCTGGTACTCGGCCTGAGCTGTGCCTTTGCGCGTATCGGCCTCGCCCTGCTGCCACAGCACCAGATCGGGCTGCCAGCCGGCCGCATGCAGCGCCTGCAGACGTTGCTGCAGATGCCGGCCCAGCGGACCCTTGGCGTCGCTCCAGTCGGCGATGCTGCTGGCGTCGACCGCGATGACGGCCAGGCTCAGTCGGTGCTGCCGGCCGAGCGCCCGCAGCGCATCGGGCAGGTGCGACCAGATGCTGCCACCCGAGCCGCTGCCGCCGGGCAAGGGGTCGGTGGCCTGCACACAACCTTGTGGGGTCCAGAGGTCCAGAGGTGAGCGGCCGTCGTTTTCGGCGGGTGCCCCATGGTTGGCGGCATTCGATTGGCCCAGGATCAGCAGGCGCAGCGCCGCCTGGTCGGCGCCTGCGCATGGCGGCAGCGCAGCGGCCCGCGCGAAGTCGGGCAGGCGTTGCGCCAGGCGACGCTCCTCGGTGTCGCCCAGATGCAGGCCGCTGACCTGCCAGGCCGCCGCCAGCCCGAGCCCTGCAATCACCGAGGTTGCCAGCAGCCGCCCGCGGCTCATGTCGGCACGGCAGTGGTTTGCCGCTGGCGATAGCGGCTGCGGATGAGTGCCATCGCGGGCTTCTCGATGCAGCGGGTGATGGCCCAGGCCAGCAGCAGCGACAGGGCAACCACGATCATGATCGAGACGTTCGGATCAAAGCCCTGGGCCTTCAGTCGCAGCATCACGGCCCAGCCGATGTTCTCGTGCACCAGGTACAGCGTGTAGGAGATCTCGCCCAGCCAGGTCAGCACGGCGATGCGCAGCAGTGGCAGGCGCCGGCTGGCGGCGAGGTAGAGCAGGACGGTCAGCGCGGCGGCCAGCGCGCCCAAGAAGGGCGACTCGGTGATGGCCAGGGTCAGCACCGCGGCGGCGATCAGTGCCAGATCGAGGCCTCGCGTGCGGCTGTCATGGCTGAGTCGGTAGACCATGATGCCGCAAGCGAACCAGGCGATGAAGGGCAGTATCAGCAGCTGCGACAGGGTCCAGGGCAGGTCGATGCCGAAGGCCTGCGCGGCAATGAAATAGACCAGGCGCAGCGCCAGCGCGGCGGCCAGCAGCAGATGGATGCGCGCCAGCAGTCCGAGCCGGAAAGCCAACAGCGACCAGGCATAGAACAGCAGTTCGACCAGCAGGGTCCAGTAGACGCCATCGACATTGGGCACCTTGAACAGGCCATGGAACATCAGCAGGTTCAGCAGCGCGTCGCCCCAGCCCACCGTCTTGCCGGGCAGGCCCAGCCAGGCGGTGACGCCAAAGGTCAGCGCAACCGCGAACCAGTAGGCCGGATACAGGCGGCTGAAGCGCGAGACGATGAAATCAGCCGGCTGCCGTGTGCGCGCCAGTGTCATGAAGATCACGAAGCCGCTGATCATGAAGAACAGATTGACACCGTAATGCCCCCAGGGCAGCGCAAAGGCGGGCGCGCTGGCGTGTCCGTAGAGCTCGTCGAACTTGCTCGTGAAATGAAACAGCACGACCATCAGCGCGGCGATGCCGCGCAGTGCGTCGATCTCTTGCAATCGGTTCGATGGGGGTTGCCGTGTGCTCACTTTGCTCGATGCCGCTTATCTGATGTGTTGCGCCCAGTTCATCTGCCTGGCCAGCAAGCGCGATCCCTCATGGGAGAGGTGACCCGAGTCACGGTAAATCATCGTACCGTCGATCTGTGTCTTGCAGCTTTGCGCGCCGCACAGAAACCGGTCGAACCGTATGACCTCAAGTCCGCCACGCTCGACGGCATCCAGCAGCTCGATCACGGCCGCGCGCTTGTCGCGGTAGATATCCAGCGGCACCTCGCATCCCTCGTAGCCGCCCAGCGCGATGCGTCCGCTCAAGCGCCGTTCCAGACAGGCACCGATATTGAAGTCCGCGCTGGGTGGCGGGGCGATCAGCACGACCTTCTTGCCCGCAGCCCGCAGCTCGGCGGCGGTTGCGAGCAGCGCCTTGGCGGCTTGACTCAGAGCTGGTTGCTCGGCGGTGATGCCGGTATCGCCCTCCACCAGGTTGATCCATTTCGTGCCATCGGTGTACTGCGACAAGGGACTGGACAGGACGACGGTCTTGATCGATTCGGTGCTTCGAATCGCGTCGAGGACCGCCCGGTTGAACTCCATGCATTGCAGGGCCCATTCGCGGTCATAGACGGGACCTGGTCTGGGGTTCAGAAGACGCTGCGGTCCGATATCAAGCAAGGGGCCGCAGTTAGAGCGGGTCGCTTGGGCCACACCGCCCAGCTCCGGCAATGCCAGCAGACCCGGCAGCAGGTGCATCGCATAGGAGTCTCCCCAGACCAGAACCTTGGGATGGGGCGCGCTGCTGCACTCGGGCTTGGCGGTGTAGGGCGCGTTCTGGTCGCAGGCCGCATCGAAGCCGAAATTGACCTTGCGTATCTGCTGGAAGTCGACCGAGGATCGCGTCGCGTACAAGCTCAGCGGAGCGATCAGCACCAGCAGCAGCGAGACCGCCACCGTCTTCGTCAGCGCACCCGCCGTCCAGCGCAGCTGCGCGCGCCGCAGCGGTTCCTCGACGAAGCGGTACATCGGATAGGCCGCCGCGAACGCCAGCAGCAGCGCGGTGAGCCGCAGCGACAGCGGCAGGGCGCCATCGGGGCCGACCCAGGCATTCTTGATCAGGGCCACGATGGGCCAGTGGACCAGGTAGAGCGAGTAGGACATATCGCCGATGCGCGCGAAGCCCCGGGTCAGGCGCAGCTGTTCCAGGCCGGCGTGGCGCCGCAGTATCACCAGCAGGGTCGCCAGACAGATCACGAGCGCGGCCGGGCCCGGATGGCTGGCCTGCACGGGATAGAAAGGCAGGACCAGCAGGGTCAGCAGCGCGGGATAGAACAACAGGCGCAGCAAGGGCGCATTGGCGAGGCGCTCGGGCTGGGCATGGCCGGTGACCAGCAGGGCCGCTATCGATCCGATCAACAGCTCCCAGGCGCGCGTGGGCAGCAGATAGAAGGTCGCGACGGGCTTGTACTCGGTGCCGAGCACGCACAGCCCCAGGCTGATCAGCAGCGCGGCCAGCACGGCCGGTTTCCACCAGGACCGGCGCAGCAGCAGCAGTGCGGCAGGCAGCAGCATGTAGTACTGCTCCTCCAGCGACAGCGACCACATATGCAGCAGCGGCTTGAGGTCGCTCGCGCCCTCGAAATAGCCGGTCTGCTGCCACAGCACCATATTGGCGGTGAAGCTGACCGAGCCCAGCACCTGCAGCGCGAAGTCATGCAGTTCCTGGCGATTCAGGAACCAGGGGGCCAGCAAGGCGGTGAGCAGGATGGTCAGATAGGCGGCCGGCAGCAGACGCTTGGCGCGCCGCAGATAGAAGTCCGCCAGCCGGAAGTCACCGCGCTGAATGCCCGCAGCGACCAGGGTCGTGATCAGATAGCCGGAGATCACGAAGAAGATGTCGACACCCAGATAGCCGGCCTCCACGCCACCGATCTGGACGTGGTAGAGCAGCACCACCAGCACGGCCAAGCCGCGCAATGCCTGGATGTCGTTGCGTAGGCCCTGCATGGCGATCAGAGACCTTCGGTCTCCAGAATGGTTTGCAGATGGCTTCGGAAGCTGGCGAAGGTGTGGTTCTTCATCATCTCCTCGCGGCCGCGCCGGCCTTTCTCCAGCCTTTGCTGCGGGTCGGCGACGATGTTTCTGATCTGCTCATCGAAGCGGCTCAGCGACTCCTCGTCCAGACCCTCGCCGCGCACCTCGCCGGTGAAGTAGCCAAAATTCGTCACCTCGAAATCGGGGTCGTGGCAGGACACCACGCATTTGCCGTAGGAGAAGGCCTCGAGGAAGCTGACGGGCTCGGCCTCGTGCACGCTGGTGTTCAGCACCCCCCAGCAGGTGCGCAGCAGCCTGTCCTTGGCCGGGCCGTCGACATGGCCGAGCAGCTTCAGGTTCGGCAGGTGCTGGTAGCGCTCGATCCACGGCGCCATCAGCTCGACGTTGTGGGCCTGACCGGCGATCAGGAAGTCGATCTCCGGATGGCGCTTGGCCAGCTCGAACGCAATCCAGGGGCGTTTGACCGCGTCGAGCCGGCCGAGATAGAGCAGGCTGGGCTTGTCCGAGAACTCGATGCTGTCGATCTCCGGGATCTCGATGGGATTGGGCAGCCAGTAGGCGGATACCGGTTTCATCGCATAGGTGCGCTCGGCACGCGGCAGCAGGGTCCGTGCCGTGGTGGCGAAAACGATCTTGCGCGGCAGCAGTTGCTGGAGCTCGAACAGCCGCTTGATGGACACGCTCTTTTCTCGTGCGCGTGCGATCAGCTGCTCGGCCGATTGCAGGCCCTGGAAGTGCATCTCATCGGCGACCTCGGCGATCTTCTCCCACTCTTCCCGGTCGCGCGGGTCATGGATCCAGATGATCAACGGCGTCGCGTTCAGCCCGTAGCTCGGGACGGCGTAGCTGGGATACCAGTCGATCGAGATCAGCACCCGCGGATTCAGGCCCGTGATCAGGTCGGCATAGGCATCGAGGGTGGCGATGGCGGGCCGGGGCTCATCGGGGCGCAGCACGACGCTGGTCTGGTGGTAGGTCCGCACCTCGGGCAGGCTGACCAGATCGGAGACCTTGGGGTAGGCCAGCACAACCCGGGTGTCATCCTCG
Organism: Burkholderiales bacterium C2; assembly: GCA_005503085.1. GTDB lineage: Bacteria > Pseudomonadota > Gammaproteobacteria > Burkholderiales > Burkholderiaceae_C > Roseateles_E. The sequence goes on along the minus strand of SCOI01000001.1, from coordinate 188,160 downwards.
GCCTTGCCGTTGTAATGGTCGGCGATGTTCTTGACCGTCTTGCCAAAGCCACCAAAGCCGCGCAGATCGGGATGGAAGAACTCCTCGCACAGGAAGACGAGCTGCCGTGCTTGCTGCTCGGAACCGGCCGATCGTTGGCGGCGCGATTGTGCCCAGTCACGCATCGCCTGTTCCTTCTGCCGGTCCCAGCGCCAGTTCTTCAGTCTCGTGATCAGTTGCCGCATGTGGGAAGTGCTTTCATATATGGCCCTGCTGCCCCGGGGGGACAGCAGGGAAAGTTAATGCGATGAGGTCTGTTGGCTCCAGATGCCGATGAGCTGCCGCGTGCACTTGGCGCGATCAAAGCCGGCCAGCACGGTGGCCCGCCCGCCCAGCCGCAGGCGCTGCGCTAGGGCCGGGTCGGCCTGCAGCGCGGCGATGGCCTCAGCCAGTGCGCGCGCATCGCCGGCCTCGACAAGCAGGCCGCTGACGCCATGCTCGATCAGCTCCGGGATGCCAGTGATACGGCTGGCGATGCTGACCGTGCCCATCGCCATGGCCTCGATGCAAGCGACCGGCAGCCCCTCGGCCCGCGAGGGCAGCACGAACACATCGGCGCGCTGGTGCAACTGCCTGACCACCTGCTCGGGCTGCACGCCGTGAAAACTGACACAGTCGGCCAGGTTCAGCTCGGCCACCAGTGCTTTGAGCGCTTGTTCCAGCTCGCCGCCGCCGACCATGTCCAGATGCAGTTGCAGCCCTTGCTGGCGCAACCGGGCCAGCGCATGCAGCAGCAGGTCCTGCCCCTTCTCGGGTGCCAGCCGGCCCACATTGAGCAGCCGCAAGGGCACACCGGTGGCCGGCGCCGAACGTTCGAGATAGGCGAAGCGCTCGAGGTCGATGCCGCAATGGACGACGCTGATCTTCGCTTCCGGCAGGCCATAGCACTGCACCATATGGCGGCGGTTGTACTCGCTGATGGTCACGACCGCGTCGGCCTTCCGATACAGCTCGCTGGCGCCGTCGCGTCCGAGCGGCTCCTCGCGGAGGTCATAGCCGTGGGTGGTGACGCCGAAGGGAATGCCGCTCCAGGCCGAGACGCAGGCCGCGTACTGGAAATTCACATCGGCGAAATGCGCGTGCAGGAAGTCGACGCCGTGCTGCCGGCACCACCAGGCGGGACCGAGCGACTGGAAGTAGCACCAGCGGCTGGGATGGCGCAGCGCCTTGCTCAGGGTACGCAGCGTTCGGAGCGGGGCCACCCCCATCCAGCGGATCAGGTTCGCGATGATGGCCGCGGGTTGGGCCGTCCGGATCCGCAGGCGCAAGGCCTTGTCGAGCAGGGTCTGGGCCGCAGGATGCAGGACCGTCGCATTGCCGTCCTGCAAATGGAGGATGCAGGGACGCACACCGGCGTCCAGCAAAGACGCGGCTTCCTCGGCGATGAAGGTCTCGCTGGGCTCGGGGAAGGAACGTATCAGGTAGGCGACGGTCTTGAGCATGGCGGGTGTCTGGACTCGGCTCAGGCGGGCTTGCGCTGCCAGCGGGTCTGCGCGAAACGGGCAATTTCCCGATAGGCCGGATGGCCGGCGAGACGGGCCACGACAAACCAGACCAGCACGGCGGCCACACCGACCAGCACCAGGCTGATGAAGCCATTGAGCCGGTAGGCCTGGCAGAGCTCGCGAACCAGCGCCTGCGCGCCGATGCAGGGCAGCGCGACAAGCGCGCTCTTGCTGCTGGCACCGAAGAGCTGGCCGACACGGCAGCCGAGCACGCGGGGCAGCTGGTGCGCATAGATCGCCAGCGCGACCAGGCTGCTGATGCCGAAGGCGGCGGCCATCGCATTCAGCCCCCACTGGCTGGCGCTAAGAATGGCCAGCAGATGTATCGGGGCATAGGCCATCGTGATCAGCAGGCGGCGCTTGACATGCCCGGTTGCCGCCAGCAGGCTGGGGCCCATCGCGGTCAGATAGTTGGGCATCACGGACAGCGCCAGCGCGCTGGCGATCGGTGCGGCGGCCAGCCATTGCGAGCCGAACAGCACCAGGATGATCTCACCGGACATCAGCGCAACATAGCCGAAGAAGGGCCAGGCGATCACGGTCAGCATCGAGGTGCCGATCGCATAGCGGGCCGGCAGATCGTTGCCGCCGCGATGGTCGTTGGCGAAGGCCGGGGTCGTCACCCGCAGCACGGCGGCCGTGAAGTTCGAGTAGAACAGCTCGATCAGCCCGAAGGCCCGGCTGAACAGGCCGACGGCGGTGAAGCCGAACTGCTTGCCGATGATGAACTCGTGGGCATTGCGCGTCAGGGTCTCGATGACCCGTGAGCTGACGAACATCGAGCCGTAGCTCAGCACCTGGCGCGTGCCGCGCAGGCTGGGCAGCATCAGCGAATCGCGTGGCCGCATATAGCTCAGCATCAGGGTCTGCACCAGGATGCTGATGACCGGCGCCCAGGCCAGGCTCATATAGCCGTGGCCGGCATAGGCCAGGCCCACGGCCGCCGCCGACTGCACCGTGTTGCTGACGGTCTGCACCACGAAGATCTTGCGGAAGGCCATCTCGCGGCTCAGCAGCGCGAAAGCGGGCGAGGCGAAGGGCAGGATCAGGAAGTTCAGCGACAGGACCGCCAGCACCTGGCCGACGCCGGGCTCCTTGAAATAGTCTGCGACAAAGCCCCGGCTCAGGAAGACGCTGGCGCCGATGCCCCAGCCGATCAGGATGGCCACGCCAAAGGCCGCGCGCAGCTTGCTGCGGTCCAGCTCCTTCTCCTGGATCAGGTACTCGCTGACGCCGAAGTCGCGCAGGATGCCGGCGACGGCGGTGACCGCTGCGCACAGCGAGAAGATACCGACCTGAGCCGGCGTCAACAGCCGCGCCAGCAGCATCGTGCTGACGATGGTGACGCCCAGGCTGGTGTAACGCTCGGCGAACGACCACAGCAGGGCCCCGCGTACGGTCAGGCTCATGCGGCAGCACCCGTCAGCTTGGATCTGAGCACCTGGGCCAGATGACCCAGCATGCGCAGGCTCGGCGGGTTCTCGCGGAAGAACAGCCGCACCGTGTGCCAATGCACCGGCTTGCGGTGGCGCAGGCGATGCACCACATCCTGCAGCATGCCGCTCTGCAGCTCGGCCAGGCGCTGCCGCAGGCTGCGTTTGGTGTTCTCGGTGCGCGCATGCTGCTCCAGCACCTTGCGACGAAAACGCGCCTCGTCGACGATGCGCATTGCCAGGCCGTCCGTGCCCCAGCCGCTGCCGTACCACATATTGATGCCCTGGCCGCAACGCACCTCGGGCTCGGTCGAGTAGACGAAGCGCGCGCCGTGGCGTATCAGGTCCATCCAGTACAGATAGTCGCCGCCGCCATGGCGGTGCGCCAGCGGAAAGCGCGCCTGCCCCAGCGCGTCGACCCGTATCACCAGCGAAGGCATGAAGATGATGTTGGCCGTGGCGATCTGGTGGACCATATCGCCCTGGTAGGCACGCAGGCTGGGATCGCCCGCGACGCTGGGGTGGTCCTCATGGCGGACGCGCTTGGCCTTGTCGAACTCGTTGGTCGAGTCGCCGAGATGAAACAGATTGGCGAAATAGGCGCTGTAGCCGGCGTCCAGGGCCTTCACGGCCCGGGCCAGGTGCTCGCCTATCCATTCGTCATCGGAGTCCAGGTAGGCGACCAGATCGGTGCCGGGCTCCAGTGCCGCCAGCGCGGTGTTGCGGGCCTCGTTCGGGCCGGCATTGGCCTGCTGCAGCACGGTGATGCGCAGGCTCTCCGCCGGCGGATGGTCGCGCAGCTCCTGCTCGGCCGGGCAGGGCGAGCCGTCATCGACAACCAGCACATACAGGCGCTCCGACGGGTAGGCCTGCGCGGCGATCGAGGCCAGCGAGCGGGCGAGGACGCCGGTCTTGCGCTGGAAGAACGGAATGATGACAGCGATCTTGGGGTGGACCATCGGTTTCACTCCTTGTGGGCCGTGGGCGCATCGGCCGCCGCCGGTTGCCGGCGCGCCGCGACGCGCTGCCTGTGGCGGGCCAGCTGGGCATGCACGGTGCCGATCAGCGGCCAGCGGTAGCAGGTGGCGTGGTAGATGGGCCGCGCCTTGTCGGTCCAGCGGGTATGCCATTCCATGACCTTGCCGTAGAACTCGATGCGGCGGTGGCGGGCCTGCTCGAACAGCTGCTGGAACTGCTCCTGGCGCATCAGCGTTGACGGCGAGACGGTACGGTAGCTTTCGTCATAAGCCGTCTTCAGGATCACGATGACGGGCCCGCTCTCGATGCACAGGTCCATCGACACGACCTTGTCGCCGAATCGATAGCGGTAGATGCGGCCGCGCCCCTGTGCGCAGAAGTTCTCGAGCATCTTGCGGTAGAAGCGACCCTGGGCATTGTCGGGATGGATGGCCGTGCCGTCGGCCGCTTTCCAGCCCGCACTCTCCAGCGCACCGTAGTCGGCGATGGCCTGGGCCACATCCGCCGGCTCTTCGAGACACTCCAGCCGGGTTTCCAAGCCCTCGGTGGCCAGCTTGTTGCGCTGCTTCTTGCTGTTCTGGCGCAGGTTCTTGCCGCGCGACTCCCAGTAGGCCTCGAAGCTGCCGTCGACATCGACCCAGGCGGTCTCGATATAGTCTTGCGTCCTCAGGCTGGCACTGTCGGTGGGGCGGGGCAGCAGCAGCGAATCAAGCTGGGGAAGACCCAGGCTCAAGGCGAAGCCGGGCAGCGCTGACAGCAAGGCCTTGGCCTGACGCTCCAGCGAATGCTCAGGGTCTTCAATCATCCAACTGGCCAAGGGCAGTTGCGACGGTTGGAAGACCTCCCACCGGCCGGCCCCGCAGCGGCGCACGATCGCGCCGGCTCGCAGTGCTTTGCCGTCGTCGTCCGCCTGCAGCGCGAGCAACAGTTCCTGCCCGGCGCCGAACTCCTCCAGCAAAGGGAGCAAAAAGGCCGACTCGAGAAAGACCGCATGCCCGAGCGACTGTCTCAGTTGATCCCAGCGGGCGGCATGCCTCGGGAAATCGGCGATCGGGTGAAGAGTCCAGCTCATGGCTTTGATGGGTTCGATTTGAGGCCACTGGGTGAACCCGCAGCGACGGTTATTTCGTTCAGCAGTCCGGCCAAGGCCGCGGTCCGCGCCTCGCGCGAGGCCGTGCCGACCAGGTGCTCGTTGGCCACCGGCGAGGCGCCGCCGTTCAAGCTGGCGAGCAGGGACAGCAAGGCCTCGCCAATCTGCTCCGCAGGGGCTTCCAGCGCGCAGATCGGGCCCATTGCGGCGGTGCGCAGGATGCCGGCCGTGTCGCCCTGAGGGTCGGCCAATCCCAGAATCGCCTTGCGCGCTCGCAGGTACTCATAGACCTTGGCCGGCACCTGATCATTGCAATCGGCCGACTGCAGGGCCAGCAAGGCATCGGCGGCCAGCATCTCCTTCAGCGCGTCGATATAGGGCAGCGGCGGCAGGATCTCGACCATGAAGCCCAAGCCATGACGCTCGGCCAGATCGGCCAGCCAACGATCATGCACCGGGGCACGAAAGCGCAGCCGCAGCGTCTGCGGCCGGATAGCGCCGGCGCTCAGCAGGCGCTGCAGCGCCTCGAACAGCCCGCTCGGATTGCGCCATTCGGGGTAGACGATGCCGCTGTGCAGCAGGGTCAGGCTGCCGGGGTTCAATGCCGCGCCGTGTGGCTGGTCAGATGCCCGCCGGAAGGCGTCTTCGTCATAGCCGTTCTCGATCACCCGGATGCGCTCGGCCTGCACGGGATAGCGCTGCCGGTACAGGCGGGCTGCACCGGGTGTTGCGAAGACCGCCCGGCATGCCCGCGAGAACACCTTCTTCTCGACGCTCAGATAGCTCTGCCAGGTTCGGGCATCGGCCGGATAGCCCTCATGGGCCATCGGATCGCGGAAGTCGGCCACCCAGGGCAGGCCGCTCAGGCGCGACAGGCTGTAGCCCAGCAGATGGGCGCTTGCAATCGGATAGGTGCTCCAGATCGCTGCGGGTCGGTGGCGCCTGATCATGGCCAGGCCGGCGGGCACCGCGCCGAGCAGCCAGCTCAGCCAGCGATCCGGCCGCGCCAGCCAGCCCGGGTAGCGTCCGGCGATGGCCAGGTGGCGGCTGGCATCCAGCGCAAAGGCCCGCACCACCTCGAGATCGGCCGGGAGCTCGGCGAGCAGATCGCTGCCAGTCTGTTCATAGGCCCGGGTGTTGACGCTCAGCACCGCAGGCTGCCAGCCATGGCCGGGCAGCTGCTGGGCAAAGCGCAGGCTGCGTTGGATGCCGCTGCTCCCCGCCAGTGGTGGGAAGTGATAGGCGATCATCAGTAAGCGCTTCATCACGCCGGCTTGTCCGTGGCGTACAGCGCGATCACGGCGGCAGCAATGGCCCGGACCTCCTCATCGCTGAGGTCTTGATGACAAGCCAGTTGCAGCACATGATGGGCCCAGGTTGGTCCGACATCGGCGTCAATGGCCGGCAGACCCGGCCACAGACGGTCCCAGCGCGAGACCGGGATGCCCATCTGGCGCAGCTTGGCGTAGCCGGGGTCGGGGTGGTCGACCCACAGCGGAAACACATAGGGGGCGGCCCCGTCGGGCAGCTCGGTGTGCAGCGGGCGCAGGCCTTGATGGCCGCCAAGCAGGCGTATCAGATGCGCGAAGTGGTGGCGGCGACGTTCGACAATGCGGGCCCGCGGGGTGCTGCGGGACACCCAGGCCGAGGCCCAGGTCAGCGCGCGATGCGAGAGCAGCGGGTCCAGCGTGAAACCGTCCGCTGCCGGCGCTCCCTCGCTGATGGGTGTCGGGCTGGCGACCGGCGCCTTGCTCCGGCTCTTTACCAGATGCCGCAGGGAAAAAATGCCCAGCAGCAGTGAATTCAGCCCGGTCAGGCGGCCGTGGCTGGCCGCCACATGGACGATGTCGGCGGCGGCCTTGATCTGCTGCAGCAGCGAGGGCTGCTGCAGCGCCAGCTGGCGGTCGTTGCTGATATTGAGCTGCAGGCAGCCGCCTTCGGGCACGGGCAGGAACTTGGTCAGGCTGCCGATGGCGATATCACCCCAGCGGCCGACGGGCCGGCTGCCGCTGACGCCGAAGAGGGCATGGGCGCAGTCTTCGATCAGCGCGATCCCGTGCTGATCGCACCAGCGACGCAAGGCCTGCATCGGCTGGGGCAGACCAAAGTAATGGGCCGCGAGCAGAGCCCGAACGCCCTCCAGCGGTTGACGCTCCAGCCACTCGATCTGCGCGCCGCCATGGGCGCCTATCGGGTAGAAGACCGGCTCGACGTTCAGCGCCACGACCGGGGCGATCATCGTCGGGCAGTGGTAGGTCGGCACCAGCACCTTGTCGCCGGGCTTGAGGCCCAGCAATTCGACGGCCAGCAGGATAGAGGCGCGGCCGCTGATGCTCAGCCGCAGTCCGGGCTGCTCAAGCAGGCAGGGCAGCGGCGCGCGCCACTGGCCCGAGAACGACTGCCAGCTCAGCACCGGCAGACGCGGGATGGGCCGGGTCGGCGTGTCGGTCGAGGCGGGAGAACTCAGCATGCCGGGCGCAGAAAGACTCATTGCCCCGCTCCGCTGGCCGCTGGCGCGCTGGCGGCGCCGGCGCTGGCCGGGTCGCGCCACTGACCGGCCGCAGTCAGGCGATCCTTCAGCTCGGTGCGCAGCATGCCCAGTTCGCTCGCACGGTGGGCCTGCGCCAGCGCCCGGTCGAAGATCTGCATATCGGCATAGATCATGCCGATGTTGTAATGGCCGAAGGGATTGTCCTTGGCCAGTTGCGTGGCGGTTTCGAGCTGCTTGATGGCATCGTCGCGCCGGCCCTTGCTGCCCAGGTAGTGGGCATACAGCATCCGGACGATGCCGTCATCGGCTTGGAACCGGATCGCGCGCTCGAACCAGCAATCGACGCTGTAGCGCGCCCCTCTGGGCTGGTCGACCTTCTGCTTGTCGGCCAGGCGTGTCATGGCCAGCAGCGCGCGATGATGATTGGGAAAGGCGCGCAGCGTGTAGTCCAACTCGGGGCCGACCTCGCTGCCGGGCGTGCGCCCTCTGATCAAGGCCTCCATCTCAGGCCGAAAATGCGCGCTCTCGACCAGAAATAGCGGATTGGTCGTGCTCCGCTTCGCGTCCGGATTGCCCGCTTCCTTCCTGTAGTCATGCGGGCCGAAGGCATTGGCCAGATCGCCACACAGCGTGGCGGTTTGAGCCTGTGCAGCCAGGCTGATACCGGCGCTGCACAGCACAGTCAGCAGCGGCAGGGCGAAGCGTCGATATCCGTTCATGATGGCCTTTTCCTTGCGTGCTCTATCAGGGCATGGCTGCGCAGCCAGTCGATGCAGATCTGCTCGAGCTGCCGGCGCTGCGTGTCCTCCGAGAAGGTGTGGTCGGCCTGGGGCAGATCCTCTCGGCTGATGTTCAGGCCATTCAGCACGCCTGCCCAGGCGGGCGCTGTTGTGGCCGTGTCGATGAATTCCTTGGCTGTCAGGTCCTGTCCGCTGAGCAGCAGCAGTACCGGGCCATCGAAGCTCTTCCAGGCCTGGGCCATGGCCTTGGGGAAGGGCAGCTGTTCCTGCCCGTCGGTTGCGGCCGGCGCTGCACTGGCCTGGCGCAGATTGGCGAGCAGGCCGCGCACGGCCTCGGTCGCGACGCCGCCGCGCAGCAGCTTCAGCCAGAAGCTGCGCTGCATCAACCGTTCCCGGTAGTAGTGCTTCACCCGTGCCCGGGCCAGGGTTTCAACCGAGCGCACCCAGGGATTGACCAGGCAGAGTCCGTGCACATCGGCCTGCGCTGCGCGTGAGCGCAAGTACAAGAGACTGGCCGAGGCGCCGTCACACAGCCCCCACAGCACGATGCGTTGCACGGCCGGTGAATGGCTGCGCAAGGCCGCGATCGCGGCGCCGATATCGGCCTCGACCGCCTCGAAATCCCGCGCCGCGCCGGCGCTGTCACCCATGCCCCGGTAATCGAAGCGCAGACAGACATGACCCTGGGCGGACAGGGCACGCGCCAGCAACACGAACTGGCGGTGGCTGCCGGCCCGGTACTGCGGGCCGCCAACGACGATCAGCACGCCGACACCGGAACTCGCCATGGGCGCGGCCGGGCTGCTGACAATGCCCAGCAGCGCGTCGCCGGCGCAGCTGAAATGCAGAGCTTGTTCGCGCACGCTCATGGCGATGTCACGGTGGCTTGCGGCAGCGCTTGCCCGAGCATCGCGGTACCGGCCTCGATCAGCTGCGGAGCGATCTCGATCTCGCTGGTCTGCCAGAACGCCGGGCCGAGCACGCAGCGCGCGTCGACCCGATAGCCGGCTTGCTGCCAGCGCGCCAGGGTCTGCGTCGCGACCGGCGTCAGTTCGGCGCCGGGCTGGCTGCTGAGCTCCAGCCAGGCCAGGCGGGGAGCGCCTTCGCACGAGGCCGGTGGCAGCATCGTGGCCGCCTCCAGGCCCTGGGCCAGCGCGGCGGACAGCCGGTAGCCGGCGATCTCCACCGTGTCGCCAGCGGCCAGCGACTGGCGCAGTGCCGCCATCAAGCCCTTGTTGTCACCGTCCATCAGCCCGGCGGCCAGCTTGAGCCGCAGAAACTGCTGCAGCAGCACCTTGCCGCTCGCCGGCGCCTGCACCAGCAGCAGATCCACCGGTTCGCTCAGGCGACGAGCCAGCTCCACCGCGAGCAGGCTACCGGCCCGCAGACCCCACAGGCACAGCGGTGCGTCAGCCTGACGGCGCAGCCATTCGATGCCGGCCAGGCCATCATCGATCCAGGCCTGCCAACTGGCGTCCCCGAAATCGCCCGAACTGTCTCCGCAGCCCAGCAGGTCGATCTGCAGCACATCAAAACCGGCGGCGGCAAAGGCGCGGGCCTGAAGCGCGCTCATCCGCCGCGTCTTGTTCAGCTCTTCGGCGAAGGGATGCAGATGCAGGATCTGCCCGCGCGCACGGCCGCCCTGGGCCGGGTGGTAGATGCAAAAGCGCTGGCCGCCGTCTGGGGGGCGATCGATGTAGAAGGCTTGCATCTTGGCGAGGGCTGCGGACGCGGCGCCGGCGCTCAGCTCGCCAGCTTGCCCGCGACGAAATCCGCCAGCGAGCCCACGCTGGCAAAGGTGGCGCCGTCGATCTCATCGTCGTCGACGGTGAGGCCCAGCTGCTCTTCCAGCGCGGTGATCAGGCTGACCACGGCCATCGAGTCCAGCTCCGGGATGGCGCCGAGCAGGGCGGTGTCGCGGTCAAAGCCGGCGCTGCGGCCGTTCAGGCTCAGGACCTCGTCAAGAATGCGCAGAACTTGCTTTTCGGCGTCCATGTTTTTTCTGTAATTTTCCGAGGGCGAAGCTGCCCACAACAGCGGCGCATCTTAACTGGGCGCCCGCGCCGATCCGTGGCCGGCGGCCCCCTTATCCTGAGGGGCAGGCCCGCAATATGTCACGCGGGTTTCGCGTACGCTCCACGGGGCCGCGACGGTGCAGCCTGTAGGATGCCTGCCTGGCTGCGCCGAACATCTGCAAAAGCGGTGTGTCCCCTATTTCAATGAGTTCCATGACAGCTGAACACGTGGATTTTTCTGGCGACAGCGTGCTTTTGCATGAGTTGCCGCTGCGCAGTGCACTGCGCTCGCCCGCAGCGCCGGCCCTGAGCCTGGCGGAACGCCAGCTCTCTTACGGCGAGCTGGCGCAGCAGATCCAGGCGCTGGCCGCTGGCTTGCGGGCCCTGGGCCTGCAGCGCGGCGAGCGGGTCGCGATCTATCTGGAAAAGCGTTTCGAGACCGTGATCGCCAGCTTTGGCGCGCCGGCCGCCGGTGGCGTGTTCGTGCCGCTGAACCCGCTGCTCAAGCCCGAGCAGGTCGGCTTCATCCTGCGTGACTGTGATGTGCGGGTGCTGATCACCTCGCCGGAGCGCCATGCGCTGCTGCGCGAGACCCTGCCGGATTGCCCGGGGCTGCGCCATGTGGTGCTGACCGAGGCGCCCGCTGCGGCGGATGGCGCCGGCCTGCCGCTGCACCGCTTCGCCGATCTGCTGGACGCGCCGCCGCAGGCCGGCCACCGCGTGATCGACGGCGATATGGCCGCCATCCTCTACACCTCGGGCTCCACCGGCCGGCCCAAGGGCGTGGTGCTGTCGCACCGGAATATGGTGACCGGCGCGAAGAGCGTGGCGTCCTATCTGGAGAACCGGCCCGAGGACAGCCTGCTGGCCGCGCTGCCGCTGTCCTTCGATGCCGGTTTCAGCCAGCTGACCACCGCCTTCCATGTCGGTGCCCGCGTCGTGCTGCTGAACTATCTGCTGCCGCGCGATGTGCTCAAGGCCATGGAGCGCGAGCGCATCACCGGGCTGACCGCCGTGCCGCCGCTCTATATCCAGCTGTCCCAGCTGGAGTGGCCGGCCGCGATCGACCAGCGGCTGCGCTATTTCGCCAACACCGGCGGCCGCATGCCGCGCGAGACCCTGCAACTGCTGCGCCAGCGCGTGCCGCAGGCCAAGCCTTTCCTGATGTACGGCCTGACCGAGGCCTTCCGCTCGACCTATCTGCCGCCCGATCAGGTCGATCTGCGGCCCGACTCGATCGGCAAGGCGATTCCGAACGCCGAGATCCTGGTGCTGCGCGAGGACGGCAGCGAATGCGCGGCCGAGGAGCCGGGCGAGCTGGTGCACCGCGGCCCGCTGGTGGGTTTGGGCTATTGGAACGATGCCGAGAAGACGGCCGAGCGCTACAAGCCGCTGCCGGTCGGGGCCGGCGCTCGCGAGGCCGGACTGCAGCTGCCCGAGTTTGCGGTGTTCTCGGGCGACACGGTGCGCCGCGATGCCGAGGGCTATCTGTACTTCATCGGCCGTCGCGACGAGATGATGAAGACCTCGGGCTACCGGGTCAGCCCGACCGAGGTCGAGGAGGTGCTGTATGCGACCCAGCTGGTCGGCGAGTGCGTGGCCTTCGGCGTCGACCATGCGACGCTGGGCCAGGCCATCCAGGTGATCGCGACGCCGCCCGCCGGCAGCGCGGCGCTGGACCTGGCCGCGCTGCAGGCCGAGTGCCGCAAACGCATGCCGGCCTATATGGTGCCGGCCGGCATCGAGGCCCAGGCCGGTCCGCTGCCGCGCAACCCGAACGGCAAGATCGACCGCAAGCTGCTGTCCACCGCCTGGGTGGAGAAGAATCTATGAGCGAGAGTCCCGTGAAAAAGCCGCCGCAGCATGCGGCGATGAGCCAGTTCCCGCTGCAGGACGGCGAGTTGATCGTCGGTGGCAAGCGGCTCTCGCTGCTGGCCGAGCAGGTCGGCCAGACGCCGTTCTACGCCTATGACCGGCGCCTGCTGCGTGAGCGTGTGGCCAGTCTGCGCGCCGCGCTGCCGGCCGGCATCAAGCTGCACTATGCGATGAAGGCCAACCCGATGCCGGCCGTCGTCGCGCTGATGGCGGGCCTGGTGGACGGCATCGACGTGGCCTCGGCCGGCGAGCTGAAGGTGGCGCTGGACGCCGGGGCCGACCCGGCCGAGATCAGCTTTGCCGGGCCGGCCAAGCGTGATATCGAGCTGCGCCAGGCGGTGGCCGCCGGTGTGCTGGTCAATGTGGAGAGCCTGCGCGAGCTGCCGGTGCTGGCGGCGGTGGCGGCCGAACTGGGCCTGCCGGCGCGGGTGGCGATACGCGTCAACCCCGATTTCGAGCTGAAGGGCTCGGGCATGAAGATGAGCGGCGGCCCCAAGCAGTTCGGCATCGATGCCGAGCTGGTGCCGGCGGCGCTGGCCGAGGTCGGGCGCCTGGGCCTGGCGTTTGAGGGCTTCCACCTGTTCGCCGGTTCGCAGAACCTCAAGCCCGAGGCCATCTGCGAGGCCCAGCAGAAGTGCTACGAGCTGGCGCTGCGCCTGGCGGCCGATGCGCCCGGCCCGGTCAAGTTCCTGAACCTCGGTGGCGGCTTTGGCATCCCTTATTTCCCGGGCGAGCAGGCGCTGGATCTGGCGCCGATCGGCGCCAATCTGCAGGCGATTGCCGAGCGCGCGGCCCGCGAGATGCCGCAGGCGGAATTGGTGATCGAGCTGGGCCGCTATCTGGTCGGCGAGGCGGGGGTCTATGTGACGCGCATCGTCGACCGCAAGGTCTCGCGCGGCCAGGTCTATCTGCTCTGCGACGGCGGCCTGCACCACCATCTGTCGGCCTCGGGCAATTTCGGCCAGGTGATACGCAAGAATTACCCGGCCACGGTCAGCCGCGCGCATGGCCCGCTGGCGGCGGAAGCGGTCTCGGTGGTGGGGCCGCTGTGCACGCCGCTGGACCTGCTGGCCGACAAGATGGAACTGCCGGGCGCCGAGATCGGGGACTTGGCCGTGGTGTTCCAGTCCGGCGCTTACGGCGCCAGCGCCAGTCCGCAAGGCTTCCTGGGGCATCCGGCGGTGGTCGAGGTGCTGGTCGGCTGACCGCAGCTCAGTGCGCCAGCTCGTACAGGGCCGAGCCGTCGCCCTGATCACGGACCAGGCGCACGGCCGGCGTGCGCGGCAGGTGCTGGATGCCGCTGGCGCTGGAGCTGAAGCGCAGCCGGATGCCCGGCACCGGCAGGATGCGCCAGTTGCCGTCGGCCGTGGGGTTGAAGCGCTTGACCGTGCTCAGGTACTGGGCCAGCGCCTCGCGGTTCTCGTCGGGCGCGTCGATCACGATGCGCTCGGCGCTCAGGCCCGGGAAACCGCCGCCGCCGTTGGCACGGTAGTTGTTCGTGACGACCAGGAACTCGGCGGCCGCGTCAACGGGCTGGCCCTGGTAGCGCAGGTTGACGATGCGGTGGCCCTGGGCCGGGCTGCGCTTGCCCTCGACGTCGTAGCGGGCGGGCTGGCTGACATCGATCTCGTAGCTGACGCCCTCGATGGTGTCGAAGTTGTAGGAGCGAAAGCCCGGCTCGATCAGCGCCTGCTCGGCCGGCCCCTTGGGGTCGATCTGCCGGAACTGGCCGGCTGACATCTCCAGCCATTCGCGCAGCTCGGCGCCCGTGATCTTCACCGCCTTGATGGTGTTGGGGTAGACATAGAGATCGGCCACATGCTTGATCGCCACCGGGCCGGCCGGGATGTCGGTGTAGTTGCTCCAGCCCTGGCGCCCGCCGGCCTTGAAGGGCGCGGCGGCCGAGAGCAGCGGCAGCTTTTCATAGGCCGTGCCGCGCACCGCGCGCGCCACATAGGCCAGCTGGGCCTGAGCGACGACCTGGACCGAGGGATCGTCGGTCACCTGGGCGAAGTAGCTGTGGATGGGCGCCTCGGTGATGGCCACCTGGCTGCGCACATAGTCCAGCGTCTGCTGGTGTTCGACCGCAATCGTCTGCGCCACCAGCGGATCGGCCTCGACCAGCGCACGCCGGTTGCTGCGCTGGTAGATCGCGCGGATCTCGGCGCGGCTGTCGACCACCTTCCAGGCGCCGCTGCTGTTGTCCAGCTTCAGATCGATCACGCCCAGATGATCGCCCCAGCGGCCCGGCATCACGCTGGGCACGCCGTGGATGCTGCCGCGCACCAGATCCACGCCGGGGTAGCCGGCGAAGGTGGGGCTGGGAAACTCGGCATGGGCATGGCCCAGCAGCAAGGTGTCAACACCTGGCACCCGGGCCAGCTGGGCGGCCACGTTCTCGGCGAATTTGGGCTGCTCGGTCTTCTCGAAGCCGCTGTGCGCGATCGCCACCACCAGCTCGGCGCCGGCCGCGCGCATCTCGGGCAGATAGCGCCGGGCCGCCTCGATGATGTCCAGCGCCTGGACCCGGCCTTCCAGATGCTGGCGGTCCCACTGCATGATCTGCGGCGGCACAAAGCCGATCACGCCGATCTTCAGCGCATGGCTCTGACCGGCCTCGTCGACGAGCGTGCGCTGCAGGATCACATAGGGCGTGAAGGCCGGCTTGCCGCTGCCGGCCTCGACCACATTGGCGCTGACATAGGGGAATTGCGCGCCGGCGATGGCCTGGCGCAGGAACGGCAGGCCGTAGTTGAACTCGTGGTTGCCGATATTGGCGGCGTCTACCTTCAGCAGGTTCAGCACCTTGTAGGCCGGATGCACGGCGTCCTTGGCCAGCGGCTTGACCCGTGCCACCACATCGCCCAGCGGATTGCCCTGCAGCAGGTCACCGTTGTCGAACAGCAGGCTGTTCTTCGCCTCGGCCCGCGCCGCCTTGATCAGGCTGATGGTCTTGGCCAGGCCGTATTCATCGGTGCTCTTGTCCTGGTAGTAGTCGTAATTCAGCAGGTTCATATGCACATCGCTGGTCTGCAGGATGCGTAGCTTCAGCTCGGCGGCATGGGCGCCGCCGGCCAGGGACAGCAGGACCAGGAGGAGGGCGCGGGTCGGATTCATCGGGATGGGCGAGGTCAGGGAAGCCGGCATGCTAGCAGGCCGGTCTTGACGCATCAGGGCAGAAACAGCTCGAACACCGCGCCGCCGTCCGCATGGTTGCGCAGCACGCTGCGGCCGCTGCGGCCCTTGTTGCGATGGGCCTTGGCGACCTCGTCGCAGACCAGGCGGCCCAGGCCTGTCGAGTTGTGGGCCGGCGTGGCCTGCAGGCCGGGACCGTCATCGTGCACCGAAAAGCACAGCTGGCCGTCCTCGACCCGCAGGCCCAGCACGATGCGGCTGCGTGCGAAGCGCAGCGCGTTGTAGAGCGCCGAGTCGAGCGCCAGCCGCACCAGATGCTGATCGAAGAACCAGAAGGGCGGCACTGCAGCGGCGATCTCCAGCTGCAGCTGCAGCCCGCCGTGTATCAGCATCTGGGCCTCGGCATGCATGTCCTGCAGCATCGCCTCGGGAATCTCCTCGGCCGCGGCGGCGCGCAGGCCGCCGGCCTCGCTGGCCTGCTGGGCGGTCAGGAACTCGACCAGCTTGCGGGTCAGCACATGGGCTTGCTCATGGGCCTGGCGCGCATGCTGATGGGCCTGGGCCGGCAGGTCCAGCCGGCCGAGCTTGGTCAGCTCGTCACTGAGGATGGCCAGGCGGTTCTTCAGGTCGTGCAGCACCGCGGCGTTGAGGTAGCGATCCAGCATGGCTCAGGCGGCGCCGGCGCGCTCGCGATAGAACTTGCGGGCCGCCGCGACGCGGTCGTGATTGGGGTGGCTGTGCTCCAGCCGGGCCAGCAGCTCGGCGGCGCGCGCGCGGTGCGGCTCGCGCGCATCCGCGCTCTCGCGCCCCATCGCGATCAGGTGCAGGCTGCACAGCTCGATCAGCACATTGAAGTTCTGCGGCGACAGCGCCAGCGCCTGCTCGCCGAGCGCCAGTGCCCGCGCCACATCGCCGCTGCGCTTGGCCTGCTGCAGCGCGTTCATCGCCTCCGTCATCTCGCGGCCGACCTGCTCGATCAGGGCCCGGCACTCGGCCTCGGCCGGTGTGCCCTCGGCGGCGCGCAGCGCACTGGCCAGCAGCAGGGGGCGGTCGCTGTGGTTGCGCGCCAGCTCGGTGATCAGCTGCTGGCCCAGCGTGGTCTGGCCGGTGGCCAGCGCACTCTTCGCAATCAGCAGCTTCTGCTGCTCGTCCAGCGGTGTCTTGGCCATGCGCTGCTCGACCTCCTGCATCAGCGCGGTCGCGGCGGCCGCATTGCCCAGGCGCTGCTGGGCCTGAGCGCTGAGGGCCTTGGACAGCAGGCCCGCGTCCGGCGAGTCGGCAAACTTCTTCGCCAGCTCGCCGGCCAGGCTCAGCGCGCGCAGGGCGTCGCCCTTGTCCAGCAGGGCCTGGGTCAGCAGCAGCTGGGCCTGCGGCGTCGGTTGGACCGCGTGCTTGTTCTTCGCGGCGGCCTGCTCCAGTGCCTTCAGTGCCGTCTCGGTCTCGCCGGCGCCCAGGGCCAGGCTGCCCAGGCGCAGCTTGCGTTTGGCGTTCGGTACCAGATCGGCGACGGTCTGGGCGATGCCCATCGCCGCCTGTGCGTCGCCCTGGTCTTCGGCCATCTCCAGCAGCACGTCATAGGCGCTGGCATAGGAGGGCTGGTCGCGTGTCAGCTGCTCCAGCGCGGCGCGGGCCTGCTCGGTCTTGCCGAGCGCCCGCAAGGCCTGGGCCTGACCCAGCTGGGCCCAGGACAGTTCGGAGTTCAGCTGCAGCGCCTGCGCGTAGCAGGCGCGGGCGTCCTCGAAGCGGGCCAGCCGCATCAGCGCCTGAGCCTTCTGCTTCAGGCCCTCGACGCTGAGCGCATCGCCGCGCCGGATGAAGCCCTCGGCGGCCTCCAGCACCTGCTCCCATTGCTGGGCCTCGACCGCGAGCAGCAGGGGCGCCAGCGTCTGCTTGCGGGTCGACAGCGCCTCGATATAGCGCGACAGCAGCTGGTCAGTGAAGGGCTTGACGATATAGCCGTCGGGCATGAAATCGCCGGCCGCCAGGATGTCGGTGCGCAAGGCATTGGCGGTGATGTAGATCCACGGCGCGACCGGGCTCAGCAGCTTGGCGCCGCGCGCGGCCTCCAGCAGCTGCTGGCCGTCCGGGCCTTCACCGAGGTTGTAGTCGCTGAGCACCAGGTCGATGCCTTCGCCACGCATGGCCTTCAGTGCCTCGGCCGCATTGCCGGCCATCAGCACCGTGCGTATGCCCAGTCGGTACAGCGACTCGCGGATGATCTGGCGCATCTGCTGCTGGTCGTCGACCACCAGCACCTTGTAGGCCGAGGTCGGTTTGGGCTGAGCTGCACTCATGGCATCACTCCGGCGCGGTGGGCGTCATCCGAGTGACTGTAAGTGAAAGCGCAGGCGCTTCATGCGACTTTGTACCGCGCCGGCCACAAAGACAGCGGCCCGCCGACTTCAAGTCGGCGGGCCGCTTCGGTCAAGCCCGATTCAGACTCAGGCCGTCACGCCCTTGGCCGTCTCCGCGTACTCCTCGATCTGGTCGAAGTTCATGTACTTGTAGATCTTGCTGCCGTCGGCATTGATCACGCCCATGTCCGCGTGGTACTCGGCCACGGTCGGGATGCGGCCCAGCTTGGAGGCGATCGCGGCCAGCTCGGCCGAGGCCAGGTAGACGTTGCTGTTCTTGCCCAGACGGTTGGGGAAGTTGCGCGTGGAGGTGGACACCACGGTGGCGCCTTCCTTGACCTGGGCCTGATTGCCCATGCACAGCGAGCAGCCCGGCATTTCCATGCGCGCACCGGCCGTGCCGAAGGTGCCATAGTGGCCTTCCTTGGTCAGTTCCTGGGCGTCCATCTTGGTCGGCGGGGCGACCCACAGCTTGACCGGGATGTCGCGCTTGCCTTCCAGCAGCTTGGAGGCGGCACGGAAGTGGCCGATGTTCGTCATGCAGGAGCCGATGAAGACCTCGTCGATCTTGGTGCCGGCCACATCGCTGAGGAACTTGGCATCGTCCGGATCATTCGGGCAGCACAGGATGGGCTCCTTGATGTCGGCCAGGTCGATCTCGATGACGTGGGCGTACTCGGCGTCGGCGTCGGCCTTCATCAGCTTGGGGTCGGCCAGCCAGGCTTCGACGGCCTGGATGCGGCGCTGCAGGGTGCGGGCGTCGGCATAGCCGTCGGCGATCATGTTCTTCATCAGCACGATATTGCTGGTGAGGTATTCCTTGATCGGCTCGGGGTTCAGGTGCACGGTGCAGCCGGCGGCGCTGCGCTCGGCCGAGGCGTCGCTCAGCTCGAAGGCTTGCTCCACCTTCAGATCCGGCAGGCCTTCGATTTCCAGGATGCGGCCCGAGAAGGCATTGATCTTGCCGGCCTTGGCCACAGTCAGCAGGCCTCGCTTGATGGCATACAGCGGGATCGCATGGACCAGGTCGCGCAAGGTGATGCCGGGCTGCATCTGGCCCTTGAAACGCACCAGCACCGACTCGGGCATGTCCAGCGGCATCACGCCGGTGGCGGCGCCGAAGGCCACCAGGCCGGAGCCGGCCGGGAAGGAGATGCCGATCGGGAAGCGGGTGTGGCTGTCGCCACCGGTGCCGACGGTGTCGGGCAGCAGCAGGCGGTTCAGCCAGCTGTGGATCACGCCGTCGCCGGGGCGCAGCGAGACGCCGCCGCGGTTGCTGATGAAGGCGGGCAGCTCGCGGTGGGTCTTGACGTCGACCGGCTTCGGATAGGCGGCGGTGTGGCAGAAGCTCTGCATCACCAGATCAGCCGAGAAGCCCAGGCAGGCCAGATCCTTCAGCTCGTCGCGGGTCATCGGGCCGGTGGTGTCCTGCGAGCCGACCGTGGTCATCTTGGGCTCGCAATAGGTGCCGGGGCGCACGCCCTGGCCTTCCGGCAGGCCGACGGCGCGGCCGACCATCTTCTGGGCCAGCGTGAAGCCGGCCTTGGTGGCGGCCGGCGGCTGGGGCAGGCGGAAGCTGGTGGAGGCGGGCAGGCCCAGGAACTCGCGGGCCTTGGCGGTCAGCGAGCGACCGATGATCAGGTTGATACGGCCGCCGGCACGCACCTCGTCGAACAGCACATCGCTCTTGAGCTGGAATTCGACCGCGACCTTGCCGTCCTTCTCGATCTTGCCCTCGTAGGGGTAGATGTCGATCACATCGCCCATCTCGAAGGCCGAGACATCGACCTCGATCGGCAGTGCGCCGGAGTCTTCCTGCGTGTTGAAGAAGATAGGCGCGATCTTGCCGCCCAGCGTGACGCCGCCGAAGCGCTTGTTCGGCACAAAGGGGATGTCCTGGCCGGTGGCCCAGATCACGCTGTTGGTGGCGCTCTTGCGCGAGGAGCCGGTGCCGACCACATCGCCGACATAGGCCACCAGATGGCCCTTGCTCTTCAGCTCCTCGATGAATTTCATCGGGCCGCGCTTGCCGTCTTCCTCGGGCACGAAGGCCGCGCCGGGACGGGTGTTCTTCAGCATCGCCAGATAGTGCAGCGGGATGTCCGGACGGCTCCACGCATCGGGGGCCGGCGACAGATCGTCGGTATTGGTCTCGCCGGGCACCTTGAACACGGTCACGGTGATCTTCTTGGCGACTTCAGGGCGCGAGGTGAACCACTCGGCCTCGGCCCAGCTCTGCATCACGGCCTTGGCCTGCGCATTGCCGGCCCTGGCCTTCTCGGCGACATCGTTGAAGAAGTCGAACATCAGCAGGGTCTTCTTCAGACCGGCGGCGGCGACCTCGGCGACCTCGGCATCGTCCAGCAGCTCGATCAGCGGATGGACGTTGTAGCCGCCCACCATGGTGCCCAGCAGCTCGGTGGCCTTGGCTTTGGAGATCAGGCCCACGGTCAGGTCGCCATGGGCCACGGCGGCCAGGAAGCTGGCTTTGACCTTGGCGGCGTCATCGACGCCCGGCGGCACGCGGTGGGTCAGCAGGTCCAGCAGGAACTCGCCTTCACCGCTCGGGGGCGTCTTGATCAGCTCGATCAACTCGGCCACCTGCTTGGCGTCCAAAGGCAGGGGCGGGATGCCCAGCGCGGCGCGCTCGGCGGTGTGTTGGCGATAGGCTTGCAACATGGCTACTCCTGGGGGGCTAGGTGGGGTCAGCGGGCGGGTCAACGTACCTGGGGAACGATGAGCCTCAGGCCCTTGTAGTAATCGCGAAAGAATCCTTCGTCGCGGGTGATCAGGGCTTGGCACTGCAGCAGGGCATGGGCGCCGATCAGGAAATCGGCCACCACGCGCTCGCGCTTGCCGCCACGATCGCGGTAGCGGCGCTGCATATGACCGGCGCGCACGGCGGCGGCCTGCTGGATGGGTTCGAAGCGGATGCCGAACTCATTGAGCGCGTCCATCACGGTCTCGCGCGTGTCGAGCAGGGTCTGGACCTCGGCCACGACCGCTTCGCTGATGACGACCTCGCCCTCGCTCAAGGCCTTGGCCAGTACCAGCGAGGAGGCCTCGCCGTACTCGGCATCGCCGGTCAGCACGTCGACCAGCACGGAGGAGTCGACGGCGATCATGTCTCGTCCTCGCTGGGCGCGGGATAGGGGTCGCCCGGGGCGCGGCCGCGCAGCGCACGCATCGCGTCATTGGTGCTGGTGAAGCCTTCGGCCAGCTTGAAACGCCCGCGCAGCTTGGCCAGCGCGTCGTCGACGTTCTTGCTCAGGATGATGCGGCCGCCATCAAGTTCGACCTTGAGCGTGGTGCCCTTGCTCAGGCCCAGCGCATCACGCACCGCCTTGGGCAGGGTGATCTGGCCGCGTTCGGCAACAGTGGCTTCCATGGCAGGGCTCCGAGGTGAGGGCCGGTATGGCGAGGAAAGTATGCATTGATTCTACATACTTTGACCTCGCCCGGGAATGCCCGCGCGCCGATCGGAGCCTGCCGGGCCGACTTCAACTGCCGCGCTTGGCGGGGCTGGGGGCGATGCCCAGGCTGCTGGCGTCGGCTTCGACCTCCAGGCCGGATGCGGCGGCCGATGCGGCGGCGGCAGCGCGGGCGATCTTGGCGGCCTCGATCGCGGCGCGGTGCTCAGGATGCAGACACTCGTCGACCAGGCGGCGGCCCACATGGGTGTCCATCAGCATGGACTTGTTGGCGATCTGGATCATCAGGGTACGGCCGGTGACGTCTTCCAGGCGCAGCGCGCCGGTCGAGGACAGCACCGGCTTCATCGTGAAGGTGTCCTTCTGCCACATCACGTCCAGATAGCCCGGCTTGATATTGCGGGTGATGCTCACCGATTGCTTGAACTCGCAGTCATAGGTACCGAGATAGGCGCGCTCGGTGGCGGCCAGCTGTTCTTCGGTGGCATCGGCCAGCGGCGGCGGGGGCGCCGGCACCGGCGCCGGCTTGCCGCGCGGCTTGACCGGGGCCTTCTTGACGGCTTGTTTGTTGGCCGGTTTGGCGGCGGCAGGGGCGACGGACTGGGCCATCACGGCGCCAGCGCTCGCGAGGCTGATCAGCAGGGTCAGGGTGGGAATGATTTTCATGGGTATCTCTGGGTACGGCAGGGAAGGCTCGCGCTGCAATGTAGCCGCATCGGCGGCCGGCGCGGGTGAGCGATTGTCACCGCCGCCGCAGCGCCGCCACCCCCTGCTTTACCCCAAATGGGCGGCGTCGCCGAAGTAGGCCTGCTCGACTTCGATCGGCAAGGTCTGGCCGGTGCGGTGGGCGCGCTCCAGCAACTGCCAGAAATAGCGGTAGCTGGCGCGGTCGTGCAGATGGTCGCGGTACTGGATCGGCGCCCAATGGGCCGCCTGGGCGGCGTGGATGATGTCGATGGCTTCGTCGATCTCGGCCACGCTGGGGGCGAAGGCGTCGATGATGGGCTGGATCTGGCTCGGGTGGATGCTCCACATCCGCGTGTAGCCGAACTCGCGCGCCGCGCGCCGCGCGGCTTCCTCGATGGCTGAGACCTTCTTGAACTCGGTGACCACGCAGTGCGACGGTGTCTTGCCGAAGCCATGGGCGGCGGCGGCGATCTCGAGCTTGGCGCGCACCACCAGCGGATGGCTGAACTGGCCCTGCAGGCTCATGCCCTGGCGCGGGATCGCGCCACGATGGGCCGAGACGAAGTCCATCAGGCCGAAGGACAGTGACTCGATGCGCGGGTGGGCGGCGATCTGCTGCACCTCGCGCAGCGCGCCATGGGTCTCGATCAGCACATGGACGGGCAGCGGGCGGCTGATGCCGTGGCGAGCCAGGCTGGCGTCGATGAAGGCGCAGGCTTGCTCGACATCGTTGATGCCGCGCGGCTTGGGCACCATCAGATAGGCCAGCTTCGCACCGGCGCCGGCAATCAGGCCGTCGACATCGGCCTCGAAGGCGGGGTGATCCAGCGGATGGACGCGGGCGCCGACGCGGCCGAACCGGTTGTTCGCACTGTGGAGCATCGCGAGCACCAACTGCACATGCTCGGCCTCGCCGCCTATCGGGGCACCGTCCTCGCAGTCCAGCGTGATGTCGAACACCGGGCCCATCTCGGCCTGCAGCTCCAGGCTCTTGCTCATGCGGGCTTCGACGCCGCAGTAGTGGTCGACCACGGGCAGGGTGGCGGCGGCGTCGCCTTCCTCGAACAGGGCCAGGCGGGGGTGGGGAGCGGTGGTCACGATGGCGGTCTCAATGAAAAAAGGGCCGGCAAAAGCCGACCCTTGGTTTTGCTCAAGCGAGTGTCGCTCAAGCCTGAGGCTCAGAGCAGGTGCTTGACGCCCGCCTGCTCTTCCAGCAGCTCGTTGAGCGTCTTGTTGATGCATTCTTGCGAGAAGGCATCGATCTCCAGGCCATCGACGATCTTGTATTCGCCGTTTTCGCAGGTGACCGGGTAGCCGAACATCACATCCTTGGGGATGCCGTACTCGCCGCCCGAGGGGATGCCCATCGTGACCCACTTGCCATTGGTGCCCAGGGCCCAGTCGCGCATATGGTCGATCGCGGCATTGGCGGCCGAGGCGGCCGAGGACAGGCCGCGGGCCGCGATGATGGCGGCGCCGCGCTTGCCCACGGTGGGCAGGAAGGTTTCGCGGTTCCAGGCCTCGTCATTGATCATGGCCTTGACTGAGGCGCCGCCGATGGTGGCGAAGCGGTAGTCGGCGTACATGGTCGGCGAGTGGTTGCCCCAGACGGCCAGCTTCTCGATCTCGGCGACCGGCTTGCCGGTCTTGGCGGCCAGTTGCGAGGCGGCGCGGTTGTGGTCCAGGCGCAGCATCGCGGTGAAGTTCTTGGCCGGCAGGTCCGGGGCCGACTTCATCGCGATATAGGCATTGGTATTGGCCGGGTTGCCGACCACCAGCACCTTGACATTGCGCGAGGCCACGGCGTTCAGCGCCTTGCCCTGGGCGGTGAAGATGGCGCCGTTGATCGACAGCAGCTCCGAGCGCTCCATGCCCGGGCCGCGCGGACGCGAGCCGACCAGCAGCGCGTAGTCGGTGTCCTTGAAGGCGGTCATCGGGTCGCTGTGGGCCTCGATGCCCACCAGCAGCGGGAAGGCGCAGTCCTGCAGCTCCATGATCACGCCCTTCAGCGCGTTCTGGGCCTTCTCGTCAGGGATCTCCAGCAGCTGCAGGATCACCGGCTGGTCCTTGCCCAGCATTTCGCCGGAGGCGATGCGGAACAGCAGGGCGTAGCCGATCTGGCCGGCGGCACCGGTGACGGCGACGCGAACGGGTTTCTTTGTGCTCATGTGAAAGCTCCGGAGTAATGACGAAATGTGGGGGTGTTCCATGCCCGCAGGGGTGCCGGAAGACAAGCTCCAGCGTTCCGGCGAGTGCCGCGCAAGTGTAGGACAGTCCAAGGGCTTACCCGGCTGGACTGGCGGCCTGCGATGCCATAGCGCGCGATTATGCGATGTTTTCCGGATTTCTTGCTCGCGTCTTATGTCTTATAGAAGATATCACTCAACTTTGATGGACGAATGGCCCCGACCTGTGCTGCAATGCCTGCCATGTCGACCGCCCCACCGCTGTCCGGCGAATCCGCACGCCCGGACGCCGGCCCCTCTTTCAGTCCGCTGTACCGCCAGATCAAGGGGCTGATCATTGCCAGCCTGCAGGCCGGCGAGTGGAAGGCGGGCGAGGCGATCCCCAGCGAGATCGAGTTGGCGACGCGTTTCGGCGTCAGCCAGGGCACGGTGCGCAAGGCCATCGACGAGCTGGCGGCAGACAATCTGCTGGTGCGCCGTCAGGGCAAGGGCACCTTTGTCGCGACCCATGCCGAGCAGAAGATCCAGTACCGCTTTCTGCGCCTGATGCCCGACGAGGGCCAGGAGGCGCTGGGTCGCCAGCTGCTGGACTGCAAGCGCCAGCGCGCGCCGGCCTGGATCGCCAAGCAGCTGCAGATGCGTGCCGGCGACCCGATGGTCGAGGTGCGCCGGCTGCTGCACAGCAAGAACCACCCGGTGGTGCTGGACGATATCTGGCTGCCCGGCGCCCTGTTCAAAGGGTTGACGGCCGAGCGGCTCGAAAAACACCGCGGGCCCTTCTACGGCCTGTTCGAGGCCGAGTTCGGCGTGCACATGATTCGCGCGCAGGAGCAGATCCGTGCGGTCGCGGCCGATGCCGAGGCCGCCGCGCTGCTGCAGGTGGCGCCGGGCACGCCGCTGCTGAGCGTCGAGCGCCTGTCCTTCACCTATGGTGACAAGCCGGTCGAGCTGCGGCGCGGCCTCTATAACACCGCCTCACACTTTTACCGCAATGAGCTGAACTAATCCTTGCGCGTTGCGTAGCGCGCACTGTCGCCGCAGGGCTCCTGCTGCATTGCAATAAAATCCTCGGGTTTCATGTTGATTACATAAGGTTGGGTATGACAAGCACCACCAACGGTACCGCCAAGAAAAGACCGGTCTATCGCAACATCAATATCTTTACCGATGTGCGAACCTACCGGCTGCCGCCGGCCGGCTTTGTGTCCATCCTGCATCGGGTCAGCGGTCTGCTGATGTTCCTGCTCTTGCCCTTCATCATCTGGATGTTCGACAACAGCCTGACATCCGAGATCTCCTACGACGTCTTCACCAACGCCTTTGTGGCCGGCATCGGCTTTGTGCCGGCCTGGTTCATCAAGCTGGTGGTGCTGGGCCTGGCCTGGGCCTATCTGCATCACTTCATCGCCGGCGTGCGCCATCTGTGGATGGATGCGACGCACAGCGTCAGCAAGGAGCAGGGCCACTCGTCGGCGGTGTTCACGCTGGCCGCCAGCGTGCTGCTGACCCTGGCCGTCGCGGCCAAGCTCTTCGGCCTGTACTGAACGCGAGGTTAAAACAATGAGTACTTTTGGTTCCAAGCGCATCGTCGTGGGTGCGCACTACGGTCTGCGCGACTGGCTGGCCCAGCGCATCACGGCCGTGTTGATGGCCTTGTTCACCGTCGTGCTGCTGGTGCAGTTCCTGATGCCCGGCGAGCTGGGCTATGACCACTGGGCGGCGATCTTCTCGTCGCAGTGGATGAAGGTGCTGACCTTTGTCGTGATCATCTCGCTGGCCTACCACGCGTGGGTGGGCATGCGCGATATCTGGATGGACTATGTGCAGCCCGTCGGCGCGCGCCTGTTTCTGCAGGTGTTCACGCTGGTGTGGCTGGTAGGTTGCGCCGGCTGGGCGATCCAAGTGTTGTGGAGACTGTGATGACGGTGGCAAATTCGATTCCTAAGCGCAAGTTTGATGTCGTGATCGTCGGTGCCGGCGGCTCCGGCATGCGCGCCTCCTTGCAGCTCTCGCTGGCCGGCCTCAATGTGGCCGTGCTGTCCAAGGTTTTTCCGACCCGTTCGCACACCGTGGCCGCCCAGGGCGGCATCGGCGCCAGCCTGGGAAATATGTCGGAAGACAACTGGCACTACCACTTCTTCGACACCGTCAAGGGTTCGGACTGGCTGGGTGACCAGGACGCGATCGAGTTCATGTGCCGCGAGGCGCCCAAGGTCGTCTACGAGCTTGAGCATTTCGGCATGCCCTTCGACCGCAATGCCGACGGCACGATCTATCAGCGCCCCTTCGGCGGCCACACCGCCAACTACGGCGAGAAGCCGGTGCAGCGCGCCTGCGCGGCGGCCGACCGGACCGGCCACGCGATGCTGCACACGCTGTACCAGCAGAACGTCAAGGCCAAGACGCAGTTCTTCGTCGAATGGATGGCGCTGGACCTGATCCGCGACGCCGAGGGCGATGTGGTGGGCGTGACCGCGCTGGAGATGGAAACCGGCGAGGTCCACATCCTGCAGGCCAAGACCGTGCTGCTGGCCACCGGCGGGGCAGGGCGCATCTTCGCCGCCTCGACCAACGCCTTCATCAACACCGGCGACGGCCTGGGCATGGCGGCGCGTGCCGGCATCCCGCTGGAAGACATGGAGTTCTGGCAGTTCCACCCGACCGGCGTGCACAACGCCGGCGTGCTGCTGACCGAAGGCTGCCGTGGCGAAGGCGCGATCCTGCGCAACAGCAATGGCGAGCGCTTCATGGAACGCTATGCGCCGACCCTGAAGGACCTGGCACCGCGCGACTTCGTCTCGCGCTGCATGGACCAGGAGATCAAGGAAGGGCGTGGCTGCGGTCCGAACAAGGACTACATCCAGCTGGACATGACCCATCTGGGCGGCGACACCATCATGAAGCGCCTGCCCTCGGTGTTCGAGATCGGCCACAACTTCGCCAATGTCGACATCACCAAGGAACCGATCCCGGTGGTGCCGACCATCCACTACCAGATGGGTGGCATCCCGACCAATATCCATGGCCAGGTGGTCGTGCCCAAGGACGGCAAGCCCAATGCGGTGATCAACGGCCTGTACGCGGTGGGCGAGTGCGCCTGCGTCAGCGTGCACGGCGCGAACCGCCTGGGCACCAACTCGCTGCTCGACCTGCTGGTGTTCGGCCGTGCGGCCGGCAACCACATCGTCGACGCCGGCCTGAAGACTAAAGCGCACAAGGATCTGCCGGCCGATGCGGCCGACCGCTCGCTGGCCCGCCTGGCCCGCCTGGACTCCAGCACCAGCGGCGAGTACGCGCAGGATGTGGCCAACGATCTGCGTGCCGCGATGCAGCAGCATGCCGGCGTGTTCCGCACCCAGGCCATGCTCAACGAGGGCGTGGCCAAGGTGGCCGAGATCGCCAAGCGCGTCGCCAACATCACGCTGAAGGACAAGTCCAAGGTCTTCAACACCGCCCGCATCGAGGCGCTGGAGGTCGAGAACCTGATCGAGGCGGCCCAGGCCACCATCGTCTCCGCTGCGGCCCGCACCGAGAGCCGCGGCGCCCACACGGTGGACGACTACGGCGACACGCCCGCCCATCCGAATGGTCGCAACGACGAGCAGTGGATGAAGCACACGCTGTGGTACTCGGAAGGCAACCGCCTGGACTACAAGCCGGTCAACTTGAAGCCGCTGACGGCCGAGTCGATTCCGCCCAAGGTCCGTACGTTCTAAGAGGTAAATCACTATGACCAAGCGTACTTTTCAGATCTACCGCTACGACCCGGACAAGGATGCCAAGCCCTATATGCAGACCCTCGAGGTCGAGCTGGACGGCTCCGAGCGCATGCTGCTGGACGCCCTGAACAAGCTCAAGGCCGTCGATCCCAGCCTGAGTTTCCGGCGCAGCTGCCGCGAGGGCGTCTGCGGTTCGGATGCGATGAATATCAACGGCAAGAACGGTCTGGCCTGCCTGACGAATATGCGTACCCTGCCGGGCACCATCGTCTTGAAGCCGCTGCCGGGCCTGCCGGTCGTGCGCGACCTGATCGTCGACATGACGCAGTTCTTCAAACAGTACAACTCGATCAAGCCCTATCTGGTCAACGACACGCCGCTGCCCGACAAGGAGCGTCTGCAGTTCCCCGAAGAGCGCGAAGAGCTCAACGGCCTGTACGAGTGCATCCTGTGCGCCAGCTGTTCGACCAGCTGCCCCAGCTTCTGGTGGAACCCGGATAAGTTCGTCGGCCCCGCCGGCCTGCTGCAAGCCTACCGCTTCATCGCCGACAGCCGCGACGAGGCCACCGGCGAGCGTCTGGACAATCTGGAAGATCCGTACCGCCTGTTCCGCTGCCACACCATCATGAACTGCGTCGATGTCTGCCCGAAGGGGCTGAACCCGACGAAGGCCATCGGCAAGATCAAGGAATTGATGGTCCGGCGCGCCGTCTGACGATGCCCGGCCCCGCTCAGTCATGACCGCTGTCAACACCCTGATCGACGAGAGAGCCCTCTCCAAGCTGCGCTGGCGCTGCCGACGCGGCCTGCTGGAGAATGATCTCTTCATCGAGCGTTTCTTCGCTCGATACGACCGCAGTCTGACCGAGCATCAGGCCGAGGGCCTGCGCGTGCTGATGGAGCTGTCCGACAACGATTTGTTGGACCTGTTTCTGTGCCGCAAGCAGCCCGAAGGCGAACTCGATCGTGCCGATGTGCAAGAGGTCCTGGCCCTGCTCAGGACCGCCCCCTGAATCCCCAAGAAGTCATAAGGAACGCCCATGACCCCGTCTGACGTCAAAGCCACCCTGTCGTTCTCCGATGGCAGCCCGCAAATGGATCTGCCGCTGTACAAGGGCACGATAGGCCCGGATGTGATCGACATCCGCAAGCTGTACGCACAGACGGGCAAGTTCACCTACGACCCCGGCTTCCTGTCGACCGCTTCGTGCAACTCGACCATCACCTATATCGATGGCGACAAGGGCGAGCTGCTGTATCGCGGCTACCCGATCGAGCAGCTGGCCACCAGCTGCGACTACCTCGAAACCTGCTATCTGCTGCTGTACGGAGAGCTGCCCAACCCGGCGCAGAAGGAAGACTTCGTCGCTCGCGTGACCAACCACACCATGGTCAACGAGCAGATGCAGTTCTTCCTGCGCGGCTTCCGCCGCGACGCGCATCCGATGGCCGTGATGACCGGTCTGGTCGGCGCGATGTCGGCCTTCTATCACGACAGCACCGACATCAATAACCCCGAGCACCGCGAGATCGCCGCGATCCGCCTGATCGCGAAGATGCCGACGCTGGTGGCCATGGCCTACAAGTACACCATCGGCCAGCCCTATATCTATCCGAAGAACGATCTGAGCTACGCCGGCAACTTCATGCGCATGATGTTTGCCACGCCCTGCGAGGACTACAAGCCCAACGACGTGCTGGTGCGCGCGATGGACCGCATCTTCACGCTGCATGCCGACCACGAGCAAAACGCGTCGACGTCGACCGTGCGCCTGTGCGGTTCCTCGGGCACCAACCCCTTTGCGGCCATCGCGGCCGGCGTGGCCTGCCTGTGGGGCCCGGCTCACGGTGGCGCCAACGAGGCGGCGCTGAACATGCTGGGCGACATCCAGAAGCAGGGTGGCGTCGCCAAGATCGGCGAGTTCATCAAGCAGGTCAAGGACAAGAACAGCGGCGTCAAGCTGATGGGCTTCGGTCACCGGGTCTACAAGAACTACGACCCGCGCGCCAAGCTGATGCGCGAAACCTGCCACGAGGTGCTGGACGAGCTGGGTCTGCACAACGACCCGATGTTCAAGCTGGCGATGGAGCTGGAGAAGATCGCGCTGGAAGACGAGTACTTCGTCGCCCGCAAGCTCTACCCGAACGTCGACTTCTACTCCGGCATCGTGCAGCGCGCCATCGGCATCCCGGTGCCGCTGTTCACCGCGATCTTCGCGCTGGCCCGCACGGTCGGCTGGATCGCCCAGCTCAACGAGATGATCGGTGACCCGGAGTACAAGATCGGCCGCCCGCGTCAGCTCTTCGTCGGCTCCACCCCGCGCGACGTCAAGCCGATCGCGCAACGCTGATCGATTCCTAGCGGGCCGCGTGCCCGCTGCTGTTGCCAAACCCGCCCGGCCTTCAGGCCCGGCGGGTTTTTTGATGCCCGGGCCGGCGGACCAGGGAAAGCCCGGAGCCGCCAGGCCCGGATATTTGCGCAAACAGCGCTGCCGGCCTGCTGTTGCGCCGCTTGTTTCAGCTATGCTTTGTGGCTGGCAAACGTTTGCCACTGTGTGGTCATTGATGATGGAAAGCGCTGAGTCCTTGTGAGCACGATCAAAGATGTTGCGGCCCTGGCGGGGGTCTCGTTCACCACCGTCTCCCATGTGCTGAACGACACCCGGCCTGTCAGCGCCGATGCGCGGCGCCGGGTGCTGGCGGCGGTCGAGGAGATTGGCTATCTGCCCAGCGCGGTGGCGCGCTCTTTGCGCAAAAGCGAGACCAAGATCGTCGGCGTGCTGGTGCCCAACGTCAACAATCCCTTCTTCGCCGAGCTGGTCTGCGGCGTCGAGGAATGCTGCCGCCTGGCCGGCTACTCGGTGTTCCTGTGCAACTCCGACAACGACCCGAAACGCCAGCAGCAGTACATGCGCACCCTGCTGGAAAAACGCATCGACGGGCTCTTGCTGTCCTCGGCCGGCGATGCCGCATCGCTGGCCCGCATCTTCAAGCTGGCCACCGTGCCTTCGGTGACGGTGGACCGCCTGGTGCCGGGCGCGCGTGCCGACCGGGTCAGCGTCAACAATGCCGACGGCGCCTACAAGGCGGTCAAGCATCTGCTGGACCTCGGCCACCGCCGCATCGCCTGCATCAGCGGGCCGGCCGAGTTCGAGGTGACGGCAGAGCGGGTCGACGGCTGGCGCCGTGCCCAGCTCGATCGCGGCATCACGCCCGATGAAGGCCTGCTGATCGAAAGCGACTTCAGCAGCGCCGGCGGCTACGAGGCGGCGCGCCGCCTGCTGCGCGCGCAGGCCGGCATCACGGCCCTGTTCGCCAGCAATGACATGATGGCCCTGGGCGCGCTGCGCGCGGCCGCCGAATCGGGGCTCAAGGTGCCGCAGCAGCTCTCCATCGTCGGCTTCGACGATATCGAGCTGAGCGGCTTCGTCTACCCGGCGCTGACCACGGTGGGCTGCTCGATCAAGGAGCTGGGCCGTGAAGCCGCCCGGGTGCTGGTGGACCGCATCGAGAACCCGGCGGCGCCGCTGAAGGATGTGCTGCTGACGCCGCGCCTGGTGGTGCGCGAAAGCACCTCCGCGCCGCAGCGACTGGGCTGAGAGAAAACAAAAAGGGAAGAAGTGTCATGACGCAGCGCGCAAATGCAGCCCCCCAGGTGGTGGTGGTCGGCAGCATCAATATGGACATGGTCTCGCATTCCCGGCGTCTGCCCGGACCCGGCGAGACCCTGATGGGCGAGGCCTTTGTGATGGCGCCCGGCGGCAAGGGGGCCAACCAGGCCGTCGCCGCGGCCCGTCTCGGTGCGCCGGTGGCTTTTGTCTCGCGGGTCGGCACGCGCCAGCATGGCGCGGAGCTGCTGGCCGCGCTGGCCGAGGAGGGCATCGCGACCTCCGGCGTGGTCGCCGATCCGGCGGCGCTGCCCGGCGTCGCCGTCATCATGGTGGCCAGCGAGGGCGGCGAGAACTCCATCGTCTATGTGCCCGGCAGCAATGCCCAGCTCAGCGCGGCCGATGTGCAGGCCAGTGCCGCGCTGCTGCAGTCGGCACAGGTTGTCGTGGCCCAGCTGGAGGTACCGGTGCCGGCCATCACTCAGGCCTTCGAGCTGGCCAGCGCGGCCGGTGTCACGACGATTCTGAACGCGGCACCGGCGCTGCCGGTCGGCGATGCCTTGCTGGCCCTGAGCAACTGGCTGATCGTCAACGAGACCGAGGCCGGCCAGCTCGCGGGCATGGCCAGCGGCAGCGTCGACGAGGCCGCGGCTGCGGCGCTGGCGCTGCTGCAGCGCGGCCCGCAGCAGGTGCTGGTGACGCTGGGCGCGCAAGGCGTGCTGCTGTGCGGCGCGGCCGGCGTCCAGCATCTGCCGGCCCGGGTCGTCAAGGCGGTCGACACCGTCGGTGCCGGCGACACCTTTGTCGGCGGCCTGGCCGCCGGTCTGGCCGAGGGCATGAGCGCGACCGATGCGGTGCGCCTGGGCCAGGCGGCGGCGGCCATTGCGGTCAGCCGCAGCGGCGTGCAGTCGGCGATGCCGCGCCGCGCCGAAATCACTCTTTGAACAACCGAACTGGTGCTTGCAGTATGAAAGCCTCTGCCGTTATTTTTGACACCGACCCCGGCATCGACGATGCGATGGCGCTGCACCTGCTGGCGCGCCACCCGGCCATCGCGCTGCGCGCGCTGACCACCGTGTTCGGCAACGCCCCCATCGCGACCACCACCCGCAATGCGCTGAGCCTGTCGGCCTTCTACGGCCTGGACCTGCCGGTGGCGCAGGGCGCGGCCGGCCCGCTGCACACGCCGGCCGAGCAGGACTTCCCGGCCCATGTGCATGGCGACGACGGCCTGGGCGGCATGTTCGGGCAATTGCCCGCCACAAGGGCCCAGGCGGATGCCCGCCCGGCCCATCAGCTGATCTGCGATCTGATCAATGCCGAACCCGGCGAGATCACGCTGCTGGCCGTCGGCCCGCTGACCAATATCGCGCTGGCCCTGCGCCATGACCCGACGATCACCTCCAAGGTTCGCCAGGTCGTCGTGATGGGCGGCGCCTTCGGCACTCATGGCCATGGCGGCAATGTGACGCCGGTGGCCGAGGCCAATATCATCAACGACCCCGAGGCGGCCGACATCGTCTTCACGGCCGACTGGCCGGTCGTCATCGTCGGCCTGGACGTGACCCAGGAGGTGGTGATGAAGCATCAGTACCTGGCCGCGCTGCAAGGCAAGGACGGCGCCGTCGGCGACTTTCTGTGGACCGCGACCCGCCACTATCAGGACTTCTATCACGAGCGCGACGGCATCGGCGGCATCTACTCGCATGACGCCAGCGCGGCGGCCTTCTGCATCGCACCCGAGCTGTTCCGCCTGCGCAGCGGCCCGGTGCGCGTTGTCACCGAGGGCATTGCCCGCGGCCAGACCATCCAGGACTTCCACAAACCCACCGGCGCGCAGACGCCCTGGAGCAGCTGCCCGCCGCAGCAGGCCTGCATCGCCGTCGATGCGGCCGGCGTGCTGAATCTGTTTGCCCAAGCCTTCAATTGAGGAGAAACCCATGAGCCAAGCCCAACAAACCCTGCTGAAGGCCCGCTGGATCGTCTCGATGGCGCCCGGCAGCGAGGTGCTCAACGAGCATGCGCTGGTGATGGAGGGCGAGCGCATTGCGGCCCTCCTGCCCTGGGCCGAGGCCGAGACCCGGTACCCGGATGCGGCCAAGGTCGAGCTCGGCTCGCATGTGCTGATCCCCGGTCTGATCAACGGCCACACGCATTCGGCGATGTCGCTGCTGCGTGGCGTGGCCGACGATGTGCCGCTGATGGACTGGCTCAACAACCACATCTGGCCGCTGGAGAAGAAGTGGGTCAGCGAGGACTGGACCTACCAGGGCTCGCTGCTGTCGGCGGCCGAGGCGCTACGCGGCGGCGTGACCTATCTGAACGATATGTACTTCTTTCCGACCGCGATGGCGCGCGCCGCCGTCGACTCGGGTCTGCGTGCCGGCGTGTCCATCAACGTGATCGATTTCCCGACCGGCTATGCCTCGGGCCCGGACGACTACATCGCCAAGGGCCTGGCCGCGTACCAGCAGTTCAAGGGCGAGAAACTCCTGGACTGGACCAGCGCGCCGCACGCGCCTTACACGGTGTCGGACGAGACCTTCGTCAAGCTGCGCCAGCTGGCTGAGCAGCATGGCATGCAGATGCACTGCCATATCCACGAGACCCAGGACGAGGTCGATGGCAGCCTGAAGCAATACGGCATGCGGCCGCTGGAGCGCTTGAACAAGCTGGGCCTGCTCAACGAGAAGATGATGGCCGTGCACATGGTCCATTTGAACGAGGACGAGATCGCGATGCTGGCGCGTCAGCAGGTGCACCTGGTGCACAACCCGAACTCGAATATGAAGCTGGCCTCGGGCGTCTGCCCGGTGACAGCGCTCGAAGCCGCCGGCGTCAACACGATTCTGGGCACCGATGGCGCGGCGTCGAACAACCGGCAGGACATGTTCGGCGAGATCCGCGCCGCGGCCTTGCTGGCCAAGGGCTCGACGCAGAACCCGACCACCGTCTCGGCCCGCACGGCGCTGGAGATGGCCACCATTCGCGCCGCCAAGGCCATGGGCCGGGGCGACGACCTGGGGTCGTTGGAAGTGGGCAAGCTGGCCGACGTCGTCGCGGTGTCGCTGGACGCGCTGGAATGCCGACCGGTCTACAACCCCGAGGCCCAACTGGTCTACGTGGCCGGCCGCGAGCATGTCTCCGATGTCTGGGTCGGCGGCCGCCAGGTCTTGAAGGACCGCGAGCTGACCACGGTGGACCAGGGTGCCTTGCTGGATCGCATCGAAGGCATCGTCGCCAAGATGAAGACCGAGCGCTGAGTTCACTTACCGACTGGTGAAACTTGCCGCCTTTGCGGGCGGCAAGTCCAAGACCCAGGCCAGCCTCGGTAGAATCCCGCACTTCATCGAAGGTCGGCCGTCTCGGTCCGGCTAGCACTGCGGGATTCCATGGCTTCCACCAAGCATCTGCTTTCGTTCGAGGGCGGCAACGCTCTTTCCGCGTTCCGGGCTCAGGCGCTGCTGCCTCGGCTGCAGGCCGTCAATGCGCGCATCAGCGCGGTCCAGGCACGCCATGTGCACTGGGTCTGGAGCGATGTGGCCTTGGCCGCCGATGAGCAAGCCAAGCTGGCCGCGCTGCTGAACTATGGCGACGCCTATGAAGGCGGCGGCGAAGGCAGCCTGGTGCTGGTGGCGCCGCGCCTGGGCACGGTCAGCCCCTGGGCCTCCAAGGCCACCGACATCGCCCACAACTGCGGGCTGAATAGCATCCACCGCGTTGAGCGGGTCACCGAGTACCGCCTGGTGCTGAAGTCCGGCCTGCTGGGGGGACTGATCGGCAGCGAGAAGACGCTGAGCCAGGCCGAGCTGATCGCCTGTGCCGAGCTGCTGCACGACCGCATGACCGAGAGCGTGCTGCTGGCCCGCGAGGATGCCGCCCATCTGTTCGACGAGAAGACCGCGCAGCCGCTGGCCCATGTCGATGTGCTGGCCCAGGGCCGGGCGGCGCTAGCGACCGCCAACAAGGACTTCGGCCTGGCTCTGTCCGACGACGAGATCGACTATCTGGTGACCGCCTTCACCGGCCTGAAGCGCAATCCCAGCGACGTCGAGCTGATGATGTTCGCGCAGGCCAATAGCGAGCACTGCCGCCACAAGATCTTCAATGCCAAGTTCACGGTGGACGGCGAGGAGCAGCCGCTGAGCCTGTTCGGCATGATCCGCAACACCGAGAAGCTGAGCCCGCAGCACACGGTCAAGGCCTATTCGGACAATGCCTCGGTGATGGAAGGCCACCGCATCGAGCGCTGGATGCAGGCCGGCGACCAGCGCGCGCCGCGCTACGAGGCGCGTGAGGAACTGGCCCATGTCTTGATGAAGGTCGAGACCCACAACCACCCGACCGCGATCTCGCCTTTCCCCGGCGCCTCGACCGGGGCCGGCGGCGAGATCCGCGACGAAGGCGCCACTGGCCGCGGCTCCAAGCCCAAGGCCGGCCTGACCGGCTTCTCGGTCTCCAATCTGCACCTGCCGGGCCTGTCCGAGCCCTGGGAGCAAAACCCGGTGGGCAAGCCCAGCCATATCGCCAGCGCGCTGCAGATCATGATCGAAGGCCCGCTGGGCGGCGCGGCCTTCAACAACGAATTCGGCCGGCCCAATCTGAACGGTTATTTCCGCGTCTACGAGCAGCAGGTGGACGGCGTGCAGCGCGGCTATCACAAGCCCATCATGATCGCCGGCGGCCTGGGGGCGATCCGCGAGGACCAGACGCAGAAGATCGAGTTCCCCACCGGCTCCCTGCTGGTGCAACTGGGCGGCCCCGGCATGCGCATCGGCATGGGCGGCAGTGCCGCCAGCTCGATGGCGGCCGGCACAAACACCGCCGACCTTGACTTCGACTCGGTGCAGCGTGGCAATCCCGAGATCGAGCGCCGGGTGCAGGAGGTCATCAACCACTGCTGGGGCCTGGGCGACAAGAACCCCATCCTGGCCATCCACGATGTCGGCGCGGGCGGCATCTCGAACGCCTTCCCCGAGCTGGTCAATGACGCCGGCCGCGGCGCGCGCTTCGACCTGCGCAAGGTGCCGCTGGAAGAGTCCGGCATGGCGCCCAAGGAAATCTGGTGCAACGAGAGCCAGGAGCGCTATGTGCTGGCCATCGCGCCGGACAGCCTGGATCTGTTCCAGCGCATGTGCGAACGCGAGCGCTGCCCCTTTGCGGTGGTGGGCGTGACGACCGAGGCGCGCGAGCTGATCCTGGAAGACGGGCCAGACGGCCAGCGTGCGGTGGACATGCCGATGGACGTGCTGCTGGGCAAGCCGCCCAAGATGCACCGCGAGGTGAGCCGGCTCGAGCGCGACGCCGGCCGGTTGGAACTGACCGGCGTCGATCTGGCCAAGGTCGCCGTCGACGTGCTGCGCCACCCGACCGTGGCCTCCAAGCGCTTCCTGATCACGATCGGCGACCGCACGGTCGGCGGCCTGAACAGCCGCGACCAGATGGTCGGCCCCTGGCAGGTGCCGGTGGCCGATTGCGCCGTGACCCTGGCCGACTTCAAGGGCTTTGCCGGCGAAGCGATGAGCATGGGCGAGCGCACGCCGCTGGCCGCCGTCAACGGCCCGGCCTCGGGCCGTATGGCCGTGGCCGAGGCCATCACCAATCTGCTGGCCGCGCCTATCGAGCTCCCGCGCGTGAAGCTGTCCGCCAACTGGATGGCCGCCTGCGGCGAACCCGGTGAGGACGCCGCGCTGTTCGACACCGTCAAGGCGGTGGGCATGGAGCTGTGCCCGGCGCTGGGCATTTCCATTCCCGTCGGCAAGGATTCGCTGTCGATGCGCACCAAGTGGAACGACGGGGCCGACAAGCAGGTCACCGCGCCGGTGTCGCTGATCATCACCGCCTTCGCCAGCGTCGCCGATGTGCGCGCCACGCTGACACCCCAGCTGCAGCCCGGCGACACCAGCCTGATCCTGGTGGACCTGGGCCAGGGCCAGCACCGCATGGGCGGCTCCATCCTGGCCCAGGCGCTGAACCAGTTTGGCGGCGCGGTGCCCGATCTGGACGACGCGGCGCTGCTGAAGAACCTGGTCGCGGCCGTCAATCAGCTGCGCGCCGAAGGGCGTCTACTGGCCTATCACGACCGTGGCGACGGCGGCCTGTGGGCCAGCGCCTGTGAGATGGCTTTTGCCGGCCATATGGGCATCAGCCTGAATGTGGACATGCTGGTCACCGAGAGCGACGGCGTCAACGACAGCCGCGCTGATCAGGGCGATGCGAAGAACTGGGCCGCCCAGGTCAGCGCGCGCCGCGAGGAACTGACGCTGAAGGCGCTGTTCAACGAGGAACTGGGCGTGCTGCTGCAGGTGCCCACCGCCGAACGCGATGCGGTGATGCAGGTGCTGCGCGCCCATGGCCTGTCCAGGCTGAGCCATGTGGTGGGCAAGCCCAACAGCACGGGCAAGGTCGAGATCTGGCGCGATGCCAAGACCGTGTTCAGCGCGCCGCTGGAGGCGCTGCACAAGAGCTGGGACGAAGTGTCATGGCGCATCAGCCAG
Source organism: Burkholderiales bacterium C2 (assembly GCA_005503085.1). GTDB lineage: Bacteria > Pseudomonadota > Gammaproteobacteria > Burkholderiales > Burkholderiaceae_C > Roseateles_E. The sequence goes on along the minus strand of SCOI01000001.1, from coordinate 150,377 downwards.
CTGCGCGACAACCCGGCCTGCGCCGACAGCGAACACGCCCAGGCCGGCCTGGCCGCCGACCCCGGCCGCCATCTGCAGCTGAGCTTCGATCCGCTGGAGGATGTCGCCGCGCCTTTCATCAACACTGGCGCACGGCCCAAGCTGGCCATCCTGCGCGAGCAGGGCGTCAACTCGCATATCGAGATGAGCTATGCGATGGCGCTGGCCGGCTTCGACACCTACGACGTGCACATGAGCGATCTGCAGGCGGGCGCGGTCGGCCTCGATCAGTTCAAGGGCTTTGTCGCCTGCGGTGGTTTCAGCTATGGCGACACCCTGGGTGCCGGCGAGGGCTGGGCCCGCTCCATCATGTTCAACCCGCTGCTGGCCGAGCAGTTCAAGGCTTTCTTCGCGCGCCCCGACAGTTTCGCGCTGGGCGTGTGCAACGGCTGCCAGATGATGGCGGCGCTGTCGCCCATCATCCCGGGTGCTGCGGCCTGGCCCAAGTTCACCCGCAACAAGAGCGAGCAGTTCGAGGCGCGCCTGGCCATGGTCGAGGTGCTGGACAGTCCCAGCCTGTTCTTCACGGGCATGGCCGGCAGCCGGCTGCCGATCGCGGTCGCCCACGGCGAGGGCTATGCCGACTTCTCGCAGCGCGGCGATGCGAAGACGGTGGCGCGCGCGATGCGCTATGTCGACCACGCGGGTGCGCCCACCGAGGTTTATCCGCTGAACCCCAACGGCAGCCCCGAGGGCCTGACCTCGGTGACCACGCCGGACGGTCGCTTCACCGTGCTGATGCCGCACCCCGAGCGCGTCTTCCGCAATGTGCAGATGAGCTGGACCTCGGGCGACAAGAGCGCCTACAGCCCCTGGATGCGCATGTTCCGCAATGCGCGCAAACAGCTGGGCTGAGCGGCTTTTCATCCTCAAGACTCGCCACCCCCAGCCGATAGCCTGGGGTGGTCTCGACGGAGCTCAAGACCTGACCCCGGCGGCTATGGTGTCCCGGGGCGGCCATCAAGAGGAGTTGTGAGTGAGGATGTTTGCCAATTTGTCGATCGGCCGTCGTCTGGCCGTGGCCTTTGCTGCGGTGATCGGCGTGTTCCTGCTGGTGGTCTGGACCGCGCTGGGCAGCGGTGCCAAGCTGGCCGAGGCCGAGAGGCTCAATATCCACACCTACGAGGTGCTGGACCGCGGCGAGAAGCTGCTGCAGTCCATGGTCAGCATGCAGACCGGCGGGCGCGGCTATCTGCTGGCCGGCGAGGATCGCTATCTGGAGCCCTGGAAGATCGGCCAGGCGTCTTTTGACAAGACCTGGTCAGAAGCCAAGCAGCTGACCGCCGACAACCCCGAGCAGCAACAGCGGCTGGATCTGATGAAGCAGCGCCAGCAGGAGCTCAAGGCCGCCATCGAGGCGCTGTTCCCGGTGCGCCAGGAGGTGCGTGCCGGCAGCAAGATCATCGACGATCTGGTCTCGGCCTTCATGCTGGGCGGCGACAAGGCGGCGATGGATGGCTTTCGTGCCGTGCATGCCGAGTTCGATAAGCTCGAGCGCGAGCTGCAGGCGCAGCGCAGCGCCGAGGCCGAGGCCAGCCGCAGCCTGAACCGCTGGCTGATCCTGGGCGGCAGCGCGGTGGCCCTGGCGATCGGCGTGCTGCTGAGCACCGGCATCACCCGCAGCATCGTCGCGCCGATCCGGCAGGCCGTGCGCCTGGCCGAGACCGTGGCCGCCGGTGACCTGAGCTCGCGCATCGAGGTGAACAGCAAGGACGAGACCGGCCAGCTGCTGCAGGCCCTGAAGGCGATGAACGAGAGCCTGGTCAAGGTCGTGTCCACCGTGCGCCAGAGCAGCGATTCGATCGCCACCGGCTCCAGCCAGATCGCCACCGGCAATGCCGACCTGAGCCAGCGCACCGAGGAGCAGGCCAGCAATCTGCAGCAGACGGCCGCGTCGATGGAACAGCTGGCCGGCACCGTGCGCTCCAGCGCCGACACCGCCCAGCAGGCCAACACCCTGGCCGGCTCGGCCCGCGCGGCGGCCGCGCAGGGCGGCGAGGTGGTGGCCCGGGTGGTCGGCACGATGGACGAGATCAGCGCCTCCAGCCGGCGCATCAGCGACATCATCAGCGTGATCGACGGCATCGCCTTCCAGACCAATATCCTGGCGCTGAATGCCGCCGTCGAGGCGGCGCGCGCCGGCGAGCAGGGGCGGGGCTTTGCGGTCGTCGCCTCCGAGGTGCGCAGCCTGGCGCAGCGCAGCGCCAATGCGGCCAAGGAGATCAAGAGCCTGATCAATGACAGCGTCGAGAAGGTCGAGACCGGCACGCGCCTGGTGGGTGACGCCGGCCAGGCGATGGAGGGCATCGTGGCCCAGGTCAAGCGGGTGGCCGATCTGATCGGCGAGATCAGCACAGCCACCGTCGAGCAGACCTCGGGCATAGGTCAGGTCAGCGATGCGGTGGGCCAGCTCGATCAGGTCACACAGCAGAACGCCGCGCTGGTGGAGCAGAGCGCTGCTGCCGCCGAGAGCCTGAAGCACCAGGCCGGCCGCCTGGTCGAGGCGGTGCAGGTCTTCAAGCTCTGAGCAAGGCCCTGCGAAGGCCTAGCGACTCAGCTGGGCCAGCAGTTCGTAGGAGCGCCGGCGCGCCCCCTGGTCGTGCACCGCGCAGGCGACGATGAACTCGTCGGCACCGGTGCGCTCCTGCGTCGCGCGCAGGCCGGCGCGCACCGTGACCGGCGAGCCGACGATGGACTCGGCCAGCATGCGTGCCACGCCCGCTTTCTCGGCCGCGTTCCAGCGCGATTCCATATCGTCGACCGGCCGCGGCAGCAGACCGCGCTGGCCGCGCTGCATGCCCAGAAAGCGCAGTTGCAGCGAGCTGAACAGAAAGGCCGCCTCGGCATCGCTGTCGGCCACGACCACGTTCAGTCCGACCATCGCATAGGGCTTGGGATGCTTGGCGCTGGGCCGGTAGTGGCTGCGGTAGAGGTCCAGGGCCTGCATCAGCAGATCGGGCGCGAAATGCGAGGCAAACGCGAAGGGCAGGCCCAGATAGGCGGCCAGCTGGGCGCTGTAAAGGCTGGACCCCAGCAGCCAGATCGGCACCTCGGTGCCCTGGCCGGGGATCGCGCGCACGACCTGACCCTCCTTGGCCGGGCCCAGATAGGCCTGCAGCTCCAGCACATCCTCCGGAAAGCGGTCCTCGGCTGCCGTGCTCAGATGGCGGCGCAGCGCCCGCATCGTCGGCCCGTCGGTGCCCGGCGCGCGGCCCAGGCCCAGATCGATGCGGTCGGGAAACAAGGTGGCCAGCGTGCCGAACTGCTCGGCTATCGTCAGCGGCGCATGGTTGGGCAGCATGATGCCGCCGGAGCCTATGCGCAGGGTCTGCGTGGCCTGGGCCAGCTGGCCGATCAGCACAGCAGTGGCCGAGCTGGCGATGCCCTCCATATTGTGGTGTTCGGCCACCCAGAATCGGGTGTAGCCCAGCGCTTCGCCATGCCGGGCCAGCGCGATGCTGTCGTGCAGGGCCTGGGCGGCGGTGCCGCCTTCGACGATGGGGGCGAGATCGAGGATGGACAGAGGACTCATGCACCCAGTCTAGGAGTCTCGCGCCAACCTTGCCGGCGCAAGGCCTTGCCGTGGCGCGGCGGCCGCAAGGGCTTTGCCCGCTTGTGGGGCGCGCGGTGAAAGCTTATCGTGGTTCGATGAAGCGTATCGCAGCCCTGGGATTGTTGCTGTGCCTGCTCTGGGCCTGCGGGCCGCGGGCGCCGATCAAGGTGGGTTTTGTCTCCGGCCTGTCGGGCTCGGCGGCCGATCTGGCGGTGGAGGGGCGCAACGGTGCGCTGCTGGCCGTCGAAACGCTGAACGCCGCCGGAGCGCAGCGCTTCGAGCTGCTGGTCGAGGACGACCAGCAATCGCCGCAGCGGCTCAGCGAGGCGCTGCAGTCGCTGGCGGCGCGTGGCGCGCAGTGGGTGGTCGGGCCGATGACCAGCGCGATGGCGGTGGCGGCCATGCCCGAGCTGGAGCGGCTGAAGCTGGTGGCCATCAGCCCGACGGCCACCTCACACGAGCTGTCCGGCCGCAAGGACCATTTCTTTCGCATCGCCACCGACGCGCCGCAGAGCGCGCGCCAGCTCAGCCAGGTGCTTTACCAGCGCGGCCTGCGGCGGGTGGCGGTGCTGATGGACATGCGCAACCGTGCCTACACCGAGAGCTTCGGGCTGGCCCTGGTGGCGCAGCTGCGCGAGCTGGGCGCGCCGGCGCCGGCCGAGCTGCGCTACGAGTCGGGGCCGGGGCTGGACTATGCGGCGCTGGCCGAGCGCCTGCTGGCCACACAGCCCGAGGCCGTGGTGCTGGTCAATAGCGCGCCCGAGGCGGCGCTGACGGCCCAGGCCCTGCGCCGGATCCGGCCCGCGCTGCAGCTGGCCGTCTCGCCCTGGGGGGCCAACAAGTCCCTGCTGGAGTATGGCGGCCGCGCCATCGAGGGCGCGCTGGTCTTGCAGGCGCTCGATCTGGACGATGAGTCGCCGGCCTTTGTCGACTTCAAGAAACGTTATCAGGCCCGTTTCGGCGATCCGCCGGGCACGGCCGCCGTGCAGAGCTATGACTCGCTGATGCTGGGCGCGCAGGCCTGGCGTGCGCGTGCCGGCGCGCAGAGCCTGCGCGAGGTGCTCGGCGAGGCGGGCCGGCGCTGGACGCTGTTGCAGGGGGCGCTGCAGCTGGACGCCCATGGCGATACCGACCGGCGCCTGCATCTGAGCGAGGCGCGGGCCGGCCGGCTGCAAGGTCTGCGCCCCTGAGATCGCGGCGATGACGAAGAAGAAACCCAGCCTGCGCCGCCTGCTGGCGCGGCAATTCATCGTCGCGGCCCTGCTGCCGCTGGTGGCGTTCGCCGTGCTGTGGGGGGCCCTGACCCTGCCCGAGGCGGTGCGGGCGATGGCGCAGGAGAACGAACATCTGGCCATGCAGACCCGCAGCCGCATCGCCAGCCAGCTGGCCGCGCCGCAGCGCGGCATGCTGCTGCTGGCCGCGCTGCTGCGCGCCGATACGGCCCGGTCCTGCGACAAGGCCATGCTGGGCCCGGCATTGGATCTGACCCAGGAGTTCGAGGCGGTCTACTGCGTCGATCACCAGGGCCTGATCGAGGAGGCCCAGGTGCGGCCCAGCGCCGGCGTGCAGGCCAGCGATCTGGTCGGCATGGATGTATCGCAGCGACCGTTCTTCGAGCGTGCGCACACCGCCGATCATGCGGTCTGGTCCGACACCTTTTTGTCGCCGCTGACCGGCCGTGTCACGGCCGTGCTGGCGGCTCGTGCCGGCGCGCGCCTGCTGGTTGGCGAGCTGGCGCTGGGCGGCCTCTCCAAGGACCTGGCCCAGCTGGCGCGCGCCGACGACGCCATCGTCATCGTGCTGGACGGCCGCGGCCGCGTGATCGTCCACCCGCAGCAGCAGCTGGCCGACTGGCAGGAGAGCCTGGTGAACCTGCCGCTGGTGCGCGCGGCGCTGGACGGCCGGCCCGGCAGCGGCGAACTCGAGCTGGCCGGCCAGCGCTGGCAGGCGGCAATCGCGCCGGCCGCCGACTCGGGCTGGCAGGTGCTGGTGGCCCATCCGCGGGCCCGGCTTTATCGGCCGGTCTTGCGCCTGCTCGGGCTGGCCGCCGTGGTGCTGACCTTGTCGCTGGCGCTGGCGGTCTGGGCCGCCTTGCGGCTGGCGGACCGCGAGGCGGCGCGCTACCGCCGCATCGTCGCGCTGGCCGACGCGGTCGTGGCCGGGCAGGGCGGTGAGGCTTCGGGCGATCTGGGCAGCGAGGAGGTCTATGCCTTGTGGGAGCGCTTGCGCGCACTGATGGACCGGCTGCAGGAGCAGGAGCAGCGCGCCAAGCGGGCTCAGCTGGATCTGCAGGCGGTGCTGGACGCGGCCACCGAGGTGGCGGTGATGTCGGTGGATGAGCGGGGCGTGTTCCGGCTCTTCAATCGTGGCGCCGAGAAGATGCTGGGCTACCAGGCGGCGCAGATGGTGGGGCTGCGCAGCGCGCTATGCCTGCATGAGGGCGACGAGGTGATAGCCCGCGCGGCCGAGCTCGGTACACAGGCCGACAGCCCGGAGCAGGCCTTCGAGGCCCTGCTGGCGGCGGCACGGGCCGGCCGCTTCGAGTTTGGCGACTGGAGTTACCGTCGTGCCGACGGCTCGGTGCTGCGGGTTTCGCTGTCGGTCACGGCCCTGCATGACGGCGCCGGCCGGGCCAGCGGCTTTCTGGCGGTCGCGATCGACCAGACCGAGCGTCTGCGCGCGGCCGAGCTGGAGCTGGCGCGACGCGGCGCCGAGGCGGCCAGCCAGGCCAAGAGCGAGTTTTTGTCGCGCGTCAGCCATGAGCTGCGCACCCCGATGAATGCCATCCTCGGCTATGCGCAGCTGCTGGCGCTGGAGGCGCTGACGCCGGCCCAGCAGGAACGGCTGCGCCGCATCGAGACGGCCGGCTGGCATCTGGTGCATCTGATCGACGATGTGCTGGACCTCTCGCGCATCGAAAGCGGCGGCCTGCAGCTGAGCCTGGAGGCCATGGACCTGGCCGAGGCTGCCCAGGCGGCGTTGCGCCTGGTCGCGCCGCAGGCCGAGGCCGCCGGCGTGGGCCTGCATGCGAGCCTGGTCGGCGCGGCCCATGTGCGCGCCGACAAGACGCGGCTGCAGCAGGTGCTGCTGAATCTGCTCAGCAATGCAATCAAGTACGGCCATGCCGGCGGCTCGGTCTGGCTGAGTCTGGAGCCGGGCCAGGCCGGCTGGCTGGGGCTGGCGGTGCGCGATGATGGCCGCGGCATGGACGAGGCCCAGCTGGCCCGCCTGTTCCGACCTTTCGATCGACTCGGGCTGGAGGGCACGGCGGTGCCCGGCACCGGCATCGGCCTGGTGATCACGCAGCGGCTGCTGCAGCTGATGCAGGGCCGCCTGACGGTCAGCAGCCGGGCCGGACAGGGCACGGTGTTCACGCTCTGGCTGCCGCTGGCCGAGGCGGCCGAGCTCGGGCCGCTGCCGCTGCTCAGCGCAGCAGTGCCGCCCGGGCAAAGCGCCGATCTGCTTTATGTGGAGGACAACGCGGTCAACGCCGGCCTGATGCGCGAGCTGCTGGCGCTGCGGCCGGGGCTGAGGCTGCGGCTGGCCGCTGATCTGGCCGAGGCGCGGCGCGAGCTGAGCGAGCGGCGACCGACCCTGCTGCTGCTGGACATGCATCTGCCCGACGGCTCGGCGCTGGAGCTACTGGACTGGCTGCGCCAGCGCGGCGAGCTGGCCGGCCTGCCGGTGCTGGTGATCTCGGCCGATGCGACACCGGCGCGCCGCGAGGCCGCGCTGGCCGCCGGCGCCTCCGGCTATCTGACCAAGCCGCTGGAGGTCGCCCAGGTCCTGCGGTCTATCGATGCGGCCCTGTCAGTCTGAGCTGCCCAGCACGACGCTGAGCACCCGGGTCTTGCCGCCGCGCCAGACCGTCAGCCGCACCGTGTCGCCGCTCTGGCGGCGCTCCAGCTCGCTGAGCATGTCGTCGAGATCGGCCACCGCGACCTCGCCGACCGCGGTGATCACATCGCCCTGGACCAGGCTGCCGTCGCGCGCCCGGGCAAAGGCCTGCAGCCCGGCCTTGGCCGCCGGGCTGCCGGGCGCGACGCGCAGCAGCGCCACGCCCTTGGGCAGCTTCAGCGCGCGGTGCAGGTTCTCGGGCGCCGCGCTGACGCCCAGGGCCGGGCGGATGAAGCGGCCGTCCTTGATCAGGCGCGGCACGACGCGGTTGACCTCGTCGACCGGAATCGCGAAGCCGATGCCGGCGCTGGCGCCGCTGGGGCTGTAGATCGAGGTGTTGACGCCGATCAGGCGGCCGGCCGAGTCCAGCAGCGGGCCGCCGGAGTTGCCGGGGTTGATGGCCGCGTCGGTCTGGATCGCGCCGCGGATGCTGCGCCGTGTCACCGACTCGATCTCGCGGTTCAGCGCCGAGACGATGCCGGTGGTCAGCGTCTGGTCCAGGCCGAAGGGGTTGCCGATCGCATAGACCTGCTGGCCCACCAGCAGGTCGCGGCTGGCGCCCATCGGGATCGGCGGCAGCTTGTCGCGCGGCGCCTTGATGCGCAGCACGGCCAGGTCGCGGTCCTCGAAGGCGCCGACCAGCTCGGCGTCGTAGCTGCTCTGGTCATTGAGCGTGATGCGGGCCGCGTTGGCGCCCTGGATCACATGGAAGTTGGTGACGATATGGCCTTGCTCGTCCCAGATGAAGCCGCTGCCGGTGCCGCGCGGCACCTCGGAGACATTCATCGAGAACATATCGCGGCTCAGGCCCAGCGTGGTGATGTGGACCACCGAGGGCGCGACCTTCTTGAAGACATTGATGTGGTTGAGCTCGGCTGCCTGCAGCGGGCCGCGCGGCTGGACCTCGCGGGGCTGCTGGGCCTGGGCGGCGCCGAGGCTCAGCGCGGCGAGCAGGGTGGTCAGAAGAAGACGGTGCATGGCTGGCTTGTCGTTAGACTGCGGCGCTGATGATAAGACCTGACCCCGCCCTCCGCTATGAACGCCTGGACGCGCTGCGCGGCGCCGCCGTCGTCTGGATGGCGATCTTTCACTTCTGTTTCGATCTCGATCATTTCGGGCTGATCGCGGCCGATTTCAAGCATGACCCGTTCTGGACCTGGCAGCGCACGGCCATCGTCAGCCTGTTCCTGTTCTGCGCCGGGCTGGGCCAGTCGGTGGCGCTGACCCAGGGCCAGCGCTGGCCGCGTTTCTGGCGCCGCTGGGCCCAGGTGGCGGGCTGCGCGCTGCTGGTCTCGGCCGGCTCCTGGCTGATGTTCCCGCGCAGCTTCATCAGCTTCGGCGTGCTGCACGCCATGGCGCTGATGCTGCTGATCCTGCGGCTGCTGGCGCCGCGTCTGCCGCCGGCCGCGCTGTTCGGCCTGGGCCTGCTGGCGCTGGCCGCGCCGCTGCTCTGGCAGCACCCGGTGTTCGACAGCCGCTGGACGAACTGGGTCGGTCTGGTCACCGCCAAGCCTTTCACCGAGGACTATGTGCCCCTGCTGCCCTGGATCGGTGTGATGCTGTGGGGCTGCGCGCTGGGGCGCTGGCGGCCGGCACTGCTGCAGGGCGCGCTGCCGGCCGTGCTGGCACCGCTGGCGGCCTTGGGCCGCTGGTCGCTGAGCTTCTACATGCTGCACCAGCCGCTGCTGATCGGCCTGCTGATGGCAGTTACCATGGCGGCATGAGCACCAGCAACAAGATTCTGTTCGGCTTTCATGCCGTCACCGTGCGCCTGAAGACGCATCCCAAGTCGATCAGCGAAGTCCATGTCGACGCGACGCGGCGCGATCAGCGCATGCGCCAGTTCGTCGAACGCGCCAAGGAGGCGGGCCTGAAGATCGTCGACAGCGACGACGAGCGCCTGTCCAAGCTGGCCGGTTCCAGCCGCCACCAGGGCGTGGTCGCCCGCGTCACCGCGCTGGCGATGCTGCATTCGCTGGACGAGGTGATGGAAGGCTTGGAAGCCGCCGAGGTCGTGCCGCTGCTGCTGGTGCTCGACGGCGTCACCGATCCGCACAATCTGGGCGCCTGCCTGCGCGTGGCCGACGGCGCCGGCGCGCATGCGGTGCTGGCACCCAAGGACCATGCGGTCGGCCTCAACGCGACGGTGGCCAAGGTGGCCAGCGGCGCGGCCGAGACCGTGCCCTATCTGATGGTCACGAATCTGGCCCGCTCGCTCAACGAGCTCAAGGAACGCGATGTCTGGATCATCGGCACCTCGGACCAGGCCGAGAAGTCGATCTACGACATCGACCTGAAGCGACCGGTGGCCCTGGTGCTGGGCGCCGAGGGCGACGGCCTGCGCCAGCTGACCGCCAAGACCTGCGACGAGCTGGTGCGCATCCCGATGAAGGGCGCGGTCGAGAGCCTGAATGTCTCGGTGGCGGCTGGTGTCTGCCTGTATGAGGCGCTGCGCCAGCGCGGATAATCGGACCATTCAACGAAAGTAGCAGCGCCATGTCCGTCATCGAAGTCCACCACCCCCTGATCAAACACAAGATCGGCCTGATGCGCGAGGGTGATACCTCGACGAAGAAGTTCCGCGAGCTGACCGGCGAGGTTGCTCGGCTGCTGGCCTATGAGGCGACGGCCGATTTCCCGCTGGAGAAGACCACGATAGAGGGCTGGTGCGGCCCGGTCGAGATCGACCAGATTGCCGGCCGCAAGGTCACCGTGGTGCCGATTCTGCGGGCCGGCCTGGGCATGCTGGACGGCGTGCTGGACATGATCCCGAACGCCAAGATCAGCGTCGTCGGCCTGGCCCGCGACCATGAGACCCTGCAGCCGGTGCATTATTTCGAGAAGTTCGTCGGCCAGCTCGATGAGCGCACCGCGCTGATCGTCGATCCGATGCTGGCCACCGCCGGCTCGATGATCGCGACCATCGACCTGCTCAAGCGCCGCGGCGCCAAGGACATCCGTGCCCTGGTGCTGGTGGCCGCGCCCGAGGGCATTGCCGCGCTGACCAAGGCCCATCCCGATGTGCGCTGCTGGACCGCCGCGATCGACAGCCATCTGAACGAGCAGGGCTACATCATCCCGGGCCTGGGTGATGCCGGTGACAAGATTTTTGGCACCAAGGAAGCCTGATCAGACGATCCCCAGCGCCCCCAGCACCCCGCCGCCCAGCACCAGCCAGACCAGGCTGATGCGGGTCTTGACGGTCAGCAGCACGGTCAGCGCGATGACGGCCAGCGTGGCCACCCGGTGCTCGGGATCGCGCACATAGGGCACGGCCAGCAGCCAGCCGGTGGCGATCAGGAGGCCCAGGGTCAGCGGCGCCATGCCGGCGGTGAAGGCCCGCACGCCCACCGTGTGCTTGTGCTCGCGGGCCCAGCGGGTGGCGGCCAGCACCAGGGTGGTGGAGGGCAGCATGATGCCGGCCATCGTCGCCAGCGCGCCCAGCGGGCCGGCCACATTCCAGCCCAGCACCGCGACAAACAGGATGTTGGGCCCCGGCGCGGCCTGGGCCAGCGCGATCGAGCTGGTGAACTGGGTGTCGCTCAGCCAGCCCTGCTGGCCGACGAGATAGCGATGCATCTCGGGCGCGGCCGTGATCGCACCGCCGATGGACAGCAGCGACAGCATCAGGAAATGCAGGAACAAGCCCCCGAACTGGGCCAGGCTCAGCTCGTTCATGCCGGCTCATCCCCATCGTCGTCGCGCGACAGTCGCCGCCAGGCCAGGCCCATGCCGATGCCGCCCAGACCCAGCACCACCCAGACCAGTGGCGTGCGCGCCAGCGCGATGGTGCCGAAGGCGGCCAGTGCCAGCAGCAGGGCCCAGGCGCGCCCGAGCGGATTGCGCTTCAGCGAGGGCAGCAGCTTCAGCCCGGTGGCGATGATCAGGCCGGCCGCCACCGCGCCCATGCCGCGCAGCGCGCCGGCCATGGTCTGGTGCTGCAGCAGCGCGTCGGAGATCGAGGCCAGGCCCAGCACGATGACCGAGGGGAACAGCAGCATGCCGGCCAGCGCCGTCAGCGCGCCGCGCAGGCCGAAGAAGCGGTCGCCAATCATCAGCGAGAGATTGACCACATTTGGCCCGGGCAGCACCTGGGCGATGGACAGCATCTCGACGAAATCCTCGCGGCTGAGCCAGCCCAGGCGTTCGACCAGCTCGCGCTGCGCCACCGCCAGCACGCCGCCGAAGCCCTGCAATGCCAGACGGTTGAAGGCCCAGAACAGCACGCCCAACGAAGCGGGCCGCGCCGTGCTGCTCACCGCCTGACCCTCACCGCTTGACCTTCAGTGCGTCCGGATTGACGAGGTTGCTGGGGCTGCCCTTGAGAAAGTTCAGCACATTGTCGAAGGCGGCATCGAAGTACATCTCGTAGCTGTCCTGCTCGACATAGCCGATATGGGGGGTGCAGACCGCATTCTCCAGCCGCATCAAGGGGTGGCCCTGCAGCGGCGGCTCGCTCTCGAACACATCGACCGCCGCCATGCCGGGCCGGCCGCGGTTGAGTGCCGAGACCAGCGCGCCATCGGCCACCAGTTCGGCCCGCGAGGTGTTGACGAGCAGGGCGGTCGGCTTCATGCGGGCCAGATCCTCGGGCGTGACCAGGCCGCGGGTGGCGTCCGACAGGCGCAGATGCAGGCTCAGCACATCGCTGCTCTCGAAGAAGGCGGCTCTGCTCTCGGCCGCCAGATAGCCATCGGCCACCGCCTTGGCCCGCGAGGTCTCGCTGCCCCAGACCTGCACCTGCATGCCGAAGGCGCGGCCATAGCCGGCCAGCAACTGGCCGATCTTGCCGTAGCCCCAGATGCCCAGCGTCTTGCCGCGCAGCACCATGCCCAGCGCGAAGTTAGGCGGCATCGACCCGCTCTTGAGTCCGGACTGCTGCCAGGCACCGTGCTTCAGATTGCCGATGTACTGCGGCAGCCGCCGCATCGAGGCCATGATCAGCGCCCAGGTCAGCTCGGCCGGCGCGATCGGTGAGCCCACGCCTTCGGCCACCGCGATGCCCAGCCGGGTGCAGGCCTCGACATCGATATGGCCGCCGACCCGGCCGGTCTGTGCGATCAGCTTGAGCTTGGGCAGCTTTTCCAGCAACTGGCGCGGGAAATGGGTGCGTTCGCGTATCAGCACCAGGACCTCGGCATCGCGCAGCCGTATCGACAGCTGGCCTATGCCCTTGACGGTGTTGGTGAAGACCTTTGCGTTCAGCGGGTCCAGCTTGGCGGCGCAGCGCAGCTTGCGCACCGCGTCCTGGTAGTCGTCGAGGATGATGATATTCATGGTGTGCTGGCCCGCATTTTGCCCCGGCTTGCGGGCATCTCCGGCCGCTCTGCAGCGAATGAGCCAAATCGTTACGATCGCGCCACCCCTGATACATGGAGCCCCCCGATGACGATTTCGATGCATTCGGCCAGCGCGCCGGTTTTTACCCGCATGTTTGGCAACGCGCTGAACTGGCTTGAAGCCGCCAAAGCCCATGCCGAGGCCAAGAAGTTCGACACCAGCGTCTATATGACGCTGCGCCTGGCGCCGGACATGTTGCCGCTGCCGCGCCAGATCCAGATCGCCAGCGACGCTGCCAAGGGCTGCATCGCGCGGCTGTCAGGCCAGCAAGCGCCCAAGTGGGAAGACACGGAAGCCACGCTGGACGAGCTGATCGAGCGCATCCGCAAGACCATCGCCTATGTGAATTCGGTGCCGGCGGCCCTGGTGGACGGCAGCGAGGAGCGCGCGATCGAGATCCCGACCCGCGCCGGTGAGCCGCACCGCTTCAATGGCGAGGACTATCTGCGCCATTTCGCGCTGCCCAACTTCTATTTCCACCTGACCACCACCTACGCGCTGCTGCGCCATGCCGGCGTCAGCCTGGGCAAGATGGACTATCTGGGGCGCTGAACCGCTGAGCCGGCGTGGCCCTCACTGCCGCCGGTTCGGGCCGCTGAAGAAGAAGGCGTCCAGCGGATCGGTGAAATGACGGTTGATATGGGCCAGCCGCAGCTCGGCCTCGCGCTGGCTCAGCGCGCGGGCCACCTCGGTGTAGAGCCAGCCGCGCAGATGCCAGAAATCATCGAGACTGCGGCCGCGCTTGATGCTGCGCCGCAACTCCTCGGCGGCCGGCACATCGCACAGCGAGGCCTCGAAATCGGCGCGCAGCTGCGGCAGCAGCTGGGCGCAGCGGGCCCGCGCCTGCGCCGGGGTGTCACCCCAGGGCTCGGCCTCGCGCGGCAGCCAGCGCAGCAGGCTTTGCAGCAGCGAGTCGTCGGGGCGCTGGCCGGGCGGATGGACGGCCGCACCACGGACGGTGCTGTGCTCGGATGGCGGCTGGGACGATCTGGACCGGGACTGCTTCCAACGCGGTAAGAGCTTGTTCAGCATGGCTTGATCTTGTTTTCATCAGCGGACGGCGCCTTTCCCCCTCCGGGTGGCACGCTGCAGATTCTGGTCATGCCCGGGCGCCAGGAAACCTCGAAAACCCGGGCTTTGTGGCCCCAGATCCTCGCCGCCGCCTCGTTCACCGGGGCGACGCTGGGGCACAGCCGCCGGATTTGGCGGTGAAATGCGCGCTTAATCCTGGGCTGTCGGCCGGGGGCAGCCTCTACGATCAAGGCGAACCCGTTCTGCGCCGTCGAATGACGGCTTCTTGCCATGGACATGTCACAGCCCAGTCTCCAGACGCTTGCCGTTCCCGATGCGCACGCCGCCGCCTGGCAGCAGGCGCTGGCGCAGGCCAGCACGGCAGCCATCGGCCTGCCCGAGCTGATGGGCGAGGCGGGCCGCTGGCAGGCGCTGGGCCTGGCCGATGCCGCTGCGGCGCTGTACCTGGCCTGGATTGCCTCGTCCGACTCGCCGCTGCGCACGGTCGCCTGCTACAACTGCGGCACCTTGCTGGGCAATCTGCAGCGCCATGCCGAGGCCGAGCAGGTCTACCGCCAGGCGCTGGCGCTGAAGCCGGATTTCGCCCAGGCACGCCTGAACCTGGGCCACCAGCTGGAGCACCTGGGCCGCGTGGCCGAGGCGCTCGCCGCCTGGCAGGCCGTGGCCGAGAGCGTCCACGGCCTGGACAGCATCGGCGGCGACCCGCTGGAGCTGCGCCTGCATGCGATGAACAATCTGGCCCGGCTGCTGGAGCTGCAAAAGCGCTTTGCCGAATCGCAGTCCTGGATGCGGCGCAGCCTGGCGCTCAAGCCCGAGCAGAGCGATGTGATACAGCACTATGTGCACATCCGCCAGAAACAGTGCGAATGGCCGGTCTACCAGCCGGTCGGCGAGGTCACGCACAACCAGCTGCTGTGCAGCACCTCGCTGCTGGCCATGCTCAGCATCAGCGACGACCCGGTGCTGCAGCTGATGACCTCGCAGCGCTTTGTGCTCGAGAAGGTCAACAAATACAAGGGCAAGCCCTATCATCAGCTGCACGCCGCCGGCCCGCGCCAGGGCCGGCTGAAGATCGGCTATCTGTCCGGCGATCTGTGCATGCATGCGGTGGGCCTGCTGACCCCCGAACTGTTCGAGCTGCATGACCGCGAGCGCGTCGAGGTCCATGCCTTCTGCTGGAGCCGCGAGGACGGTTCGGCCCAGCGCCGCCGCATCCTCGGCGCGATGGACCAGGTGCACCGCATCGGCGGCCTCGATGACGAGGCGGCGGCCCGCCTGATCGCCCAGCAGGGCATCGATGTGCTGGTCGATCTGCAGGGCCTGACCAATGGCGCGCGACCGAACATCCTGAGCCTGCGGCCGGCACCGGTGCAGGTCAGCTATCTGGGCCTGCCGGCCACCTCGGCGCTGCCCGGGGTGGACTGGATCATCGCCGACCGTTTCGTGATGCCGCCGGACTATCTGAGCTTCTGCACCGAGCGCCCCATCGTGCTCGATCACTGCTACCAGATCAGCGACCGCCAGCGCGAGGTCGGCCCGGTGCCCAGCCGTGCCCAGTACCAGCTGCCCGAGGACGGCTTCGTCTTCTGCTCCTTCAACAACAACCACAAGTTCAACGAAGAGATGTTTGCGGCCTGGATGCGCATCCTGCGGCAGGTGCCGGGCAGCGTGCTGTGGCTGCTGGCCGACAACGAGTGGGCCAAGGCGAATATGCTGGCCACGGCGGCCGCCCATGGCGTGGCGGCCGAGCGTCTGATCTTCGCGCCGCGGGTGGCGCCGCCCGAGTATCTGGCCCGTTTCGCGCTGGCCGATCTGGTGCTCGACACCTTCCCCTTCAATGCCGGCACCACCGCCAGCGACTGCCTGTGGATGGGTGCACCCATCCTGACCCGCTCGGGCCGCAGCTATATCTCGCGCATGGCCGGCAGCCTGCTGACCCATGTGGGATTGCCGGACCTGGTGACCTATTCTCTGCAGGAGTACGAGCAGCGGGCGGTGCAGATCGGCCAGAATCCGGCACGCTCGGCCTCGTACAAGCGCTATCTGAGCGAGCATGGCCGGGCCTCGACGTTGTTCGACATTCCCGGCATGGTGCGCGAGCTGGAAGACAAGTTCGAAGCCCTGGCGCTGCCCCGGCGCCAGCCTGAAGGAACGCGGTGACGAAGCACGACGCCTTCTTTGATGGCGGCAAGAAGCCGTCCGGACCGCCGGGTCTGTACCTGGCGGCGGACGGTTCCGTGCCGCCGCCACCAGATGAGCGGCGCGACTGGGAAGAGCAGGTCGGCCCCGAGATCGGCGACCCGCTGCTGCATGCGCTGGTCTGGCTGACCCGCCACCATGGCCGGGCCCGCTCGGCCGAGTCGCTGGCGGCCGGCATGCCGGTCGAGGGCGCGCTGGGCCCCGACCAGGCCTTGCGGGTGATGCGCGAGGCCGGCTACAACGCCGGGCTGACGCGCAAGAAGATTGCCGAGATCAACCCCTTGCTGCTGCCGGCCGTCTTGCTGCTCAAGGGCGGCGATGCCTGCGTGCTGGTGGCCCGCCATGACAGCGCCGAGGGCGCGGCCTACGATGTGGTCTTTCCCGGCGCCGATGCCAATATCTGCCGGGCCACGCCAGCCGAGCTGGAGGCCGAGTTCACCGGCTTTGTGCTGCTGGTCACCCTGCCAGAAGCCGCGCAGGCGGCCACGACCCCGGGGCGGGGTGAGCCGCTGCTGCGCGCCGAGGGCAGCCACTGGCTGTGGGGCACGCTCAAACGCTTCATTCCCTATTACCGTGCGGCCATGGTCGCGGCCCTGCTCAGCAATCTGCTGATGCTGGTGTCCGGCATGGTGACCATGGTGATCTATGACAAGGTCATTCCGAACCAGAGCTTTGTGACGCTGTGGACCCTGGCGATCGGCGCGAGCCTGGCCCTGCTGTTCGATCTGTTCGCCAAGCAGCTGCGCTCGCATCTGATCGATATCGCCGGCCGCAAGGCCGATCTGATCATCGGCTCCAAGCTGTTCCGTCAGACCCTGGGCGTGCGCATGGAGCACAAGCCCGAATCGGCCGGCTCCTATGCCCACACGCTGGCCCAGATCGAGATCGTGCGCGATTTCTTCGCCTCGGCCAGCATGTCGGTGGTCTCGGACCTGCCTTTCATCCTGCTGTTTGTCGCGATGGCCTTCATCGTCGGCGGCCCGCTGGGCTGGGTGCTGGTGATCGCGATACCCATCATCCTGGGCCTGACCTGGGCGATCCAGGGCCAGATGCGGCGCGCGGTGCGCGCCAATATGAGCGAGATGGCCGATCTGCAGGGCACTCTGGTTGAGGCCATCGAGGGCCTGGAGGACCTGAAGACCTCGGGCGCCGAAGGCCGTTTCCTGCGCCGCTACGAGAGCAGCACCGCGATCGCCGCCGAGTCCGGCATGCGCACCCGCAGCCTGCACAGTTGGAGCAACAACCTGTCCTCGACGCTGCAGCAAGCGATCACCGTCGTGATGCTGGTCTGGGGGGTCTATCTGATCGAGGCCGGCACGATCAGCTCCGGCGCACTGATAGGCGCGGTGATGTTTGCCGGCCGGGCGATCGCCCCGCTGGGCAGCGTGGTCAGCCTGGCCGCGCGCTATCAGGGTGCGCGCGCCGCGCTGATCTCGCTGAACCAGCTGATGGCCAAGCCGACCGAGCGCAGCGCCGAGCGCAACTATGTGCCGCTGAACAGCGGCGGCATCAGCGGCAGCCTGGGCCTCAGCGAGGTGGGCTTTGCCTACCCGATGAGTGGCGAGGGCAACGCGCCCAAGGTGCTCAAGGGCGTCAATCTGCGCCTGAAGGCCGGCGAGCGGGTGGCCGTGCTGGGCCGCATCGGCAGCGGCAAGTCCACCGTGCTGCGCCTGCTGGCCGGGCTGTACCAGCCGACCGAGGGCATGGTCGAGGTGGACGGCATCGATCTGCGCCAGATCGACCCGGCCGAGTTCCGCGCCCGGGTCGGTTTCGTGGCCCAGGAGCCGCGGCTGTTCCACGGCACCCTGCGCGACAACGTGCTGATGGGCCGGGCCCATCTGGATGCGGCGCGCCTGGTCGAGGTGGCCCGGCTGACCGGGCTGGACCGCGTGATCGCCGGTCATCCGCTGGGCTGGGATCTGCCGGTCGGCGAGATGGGGGGCCTGCTGTCGGGCGGCCAGCGCCAGCTGGTGGCGCTGGCGCGCAGCCTGGTGACCAAGCCCCAGGTCTTGCTGATGGACGAGCCGACCAGCTCGATGGACGCCCAGTCCGAGGTGGCTTTTCTGCGCCAGCTGCGCGATGCGGCCGGCGAATGCACGCTGGTGGTCGTGACCCACCGGCCGGCGGTGCTGGAGCTGGTGTCGCGCATCGTCGTGATGGACTCCGGCCGCCTGGTGATGGATGGCCCGCGCGACCAGGTGCTGGCGGCGCTGTCGGGTGTGCGTCCGGCCCAGCCGCAAGCCGGCGACGGGGCCAATCTGCATATGCATCCGGCCGCCCAGCCGGTGCAGCGCTCGGCCTCGCTATGACGAGGGTGCCGGCATGACGGTCGTGCGCGACGAAGGCCTGTTCATGAGCGCACTGGCCGCGGCCCAGGCGGACGAGCCGCTGCCGCGGGTCACCTGGGTGCTCTATCTGCTGCTGGCGGCGGTGCTGGTGGCCCTGGTCTGGGCGGCGCTGGCCGAGGTCGACCAGGTCAGCCGCAGCGACGGCCGCATCGTGCCGGACGCGCGCGAGCAGGTGATCGCCAGCGCCGAGGTGGGCATTCTGCGCGAGCTGCTGGTGCGCGAGGGCGACCGGGTCGCGCAGGGCCAGGTGCTGGCGCGGCTGGATCCGACCCGGGTCGAGGCGCAGCAGAACGAGGGTCAGGTCAAGCGCCTGGCCTTGCTGGCAACGATCGCGCGCCTGAGCGCCGAATCAGCCGGCCGGCCGCTGCAGTTTCCGCCCGAGCTGAAGAATCAGCAGGCCCTGATCGACGCCGAGACCGAGGCCTTCGAGGCGCGCCGCCGCCTGCTCGACGAGGCGGTGGCCAGCATAGGCCGCAGCGCCGGCCTGCTGGGCCGCGAGCTGCGCATCGCCCGCGATATGTCGGCGCGTGGGCTGATGTCGGATGTCGAGGTGATGCGGCTCTCGCGCCAGGTCAATGAGCTGGAGCTGCAGCGCAGCGAGCGGGTCAGCCGTTTCCGCCAGGAGGCCAGCGGCGAGCTGGTCAAGCTGCGCAACGAGCTGGCCCAGCAGCAGGAGCAGATGGTGGTGCGCCAGGATGCGCTGACCCGCACCGTGCTGACCTCGCCGGTCGACGGCCTGGTCAAGAACATCCGCGCCAACACGCTGGGCGGCGTGATCACCACCGGCTCGCCCATCATGGAGATCGTGCCGCTGACGGAGCGCATCCTGGTCGAGACCCGCATCAAGCCCTCCGAGATCGGCTATCTGCGCGTCGGCCAGAAGGCCACGATCAAGGTCGGGGGCTTTGACTACAACGTGTTTGGCGGCCTGCAGGGCCAGGTCGAGTACATCAGCCCGGATGCCCTGGGCGAGGCCGACAAGGGCAGCGAGGGCCGCTACTACCGTGCCCTGGTGCGGGCCGAGCGCAGCACGCTGCGCTACAAGGGCAAGGCGGTCGAGGTGATCCCCGGCATGACGGCTTCGGTCGAGATCAAGACCGGGGAGCGTTCGGTGCTGAGCTTTCTGCTCAGGCCCATGTTGCGCAGCCAGGAGGCGATGCGCGAGCGCTAGCAGATTAGCGCCGGCAGAGCCCTGTTGTTCGGTCCTTCGCGCACGGCGATCCGTGTTGAAGTACCGCCTATGTTCAGAACCCATTCCGCCCCCCCGCGCCCGGCCCTGCTGATGCTGGCGCTGGCCCTGCTGGCCGGCGAGCCGATGCTGGCTCAGGCGCAGACCGCCCGTGCGAAAAAAGCCGCGCCGCCGGCCGTCGCACCGGCCGCGCCCGAGCCGCGCCAGCAAAGCCGTTGCGGCGAGGAGGATGCGTTGCCGGCGGCCGCCGGTCGCGACAGCACCAGCTTCGAGATCAGCAGCGCCGATCCGCGCGCCCAGCTGCAGGAGCTGGTGCAGCGCGCCCAGCAGCGCAGCCAGGGCCTCGGTGCGGCCACCTTGCTGGCCCAGGCCGCGCGCGAGGAGTGGGAGGAGGCGCGCGCCGCGCGTCTGCCCCAGGTCAATCTGGGCGGCACCCTGACCCATAGCGGCACCAAGAGCGAGGGTCTGAAGCTGCAGCACGGCATGCGTGCCAGCGCCAACCTCAATGTCAGCGCGCCGCTCTACGACTCGGGTCGGCTGGTGCAGCTGGCCAACTGGCGCAGCCAGCTGGCCGAGGCCGCCCGGCTGGGCCTGAGCAGCACCGAGCAGCAGCTGGCGCTGCAGACCGTGTCGCTGGCGATGGACCGCAGCCGCTACCAGCTGCAGGCCCAGGTCTATGGCCAGTATGTGCGCAAGATGGCCTGCCTGGTCGATGCGCTGGGCATCATCGTCCAGGCCGACCGTGGCCGCGCCAGCGAGCTGGTGCAGGCGCAGAAGAACCAGCAGCAGGCCGAGCTGGCCCTGGTGCAGACGCTCAGCGCGCTGCGCCAGGTCGAGAGCCGGCTGCGCCGTTTTGTCGGCGATGAGCTGCCGCCCAGCGCCAGCTATTCGGCCCTGCTGACCCAGGTGCCCGAGCTGGCCGAGATGCAGCGCGATGCCGAGCTCTCGCCCGAACTGACCCAGCTCGACGCCCAGGCGCGTGCCCAGGCCAGCTATGCCGAGTCGGTGGCGGCCGGCTACAAGCCCCAGGTCAATCTGCTGATGGGCGGCTCGGCCACCGGCGGCGTGGTCAAGAGCGGCGAATGGGCGGCCGGGGTCAGCATCAATATCCCGATCTACAACGCCGGCGCCGACCACGGCATCGCGGCCGCGCGCAAGCGTGCCGAGGCGGTGCGCCTGCAGCGCGAGGACCAGCTGGAGGCGCGGCGCTACCGCATGGTCGATGTGCATGAGGCCGCAGCCTCGTCCTTCGACCGCGCGCGCCGCATCGTCGATGTGCTGCGCAACAGCGACCGCGTGCGGGCCTCGACGCTGCAGCAGTGGCAACAGCTGGGGCGGCGCTCGCTGTTCGATGTGATGGGCGCCGAGGCCGACTACTATTCGCTGCGCGTGGCCCAGGTCAACGCGCTGTTCGATGGCCAGCAGGCCGTGGCGCTGCTCTGGTCCATGGGCCGGGGCGTGCTGACGCCGCTGCGCTGAGGCCTGCGATGCCGCCAGCGGCGGCGCGACAACCAAGGAAACACATGACCGCGACGCTATCAGCGCCCGACGATCAGTCGATAGCCCGTTTGCTGACGATGATGGAGGGCTCGGCCCGCTTCGCCCGCGAGAGCGTGCACCGCGCTGCCGCCGCTTTCGGCCCCGCCTGGGAGGCCGATTTCGCGGCGATGCTGAGCCGCTTCTATGCCAGCGAGAGCCGGCTGCAGGACGCGGTCAAGGGCTATGGCGCCTTCGTGATGGACTCGATGCGGCGCCAGAAGCGCTTCGAGCAGGAACTCAGCTATCCGGCCAAGACCTATGCCGAGGCGGCCGCCGAGGTCTATTACAACGACGACTACATGCGTCGCCAGTACCTGCCGGGTCTGCTGCTGTCCCACTATCTGTGGACCCATCATTACCAGCAGATCGAGTACTTCAAGGGCTTCTTCCTGCCCTGGCTGGAGCGCCAGGGCGTGGCCGAGTTCGCCGAGGTCGGTGTCGGCACCGGCATCTACTCGCGCCTGGCGCTGCAGGCCCTGCCGGCGCTGCGGGGCACCGGTCTGGACATCAGCCCGCTGTCGCTGGAGTTCACCGCCGAGCATGTGGCCAGCTTCGGTTTTGCCCCGCGCTACCAGACCCGGCGCCAGAACATCCTGGAGCCCGGCGAGGGCGGGGAGCCGCTGCCGCGCTTCCGGGCCGTGATCTGCGTCGAGGTGCTGGAGCATCTGGAAGACCCGGTGGCGCTGCTGCGCGGCTTGCGCGAGCTGTGCACGGCCGATGGCAAGCTCTTTGTCACCGCCGCGCTGAATGCGGCGCATGCCGATCACATCTATCTGTACAGCCGCCCCGAGGAGGTGCTGGCCCAGGTCGAGGCCGCCGGCCTGCATCTGGAGCACAGCTTTTTCGCCAACGCCTATGCGCCGGCCAAGCCGGGGCTGCCGGTGCCCGGCGCGCTGGCGATGGTCCTGAGTCCCAAGGCCTGAGCGATGCCGCAGATCACTCTTCAGGGCGAGTTTGTCGACCTGGTGCCGCTGACGGTCGAGCATGCGGCGCTGAGCTGGGGCTGGCGCCAGAGCGAGCGCGCGGCGCTGCTGAACCGCGGCGCGGCCAGCATCGAGCAGCAGGCGGCCTGGATCGCCGGCCGGCCGGCCTCGGAATACAACTTCATCATCCAGCTCAAGAGCGGCCGGCCGGTCGGCATGGTCTCGGTCACCGGCATCGACAGCCAGCACGGGCATTGCGAGCCGGGCCGTTTCCTGATCGGCGAGGAAGAGGCGGTGCGAGGCATCCCGGCCGCCGTCGAGGCGATGAAACTGGTCTATGAACTGGTGTTCGATCGTCTGGGACTGCAGCGCATCTTCGGTACCATCGCGTCCGACAACACGCTGATGATCAAATGGCAGAAATTCCTCGGCATGAAGGAGGAAGGGCGGCTGCGCCGCCACTACTTCATCAATAGCCATCACCAGGATGCGGTGATGTTCGGCATGCTGGCCGAGGAGTACCGGCAGACGGCCTTGCCCCGCATGACGGCGCTGATCAAGGCAGGCCGTCCAAGCCAATGAACAAGACAACACTGGAGAAACCATGACTAGCCCCCAAGAAAGCGCCGTGCTGGAAGCCATCTACCAGGCCTTGCGCACCCTCAACGAGGAGCGCGGACCGGCCGAGCAGATCGCGATCGGCCCCGATACCTGCCTGTTCGGCGAGGGCTCGGTGCTGGACTCGCTGTCCCTGGTCTCGGTCATCGTCGATCTGGAGACCTCGGTGTCCGACCAGTTCGGCCGCGCGATCAGCCTGACCGACGACAAGGCGATGAGCCGCGACCCGGTGCCCTTCACCGATGTCAGCGCGCTGAAGACCTATATCCTCGAACTGCTGGCCTGATATGAACCAGGCTTACGCCGGCCGCATCGTGCTGATCACCGGCGCCCGTCGGGGCGTCGGCCGCTTGCTGGCCGCGCATTTCCTGGCCCAGGGCGCGCAGGTGATCGGCTTCAGCCGGCACGAGGACGAGGGCGAGGACCTGCCGGCGCATGGCGGCCGCTATATGGGCATCGCGGTCGATGTCGGCAATGCCGACTCGGTGGCCCAGGGCTTCGAGCAGCTGCGCAAGCGCTTCGGCCGGGTCGATATCGTGATCAACAATGCGGCGCAGCTGACCTCGCAGTACGCGATGATCATGCCGGCCGCCGCGGCCAAGAGCATGCTGGACACCAATGTGCTGGGCAGCTTCCTGGTCGCGCGCGAGGCCGCCAAGCTGATGCGCAAGAACAAATGGGGCCGCATCATCAATATCGGCTCGATGGCGGCCAGCCTGGAGCCCATGGGCGATTCGGTCTACGCGGCCAGCAAGGCGGCCGTTGCGACCCTGGCCCATGTGATGGCCAAGGAGTTCGCCGCCTTCAACGTCACCTGCAACACGCTGGGCATCACCGCGATCGCCACCGATATGCTGGCCCAGCTGCCCAAGGACAAGATCGACGCGGTGATCGCCGGCCTGCCGCTGCCGCGCTATGCCGAGGCCGACGATATCTTCAATGTGGTGGACTTCTTCGCCTCCGAGCGCAGCGGTTATATCAGCGCGCAGACCCTCTATCTCGGCGGAGTCCACTGAGATGAGCGGCGCTGCGGCCAAGCCTGCGGTCGAGCTCTTGCTGGACGGCGCGCTGCGCCGCATCACCAACAGCGATCTGCACTCCAACACCTATCTGCTGGCCGATGCGAGCGGGCAGGGCGGCTGTGTGGTGGTCGACCCCGGCCTGGACCGCGAGCGCATCGAGGCCGCGATTGCCGAGAGTGGCTGGACCCCTGCCGCCGTGCTCTGCACCCATGGCCATTTCGACCATATCGGCGGCGCCGCCTGGCTGCAGCAGCGCTACGGCATTGCCGTGCATCTGCGCCGCGCCGATCTGAAGCTGGCCAAGCTGGCCAATTTCATGATGGCGGCCTTCAAGCTCAAGCACCGCATCGCGCTGCCCGAGTTCAGCCTGATCGATGACGAGGCTGGCGAGTTGCAGGCCGCCGGCCGTCAGTTCCGCTTTCACCCGCTGCCGGGCCACACGCCGGGCAGCGCCGGCATCCTGAGCGAGGCGTTGCTGTTCTCCGGCGACTCGCTCTATGCGCGCCGCACCGCCTTGTCCAAGCTGCCCGGCGAGGACCATGAGCAGCTGCGCGCCTCGCTGAAGGGACTGTTCGCCTGGATAGACGGCGGCGTGCTGGTGCTGCCGGGCCATGGCGGCAGCGCGACCATTGCCGAGATCCAGGCCGGCAATACCGAGCTGCGCGCCTTCATGTTGGCGGCCCAGCCCGCCTGAACAACAACAATATGACCGTGCTGAACCCCCTCAATCCCCATCTGCCCGCTGTCGCCATCCTCGGCGTCGGCCACCATCTGCCGGCCCAGTTCGAGGACAACGAGAGCCTGTGCCGCAGCCTCGATGTGACGCCCGAATGGATCGTCGAGAAGACCGGCATCGAGCGCCGCTACATCGCCGCGCCCGAGGACACGGCCTGGGGCTATGCGCTGGCCGCCGCACGCCAGGCGCTGGAGATGGCCGGCATCGCGCCCGAACAGCTGGGCCTGATCGTCTGCTGCACCTTCTCGGGCGACTACCAGTTTCCGCCGCTGTCGGCCAAGGTGGCCCAGCAGCTGGGCGCGGCCAGGGCCCAGACCTTCGATCTGCAGGCCAATTGCTCAGGCTTCGTCGCCGGGCTGACCACGGCCTCGGACCGCATGCGGGTCGATCCCGAGGTGGGCCATGCGCTGGTGATCGGCGTGGAGCTGTGCAGCCGCTATATCGACCGCCGCGACGCCAATACCGCGATCTATCTGAGCGACGGCGCCGGCGCCGCCGTGCTGGGTCCGGCCGAGGCGGGGCAGGGCATCCAGGCCTCGGCCTTCCATACCGACCCGTCCAACTACGAGGCGGTGCGGCTGCGCGGCGGCGGCGCCTCTTTCGCCAATAACGGCCGGCCCTTCGATGCCGCGGTCGACCTGATGGAGATGAACGGCATCGCCACCTGGAAGCAGGCCATCACCCATCTGCCGCCGACCATCAAGCGCGCCTGCGCCAAGTCCGGCGTCGATGTCAAGGCGCTGGACTTCATGGTCTTCCACCAGGCCAATCTGCGCCTGATCGAGTACCTGGTGCGCAAGCTGGGCCTGGGCATGGACAAGACCTATACCAATGTGGCCCAGATCGGCAACAGCGGCTCGGCCTCGCTGGCGATCGCGCTGTCGGAGGCGCAGCGCGCCGGCCATCTGAAGCCGGGCGATCTGGTCGCGCTGGCCGGGGTCGGCGCCGGTTTCAATTTCGCCGCCAGTGTCTGGCGCTGGACCCTGGGAGCGCCGCAATGACGACCGCCGTGTTTGCCGACTTCGAGTCGGTCAAGGAAGGCGACAGCCAGTCGCTCAGCAAGACCATCACCGAGGCCGACATCCGCCGCTTCGTCGAGCTCACCGGCGACGACAACCCGCTGCATGTGGACCCGGACTACGCCAGCGAGACCTCGTTCAAGGAGATCGTGGTCCACGGCATGCTGGGCGCCTCCTTCATCTCGACCGTGATCGGCACCAAGCTGCCGGGTCCGGGCGCGCTGTGGGTGTCGCAAGCGATGGACTTCAAGCTGCCGGTGCGCCTGGGCGACACGCTGACCGTCAGCTGCACCGTGCTGAAGATCCACCCCCGCGAGCGCCTGCTGGAGCTGGACACCCGCATCGTCAACCAGCATGGCCAGCTGGTGCTCAGCGGCGGCGGCAAGGTCAAGCTGCTGGAGCCGCCCAAGCCCAAGCCCAGCACGCCCGCAGCGCGGCTCCAGGTGGCCATCGTCACCGGCGGCGCCGGCGGCATCGGCCGGGCGATCTGCGAGAAGCTGGCGGCCCAGGGCTTTGCCGTGGTCGTTAACTATCTGAGCAGCCGCGACAAGGCCGAGGCCCTGGTCGCGCGGCTGAAGGAAGGCGGCGCGCGTGCGGTCGCGGTGCAGGCCGATGTGGCCAGCGCCGAGGGTGCGGCGCGGCTGGTGCAGGAGGCTAGCGCCCGCTTCGGCGGCGTCAGCCTGCTGGTCAATGCGGCCTCGCCCCGCATCATTGCGCGCAGCATCGACGAGCTGGGCTGGGACGAGGTGCAGCAGCATCTGGACGGCCAGCTCAAGAGCGCGCTGCTGATGATCCAGGCCTGCAAGCCGGCGATGCAGGCGGCCGGTGGCGGCCGCATCGTCTCGCTGGGCTCGCAGTCCTGGGACGGCGTACCGGTGGCCGGCTGGACCGCCTACGCGATCGCCAAGGGTGCGCTGTCCACCCTGACCCGTTATCTGGCGGCCGAGCTCGGTCCGCTGGGCATCACGGTCAATCTGGTCTCACCGGGCATGACCAACACCGGGTTCATCGCCGGCGTGTCCGAGAAACAGCAGCTGATGGCCGCACGCCAGACGCCGTTGCGCCGCCTCGCCGAGCCCGAGGACACGGCCGGCGCGGTCGCCTTTCTGGCCTCGGACGAGGCCGCCTACATCACCGGCCAGAACCTGCGGGTCAATGGCGGGGGATCGATGGCATGGTGACGGGCCTGCTGACGGTGGCCAGCGAGCAGGCCGCGCTGGCGACGCTGGCCCGGCCCGACGCGAGCCTGGCCGAGCTGATGCAGGCGCTGCAGCAGCTGGACCGCAGCGAGGCGGGCTTCAGGGCGCTGAGCCTGGGCATTGCCGCCAATATCACGGTCGACCTGCTGTCCACCCAGCTGCGCCGCCAGGCCTATCTGGCCGGTGTGCGGCTGACGGTGGCCAAGGGCAGCTATGACGATCTGATCGGCGATGCCCAAGCCCATGCGGCGGCCGGCGTCGATCTGCTGCTGATCCTGCCTTTTTTCGACAATCTGCAGCCGGGCTGGGAAAGCCGCCTGGCCGGGCTGGACGGCGCCGAGGTCGAGGCCGCCCAAGCCGACTACCTGAGCCGGCTGGAGCTGGCGCTGCAGGCGGCCCGCGGCGTCGGCCAGGTGCTGCTGCTGGGCGCGCATCTGTGGAACCCCGAGGTCGCGGCCGACAGCCCGCAGCAGCAGGCGCTGCAGGCCTTCAACAGCGGCCTGGCGGCCGCCGCCGCGCGCCACTCCCAGGTGCGCTTGATCGAGACCGCCGGCCTGCTGGCCCGCCATGGCGCCGAGCAGGCCTTCGATGCGCGCTTCTACTACCGCGCCAAGTCGCCCTACACATCCGCTTTCCTGGGCCGGCTGGCCCGCCAGGCCAGCCTCGCGACGCGCGGCTTCGGCAGCGCCTTTCACAAGGTGCTGGTGCTGGACTGCGACAACACCTTGTGGGGCGGCATCCTCGGCGAGGACGGGCTGGACGGCATCAAGCTCGACCGTCACAGCTTCCCCGGCAATGTCTACTGGACCGTGCAGCAGCAGCTGCGCGCGCTGGAGGCCCAGGGTGTGCTGCTGTGCCTGGCCAGCAAGAACAATGCGGCCGATGTCGACGAGGTGCTGGCCCGGCACCCGGACATGGTGCTGGGTGACGCGCAGCTGGTGGCCAAGAAGGTCAACTGGGATGACAAGCCCAGCAATCTGCGCGCGCTGGCGCGTGAGCTGAATCTGGGGCTGGAGAGCTTTGTCTTCGTCGACGACTCGGCCTTCGAGATCGAGGCGGTGCGCGAGCAGCTGCCCCAGGTGCGGGTGTTCCAGGTGCCGGTCAAGGCCTTGCAGGACTATCCGGCCCTGTTGCGCGACCAGATCGCGCCGCTGTTCACGGCCGGCGGCGTCAGTGCCGAGAGCCGCCACAAGACCGGCCAGTACAAGGCCCTGGCCCAGGCCGCCGAGGCCCGGGCCGGCTTTGCCAGCCAGCAAGACTATCTTCGCTCGCTGGGCCTGAAGCTGCGGCTGCAGCGCAATGCGAGCGCGCAAGTGCCGCGCATCGCCGAGCTGATGGCCAAGTCCAACCAGTTCAATCTGACGACGCGGCGGCTGCAGGCCGGCGATGTGGCGGCGCTGATGGCGCGCAGCCCGGCCGCCTGCATCTATTCCTTCTCGGTCAGCGACCGGCTGGCCGATCACGGGCTGACCGGGGTGCTGATCTGTGAGGATCAGGGCGAGGATGCGGTGGCGGTGCACAGCTTTCTGATGAGCTGCCGGGTGATAGGACGCGGCGTCGAGTTCGCCGTCTGGCGGGCCGTCGTCGCCGATGCGCTGGCGCGCGGTAAGCGCCTGCTCAGGGCGTCTTATCTGCCCACCGCGAAGAACGCCCAGGTGGCAGACTTCTTTGATCGGCTCGGTTTGCACCGGGTCGACATGACGGACGAGATGATTGACGAGATGGGCGAGGGCGCCCGTGCCTATGAATCCGCGCTCGAGGGTCTTGTGCTGGCCGAGAGCGCCTGGGTGGAGTTGCAAGAAGATGACGACGAGCAAGCTTGATCACGCGCTGCTGAAACAGGTGATGGCCACGGTGCTGGAGGTCGATGCCGCCAGCCTCGACGAGGCTTCCAGCATGGACAATGTGCCGGGCTGGGATTCGCTGAAGCAGATGAATCTGGTGCTGGCGCTGGAGGAGAGCTTTGGCGTGGCCATTCCCGACGAGGATGCCGCCAATGCCACCTCCTATGCGCTGATCGCGCTGGTGCTGCAAGAGCAGCTGGCGGCCTGAGCGAGCCCGGCGATGGACTGGCTGCTCGAACGTTTCGCCCAGGCCGATCCGGCGCTGCCGGCCTTTGTCCACCAGGATCGCCCCACCGGCTATGGCCAGGTGTCGAGCAAGATCAGCGGCTTTGCCGCCGAGTTGACCGCGCGCGGCGTCGCCCCCGGTCACACCGTCGTGGTGCTGGCCGATTACGCGCCCGATGTGTTCTGCATGATTCTGGCGCTGGCCTCGCTGCGCGCCATCGTCGTGCCGATGACGCGGGGCTCGGTGATCGAGGAGGGCGAGGCGCTGGCGATCAGCGGCTGCGACCACGCCATCGAGTTCGCGCCCGATGGCCTGAGCTGGACCCTGAAAGCCCATGCGGTGCCGGTGGCCAACGCGATGCTCGACGAGTTCCGCGCCAGCGGCAAGCCCGGTCTGGTGCTGTTTTCCTCGGGCTCGACCGGCAAGCCCAAAGGCATGCTGCACGACTTCGAGCGGGTGATGGACAAGTTCCGCACGGCGCGCGCGCCGGTGGTTGCCATCCCTTTTCTGATGTTGGACCATTTCGGCGGCATCAACACGATTCTGGCCATCACCGCCAGCCTGGGCACCGTGGTGACGGCCGAGAACCGCGCGATCGCGACGATTTGCGAAGCCATCCAGCGCCACAAGGTCGAGCTGCTGCCGACCACGCCGTCCTTTCTGACCCTGCTGGCCGCCACCGACTTGGCCCAGCGCTACGACCTGAGCTCGCTCAAACGCATCACCTACGGCACCGAGACGATGCCGCAGGCCACGCTGGACCGCATCCGCGCCCGTTTCCCCGGCGTCGAGCTGCAGCAGACCTACGGCCTGTCCGAGGTCGGCGTGCTGCGCTCGCAGTCGCGGCCCGATGGTTCCTTGTGGGTGCGCATCGGCGGTGCCGGCTTCGAGACCCAGGTGCGCGAGGGCATTCTGTGGATACGCTCGAATTACCGCATGGTCGGCTATCTGAACGCGCCCTCGGGCTTTGACGAGCAGGGCTGGTTCAACACCCAGGACCGGGTCGAGGTCGACGGCGACTATTTCCGCATCCTCGGCCGCGTCACCGACCTGATCAATGTCGGTGGCCAGAAGGTCTATCCGGCCGAGGTCGAGGATGTGATCCTGGCCCTGCCGAATATCGATGATGTGGTCGTGCTTGGCGAGAAACATGCGCTGCTGGGCCAGATCGTCGTCGCCAAGGTGGTGGTGCACGATGCCGAGGCGGCCGACGTGCTGCGCCTGCGCGTGCGCAAGGCCTGCCTGGCGAAGCTGGCGGCCTACAAGGTGCCGGCCAAGGTGGAGCTGCTGGACCGCGAGATCTACTCGGCGCGTTTCAAGAAGATGCGGCGCTGAAGCGGGCTTTTTCCGAGGCGGCGTGGCCGCGTCCCGGGCCACAATCGGCGCCAACGCACCAAGGGACGCAAAACATGTCGATTGATCGCTGCCAGATGCTGGATCTGCCCAAGATCCATGATCCGCGCGGGAACCTGACCTTTATCGAAGGCGGGGACCATGTGCCCTTTGATATCCAGCGGGTCTACTACCTCTATGACGTGCCCGGCGGCTCCGAGCGCGGCGGCCATGCGCACAAGGAGCTGCACCAGTTCATCGTCGCGATGTCGGGCAGCTTCGATGTGGTGCTGGACGACGGCAAGGAAAAGAAGCGCGTCCATCTGAACCGCTCCTACAACGGCCTCTATGTCTGCCCGATGATCTGGCGCGAGCTGGATAACTTCTCCTCGGGCGCGGTCTGCATGGTGCTGGCCTCGAACAAGTACAGCGAGGACGACTACTACCGCGACTACGCCGAGTTCATGCGCGCGCGCTGGAGCAAGTGATGGCGGGGGCGATTCCTTTTCTGGACCTCAAGCGCATCAACGCGGCCCACGAGCCGGCCATACGCGCCGGCATCGACCGGGTGCTGAACTCGGGCTGGTATGTGCTGGGCGAGGAGGTCGCGGCCTTCGAGCGCGAGTTTGCCGACTACTGCGAAGCCAAGCACTGCATCGGTGTCGCCGACGGGCTGGACGCGCTGCAGCTGCTGCTGCGCGCCTATGGGATCGGCCCGGGCGACGAGGTCATCGTGCCGTCCAACACCTTTATCGCGACCTGGCTGGCGGTGAGCCAGGCGGGGGCGCGGCCGGTGCCGGTCGAGTCCGATCCCCGCACCCACAATCTGGACCCGCGCCTGATCAAGGCCGCGATCACGCCGCGCACCCGCGCCATCATGCCGGTCCATCTCTACGGCCAGCCGGCCGAGATGGACACCATCATGGCGATCGCCGCCGAGCACGGGCTCAAGGTCATCGAGGACGCGGCCCAGGCCCATGGCGCGCGCTATCGCGGCCGCCGCACCGGCAGCCTCGGTGATGCGGCCGGCTTCAGCTTCTACCCGGGCAAGAACCTCGGTGCGCTGGGCGATGGCGGCGCGATCACCACCGATGACGAGGCGCTGGCGGCCAAGCTGCGCATGCTGCGCAACTACGGCTCCAGCATCAAATACAAGCATGAGATGGCCGGCGTCAACTCGCGGCTCGACGAGATCCAGGCGGCGGTGCTGCGCGCCAAGCTGCCGGCGCTGGACGAAGAAAACGCCGCGCGCCGCCGCGTCGCGGCCCTGTATCTGCAGGCGCTGGACGGCTTGCCGCTGCAACTGCCCCAGGTGGCGGACGGCGCCGAGCCGGTCTGGCATCTGATGGTGGTGGCCACACCGCGCCGCGCCGCGCTGCAGGCGGCGCTGACGGCCGCGCAGATCGGCCATCTGGTGCACTATCCGACCGCCTGCCACCAGCAGCAGGCCTATGCCGACCAGGCCTGGCCGGCGCTGCCGATGGCCGAGCGCCTGCAGCACGAGGTGCTGAGCCTGCCGATCGCGCCCTATATGACGGCCGAGGAGGTCGGTCGCGTGGCCGCCGTGATCCGCGCCGTACTGGGCTGAGCCGCCATGCAGATCACGACCCTGGTGCCGGCCTACAAGCCCAAATACCTGATCGAGCTGCTGACCGCGCTGCGCCACCAGACCGTCAAGCCGGCCCGTGTCATCATCTCCGACGACAGCCCCGACCAGGCTTTTGTCGCGGCGCTGAGCGCCGAGCCGCTGAAAAGCCTGGTGGCCGATCTGGCCATCGAGGTCGTCGCCGGGCCGCGCAGCGGCGCCTACGACAACTTCCGCCACCTGCTGTGGCTGTTCCGCCAGCGACCCACCGAGCTGTTCCATCTGCTGTTGGACGATGACATTCCCTATCCGAGCTTCTACGAGCGCCATCTGCTGGCCCATAGCAGCGGCCAGGTCAATGTCGCGGTAAGCCGGCGCTGGACCGCCACCGAGAGCGGCCAGCCGATCCGCGATCTGCCGGTGCCCGAGGCGGTGGCCGCCTTTCCGCAGCGCCTGCTGGAGCTGCGTGCCGAGCTGCTGTTCCAGCACACGGCCGGGCGCAGCGGCAACTGGCTGGGCGAGTTCTCGAACGCGACCTTCCGCGCCGCGATGGCCGAGCCGCTGGACGATCCCAGCCTGGACGGCATCTGCTTCACCGGCCTGGAGGATCTGGGCGCCTTTCTGAAGGCCAGCGTGGACAAGCCGTTGGCCTATATCAACGAGCATCTGGGCTTCTTCCGCACCAGCGCGGCGCAGCATTCGGCCAACCCGATGGGGCGGCCGCTGAAGCTGGCCCATCTGGCCTATCTGGCGCTGACCCTGTCCGGGCGCCGCCTGGGCCTCTTGAGCGCCGAGGCGGCGGCCCAGAACATCGCCGGCCTGGCCCCGCTGATCGCACATCGCTATGGTGCCCAGGCGGACCTGGCCGCGCTCGGCGCGGTGCTGCCGGCGCTGGGCCGCGGCGAGCCCGGGGCCGAGGCGGAGTTCCTGGCGCTGTGGCAGGTCTATAGCGGCGCGGCGGTGCGGCGTGCGCTGCCGCTGGTGGCCTGAGGCCCTCGGATGATGAGCGAAGAAGAGCGCCTGTCCGAGTTCCTGGCCGCCGAGCGCGCGCTGGCCGAGGCCAATCACCAGCGCCTGGCCGCTCTGTATGACCGGCCCTTCGGCGCGCTGTCGACCGACCAGGTGGCGATCACCGGGGTCGATGGCTGGCAGTTCATCGCCAATGGCAATAACAGCTGGGAGCAGCAATACCTGGGCGAGCTGCGCCTGAGCGAGGCCGGGCTGGCCGAATGGCGCCAGGTGTTTGAGCGCCGGCTCGCGGCCAGCGCGGCCATAGGCGCGCGCTTCGCCCATCTGGTCGTGCCCGAGAAACAGTCCATCATCCCCGAGGCCCGCTGGCCCGCCGGCTCGGCCCAGGTGCGCGGCGAGCGGCCGGTGCAGCAGCTGCTGCAGGCCATGCCGGCCGGCGCCCTGGTCTATCCGCTGGAGCGGCTGCGTGCCGAATCCTGGCGG
The DNA here is from genome assembly GCA_005503085.1 of Burkholderiales bacterium C2. GTDB lineage: Bacteria > Pseudomonadota > Gammaproteobacteria > Burkholderiales > Burkholderiaceae_C > Roseateles_E. The sequence continues at coordinate 117,285 of SCOI01000001.1, read as the reverse complement.
GCGGAGCTGGTGTTTCGCGGCAACAGCCATTGGGCCCTCAGCGGCGCCTGGTTCGGCTTTGCCGCGCTGATGGCCTCGGTCTGGCCCGAGCGGCATTTCGATGTCCGGCTGCTGCCGCTGATGCGCAGCTGGTGGCGTCATGATCTGCTGCTGAAGTACGCGGCGGAGCCCTGCTACGAGAGCGTGCTCAGCATCGCCCGGCGCGCGCCGCCGGTCTATGACAACCGCCTGATGGCCACCACCGGCGCCCATGTCGGCAACCATTACGTGCTGCAGAACCCGGCCGCGCCCTACCAGGAAGCGGTCGTGATCTTCGGCGACAGCTATGCCTTCGACATCGGTTTCTCGGACCTGCTGGCGAGCTTCTTCGGCCAGGTGCACTTTGTCTGGAACACGATGATCGATTTCCGCTACTGCAAGAGCGTCGGCGCCCGTCTGGTGCTGGTGGAGAGTGCCGAGCGTTATCTGGTGCGGGCCCACCCGATGGACTTGCTGCCTGATTGAGAACCCCATGAAGATCTGCCTGGTCCAGTACAACCCCTTCCACCCCAAGGTGGGCATTCTCGACGCCTATAACGAGGTGGTGGAGTCCTACCACTGGGGTTTTGCCGCGCTGGGCCACGAGGTGCAGCGCCGCATCAACCACTTCGATCCCGAGGCGCTGAACATCGTGTTCGGCTTTCAGATCCCGCTGCAGCTGGGTCTGATCGACAGCTTTCCTAGCGGCACCATCTTCTTCAATATGGAGCGCTATGCGGACAAGGATCTGCGCGGCACCGGCGCCCAGTATGTGGCCGACCGTTTCCAGATCTGGGACTACAGCCAGAGCAATGTCACGAGCTGGAATGCGATCAATCCGCGCTTCCCGGCCTACCACGCGTTGACCGCCTATGCGCCGAACCTGGAGAAGGTGCCGCAGGGCGTGGCCCAGGACATCGACGTGCTGTACTACGGCAATATCACCGCCGACCGCATGGAGGCGCTGCACAAGGTGTCTGGCCTGCGCCGCGACTTGAGCGGGCTGTCGGTGATGACGCTGTGCAATGTCTGGGGCAAGCAGCGCGACGAGTTCATCGCCCGCGCCAAGGTGGTCGTGAACTTTTCGCGCGGCACCATTTTCGAGATCGTGCGCGTCTCCTATCTGCTGGCCAATCGCAAGGCAGTGGTCTGCGACTACAGCGAAGAGCTGGAGATCGAGGACGATCTGCGCCAGGACGGCGCGCTGCAGTTCGTCAAGACCGAGCAGCTGCAGGCCGCCTGCGAAGCCCTGGTGGCCGATGACGCGGCGCGCGAGCGTTATGCGCTGCAGGGCTATGAGCTGATGCGCCGGCGCGATATCCGCACGGTGATCCAGCGTTTCTTTGACAAGCACCCGGCCTAGGCCGCAGACCCCATCCCGACCCAACCCGCCGCGCCGCGGGTTTTTTTGCGTCCCCAGCCCACCATGGAAAAGGGCCCGGATGCCTGGTTCGGCATCCGGGCCCTTGGGGGGCCTGGCTTCTTTAGATCAGCGGCGGCAGGCGGTTCAGGTCGTCCTCATCGCTGGGCTTGAGCCTCAGCAGCGCGGCATCCGGACCGCTGGTCTGAGGCGGCGTCACCACAGCGCTCGGCAGGGCGCCCAGCAGATTGGCCTCGGGCTGTGCCAGCAGGTCGCTGAGCTGAGGCGGCTGATCCTTGGCGAACCAGACATCGGCCATCGCGTGGCTGGCGCCATCGGTGGTGGTGTAGCTGGACACCAGACCCAGCAGATTGCCGTTGTCGATCTCGGTGCCGGTGCTGGCCTTCAGATCCAGCGAGCCGATGCCCATATCGACCAGGCCGCGCAGCTCGTTGACATCGGTCTTGCCGTCGCTATTGCCGTCCACCCAGACCTTGAGCTTGTAGAACTCGGCATCGTTGGCATCCAGCTTGTGGTCGCCATTGCTGTCGAGATCCAGCATCGCCGCGAAGCCGTTGCCCGCGCGCTGACCGCTGCTCAAGGTGGTGCCGGTGCCGAACAGCTCGCTGCCGTCATTGATCTGGCCGTCGCCGTTCCGGTCCATCGCCAGCAGACCGTCCTGCTTGCCCGCCCAACCCCAGCGCTGGGCATTGCCCGTGCCGTTCATGTCGAAGCTGACGCCCTCGCTGGCCGCCAGGGTCTGGACGCCGTTGCCGTCCAGATCCAGCACGATGGGGGTGGCCAGGAAGAGCGCATCGATCTGACCGGAGTCCATCGCGCTCATCTGCTCGGAGGTGAAGGCCGAGACCTGATCCATGGTCATGCTGGCCAGGTCCCGGGTTTCGAAGCCCTGGATCTGCTCGGTGGCGAAGGACACGATCTGCGCGGTGCTCAGCCCGTCAATCTGGCCGGTGCTCAGTGCCGTGATGTCCTCGGTGGCCAGAGCACGGATGTGCTCGGTCTCCAGTGCCCCGACCTGCACGGAGCTCAGGCTGGCGACCTGGGCGGTGCTCATCGCGACGATGTCGGCCGTTTCCAGCGCGGTGACCTGTATCGTGCTCAGACCCGCCACCTGCTGGGTGCTCAGCGCGGCGACCTGCTCGGTGCTCAGGGCCTCGATATGCTCGGTCGACAGGCTGCGCAGGGCCGCCGTGCTCAGAGCACGCAGCTCTTCGGTCGCGATCGCCTGCAGATCCGCCGTCTCGATGCCTTGGACCTGGGCGCTGCTGATGGCCGCCCACTGTGCACTGCCCAAGGCTTCGATCTGGCCGCTGCTCAGCGCGTTGAAGTCCGCCGAGTCCAGTGCACGCAGATTGGCCGTGCTGATGGCCGCGATGTCCTCGCTGTCCAGCGCCGCAATCTGGTGGGTGCCCATGGCGCCGAGCTGAGATGAGGTCAGCGCCGTGACCTGGCTGCTGCTCAGCGCTGCCACATCCTCGGTGGCCAGCGAAGCGACCTGGGCCGTGCTCAGTGCGCCGAGCTGCAGATTGCTCAGCTGAGTCATCTGCTCGGTGCTCAGCGCGCCGAGTTGCTCGGTGCTGAGGGCTCGCAGGCTGAAGATATTGATCGCACGCAGATCCTGCGATTCAAGCGCCAGGACTTGCGCGGTGGCCAGGCCCTGGATTTGCACCGAGGTCAGCGCCGCGAAGTGCTGGGTGCCCAGCGCGTTCAGATCCTCGGTGGCCAGGGTGTTGATCTGGGCCGAGCTCAGCGCGCTCGCCTGGGCCACGCTGAGTGCCGCGACCTGCTCGGAGCTCAGCGCCTCGATCCGGTCGGTGGCGAGCGCACGCAGGGTGGCCGTGCCGAGGGCGCCGATGTCGGCGGTCTCGATCGCGACGATTTGCTGCGTGGTCAGGCCCGATGCCTGGGCCGAGCTCAGCGCACCGATCTGGTTGCTGCTCAGCGCGACGATCTGCTCGGAGCTCAGCACCGACAGCTGGCCGGTGGTCAGCGCCCGGATGCTGGCCGAGCTGATGGCCTGCAGATCCGCAGTTTCCAGCGACGAGACCTGCAAGGTCGACAGGCTGGCCAGCTGCACCGACGAGAGGCCGGCGAACTGGTCGGTGCGGAAGGCGTTCAGGTCCTCGGTGGTCAGACCGCTGATCTGGGCCGTGCCCAGGCCGGCGATCTGAGCGCCGGTCAATGCGCCGATCTGGGCCGAGCTGAAGGCCTCGAACTGCGCCGTCGTCAGGCCGCGCAGCGCCGCCGAGGTGATGGACGACACATCGGCCGTCTGCATCGCCTCGATCTGGGCGGTGCCCAGGCCGGCGATCTGGCCCGAGCTCAGGGCGGCGACCTGCTGGGTCAGCAAGGCCTCGATGTTCTCGGTTGACAGCGCGCCGATCTGGGCCGAGCTCAGCGCCCGCACCTGTTCGGTCTTCAGGGCCTGCAGATCCTCGCTGGTCAGCGTGGCCATCTGGGCGGTGGTGAGCCCGCCGAGCTGGCCGGTGCTCAGCGAACGCACCTGGTCACTGCTCAGTCCGGCCAGATCCTCGCTGCTCAGATTGGCCAGCTGGGTGGTGGACAGCGCGGCCACCTGCGCGGTCTGCAGCACCGAGATCTCTGCCGAGCCCAGGCTGTCGAGCTGTGCGGTCGACAGCGCACGGACGGCGGCGGTCGACAGTGCACGCAGGTCTTCGGACTCCATCGCCAGCAACTGGTCGGTGTTCAGGCCGGCGACCTGGGCCGAGCCCAGGGCCGCGACTTGCTGGGTCTGCAGATCCTCGATGTTCTCGGTCGACAGGGCCGCCAGCTGAGCCGAGCTCAGCGCGCGGATCTGTTCGGTCTTCAGCGCTTGCAGGTCCTCGCTGGTGATGTTGGCCAGTTGGGCCGTGCTCAGGCTGACGATCTGACCGGTGCTCAGTGCACGCAGCTGGTCGCTGCTCAGCGCGGCCAGGTCCTCGCTGCTCATGCTGCTCAGTTGGGTGGTCGACAAGGCCGCCACCTGACCGGTGGCCAGTGCGCCGATCTGCTCGGAGGCCAGGCTGTCGAGCTGGGCGGTGCTCAGCGCCCGCAGCGCGGCCGTGTTCATCGCACGCAGGTCGGCCGATTCCATGGCCGCGAGCTGGTCGGTTTCAAGACCGCTGACCTGGGCGGAACCCAGGGCCGCGACCTGCTGGGTCTGCAGCGCGGCGATGTTTTCGCTGCTCAGCGCGCCGAGCTGGGCCGAGCCCAGGGCACGGATCTGCTCGGTCTTCAGCGCTTGCAAGTCCTCGCTGGTGATCGTAGCCAGCTGAGCCGTCGAGAGCCCGGCAATCTGGCCGGTACCCAAGGCGCGCACCTGGTCGCTGGTCAGCGCCGCGAGGTCCTCGCTGCTCATATTGGCCAGCTGGACGGTCGACAGCGCAGCGACCTGGGCCGTAGCCAGCGCACCGATCTGCTCGGAAGCCAGGCTGTCGAGCTGGGCGGTGGACAGGGCGCGCAAGGCGGCCGTGTTCATCGCGCGCAGGTCGGCAGACTCCATCGCCGCGAGCTGGTCGGTTTCCAGACCGCCGACCTGGGCCGAGCCCAGGGCCGCGACCTGTTGGGTCTGCATCGCGACGATGCTTTCTGTGCTCAGCGCACCGAGCTGGGCCGAGCCCAGAGCGCGGATCTGCTCGGTCTTGAAGGCCTGCAGATCATCGCTGGCGATGGTGGAGACCTGGGCGGTGCTCAGGCCGCCGATCTGTGCCGTGGTCAGTGCGCGGACCTGGTCGCTGGTGAAGGCGGCAAAGTCATCGCTGCTCAGATTGGCCAGCTGGGTGGTGGACAGCGCGGCCACTTGGGCCGTGGCCAGGCCGGCCAGCTGATCGGTGCTGAGGCCATCGATCTGCGCGGTGCTCAGGGCGCGCAGCGCAGCCGTGTTCATTGCGCGCAGATCGGCGGATTCCATCGCGGCCAGTTGATCGGTCTCCAGGCCGCCGACCTGGGCCGAGCCCAGGGCCGCAACCTGCTGGCTTTGCAAGGCAACGATGTTCTCCGAGGAGAGGGCGCCGAGCTGAGCCGAGCCCAGCGCGCGGACCTGTTCGGTCTTCAGCGCTTGCAGGTCTTCGCTGGTCAGATTGGCCATCTGAGCCGTCGTGAGCCCGCCGATCTGGCCGGTGCTCAAGGCACGCACCTGGTCGCTGGTCAGTGCCGCCAGATCCTCGCTGCTCATATTGGCCAGCTGGGTGGTCGACAGCGCAGCGACCTGGGCCGTGGCCAGCGCGCCGATCTGCTCGGAGGCCAGGCTGTCGAGCTGGGCGGTGGACAGGGCGCGCAAAGCGGCCGTGTTCATCGCACGCAGGTCGGCCGACTCCATCGCCGCGAGCTGGTCGGTTTCAAGCCCGCCGACCTGGGCCGAGCCCAGGGCCGCGACTTGCTGGGTCTGCAGCGCGACGATGCTCTCGGTGCTCAGCGCACCGAGCTGGGCCGAGCCCAGAGCGCGGATCTGCTCGGTCTTGAAGGCCTGCAGATCGTCGCTGGCGATGGTGGAGACCTGGGCAGTGCTCAGGCCGCCGATCTGTGCCGTGGTCAGTGCGCGGACCTGGTCGCTGGTGAAGGCGGCAAAGTCATCGCTGCTCAGATTGGCCAGCTGGGTGGTGGACAGGGACGCCACTTGCGCCGTTGCCAGGCCGGCCAGCTGATCGGTACTGAGGCCATCGATCTGGGCGGTGGACAGGGCGCGCAGCGCGGCCGTGTTCATTGCCCGCAGATCGGCCGATTCCATCGCGGCCAGTTGATCGGTTTCCAGGCCGCCGACCTGGGCCGAGCCCAGAGCCGCGACCTGCTGGCTTTGCAAGGCAACGATGTTCTCCGAGGAGAGGGCGCCCAACTGGGCCGAGCCCAGCGCGCGGACCTGCTCGGTCTTCAGCGCCTGCAGGTCTTCGCTGGTCAGATTGGCCATCTGGCCGGTGCTCAGGCCACCGATCTGACCGGTGCTCAGCGCACGCACCTGATCGCTGGTCAGCGCCGCGAGGTCCTCGCTGCTCATATTGGCCAGCTGGGTGGTCGACAGCGCAGCGACCTGGGCCGTGGCCAGTGCACCGATCTGTTCGGAGGCCAGGCTGTCGAGCTGGGCGGTGGACAGGGCACGCAAGGCGGCCGTGTTCATCGCGCGCAGGTCGGCCGACTCCATCGCCGCGAGCTGGTCGGTTTCAAGCCCGCCGACCTGGGCCGAGCCCAGGGCCGCGACTTGCTGGGTCTGCAGCGCGACGATGCTTTCTGTGGACAGCGCACCGAGCTGGGCCGAGCCCAGAGCGCGGATCTGCTCGGTCTTGAAGGCTTGCAGATCATCGCTGGCGATGGTGGAGACCTGGGCGGTGCTCAGGCCACCGATCTGGGCCGTGGTCAGTGCGCGGACCTGGTCGCTGGTGAAGGCGGCGAAGTCATCGCTGCTCAGATTGGCCAGTTGGGTGGTGGACAGGGACGCAACCTGCACGGTGGCCAGACCGGCCAGCTGATCGGTGCTCAGGCCGTCGATCTGCGCGGTGCTCAGGGCGCGCAAGGCGGCCGTGTTCATCGCACGCAGGTCGGCCGACTCCATGGCCGCCAGTTGATCGGTCTCCAGGCCGCCGACTTGGGCGGAACCCAGGGCTGCGACTTGCTGGCTTTGCAGCGCAACGATGTTCTCGCTGCTCAGCGCACCCAGCTGGGCCGAGCCCAGGGCGCGGATCTGCTCGGTCTTGAAGGCCTGCAGATCTTCGCTGGTGATCGTGGCCATCTGGCCCGTCGTGAGCCCGGCGATTTGAGCGGTGCTCAGCGCACGGATCTGGTCGCTGGTCAGCGCGCTCAGATCATCGCTGCTGAGATTGCCCAGCTGCGGGGCCGAACTCAGCGCGGCGATCTGCTGGGTGGACAGTGCGGCAATCTGCTCCGAGCTCAGCCCGTCGATCTGGGCGGTGCTCAGGGCGCGCAAGGCGGCCGTGTTCATCGCGCGCAGGTCGGCCGATTCCATGGCGGCCAGTTGCTCCGTCTCCAAGCCAGCGACCTGGGCCGAGCCCAGGGCAGCGACCTGCTGGGTCTGCAGCGCAGCAATATTCTCCGTGCTCAGGGCGCCGAGCTGGGCCGAGCCCAGCGCACGGATCTGCTCGGTCTTCAGTGCCTGCAGATCCTCGCTGGTGAAATTGGCCAGCTGAGCCGTACTCAGACCACCGAGCTGACCGGTGGTCAGCGCGCGGACCTGATCGCTGGTCAGCGCGGCGAGATCCTCGCTGCTCAGATTGGCCAGCTGGGTGGTGGACAGGGCGGCCACTTGGGCCGTGGCCAGCCCGGCCAGCTGATCAGTGCTCAGGCCGTCGATCTGCGCGGTGCTCAGGGCGCGCAAGGCGGCCGTGTTCATCGCCCGCAGATCGGCCGATTCCATCGCGGCCAGCTGGTCGGTCTCCAGACCGCCGACCTGGGCCGAGCCCAGGGCCGCCACTTGCTGGCTTTGCAGCGCAACGATGTTCTCCGAGGCGAGGGCACCGAGCTGGGCCGAGCCCAGGGCGCGGATCTGCTCGGTCTTGAAGGCCTGCAGATCCTCACTGGTGATGTTGGCCATCTGGCCCGTCGTGAGCCCGCCGATCTGGCCGGTGCTCAAGGCACGCACCTGGTCGCTGGTCAGCGCCGCCAGATCTTCGCTGCTCATATTGGCCAGCTGGACGGTCGACAGCGCAGCGACCTGGGCCGTGGCCAGCGCACCGATCTGCTCGGAGGCCAGGCTGTCGAGCTGGACGGTGGACAGGGCACGCAAGGCGGCCGTGTTCATCGCACGCAGGTCGGCCGACTCCATCGCCGCGAGCTGGTCGGTTTCCAGACCGCCGACCTGGGCCGAGCCCAGAGCTGCGACTTGCTGGGTCTGCATCGCGACGATGCTTTCTGTGGACAGCGCGCCGAGCTGGGCCGAGCCCAGAGCGCGGATCTGCTCGGTCTTGAAGGCCTGCAGATCGTCGCTGGCAATGGTGGAGACCTGGGCCGTCGTGAGCCCACCGATCTGGCCGGTGCTCAGTGCGCGGACCTGGTCGCTGGTGAAGGCGGCGAAGTCATCGCTGCTCAGGTTGGCCAGCTGGGTGGTGGACAGGGCGGCTACCTGTGCTGTTGCCAGACCGGCCAGCTGATCGGTGCTCAGGCCATCAATCTGCGCGGTCGACAGGGCGCGCAGCGCGGCCGTGTTCATTGCCCGCAGATCGGCCGATTCCATCGCGGCCAGTTGATCGGTTTCCAGGCCGCCGACCTGGGCGGAACCCAGGGCCGCGACCTGCTGGCTCTGCAGCGCGACGATGTTCTCCGAGGCCAGGGCGCCGAGCTGGGCCGAGCCCAGGGCGCGGATCTGCTCGGTCTTCAGGGCCTGCAGATCATCGCTGGCCAGGGTCGAGACCTGGGCCGTCGTGAGCCCGGCGATCTGGCTGGTGCTCAGGGCGCGGATCTGGTCGCTGGTCAGCGCGCTCAGGTCTTCGCTGCTGAGGTTGCCCAGCTGCGGTGCGGAGCTCAGCGCGGCGATCTGGGCCGAGCTCAGTGCGGCGATCTGGTCCGTGCCCAGGGCGTCGAGCTGGGCGGTGGAGAGGGCGCGCAAGGCGGCGGTGCTCAGCGCGCGCAGATCATCCGACTCCATGGCCACCAACTGGTCGGTGCTCAGACCGGCGACCTGGGACGAGCTCAGTGCCGCGACCTGCTGGGTTTGCAGGTCTTCGATGTTCTCGGTGGACAGCGCGCCCAGCTGGGCCGAACCCAGGGCGCGAATCTGATCGGTCTTCAGCGCCTGCAGGTCTTCGCTGGTGATAGTCGCCAGCTGGGCCGTGCTCAGGCCGGCGATCTGGCCGGTGCCCAAGGCGCGAATCTGGTCGCTGGTCAAAGCGGCGAGATCCTCGCTGCTGAGGTTGGCCAGCTGCTGGGTGGACAGCGTGGCGACCTGGCCGGTTGCCAGGCCCGCCAGCTGTTCCGTGCCCAGGCCGTCGATCTGGGCGGTGGACAGGGCGCGCAAGGCGGCGGTGTTCAGCGCGCGCAGGTCGGCCGACTCCATCGCGGCGAGCTGATCGGTCTCAAGACCGCCGACCTGGGCCGAGCCCAGCGCCGCGACCTGCTGGCTTTGCAGCGCGACGATGTTCTCGCTGGACAGCGCACCCAGCTGGGCCGAGCCCAGCGCGCGGATCTGTTCGGTCTTCAGCGCCTGCAGATCCTCGCTGGTGATCGTGGCCAGCTGGGCCGTCGTGAGCCCGGCAATCTGGCCGGTGCCCAAGGCGCGCACCTGATCGCTGCCCAGCGCGGCGAGGTCCTCGCTGCTCATCGCGGCCAGCTGGCCGGTCGACAAGGCGACGACCTGGCCGGTGGCCAGCGCCGCGATCTGCTCGGAAGCGAGGCTGTCGAGCTGGGCGGTGGACAGCGCGCGCAGTGCGGCGGTGTTCAGCGCGCGCAGATCGGCCGACTCCATCGCGGCCAGTTGCTCGGTTTCCAGACCGCCGACCTGGGCCGAGCCCAGGGCCGCGACCTGCTGGCTTTGCAGCGCAGCGATGTTCTCGGTGCTCAGCGCACCCAGCTGGGCCGAGCCCAGCGCACGCACCTGCTCGGTCTTCAGGGCCTGCAAGTCCTCGCTGGTCAGGTTGGCGAGCTGGCCGGTGCTCAGGCCGGCGATCTGGCCGGTGCTCAGCGCACGCAGCTGTTCGCTGCCCAGCGCGCTCAAGTCCTCGCTGGCCAGATTGGCCAGCTGCGAGGTGGACAGCCCGGCCACCTGCTGGGTGGCCAGGCCGGCAATCTGTTCGGAGGCCAGGCTGTCGAGCTGGGCGCTGGAGAAGGCGCGCAGCGCGGCGGTGCTGATGGCGCGCAGATCGGCCGATTCCATCGCGGCCAGTTGTTCCGTCTCCAAGCCACCGACCTGGGTCGAACCCAGGGCCGCGACCTGCTGGGTCTGCAGCGCCACGATGTTTTCGGTGCTCAACGCGCCCAGCTGGGCCGAACCCAGCGCGCGCACCTGCTCGGTCTTGAAGGCCTGCAAGTCCTCGCTGGTCAGGTTGGCGAGCTGAGCGCTGCCCAGACCGGCGATCTGGCCGGTGCTCAGGGCGCGGACCTGCTCGCTGCTGAAGGCGGCCAGGTCTTCGCTGCTGAGGTTGGCCAGCTGAGTGGTCGTCAAGGCGGCCACCTGCTGGGTGGCCAGTGCCGCGATCTGGTCGGAGCCCAGACTGTCAAGCTGAGCCGTGCTCAGCGCCCGCAGGGCGCCCGTGCCCAGCGCTCGCAGATCGGCCGATTCCATCGCGGCCAGCTGCGCCGTACCGAGGCCGCCGACCTGGGTCGAGCCCAGCGCCGCGACCTGCTGGCTTTGCAAGGCGACGATGTTTTCGCTGCTCAGGCCGCCGACCTGGGCCGAGTTCAGCGCGCGCACCTGCTCGGTCTTCAGGGCCTGCAAGTCCTCGCTGGTCAGGTTGGCGACCTGGTGGGTCGACAAATTGGAGACCTGGTTGCTGGTCAGCGCGCGGATCTGCTCGCTGGCCAGCGCGCTGATGTCATCGCTGCCGAAGCTGCCGAGCTGGGCCGTCGAGAAGGCGCTGACCTGCTGGGTCTTCAGCGCACCGAACTGCTCGGAGCCCATCGCGTCGATCTGGGCGCTGCTGATGACCTTGACCGCCTGCGTGCTGAGCATGCGCAGGTCTTCGGTCTGTATCACCGCGAACTGGGCGGTCGACAGCTGGGCCACCGCGTTGGTGGTCAGGTAGTTGAACTGGCTGGTGGTCAGCGCCTGGATCTGTTCGGTACTGAACGCCGCCCAATCGGCGCTCCCCAGCTTTGACAGGGTGCTGGTGGACAGGGCGGCAATTTGCGCAGTACTGAGGTTCTCGATGAGAGAGGCCATGGTCAGCTCCAGGAGCATGTAAGTTGGGCCCCACGCATCACGATGGCTTGCGCAGGGCAGAAATTCCGGCAGCACGCGAGTCGATCAGGGCTGCGACGGCGTTCCGGCTCGCAGCCCTTGCCGGGACGCGAGTCGCTTGCGAACGCCTTGCAGGTGATCTACCTACGATGGCCTATGGTCGGATTTCGGACAGGCACCGGCAAACTTGAGCGTGACGGCAGATCCGCCGGGCGCAATGGCCGGGGAACTGGGCTGCTGGCGCTACCGGCGCATGGCCGCGATCTTTCCATCGTCCGCATGCTAGAGGGCCTGGGCGGGCGCTGATCGCCCCAAAAACAGCCGCTTTGACTGACTGTTTCTTACTTCGCCGGGCTGGCCGCCGGGCTCAGTGCCGCAAAGACCTCGCGGTGCCGGGCCCCGACAGCGAACGGCGCCATCACGGCGGCGATACGCTGTTCCACGAGCTGGGCCTGGGCCACATCCGGGCCGTAGACCTCCATCCAGGTCAGCAGGGCTGCATCGTCATCGCGGCGCTGCAGCAGCCGCACCGGCGCCTCGCCCCGGGCCTGCTCGAAGGCCGCCAGTGCGGCCTCGGCCTGCGCCGGGCCGAGCTTGTAATAGATATAGAGCTCGGCCTGGACGGCGCTGCTCACTGCGGCTCGCCCACCGGATAAGGGAGCGCGCGCGGACTCAGCGCCGGGCCCTCGGCGCTGCCCAGATGCAGGCTGCCGGCCTCCAGCGCCGCCAGCTTGACCTCGGCCAGCAGCAGGGTCTGGCCTTCGCGCCGCGCCACGGCCGCGACCAGGCCGGCTGGCTGGGCAGGGTCTTGGCTGTGGAACAGCTCCTGGCCGATCACCGCCTGGGCAGCGCCCTCGGCGGCAAACATCAAGGTGCGGCGCTTGACCGTGCCGCGGTACTGGCTGCGCGCCACCACCTCCTGGCCGGGATAGCAGCCCTTCTGGAAGTTCACCCCGCCCAGCAGCTCTAGATTGAGCATCTGCGGCACGAACTGCTCGACCGTCGCGCCGCGCACCCAGGCCAGGCCGGCCTGCACTTCCAGCCATTGCCAGTCGGCCTCGGCCAGCGCGGGCAGGGCGGGGGCCGGGTCCTGCGCCGGCTGCAGCAGCGCGTAGCGGGCCGCTCCGCCGGCGGCCTCGGGCAGTTTCACGACCAGGGCCGTGCCGACGCGGGCCACGCCCCAGACCTCGGCCGGCGCGGCCTCGCCCAGCCAGGCGCTGGCCGCCGGGCCGGCCAGGCCCCACAGCGCCCAGTCGGCGCTGGCATCGCTGAGCCTGCACTTGGCGCGCAGCACAAACATCGAGAGCCGCTTCAGGGTCGGCGCCAGCAGCTCGGCCGGCAGGGCCAGCAGCAGCTCATCGCCGGTGTTCTTGACGGCCAGCAAGGTGGCCAGCAACCGGCCCTTGGCCGAGCAGTACCCGGCCAGCCGGGCCTGATCGAGGGGCTGCAGCGCGATGTCCTGGGTCAGCTGGCCGTGCAGAAACTTGGCGGCTTCCTCGCCCTGGGCGCGCATCAGGCCCCAGTCGGCCAGGCGCAGCGCGCCGCCGGTGATGGTGGAAGTGGTGTGGGTGGGTTCGCTCATGGCCCCGATTATCATCAGCGCCCACATCACCTTCGGAAAGCTCAGGTCTTGGCCCGCCATCGCAACAGAAGAAAACGCTCCGCCGGTCTCGGCGCCGTGGGCTGGCTGCTGAGCCTGCTGCTGCTGGCCCTGGGTCTGGCCGGGGCGGGCGCCGGCGCGGCCTGGTGGTGGCTGGACCAGCCGCTGGCGCTGGACAAGCCGGCGGTGGAGCTGTCCGTCGAGCCGGGCAGCACACCGCAGCAGGTGGCCCAGGCCTGGGTGGCGGCGGGTGTCGCCACCGATGCGCGGCTGCTCTATCAGTGGTTCCGCTGGTCGGGACAGGCGCGCCAGATCCGCGCCGGCAGCTATGAGATCCACCAGGGCGCGACGCCTCGCGATCTGCTGAACAAGATGGTGCGCGGCGACGAGGTGCTGGAGGTCGTGCGCCTGATCGAGGGCTGGACCTTCCGCCAGTTCCGCGCCGCGCTGGCCAAGGCGCCGGCGCTCAAACCGGCCACGGCCGGCATGAGCGAGGCCCAGATCATGGCGGCGCTGGGCGCGCCCGGCATGCCGGCCGAAGGCCGCTTCTTCCCCGACACCTATGCCTACAGCCGCGGCGTCAGCGACCTGACCGTGCTCAAGCGCGCCCATGCGGCGATGGCCCGCCGGTTGGAATCGGCCTGGGCCGGCCGCGCCGACGGCCTGCCGCTGAAGAGCCTCGACGAGGCCCTGATCCTGGCCTCCATCGTCGAGAAGGAGACCGGCGCGGCGGCCGACCGCGGCCTGGTGGCCTCGGTCTTCATCAACCGCTTGCGCATCGGCATGCCGCTGCAGACCGACCCGACCGTGATCTACGGTCTCGGCGAGGCTTTCGACGGCAATCTGCGCCGCCGCGACCTGCAGACGGACACCCCTTTCAACACCTACACCCGCGGCGGCCTGCCGCCGACGCCGATTGCGATGCCCGGCGTGGCCTCGTTGCAGGCCACGCTGCATCCGCCGGCCAGCAAAGCGCTGTACTTCGTCGCCCGGGGCGACGGCAGCAGCGAGTTCAGCGAGGACCTGGCCGCGCATAATCGCGCCGTCAACAAATACCAGCGTGGTCAATAGTTTCGTGAACAGTGCCCTGGGCCGCAGCGCCCGTTTCATCAGCTTCGAAGGCATCGACGGTGCCGGCAAGTCCACCCATATCGAGGCCCTGAGCCAGCGCCTGCGCGAGCGCGGCGCCGAGCTGGTCAACACCCGCGAGCCCGGCGGCACGCCGCTGGCCGAGACCCTGCGCGGCCTGTTCCTGCACAGCGGCATGGATGAGCTGACCGAGGCGCTGCTGGTGTTTGCCGGCCGCCGCGACCATCTGGTCAAGGTCATCGAGCCGGCGCTGGCCGCCGGCAAGACCGTCGTCTGCGACCGCTTTGCCGACGCGAGCTTTGCCTATCAGGGCTATGGACGCGGCATGGATCTGGCGGTGCTGGGCAGCCTGGAGCAGTGGGTGCTGCAGGGCCGCCAGCCCGACCTGACCCTGTGGTTCGACCTGCCGGCCGCGATTGCCGCGCAGCGCCGCGCCGCCGCACGCGAGGCAGACCGCTTCGAGCAGCAGGACCTGGACTTCTTCGAGCGGGTGCGCGCCGGCTATGCGGCGCGCGCTGCGGCCGCGCCCGAGCGCTTTGCCCGCATCGATGCGAGCGGCTCGATTGCCAGCGTCGCGGCCCAGATCACGACCGTGCTGGAGTCGCGCGGATGGTGACGGACACCCTGGCCCTGCCCTGGCTGGCCGAGCCGCTGACCGAGGCCCTCGCACGCGCGCGCGCGCACGCGCTGCTGATACACGGGCCGGCCGGTGTCGGCCAGTTCGATCTGGCCCTGCTGCTGGCCCAGGCCTGGCTGTGCGAGACGCCGGTCCCCGGCTCGGGCTGGGCCTGCGGCCAGTGCGGCAGTTGCAAGCTGTTCCAGTCGCGCACCCACCCGGATTTCCAGCTGCTGATCCCCGAGGCCTTGCGCGAGCCGCTGGGCTGGGCCGCCGACGAGGGCGAAAGCAGCAAGGAAAGCAAGACCAAGCCCAGCCGCGAGATCAAGGTCGAGGCGGTGCGCCAGATGCTGAGCTTTGCCCAGGCCACCTCGGCGCGTGGGCGTGCCAAGGTGGTGGTGGTCTATCCGGCCGAGGCCTTGAACACGGTGGCCGCCAATGCGTTGCTGAAGACCCTGGAAGAGCCGGCCGGCGTGCTGCGCTTCGCGCTGGCCAGCGCGGCGCCTGAAAGCCTGCTGCCGACCATCCGCAGCCGCTGCCAGCCGGTGCCGCTGGGCCTGCCGGCCCCGGGGCCGGCGCTGGCCTGGCTGCAGGCCCAGGGCGTCGACGGCGCCGAGGTCTTGCTGGCGGCGGCCGGTGGGCGGCCGCAGGAGGCCTTGCGCTGGAGCGAGGAGGGGCTGAAGGCGGCCGCCTGGGCCCAGCTGCCGGCCCGGCTGGCGCGCGGCGAGGTCGCGGCGATCTCGGACTGGCCGGTGCCGCGCGCGATCGACGCGATGCAGCGCCTGTGCCATGACCTGCTGCGCACGAGCCATGGCGCGCCACCCCGTTATTTCGCGCCCGAGGCCTTGCCGGCGCCGGGGCCGTCCGCGCCGCTGCAGCAATGGGCCCTGGCGCTGCAGCAGGCCGCACGCCATGAAGACCATCCGCTCAATGCCGGGCTCCTGATGGAGTCGCTGGTGCTGCAGGGCCAGTCGGCCTTGCAGGGCCGGCGCCGTGCGGCGCGGGCTTGAACCAAGCCACGAGCAAGCCATTCGCTACACTGCTGCCCATGAGTGACGCCGCGCCCGCCAAACCTCCCGTGACCCCAGCCGCCGCCGGCGCCAGGCCCAGCGTGATCCAGCTGGTGTTCAAGGAGAAGGGCGCGCTCTACGCCGCCTACATCCCGCTGTTCACCGATGGTGGCCTGTTCGTGCCGACCACGCGCGACTACAAGCTTGGCGAGGACATCTATCTGCTGCTGTCCCTGCCCGATGATGCGCAGCGCTATCCGGTGGCCGGCAAGGTGGCCTGGATCACGCCGCCCAATGCCTCGGGCGGCCGCACCCAGGGGGTGGGCGTGCGCTTTCCCGGCGACGAGAAGCACCGGCTGATCAAGATCCGGATCGAGGAGCAGCTGGGTACTTCGATCTCCTCGGCCAAGCCGACCCAGACCATCTAGATGTTCATCGACTCGCACTGCCATCTGAGTTTCCCCGAGCTGCGCGCCAATCTGCCGCAGATCCTGGCCGAGATGGCCAGCGCCCGGGTCGAGCAGGCCATCTGCATCTGCACGACGATGGAGGAGTTCCCCGCCGTCAGCGAGATCGCGGCCACCCACAGCCAGCTCTGGGCCACGGTGGGCGTGCATCCCGATAACGAGGAGGTGCATGAGCCCACGGTCGACGAACTGGTGGCCGCGGCCCAGCATCCCAAGGTGGTCGCGATCGGCGAGACCGGGCTGGACTACTACCGCCTGAACGGTCGCAGCATCGACGAGATGGAATGGCAGCGCGAGCGTTTTCGCAGCCATATCCGCGCCGCGCGGGCCACGGCCAAGCCGCTGGTCATCCACACCCGCAGCAGCTCGGCCGACACCTTGCGCCTGCTGCGCGAGGAGATCGCCGCGGGCGGTTCGCTGGGCGAGCGGCCCGGCGTGTTCCACTGCTTCACCGAGACCGCCGAGGTGGCCTGGGCGGCCGTGGAGCTGGGGTTCTGCATCTCATTCTCCGGCATCCTGACCTTCAAGAACGCGCAGGACCTGCGCGATGTGGCCGCCGCGCTGCCGCTGGACCGAATACTGATCGAGACCGACAGCCCCTATCTGGCACCGGCGCCCTATCGTGGCAAGACCAACAGCCCGGCCTATGTGCCTTATGTGGCCCAGCAGCTGGCCGAGCTGCGTGGACTCAGCGTCGACGAGGTCGCGGCCCAGACCTCGGCCAATTGCCGGCGTTTGTTCGGTCTGCCATGAAAAGCGTCCTGCGCCTGGTCGCGCTGGTGCTTTTGGCCGGCGCTGAACTGGCCATGGCCGGGCCGGCCGAAGACCTGCTGAACGCGGCGATGCGCGATGACGGCTACCGCATCGGCGTGCTGCTGCTGCGCGGGGGCGATCCCAATGTGCGCGACGAGCAAGGCCAGACGCCCTTGCACATCGCCTTGAAGGACGATGGCGACAAGGCCGTCAAAAGCCTGCTGAGCCATCCGGCGCTGGATGTCAACGCGGTCAATGCCGCCGGCGAGACGCCGCTGATGCTGGCGGCGCTGCGCGGCCGTCTCGACACCGCCCGGCTGCTGGTGCAGCGCGGCGCGCAGATCAATCGCGAGGGCTGGAGCCCCTTGCACTATGCCTGTAGCGGCCCCGACGAAGGGGTGGCGGCCTGGCTGCTGAGCCAGGGCGCGGAGATCGATGCGCGCTCGCCCAATGGCAGCACACCGCTGATGATGGCGGCCGGCTACGGCGGGCTCAGCACGGCCGAGCTGCTGCTGAAGGCCGGCGCCAAGGCCCAGCTGCAGAACGAGCAGGGCCTGCGCGCGGCCGACTTCGCCGAGCGCGCCGGGCGCGACCGCTTTGCCAAGCTGCTGCGCGCCCAGGCTGACAAGCCCTAGGACTTTGCCTGACACGCGCTTTGGCGCCCGGCCCACTGCCGCGCGCAGCGGCACAGCCCTACAGTGACTCCAAGGCTGATCCATAGCCCCTGCCAACCGGAGTTACCCATGCGCCTTGCCTCTCACATCACCGCCGCCGCCAACCCCTTCGCGATGATGCTGGACCCGCAGCAGGTGGCGCGCGCCGTCGAAAGCTCGGAGCGCCTGAACCGCCTGCACAGCCGCATCTACCGCCCGCTGGACAAGCCGCTGCTTGCCAAGGCGCCGGGCGACGCGGCCGACTTCGACCGCCTGATCGACGCGCTGCCCGAACCCGAGCCCGAAGACCTGCTCTGAACGATTCAGGCCTTGTTCGGCTTGCCGAGCAGGCCGACGGCCAAGGCCGTGCCCAGCAGCACGACGGCGCAGCCCAGCGCCATGCGGGCCGTGAAGGCCTCGGCCAGGAACAACCAGCCCCACAGCACCGCGAACACCGGGATCAGAAAGGTTACGGCGATCGTGTTGGTCGCGCCGATGCGCGACATCAGGCGGAAAAACAGGATATAGGCGATGCCCGAGCACAGCAGCGCCAGCAGCAGCACGCCGACCCAGGCCTTCAGGCTCGGCGGCTGGGCCGGCCACAGCCAGAAGGCCGGCAGCGCCAGCAGCAGCGCCGCAAACACCTGGCTGCCGGTGGCCACGCTCAGCGGGCTCACATGCGCGAGGAATCGCTTGGTGTAATTGGCCGCCACACCGTAGCTCAGCGCCGCGCCCAGGCAGGCCAGGATGGCCCAGCCGCTGCCGCCGGGCTTGAACGAGGCCTGGTCCCAGGCCAGGAACAAGACACCCGCAAAACCCAGCGCCAGGCCGATGCAGCGCAGCAGGCTCAGGCGCTGGGCGAGCCAGATCCAGGCGACGATGGCACCCCACAGCGGCGTGGTCGCGTTCAGGATGCTGGACAGGCCGGCCGTGATTGACAGCGCGGCAAAGCTGAACAGCGCAAAAGGCAGGGCGCTGTTGAGCAGGCCCACGGCCAGCAGCGGCCGCCATTCGCGCCCGAGCTCGCTCAGTCCCTGCCGGGCCGCCAGCAGCGGCAGCAGCATCAGGCTGGCCCCGCCGACGCGCACCGCCGCCATCGCGATCGGGCCGAACTCATGCGCGCCCAGACGCATGAACAGAAAGGACGCGCCCCAGATGGCGGCCAGCAGCAGCAGTTCGGCGATATCAAAAGGTTTCATCGAGGACTCAGGCGGCTTCTTTGAAGGCCGCACCTTCCAGGCGCAGCAAGGCGGTCTTGCGCGCCAGGCCGCCGGCATAACCGGTCAGGGCCCCGCTGGCCCCGAGCGCGCGGTGGCAGGGTATCAGGATGGAGAGCGGATTGCGCCCCACCGCCGCGCCCAGCGCCCGCACCGCCAGCGGCCGGCCCAGCTGGCGGGCCAGCTCGCCGTAGCTGCGGCTGGCGCCGGCCGGTATCGCCAGCAGCGCCTGCCAGACCTGCTGCTGGAAGGGCGTGCCTTGCGGGTCCAGCGCCAGGTCTTGCGGCAGACCCTGGCCCTCGAAATAGGCCCGCAGGGCGGTCCTCAGCTGTGCGAACAGCGCATCATCCGGTGCGCTCGGCAGGTCCAGCGCGCCGGGATGGTGCTTCTGCGCATCGAACCACAGGCCCGACAGGCCGCACGCGCTGCGCGTGGCCGTCATCGCGCCCAAAGGCGTGTCGATCCGGCATTGCAGGACATGGTGCGTGGATCGGGTGCTCATGATTTCTTGTCCTTGATCGCGGCGGCGCGCCACAGGCGCAGCACCGCATAGCTTCGATAGGGCTGGAAGGCCAGCGCGGCCTGTGCATAGGCGGTCGGGCTCAGCGGCCGTTCGGGATTGGGGCTCAGGGCTTTTTTCAGCACCACATCGCCCGGCGGGAAGGCATCGGGCCAGCTCCAGCCGCGCATCAGCATGTAGTGGGCGGTCCAGGGGCCGATGCCGGGCAGGGCGCAGAGCTCGGCCAGCGCCTCGTCCACCGTGCCCTGCTGGCGCGCATAGGCCAGCCCCGGCCAGGCCTGGGCCAGCGCGATCAGGGTCTCGGCGCGGCGGCGGATGATGCCCAGCTCGGCGATCTCGCCCACCTCGGCCCTGGCCATGCGTTCCGGGCCGGGGAACAGGCGGGCAATGCGCTCATCGGGCGTGCCGGCCAGCGGCGTGCCGAAGCGGGCCACCAGGCGGGCCGCCAGGGTGCGGGCGGCCGCCACCGTGACCTGCTGGCCCAGCACCGCGCGCACCGCCAGCTCGTAGCGGTCCAGGCAGCCGGGCAGGCGCAGGCCCAGCTCCTCGGCCGCCGGCTCGCCCAGGGCCGGTTTCAGCGCCGCGTCGATGCGGCTGGGCTCGGCGTCCAGGTCCAGCCAGCGCCGCAGCCACGGCAGCAGGCTCGCGATGGCCGGCCACAGGCCCGGCGACAGGCTGACCAGGGCCTGGTGGCGCTGCGTGTCGAAGCTCACGCTGAGCCAGCCGCTGTGCAGCCGGCCCCGGTGCATCAGGCTCAATGTGCGCTCGATGCGGCGCTTGAGCGGGTCCACATGCTCGACGCCGCCGACCGCGCGCGGCGCCAGAAAGCCCAGCAACGCGTCCACCGCATAGGGCGGGCGGTAACCCAGGCGCAGCAGGGTGCCTGTAGCAGCGCCGGTGTCGGCGGCGCTGCTCTGCTTGCGCAGCGCGCCGGGCTGCAGCCGGTAGTGCTCGATGAAGGCGGCGTTGAAGCGCCGCAGGCTGGCAAAACCGGCCGCATGGGCCACCTCGGTGATCGCCAGCGTGGTGTCGCTGAGCAGCTGCTTGGCCAGCAGCAGGCGGCGGGTCTGCAGATACTGCAGCGGCGTGACCCCGTGCTCGGCCGCAAAGATGCGGCGCAGATGGCGGCTGGTGATGCCCAGATGGGCGGCCAGGTCCTCCATCGAGGCCTGCTCGTCGCTGCAGTCGTCCAGCCAGCGGGCCGCCGCCCGGGCCAGCGTGCGCGAGGCGTCCATCACGCTCCAGGCCAGCCCACCGGCGGCCGGCGCCAGCTCGGGCCGGCATTTCATGCAAGGCCGAAAGCTCGCGGCCTCGGCCTGGGCCGCCGAGGCATAGAAGCGGCAGTTTTCGCGCTTGGGCGCGCGCACCCGGCAGACCGGGCGGCAGTAGATGCCGGTCGAGGTGACGCCGACAAACCAGTGCCCATCAAAGCGCGCATCGCGGGCCAGCAGGGCGGGGTAGCAATGAGCCGGGTCCAGGTCGGCGGCAGCACGGGTGGGGATGTCCATGGCCGCGATGATAGGCAGATGTTCGGCGCTGGCTGGCCGGAAACGGACATCTGGGTGGGGAGGCATCCTCGGCCAGCTGTCATCCGCCGGGGCCTGCCACGCCGTCCCTCTTCAGAGGGGGCCGTCACCCCGGGATTCCAAGTGAGAATCGCGGCCGCAGGCTCGTCGCCGCGCAGCAGCTGGCGAGACGAGATCCCCGCCGCAACTTGGCGGAAACCATGTAGGCGCCGAAGGACGAGATCACCATGCCCAATCTCCGCGTCACCGAGATCAAGGCCTTTGTGCCATCGAAGGACTTCAATCTTTCCAAGCAGTTCTACCAAGACCTGGGCTTCACCATGGCGTCGGAGGGCGGCGGTGTCGCCTACTTCCACTGGGATCACGTCAGCTTTCTGCTTCAAGACTTCTGTGCCGAAGGGCTGGCCGAGAATTTCATGATGCACATCCTGGTCGAGGATGTTGAGGCATGGTGGGACAGGGTCCAGCAAAGCGGCGTGAGCACCAAGTACGGTGTCAAGGTTTCGGATGTCGAGAGCCAGCCCTGGCGGATGCGGGATTTCTGTCTCACCGATCCCTCGGGCGTGCTGTGGCGTATTGGCCAGAACGTCGCATGAGTCTTGCCCCAGGAACAGTGGTGATGCGAACCACGACGCAGAATCTTCGAAGCCGGGCCGGGCGAGCCAGCATCAATCGCCCGGCATGAGCATGAAGAACCTCGCGCTCATCGTCATCAAGATCGCGCTGACGATCCTGGTGGCCTATGCCTTGGCCTATCCCTTCCTGAATCCGGCCGCAGACGGCGGTGTTTTCAAGGAGGTTGAAACCCTCGGCGTGTTTGGGAGCCTTGTGCTTGTCGCCACGTTTTTGGCGGCGGTCTTTCTGTACTGCCGCGATCTGTATCGCTGCCTGAGCCTGGTGAGTCCCGGCGCGCGAAAGGCTTCGCCACGAAGTGTTTGGCTGATGTTTCTGATCCCCTACAACTTCGTCGAAGACTTCTTCATCGTCGCCAACGTGGCCGGGTCCCTACGGCAGGAGGCGGTCGGCAATGCCGCGCTTCATCGGTTCAAGAGCTTCGGCATGGTGTCCGGCCTGGGCTGGTGCGCGGCGCAGATCGTGTCTTTGCTGCCTCATTCGATCGGCTCGATTGCCGGCGCGCTGGCCGTGCCGCTGTGGATCGTTCATTGGCGCTTGATCCGCCAGATCAACGCCGCGCTGAGCGAGGCGTTGAATCCAGCTGGCCCCGGCGTCGGCCAACGGGTGTGAGCCTGTGCCGCTCCCCGCTCAGCGACTCAACACCTTCAAGCCCACGATCCCGCCCAGAATCATCGCAATGCACACGATACGGGCCAGTGTCGCCGGTTCCTTGAACACCAGGATGCCCAGCAGGGCGGCACCGACGGCGCCGATGCCGGTCCAGACGGCGTAGGCAGTGCCCAGCGGCAGCTGCTTCATCGCCAGGCCCAGCAGCGCGAAGCTGGCCGAGGCGGCGGCGAAGCACAGGGCCGCCATGCCCATGCGGGTGAAGCCCTCGGAGGCCTTCATCGCGGTGGCCCAGACGATCTCCAGCAGGCCGGCCAGCAGCAGCGCCGCCCAGGCCAGGGTGACGGGGTTCTTCAACAGGGTTTGCAGGCTAGAGTCTGTTGACATAGGGATCACATGGCCTTGAACAGATGGACATAGGCGCGGCTGACCGGCAGCTCGCGGGCGTGGTTTTTGATGCGCACGAACAGCCGGCTGGCCTCGTCGCGGCGGGTGCCGGCCAGATGGGCCAGATTGACCACGGTGGAGCGGTGGATCTGGCAGAACTGCTCGGGGTCGAGCTGGGGCATCAGCTCGACGATGGCGGTGCGTATCAGGTACTCGGCGGCCTGGGTCTGCACGACGGTGTACTTCTCGTCGGCATGGAAGAACAGCACCTCGGCCAGATCGATCTGGTGCATCAGCTCGCCCTGGCTGGCCCGCACATAGCGCAGGCGCGGCGGGGCCGGCTGCTGTTCCTGCAGCAGGCGCTGCAGCGTCGCGGCCAGCGCGCCGTCGGGCTCGGCCGGTGCGGCCTGCAGCGCGGCCTTGACGCGCTCGACCGTCTTGGCCAGGCGCTCGGTCTTGACGGGCTTGCAGACATAGTCGAGCGCGGCCTGCTCGAAGGCCTCGACCGCGTACTCGTCATAGGCGGTGACGAAGACCACGCGGGTCGCGCCCTCGATGCCCTGGGCCACCTCCAGGCCGCTCAGGCCAGGCATCTGGATGTCCAGAAAGGCGATGTCGGGCGCCAGCGCGGCGATCTGGGCGGCGGCTTCGACGCCGTTCTTCACCACCGCGACGATCTCCAGCTCGGGCCAGAGCTGGGTCAGCTGGGTCTTCAGGTACTGGGCCAGATGGGGTTCGTCATCGGCGATCAGGGCACGGACTGGGTTCATGGGGTCTGGGTGATGAAGGGCAGGGTCAGGATGGCCAGGGTGCCGCCACCGGCGGCGGCCTGCAGCTGCAAGGCGGCGGCGTCGCCATGGCGGGCCTGCAGGCGGGCGCGGATATTCTCCAGCGCCAGACCATGGCCGCCGCGGCGCGCCCGGGGGGCGGCGTTCAGGCCGAGCCCGTCATCGGCGATCTCGATGCGCAAGCGGCCCTCGGCGAGCGTGGCGCTGACCCTGACCTGACCGCCATCCAGCTTGGGTTCCAGCCCGTGATGGATGGCGTTCTCGATCAGCGGCTGCAGCAGCAGCGGCGGCAGCAAGGCCTCGCGGGCGGCCGGCTCGGCGCTGATGACAAAGCGCAGCCGCTCGTCCATGCGGGTTTGCATCAGCTGCAGATAGCTGTCGGCCATCGCCAGCTCGGTGGCCAGCGTCGCATCGGCGCTGCGCAGCTGGCCCAGGCTGGCGCGCAGATAGTCGGTGAAGGATTCCAGCATGCGCTTGGCGCGCGGCGCGTCCTGCTCCATCAGGCTGTGCACGGTGGCCAGGGTGTTGAACAGGAAATGTGGCTCGATCTGCGCCTGCAGCAGCTTCAGCTGCGCTTCGGTGGCGCGCAGCTGGCGGGCCTGGGCGCGCAGCCGCCATTGCCAGCACAGGCTGGAGATCAGCGAGATCACCAGGCCGATGACGAGGAACTCCAGCACCGTCTGCGGCCGGCGCGCAATGAAGGCCCAGCTGTCGAGCTGCAGCAGCCAGCCCAGCAGGGTCAGGCCCAGCGCACCACCGAGCAGCATGCAGACGATGACCAGGCCGGCATGCACCAGCACCGACAGCCCGCCACGGTCGGCGTTGATGCGAGCCAGCCAGGCCTCGCTGAGCGCGAGCTCCAGCAGCCGGTAGCCGGCCATGATGGTGAAGCTGACGCAGCCGGAGATGATCAGGTTCTCCTGCAGCACATGGACCCAGGCGCCGGACTGCATCACCCGGGCATTGAGCAGCAGCGCCAGCCCGGTGACCGCCAGGCCAAAGCCAAGCGCCAGCAGGGCGGTGATCAGCAGCCGGGCCCACAGCGCCTCGTCGCGCTGCTTGCTCAAGCGCCATTGCCGGCGCCAGGCGGTGGCGAGTTCTTGTTGAATTGTCATGTCGCCAGTGTAGAAAGCGCGACGCTGCCACGGCGGCCAGCAAGCGACGACTGGACAGCGGCGGCGATGAATCGACGGCAGGCGTCCCTTGTTTGTACCGGCCGCCGCTCAGAACTGGCACGGGGCTTGCCTACAATCCGCCCGAGCCCGCACAGGGCAAGACGATCACAAGCAACGCAACAAAGGGAACTCATGCAAGTACACGCCTCCATCTTCAAGGCCTATGACATCCGTGGTGTGGTCGGTCAGACCTTGAACGAAGAGCTGGCCGAGCACCTGGGCCGTGCCTTCGGCACCGAGGCCAAGGCCGTTGGCGAGAAGGCGGTGGCGGTGGGCCGCGACGGCCGCCTCTCCGGCCCCGGCCTGGTGGCGGCGCTGATCCGCGGCCTGCAATCGACCGGCCTGGACGTGGTGGACCTGGGCGCGGTCACGACCCCGATGCTGTACTACGTGGCCGCGACCCGCGCCAAGCATGGCTGCAAGTCGGGCATCATGGTCACCGGCAGCCACAACCCCAAGGATTACAACGGCTTCAAGATGGTGCTGGCCGGCGCCGCCGTTTATGGCGAGCAGATCCAGGGCCTGAAGCGTCGCATCGAGGCTGAGGATTACGCCAGCGGCAAGGGCCGCGCGGCCCAGATGGACATCGTTGCCGAGTATGCCCACCGCATTGCCAAGGACTGCAAGCTCAAGCGCCCGATGAAGATCGTCGTCGACAGCGGCAACGGCATCCCCGGCGCTAGCGCCCCGGCCATCCTGCGCGCACTGGGCTGCGAGGTGATCGACATCTACTCCAAGGTCGATGGCGACTTCCCCAACCACCATCCCGATCCCTCGCGCCCCGAGAATCTGGAAGACCTCAAGCGCATCGTCCATGCCTGCGACGCCGAGCTGGGCCTGGCCTTCGACGGCGACGGTGACCGCCTGGGCGTGGTCACCAAGGATGGCGAGATGATCATGCCGGACCGCCAGATCATGCTGTTCGCGGCCGATATCCTGACGCGCCAGCCCGGCGCCGAGATCATTTTCGACGTCAAGTGCACGCAGCGCCTGGCACCCTGGATCCGCGAGCATGGCGGCCGCCCGCTGATGTGGATGACCGGCCACTCGCTGGCCAAGGCCAAGCTGAAGGAAACCGGCGCGCCGCTGGCCGGCGAGCTCAGCGGCCATATCTTCTTCAGCGAGCGCTGGTACGGCTTCGATGATGCGATGTACACCGCCGGCCGCCTGCTGGAGATCCTGTCGCGTTCGGCCGATCCGAGCGCGGTGCTGCAGGCCCTGCCCAACAGCTTCAACACGCCCGAGATCAATGTGCCCTGCGCCGAGGGCGAGCATCACGAGGTGGTCACCAAGCTCAAGGCCCTGGCCACGCTGACCGATTTCCCCGGTGCCAAGGAGCTGGTCACGATCGACGGCCTGCGCGTCGAGTACGAGGACGGCTTCGGCCTGATCCGTCCGTCCAACACCACGCCGGTGCTGGTGCTGCGCTTCGAGGGCCACACTCCCGAGGCGCTGGAGCGCATCCAGCACGATGTGCTGGCCCAGCTCAAGCGCATCAAGCCCGACGCGGTGTTAGCGGCCGGCCATTGATCGCTCGGGAACGTCCGGCCGAGACCCTGGCGCGCTGGGTCTATGCGGCGCTGTTGCGCCTGCTGACGCCGCTCTACCTGCTGCGCCTGTGGCGGCGTGGCGGCGCCGAGCCGGCCTACCGGCAGCGCCTGGGCGAGCGGCTGGGGTTCTTCGATGCGCCCAGCGGTGAGACCGGGCGTTTGTGGATCCATGCGGTGTCGCTGGGCGAGACGCTGGCCGCCGCGGCGCTGCTGGCGGCCTTGCGCGCGCAACGCCCAGGGCTGCGCCTGCTGCTGACCCACAGCACCGCCACCGGTCTGGCGGCCGGCGCCAAGCTGCTGCAGGCCGGCGATGCCCAGACCTGGCTGCCCTATGACACACCGGGCGCGGTGCGGCGCTTTCTGCGCCACTGGCGGCCTGCGGCGGGCGTGCTGATGGAGACCGAGATCTGGCCGGTGCTGCTGCACGAGGCGGCCCGCGCCGGGCTGCCCATGGTGCTGGCCAATGCCCGGCTGTCGGCCAAGAGCGAGCGCCAGGGCCGGCGTCTGGCCTGGCTGCTGCACCCGGCGGCGCGGCGTCTGGCCCTGGTGCTGGCCCAGACCGAGGCCGATGCGCAGCGTCTGCGCGCTAGCGGTGCGCCGCGTATCGAGGTCTGCGGCAATCTGAAGTTCGACCTGCAGCCCGATGCCACGCTGCTGGCGCGTGGCCGGGCCTGGCGGGCGCAGCTGGCGCGGCCGGTGCTGCTGCTGGCCGTCAGCCGCGAGGGCGAGGAGGCGCTGCTGCTGCAGGCCTGGCGCGCGGTGCGCGGCGCCGACCGGCCCCTGCTGCTGATCGTGCCGCGCCATCCGCAGCGCTTTGACGAGGTGGCCGCGCTGATCACCGGGCAGGGCCTGAGCCTGGCCCGGCGCAGCAGCTGGCAAGACCTGCCCCCGATCGAGGCCTGGCAGGCCGATGCCTGGCTGGGCGACAGCATGCGCGAGATGGCGCTGTACTACGGCCTGGCCGATGTGGCCCTGCTGGGCGGCAGCTTCGCGCCGCTGGGCGGCCAGAACCTGATCGAGGCGGCCGCCTGCGGCTGCCCGCTGGTGATGGGCCCCAGCACCTTCAATTTCGCCGAGGCGGCCGAGCTGGCCGAGGCGGCCGGCGCGGCGCGCCGGGTGGCCGATATGCCGCAGGCCCTGGTGCAGGCCCTGCATCTGGCCCTGCTGCCGCCGCGCCGCGCCGAGGCCAGCGCCCAGGCCCAGGCCTTTGCCGCTCAGCACGGCGGCGCGGCAGCCCGGATGGCGAGCGAGGTGCTCGCCTTGATGCCAGCGCATTGACTTCAATACCGCAAACCAGCGATGAAACATCTCCCGAGCAAGCAAGAACTGACGATCGCCCGCCAGCGCCTGTGCTACACGCTGGCGGGCGAAGGCGAGGGGCCGGTCATCGTGCTGATCAACGGTTCGGGCGGCCCCTTGGAGGCCTGGTACAAGCTCTATCCGCAGATCGCTCAGCTGGGCAGCCGGGTGCTGGCCTATGACCGTCCCGGCGTTGGCGGCAGCGCCAAACCGACCACGCCGCAGACCGGCGCGGCCGCGGTGGCCCTGCTGCGCGGCCTGCTCGACGCGCTGGCGCTGCCCGGCCCCTATCTGCTGCTGGGCCATTCCTTTGGCGGCCTGCATGCGAATCTGTTTGCGCGCCTGCATCCCGAGGAGGTGATGGGCGTCGTGCTGCTGGAGGCCACGGCACCGGCCGACATCGGCTTGATGCAGACGCATCAGACAGCGGCCCAGCGGGCCGTCAACCGGCTGCTGAACCTGTTCTCGCGCCCCGACCCGAATGACGAAGTCAGCCAGGAGCGGCAGACCGTCGCCCAGATCGCCGCCGCGCCGCCGTTCCCTGCCGTGCCGCTGCGGGTGATCACCGGCGCCAAGACCATGCCCGGCTGGATGACGTCGGCCGCCGCGCTGGACCTGCGCCGGCGCCACCAGCAAGGCCTGCTGGCACTGTCACCGCAAGGCGTCCAGCTGCTGGCCGAGCGCAGCGGGCATTTCCCGCAGATGTCGGAGCCGGCCTTGGTGATCGAGGCCGTAGCGCAGGTGCTGCCGGCAGGCGTTCCATCGAGTCAAGGAGTTCTGCATGCAATCCGATGAGCCGTCGGTATCCGATGCCGCAAGCAAGGCCGCAATGGTCGCGCTCGATGTGCCCCTGCACGCCAAACAGACCCACTATCCCGAACCCTTTGCCAGCTGGGTCTGCGGCCGTGAGAAGCGCCGTCTGGGCGATGCCTTCGGCTTGAGTAATTTCGGCGTCAATCTGACGCGGCTGCGACCCGGTGCGGTCTCATCGGCCCGTCACCACCATACGCGCCAGGACGAATTTGTCTACATCCTGGAGGGTCGACCCACCTTGCTGACAGATGCGGGCGCTACAGCGCTGGCACCGGGCATGTGCGCTGGCTTCAGGGCCGGCAGCGGCGATGCCCACCAGCTGCGCAATGAGACGACCGAGGATGTTTGGTATCTGGAAGTCGGTGACCGCAGCCCGGACGACCAGGCCAGCTATCCCGACGACGATCTCGCCGTGACAGTCTCGGGCCAGGGCTATCTGTTCACCCACAAGGACGGTCACCCTTACTGAAGAACAGGCCCCCGTAGAATCGACGCCTCCCGCATCGAGATCTAGGCACGCAATCCATGTCAGGCAGCACCTTCGGCGAGTTGTTCCGCGTCACCAATTTCGGCGAAAGCCATGGGCCCGCGATCGGTTGCGTGATCGATGGCTGCCCGCCGGGAATGCCCTTGAGCGAGGCCGATATCCAGCCCGAGCTGGACCGCCGCCGCCCTGGCACCAGCCGCCATGTGACCCAGCGCAACGAACCCGACGCGGTCGAGATCCTGTCCGGCGTCTATGAGGGCCTGACCACCGGCACACCGATCTGCCTCTTGATACGCAATACCGATCAGCGCAGCAAGGACTACGGCAATATCCTCGACACCTTCCGACCCGGCCATGCCGACTACAGCTACTGGCGCAAGTACGGGCTGCGCGACCCGCGCGGCGGCGGCCGGGCCTCGGCGCGGCTGACCGCTCCGATGGTCGGTGCCGGCGCGGTGGCGCGCAAATGGCTGAAGGAGAAGTTCGGCACCGAATTCCGCGGCTGCATGACGCAGCTGGGCGAGCTGGAGATCCCGTTCGAGGGCTGGGAGCATGTGGGCAACAACCCCTTCTTCGCGGCCAATAGCAGCAAGATTGCCGAGCTCGAGGCCTATATGGACGCGCTGCGTCGCGACGGCGATTCGGTCGGCGCGCGCATCCGGGTCGAGGCCACCGGCGTGCCGGTGGGACTGGGCGAGCCGCTGTTCGACAAGCTCGACGCCGAGATCGCCTATGCGCTGATGGGCATCAATGCGGTGCGCGGCGTCGAGATCGGCGACGGCTTCGCGGTGGTGGGCCAGCGCGGCAGCCACCATGGCGACGAGCTGAGCCCGGCCGGCTTTGCCAGCAATCACAGCGGCGGCATGGTGGGCGGCATCTCGACCGGCCAGGACATCTGGGCCTCGATCGCGATCAAGCCGACCAGCTCGATCCGCACGCCCAAGGCCTCGATCGACCGGGCCGGCAACCCGACCCAGGTCGAGACCTTCGGCCGCCACGACCCCTGCGTGGGCATACGCGCGACGCCGATCGCCGAGGCCATGCTGGCCCTGGTGCTGATGGACCATGCGCTGCGCCACCGCGCCCAGTGCGGCGATGTGACGCTGCCGATCCCGCCCATCCCCGCCAGCCGCTGAGCATGGCCGAGGCAGCGGCCTCGCGCCGCACCCTGGCGGCCAGCGCGGCGCTGTCCTGCGCCTATTTCGCCGCCATCGGCGGCTTCAATCCCTATGCGCCGCTCTGGTACAAGGAGCTGGGGCTGTCGGTGTTCGCAATCGGCCTGCTGGTCTCGCTGCAGAGCTGGACGCGGCTGTTCGCACCCTATCTGTGGGGCGCGCTGGCCGACCGCACGGGCCAGCGGGTGGCCATCATCCGCTGGGCCGCGCTGGCCAGCTTCGTGGCCGCGATCGGCTTTGTGCTGCCGCCGCATTTCGCGCTGCTGGCGGCCTCGGTGTTCCTGATGTTCAGCTTCAACGCCGCCATCGTGCCGCTGACCGAGACCGTGGTCGCGGCCCAGCTGATGCGTGCCGACGGGGCGATGGATGTGCGGCGCTACGGCCGGGTGCGGGTCTGGGGCTCGGTCGGTTTTCTGGCCAGCGTGGTGCTGGCGGGCTGGTGGTATCAGCAGGTCGGCCTGCGCGCCTTCGCGGCCACCACGCTGGTGCTGCTGGGCCTGATCGTGCTGGCGGCCTGGCGGCTGCCGCAGCAGCCGGCGGCCGTGCATGCACAGGAGGCCGGCGAGCCGATCGGCGCGGTGCTGCGTCGCCCGGCGGTGCGCTGGTTCTTTGCCGGCGTGTTCCTGACCGTGCTGGCCCATGCCGCGCTCTATGCCTTCTTCAGCCTCTATCTGGACGCGCTGGGCTATGGCAAGCAATGGGTGGGGCTGCTGTGGGCGGCCTCGGTGCTGGCCGAGATCGCCTGGTTCGGCTTCCAGGGCCGGCTGCTGGACCGCGCGGCGCCGCATCGCTGGCTGCTGGCGGCGGCGCTGCTGAGCGCGCTGCGCTTTGCGCTGACGGCCGGCTTCGGCGCCAGCCTGTGGGTGCTGGTGCTGGCGCAATGCCTGCATGCGATCACCTTCGCGGCCCAGCACACGGTCTGCATCAGCCTGATCACGCGCTACTTTCCGGGCCGGCTGCGCGGCCGCGGCCAGGCCCTGTATTCGGTGCTGGGCTATGGCTTTTCGGGCGTGATCGGCGGCCTGGGCGGGGCCTGGCTGGCGGCGCGCTGGGGCTATGCGGCGGTGTTCTGGGCCGCCAGCGTCGCCGCACTCGGCGGGGCCTGGTGCTGCTGGCTCAGCCACCGGCACGAGCAGCTGGACTTGTCTGTGTCCAACGCAAGTCGTGCCTAGCAATCTGCAGTTCGTCGCAGCGCCTCTTTAAGTTCAGAATCATCTCCCTACACTGCGGCCACTTTCGGCTAGAGACAGAAGTGGGGTAGACCATGCGCAAGCAATGGCTTTATGGGGGATTGGCGGCCGTGGTGCTGGCTGGCGGCGCGGGCGTGGCGGTCTGGGCGTCCAAGGGGGATGACAAGAAGGGCGAGGACAAGAAGGCCCAGGTGGCACTGGAGTTCGTGCCCTCCGAGGTGGTCAAGCCCAGCCTGGCGGCGATGCCGGGGCTGATCGAGTTTTCGGGGCCGCTGGTGGCGCCGGGCACGGTGATCGTGCGCAGCAAGGCCAGCGGCACCTTGCTGAGCCTGTCGGTGGGGGAGGGCAGCCGGGTGCGCGCCGGCCAGGCACTGGGTCAGGTGGACCTGGAAGAACAAAGGCTGCGCGTGGCCGAGCGCAGCGCCACGGTGGAATCGGCGCGCGCCCAGCAGGCCCAGGCCGAGCGCCAGCACCAGGCCAACGAGGGCCTGGCGGCGCAGAACTTCATCGCGCCGACCGCGCTGGAAACCTCGCGCGCCGCGCTGGAAGCCGCGCGCGCCCAGACCTTGGCCGCCAAGGCCCAGCTCGACACCAGCCAGGTGCTGCTGCGCCAGGCGGCGCTGATCGCGCCGATCAACGGCCTGGTGTCCAAGCGCCATGCGCTGCCGGGCGAAAAGCTCGCCGAAGAGCAGCAGATCCTGTCCATCGTCGATCTGAGCAAGCTGGAACTGGCCGGCCTGGTCGGCACGCACGAGGTCAGCCGGCTCAAGCCCGGCATGGCGGTGCAGGTGCGGGTCGAGGGCGTGGACGAGACCGTCGAGGCCCAGATCGCCCGCATCGCGCCGGCCGCCGAGCCCGGCACCCGCTCCATCGTCGTGACGCTGGAGCTGGCCAATCCCAAGGAGCTGTTCCGCGCCGGCCAATATGCGGTGGCGCGGGTCGAGCTGCCCGACGAGACCCGGCGCCTGACCGTGCCGCAGGGGGCGATCAGCAGCAACTCCGGCCAGGAGCAGGTCTGGATGATCGAGCAGGGCGCGCTGGTGCGGCGCATCGTGACGACCGGCCGCAAGGACGCGCGCGAAGGCCGGGTCGAGATCCTGCAAGGCCTGGCGCCCGAGGCCCAGGTGCTGGCGGCGCGTTTTGACAATCTGCGCGAGGGGGCCAAGGCCAGCATCGTCGCCAGCAAGGCCAACAAGGTCGCCAGCGCCGCCAGCAGCGCAGCCGCTCAATAAAACATAAAAAGAAAGAGGAGTCGGCCATGTGGATGACCCGAATCTCGATCCAGAACCCGGTTTTCGCGACCATGGTGATGGTGGCCCTATGCGTGCTGGGCCTGTTTTCCTATGCCAAGCTGGGCGTCGAGCAGACGCCCGACATCAGCCTGCCGGGCGCCTGGATCGATGTGCGCTATCCGGGCGCCAGCCCCGAGGCGGTGGAGCGCGAGGTCGCCAAGCCGCTGGAGGAGACGATCAACACGATTGCCGGCGTCAAGCGCATCCAGTCGCGCAGCTTCGAGGGCCGGGCCCAGCTCAGTGCCGAGTTCACGCTCGACACCGATATGAGCCGGGCCATGCAGGATCTGCGCGACCGCGTCGCGCTGGCCCAGGCGGTGTTTCCCGAGGATGTGAAGCCGCCGGCGGTCTCGCGCTTCCAGGGCGAGAACGCCGAGCCGGTGGTGGTGCTGGCGCTGATGAGCAAGACCCGGCCGGCGCGCGAGCTGTCGATGCTGGGCGAGCTGACCGTGGCCAAGCGTCTGGGCCGGGTCGAGGGCGTGGCCAAGGTCGATGTCGGCGGCCTGGTGTCGCGCGAGGTGCGCATCGATCTGGATCCGCTGCGCCTGCGCGCTTATGGCGTGACGCCGGCCGAGATCGCCAAGGCCCTGGCCGAGGCCAATACCGACCAGCCGGTGGGCCTGCTGTCGGACGGCCGATCGGACGCCATCCTGCGCGTCGAGGGCCGGGTCAAGGACCCGAAGCAGTTCGCGCAGATCGTCGTGGCGCGCCGCGGCTCGCTGGTGCTGACCCTGGCCGATCTCGGCACCCTGGTCGAGCGCGAGCGCGAGCCCGACAGCGTGGCCCGCATCAACGGCGTGCCGGCGGTCAGCTTCAATGTCTTCAAACAGCAGGACGCCAATATCGTCAAGACCGGCGATGCGGTGAAGGAGGCGGCCGAGGAGCTGCGCAAGACCCTGCCCAAGGATGTGGAGCTGAGCCTGATCTATGCGAGCAGCGACTTCGTCAAGGGCTCGCTGAAGGGCTTGCAGCACACGCTGATCGAGGGCGCGCTCTTGACCGTGGCCATCGTCTTCCTGTTCCTGCACAGCTGGCGCTCGACCATCATCACCGGGCTGACGCTGCCGATTGCGGTGATCTCCAGCTTCATCGCGGTCCACGCCTTCGGCTTCACCTTGAACTTCATGACGATGATGGCGCTGAGCCTGTGCATCGGCTTGCTGATCGATGATGCCATCGTGGTGCGCGAGAACATCGTGCGCCATGTCGGCATGGGCAAGGACCACCACCGCGCGGCCGAGGACGGCACCAACGAGATCGGCCTGGCCGTGATGGCGACCACCTTCGCGATCTGCGCGGTGTTCGTGCCGGTGGCCTTCATGGGCGGCATCATCGGCAAGTTCTTCTACCCCTTCGGCATCACCGTGGTCGTGGCCGTGCTGGTGTCGCTGTTCGTCAGCTTCACGCTCGACCCGATGCTGTCCAGCATCTGGCCCGACCCGCCCAGCAACCGGCTGAAGCAGATGCCGGTGCTGCGCCAGCTGATCAACGGCACCGACCGCGGCATGGACTGGCTGCACGACGCCTATGAGCGCCTGATCCGCTGGGCCTTCTCGGCGCGGCGCTACCGCGCCTGGCTGCCGGTGTTCGCCCGGCCCTTCGATGCCGAGGGCCGGCGCGACCGCGGCCAGCCGCGCCGCCTGCGCATGGCGACGATCACGCCGCGCGGCCTGGTGATGGGCGGTGGGGTCTTGAGCTTTGTGCTGGCGCTGGGTCTGACACCGCTGGTCGGCAGCGAGTTCATTCCGCAGACCGACGAGGGCTTCACCGCGATCAATCTGCGCATGCCGGTCGCGACCAGCCTGGAGCGCGGCTCGGCCAAGGTGCAGCAGGTCGAGGAGATCCTGATGGGCTATCCGGACATCAAGACCGTCTCCACCGTGGTCGGCAGCACCGGCGAGGGCATGGCCACCGGCCGCAACCAGGCGGTGCTGAACATCACGCTGAAGGACCGCAAGGACCGCCAGCGCACGCAAAAAGAGATCGAGGACGCGATCCGCGCCGACATCGCCAAGATCCCCGGCATCGAGGTCAGCGTCGGTTTCGAGCGCCCGGTCTGGATCACCATCCTCGGCAATGATCCCGAGGTGCTGACCCAGGCTGCCAAGGACCTGGTCGAGGCGATCAAGAAGGTGCCCGGCGCGGTCGATGTCGAGACCACGGTCAAACCCGGCCTGCCGGCGTTCGCGGTGCGGCTGAAGGACTCGGCGATCCGCGAGCTGGGCCTGACCGCGCCCCAGGTCGCGGCCTCGCTGCGCGCCTATGTCAACGGCGATGTCGCGACCCACTGGAGCACGCCGGACGGCAACCAGGTCGAGGTGCTGCTGCGTCTGCCGCGCGAGCAGCGCGAGCGGGTCGAGCAGATGGCCAAGCTGCCGGTGGCCTTTGCCCGCGACGGCTCGCCGATCGCGCTGGACCAGGTGGCCGACATCGAGCAGGTCTTCAACCCCGAGGTGATTCGACGCCAGAACCTGCAGCGCCGCGAGGCCGTCTATGCCGGCGTGCAGGGCCGGCCCTCGGGCGATGTCAATGCCGATGTGCAGAAGCTGCTGAAGCAGACCCAGCTGCCGCCGGGCACCAGCTTCATGGTCGACGGCGCCGGCAAGGAGCAGGCCGAGGCCTTTGGCGGCCTGATGGGCGCGATGGCGCTGGCGGTGATCTTCATCTACATCGTGCTGGCCAGCCAGTTCGGCAGCTTTGTGCAGCCCATCGCCATCATGGCCTCGCTGCCGCTGTCGCTGATCGGTGTGATGCTGGCCCTGCTGCTGACCAACACCACGCTGAACGTGTTCTCGATGATCGGTCTGGTGATGCTGATGGGTCTGGTGACCAAGAACGCGATCCTGCTGGTGGACTTCGCCAACCATGCGCGCAAGGCCGGCGCCACGGTGGCCGAGGCCTTGCTGCAGGCCGGCCTGATACGGATGCGGCCCATCATCATGACGACCGCCGCGATGGTGTTCGGCATGCTGCCGATGGCCATCGCGCTCAACGACGGCGGCGAGATCCAGGCACCGATGGGCCGGGCCATCATCGGCGGCGTCATCACCTCGACCCTCTTGACCCTGGTGGTGGTGCCGGTGCTGTACTCGTATCTGGTGCGGGATCGCAAGCCCAAGCCAGCCGATGTGGCCGAGCCTGCGGCGCTGGCGGTACCGGCGGAGTAGGGCGCGTCAGCAGCTGCCGCGCAACAGCACCTGGTAGCCCAGGTCCAGCTGCGGCGCGGCCACCGCCTCGCCGCGCATCAGCTTGATCAGCATGGCCGCCGCTTCGGCGCCGATCTCGCTGCGCGGGGTGCGCACGGTGGACAGCGGCGGCAGCATCTGCTCGCTGCCGGTCAGGTCATTGAAACCGGCCACCGCGAGGCGCTCGGGCACCTGGATGCCCAGGCGCAGCGCGGCCAGCAGGGCGCCCTGGGCCAGGTCGTCGTTGTTGAAAAAGATCGCGTCGACCTCGGGGGCCTCGCGCAAGACCTGCTCCAGCAGCGCGCCGCCCAGCGCCAGCGAGGAGCGCTCCGGGTTCAGGAATTCCAGCTCCGGCCGGTAGCGGCCGGCCGCCTGCAGCGCGCGCCGATAGCCCTCGATGCGCTGCAGCGTGCGCGGATCGAGCTGGGCCGCGGCAAAAGCGATCTGGCGCCGGCCGCGCGCCAGCAAGGCCTCGGTCATGGCCTGGCCGGCATCGGCCTGCGAGAAGCCGACGCTGTAGGTGCCGGCCGCCGCCACCGTCTCCATCACATGCACGCAGGGCACGCCGCTGCCCTCGATCAGGCGACGCGCCTCGTCGGTGCGGTCGAAGCCGGTCACGATCAGGCCGGCCGGCCTATGCAGCAGATAGCTGCGCAGCAGGGCTTCCTCCTCGCTCGGCTCGTAATGGGTGACGCCGATCAGGGTCTGGTAGCCGGCCGCGAGCAGGGCGCGCTGCGCGGCGTCCAGCAGATCGACGAACAAGGCATTGCTGAGCAGCGGAATCAGCACCGCGACCTGGGAGCTGCGGCTGGAAGCCAGCGCACGGGCGGCCGGGTCGGGCACATAGCCCAGCTGCGCCGCCGCCGCCTGCACCCGGGCCACCAGCTCCGGCGCGACGGCGCGTTCGCCACGCAGCGCGCGCGACACGGTGATGGGGCTGACGCCGGCCGCCTGGGCCACATCCTGCAGCGTGGCGCGGCCGCTGGAGCGGCGCCGGCGTGCCTTGTTGGGGGGCGTTGTGCCTGACATGGGTGCGTGTTATCCCTGATACGGTGCGATGAACTCGGGCGTAGGATAGCGCTATCCAAACCTTCGCAGGCTTCGTGCATACCCGAAATCGGCGCCGGTTGGAGCAATCCGTGGTGGTCAGCGCCGACGCTGCCACCTTTTGTTTGATGCAGTGGGATAGCGCTATCCAATGTCAAAAGCAGTCGTGATGGGGGTGGCCGGTTGCGGCAAGTCCAGCCTGGGCCAGGCCATCGCTGCGGCCCGGGGCTGGGCCTATATCGAGGGCGATGCCCATCATTCGCCGGCCTCGGTGGCCAAGATGCGTGCCGGCATCGCGCTGACCGATGCCGACCGCGAGGGCTGGCTGGACCTGCTGGGTCGCGAGTTGGCGGCCCAGAGCGGCGGAGCGGTGCTGGCCTGCTCGGCGTTGAAGCTGAGCTATCGCGAACGCCTGCGCTCGGCGGTGCCGGGGCTGCGCTTCGTGTTCCTGGACATCAGCCGCGAGCTGTCGCTGCAGCGCGTGGCGGCGCGTGCGGCCGAGCATCTGTTTCCGGCCAGCTTGGTGGACAGCCAGTTCGCCGCGCTGGAGTCGCCGCTCCGCGAGGCCGGCGTGCTGCGCGTCGCGGCCGCCGCCACACCCGAACAACAACTCAGCGAGGCCCTGGCCTGGCTGCAAGGAGAGGGCGCATGAGCGAGTCGCCAACCCCCGAGACCCGACCGCTGCCGCTGTGGCAGCGCCTCAGCGACGGCCTGATGGCTGCCTGCCTGGCCGTGATGGCCATCGCGGTCTTTGTCAACGTCGTGCTGCGCTACGGTTTCGGCAGCGGCATCGCCGCCAGTGAGGAGCTGTCGCGCCTGCTCTTTGTCTGGATGGTCTTCATCGGCGCGACGGCCGCTTATCCGCGCGGCGAGCACATGGCCTTCACCAGCCTGCTGCTGCCGCTGCGCAAGCGGCCGCTGGCGCTGAAGCTGATGGCGGCGCTGATACGTGCGGCCGTCGTGCTGGCTTGCGTGCTGCTGGGCTGGGGGGCCTGGCAGCAGGTGGTGGTCGGCATGGACAGCCACTCGGTGGTGATGGGCTATCCGACGGCCCTGCTGCCGCTGCCCGGGCTGCTGAGCGCGGTTTTCATTGGTCTGATGGCCCTGGTCCAGCTGCTGCGTGGCAGCCCGCTGGATCTGGGCCATGGTGCTGACGTGGAGTGAGTGTCATGAGCAACGAGGCACTCGCCTTTGTGGTTTTCTCTGCCGGCATGCTGGTGCTGATGGGCATCGGCATGCCGATGGCTTTTGCGCTGGTGCTGACCGGTGCCGGCATGGCCTGGGCGCTGGACTTCTGGGACACCCAGCTGCTGGCGCAGAACCTGGTGGCCGGCATCGACAGCTTCCCGCTGCTGGCCGTGCCCTTCTTCATCCTGGCCGGCGAGCTGATGAATGCCGGCGGCATCAGCCGGCGCATCATCACGATGGCGCAGGCCTGGGTCGGCCATATCCGCGGCGGCCTGGGCTTTGTCGCGATTGGCGCCTCGGTGCTGATGGCCAGCATGAGCGGCTCGGCGCTGGCCGACACTGCGGCGCTGGCCACCATCCTGCTGCCGATGATGCGGGCCCATGGCTACCCGATGCACACCTCGGCCGGCCTGATCGCCTCGGGCGGCATCATCGCGCCCATCATCCCGCCGTCCATGCCCTTTGTGATCTATGGTGTGACGACCAATACCTCGATCTCTCAGCTCTTTCTGTCGGGCATCGTGCCGGGACTGATCATGGGCGCGGGCCTGCTGGTGGCCTGGAAGCTGCAGCTGCGCAAGATCGACCTACCCGGCGGCGTCGCGCTGCCGATGGTCGAGCGCCTGCGCGCGACGGCCAAGGCCTTCTGGGCCATCCTGATGCCCGTCATCATTATCGGCGGCATGAAGACAGGCGTGTTCACACCCACCGAAGCCGCCGTGGTAGCGGCCTTCTATGCGCTGGTGATAGCCTTCTTCATCCACCGCGAGCTCAGCATGGGCGAGCTGCACCAGGTGCTGGTGCGCGCTGCCAAGACCACGGCCATCGTGATGTTCCTGTGCGCCGGCGCCCAGGTGGCCAGCTACATGATCACCCTGGCCGATCTGCCGGGCACCTTGAGCGGCTGGCTGGGCGGGCTGATCGAGTCACCGCGCCTGCTGATGGCGGTGATGATGATCACGCTGGTGGTCATCGGCACCGCGCTGGATCTGACGCCCACCATCCTGATCTTCGCGCCGGTGATGCTGCCGATCGCGGTCAAGGCCGGCATCGACCCGGTGTATTTCGGCCTGATGTTTGTGCTCAACGGCGCGATCGGCCTGATCACGCCGCCGGTGGGCACGGTGCTCAATGTGGTGGCCGGCGTCGGGCGGCTGTCGATGCACCAGGTGATCAAGGGCGTGAATCCCTTCCTGATCACCTACACCCTGATCCTGATCCTGTTTGTGTTGTTCCCCCAGATCGTGATCGCGCCGGTGGCGTGGATGCGCTGATTGATAGATAGATTGATTGATCATCCATAAGGAGACTTCCGTGAAAAACACCCTTCGCCGTACCCTGCTGGCCGCCGTTGCGCTGGCCTGCCTCGCCCCGCTGGCCCAGGCCCAGGACATCAAGCCGCGCCTGATCCGTTTCGGCTACGGCCTGGCCGAGGCCAGCAACCAGGGCCGCGCCGCCAAGGTGCTGGCCGAGAACGTCGAGAAGCTGTCCGGCGGCAAGATGAAGCTGCGCGCCATCGGCGGCGCGGCCTTGGGGCCCGATACGCAGATGCAGCAGGCCTTGATCGGCGGCGCGCAGGAAATGATGGTCGGCTCGACCGCCACGCTGGTGGGCATCACCAAGGAAATGGCGCTGTGGGACACGCCCTTCCTGATCAACAACACCAAGGAGGCCGATGCGCTGCTGGACGGCCCGATCGGCCAGAAGGTGATGGCCAAGCTCGAGGAGAAGGGCCTGGTCGGTCTGGTCTATTGGGAAAACGGCTTCCGCAACCTGACGAATAACAAGAAGCCGGTCGCCAAGCTGGAAGACCTGGACGGCATCAAGCTGCGCGTGATGCAGAACAACGTCTACCTGGACAGCTTCAAGACCCTGGGCGCCAATGCCGTGCCGCTGCCGTACTCCGAGCTGTTCACCGCGCTGGAGACCAAGGCGGTCGACGGCCAGGAGAACCCCTACAACACCATCTTGTCGGCCAAGTTCTACGAGGTGCAGAAGTACCTGACGGTGACCAACCACGTCTACGCGCCGTGGATCGTGCTGGTCAGCAAGAAGTACTGGGACGGCCTGTCCAAGGATGAGCGCGCCGTGCTGCAGAAGGCCGCCGTGATCAGCCGCGACTTCGAGCGCAAGGACACCCGTGCCGAGGCCGCCAAGGCCCTGGCCGATCTGAAGGCCAAGGGCATGCAGGTCACCGAGCTGAGCCCGGCCGAAAGCGGCCGCATGCGCGACAAGCTGACCAAGGTCAATGCCGGCATCGCCACCCAGGTGGGCATGGAGTTGTGGAACGAGACCCAGGCCGAGCTGGCCAAAATCCGCGGCGGCAAGTAAGTTCTGTTTCGGACTAAAGTTTGACTTTAGTTCGCAATTGAACTTACACTGAGGGCCAGGCAATCCCGCACAAGGTGTGTCATGGCCCTCAGTCTCCCGAGCCGCGAAGCGGCACCCACCGCGCCCGATCTGCATTCGCCGGCCGCTGCGGCGGCGGCGCTGCGCAGCTTCTTCAATATCGCCAAGGCCTGGGGCCTGAGCAACGAAGAGCAGCAGCGCCTCTTGGGCTGCGGCCGCACCAGTTTCTACGACTGGAAGGCCGGCCGCATCAAGACCGGGCTGGACGGCGCGACCCTGGAGCGCCTGTCCCATCTGTTCGGCATCTATGCCGCGTTGCAGATTCTGCTGCCGGTCCCCGAGCGCGCCGATGCCTGGATCAAGAAACCCAATAGCGCGGCCTTGTTCGGTGGCCGCTCGGCGCTGGAGCGCATGCTGGGCGGGCAGGTGGCCGATCTCTTCGTCGTGCGCCAGTATCTGGATGCCCAGCGCGGTGGCTGGTCTTGAGCGGCGGGCAAGGTTTGGTCCAGCTGCTGTGGCCCGACAGCTGCCGGCTGATACCCAGCCGTTTTCCGCCGGTGCTGCTGTTCGACGCGGTGGCCGACCCGGCCGATCTGGAGGTGGTGTTCGCGATCGAGGCGCTGGGCAACCCCAGGCTGCGCGATGCCGTCGGCGAGCTGAGCCTGGTGCCCGCCGAGCAGCGCATCAGCGGCCCCGGTTGCAGCCCCATCATGGCGGCCTTCACCCATCTGAACCCCGAAGGCTCGCGCTTCAGCGACGGCAGCTACGGCGTCTACTACGCGGCCGCCCAGCTGGAGACGGCGGTGGCCGAAGTCAGCCACCACCGCTCGCGCTTTCTGCAGCGCACGCAGGAGCCGGCCATCGATCTGGATCTGCGCTGCTACCGTGTGACCATCAGTGCGGCCCTGGTCGAGCTGCGCGACGGCCGCAGCGCCGACAGTGCCGCGCTGCATGACCCCGACAGCTATATCGCGTCGCAGGCCTTCGGCCGCCGCCAGCGTGAGCAAGGCCTGGCCGGCATCGCCTATGACAGCGTGCGCCATGCCGGCGGCCAGTGCGTGGCGCTGTTCACGCCGCGTGCGACCCTGCCGCCGGCCCGCCAGGCCGAACATGTGACACTGCGCTGGAATGGCGAGCGCATGGCCGAGTGGTATCTGAAGTCGGATCTGCATCGGCTCTAGCCAAGTTCTGGAGTCACCGCAATGGCTTATCTCAGCCGATATGTGGGTTTGATCATGGCGCTGCTGCTGGGAGTTGCCCATGCCCAGACCCCGGCGCTGCGCCTGATGAGCGAGGAGTTCCCGCCGATCAACTTCAGCCAGGACGGCGAGGCCCGGGGGCTGGCGGTGGACATGGTGCGCGAGATCCAGCGCCGCCTGGGCCAGCAGCAGGCCATCGAATTCATGCCCTGGGCGCGTGCCTTCCGCGATCTGCAGGGGCAGGCGCCGGCCGCGCTGTTCGCGATGGCGCGCACGCCCGAGCGCGAGCGCCAGTTCAAATGGGTCGGTCCCATCGTCCTGTTCTACAGCGCCCTCTATGCGCCGGCCGGCGGCGGTGTGCGCTTGCGCAGCCTCGATGACGCGAAGAAGGCCGAAGGCGTGCTGGTCGTGCGCGACTGGTATGTCAGCGAGCATCTGAGCGCTCAGGGTTTCAGGAATCTGGTCAGGGTCAGCGATCCGACCCAGGGCATACGCATGCTGCTGGCCCGCCGCGCGCCGCTGTTTGCGACCGAGCGCATCTCGATGCCCGAGACCCTGGCCCAGGCCGGGCTGGCCGAGGATGCGCTGGAGATCGTCTACAGCTATGCCAGCGCCGAGGGCTATATCGCCTTCTCGCGCGGGACGCCCGATGCGGTGATCAAGGCCTGGCAGCAGCAGCTCGACCGGATGAAGCGCGACGGCAGCTTCCAGACCATCTACAAGCGCTGGCTGCCCGATGACAGCCCGCCCGGCTGATCGGCTCAGGCCTGCGGCCGCGCCGCGCTGAGCCCGTTCTCGAAATGCCGGCGCATCAGCTGGGCCGCCGCCGCCGCGTCGCGCCGGACGATGGCGGTCACCAGCGCCCGGTGCTCGTCCAGCGACTCGTTCAGGCGACCCTGCTTGAACAGCGAGTGATGCCGGTTGAGCTTCATCACGCGGCGCAGATCGGTGACGATCTGCTGGCGCCAGCGATTGCCCTCGATCTCCAGCAGGCGCAGATGAAAGCGCTCGTTGGCGGCGAAGAAGGCATCGCGCTGGCCGACCTGGCGCTCCAGCAGCTCGTGCAGCGCCTGCAGCTCGCCAAGCTCAGCCGGCGCGGCACTCTCGGCGACCCGCGCCGCCGCATCGCTCTCCAGCAAGGCCAGCAGCTGATAGGCCTCGCGCACATCGCGCTCGCTCATCTCGGTCACATAGGCGCCGCGCCGCACCTTCATCGTCACCAGGCCCTCGGCCGCCAGCACCTTCAGCGCTTCGCGCAGCGGCGTGCGGCTGATGCCCATCTCGCTGCAGAGCTTCAGTTCGTCGATCCAGGCGCCGGGCTCCAGCTCGCGGCCGAAGATCTGCAGGCGCAGGCGCTCGGCCACCTCCTGGTAGAGGGCGCGGGGGGCGAGCAGGGTGGTGGTAGTCATCGTGGCATCAGATTCTAGTCAGTTCCGAATTTATAATTATGAATAACGAGAGCGCTATGATGCCGCGTTCGCAGGAGCCGTCAATGTCTGAATCCCGTCCCACCCCGTCCGAGTTCGCCACCGCCAGCCTGGCGCAATGGCACAAGGCCGCCGCCAAGTCGGCGCCGGGCGGCAATGTCGAGGCACTGAACTGGATCACGCCCGAGGG
The DNA here is from genome assembly GCA_005503085.1 of Burkholderiales bacterium C2. GTDB lineage: Bacteria > Pseudomonadota > Gammaproteobacteria > Burkholderiales > Burkholderiaceae_C > Roseateles_E. Next base: position 74,617 of record SCOI01000001.1, on the reverse strand, counting down.
GCTGACGGTCAAGCCCCTGTACACCGCGGCGGACACCGCCGGGCTGCCCTATGCCGACACCTTGCCCGGTTTCGAGCCCTTTTTGCGCGGCCCGCAGGCCACCATGTATGCGGTGCGGCCCTGGACCATCCGCCAGTACGCCGGCTTCTCGACCGCCGAAGAGAGCAATGCCTTCTACCGCAAGGCCCTGGCCGCCGGGGGGCAGGGCGTGTCGGTAGCCTTCGATCTGGCCACCCACCGCGGCTATGACAGCGACCACCCTCGCGTGACCGGCGATGTCGGCAAGGCCGGCGTCGCGATCGATTCGGTCGAGGACATGAAGATCCTGTTCGACGGCATCCCGCTGGACAAGGTTTCGGTGTCGATGACGATGAACGGCGCGGTGCTGCCGGTGCTGGCCGGCTATGTGGTGGCGGCCGAGGAGCAGGGCGTCTCGCAGGACTGCTTAAGCGGCACCATCCAGAACGACATCCTCAAGGAGTTCATGGTCCGCAACACCTATATCTACCCGCCCGAGCCGTCGATGAAGATCATCGGCGACATCATCGAGTACACGGCGGCCCACATGCCCAAGTTCAACTCGATCAGCATCAGCGGCTATCACATGCAGGAGGCCGGCGCCAACCAGGCGCTGGAGCTGGCCTTCACCTTGGCCGACGGCAAGGAGTATGTGAAGACCGCGATGGCCAAGGGCATGGATGTCGACGACTTCGCGCCGCGCCTGTCCTTCTTCTGGGCCGTGGGCATGAACTTCTATCTGGAGATCGCCAAGATGCGGGCCGCGCGCCTGCTGTGGTGCCGCATCATGAAGGGCTTCGACGCCAAGAGCCCCAAGTCACTGATGCTGCGCACCCATTCGCAGACCTCGGGCTGGAGCCTGACCGAGCAGGACCCGTACAACAACGTCGTGCGCACCACCATCGAGGCGATGGCGGCGGTGTTCGGCGGCACGCAATCGCTGCACACCAACTCGCTGGACGAGGCGATCGCGCTGCCGACCGAGTTCAGCGCCCGCATCGCCCGCAACACCCAGCTGATCATCCAGGAAGAGACCCACATCACCAGCGTGATCGACCCCTGGGCCGGCAGCTACATGATGGAGAAGCTGACCCAGGACATGGCCGACAAGGCCTGGTCCATCATCGAGGAGGTCGAGGCCATGGGCGGCATGGTCAAGGCGGTGGACAGCGGCTGGGCCAAGCTGAAGATCGAGGCCAGCGCGGCCGAGAAGCAGGCGGCCATCGACTCGGGCCGCGATGTGATCGTCGGCGTCAACAAGTACAAGCTCGCGAAGCAGGACCCGATCGAGATCCTGGATGTGGACAACGTCAAGGTGCGCGACGGCCAGATCGAGCGCCTGAAGCACATCAAGGCCACGCGCGACACCGCCGCCGTGCTTGCTGCGCTGGCCGCGCTGACCGAGGCCGCCCGTTCCGGCCAGGGCAATCTGCTGGACCTGGCGATCAAGGCCTGCCGGCTGCGCGCCACCGTCGGCGAGATCTCCGATGCGCTGGAGGCGGTGTTCGGCCGCCACCGCGCCGACACGCAGAAGGTCAGCGGCGTCTACGCCGCTGCCTACGACTCGGCCGAGGGCTGGGCCAAGCTGCAGGAGGAGATCCAGGCCTTTGCCGAGGCGCAGGGCCGCCGCCCGCGCGTGATGATCGCCAAGCTGGGCCAGGACGGCCATGACCGCGGCGCCAAGGTGGTGGCCACCGCCTATGCCGATCTGGGTTTCGACGTCGACATGGGCCCGCTGTTCCAGACCCCGGAGGAGTGCGCGCGCCAGGCGATCGAGAACGATGTCCATGCGGTGGGCGTCAGCACGCTGGCCGCCGGTCACAAGACCCTGGTGCCAGCCATCCTGCAGGCGCTGAAGGCCCAGGGCGCCGACGACATCATCGTCTTCGTCGGCGGGGTGATCCCGGCGCAGGACTACGACATGCTGTACGAAGCAGGCGTCAAGGGCATCTACGGCCCCGGCACGCCGATCCCGGCCAGTGCCAAGGATGTGCTGGAGCAGATCCGTCAGGCGGTGGCCGCCTGATGGTCAGCCTGTCGTTGGCATCGATCGCGGCCGAGGACTTCGAGGCCTTGTTTGCGCTGCGCATGGACGCGATGCGCGAGAGCCTGGATCGGCTCGGTCTGGGTGATGTCCAGCGCAGTCGCGATCGCTTCACCACCCAGTTCGACGCCCAGCGGACCCAGTCCATCCTGCGCGATGGTGAGCGTATCGGCTTCGTGCTGCTGAGGCCGGCCGGCGATCATCTGCATCTGGAGCAACTGTTCATCCGCCCCGGCGCGCAGGGCTGCGGCGCGGGCGCCTGGGTGCTGGACTGGGTCAAAAGTGTGGCACGAGTGCACGGGCAAGACGTGACCCTCAGCGCCTTGAAGCTCAGCGATGCCAACCGCTTCTACCGGCGCCATGGCTTCGAGCCGGTCGGCGAGAACGAGTTGGAAATCGAATACCGCTGGAAGGTCCGGCCATGAGCTGGGCCCCCGCTCTGCTGGCCAGCCCCGGCCCCGCGCAGCGCCGGGCCATCGCCAAGGCCATCACGCTGCTGGAATCGACGCGCAGCGACCACCGGGCGCAGGCCGACGCCTTGCTGACCGAGCTGCTGCCGCACACCGGCAAGTCCTTTCGCCTGGGCATCTCCGGCGTGCCCGGCGTCGGCAAGAGCACCTTCATCGAGGCGCTGGGCCTGATGCTGATCGAACAGGGGCACCGTGTCGCGGTGCTGACGGTCGACCCATCGAGCAGCGTCTCCGGCGGCTCCATCCTCGGCGACAAGACCCGCATGGAGCGGCTGTCGATGGACGAGCGCGCCTATATCCGCCCCAGCCCCAGCAGCGGCACGCTGGGCGGCGTGGCCGAGAAAACGCGCGAGGCCATGCTGGTCTGCGAGGCGGCCGGTTACGACATCGTCATCGTCGAGACCGTCGGCGTCGGCCAGAGCGAGACGGCGGTGGCGGGCATGACCGATATGTACTGCCTCTTGCAGCTGCCCAATGCCGGCGACGATTTGCAGGCGATCAAGAAGGGCGTGATGGAGCTGGCCGATCTGGTCGTGATCAACAAAGCCGATCTGGACGATGCGGCAGCGACCCGCGCGCGGGCGCAGATCGTCTCCAGCCTGCGCTTGTATGGCATGCACGGCCATCCGGACCATGCCCATCACGATGTCAGGACCTGGCACCCGCAGGTGCTGCAGCTCAGCGCGCTGAAGAGTGAGGGACTGGACCGCTTCTGGGCGGCGGTCAGCGAGTACCGCGAGTTGCAGAGCGCCAAGGGCCTGCTGGCCGAGAAGCGCCGCCAGCAGGCCCTGGCCTGGATGTGGGAGCGCATCCAGGCGGGGCTGCGCCAGCAGTTCGCCCAGGCCAGCGCCGTACGCGCGGCGCTGGCCGACACCACCACCCAAGTCTTGAATGGCCAGCTGGCCGCCTCGACGGCCGCGAGAATTCTGTTAGCCAAGTTTTCCGGAGACGATCACCATGCATGACATCCAACAAATGCTCGAACAAAAGCGCGAGCAAGCGCGCAAGGGCGGCGGCGAGAAGCGTATCGCCGCCCAGCATGCGAAAGGCAAGCTGACCGCCCGCGAGCGCCTGGAGCTGCTGTTCGACGAGGGCACGTTCGAGGAATGGGATATGTTCGTCGAGCACCGCTGCGTCGACTTCGGCATGCAGGACAACAAGATCCCCGGCGACGGTGTCGTCACCGGCTACGGCATGATCAACGGCCGCCTGGCCTTCAGCTTCAGCCAGGACTTCACGGTATTCGGCGGCGCGCTGTCCGAGGCCCATGCCGAGAAGATCTGCAAGGTGATGGACCAGGCGATGAAGGTCGGCGCGCCGGTGATAGGCCTGAACGATTCGGGCGGCGCGCGCATCCAGGAAGGCGTGGCGTCGCTGGGCGGCTATGCCGATGTGTTCCAGCGCAATGTGATGGCCTCTGGCGTGATCCCGCAGATCAGCATGATCATGGGCCCCTGCGCGGGCGGCGCGGTCTACTCGCCGGCGATGACGGACTTCATCTTCATGGTGAAGGACTCGTCCTATATGTTCGTCACCGGCCCCGAGGTGGTGAAGACCGTGACGCACGAGGAAGTGACGGCCGAGGAACTGGGCGGCGCCGGCACCCATACCAGCAAGAGCGGCGTGGCCGATCTGAGCTTCGACAACGATGTCGAGGCCATCCTGATGCTGCGGCGCTTCTTCAACTACCTGCCGCTGAACAACCGCGAGAAGGCGCCGACGCGGCCCAGCGGTGATCCCGGCCAGCGCCTGGACCATTCGCTCGACACCCTGGTGCCGGACAACGCCAACAAGCCCTACGACATGAAGGAGCTGATCCTCAAGGTCGTCGACGATGGCGATTTCTTCGAGTTGCAGGCCGACTATGCGAAGAACATCCTGACCGGCTTTGCGCGGATGGAGGGCCAGACGGTGGGCATCGTCGCGAACCAGCCGCTGGTGCTGGCCGGCTGCCTGGACATCAAGAGCAGCATCAAGGCGGCGCGCTTTGTGCGCTTCTGCGATGCCTTCAACATTCCGGTGATCACCTTTGTCGATGTGCCCGGCTTCATGCCCGGAACTTCCCAGGAATACGGCGGCATCATCAAGCACGGCGCCAAGCTGCTCTACGCCTATGCCGAATGCACGGTGCCCAAGGTCACCGTGATCACCCGCAAGGCCTATGGCGGCGCCTACGATGTGATGAGTTCCAAGCATCTGCGCGGCGACGTCAACTTCGCCTGGCCCAATGCCGAGATCGCGGTGATGGGCGCCAAGGGCGCGGTCGAGATCATCTTCCGCGAGGACAAGGGCGACCCCGAGAAGCTGGCGGCCAAGGAGGCCGAGTACAAGGCCCGCTTTGCCAACCCCTTTGTGGCCGGCGCGCGCGGCTTCATCGACGATGTGATCCAGCCGCACGAGACGCGCAAGCGCATCTGCCGCTCGCTGACCATGCTCAAGGACAAGAAGCTCGAGAACCCGTGGCGCAAGCACGGCAATATCCCGCTCTGAGGCCATCAGGAGACAAGAATATGTTCACGAAAATTCTGATTGCCAACCGCGGCGAGATCGCCTGCCGCGTCATCAAGACCGCGCAAAAGCTGGGCATCAAGACGGTGGCCGTCTACTCGGAGGCCGACAAGGACGCCCGCCACGTCGAGCTGGCCGATGAAGCGGTGCTGCTCGGCCCCGCGCCCTCGCGCGAGTCCTATCTGGTGGCCGACAAGATCATCGCGGCCGCCAAGGCCACCGGCGCCCAGGCCATCCATCCCGGCTACGGCTTCCTCAGCGAGAACGAGGACTTCGCGCGCCGTGTCGAGGAAGAGGGCATCACCTTCATCGGCCCCAAGCACTATTCGATTGCAGCGATGGGCGACAAGATCGCGTCGAAGAAGCTGGCCAAGGAGGCGAAGGTCAACACCATCCCCGGCCACAACGAGCCCATCCTGTCGGCCGAGTCGGCCGTCGAGATCGCCAAGGGTATCGGCTACCCGGTGATGATCAAGGCCAGCGCCGGCGGCGGCGGCAAGGGCCTGCGCGTGGCCTTCAACGACAAGGACTGCTTCGAAGGTTTCACCAGCTGTCGCAATGAGGCGCGCAACAGCTTCGGCGACGACCGTGTCTTCATGGAGAAGTTCGTCGAGGAGCCGCGCCATATCGAGATCCAGGTGCTGGGCGACAGCCAGGGCAACGTCGTCTATCTGCATGAGCGCGAATGCTCGATCCAGCGCCGCCACCAGAAGGTGATCGAGGAGGCGCCGTCGCCCTTTATTTCCGAGGCCACGCGCAAGGCCATGGGCGAGCAGGCCGTGGCGCTGGCCAAGGCGGTCAGGTACCAGAGCGCCGGCACGGTGGAGTTCGTCGTCGGCAAGGACCAGAGCTTTTATTTTCTGGAGATGAACACCCGGCTGCAGGTCGAGCATCCGGTGACCGAGTGCATCACCGGCGTCGATCTGGTCGAGCAGATGATTCGGGTGGCCGCCGGCGAGCCGCTGCCCTTCAAGCAGGACGAGATCAAACGCGAAGGCTGGGCCATCGAGTGCCGCATCAATGCCGAGGATCCCTTCCGCAACTTCCTGCCTTCGACCGGCCGCCTGGTGAAATACCAGCCGCCCGAGACCAGCATGGAGCAGGCGGCGCCCGAACGCTTCGGCGTGCGGGTGGACACCGGCGTCTACGAGGGCGGCGAGATCCCGATGTTCTATGACTCGATGATTGCCAAGCTGATCGTGCACGGCAAGGACCGTGCCGAGGCCATCGCGAAGATGCGCGAGGCCCTGAACGGCTTTGTGATCCGCGGCATCAGCAGCAACATTCCCTTCCAGTCGGCCCTGCTGGCCCACCCGGATTTCGGCAGCGGTAACTTCAACACCGGCTTCATCGCCCAGCACTACGGTGGCGGCTTCAAGGCCGAGGATGTGGTGCATGAGGATCCGGGCTTTCTGGTCGCGCTGGCCGGCTTCATCCGCCGCAAGGCGCGCGAGCGCGAGGCCGGCATCACCGGCCAGTTGCCCGGCCACGAAGTGAAGATCGAGCATGACTATATGGCCCTGGTCAACGAGGGCGCCGGCCGGCACCAGCGCCATGCGCTGCATATCGATGAGTTCGTTGGCAACCTGGGTGAAGCCCATGTGCGGGTCGGCGACCGCAGCTACCGCATCGTCAGCACCTCGCGCCTGAACGACATCCGCATCGCCGGCACCGTCAACGGCCGGCCCTTCACGGCCCAGGCCGAGCGCGGCACGGCCAAGAATCCGCTGGCCTACCGCATCCAGCACAACGGCCTGGCCATCGAGGTCAGCGTGCTGTCGCCGCGCGCCGCCGAACTGCAGGCACTGATGCCTTACAAGGCCCCGCCCGACACCAGCAAGTTCCTGCTCTCGCCGATGCCGGGCTTGCTGGTGCAGATCGCGGCCGAGCCCGGCCAGACCGTGCAAGCGGGTGAGCGGCTCGCTGTCATTGAGGCGATGAAGATGGAGAACATCCTGATCGCCGAGCGCGATGTCAGGATCGCCGAGGTGCTGGCCAAGACCGGCGAAAGTCTGTCGGTCGATCAGCCGATTTTGAGGTTCGAGTAATGGACAAGAAACCCTACAAGATCCTCGGCATCCAGCAGATCGCCATCGGCGGCCCCGACAAGGCGGCCTTGCGCAAGCTCTGGGTCGATGTGCTGGGCCTGACGGTCACCGGCAACTTCGTCTCCGAGCGCGAGAACGTCGACGAGGACATCTGCGCGATCGGCAGCGGTCCGCACAAGGTCGAGGTCGATCTGATGCAGCCGCTGGATCCCGACAGGAAGCCGGCCGTCCACACCACGCCGCTGAACCATGTCGGCCTGTGGGTCGATGATCTGGCCCAGGCCGTCGAGTGGATGACGGCCAACGGTGTGCGCTTCGCCCCGGGCGGCATCCGCAAGGGGGCGGCCGGCTTTGATATCTGCTTCATCCACCCGAAGAGCAGCGCCGAGTTCCCGATTGGCGGCGAGGGCGTGCTGATCGAGCTGGTGCAGGCGCCGGCCGAGGTGATCGCGGCGCTGGCGCCGTCGGCCTGAGCCGCCCGTGATCAGCCGCGGCGGCGGCGCGCCCAGGCCAGCACCGCGAGACCGGACAGCAGCAAGGCATAGCTCTCAGGCTCCGGCACCGGCGTGATCGCAAAGCTGCCGCGCAGTTCGGCCGCCATATTCAGCATGCTCGCGTCCATCGGGAAGTTGGCGGCCTCGAAGCCGGCGCCGGACAGCAGATAGCTGCTGACGACGATCTCCTCACCGATCTGGGCGTCGAATGCCAGCTGCACCGCCTGCTGCTCGCTGCCGGGCCGGGCGTCCCAGAGATACTCGCCGAGCACCGTGTCGCCGCGCTGCACCGACAGACCCAGTCCCAGATAGCCGCTGCCCGACTCTGCGATCTCGAACAAGCTGCTGGCCAGGCCCGCAAAGCTCACCCGCAGCGCCTGGCCCTGAACCTCGCCGGCATCGGCGACGATCTTCAGCCGCAGCGCGCTGAGCTCCACGCTCAAGGCCTGCTGGTGGCTGCCCTGGGCGGCGCCCGTGACATCGAGCGAGTGGCTCAGGCTCAGCGCCAGCTCGGCCGCGCCGCTGCCGAAGGAGACGAAGGCGTCGGCCGCATAGGCATGGGCCAGTTGGCCCGCGCCGAGCGCCGAGCCATAGCTGCCGGCGCCGAACAGGGCCAGCTCACCCTCGGCCGGCGACAGATCCAGCAAATCGGCGGCCAGTTGCGCCGTGCCGGTGCTGGCGCTGTAGCCGCCGACGGCCTGATAGGTCTGGCGCTCGAAGCTGGCGGCCTGCGCGCCGGCCGTCAGGCTCAGGGCCAGCAGAGCGGTCTTGAAGAGGTGGTGATTCATCGGTCGGGGCTCCGTTGTCTGGCTTACTGACGGGTGATGCGGTTCTGCGGGCCGGGCGAGACGCCGCCGGGCGTGGATTGCAGATAGGCCTCGAAGGCGTCGGTATCGACCGCGCCGCCCAGGCGCTGCGTGCCCTCGCGCAGCACGACAAAGCCGTCGCCGCCGTCGGCCAGGAAGCTGTTGACGGTGACCCGGTAGCTGGCGGCCGGATTCACCGGTTGACCGTCCAGCATCATCTGGTCGATGCGCGCGTTGCAGGGCTGGGCGCTGCTGTAGCGGTAGCTGAAGCCCTGCGACACCTGCAGGATGCGCTCGGCCAGTTGGCCGTTGCAGCCGGTGAACTGGGTTTCCAGCAGGGTCTTGATCTGGGCGCCGCTCAGGCTCATCGTTACCAGCGAGTTACCGAAGGGCTGGACGGTGAACGCATCGCCATAGGTGACCTGGCCGCTGGGCGGGTTGAAGGGCAGGTCCGCGCGAATGCCACCGGGGTTCATGAAGGCCACCCGGGCCTCGCCGAAACCGACCGGCTGGGTCGCCTTCAGCTGGGCATCGGCGATCACATCGCCCAGCGCCGATTCGCCGGCCGCATTGGCCGCGCGGCTGATCGCCGCGGTGATGCTGCCGATCACGCGCGACTTCGGCACCAGCGCCAGTGCGTCGTAATGGTTGACGAGTTCAAGCAGGCCGGCGTCCTGCTCACCGCCGGTGCCGGTGAGCAGATTGGTGGCGGCAATGCTCAGCACGTCCTTGCTGCGGGTGTCCAGGGTCAGGTCGATGTCGGTCAGGTTGCGCGCGTACTGGCCACCCGAGGTGACGCGCACCGGCTTGCCTGCCTTGTTGGTGAGCAGGCAGTTGTAGGCCTGATGGGTATGACCGGAGATCACCAGATCGACCTCGGGGTCCAGCCGGCTGACGATGTCGACGATAGGCCCGGAGGCGCCACTGCAACCGTTCATGCCACCGGCCGCGAAACCGCCCTCGTGCACCAGCACGACCACGCTCTTGATGCCCTGGGCCTGCAACTGCGGCACCAGCGCGTTGACCGTGTCGGCTTCGTCGGCAAAGCTGAGGCCGGCAACACCGGCCGGCGACACGATGGTGGGCGTGGCCTCCAGCGTCATGCCGATGAAGGCCACCTTGTTGCCCAGAAAATCCTTGATGCCCACGCCCGGCAGCAGGGTTTGCTGGGTGGCGGTGTCCAGCACATTGGCGGCCAGGAACTTGAACTGGGCGCCGGCGAACTCGCCGTGCTTCTTGTCGACCGCCAGCCCCTTGCCGGAGAAGGCATCGGTCGGGTGGTTGCCGCCGTGCTGCATGCGCAGCAACTCCTCACGGCCTTCGTCGAACTCATGATTGCCGACCGCGTTGAAGTCGATGCCGATGCGGTTCATCGCCTCGATGGTCGGCTCGTCCTTGAACAGGGCCGAGGTCAGCGGGCTGGCGCCTATCATGTCGCCGGCCGACACCACGGCATGCAGCGGGTTGACCGCCTTCAAGGCCTGGATGCGGGTCGCAAAGCGGGCCACGCCGGGATTGCTGGACGAGCCTTCGCCGGCCTTGATCGAGCCGTGGAAGTCGTTGAAGGCGATCAGCTTGACCTTGAGCTGGGTGCCTATGCCCGAGCTCTGGGCCGCCACCATCAGCCGGCTGCGCTCGGCCGCCGTGATGCGGCGCTGCTTCAGCAGATCGAAGCTGATCTTCGATGCATGGTTCAGAAAAGCGGCCTGGCTGCCCCAGGGCTGCTCGTCGGCGATCAGGTCATCGATCGTGCATTGCCCGTCGACGGCCCGGTTGCTGACACCGGAGTCAACACTGCCCAACAAGACGGTCGGCGAGCTGTCGGGCGTGGCGCAGTCGGCCAGCGCCCCCAGGGGCAGGGCGGCGGCCAGCAGCAGGGCCAGTCGGGCGAGGAGGGGCTTGGGCATGGGAGGCTCCGTGGTCGGTATGCGAATACCGCCAGACTAGGGCGCTTCGATGACGCGCCGCTCCGCCCCCAATATGGGCTGAAAGGACTACAGCATCGACCGCCAGCCTTGCCCCGGCCTCAGCCCAGCCCGGCCGGCAGCTGCCCACCCAGGCGCTCGATCTCGGCGCGCAGCAGCGCGATCTCGGTCATGCGGTCGAAGTCGGTCTGCAGCTGCTTCTGATGCATCGCGAAATGCATCAGATTGGCCACGCGCAGCTGCAGCAGTTCGGGGTCTATCGGTTTGAACACATAGTCGATCGCGCCCAGACTCAGGCCGCGCTTGCGCGCTGTTTCATCGGTCAGCGCGGTGATGAAGATGATGGGCGTCAGCGAGGAGCCGGGGTGCTGGCGCAGCCGCGAGGCGACCTCGAAGCCGTCCATGCCCGGCATCATCACATCCAGCAGCACCAGGTCGGGCGGTGCATCGGACTGGCAGATCGCGATGGCCTTCTCGCCATGGGTGGCCAGCTTGACCTTGAAGCGGTCCTGGAACAGGCCGGCCACCAGCTGCAGATTGTCCGGCGTGTCATCGACCACCAGGATGGTGGCGCGCTCGCTGGCCGCGGGCGGCGTGGGTGGCAGGACGGGCTGGGCGCTGGCTGCCGGTGGCCGGGCCTGGCGCAGCAGCGCGCGCTCGACCCGCTCCAGCAGGCGTTTGCTGGTGAAGGGTTTGATCAGCAGATCGGCCACCCCCAGCCGTATCACCTGCTCGGCCAGAGTCTTGTCCAGGCCGCTGGACATCAGCAGCACCGGCAGGCTGCTCAGCCCTGCGTCGGCGCGCAGCGCCTGCAGCAGGCTCAGCCCGTCCATACCGGGCAGCTCCAGCTCGGTCAGCAGCAACTGCACCGGCGCACCAGCGCGCAGCTGCTGCAAGGCCTTGGCGCCGTCCGAGGCCTTCAGCACCATGCCGAAGCCGGCCTCGCTGAGCTGGTTCGCCAGATGGCGCCGTATCGCGGCGTTGGCGTCAGCGACCAGCACATGGGTCTTGTTGTTGTTCATGCCGGCTGTTCTCCCTCTTCATCGGCAAAGCGCGTCGCGATGGCCTGGAACTCCGCGCTGACCAGCTCGAAGGCCGCGACGATGTCGGGGTCGAAATGGCTGCCCAGGCCTTGCCGGATGATGTTGCAGGCCATCTCGTGCGGGAAGGCCGGCTTGTAGACACGCTTGGAGATCAGCGCGTCGTAGACATCGGCCAGCGCCATCAGCCGCGCCGACAGCGGGATCTGCTCGCCCTTCAGGCCCAGCGGATAACCGCTGCCATCCCATTTGTCCTGGTGGCTGTAAGCGATCTCCTTGGCGTAGCGCAGAAAGGCGTTGTCCATGCCCAGCTCCTGCTCGGCCCGCAGGATGGCATCGCGGCCCAGCGTGGTGTGGGTCTTCATCAGCTCGAACTCCTCGCTGGTCAGCGGGCCGGGCTTGAGCAGGATGCGGTCGGGAATGCCGACCTTGCCGATATCGTGCAGCGGCGCCGACTTGAACAGCAGGGCCAGCGCGGTGTCGTCCAGGCTGTCGGCAAAGCGCGGATGCGGCCGCAGTGCCTGGGCCAGGCACTGCACATAGTGCTGGGTGCGGCGGATATGGTTGCCGGTCTCGTTGTCGCGCGTCTCGGCCAGCGAGGCCATCGCCCGTATCGTCACGTCCTGCAGCGCCTCGACCTCGCGGGTGCGCTGGGCCACCAGGGCCTCCAGATGGTGGTTGTGGCGCTCCAGCAGGTCGCGCGCCAGCTTCAGTTGCAGATGGTTGCGCACCCGGGCCCGCGCGATGTCCGGGTTCACCGGCTTGGTGATGTAGTCCACCGCGCCCAGCTCCAGCCCCTCGCGCTCGTTCTCGGCCGCGCTCATCGCGGTCAGGAAAATCACCGGAATGGCCCGGGTGGCGGGCGCGGCGCGCAGCCGGCGCAGCACCTCGTAGCCATTGAGGCCGGGCATCATGATGTCCAGCAGGATCAGATCGGGCGCCGGGCTGGCGGCAGCGATCTGCAGCGCCCGCTCGCCGCTGGCGGCAAGCTTCAGGCGGCATTCGCCGCGCAGCACCGTGCTGATCAGTTCCAGATCGCTCGGCGTGTCGTCCACCACCAGCACCAGATGCGTATCGGCCGCCAGGGCCAGCGGGTCGCTCATCACGTTTGCTCCGGCTCGATCAACAAGGGATTCGCGGCGCGCAGGGCGCTCAAGCCCTGGGCCAGGTCGTAGGCGGCCAGGGCCTGTTCCAGCGGCGCCAGCGCCGCACCGAGCGCGGCGGCCAGCTGCGGCCGCAGCTGCTGGAACAGCGCGACGGCCTCGGCATCATCATCGGCCAGCAGCGATTCCAGCCGCGCCAGCTGCGGCCGCAGGCCGGCCCAGTCGATGGCGCTGGCGCTCGCGGCCGGCTCGTCCGCCGGCAAGGCGGCTTGCAAGGCCAGGACCAAGGCCGCACAGGCCTGCTCGACAGAGTCGAGCGCCGGCACACGCCCCTGCTCCAGCGCCAGCTCGGCCACCCCGGCCTGCGCCGCCAGATCGGCCGCGCCAATCGTCGCGGCCGTGCCCTTGAGCGTGTGCAAGGCTCGCTGCGCCTCGGCCGGCCGCGCGGCGGCCAGTTCGGCGCGGGCGCGCGCCACCGCGTCGGCCTGGCCCGCGACGAAGCGGCGCAGCAGCTTCAGATAGGCCTCGGGCTGGCCCAGCACCCGACGCAGGCCCGCCGCAGCGTCCAGCCCCGGCACGGCGGTCAGTGCCTCGGATAGCGACCCGGCCAGCACTTCCGGCCGCGCGACGCTGGCCGCCGCGTCGGTGGAGCTCACGTCGGCCGCCTCGGCAGCCAGTGCAGCAGCTGGGCGAACAGCTCGTCGGGCTCTATCGGCTTGGCGATATGGTCGTTCATGCCTGCGGCCAGGCAGCGCTCGCGGTCGCTGCGCATCGCATTGGCCGTCATCGCCAGCACCGGCAGGCCCGCCCACTCGGGCCGCGCGCGGATGCGGCGGGTCGCTTCCAGCCCGTCCAGCACCGGCATCTGCATGTCCATCAAGACGATGTCGAACCGGGCCTGATCCAGCCGGTCCAGCGCCTGCTGGCCGTCCTCGGCCAGCACCACGACCAGGCCCTGACCCTCCAGCAGTTCGGCCGCCATCTCGCGGTTCAGATCGTTGTCGTCGACCAGCAGCACACGGGCGCCGCGCAGTGCCGACAGCTCCGACGGCAACGGGCCGGCACGCCGCCCCTGGGCGTCGCCGGCCTGGCCGATCTCCAGCCACAGCTCGGCCCAGAAGCAGCTGCCGTGGCCGGGCTCGCTGCTCACGCCCACCGCACCGCCCATCAGCTCGGCCAGGCTCTTGCTGATCGCCAGCCCCAGGCCGGTGCCGCCGTATTTGCGGGTGGTCGAGCTGTCGGCCTGCTCGAAGGAGCGGAACAGCCGGGCCTGCTGCTCGGCCGTCAGCCCGATGCCGCTGTCCTGCACCTCGAAGCGCAGCAGCAGGCGATCCCCCTCGCGCGCACGCTCGCTGACCCGCACGCGCACCCCGCCGTGCTCGGTGAACTTGACGGCATTGTTGGCATAGTTGATCAGGATCTGGCCGATGCGCAGCGGGTCGCCGCGCAGCCAGTCGGGCAGTCCCGGCGAACGCTCGATGGCCAGCGTCAAGCCCTTGGCCGCGCATTTCTCTTCCAGCAACAGCTGCATATCGTCGAGCACGCGCTGCAACTCGAAGTCGATGATCTCGACCTCCAGCTTGCCGGCCTCGATCTTGCTGAAGTCCAGGATGTCGTTGATCAGGCCCAGCAGATGGCGGCCGCTGCGCTGGATGTTCTCGATATAGCCGCGCTGCCTGGGGTTCAGCTCGGTGCCCAGCGCCAGATGGCTCATGCCGATCACCGCATTCATCGGCGTGCGGATCTCGTGGCTCATATTGGCCAGAAAGTCGGACTTCAGCTGCGAGGCTCCTTCAGCGCGCTCACGCGCATGCTCGAGTTCCTCGCCCTGGGCCCGCAGCGCCTCATTGGCCTCGCGCAGCTCGGCGGTGCGCTGGGCGATGCGCTCGGCCAGCAGCTCCTCATTGCGCTTCAAGGTCTCGACCAGCTCGGTCTTGGCCGCGACCGCCAGCGCGCTGGCCTTCTCGCGCTTGAGGAACTGGCGGCTCATCGCCAGCGCCAGGCAGAAGGTCAGCAAGGCCTGAAAAGCGGTCAGCGCGCTGGTCAGCCGGGCTTGGTGGCCGAGGCTGGCGTGGCGCTGGTCGCTGACCTCGCCGGACAGGCGCGAGGCCGCCAGCGACAGATCGGTCAGCGGCGTGCTCAGCGCCTGCAGCTCCTCGCGCAGACGCTGCAGATGCACGCTCGCCTGCCGCGTATCGGCCGCCAGGCCCATCAGCCGGTCGCCGGCCTCGACGAAGTGCTGCATCTTCTGCATCGCCTCGGCATACAGCGGCGCGTCACCCATCAGGCTGCGCGCCGTGCCGCTCTCTATGGTGCTGAAGCGGCTCAGGAACAGGTCGTAGCGCAGCTGCAGCTCGTCCATATCGAGCTGCCCGGGCTGCAGCAGCTGCTGGTGCAGCGCATGGTCGAAGCGCTCGTACTCGACATTGAGCTGCAGGAAGTACCACAGCGCATTGATATCGCCGCGCTGCGTGGCCTCGCTCATGCTGCGGTGCTGCTGGTAGAGCAGGGCGGCAATGGCCAGATAGGCCATCACCAGGGCCACAACGATCAGGCTCAGCAGCCGCTTGCCGGAGATGATCATGGGGAGCGGCCTCCGGTCTTACTGGATGTCCAGCGAGCGCAGCTGCCAGATCGAGCGTCCGTAATAGAGGTCGGCCTTCAGCTCGGGCCGGCTGTCGAAGGGGTAGACCACAAACAGCGGCCCTTTCTCGCGCACCGGCATCGGCCGCTCGTTCATCAGCCGCGCGACGATGACATCGAAGCGCAGCGCGTCATCGAAGGGCATCTCGGCCTTGTAGCCGTTCAGCGCGGTCAGCACGATCTTGCCGCCCGGCTTGGCGCCGGCGGCGGCCAGCACATCGCGCAGCAGCGGGCCGGTGAAGCTGATCGGCGCCGGATACCAGGGCGTCTGGGTCGTGAAGCTTTTCTGCGGCAGTTGCTCCAGCATCTTCATATCGAAGCCGGCCTTGCCATCGCCCTGGTTGCTGGCGCCGAGCCGGCCGCCCAGCGTCAGCACGACCCGGCCTTGCGGCTTGTCCAGCGCCCGGGCCGGCATCCAGGGGGCCAGCAAGCCCAGGCCAACGGCCAGCAGGCGCCGACGCAGCAAACTCTCGTTCATTCGATACTCCCCGAAAGCGAGCCTCTGACTCGTGGCCGGCCGGTGTGCGGCGCAGCAATTTGCAGCGATCATGGCACGGCTCGCTGCCGCTGGCGACTCGAACAAGCCGCTGCGGGGCGGCCAAATCCGGGCATTGCCGCAGGAGCCGGTAATCTGCGAGACTTCGCTTGGCGCGAAGTCTTAATTGGCAGCTTGAGTAGATCAAGCGGAGCTGCGAAGGCTATCGTGCGAGCTGCCGGCCCGGCGACGGGTCGATGCCCTATACCAAAGCGGAGACTGCCATGCCTGTGTCGAAGATTTCCAGCCCGTCCGCCGCCCGTCGGCGCCTCGCCGTCTGCCTGGGCTTGATGGCGGCGAGCACGACGCTGCTGGCCGCACCCAAGAGCGAGCTGCCGGCCGGCTATCCGCAGCGCGGCCTGAACTGGATCGTGCCCTTCCCGGCCGGCAGCGCCACCGATCAGCTGGCCCGGGTGCTGGCCGAGCATGTGGGCAAGGCCGCAGGTCAGGCGGTCGTTGTCGACAACAAGCCCGGGGCCAACGGTACGCTGGGCACCGGCGCGGCCGCCAAGGCCGCCCCCGACGGCTACAACTTCCTGATCGCCACCAGCACCACGCACGCGGCCAATGCCTCGCTGTACCGCAAGCTGCCCTATGACCCGATCAAGGACTTCACGCCGGTCAGCCGCCTGGCTGAGATCCCCTTCATCATGCTGGTCAACCCGGCGGTGCCGGCCGACACGGCCGAGAAGTTCGTCGCCTATGTGAAGGCCAATCCGGACAAGCTGGCCTGGGGCTCGGGCTCCAGCGGCAGCCTGATCCCCGGCCATGCGCTGGTGCATGCCAACAAGCTGGTGATGGCCCATATTCCCTACAAGGGCGTGCAGCCGGCGATGACGGACACGATGGGCGGCACGATACAGCTGGTGTTCGGCGATCTGGCCTCGGGCGTGCCCCAGGTCAAGGCCGGCAAGCTGCGCGCGCTGGCGGTCACCTCGGGCAAGGAGCATCCGATGCTGCCGGGCGTGCCGACGATGACCAAGAGCGTCGTGCCCGGTTTCGAGATGACCGCCTGGTTCGCGATGTATGCGCCGGCCGGCACGCCCGAGCCGGTGCTCGCGAAGATGAACCAGTGGGTGCGCTCGGCGCTGACCGACAAGAGCGTGCAGGCCAAGCTGGCGCTGTCGGGCTTCGAGTTGACGCCCAGCACGCCGCCCGAGCTGGGCCTGTTCGCGGCCAAGGAAACGCTCAAATGGGCCAAGGCCGTGCAGGCCGCCGGCATCAACGCCGAGTAATAAAAGCCGCCGCCGCCATGCGCCTGGACCTGACCACGCTGAACCTCGTGCTGGCGATCGAGCAGACCCGCTCGATCACCGCCGGGGCGGCGCGCGAGCATCTGGCGCTGGCGGCAGCATCCAAGCGGGTTTCCGACCTGGAGGCGCGGCTGGGCGTGCAGCTGTTCGAGCGCCGCGCCCGCGGCGTCGAGCCGACCGAGGCCTGCCGCGCGCTGGTGCGCCACATCCGCTCGCTGCATGCCTCGCTGCATGCGCTGGAGAGCGAGGTGGTCGAGTTCGCGCGCGGCATCAAGGGCCATCTGCGCATCGCCGCCAATAGCGGCGCGATCGCCGAATGCCTGCCGGCCGATCTGGCCGCTTTCAGCCAGGCCCATCCGCAGATCCGCATCAGCCTGGAAGACCAGACCAGCGCCGAGGTGCAGGCGGCGGTGGCCGAGGGTCGCGCCGATATCGGCGTGTTCACGCCGCCGCTGCTGGACAACCGGGTTCAGGCCTGGGTCTATGCCCAGAGCCGGCTGGCCGTGCTGGTGCCCAGGGACCATGGGCTGGCGCGGCAGCCCTCGGTCAGCTTCTCCGACCTGCTCGACTACGACCTGATCGGCCTGCATGCCGGCGCCAGCGCCCAGCAGCTGATGCGCGAGCAGGCGCTGTCGCGCGGCCGCACGCTGAACGCACGCCTGCAGGTGCGCGGCTTCGATGCGATTGCCCAGCTGGTCGAGGCCGGCCTGGGCGTGGCGGTGCTGCCCTCGGTGCCGGCCGAACGTTTCTCGCGTGTCTTCGCGGTCAGTCATCTCCGGCTCGATGAAGCCTGGGCCGCGCGCGACTATTGTCTGGGTGTGCAGCGTCAGGAGCGCCTGCCCACCGTGGTGCAACGCTTTGTCGATGCCCTCTGCCCCCTCCCCAACATCCCCGTAGAAAGCCAGCCATGACCACTGCAGCTCGCACGCTTTACGACAAGCTCTGGGACGAGCATGTCGTCCACACCGAGGAGGACGGCACGGCCACCCTCTATATCGACCGCCATCTGGTCCATGAGGTGACCAGCCCGCAGGCCTTCGAAGGTCTGGATCTGGCGGGGCGCAAGATCTGGCGCCTGTCGGCCAATCTGGCGGTCAGCGACCACAATGTGCCGACCACCGACCGCAGCCAGGGCATCGCCGACCCGATCTCCAAGCTGCAGGTCGACACCCTGGACCAGAACTGCGACCGCTTCGGCATCACCCAGTTCAAGATGAGCGACAAGCGCCAGGGCATCGTCCATGTGATCGGCCCGGAGCAGGGCGCCACCCTGCCGGGCATGACCGTGGTCTGCGGCGACAGCCACACCTCGACCCACGGCGCTTTCGGCGCGTTGGCCCACGGCATTGGCACCTCCGAGGTCGAGCATGTGCTGGCTACCCAGACCCTGCTGGCCAAGAAGGCCAAGAACCTGCTGATCAAGGTCGAG
The DNA here is from genome assembly GCA_005503085.1 of Burkholderiales bacterium C2. Taxonomy (GTDB): domain Bacteria; phylum Pseudomonadota; class Gammaproteobacteria; order Burkholderiales; family Burkholderiaceae_C; genus Roseateles_E. The sequence goes on along the minus strand of SCOI01000001.1, from coordinate 56,301 downwards.
GGCCAGACACCAAAAGGCGTCGGCGCCAAGGACATCGTGCTGGCCATCATCGGCAAGATAGGCACGGCCGGCGGCACCGGCTACACGATAGAGTTCGGCGGCTCGGCAATCCGTGCGCTGAGCATGGAAGGGCGGATGACGGTCTGCAATATGGCCATCGAGGCGGGCGCGCGCGCCGGCCTGATCGCAGTGGACGAGACCACGATCAGCTACTGCAAGGGCCGACCTTTCTCTCCCAGCGGTGTCGAATGGGAGCAGGCGGTGGCCTACTGGCGCACCCTGCACTCAGACCCGGGCGCGCGCTTCGACAAGGTCGTCGAGCTCGACGCCGCCCAGATCCGCCCGCAGGTCACCTGGGGCACCAGCCCCGAGATGGTCTTGTCGATCGAGGACCGCGTGCCCGATCCGGACAAAGAGAAGGATGCCGTCAAGCGCGGCGCGATCGAGCGGGCGCTGCAGTACATGAATCTGGAACCGAACAAGGCCATCAACGACATCCTGATCGACAAGGTCTTCATCGGCTCCTGCACCAACAGCCGCATCGAGGACATGCGCGAGGCTGCGGCCGTCGTGCGCCGGGTCGGTGGCAAGATCGCCGCCAATGTGAAGCTGGCCATGGTGGTGCCGGGCTCGGGCCTGGTGAAGGAGCAGGCCGAGCGCGAAGGCCTGGACCAGGTCTTCAAGGCGGCCGGTTTCGAGTGGCGCGAGCCGGGTTGCTCGATGTGCCTGGCGATGAATGCCGACCGGCTGGAGCCGGGCGAGCGCTGCGCCTCGACCAGCAATCGCAATTTCGAGGGGCGCCAGGGCGCCGGCGGCCGCACCCATCTGGTCAGCCCGGCGATGGCCGCTGCGGCCGCGATGCAAGGCCATTTCGTTGATGTTCGAAGGATTTCGTGATGGAAAAGTTCACCGTTCACAAGGGCCTCGTCGCCCCGATGGATCGCGACAATGTCGACACCGACGCGATCATCCCCAAGCAGTTCCTGAAGTCGATCAAGCGCAGCGGCTTCGGCCCGAATCTGTTCGATGAATGGCGCTATCTGGATGCGGGCGAGCCCGGCCAGGATCCGGCCAGCCGCAAGCCCAACCCCGATTTCGTGCTGAACCAGCCGCGCTACCAGGGCGCCTCGGTGCTGATCGCGCGCAGCAATTTCGGCTGCGGCTCCAGCCGCGAGCACGCGCCCTGGGCGCTGGAGCAGTACGGCTTTCGCGCGCTGATCGCGCCCAGCTTTGCCGACATCTTCTTCAACAACTGCTTCAAGAACGGCGTGCTGCCCATCGTGCTGCCCGAGGCCCAGGTGGCTCAGCTGTTCGACGAGGTGTTTGCCTTCCCGGGCTATCAGCTGACCATCGATCTGGCGCGCCAGCTCGTGATCAAGGCCGATGGCACGGAGCTGGCTTTCGAGGTCCAGCCCTTCCGCAAGTTCTGCCTGCTCAACGGTTTCGATGACATCGGCCTGACCCTGCGCCATGCCGACAAGATCAAGGCCTTCGAGGCCGAACGCATCGCCAGCAAGCCCTGGCTCAACAACCGTCTGATCGGATGACCATGAAAATTGCAGTGCTACCCGGTGATGGCATCGGGACCGAAATCGTCGCCGAGGCCGTCAAGGTCCTGAAGGTGCTGGACCTGCCGCTGACGCTGGAAAGCGCCCCGGTGGGCGGCACCGCCTACGAGGCCGCCGGCCACCCGCTGCCCGAATCGACCTTGCAGCTGGCCAAGGACGCCGACGCCATCCTGTTCGGCGCGGTCGGCGACTGGAAGTACGACAAGCTGGACCGCCCGCTGCGCCCCGAGCAGGCCATCCTGGGCCTGCGCAAGCATCTGGGCCTGTTCGCCAATTTCCGCCCGGCCATCTGCCACGAGCAGCTGACCCATGCGTCGAGCCTGAAGCCCGAGCTGGTCGCCGGCCTGGACATCCTGATCATCCGCGAGCTGACCGGTGACATCTATTTCGGCCAGCCGCGCGGCCGTCGCACCGCCGTCGACGGCCATTTTCCGGGTTCTGAGGAGGCCTTCGACACGATGCGCTACTCGCGCCCCGAGATCGAGCGCATCGCCCATGTGGCCTTCCAGGCGGCGCGCAAGCGCAGCAAGCGCGTCACCTCGGTGGACAAGGCCAATGTGCTGGAGACCTTCCAGTTCTGGAAAGACGTGATGATCGAGGTCAGCGCCGAGTATCCGGATGTCGAGCTGGACCATATGTATGTGGACAACGCGGCGATGCAGCTGGTCAAGGCGCCGAAGAAGTTCGACGTGGTCGTCACCGGCAATATGTTCGGCGACATCCTGTCGGACGAGGCCGCGATGCTGACCGGCTCGATCGGCATGCTGCCCTCGGCCTCGTTGGACAAGCACAACAAAGGCCTGTACGAACCCAGCCATGGCAGCGCACCGGACATCGCGGGCAAGGGAATCGCCAATCCTCTGGCTACAATCCTCTCCGCTGCCATGATGCTCAAGTTCACCCTCAACCAGCCCGAAGCTGCCGCTCGTATCGAAGCGGCTGTGGGCGCTGTGTTGTCCCAAGGTCTGCGCACTGCGGACATTTGGAGCGAGGGCACCCAGAAGGTGAGCACGCGCGAGATGGGTGATGCGGTCGTTGCCGCGATTACCACCACCAAAACCATCAAGAGCTGAAGCTCTCGGATCGTCTCGCCCCCACAAACCCCGGCGAAGCGAGCCGGGGCACAGAGACTGGGGTTTGTGATCAAGAGGATTTCAAGATGACGACATTGGTAGGACTGGTAGGCTGGCGCGGCATGGTCGGCTCCGTGCTGATGGACCGCATGGCGGCCGAGCGCGATTTCGATCTGATCGAACCGCTGTTCTTCAGCACCTCGAACGCCGGCGGCGCTGCCCCGGCGCAGGCGAAGAACGAAACCAAGCTGCAAAACGCCTTCGATATCGAGCAGCTCAAGCGCTGCGAGATCATCATCACCGCCCAGGGCGGCGACTACACCAACGAGGTGTTCCCGAAGCTGCGCGCGGCCGGCTGGAACGGCCACTGGATCGACGCTGCGTCCTCGCTGCGCATGAACGGCGATGCCGTCATCGTGCTGGACCCGGTGAACACGCCCGTCATCAAGGACGCGCTGAGCAAGGGCGGCAAGAACTGGGTTGGCGGCAACTGCACCGTCTCCTGCATGCTGATGGGCGTGGGCGCGCTCTACAAGGCCGGTCTGGTCGAGTGGATGAGCACCCAGACCTACCAGGCGGCCTCCGGTGGTGGCGCCCAGCATATGCGCGAGCTGCTGACGCAGTACGGCACGCTGAACGCCTCGGTGCGCTCGCTGCTGGACGACCCGAAGAGCGCCATTCTCGAGATCGACCGCCAGGTGATCGCCACGCAGCGCGGCATGAGCGCGGCCGAAACCGCCAACTTCGGCGTGCCGCTGGGGGGGTCGCTGATCCCCTGGATCGACCGCGACCTCGGCAACGGCCAGTCCAAGGAAGAGTGGAAGGGCATGGCCGAGACCAACAAGATCCTCGGCCTGGGCGAGGGCTTCGGCTCGGCGCCGATTCCGGTCGACGGCTTCTGCGTGCGCGTCGGCGCGATGCGCTGCCACAGCCAGGCCCTGACTTTCAAGCTGAAGAAGGACGTGCCGCTGGCCGACATCGAGGCGATGATCGCCGCCGACAACGAGTGGGTGAAGGTCGTGCCCAATACCCGCGAGGCGACGATTCAAGACCTGACCCCGGTGGCGGTGACCGGCACGATGACCATCCCCGTCGGCCGCATCCGCAAGCTGGCCATGGGCCCGGAGTATGTCGGCGCCTTCACGATCGGTGACCAGCTGCTGTGGGGCGCGGCCGAGCCGCTGCGCCGCATGTTGCGCATCCTGCTGGCTCGGTAATTTCCCCAGTTTTCGAGCCCCGCCCGTTGCCGGCAAACGACAAGCCTGTAACGGGCGGTGAATCAGGCAGGTGTCCTGGGGCGTATTCAGCCTTTGCATGAGGGTTGCAGCGTATATGCTTGATGCTGTTGTGATTTCGGATCGCAAGAGCCATGAGGACAGCATCGCCTAGCGCTGTTGAGAAGAGAACAAAGATCGTCGAAACAGGCGGGTACCTGACGGTGTCCGCCTTGTTGCTTTGGGGGACGCCTTGAAACAAAAACGTAGCGCTTTGGGGCGCTTTGCCCTGACCCCGTTGGCCCATATGGCGATGGCGGCATTTGCTGTTGCCGGCAGCGGCTCGGCCTGGAGCCTGGGACTGGGCAAACTGACCGTGCAATCCTCGCTGGGCGAAACGCTCAAGGCCGAGATCGACGTCAGTTCGCTGACTGCCGAAGAGGCAGGCACGCTCAAGGTCCGCATCGCCCCGCCCGATTCCTACCGCGCCACCGGCGTCGAGTACAACGCGGTGCTGACCGGCACCCAGGTGCAGCTGGAGCGGCGCAGCGACGGCCGACCGGTGCTGCGCATCAACAGCGACCGGGCCGTCCAAGAGCCCTTTGTCGATGTGATCCTGGAGCTGACCTGGTCCAGCGGCCGTCTGGTGCGCGAATACACGCTGCTGTTCGATCCGCCAAATCTGGCGCGCCCGAGCCCGCCGCCGGCCGTCACGACGGCCCCGTCCTTCGCGACCGCGCTGGCCGAGACCCGGGCCGTGCCGACCCAGCGTCCACCGGCCTCGGCGCCCTTGGCTGCCGCTCCGGCGCCTCGGCCGCGAGTCGAGGCGGCACCGGCAGAGCCGGTGCGCGCGCCACGTCCTGCGCCGGCGCCTGCGCCGAGCCCTAGCGCGGCGTCCGAGTACAAGGTCAAGCCGGGCGATTCGCTGTCGCGCATCGCCGGCCGCACCAAGCCCCGGGAAATCTCGCTGGACCAGATGCTGGTCGGCCTGTTCCGCAGCAATCCGGATGCCTTCATCGGCGAAAACATGAACCGGCTGAAGTCGGGCGTGGTCCTGCAGGTGCCGGGCAGCGACAGCCTCAGCGCGATCGCGCCGGCCGAGGCGCGCGAAGTCATCCAGGCACAGAGCGCCGATTTCAGCAACTACCGGCAGCGCCTGGCCGGCGCCGCCCCCGAGCTCAAGCTCGATGAGAGCCAGCGCCAGGTCAAGGGCAAGGTGCAGGCGGCGGTCGAGGACCGCAAGCCGGCCGCAGCGCCCAGCCCCGACAAGCTGACCCTCAGCAAGGCCGCAGCCGCCAGCGCGGCCGTCGAGGCCAAGGTATCGAAAGAAACCGAGAAGAAGGCGGATGCCGCCCGGGTGGCCGAACTGACCCGCAATGTGGAGGAGCTGAAGAAGCTCTCCAGCGCGGCCAAGCCGGCTGCCAGCGCGCCCGCAGCGAACACCGGCACAGCGGCCGCGTCGGCACCGCCCGCACTGGCGCTGCCGGCGCCACCGGTCGCATCGGCGCCCGCGCCCGTGGTTGCGGCTGCGCCGGCCGCAAGCCCCGTCGCTGCCAAGCCGGCCCCCGCACCGGTTCCGCCCCCCGCGGCCGAAGCCGAAGGCCCGGGTCTGATGGCCGAGCTGATGGAGAGCCCCTTGGTGCTGCCGATCGCCGGCGTGCTGGTGCTCTTGCTGGGCGGGCTGGGTCTGATGCGCATGCGCGGCAAGGGCGGCAAGCCCAAGGCCGACACCGGCTTCCATGAAAGCCGGCTGCAGCCCGATTCCTTCTTCGGCAATACCGGCGGCCAACGCGTCGACACCCGCGACGCTAACGGCCCGGCGTCCTCGATGAGCTACTCGCTGAGCCAGCTTGATGCCATCGGTGATGTCGATCCGGTTGCCGAGGCCGATGTCTATCTGGCCTATGGCCGTGACCTGCAGGCCGAGGAGATTCTCAAGGAAGCGCTGCGCTCCAACCCGGAGCGGTTGGCGATCCGGCTCAAGCTGCTGGAGGTCTATGCCAAGCGCCGCGACACCAAGGGCTTCGAGCAACTGGCCGTGCAGCTCTATGCCGAGACCCAAGGCCAGGGTGAGGACTGGGCCAAGGCCCAGGAGCTGGGCCGCCAGATCGATGCCGACAATCCGCTGTACCAGCCGGGCGGCTCGCCCGAGCTGCTGCCCGACGACGGCAGCCATGAGCGCCATCCCGAGCCGATGAATGCCAGCACGCTGCCGCAGACGGCCCAGCACAGCATGCTGGGCGGCGCCGCCCTGATGGCCACCGAGCCGCTGGGCCGCGCCCGCGACGCCGGTCCGCCCAGCGGTCTGGATCTGGACCTCGACCTGGACCTGGGCTCGCCGCCCTCGGTCTCGCCGTTTGCGATGGACGCCACGCAAGCCCTGGCCACCACGGTGGAGCAGGCGCCGCTGGCGATGGACTTCGATCTCGACGGCCCGCCGACGACGCAGCCCGGCGAGATCGAGCCCAAGGAACTGGCCTTCGATCTGGGCAATCTGGATCTGCCGCCGGAGGTCACCCAGGCCGCCACGCTGCAGTCCGAGCTGCCCGACGAGCCCCAGTCGCTGGACTTCGATCTCTCGTCCATCGATCTGGACCTGCCCGAGCCTGCCCGCAAGCAGGAGGCGATCCCGACTGCCTCCGCCGAAGCCATGGATGGCGGTCTGCCAGCCGAGTTCGAGAGCATCTTGCAGGACGATGCCCCGAGCGATCCGCTGTCCCAGGCCTTCGATGCGCTGGACGACGATGGCGGTGACCCGCTGCAGCGCCAGCTGGAGCTGGCCGACGAGTTTCGTCAGATCGGCGATACCGAAGGCGCACGCGATGTGCTGCAGGAACTGCTGGCCCGGGCCAGCGGCCCGCTGCGCGACAAGGCGCAAGCCATGCTCAACGAGCTGCGCTGAACACGCAGCAGGCACAATCCGAGGCGCCCGGCCTGGCCGGGCGCCTTTTTCTTTTGTGGAGCAGGAATGACGACAAGGGTGGCGCTGGGTGTCAGCTACCGCGGCCGCGGCTACAAGGGCTGGCAAAGCCAGCCGGGCGGGGACACGGTGCAGGATGAGCTGGAAAAAGCCCTGGCCCAGTTCGCCGCGCATCCGATCCGCACGATCTGCGCCGGCCGCACCGATGCCGGCGTGCACGGACTCAACCAGGTCGTGCATTTCGATGCCCAGGTGGAGCGCGACCCGTTCTCGTGGATACGCGGCACGAACCGCTATCTGCCCCCCGATATCGCGATCCAGTGGTGCGCCTTTCCCGGCGCCGACTTTCATGCCCGCAACCATGCGCGCGGCCGGCGCTATGCCTATCTGCTGCTGGAGTCGGCGGTGCGGCCGGCGATCGAGAGCGGCTCGGTGGGCTGGGTGTTCCGGCCGCTGGATGGCGACGCGATGCGCGCGGCCGTCGAGGTGCTGCTGGGCGAGCACGACTTCAGCTCCTTCCGCTCGGTGGACTGCCAGGCCAAGTCGCCGATCAAGACTTTGCGCGCGATCCAGATCAGCAAACGCGGCGCCTACTGGCGCTTCGAGTTCGATGCCTCGGCCTTTCTGCACCATATGGTGCGCAACATCATGGGCTGTCTGCTGGCCATCGGCAGCGGCACGCGCTCGGTGGAATGGCTGGCCGGGGTGCTGGCGGCGCGCGACCGCAAGGTGGCGGCGCCGACCTTTGCCCCCGACGGCCTGTACTTCATCGGCCCGTACTACGATGCCGAGCTGCAACTCCCCGAGCATGTGGCGGCGCTGGACTGGCTGCCCTGAGTGAAATGATCAAGCGCATGAGCCGAACCCGTATCAAGATCTGCGGCCTGACCCGCGAGGCCGATGTCGACGCTGCCGTCCAGGCCGGTGCCGATGCCATCGGCTTTGTGTTCTACGACAAGAGCCCGCGCTATGTGACGCCAGCGCGTGCGGCCGCGCTGGCGCGGCGTCTGCCGCCCTTCGTGACACCGGTGGGGCTGTTCGTCAACGCCAGCGACGAGCAGCTGGCGGCCGGCCTGGCCGCGCTGCCGAATATGCTCTTGCAGTTCCATGGCGACGAGAGCCCGCAGGACTGCGAGCGGGCAGGGCGGCCCTGGCTGCGGGCCGCGCGCATGAACCCTGGCTTTGATTTGCTAGACTTCGCCCATCAGTATTCAGGTGCCCAGGCCATTCTGCTCGACGCGCATGTCGACGGCTATGGCGGCGGTGGAAAGGTTTTCGATTGGTCACTCATTCCAAGAAACGTGCCCTCTCCAGTCGTTTTGTCTGGTGGGTTGCATGCCGGAAATGTGCTGACCGGCGTTCTTCAGGTGCGGCCCTGGGCCGTTGACGTGAGTTCCGGCGTCGAGCAGGCCAAGGGCCTGAAGGACGCCGCCCTGATCCAGCAGTTCTGTGCCGAGATCCGCGAAGCGGATCGGCGCATCGAACAGCAGCAAACCTGAAGAGAACAAGCCATGCAAAGCTATGACCAACCCGATGTCCGCGGGCATTTCGGGCCTGTAAATGGAACAAATTACGGCGGCCGCTTCGTCGCCGAGACCCTGGTTCATGCCCTCGATGAGCTGAACGAGGCCTATGCCCACTACAGCAAGGACCCGGAGTTCATCCGCGAGTACAAGCATGAACTGGCCCATTTCGTCGGCCGCCCCAGCCCGATCTATTACGCCGACCGTCTGAGCCGCGAACTGGGCGGCGCCCAGATCTACCTGAAGCGCGAGGACTTAAACCATACCGGCGCGCACAAGGTCAACAACACCATCGGCCAGGCGCTGCTGGCCAAGCGCATGGGCAAGAAGCGCGTGATCGCCGAGACCGGCGCCGGCCAGCACGGCGTGGCCACCGCGACCATCTGTGCCCGCTACGGCATGGAGTGCGTGGTCTATATGGGCAGCGAGGACGTCAAGCGCCAGTCGCCCAATGTCTACCGGATGAATCTGCTGGGCGCGCGGGTGGTGCCGGTCGAGTCCGGTTCCAAGACCCTGAAGGATGCGCTCAACGAGGCGATGCGCGACTGGGTCACCAATATCGAGTCGACCTTCTACATCATCGGCACCGTGGCCGGCCCGCATCCTTATCCGATGATGGTGCGCGACTTCCAGCGCGTGATCGGCGATGAGTGCCTGACCCAGATGCCCGAGATGATCGGCCACCAGCCGGATGCGGTGATCGCCTGCGTCGGTGGCGGCTCGAATGCCATCGGCATTTTCTACCCCTATATCCCCTATGAGGGCGTGCGGCTGATCGGCGTCGAGGCGGCGGGCGAGGGCGTGGACAGTGGCAAGCATGCGGCGACCTTGAGCGCAGGCAGCCCCGGTGTGCTGCATGGCAACCGCACCTATCTGCTGCAGGACGCGAACGGCCAGATCACCGAGACCCACTCGATCTCGGCCGGCCTGGACTATCCGGGCGTCGGCCCCGAGCATGCCTATCTGAAGGACATCGGCCGCGCCGAATATGTCGGCATCACCGACAAGGAGGCGCTGGAGGCCTTCCACCGCCTGTGCCGCACCGAGGGCATCATTCCGGCGCTGGAATCCAGCCATGCGCTGGCCTATGCGATGAAACTGGCGCCGACCTTGTCGCCGGACAAGACCTTGCTGGTGAACCTGTCCGGCCGTGGCGACAAGGACATCGGCACCGTGGCCGACTTGTCCGGGGCGGAGTACTTTGACCGACCCTCGATGGCCGGCCACAGCGTGAAGGGAGGTGCGCAATGAGCCGCATCGCTGCTGCCTTCACGGCTTTGCAGGCCCAGGGCCGCAAGGCGCTGATCCCCTTTGTCACCGCCGGCGATCCCTATCCCGATGCGACGGTCGAGCTGATGCTGGCTCTTGGCCAGGCTGGTGCCGACGTGATCGAGCTGGGTGTGCCCTTCTCGGACCCGATGGCCGACGGCCCAGTGATCCAGCGCGCCGGCGAGCGCGCGCTCAAGCACGGCATCGGCCTGACCCAGGTGCTGGACTATGTGCGCGGCTTCCGCGCGAAGAACAACAGCACGCCGGTGGTGCTGATGGGCTATGCCAATCCGGTCGAGCGCTATGGCGTCGAGCGTTTCGTCGCCGATGCCAAGGCCGCGGGCGTGGATGGTGTGTTGATCGTCGACTACCCGCCCGAGGAATGCGAGATCTTCGCGGCAGCGCTGCGCGCGCAAGACCTGGACCCGATTTTCCTGCTGGCGCCGACCTCGACCGAGGAACGCATGGCCCGCATCGGCCAGTTGGCCAGCGGCTATGTCTACTACGTCTCGCTGAAGGGCGTGACCGGGGCCGGCCATCTGAACACGGCGGCCGTGGCCGAGATGATTCCGCGCATCCGCCGCCATGTGACGGTGCCGGTGGGCGTGGGTTTCGGCATCCGCGACGGCGCCACCGCGCGGGCCGTGGCCGACCACTCCGATGCGGTCGTGATCGGTTCGCGCCTGGTCGAGCTGCTGGAGGTCCAGCCGCGCGATAATGTCGCCGCAACCGGCGCCCAGTTCATCCGGGACATCCGCCAGGCGCTCGATGCGCCCCACTGATTGATAAAGGAGCCTGCAACCATGAGTTGGCTTGAGAAACTTCTGCCGCCCAAGATGCAGCAGACCGACCCGAACGAGCGCCGCACGGTGCCCGAGGGGCTGTGGATCAAGTGCCCGTCCTGCGAGACGGTGCTCTACAAGACCGATCTGGAGCAGAACGTCAATGTCTGCCCCAAGTGCAGCCACCACCACCGCATCGGCGCGCGTGCGCGCCTGAACGCCTTTCTCGACGGCGAAGGCCGTTACGAGGTGGGTCAGGAGGTCTTGCCGGTCGACGCGCTGAAGTTCAAGGACAGCAAGAAGTATCCGGACCGGCTCAAGGAAGCGCTGGAGAACACCGGCGAGACCGATGCGCTGATCGTGATGGGCGGCGCGGTGATGAGCGTGCCGGTGGTCGCGGCCTGCTTCGAGTTCGACTTCATGGGAGGCTCGATGGGCTCGGTGGTCGGCGAGCGCTTTGCGCGCGGCGTCGAGACGGCGATCGAGCAGAAGACCCCCTTCATCTGCTTCACCGCGACCGGCGGCGCGCGGATGCAGGAGGGTTTGCTGAGCCTGATGCAGATGGCCAAGAGCAATGCGGCGCTGACCCGTCTGGCCAAGGCCAAATTGCCCTACATCAGCGTGCTGACCGATCCGACCATGGGTGGCGTGTCGGCCAGCTTCGCCTTCGTCGGCGATATCGTGATTGCCGAGCCCAAGGCCTTGATCGGCTTTGCCGGCCCGCGCGTGATCGAGAACACGGTGCGCGAGAAGCTGCCGCCGGGTTTCCAGCGCGCCGAGTTCCTGATGGAAAAGGGCGCGGTGGACATGATCGTCGACCGCCGCGAGTTGCGCGAGACCATTGCGCGCCAGCTGGCGATGCTGCAGCGGCAGAGCACCGACGCGGTGGCCTGAACGCCCTCAATCCCTGTAGACGCAGCGGCCAGGCTGGACAGCCTGGCCGTCTTCATTTGGACATGGCATGAAGAAGAATCTGGACGACTGGCTGACCCACTGCGAGCGACTGCACCCCAAGGAGATCGACATGACGCTCGCGCGGGTGCAGCGCCTGCGCGAGACCATGGGGCTGAAGTTCGAGGCGCCGGTCGTGATGGTGGCCGGCACCAATGGCAAGGGCTCGACCTGCGCGATGCTGGAATCGATTGCCTTGCAGGCCGGCTACCGGGTCGGGCTCTACATCAAGCCGCATCTGGTGCATTTTCAGGAGCGCTGCCGGGTGGCCGGCGCGCCGGTCGAGGCCGATTCGCTGCTGCCGCATTTCGAGGCGGTCGAGAAGGCGCGCGCTGACCTGGCGCTGACCTATTTCGAGTTCACGACCCTGGCCATCATGAGCCGGCTGGCGGCCGAGCCGCTGGATCTGGTGATTCTGGAAGTGGGTCTGGGCGGACGGCTGGACGCCGTCAACTGCATCGATGCCGATTGCAGCGTGATCACCAGCATTGATCTGGACCACACCGAGTATCTGGGCCCCGACCGCGAGTCGGTCGGGCATGAGAAGGCGCACATCATGCGAGCCGGCAGGCCCGTGGTGGTCAGCGATCCGGTGCCGCCGGCCTCGCTGGCGGCCTATGCGAGCAAGATCGGCGCCGATCTGCGCCAGCTGGGGCAGGACTTCAGCTACAGCGGCGATCGCCAGCAATGGCAGTGGGTGGGCCGGGAGCGCCGCTTCAGCGGCCTGGCCTATCCCTCGCTGCGCGGTGTCAACCAGCTGCTGAACGCGGCCGGCGTGCTGGCGGTGTTCGAGGCCTTGTACGAGCGGCTGCCGATCAGCGCGCAGGCGGTGCGCACCGGCCTGGCCCTGGTCGAGCTGCCGGGGCGTTTCCAGGTGGTGCCGGGCCAGCCGGCCCTGGTGCTGGATGTCGCGCACAACCCTCACGCGGTGGCGGCGCTGGCGCAAAACCTCGATCAGATGGGCTTCTTCCCCTGCACCCGCGTGGTGTTCGGCGCGATGGCCGACAAGGATCTGGCCCAGATCATCGGGCGCATCTCGCACCTGGTCGATGTCTGGCATTTCACCGACCTGGACCTGCCGCGCGCGGCCAAGGCCGAGGCCCTGGCGGCGCAGTTCGAGTCCTTGCGCGCCGCCGGCGCCATCAAGACCCCGGCCGCAGTGACCGTGCAGCGGCATGCGGACCCCATGGACGCCCTGCGCGCAGCGGCGACCGAGTCCGACCCCGCTGATAGAATTCTGGTCTTCGGTTCCTTCTTCACCGTGGGCGGCGTGCTCAAGCATGGTGTCCCCCGATTGGTCGCCGGCAAGCCAGCCGCTGGCGCCTGAGCACTCTCTCCAACACGCACTGTCCGACTCTCCAGCTCATGGGTTTGCTGTCTTTTTTCAAACGCTCGCCCGATCAAGCCGCGGCAAAACCGGTGTCGGACAATGTGGTGCAGCAGCTGCGGGTTCGGGCGCGCCGCCGCCTGATCGGCGCGGCCCTGCTGGTGGGCGTTGGCGTGATCGGCTTCCCGCTGATCTTCGAGACCCAGCCGCGCCCCATCCCGGTCGATCTGCCGATCGACATTCCGCGCAAGGAAGCGACGCCGGCCGTGGTGATTCCGCCGGCCTTGCCCGCGTCCCTGCCGGCCGTGGCCGAAGCGCCGCTGGCCCAGGCGCCGACTGAAGCACCGGCTGTGGTCACCGAGCCCAAGCCCGAGCCGGTGGAAAGAGTCATCGAAAAGCCCGCAGACAAGCCCAAGCCGCTGGAGAAGCCGGTCGACAAGAAACCCGTCGAGCCGGCGCAGCCGAAGACGCAGGAGTCGGCCCGTGTGCAGGCCTTGCTGGAAGGCAAGCCGGTCGAGAAGAAGGCTGACAGCAAGTCCGAAGGCCGTTTCATCGTCCAGGTCGGTGCCTATGCCGATGGCAAGGCCGCCCAGGAGGCGCGCATGAAGGTCGAGCGCATGGGCTTGAAGACGTATACGCAGGCCGTGGACACGGCGGACGGCAAACGCATCCGGGTTCGGGTCGGCCCCTTCGGCAGCCGCGAGGAGGCCGACAAGGTGGCGGCCAAGGTGCGCGGCGGCGGCTTGTCGACGGCCGTGCTGACGCTTTGATGCACCATGGGCTGGGTCGATCTGGTACTGCTGGGTGTTCTGGCCGTCTCGGTGCTGCTGGGCCTGTGGCGCGGGCTGGTCTTCGAAGTCCTGTCTATCCTGGGTTGGGTGGCGGCCTATTTCGCTTGCCCCTATGTCGCCCCTTTCATTGCGAACTGGCTGCCGCAGGACAAGCTGGCGCCGAATTTATTGCATGCGCTGAGCCTGGTGCTGGCCTTCATGCTGATACTGCTGCTGTGGGGCCTGTCGGCGCGGCTGCTGCGGGCGCTGATCCACGCAACGCCGCTGAGCATCATCGACCGGGTGCTGGGCGGGGGCTTTGGTGTGCTGCGCGGCGTGCTGATCGGCCTGCTGGCGGTGGTGCTGGTCAGCATGACGCCGGCCGTGCGTTCCGGGCCCTGGCAGGAATCTCAGGTGGCGCCCTGGCTGCAGGCCGCCTTGCATCTATTGACGCCGGTGCTGCCGGCCGAAGTGCTCAAGTTCATCCCGGTCTGAGCCGCGGCTTCAGATCTTTCACGACAAGGAAGTAGTCCCATGTGTGGCATCGTCGGAGTGATTTCTCGCTCGCCGGTCAATCAGCTGATTTATGACGCCTTGCTGCTGCTGCAGCACCGCGGCCAGGACGCTGCCGGCATCGTCACCATGCAAGGCAATAAGTGCTTCATGCACAAGGCGCGCGGCATGGTGCGTGATGTGTTCCGCACCCGCAATATGCGGGCGCTGCCGGGCTCCATCGGCCTGGGCCAGGTGCGCTACCCGACCGCCGGCAATGCCTATAGCGAGGAAGAGGCTCAGCCCTTCTATGTCAACGCGCCTTTCGGCCTGGTGCTGGTGCACAACGGCAATCTGACCAATGCGCATGCGCTGAAGAAGGAGCTGTTCGACATCGACCGCCGCCATATCAACACCGAGAGCGATACCGAGGTGCTGATCAACGTCGTCGCCCACGAGCTGGAGCTGGCCGCACGCGATCTGCCGGTGACGCCCGAGGAGGTGTTCAAGGCGGTGCGGGCGGTGCACAAGCGCATCAAAGGCTCCTACGCAGTGATCGCGCTGATCGCCGGCCATGGTCTGCTGGCCTTCCGCGACCCTTACGGCATCCGCCCGCTGTGCTTCGGCCAGGCGGCCGACGGCGAGATCATGGTGGCCAGCGAGAGCGTCGCGCTGGAGGGCACCGGCCATCAGCTGATCCGCGATGTGGCGCCCGGCGAGGCGATCTTCATCGACATGAACGGCCAGATGCACACGCAGCAGTGCGCCGACAGCCCGACCCTGAACCCCTGCATGTTCGAGTTCGTCTATCTGGCACGCCCGGACTCGGTGATGGACGGCATCTCGGTCTACCAGGCCCGGCTGAATATGGGCGAGACCCTGGCCCAGCGTCTGATCTCGACGATGCCACCCAGCGATATCGATGTCGTGATCCCGATTCCCGAGTCGAGCCGGCCCTCGGCGATGCAGCTGGCGCACCGCATCGGCAAGCCCTATCGCGAGGGCTTCGTGAAGAACCGCTATGTCGGCCGCACCTTCATCATGCCGGGGCAGGGCGCGCGCAAGAAGTCGGTGCGCCAGAAGCTCAATGCGATCGGCCTGGAGTTCAAGAACCGCAATGTGCTGCTGGTCGATGATTCCATTGTGCGCGGCACCACCTCCAAGGAAATCGTCCAGATGGCTCGCGAGGCCGGCGCCCGCAAGGTCTATCTGGCCTCGGCCGCGCCGCCGGTGCGCTACCCGAATGTCTACGGCATCGACATGCCCACCAGCGAAGAGCTGATCGCGCACAACCGCTCGATCGAGGAAATCCGCCAGTACATAGGCGCCGATGCGCTGATCTACCAGGACGTCGATGCGATGAAGCGGGTGGTCGCAGCGCTGCGACCGGGCTTGAACGGCTTCGAGGCCTCCTGCTTCGACGGCAGCTACATCACCGGCGATGTCTCGGCCGAAGACTTCGCGACGATGCAGGAGCAGCGCAAGTCGCAGGGCGAGGAAGAGGATGGCCCGGCCCGCACCCGGCTGGCCCTGCAAAGCGGCACGGAGCAGGGCTGAGTGCCGGCTCCCGAAGACCATGAATACCTGATCTCGCCATGACACAAACCCGCACCCCTGTCCGCACCCGCATTGCCCCATCGCCGACCGGCTTTCTGCATCTGGGCACCGCCCGCACGGCGCTGTTCTCCTGGGCCTACGCCCGCCACCACGGTGGCCAGTTCGTGCTGCGCATCGAAGACACCGATGTCGCGCGCTCGACCCAGGACTCGGTCGACCAGATCCTGGCCGCGATGCAGTGGTTGGGCTTGGAATACGATGAGGGTCCGATCTACCAGATGCAGCGCCTGGCGCGCTACAACGAGGTGATCGAGCAGATGATCGCCGCCGGCACCGCCTATCGCTGCTACTGCACGCCCCAAGAGCTGGATGCGATGAAGGCTGGCCAGGAAGCGCGCGGCGAGAAGCGCCGCTATGACGGCACCTGGCGTCCTGAAGCCGGCAAGATGCTGCCCGCCGTTCCCGAGGGCGTCAAGCCGGTCGTGCGTTTCAAGAACCCGATCGGCGGCGATGTGACTTGGGATGATTTGTGCAAGGGTCCGATCACGATCAACAACCGCGAGATCGACGACCTGATCATCCAGCGCACCGATGGCGTGCCGACCTACAACTTCGCCGTGGTCATCGACGACTGGGACATGAAGATCAGCCATGTGTTCCGTGGCGACGAGCATGTCAACAACACGCCCTGGCAGATCAATATTTTCAACGCGCTGGGTGCGCCGCTGCCGGCCTTCGGCCATGTGCCGGTGATCCTCGGCGACGATGGTCAGAAGCTGAGCAAGCGCCGCGGTGCGGTCAGCGTCACCGCCTACGAAGAGAACGGCTATCTGCCCGAGGCGATGCTGAACTATCTGTCGCGTCTGGGCTGGAGCCACGGTGATGACGAGTTGTTCTCGCGCGAACAGCTGGTCAGCTGGTTCGACGGTTCGCACCTCTCCAAGAGCCCGGCGCAATGGGATCCGGCCAAGCTGGAGTGGGTCAACAGCCAGTACATCAAGCAGGCCGATGACACGCGCCTGTCGGCGCTCGTCGCGGCGCAACTGGCCAAGCGCGGCATCAGCGCCGATCTCGGCCGGCTGCCGGCCATGTGCGCGCTGTTCAAGGATCGCTGCGCGACCACGGTGGCGCTGGCCGATTGGCTGGCCATGTATTTCGCGCCGGTTCAGCCCAGCGCCGAGGATCTGGCCACCCATGTCAGCGACGCGGTGAAGCCCGCGCTCGCCGCGCTGGCCGACAAGCTCGCCACTACCGAGTGGAACAAGGCCGGCATCCAGGCCGCGATCAAGGAAACCATCACGGCTCACGGCCTGAAGATGCCGCAACTGGCGATACCGGTGCGGGTGCTGGTGTGTGGTCGTGCACAAACTCCGTCGGTCGACGCGGTGCTGGAACTGTTCGATAAAGAAAATGTGGTCGAACGCTTGCGCTGCGCATAAAAATCGTTCTATACTCTATGTCTCGCTTGAACAGCGCGATACACAAAGAACGGCAGGCAGCAACGAGTAATCGAAGCGGCTTGCATGATCTGAGGGGGTATAGCTCAGCTGGGAGAGCGCTTGCATGGCATGCAAGAGGTCAGCGGTTCGATCCCGCTTACCTCCACCAAATGTTCAGGTTTCTGGGTATTTGGTTGGCGCGCGGTTCAAGTATGAGGAAGTAGAATTCAGAAGGTTTAGTCCCCTTCGTCTAGAGGCCTAGGACACCACCCTTTCACGGTGACTACAGGGGTTCGAATCCCCTAGGGGACGCCAAGTTTGATAAACTTGATAATTGCTGCGATATATAATGTATACTGCAGCGGTTGTGAAATTATCCCACTGCGGAGTGGTAGTTCAGTTGGTTAGAATACCGGCCTGTCACGCCGGGGGTCGCGGGTTCGAGTCCCGTCCACTCCGCCAAGGTTTGCCCGATTCGTATCGGTAAGCGGCCATTCAGTTGGCCGCTTGTATTTTGAGAGAAATTACTGCTTGAGCAGCGTGTAGCCCGGAATTTTGGGGGTATAGCTCAGCTGGGAGAGCGCTTGCATGGCATGCAAGAGGTCAGCGGTTCGATCCCGCTTACCTCCACCAAGTCACTTCAGGGTGACGGTGGCGCGCGGCTCGGGTAGGGAAGTAGAAGAAGTAAATAGAAGGTTTAGTCCCCTTCGTCTAGAGGCCTAGGACACCACCCTTTCACGGTGACTACAGGGGTTCGAATCCCCTAGGGGACGCCAAGTTTGATAAGGCTTGGTAGTTTTGGAAGCGTTTGCTTCGGGAAACTACAGAACTTATCTGATATTCGCAAGAGTATCTGGAGTGGTAGTTCAGTTGGTTAGAATACCGGCCTGTCACGCCGGGGGTCGCGGGTTCGAGTCCCGTCCACTCCGCCAACATTTAAAACCCTGGAAGCGCAAGCCTCCAGGGTTTTTTCTTGTGCGCCGAGACATATCAAATGTTTGCAGAGACATCATCTCTGCAAACTTGATTGCGGCCGCAATATCAGGAGGGCCGCAGTATCAGAAGGCCATTTGCCCGCGAATCAGACCGACGGCCAGACCTTCCAATGCAAAACTCTCATCGCCGGCCGCGACCAGGATGGGTTCGAAGTCAGGGTTCTCGGCCAGCAACTCGATACCGCCGCTGCGGCTGCGTTTGAAGCGCTTGACGGTGACCTCATCACCCAGCCGTGCGACGACGATCTGCCCGTTCTTGGCTTCGCTGGCCTTCTGCACCGCCAGCAGGTCGCCGTCCATGATGCCGATGTCCTTCATGCTCATGCCGCGCACCTTCAGCAGGAAATCGGGTCGGCGCGCGAACATGCTGCTCTCGACCGTGTAGCTCTGCTCGATATGCTCCTGCGCAAGGATGGGATGGCCGGCCGCGACGCGCCCGACCAGGGGCAGGGTGAGTTGCGACAGATTCGGAATCGGCAGGGAGAACTGGAAGTCCTCACGGGCGCGGCGCTCCTGATGCATGGCTTTCAAGGTGTCCGACTTCAACCGGATGCCGCGCGAGGTGCCGCCGACCAGTTCGATCACGCCCTTGCGCGCCAAGGCCTGCAGATGCTCCTCGGCCGCATTGGCCGAGCGGAAACCCAGCTCGTTGGCGATCTCGGCGCGGGTCGGAGGGGCTCCGGTCTGCTCGATGGCCTGGCGCACCAAGTCAAGGATCTGCTGCTGGCGTGCCGTCAATTTGACGGTGGAAACACTGAGGCTGATATCGTCCATGCTGGGCTCGCAGACATCTGGGAAAGATGCGCCTGAGTATATATCCAGTAACTGTTCATTCATCCAGGAAGTGACCGTGGTCAGCAAGAACAAGCCTCTTATCGTGATCCTGGGCACCGGCGGCACGATTGCCGGCCAGGCCCGCACGGCGTCCGACAACGTCGGCTACACCGCCGCCCAGCTGGGCGTGGACGATCTGGTCTCGGCCGTGCCGCCGCTGGCGCAGCAGGCGCTGGAGGCCGAGCAAGTGGCCCAGCTCGACAGCAAGGACATGGACTTCGCCACCTGGCAGCGGCTGGCCGAGCGCGTGGCCCACCATCTGGCACGCGAGGAGGTGGCCGGGATTGTGATCACCCATGGCACCGATACTTTGGAAGAGACGGCTTATTTCCTGCACCGCGTGCTGGCGCCGCGCAAGCCGGTGGTCTTGACCGCCGCGATGCGACCGGCCACGGCCCTGCAGACCGATGGGCCGCAGAACCTGCTCGATGCCGTCAGCGTTGCCAGCGATGAACGTGCGCAAGGGGTGCTCACCGTCTTCGCGGGTGCTGTTCATAGGCCCGAGCAGATCCGCAAGGTGCACAGCTACAAGGTCGATGCCTTTGCTTCCAGCGATGGCGGCCTGGTCGCCGTCGTGGAGGAGGGCGTGCTGCGCCCCTTGGGTGCCTGGCCGGCAGCGGAGGGCGCCGTCGGTCTGTCGCGTATCGGCAAACCCGCTGCGGCCTGGCCGCGCGTGCAGATCGTGTTGAACCATGTCGGCGCCGACGGCGCGCTCGTGCAGGCCTTGCTGGCCCAGGGGGTCGACGGCCTGGTGGTGGCCGGCACCGGCAATGGCACGCTGTCGCTGTCGCTGGAGCAGGCCTTGCGCACAGCCCAGCAGCAGGGCGTCAGAATCCTGCGCAGCAGCCGCTGCGATGCCGGTCCGGTCACGCCCTCGGCTGCGGCCCTGCCCAGCGCCGGCGCGCTGAGCCCGGTCAAGGCGCGTATCGAGCTCCTGCTTGAATTGCTGGCCTGAAACGACAACAGGGGCCGCAGCCCCTGTCTCGCTCGGCCAAGGTCCTTAGACGATGGTCAGGCTCACATCGATATTGCCGCGCGTGGCGTTCGAGTAAGGGCAGACCTGGTGGGCGGCGGCCACCAGGGCCTCGGCCTGGCTGCGCTCCAGACCCGGCAGGCTGATCTTCATCGCGACCTGGATGCCGAAGCCGGCGGGAATCGGGCCGATGCCCACTTCCGAGGTGATGGACACATCGGCCGGCACGGCGATCTTGATCTTGCCGGCCACGGCCTTCATCGCGCCGATGAAGCAGGCCGAATAACCGGCGGCGAACATCTGCTCGGGGTTGGTGCCCGAGCCACCGGCGCCGCCCAGCTCCTTGGGCGTGCTCAGCGTGACGCTCAGAGCGCCGTCGGACGAGGAGGCCTTGCCTTCACGGCCGCCGGTGGCGGTGGCGGTGGCGGTGTAGAGAACTTTGTCGAGTGCCATGGTGCTTCTTCCTATCAGGAGTGGTGGGTGGGCGAAGAAAGGTCGGCGCTGGAGAGCTGCTTGCGCAGCTCATGCAAGCGCCGGGTCAGGGAGACGAGTTCATCCAGCGAGCAGGCGCTGGCGCAGGCGAGCTGGGGCGGAATGTTCAGGGCCTGCGCCTTCAGCGCGCGGCCGGCATCGCTGAGGCAAATGTCGACGCGGCGCTCGTCGTCCTGCGCGCGGCGGCGGGTGATCAGTGCGCCGGCCTCCAGGCGTTTGAGCAAGGGCGTCAGGGTGCCGGAGTCCAGCGAGAGGCGCTGGCCCAGGGTGGAAACGCTGATGCCGTCCGCCTCCCAAAGCACCAACATCACCAGGTACTGAGGGTAGGTCAGGCCCATGGGCTCCAGCAGGGGCTTGTAGAGCTTGGTCATGGCCAGCGAGCTGGCGTACAGCGCAAAACACAGCTGCTGGTCCAGCTGCAGCCATTGCTCGGCTTGGCTCGGTGCTGCGGTGGTCTTGTGGCGTGGCATGGGTGATAATGTATTCCGCAATTAAATTGCACACAACTTAAATGGTTATTCAAGCTAGGGGGACGAGATGACGATGTTGGCGAACCTGCTGGTGGCCCTAGTGGCCGCCCTGCATCTGTATTTTCTAGTGCTAGAGATGTTCTTCTGGACCAAGCCGCTGGGCCGCAAGGTCTTCAGACTGACACCCGAGTTCGCCGAGGCGAGCAAGACCCTGGCCGCCAACCAGGGCCTCTACAACGGCTTTCTGAGTGCGGGCCTGCTCTGGGGCCTGGCGGCCGGCAACAGCGCGAACCAGCTCTTCTTCCTGGGCTGCGTCGTGGCTGCGGGCGTCTACGGCGCCGCCACCGTCGGCAAGAAGATCCTGTTCGTGCAGGCCTTGCCGGCGGCGCTGGCAATCGCGGCCGTGCTGGCCTCGCGCTGAGAGGGGAGAAGACTCAGGCGGCGGCCTGAATCGCGTCGACCTGGGCGCTGAGCTCCAGCCAGCGCAGCTCGGCGGCCTCCAGTTCATCATGGATGGCTTTCAGCCGCTTGCCGAGCTCGGCGATCTGGGCCGGCGTGGTGCTGCCGGCCGCCAGCTGGGCTTCCAGCGCGCTGCGCTCATCGGCCAGCTGATTTAGCTTGGCGTCAATGCCTTCCATTTCCTTGCGCATCGGTTTGGTCTGCTCGGCCAGGCGTTGGCGGGCCTGGCCGCTGGTCTTGCGGTCCTCGCGCGGTGCAATGCTTGCGCTGGCAGGGGCCGCCGCGACCACCGGTGCCGGCGCTGAGACAGCGGCGGCGGGCAGCTTGGCGGCCTTCTTGGCCGCTTCCTTGGCAGCCTTTGCGGCCTCCTTGGATTGGTCCAGCAGCCATTTCTGGTAGTCGTCCAGATCACCGTCGAACGGGCCGACCACGCCCTTGCTGACCAGCCAGAACTCATCGCAGACCTCGCGCAGCAGTGCGCGGTCATGGCTGACCAGCATCACCGTGCCCTCGAACTCGTTGAGCGCCATCGACAGCGCTTCGCGAGTGTTCAGGTCCAGATGGTTGGTCGGCTCATCCAGCAGCAAGAGGTTGGGGCGCTGCCAGACCAGCATGGCCAGCACCAGCCGCGCCTTCTCGCCGCCCGACAGGCTACCGACCTGCTGGTTGACCATCTCGCCGACGAAACGGAACTGGCCCAGGAAGTCGCGCAGCTCCTGCTCGCGCGCGCTCGGGCTGACCTCCTTGGCCAAGCGCACCATATGCGACAGCGGACCCTCTTCGGGTCGCAGCACGTCCATTTCCTGCTGGGCAAAGTAGCCGATCGACAGGCCCTTGCCCTCGGTGATCTTGCCGCCCATCGCGCGCTGCATGCGGGCCACCGTTTTCACCACGGTGGACTTGCCCTGGCCGTTGGCGCCCAGGATGCCGATGCGCTGGCCGGCCAGCACCGAGCGGTTGATGCCGCGCACGATGATGTTCTCGACGCCGTCGACCTCGTAGCCGCAGGCCACCTCGTCGAACATCAGCATCGGATTGGGCAGACTGACCGGCTCGCGGAACTCGAAGCTGAAATCGGCCGAGGCCAGCACCGGCGCCAGCTTCTCCATGCGCTCCAGCGCCTTGACCCGGCTTTGCGCCTGCTTGGCCTTGCTGGCCTTGGCCTTGAAGCGGTCGATGAACTTCTGCAGGTGGGCGATGCGGTCCTGCTGCTTGCCGAAAGCGGCCTGCTGCAAGACCATGCGCTCGGCCCGCATCGACTCGAAGGCCGTGTAGTTGCCGCCGTAGCGCATCAGCTTGGCCTCGTCCAGATGCAGGGTCACCTTGGTGATCGCATCGAGGAACTCGCGGTCATGGCTGATGATGATCAGCGTGCCTTCATAGCGCTGCAGCCAGGCTTCCAGCCAGACCAGGGCATCCAGGTCCAGGTGGTTGGTCGGCTCGTCCAGCAGCATCAGATCGGCCGGGCACATCAGCGCTCGGGCCAGCTGCAAACGCATGCGCCAGCCGCCCGAGAAGCTGTTGACCGGCGCGTCGACCTGCTCGCCCTTGAAGCCCAGGCCCATCAGCAGCGCTTGCGCGCGCGGTTTCGCATCGAAGGCACCGGCATCCATCAACAGCGCATGGGCATCAGCCATCGCATGGCCGTCCTCGGCCGCCTCCGCGTCGGCCAGCGCCTGGCGCGCCGCCATCAGGCGGATGTCGCCTTCCAGCACATAGTCGGTGGCCGGCATCTCGGTCTCGGGCATGTTCTGCGCGACCTCGCCAACGGCCCATTGGCGCGGAATGTCGACCTCGCCCTTGTCGCTTTGCAGGCGGTCGGTCAGCAGCGCAAACAGGCTGGACTTGCCAGCGCCGTTGCGGCCGACCAGGCCGATCTTCTCGCCCGGTTGCAAGGTGACGCTGGCGTCATCGAGAACGATCTTGGTGCCGCGACGCAGCGTGATATTGCGCAGCGTGATCATGATGCGGCCAGGCCCTGGGTCAATGCTTCTTGGGTAATCAACAACACTTGCTCTTCTCCGGCCGATGTCTCCATCCAGGCCACTTCCAGCTGCGGGAATGCCGCCTCAAAAAACTCGCGCTCGTTGCCGATCTCCAGCACCAGCACGCCGTGCTCGCTCAGATGGCTGGGCGCGTCGGCCAGCAGCTGACGCACAAAGTCCATGCCGTCGGCACCACCCGCCAGCGCCAGTGCGGGCTCGGCACGGTATTCGGCGGGCAGCTTGGCCATAGAGGCGCTGTTGACGTAAGGCGGGTTGCACAGAATCAGGTCGTAGCGGCCACCGGCCGGCTTCAAGCCATCGCCCTGCAACAACCGGATGCGCTCCTGCAGGCCATGCTTGTCCACATTGATGCGGGCAACTTCCAGTGCCTCGGTGCTCAGGTCGATCGCATCGACGCTCACCTCCGGCCAGGCCAGCGCGGCCAGCACGGCCAGGCTGCCGTTGCCCGTGCACAGGTCCAGCACGCGCGTCGTCTGCTCCGACAACCAGGCATCGATGCTGGCATCGGCGATCAGCTCGGCGATGAAGCTGCGTGGCACGATGGCGCGCTCGTCCACGTAGAAGGGCACGCCCTGCAGCCAGGCTTCGCGGGTCAGGTAGGCGGCCGGCCGGCGGCTGGCGATGCGCTCGGTCACCAGGGCGTCGATCTCGGCGAGCTGCGCCGGGCTCAGCGCCTGTTCGGCATGCGCGTCGAGCGAATCCAAGGGCAGGCTCAGGCGCCACAGCACCAGCCAGGCGGCTTCGTCAAAGGCATTGTTCGTGCCATGCCCAAAAGAAACGCCCGCCTCGGTCAGGCGGGCGGCTTGGGCCTCGATACAGGCGATCAGGTTCACAGCAGCAGGTTCTCCAGCGTGCGTCGGTAGACATTCTTCAGCGGCTCGACGCAATCGGCCGGCACATACTCGTCGATCTTGTGGATGCTGGCGTTGATGGGGCCGAACTCCAGCACCTGGGGGCAGATCTTGGCGATGAAGCGGCCGTCCGAGGTGCCGCCGGTGGTGGAGAGTTGCGGCTCCAGACCGGTCTCGCTCAGGATGGCCGCACGCAGCGCC
This sequence comes from Burkholderiales bacterium C2, assembly GCA_005503085.1. GTDB lineage: Bacteria > Pseudomonadota > Gammaproteobacteria > Burkholderiales > Burkholderiaceae_C > Roseateles_E. Next base: position 32,135 of record SCOI01000001.1, on the reverse strand, counting down.
TCGCTGAGATTGCCCACCGGCGTCAGAAAGGGCTCGCCGCCCAGGGTCCAGCTGAGCGAATACTCCAGCCCATGGCGATCCAGCAGGGCGTGGACCTTGGACTTCAGGCCCTCGGGCGTGGCCTCGGTCGAGAAGCGGAAATTGAAGTCGATCACCAGTTCGCCCGGGATCACATTGGTCGCGCCGGTGCCGGCGTTGATGTTCGAGATCTGGAAGGTGGTGGCCGGAAAATAGGCGTTGCCGCGGTCCCATTCGGTGGCCGCCAGCTCGGCCAGCGCGGGCGCGGCCTGATGCACCGGGTTGCGGGCCAGATGGGGGTAGGCCACATGGCCTTGCACGCCCTTGACCTTGAGCTTGCCGCTCAGGGTGCCGCGGCGGCCGTTCTTGATCATGTCGCCCAGGGTCTCGACCGAGGTCGGCTCGCCGACGATGCAGTAGTCCAGCTTCTGGCCTCGCGCTTTCAGCAGCTCGCAGCAGACCACGGTGCCATCGGTGGCCGGGCCTTCCTCGTCGCTGGTCAGCAAGAAGGCGACGCTGCCCCGGTGGTCGGCATGTGCCGCGACGAACTCCTCGGCCGCGACCACCATGGCCGCCACCGAGCCCTTCATATCGGCCGCGCCGCGGCCATAGATGCGGCCCTCGCGGTAGCTGGGCACGAAGGGGTCGCTGGTCCAGGCGGCCAGCGATCCGGGCGGCACCACATCGGTATGGCCGGCAAACATCAGCACCGGGCCGTCGGCGGCCGTACCGCGCCGCAGGGCCCACAGATTGCTGACTCGAGCGTTCTCCGGGCCGCTGTCCATGCGTTCGATCTCGAAGCCGCAGGCACTCAGGCGTTCGGCGATCAGTGCCTGGCAGCCGGCATCGGCGGGTGTGACCGAAGGCCGGGCGATCAAGGCCTCAAGAAGGGCAAGTGTGGAGCTCATTCGGTACGCACATCCAGGGTGATTTCGGTGAAGCTGGCGTGATCGCTGGCCGGCTCCTCTTTCTTGTTGCCGTTCTGGCCGCTGGGCGGGCCGGCATCGTTTTGCAGCCGCCACAGCAGATTGGTCGGCGAGTCGGCGAAGGCCAGGCCTTCCTCGCGGCTGATCGTGCCTTCCTTGATCAGCTTGGCGAAATGCTCCTCGAAGGTCTGCGAACCCTCGGCGATGGACTTCTCCATCGCCTCCTTGACCCCACCGAAATCGCCTTGCTCGATCAGCTCGGCGATCAGCTTGGTGTTCAGCAGGATCTCGGTCACCGGCACCCGGCCGCCGGCAGCCGCGCGCACCAGGCGCTGCGAGACCACGGCCTTCAGGCCGGCACCCAGATCGTTGAGCAGGGCCGGGCGCGACTCGGGCGTGTAGAAGGACAGGATGCGGTTCAGCGCGTGATAGCTGTTGTTGCCGTGCAGGGTGGCGACGACCAGATGACCGGACAGCGCATAGGAGATCGCCGCCGTCATCGTCTCGCGGTCACGGATCTCGCCGATCAGGATGCAGTCCGGCGACTGGCGCAGCGCGTTCTTCAGCGCGATCTGCAGCGAGGCCGTGTCGCGGCCGACCTCGCGCTGGTTGACCACCGAGCGCTTGTTGGTGAACAGATACTCCAGCGGGTCCTCGATGGTGAGGATATGGCCGGACATATTCTGGTTGCGCTGCTCCAGCATCGCCGCCAGCGTGGTGCTCTTGCCGGTGCCGGTGGCGCCCACCATCAGGATCAGGCCGCGCTTTTCCTGGATCAGCTTGCCGAGGATGGGCGGCAGGTTCAGGCTGTCCAGGGTCGGGATGTCGTGCGGGATGTGGCGAAACACCGCCGCGATCGAGCCGCGCTGGCGAAAGCCGGAGAGCCGGAAGCTGCCGACCTTGGAGATCGCCACCGCCATATTCAGCTCGCCGGTGGCGTCGAGTTCGCCGAGCTGGTTCGCGTCGATCACCTCGGCGATCAGCTGGCGCGGCTGCGAGGGCGTCAGCAGCTGGTCGGAGAGCTGCAGGATCTGGCCGTTGATGCGTATCAGCACCGGCATATTGGCCGAGAGATAGGCGTCGGACGCACCCTTCTCGGCCATCAGCCTGAGGATGCGTTCCATGTTTCCACTCATGCCGGTGCTCCCTGTGGTCGCCGGATCAGGCGCGCAGCAGATCGTTGATGCTGGTCTTGGCGCGGGTGCCGGCGTCGACCTTCTTGACGATGATGGCGGCGTACAGGCTGTACTTGCCATCGTTCTTCGGCAGCGAGCCGCTGATCACGACCGAGCCGGCCGGCACGCGGCCGTACGACACGGTGTCGGTCTCGCGGTCATAGATCGGCGTGCTCTGGCCGATGTAGACGCCCATCGAGATCACCGAGTTTTCCTCGACGATCACGCCCTCGACCACCTCGGAGCGGGCGCCGATGAAGCAGTTGTCCTCGATGATGGTCGGGTTGGCCTGCAGCGGCTCCAGCACGCCGCCGATGCCGACACCGCCGGAGAGGTGCACGTTCTTGCCGATCTGCGCGCAGGAACCCACCGTGGCCCAGGTGTCCACCATCGTGCCCTCGTCGACATAGGCGCCGATATTCACGTAGCTGGGCATCAGGATCACGTTCTTGGCCTGGAAGCTGCCGCGGCGCGCGACGGCCGGCGGCACGACGCGCACACCGCTTGCGCGGATCGCGGCCTCATCCATCTGGCCATACTTGCTGGGCACCTTGTCGAAGAAGGTCAGGGCGCCATCGCCCATCAGCTGGTTGTCGTTCAGACGGAAGGACAGCAGCACGGCCTTCTTGACCCACTGGTGCACGGTCCACTGGCCCACGGCCTGGCGTTCGGCCACGCGCAGGCGGCCCGCGTCAAGCTCGGCGATCACATGGTCGACGGCCTCGCGCACAGCGCCGGTGCTGGCGGTGTTCAAGGAGGCGCGGTCTTCCCAGGCCTGTTCGATGGTGGTCTGCAGTTGCGTCATGGTGTTCGGAGCGATTGCTTGAAGAGGGGGGTGAATTCGGCGATGCGCTGAGCGGCCTCAACGCATTCGGACACTTCGGCCACCAGGGCCATGCGGATGCGGCCGGCGCCGGGATTGACGCCGTGGGCCTCGCGGGCCAGCAGGCTGCCGGGCAGCACCGCGACATTGTATTGAGCCAGCAGGCCCTGGGCGAAGGCGATGTCATCGCCACCGGGCACGGCCGCCCACAGATAGAAGCCGGCGTCCGGCAGGGCCACATCCAGCACGGCCGACAGCATGGGCGTCACCTGCGCGAACTTGGCGCGGTACTGCTGGCGGTTCTCGACCACATGGGCCTCGTCGTTCCAGGCGGCGATGCTGGCGGCCTGCACGATGGGGCTCATCGCGCTGCCGTGATAGGTGCGATAGAGCAGGAATTTCTTGATGATGGCGGCGTCGCCGGCCACAAAGCCCGAGCGCATGCCGGGCACGTTCGAGCGCTTGGACAGGCTGGTGAAGGCGATCAGATTGCGGAAGTCGCTGCGGCCCAGCTGGGCCGCCGCCTCCAGGCCGCCCAGCGGCGCCTCCTCACGGAAATAGATCTCCGAATAGCACTCGTCCGAGGCGATCACGAAGCCGTAACGGTCGGAGAGCTCGAACAGCATCTTCCACTCGTCCAGCGGCATCACCGCACCGGTCGGGTTGCCGGGCGAACAGACATAGAGCAGCTGGGTGCGGGCCCAGGTCGCGGCATCGATCTCGGCCCAGTTGGCGGCGAAATTTCGGGCCGGGTCGCTGTTGGCGAAGGCGGTCTGCGCGCCGGCCAGCAGGGCGGCGCCCTCGTAGATCTGATAGAAGGGATTCGGGCAGACCACGGTGGCGCCCTCGCGTGTCGGGTCGATCACGGTCTGCGCCAGCGCGAACAAGGCCTCGCGCGAGCCGTTGACCGGCAGCACCTGGCTGGCCGGATCCAGGCTCAGCGCATAGCGGCGCTGGATCCAGGCACAGATCGCTTCACGCAGCGCCGGCTCGCCGGCGGTGGCCGGGTAGCCGGACAGGCCCTTGAGGCTGGCCATCAAGGCCTTCTCTATCAGCTGGGGCGCCGGGTGCTTGGGCTCGCCGATGCCCAGGCTGATGGGGCGGTAGGCCGGGTTGGGCGTGATGCCCTTCATCAGCCCGCGCAGGCGCTCGAAGGGGTAGGGGTGGAGCTTGTCCAGCAAAGGGTTGTGCATGGTGGTGCGGATCATAGCCAGCCCAGGCAGCCGCTCTGGGCACAGCGGCAGGCCAGCCGGCCTTCGTGATGGGTGGCGCCATAGGCCACGGTGATCTCTTCGCCGGGCGCGATATCGCGCACCGCGACGAACTCGATGCTGCCCCGCTCCAGGCTGATCTGCGCGTTCGGGCGGCAGCTGTGGTTGGTGAAGCGCAGCGCGTCGTCGGACCGGGTCGCGTCGATCGCACGGCTGTCGCTGAGCTCCACCAGCATGATGCGTTGCCGCCCGGCCACCCGGCGCCGGCCCTCGGCCACCGTGACGGGCTCGCCGGTCAGCGCACCGATACGCATGGCCGCCGGCACCGCATCGGTGGCGAACACGCCGTAGCCGTCGATGCGGCTGCGCCGCACCGTCACGGCGACGGACAGATGGGCCGAGCTGGTCGCGAAGCTCAACTGGCGACTACTTAGCGCAGCAGGCCGGACTCAAAACCATGGGCCGGCAGGTCGACGCGGGGCGCCGGCTTCCAGCCCTTTTTGCGGTGCTCGGTCACGACGTTGGTGTAGATGCCGCCGCGCACATACCACTTGGCCGTGATGCGGATGAAGCGCGGGTCGGTGACCTCGATGATGTCTTCCATGATGGTGTTGGTCACCTTCTCATGGAACGCGCCTTCGTGGCGATAGCTCCAGAAGTACATCTTCAGGCTCTTCAGCTCGATGCAGAGCTTGTCCGCGATCATGTCGATCGTGAAGTGCGCGAAATCGGGCTGGCCGGTCAGCGGGCAGTGGCAGGTGAACTCGGGCACCTGGAACTGGATCACATAGTCGCGCTGCGGCGCCGGGTTCGGGAAGACGTGCAGTTCCTTCGACGGCGCCGAGGGCGGGTTCGGGGGCATCTCACGCATCTTCGGCGCGGCAGTCTTGGTGGCGGTCTTGCGGGCCGGCTTGGCGGCGGCGGTGGTGGTCTTGGCCATGGAATGAATCGATGCAGCGAGCCCGGGCCGTGACCCGGGAGCGCAGTGAAAAGGGGAAGGGCCGAATGGTATCATCCGGCCCTGCCAGAAGCCCCGACGAAGGGGCTTTTCTGTAAATAAATCAATGGTTTAGCCCCGCATCCATGCGCCTGAATTCGATCAAGCTCTCGGGCTTCAAGTCCTTCGCAGAGCCGACCGTCTTCCAGTTGCCCGGTCAGCTGGTGGGCGTGGTCGGACCGAACGGCTGCGGCAAGTCCAACATCATGGACGCCGTGCGCTGGGTGCTGGGCGAGAGCAAGGCCAGCGAGCTGCGCGGCGAGTCGATGCAGGACGTGATCTTCAACGGCTCGGGCAATCGCAAGCCCGCCAGCCGCGCCAGCGTCGAGCTGGTGTTCAGCAACGAGGATGCGCGCGCCGGCGGGCAGTGGAACCAGTTCGCCGAGATCGCGGTCAAGCGCGTGCTGACCCGCGACGGCACCAGCAGCTACTTCATCAACAACCAGCCGGTACGCCGCCGCGATGTGCAGGACGTGTTCCTCGGCACCGGCTTGGGGCCGCGCGCCTACGCCATCATCGGCCAGGGCACGATCTCCCGCATCATCGAGAGCAAGCCCGAAGAGATGCGCATGTTCCTGGAGGAAGCCGCCGGCGTCTCCAAGTACAAGGAGCGCCGCCGCGAAACCGAGAACCGGCTCAAGGACACGCGCGAGAACCTGACCCGGGTTGACGACATCCTGCGCGAGCTCAACAACAACCTCGACAAGCTGGAGAAGCAGGCCGAGGTCGCCGCCAGCTATCGCGGCCTGCAGGACAGCGGCACGCTGAAGCTACACCAGCTCTGGTTCCTGAAGCACCGCGACGCCACCGGCGAGCAGGCCCGCGTCAAGACCGAGCACCTGGAAGCGGTCAACGCGCTGGAGTCGCGCGTGGCCGAGCTGCGCCAGGTCGAGGCCGAGCTGGAGACGGTGCGCCAGGCCCATTACGCGGCCGGCGATGAGCTGCATGCCTCGCAGGGGCGCATGGCCGAGGCCCAGCTGGAGGTGAGCCGGCTGGAGGAGCGCATCCGCTATGTGGTCGAGGGGCGCACCCGCGTCGAGTCACGCCTGGCCGAGCTGCAGGCGCAGAACCAGCAATGGCAGGAACGCTCCGCGCAGGCTGAAGCAGAGCTCGAGACCATTGCCGAGCAGATCGCCACGGCCGAGGAGCAGAGCGAGATCCTGGCCGCCCAGGCCGAGGAGCAGGGCGCCCATCTGCCCAACGCCGAGGACGCGGTGCGCGCGGCCCAGGCCAAGGCCAATGAGCAGCGCACGGCCGTGGTCCAGGTGCAGCAGCAGATCCAGGTGCTGGCGGCCGAGAGCCGCAGCATCGACGAGCAGTCGCGCCAGCTGCGTGGCCGCCGCGAGCGCCTGGCCACCGAGCGTCAGGGCCTGGTCGCCCCCGATGCCGAGCGTCTGGCCGAGCTCAAGCGCCAGAGCGAAGCGGCCGACCAGGCCCGCGACCTGGCCGACGCCCGCCTGCACGAGCTGCAGGAGCAGGTGCCCCAGCTCGACGAGCTGCGCAGCAAGGCCCAGGCCGATGCGAATGCCCAGCAGTCGCGCCAGTCCGATTTGTCGGCCCGGCTCGATGCCTTGCGCGCGCTGCAGGAAAAAGTCCAGACCGAGGGCAAGCTCAAGCCCTGGCTGGCCCGGCATGGGCTGGACGGTCTGCAAGGGCTGTGGACCCGGCTGCACATCAAGACCGGCTGGGAAAACGCGCTGGAAGCGGCGCTGCGCGAGCGCCTGGGTGCGCTCTCGGTGGGACGGCTGGAAATGGTGCGCGCCTTCGCGGCCGATGCGCCGCCGGCCCGGCTGGCCTTTTATTCGCCGCCCACCGCCAGCATCGCCAACACGCATGAAACCCTGGCGCGGCTCAGCGATCTGCTGCGGCTCGAGGATGCGGGGCTGAAAGCGCTGCTGAACGACTGGCTCGAAGGCGTCTACATCGCCGACTCGCTGGACGAGGCCCTGGCCAAGCGCGACAAGCTGACCCACGGCGAGGTCATCATGACGGCCGCCGGCCATGCGGTCAGCCAGTTCGCGGTCAGCTTCTACGCGCCCGACTCTGAACAGGCCGGCATGCTGGCCCGGGCCCAGGAGATCGAGCATCTGGTGCTGGAGCTGCGCGCCCAGCAGCTGATCGCCGAGGAATCGAAGAGCCAGCTGGTGCGTGCCGAGGCCGGCTATACCGAGGCCTCGCAGCGCCTGCTGGGGCTGCGCCGCGAAGCCAGCGAGACCCAGACCCGCGCCCACCAACTGCATGTCGAGCTGCTGCGCCTGAGCCAGCAGGCGGAGGCCGCCAGCAGCCGCCGCAGCCAGCTGGAAGACGAGCTGTTCGAGATCGACGCCCAGTCCGAGGAGCTGCAGGAGCGCCGCATCACCGGCGAAGCCCGCTTCGAGGAGCTGGACATGCAGCTGGCGAGCACGCAGGAGCGCCACGCCGAGCTCGACGACGCGGTGATCACCGCGGAGCGCAAGCTCGCCGAGGCTCGCGAGCAGCTGCGCGGTCTGGAGCGCCGCGCCCAGGAGGCCCAGTTCAGCGCCCGCACCCTGGCCTCGCGGCGCGGCGAGCTGCAGCGCAGCATCGAGACCGCGCAGCAGCAGGTGCTCGTCAACACCCAGTCAGCCGCCACCTTGCAGGGCGAGCTGGACACGCTCAACGACGCGGCCGCCCAGGCCGGTCTGCAGGACGCGCTGGCGATTAAGCTGGAGCGCGAGAAGGAGCTAGCCGCCGTGCGCAGCGGCTACGACGACCTGACCCTGCGCCTCAAGCGCGCCGACGAGCAGCGTCTGGAATTCGAGCGCAGCCTGGACCCGCTGCGCGAGCGCCTGACCAAGCTGCAGCTCGAAGAGCAGGCCGCAGCGCTGGGCGGCGCGCAGTATATGGAGCAGCTGGTCGCCGCGGCCGTTGATCTGGAGGCATTGGCCACGAGCATCGAGGCAGGCGAAGTCAAGCTCTACGGCCTGCAAGGCGAGATCGACCGCATCAACCGCGATATCGCGGCGCTGGGCGCGGTCAATCTGGCCGCGCTGGACGAGCTGACGGCGGCGCGCGAGCGCAAGACCTTCCTCGATGCGCAGAACGCCGACCTGATGTCGGCGATGAAGACCCTGGAAGACGCGATCCACAAGATCGATCTGGAAACCCGTGATCTGCTCGGCGCGACCTTTGCGCAGGTCAACGAGCATTTCGGCCGCATGTTCCCGGTGCTGTTCGGCGGCGGCCAGGCCAAGCTGGTGATGACCGGCGACGAGATTCTCGACGCTGGCATCCAGGTGATGGCGCAGCCGCCGGGCAAGAAGAACTCGACCATCCACCTGCTGTCGGGCGGCGAGAAGGCGCTGACCGCGATCGCGCTGGTGTTCGCGATCTTCCAGCTCAACCCGGCACCGTTCTGCCTGCTCGACGAGGTCGATGCGCCGCTGGACGATGCCAATACCGAACGCTACGCCAAGCTGGTGGCCCAGATGAGCAGCGGAACCCAGTTCCTCTTCATCTCGCACAACAAGATTGCAATGGAAATGGCTGAACAACTGATTGGGGTGACGATGCAGGAGCAGGGCGTCTCGCGCATCGTCGCGGTGGACATGGACAAGGCGCTGTCGATGGCGGAGGCACTATGAAACGGGCCGAGCGCCGGGCCGCTCCCAAGCCGGCCCGTATCCCCTCGGGGGATCGGACGATGTACTCGTCGGACGAGGGGCTGACATGACTTTGACCACGATGCTCGCCATCCTCGGCGGCCTGATCCTGGCCGCCATCATTGCCCACGGCGCCTGGACCGCCCGCAAGGCCGGCCCGCGGCGCGCACTGCCGACCGTGGACCGGCAGAACGAGCCGGTGATGGCAGACGGCGGCGCCGTGCGCCAGGAACCCGGTCTGGACGAGATCCGCTCCGGCCTGAGCGATGCGTTCGAGGCGAACGCGCCGCTGGACGAGACGGTGCCCGCCGTCGCGCGCCAGCCGCGCAAGCCCTCGGCCCGCATCGACGCCTTGATCGACGCGATCGCCACCGTCACGCTCGAAGCCCCGGTCAGCGGCGAGATGGCGTTGTCGCATCTGCCGCCCAGCCGCCGCGCCGGCACCAAGCCTTTTCATATCGAAGGCCTGAACGCCGAGACCGGCGACTGGGAGCTGCCGGCACCGGGCCAGCGCTATGGCGAGTTCCAGGCCGGCGTGCAGATGGCCAACCGCAGCGGTGCGCTCAACGAGATCGAGTACTCCGAGTTCGTGCAGAAGCTGCAGGCCTTTGCCGACGGTCTGGGCGCGTTCGTGCAGTTCCCCGACATGCTGGACGTGGTCGGCCGGGCCCGCGAGCTGGACCAGTTCGCCAGCGAGCATGACGCGCAGCTGGCCATCGTGCTGCGCGCCCGCAACGCCGCCTGGACCCTGGGCTTTGTACAGCAGATGGCGCAGCGCCATGGCTTCGTGCCCGGCGCGATGCCGGGTCGGCTGGTGATGTCGGCCGCCGAGCGCGGCGCGCCGCCGCTGCTGGTGCTGAGCTTCGAATCGCAGGCCGCCTTGGCCGACGATCCGCAGCAGAGCTCGCTGCGCGAGCTGACCCTGGCGCTGGATGTGCCGCAGACCCCCGAGGGCCTGGAGCCCTTCGCCGCCTGGCAGGAAGCCGCCCGCGGCCTGTCGCGCGACATCGAGGCCGATATCTGCGACGACCGGGGTCAGGTCTTGAACCTGCATGCCTTCGCCGCGATCGGCGAGGAGCTGTCCACCCTCTACAAGGCCCTGGCCTCGCGCGATCTGGCGGCCGGCTCGCTGGCCGCGCGGCGCCTGTTCAGCTAGCCGCCAGCCGGAAGCGCGCCACCACCTCGGCCAGCCGCGCGGCCTGTTCGCGCAGCGATTCCGAGGCGGCGGCCGACTCTTCGACCAGGGCGGCGTTCTGCTGCGTCATGCCGTCGAGCTGGCCGATGGCCGTGTTGACCTCGCTGAGGCTCTGGGTCTGCTGCTGAACGGCGGTGGCGATCTCGCCGATGATGTCGCTGACCCGGCCCACCGCCGTGACGACCTCGCGCATCATGCCGCCGGCATCGGCCACCAGGCGCGAGCCGGCCTCGACCTGATCGACCGAGTTGCCGATCAGGGTCTTGATCTCCTTGGCCGCCTGGGCGCTGCGCTGGGCCAGGGTGCGCACCTCGGCCGCCACCACCGCGAAGCCGCGACCCTGCTCGCCCGCGCGGGCCGCCTCGACCGCCGCATTCAGCGCCAGGATATTGGTCTGGAAGGCGATGCCATCGATCACGCCGATGATGTCGGCAATCTTGCGCGAGGACTGCTGGATGCCGTCCATCGTGCTGACCACCCGGGACACCACATCGCCGCCCTGGCGCGCCACGCCGGAGGCCGAGACCGCCAGCTGGCTGGCCTCGCGCGCCGAGGCGGCGCTATGCCGCACGGTGTCGGTGACCTGCTGCATCGCCGCCGAGGTCTGCTCCAGGCTGGAAGCGGCCTGCTCGGTGCGCGAGGACAGGTCCAGGCTGCCGGTCGAGACCTCCTGGCTGGCCGTGGCGATGCTGTCGGCGCTGTGCTTGACCGTGCCCATCGACAGATTGAGCGCCTCTTGCATGCGTGCCAGCGAGCGCAGCAGGTCGCCGAGTTCGTCGCGCCGCTCGGACTGCAGATGCACACTCAGATCGCCGCCGGCGATGCGGTCCGCGCTGGCCGCGGCATAGCCCAGCGGCTGGGTCAGCGAGCGCGTCAGCAGCCAGGCCACCGCGCTGCCCAAGGCCAGGGCGAGCGCGACCATCAGCCAGATGCCCCATAGCACGGCCTGATGACTGGCCTTGGCATCCTGGTGGGCCTGGGCGCCGCCCTGATCGTTCAGCGTGATCAGCTTGACGATGGCCTCGGTGGTGGCGCGAAACACCTTGCGCGAGTCGCCGCGCAGATAACTCAAGGCCTCCTCCTGCTTGCCGGCACGCAGCAGCTCGATCAGCCGGGGCTGCGAGCTCTTGTACGCGGCCACGATGTCGGCGAACTCCTTGAAGAGCTGGCGCTCGGCTTCGCTGCCGACGCTGGCCTCGTAGCTGGCCATCAGCTGGGGCACCTGCTCCCATTGCTTGTTCAGCCGCGCCGTTTCTTCCTGCAGCGCCTTCTCGCCGCCACCCAGGAGCATCTGCAGCTCGGCCCGCCGCATCTGGTTGAGCGCCTCGTTGAGCCCGGCCAGCTGCTGGGTGCTGGGCAGCCAGTTGCCGGCCAGATCGGTGACATTGGCCTGCACCCGGTTGACCCGGTTGACCGCATAGATCCCCATGGCCAGCATCAGCAGCAGCAACAGGCCGAAACCCAGGCCCAGTCGCAGACCCACACGCAGATTGGACAGCTTCATATCGATCCTTTCGGCACCGGCAGGCGCTTCAAAGAAAACACTCGGCAAGGCGGCCAAATTAACACAGGGCCGGGACCGGGCGTCGGTTTTTTTGCCGAGGTGCCAGGCCTTGCCTGGCCTCGCGCGGGCGTGGCTCGCCGCTACACTGAGGACTGTTCAAGCCCGGACGCGGGGGAGTCTTTGTTGAGTACCAGCCTGCTGTTGATCGCCGCCCTGATTGCGGCCAGCGCATTCTTCTCGATGGCCGAGCTGTCGCTGGCGGCCTCGCGCCGTCTGAAGCTGCAGCAGCTGGCCGAGGAGGGCGACACGCGGGCCGCGCGGGTGCTGGCCGTGCAGGAACATCCGGGCCACTATTTCACCGTGGTACAGATCGGCGTCAACACCGTGGCCATCCTCGGCGGCATCGTCGGCGAGGGGGCGTTCACGCCGCATTTCCAGGCCGCGCTGGGTTATCTGGTCGCGCCCGAGCGGGCCGAGACCCTGGGCTTCGCGCTGTCCTTCATCACGATCACGACGCTCTTTATCGTGCTGGCCGATCTGGTGCCCAAGCGTTGGTCGATGAATGAGCCCGAACGCATCGCGCTGGCGCTGATCGGCCCGATGCTAGGGCTGGTGACCCTGCTGAAGCCGCTGGCCTGGATCTTCAGCCTGATCACCGAGGGCCTGCTGCGCTTGTCGGGCCGGCCGGTGCAGCGCGACAACACGATCACCCATCACGACATCCTGGCGATGACCGAGGCCGGCAACCAGGCCGGCGTGGTGGCCGATGCCGAGCAGCAGGCCATCGAGAACATCTTTGAGCTCGACACCCGCCGGGTCGAGAGCGCGATGACGACGCGCGAGCGCATCGTGTTCTTCTCGCTGGACGACGACGACGCGCTGATACGCACCCGCATCGCCGACGACCCGCACTCGACTTATCTGGTCTGCGACGGCGAGATCGACCAGGTGGTCGGCTATGTCGACGCCACCGATCTGTTCCAGCGCGTGCTGCGCGACGAGCCGATCAGCCTGCGCACCTGCGTCGGCCTGGTCAAGAAGGTGCTGATCGTGCCCGACCGGCTGACCTTATCCGAGGTGCTGACCCAGTTCCGCCAGGCGCTGGAAGACTTTGCCGTGATCGTCAACGAGTACAGCCTGGTCGTCGGCGTGATCACGCTCAATGATGTGATGAGCACGGTGATGGGCAGCCTGGTGGCCAGTCATGACGAGGAGCAGATCGTGCGCCGCGAGGATGGCAGTTTCCTGGCCGACGGCATCACGCCGATCCCCGATGTGCAGCGCGCGCTGGGGCTGGAGACCCTGCCGCATTCCGGCCAGTACGACACGCTGGCCGGCTTTTTGATGGTGATGCTGCGCCGCATCCCTAAGCGCACCGACCAGGTGGTCTGGGAGGGCTGGCGCTTCGAGGTGGTGGATGTGGACAGCCACCGGGTCGACCAGGTGATGATCGCCCGGGTGGCGGCCAGCGAGCCCGAGGGCGACGCCTGAGCCTGGCTCAGAGGAACATGCCGCCGGAAGCCTCGATGCGCTGCGCATTGACCCAGCGGTTCGCCGGCGCCAGCAGGGACGCGATCACGCCGCCGATATCGTCGGGCAGGCCGACCCGGCCCAGCGCGGTCTGCGCGGCGATGAAGCGGTTGAGCTCGGCGTTGTCGCGCACCGCGCCGCCGCCGAAATCGGTTTCGATGGCGCCCGGCGCCACCACATTGACGGCAATGCCGCGCGCGCCCAACTCCTTGGCCATATAGCGGCTCAAGACCTCGATGGCGCCCTTCATTGCGGCATAGGCCGCATAGCCGGGCAGGGCGAAGCGGGTCAGGCCGCTGGAGATATTGACGATGCGGCCACCGTCATTGAGCAGCGGCAGCAGCGCCTGGGTCAGGAAGAACACGCCCTTGAAGTGCACATTGACCAGCTCATCGAACTGGGCCTCGCTCGTGTCCAGCAGGCCGGCGTGGACGCCGACACCGGCATTGTTGACCAGGTGGTCGAAGCGCTCGCGCTGCCAGACCTCGGCCAGCGCCTGGCGAACCTGGGCCGCGAAACCGGCGAAGCTGGCGCTGTTGCCGACATCCAGCGGCAGCGCCACCGCACGGCGGCCAAGTGCCTGGATCGCGGCCACGGTGGCCTCGGCCTCGGCGCGCTGGCTGCGGTAGGTCAGGATGATGTCGCTGCCCTGGACGGCCAGATGCAGGGCGGCGCTCTTGCCGAGGCCGCGGCTGCCGCCGGTGATCAGTGCGATGGGGGTGGTGGATTGCTGGTTCATGGGGTTCTCCGTCAGAGGTGAATGGGATGAACAGCAGTCTATTGAGGGAGGTTCATCGGATAAATCGGCACTGATGGATTTGTCTGTTCGCTAATAATTGAACAATGAGCCCTATCGAACGGATGCAAATCTTCCATCGCGTGGCCGAGCTGGCCAGCTTCACCCAGGCCGCCGAAAGCCTGGGCCTGCCCAAGGCCACGGCCTCGACGGCGGTCCAGCAGCTGGAGGCGCAGCTGGGCGTGCGCCTGCTACACCGGACCACGCGGCGCGTGCAGCTGACCCAGGACGGCCAGGCTTTCTACGAGCGCAGCAAGGATGTGCTGGCCGATGTGGAGGAACTGGAATCGATGTTCCAGCTGCAGGGTGCCAAAGGCCTGAGCGGGCGGGTGCGGCTGGACATGACCACGGGCATGGCGCGCGACCTGGTGATCCCGCGCCTGCCCGAGTTGCTGGACAGGCATCCGGAGCTGGAGATCGAGTTCAGCAGCACCGAGCGCCGGGTCGATCTGGTGCGCGAGGGTTTTGACTGCGTGCTGCGGGTCGGCGCGGTGCTGGACAACAGCCTGGTGGCACGGCCGCTGGGCCTGCTGCGCATGGCCAACTGCGCCAGCCCGGCCTATCTGCAGGCCCATGGTGTGCCGCGGACGCCGGCCGATCTGGCCGGCCACCGGCTGGTGCATTACGTCAACACCTTGGGTGCCAAGTCGAGCGGCTTCGAGTATCTGCAGGACGGCCGGGCGCAGCAGCTCGCGATGGCTGGCGCGGTGACGGTCAACAATGCCGATGCCTACCAGGCGGCCTGTCTGGCCGGCCTGGGCCTGATCCAGGTACCGGCGCTGGTGATGACGGAGCTGCTGGCCAGCGGCCGCCTGGTCGAGGTGATGACCGACTATCCGGCGCCGCCGATGCCGCTCAACATGGTCTATGCGAACCGGCGCCATCTGTCGACCCGGGTGCGGGTCGTGATGGACTGGCTGGCCGAGATTCTCGGCCCCCATCTGCAAGCCGCCGATTGATCAGGCGGCCGGGCAGGGCCGGGCAGGGCGCAGGCCCAGGGTGCCCCAAGTCAGCAGCAGCGCGATCAGCGGTCCGGCCGTCATGCCTATCACCATGGGCAGTGGCCGGCCGTCGGTGAACAGGCCCGCCAGCCCCATCATCACCGCACCGGTCAGCATCTGCAGCGTGCCCAGCAGGGCCGAGGCGGTGCCGGCGATCGCGCCATGCGCCTCCAGCGCCAGCACCGAGGTGGTCGGGATCACCAGGCCCATGAAGGCACTGGAGATCAGGTACAGCACGATCAGCACCGGCAGGCGGTCACCGCCGGCCAGGTAGTAGGCCAGCATGAGCAGCATCACGGCGGTGGCCGCCGGCGCCGCCACCCGCACCACCTGGGCCAGGCCGTAACGCTCGCCCAGTGCGCCGGTCATTTGCGAGGCGCCGATGAAGGAGATCGCATTCAGCGAGAAGGCCAGGCTGTACATCGTCGGCGACAGGCCGTAGTGATCGATCATCACAAAGGGCGAGTTGGCCAGATAGATGAAGAAGCCGCCCATCGCGAAGCTGCCGATCAGGCTCAGGCCCATGAAGTGGCCGTCGCGCAGCAGCAGGGCATAGGCCCGCCAGGCGCTGCCCAGGCTGCTCTCGACCCGTTCCTCGGCCGGCCGCGTCTCCTGCAGAAAGCTGGCAATCATCGCCAGGCCGGCCAGCGCCGCGAGCGTCACCGCCCAGAACACACCGCGCCAGCCCGTCAGCGCGATCACCGCGCTGCCCGCCAGCGGCGCCAGAATCGGCGAGACGCTGAACACCAGCATCAAGAGCGACATCAGCCGCGCCGCGTCGGTGCCGGTGTGCAGATCACGCACGACCGCGCGCGGCACCGCCATGCCGGCCGCCGCACCCAGCCCTTGAAGGGCGCGCAGCACGACCAGGGTCTCGATATCGGTGGCCAGCGCGCAGCCGACGCTGGCGGCGGCAAACAGGCCCAGACCGAAATACAGCGGCGGCTTGCGCCCCACCATATCGGACACCGGGCCGTACAGCAGCTGGCCCAGGCCCAGGGTGATGAAGAAGGCCGTCAGGCTCATCTGCACGCCACCGATCTCGGCGCCCAGGCTCTGGCCGATGGCCGGCAGGGCGGGCAGATACATATCGATCGCAAAGGGCCCGATGGCCGACAGCAGGCCCAGCACCAGGGCGATCTTGAAAAAGCGCGAATTCATCATCGGGCCTATTGTCGCCGGACCTAGCAGAAACCCTAGGCCCGCAGGACGCGCACGCTGCGCGGAGCGCCCAGCCGGCTCGGCCACAATCCGGGCCATGAGCTCCCGAATCGACGATCTTTCTTCCGATGCGCAGCGCGCCGCCGAGCTGCGCACGACCCTGAACCACCACGCCCATCTGTACTATGTGCTCGATGCACCGGTCCTGCCCGATGCCGAGTACGACAAGCTGTTCCAGGAGCTGCAAGCGCTGGAGGCCGCCCATCCCGAGTTGCTGAGCCCCGATTCGCCGACCCAGCGGGTGATCGGCAAGGTGCTGGCCGGTTTCACGCCGGTGCGTCATGCGGTGCCCATGCTGAGCATCCAGACCGAGACCGATACCGAACCGACGGGTGCCATGAACTTCGACGGCCGGGTGCGCCGCGAGCTGGGCCTGGCCGAGGACGCACCGGCCATCGAGTACGCCGCCGAGCTGAAGTTCGACGGCCTGGCCATCAATCTGCGCTACGAGCAGGGCGTGCTGACCCAGGCGGCCACCCGCGGCAATGGCGAGACCGGCGAGGACGTCACGCAGAACATCCGGACCATCGGTCAGATTCCGCTGCGGCTCAGGGGTGTGAGTGCGCCTGTGATCGAGGTGCGCGGCGAGGTCTATATGCGGCGCGATGATTTCGAGGCCCTCAACGAGCGCCAGCGCGCCGCCAACGAGAAAACCTTCGTCAACCCGCGCAATACCGCGGCCGGCGCGGTGCGCCAGCTCGATCCGGCGCTGGCCAAGCAGCGGCCGCTGAGCTTTTTCGCCTATGGCCTGGGTGAGGTGCAGGGCTGGGAGCTGCCGGCCACGCACAGCGCGATGCTGGACGCGCTGCAGGCCTTCGGCCTGCCGGTCTGCGCCGATCGTGCGGTGGTGCAGGGCGCGCAAGGCCTGGTCGAGTTCCACCAGGCCATGGGGGCCAAGCGCGACCAGCTGCCGTTTGACATCGACGGCATCGTCTACAAGGTCAACAGCCTGGCGCTGCAACGTCAACTGGGCTTCAAGACCCGCGAACCGCGCTGGGCCGTGGCCCACAAATACCCGGCCCAGGAGCAGGTGACGCGGCTCAATGCGATCGACATCCAGGTCGGCCGCACCGGCAAGCTGACGCCGGTCGCCAAGCTAGAGCCGGTCTTCGTCGGTGGCACGACGGTCAGCAATGCGACCCTGCACAACCTCTTCGAGCTGCGCCGCAAGGGCGTGCGCATCGGCGACCAAGTCATCGTGCGGCGCGCCGGCGATGTGATTCCGGAGATCGTCGGCAAGGTCGACGCGCTGCGCGCGGCTTATGTGCCCAATTTCCGCATGCCCAAGGCCTGCCCGATCTGCGGCAGCGCGGTGCAGCGCGAGCGCGGCGGCATCGATCACCGCTGCAGCGGCGGCCTGTTCTGTCCGGCCCAGCGCAAGCAGGCCATGCTGCATTTCGCCGGCCGCCGCGCGATGGACATCGAGGGCCTGGGCGACAAGCTGGTCGATCAACTGGTCGATGCCGGCCTGGTGCTGAGCCTGCCGGGTCTGTACAAGCTGGGCGTGGCCAAGCTGGCGGCGCTGGAGCGCATGGCCGACAAGAGCGCGCAGAACCTTGTCGATGCGCTGGAGAAAAGCAAGAGCACGACGCTGGCGCGTTTTCTTTTTGCGTTGGGCATCCGCCAGGTCGGTGAGACCACGGCCAAGGACCTGGCCCGGCATTTCGGCTCGATAGACCGGTTGATGGACGCCAAGCCGGAGGAGCTGCTGGAGGTGCGTGATGTCGGGCCCATCGTCGCCCAAAGCATCCACACCTTTTTCCAGCAGCCGCACAACCGCGAGGTCGTCGAGCAACTGCGCGCCGCCGGCGTGCACTGGCCCGAGGGCGACGGCGCCTTCGCCGACCAGGGCCCGCGGCCGCTGCTGGGCAAGACCCTGGTGCTGACCGGCACCTTGCCGACCCTGAGCCGCGACGCCGCCAAGGACATGATCGAAGCCGCCGGCGGCAAGGTCAGCGGCTCGGTCTCCAAGAAAACCCATTACGTGATCGCCGGCGAGGAAGCCGGATCGAAACTGGACAAGGCCCGCGAGCTCGGTGTGGCGGTGCTGGACGAAGCGGGATTGCTGGCTTTGCTCGCTGCCGAGGCATCTGAATAATCGACAATGTATATTATGTAAACTTGCATCCCTGTAGCGCTGAAACCTTTGGCAACTGTTGAAACAAGCCTTGCCTGCCAAAGTTCCAGCTTAGGCTGCCAACGGCTCCAAACTCACAGTGCCAAACGCGCCTTGTCGCCCTGCCGGCGCAATTTGAACTTGTTAACCGCGCTGGTTGAGGCTGGAGCGGCTAAACGTCCCCATTTCTAGCGGCTGTATGCACAAGCCACTTTCGCACCAGCGGTTCGTGGAACCTTCCCGTGGCATAAACGTACTCAGTCGCCTGCTTGACCATCTGCCGATTGACTGCCTTAAAGAGCTTGCAGCTCACGTTCGTGGTGGTCCGTACCAAATCCTCTGGTGTGCTCGCACAGACGAAGAGCGTTCGCGGAGCGAGCGGAAGCATCAGGATGAAGGCGTTCTCCTTCAAGTCCCCAAGATGCACCACCGGGTTGTCGCTCAGTAGTGCATCGACATCGCCCTGCGCCAGAGAAATCACCGCCCACTCGCCGAACACAATGTCGCGATTGAACTGCGGAGACTCGATGAATCGATGCAGCGCGCCCATGCCAGCATCATCGAGCGTATCGCTGCGTTCCGGCCGGAGCCATACCTCTGCGACTTCTGGCATACCCGCGTTACTCGCCATCGCCCGGAATTGTTCGAGCATCATGGCTCGCGTCAGCTGTCGAATGAGCTTCACTGCAGACGGAACGCGCATCATCTGAGCCAGCATGAAGCGCGACCAGTTCACTCGCTGTTCCTTCGATAAAGCCTCAACGCCATCGGCAAGCAATAGTCTGTGAATCGGGGCAGCCAGGTCGTCCAACTTCGGACCGAAGAACTCGCGCTCAAACTGGACATCTGGGGTCTTCGTAGACCGCCTCAGCGAGTACAGATGCTGTACCTTGGCGACAGCCTTCGGCGAACACCGAGAGTCAAGTAACTGGTCCCCGTTCCAACGAAACACCGAAACTCTCCGGTCGCTCCCTGCCCACTGTTGAAGCAAGAAGCGCGGAACGAAGTGATGCTCGACATGTGCGGACATGACTGTCGCTACATCCCCGCCGGACTTACATTTCCCGTCGGGCTGCTAAGCAACGGATGGCTGGTCCGAAGCAGCGAGTCTGGGCTGTCGCTCGGCTGCTCGACAACTGTATCGGCAGAACTTTCCGCTTTCACGAGGAACGCGGTTTCTACGTGGATGGTCGGCGCAGGCGTCTCGTCAACTGCCTGCGGCGGCAACGGCTCCCCAAGCTTGACGTCGGTAGCCTCTGGCTCAGGTACGCTGCCATCGAACACGAGATGCGGATAGAGCGTGCACTTGAGCGCATTCAGCCTAACGGCTCGCCGTTGGTCCGGGCGGGCGGCCAGTTCAATCGCCCGCTGCACTGCCTGCCCAAGCAATTCCCCCAAGGCGGCAATCTGCTTCCGCCGTCGTCGCTCCAACGGCGGATAGGGAGACTCCAGCCCTCCAGTAGCAATGACCAACTTTGCCGTTACCTCGGCCGTCTCAGCAAGGAACCATTCCGCGTCGCAGTTAGGGTGCCGTAGCACGCCCTCAACCAGGTGGCTCAGCATCTCAGCAAAAGCCTTTACCTGAGTGTGATGTGTTGCCAGCAAATTCAGAAAATCAAAGACGACGCTCACTGCGCTTGGCAATTCCGTATCCGGGCTGGCCAGATAGTCCTTGAAACGTTGAATCCCCGTTCGGGCGACGAACCCACCTTGCAGCGACATCACTAGAAGGTCGTATGCCGCCAACGAAATGAATGTCCTATTGCCGAGGAACAGTTGAATCAGTGCCTTGCAATAGTCCCGCGCATCGATTACGCCCTTCTCTACGGCATACATCAGCAGGACCTGTGGCCACACCGTTGCTCGCCCAAATGTCGCGGTAGCCAGTTGTGCAAACCGTCCGTCGACCGACAAAAGCGTCGCGTCCAATTCGGACAGCAACAGAAGCACCGAGTACTCCTCGGCCTCCAGTGCTTCTTCTGCACGGTCCATGCTTTCCGGCAGCACGTCCGACCCATAAGCCGGAACTACCTCGCAATATGCGCGCACGGCATCGACCATGGCTTGGGTGAACGCCACGCGGCGCTCTTTGTCTTTGCCGCTGAATTCGATGAAGCGCATCACGCCCTCGTCATCGAATACTCGGCCGCCCTCTCCTTCTGTTTGCGCTTCTTCCAAGCGGACTTCCAGAACCTCCAGGGTCTTGGTAGAACAGTAGACTTTTGGAAGGACAGCCAGCACGTGTTGGCAACCGAGCCAAGTCAACTCGGCAATCGTCGCAGCATCGACGACATAAGCAGCCCCAGGCCGCTCCAACAGTAGAGCTGAGGCTTGACGGTCTTCGCGGGTTCCACTGCAAACAAAGAGCTTCGGCCCTGTGCTGGGCCAACCCGAAACAACGTCAATAACGCTATGTCCGAGCATACGGGAGACGATGCCCAGCGTCAGAGGTCCGCTTTGATACGCATCTAGGACCATCTTCGAATGGTCCGACTGCCGCTTGAGCATCGCATGCATGTGCGAGAAGTCAGCCCCATCTTCTGTCGTCGGCACGGGAACTGAAAAGAATGCTGAATCCGGCGACATCGACGTTTGAACACGTCCCTGCGCGAACTGCAACAAGTACCGATAGGCCGACGTAACACTCTGAACGGTGTACGTCCGCTTAGTTCCCAGCCCTCCCGGTAGCTCAACGACCGAACCAACAGCCGCGCCGAGAAGTGCTTGGACTTCAGCGCCATCGTGCGAGAAGAATCCATCGCGAGTGGGTAGGGGGCCCGCACTCGCCGGGTCCAGCGTGACCGTCAAGGCAGCGCCAAACTCCTCCTTCAACTGAACAGTAGAACCAGGCACTACAACTGGCAAAGCCTCATCCATGTTCGGCAGTTTGGCCCGGCACGCGACGAAACCAACGAAGTAGCCCGAAGCAGCATCAAGCTCGTCCATGTTCCGGCGAAACTGCCGATATAGCCGCAGCATGCCGGCCTCGTGCCGGTCGTACTTCAGCTCAAGAGACGCAAGCTGTGCAATTTGTCGGTGAGGGCCGTTCAGTTCCTCCGGCAATGCGTCCAAGTTCTGATGGAAGCGAAGCATCTTTCTGGTCTTGAGGTCGAGGACAAGCTTTAGCAGCCAGCCGCCGGAACTCTTAGGCGCCAGCTCGCATTGACGGTCAGCCAATGGCACTAGGAAGTCCCAATCAGCAGCCTGCTGCCCAAGGTCAAGGGCCAGCCCGCGCAACTGGTCGTCGGCTGCCCAGTCTCCTGGCAGAGAGGCCAATAGTTCGCGTGCCTTCTTTCTCGCGCCACACCGAACATAGCTGACAAGCAACCGAACATGCAGTTCAGTGCGTCGGCCCTTTGGCGCAAACTTCTCGTAAATTGGCGCAGCGTCGGCGTGTTTTTTTAGTGCGTAGTACAGGTCTGCGAGCTGCAACGCCAGCGTCCCCTTGCTCAAATCGGGGACCAGCGCCTTGGCTCGCGCTACAGCCGCTTCGCATTCAACGTCCTCACCCATTAGGTGGAGCACGCGAGCACCGCCGCAGATGAGCGGGAGGCTGTCAGTAGTGGCCAGACCCGCAGCCTTCGCCTCTGCTACGGCCTGCGCCCTGCCCTCTTTCGACTTCCACAAGGCAATCCAGCGCATTGCCTTCATCATGTCGAGCACATTGGGTTCGGCGCATGGGACCTTCTGAATTGCAGCTGTAGCCGCATCGACAAGAGCGACGTCGCCGGCATCCGAGGCGACTTCAGTTACCAGAATCAGTGATTCCTCTTCGAGGCTGTCGAGCCAAGCCCGGCCTTGCACAAGAATCTCATCGTGGCGCTCCAGCCGACGATAGGCATCCAGGGCCACACGCATAAGTTTTGGACTAAGCGCGTCCGAATGTCGGGCCTCATCTACCAACTTCAGCGCTTCGTCAGCCTGACCGACTAGGTTGTACGCGTAGGCTAGATGCACAAGGGTGTCAGCACGCGCCTCAGTACTCTGAATATCCCAAATCCTCTCCTTCCGAGGGCCGAAGTGGAAGATGGCGCGTTTCACCGCGTCCAGCGTGCTACCCGGAAGCAGGTTAAAGGCACTCTGAATGGGGTCAACGGTTGCGACCTCGAGGGCGAGCGCCAATGCAGTCCGTCGAACGAAGAATCCCGCATCGGGCAGGTCCAGTGCCGGGCCAATGGTCTGATTGGCTCCAGCGATGTCACCGGCCAGCTTCCGCGCCAGTGCAAGTATCTGCAGCACATCGCAGTTGTTCCGCATGGCTGCTGGTGCGTCCGCCAGCTTGACCTCCTCGCCGTTGAACATGCGGGCGTTCGTGTAGGCAATCCAGACGTGCACCGAGGCCGGAAACCTATCGACGGCCTTGCTGCCAGCAGCGACAGCACCGGCGATGTCTTCATTAAGCATCAGCCCACGCACGCCCGCTGCTGCCATCTTTTCGTCGTCTGGATACAGCTCTGCTGACTTTAGAAAATCGTTGACTGCTGCTTTGCCGCCCTCCAGATGCCAGGTGCATAGGGCTCGCTGCAGATACCAACGAGCCTGTTGGTGCGGGTCAAGCAAGCTCATGTCCGACCCCAAACGGCCTATCGCCTCCAGCCCGTCTCGAAAGCGGCAGACCTTAAGCAAGTCGTTGATGCCATCGAGCTGATTCGAGATGAACTTGTTGACGGAGTCTGGTCGGGCGGCAGGCAGTCCCGTGGCGACATCCAGCTTGGACTCAACTCGCAGCAACATCCCTTGGATAGCGGTATTGCTCTCCCGCTGCTCCTGAAACATCGCACCTGGCGCATTGGGCGCGTAGTCACGCTGAAGCTTGCCGTTGCCCCGGATGTGGCGGCAGATGTCCTCCCAAAATTCGATTTCGACGGGGAATTGCCCGGCCGCAACACGTTTGTCCGACAGGGTCTGCACGTCATGCAAAAGCGCTGCGTCGGCCGCCGCCGTCGTGGCGACGATGAGCTTGACGACTGCCACCTTCTTCTTTTCAGCGCGCTCAAGTTCCTTCTCGACCATCCTGAGCGTCAAGGCACCATCGACGTAGCGTTTCGACTGGATGCCGAGCCGCCCGGCAGCCGAGTTTACGAAAACGTCGACGCCACCTTGGGCCTGCCCCCTGCGTCCATTGATTTTTGGAGTCAGGTCTCCAAACACCTCGCCGTAAATCCGGGCGCACATGTCCTCAAAGGCAGAGTCATCAGTGGGTTTCGTGATTTCGAATAGCACTGCGTGCATGCGGCCCCTTGTATTACCCACCGTTGCCCTGGCTGGTGCCCCAACGCAAGGTCTCCCGTTTAACCCGAGCCATCGTCAGTTCCACGAGAACGCCATGGCTGGTATCACTGCTGGGATTTTATCGAATACTGGACCTTTATCCAGTAGAGGGCACCAAGTGATAGAGGCACCTACATGGCGCCTGACCGAGCAGCCGCCATTGCGCGGCCGGCTATCGGGAGGCGAACTCACGCTGACTGGCACCGACGGCCGCCGGCCCTGGCGACTTCTGGCGGCATGAACGTCAGCTGTACGAGGTACTGCAGTCGTAGCTGTGCGCGCGCTTTCTGAGCAGCAGCGCGCTCAGGCCCAGGCTCAGTTTTCCAGCGCCAGCCGTGCCAACTTTTCCAGCATGCTCATCTTCGAGTTGTCCCCGCCTACTAGCACGCCGTTCGTGAGCGTGTGGAGGTAAAGCTGAACCAGCTTACGGTCAAGCAACCCGCCCGCCACAGCTTGGCCATCCGGCAGGTATACCATCACATCGCGCATACCGGATAGGGAATCGCCGGCGCCGACGATGCCGCCGGCGGGCGGGACGAACATTCTCACGAAGGACCCGCAGTCTTGCAGTGCGATACGCGTGCCGGTCCGCTCGCCGTGCGTCTGGTGCGCCGGCAGGTACATCGACATGTAGTAGGGGAGCAAGTTGAATGCACGGTCCTTCGAATAAAAGCGGGCCTTGCTGCCCTCCTGGCGTCTTTGCTCCAGATGCCCTTCCTGAGCGGCCAACGCGGCCTCGACGCCAACGTATGAGGCGTTCAGGATTAGCTTCGGGACAAATTTGCCCCACCAGGCTGTCAGCCGCTCGCCAGTAGCCCGGTCGACGACCCAGAACTGACCATCGCCAATTAGCTCCCTACCGTCCGTTTGAAGGAAGGGAAACTCCTCCACGAAGTCGATGGCCGCCAGGGTGTCCTTCGACCAAGGAGAGCGCCGAACACGCGTCACAGAAAGGCCGTCCCGGCCTAAATCCACGTCGACGCAGGCCACCAGTTGCTTTGGGTTCTGACGACCGCCCATGCGAATTTGCCGCGTCGCAAGCAGCGTCAAGGACACAGGAAACAAGTCCTGCGGCATAGTCGGTGCCGGGACCGGCTTGTGCCCAAGCAGGCCTTCCTTCAAGGAAAGCTCGACCAGGCATCGCTTCAAGGCCTCTTGCAAGGCTCGGTCATCATCAGCGAGGTCACCAGGTGTCAGGCGGGCGAGCGCCGAGGGGCCGTAGTCGAGCCCCTGGGTCGACACCGATACCGTGTCGCGCTCCAAGAGATGCCTGAACTTTGCCTCTGTGTATGGGTCGGCGACAGAACCGCCGGCCGCGAGCGCGGAGTAGGCTGCGTTTGCCCGTACAGCCTTGAATTCCAAAGCAGCGCCCGTCACCTTTGCCACCCGGATGCTGCTGTCCTCGTCTTCTGTCGCGCCGTTGAGGTACAGGTAGTTCAGCGCCGGGTCAAGATTCAGTGGTGCCTTCTCAAGCGCGCGGACCTCTGGAGCAGCGAACTGCGTACGCTTGCTGCCAGCGACGTGGTACCCGTTAGGGAAGAATTCAGGGAAGCGCACCAGCGGCTTCAGCGCCTCGTCGGTCAACGGTTCGCTCGTCGCGTTAACAATCATCAGCGGGCGCTGTAGCTGTGCCAGCGGCTCCAGCGGGATATAGCCGTCATCGACGCAGTGCGATGCCACAAATGTGTCGGGCTCAACGGGTACGCTGGCCTTCTCAAACAGCTTGAGCGCAAACTCGGTCAGGACGTTGAGGTAGTACAAGCGCGTCTGCCGGAACTTCTGTGTGTCCAGGCTGACGCCCGTCATCGGATAGCGGCGGGCGTCCACGTCAAAGTAGTCTGACGGCACCACTCGCGTAACGCCAAGGATGAACCCTTCGCCCGCGTCGATTGGCAGAGTGGCTGAGGAAGCTGCTTCCGAGCCTGTCTTGGTCTTTTTCGCGAACACCTTCGACGCAACGTCGCACAGCACTTGACCGTACTTTCCACGTACGGTGAACTGCACTTCGGCAAGATGGAGTCGTCGAACCGTGCTCTTGCCGAGGTTACCCAAGTAGACGCCAGGCCCGAACCCGCCCGTCACGAACGTCTGGCTCGGGTCGAAGGCAGCTTCCTCGATGAGCTCTTTTTGCAGCATCAGCTCGATGAACTTCTCCGGCGTCGCACGCACAGCGTCCAGCATGCCGTCCCAGTTCAAATTTGGGCGTGGTCCCAAGTACCACGCGTCGCGATAGGTCATCGTGAAGGTCAACCGGCTTGCCGCCTTCGCGTCCAGCCCCAAGTCGGTCGCAATCTTCTGCCGAACTTGTCGGGCACGGTCGCGGTAGTACTCCGATGTGGCGTCGGCCGCCTCGCCGTTGGATTGCGTGGACTGCTTTGGCAACTCGATGCGAATCGGAACGACCAGGCCTTGCCTAGACGCTTCCCACTCGGCCAGCTTGACGGCGGCGTCCTGCACGGAGGTCTTGAATCGAATCGAATTCAGGCGCGCGACGGCGGCGGTATCTCCTAGGCTTCGAATTGGCATAGAGCGTGGCGCTTACTGAGCAAGCAGAACGTTTACGAGGTTGTCGTTGGTTATCCACTCGTCGGATGGGTGGACGTAGAGGGACATGAACCGGATGCTGCCGCTAGCCGGGCGCTGAACCCGATACTTGTGTGTGCCATGCAGGTTCACGTACACGGCGTGCACCCTTCTATCCGGGAATAGCTCCTGCAAGCGTGCATGCTTGCGCCAAGCCTCGGCCTCCAGCTCTTCTTTCTTGTAGCGGTCGGTACTGCGCGCCCAGTTCTTGACGTCGACGGCTACCAGGGCGTCGCTGTCAGCGACCTCAAGGTAGTAGTCATAGAGCTGGAAGATGTCGGCCTCCAGCGGGTGCTGTGCAACTTCGAGGTAGCGCACAAGCGCACCAGTCGTGTCCAACTGACCTGGCAGTACGCGGAACTGCTCTTCGACGAATCGCTCGAACTCGCGCTCGGCGACGTAGCCCTTCATGATTTCTGTGACAAACCACGGCTGAGGGAAAAGGCACCTGGCCCCATCCGTGCCGTCGACGGGGAAGCCGCGACGGGCCTTCATGAACGACTTGGCCTCGGGCGACAGCTTCTCGGCCAGTCCCGCCGGCGCGAGCATGCCGACCCAGTCGTACACGTCAGTACCGTCCACCGAGTCAGCGAGGATGACTTCGGTCAGCCCCGCGCGGGAGGCCTCTCGCGTGTACAGCTCTGCGTTGGCTGGAACCTCCAGGTAGGCGCCCTCCAGGAATTCAGCTGGGATGCCGTGCTTGCGCAACTCGTTGAGGTACGCCCTCGGGTCCGTGAACATGCGCGTGTTGAACAGCCATGGCCAGGCCTTCCGAGCTTCGGCGTCGGACCTGAAGCGCTTTGGCGTTTGGCTCGTGTACTCGCGAAACGCAAAGGCTCGCTTGAGGCTGTCAGCCACATGCGCCTTACGTTGCTCGTCGCTGGCAAACACGGCGGCCGATGCGTTGTGCTGCTGAATGGCTTGCAAGGCGCATCGCTGCGCTGGCGAAGCGCGGCGTGCGAGTTCCGGGGCGTAGCGCACCCCCAGATGCACCATCTGTGCTGCCTGCGCGCTGATGAGGATGTGCTGCTTCGGCATCGCGGTTTCGGGGCAACGTTCGCCGCGACCGAGCGCCTGGAAGATGGTGCGCGTGATGTCGATGAAGTGTTCCTTGCGCAGTCGCTTCCAGCGGTTGCGCGAATACTCGTAGAGCAAGTCTCGCTTGGACATTGCCGGCCAGGTCTCGTCTTCGTCGCGGACCACCTGGATGTAGCTCTGGAACATCTCCATCGAGAAGCCACGGCTTCCCGGGCGCGTATGCCGGGTGTAGTACGGGTCGTTAAGCAAGCAGAACAGCTCGAAGTCTTTCTTCACGCCACGCTCAGTCGTCACAAAGTCCAGGCCGCGCGACGCTGAGCCATAGGCCGTCCAGAGGAGAACCTTGTGATTTGTGATGTTCAGCGCCTCCACCAGCTCGCCGTTGAACTGCCCAGCGTCGTCCACTTCGACGAGCGCACCCGTCTTGGTGGAGTCACGCTTGCGGAACCGCTCTGCGGTGTAAAGGATGAGCGTGACGGGGTCAGCAGTGGCCTTGCGATAGGTCGGCAGCAGCGGTCGGATAGTGAATCGGTGGCCGTCGTGGTCTTCTTGCACCACACCCGCGCCCTCGGTGTTCGCCAGCTTCACCAAACACTTCTGGACGCGGCGAATGGTCTGGCACAGGACCAGGCCAGAGCGCACATCCGTCGCCAGCAGCTTGTCCAGGCTTGCCACCAGGCCGTCGATTTCGTGTTTCTTGTAGTTGTTCAGATGCGAGTAGCCCGGCTCGTCTTTTTCGGGGTACGCCTCGTGGAAGAGCTGCTTGAGGCCCTTGTACCCACCTGACACCTCAAACCCAGTCGCAGGCGCGGTGTCGTCGATGATGGTGACCTGGCGCTGCCGGAGCTCCAGGAAGTCGTTCGCTCGTTTTCCAACAACGGCAAGTTCTTCATCAGTCATCTCGGCGTAGACGCCACCCTTGGCCTCCAGCATGCGTTGCAGCTGTTTCGTGTTGAACGCGCCCGTGGACGCTGCCGCCAAACCACCCGTGGCGCTCATCAGGTACACGCCATTGCTGCGACCAAGCGACTGAAGAATGTCTTCCTCAGGTGTGTCCCTTAGGGACGTGATGGTGATGGTGAGGTTGACGTCAGCGGGAAGGTTGTACTCCTCGGCTTGCCGGCGGCTCTCTTCCAACGTGACGACGCTCTTCGTGCCGCTGAAGAAGAAGCTTTCGGCAAGCAACTCGTCGCCAAACGTCTCATGCTCGAAGCCGCCCTCTGCGTTCTTCGCCTTGAAGAGCTTGCGAATCTCTCGCCGGAAGCGCGCCAGGCCGGGATACACCTCCAGGTCGTCCTTAGTGAACGTGATGACGTTTTCGCCACTGTCCACGTTCAGCAGCCGAGCGATGAACAGCACCAGCTCTAAGTAGTTGAAGAGCGTGTAGGCGCCTTCCGGCAGGTCATCCTCGTGGTAGACGAGTTGGATGGTCTGCGCCCCGGTGTCTTGCGAGAGCTGCACTCGCTTCAGGAAGTCCGTGTCCATGACGTTGGACTCCCCGTTGAAGAACGTCTGGCTTGGCTGGTCGAGAACTTCGCCATATGACGCCCGATTCATCGTGAAGTACTTCTTGTCTACGACCAGCTCGCGCAATGCCTTGTAGGTGCGGTACGCCGATTGGGACGGCTTCCGGTCCAGCCCGGCGACATACTCGCGCAGCGCGGCGAGCACACGTGCCTTTTCCTGGAAGCGCTGGAATTCGTTGTGAACGTCGTTGCGGTCGATGAGCTGCTTCAGAACCTCACCCAGTTCCTCGTCCGTCCACGGCGCAGCAATGAATTCCGGGTACTTGCTCTCCAGCTCACAACGAAAGAGGGCAATACGCTTGGCTTCCGGGATGTGTTTCGCTTTGGACGCGGTCTTCTGGACTTCGAACTCACGCCACACCGCCGGGCTAACCGCAGCAATCTTTTCGAGGTGCGCGTAGACCTTGGGCGCAAGCCCGTAGTCGGTACCAGGCCGCTCGAACGCTAGCGGCCACCGCAGGTCGAGAAACTTGAAGAACTCCGTGATGACGACGTTCAGGTCGTGGCGCCCTTCGGAGTTGACGACAGACTTTCGCTGGTCGAACAAGTACCAGTACGAGTCCTCTTCCTCGTCGACGAACATCACCACGCGTGCAGGCATGTCGCGCTTGGTGACAAGCCTGCCCAGGCTGCTCTCTTCGCGATTGAGTTCCTTCAGGAACTCG
The DNA here is from genome assembly GCA_005503085.1 of Burkholderiales bacterium C2. Taxonomy (GTDB): domain Bacteria; phylum Pseudomonadota; class Gammaproteobacteria; order Burkholderiales; family Burkholderiaceae_C; genus Roseateles_E. Next base: position 2,919 of record SCOI01000001.1, on the reverse strand, counting down.
GGCAAGCTCTCGAAGGTAAGCCACCGGTTGCGGCCCGCCTTGGCGTCATAGGTGTAGACCTGCTGCTGAACCTGGGACTTCGACGCGGTGCTGACGATGATGCCGGCATTGTCAAGGAACGCCTGCAAGGGCTGGAGGCGTCGCATCATATCCGCCACGGGCGGAGCTGTCATGACGCGTTGCTCAGACGGGTCTTGCGTTCGCGTATCGACGTCCAACTGGATGAGGCGCTTGGTCATCGCCTCGGCTTGAGAAAGCGCGACACCTGCCGACTTCATGTAGTGCGCGTAGGCATCTGCATAGGTGTCGTCGCTAGGCGAAAGTTCGTGAAAGTTGGACTCCAGGCACACCCGGGCCTTGCGTCGCATTTCAGCCAGCCGCGCCGCGAGCGGGTTCTTCGGGTCCGCTCGGCCGGCGCGCTCCAGCGCCGAAAACACTCGGTCGTTCGAGGTCAGCCAATCGTGCAGGCGGATGACGGCCTCGAAGAAGGTCGCGTCGTTCTGGTGGTAGTCGCGCGAGTAGAGCCGATGGACCGTGACAGCTGCACCCCGCTCGCGCAGGAGCCGCTCGATTTCATCTGCTTGTCCGGTGGCACCGTGGTGCTTCTGGATGTCGTCGGCGAATCCTTTCACGAGTGACTGAAGCGGCGCAATGAACACCGGGATGACTTCGGCCTGCAAGAACAGGTCGATTGCGAAGACTGCAGCCGTGTACGTCTTTCCGAAACCGGTGAACCAGTTCAGCTGCTTGATGAAGGGACGGTCGCCGGCCTGGAGGAAGGGCTTGCGAAAGCCCATGTGGAAGATTTCGGTCTCGGTGCGCTTTTCCTGGCGGTTCATTGCTCGGTCCCCGGGAAGTCGATGTCGAGGAACAGGCTGGTTCCGACGGCATAGGGAAAGATGTCCTTGGGGGCATCTGCCGGCATGGGCGCGATGAGGGGCATGCTGCCCACCCAGACGGCCAGGCCCTGTTGCTCCAGGGCACCAAGGAGTTCCTGCGCGTCGCCGCCGTAGACGAGATTCGGTAGGGGCTGCGAAGACTCAAGAGCACCGAGTTCCAGCATCTTCCGCACACGAATAGATGTCGCCAGTTCTTCAACGGCATCCGAGACAGCCGCCTTGACCGCAGCGTCGGCGGCGCGGTTGAGCCGATACCGCACATGGTCCATTTGCGGAATCATCGAGCGCAACATTCTGTCGTCGGTCACGTGAACCAGATGCTCACGCGGCGGCCGCGCAAGCACCACATTTGGGTCTTCAAGCTTGAGCTGCTTGACCAGGTCGAGGACTAGCCCGATGGGCAACACATCCGAGAGCTCGGGAGGGTCCTCTTGGTCGCGGATGAAGTCCTCCCAGGTCAAACCTACCTTAGCCAGTTCGGCTTGAATGCGGTCGGGGCGCACGCGATACACCGACGCCATTGCACTGAACAGCGGCAGCATCTTGGTCATGGCCGAGTTGTGAACACCATCTTTCATTACCCGGCGTGCCAAGCGATAACGGTGCAGTAGCCGCGATACCTGAGACTTGGTCAGCTCCGTGTACGTCGTGGTCGGTGCAGCGCCGTCGATGTTCGAGGCCTGTGCCACACAGACCTGCCAGACGAAACGGTCAGTCCCGCAATGCCACGCAACGCCATCGGCCGTGACTTCGCCAGCCTGCCGGTCGGCGCGTGCCAAGTCGAGCTGAGTCCAGCAGTCAACTTCCGTGCCTCGAGCGATTTCGAATCCATCGTCCGGCTCGCCAGCAGATTGCATGAGCACGAGTTCGGTGTTGGCTGCATCGTGTGGGCTTGGTGCGAGCTGCAGGTTGCTGAAGCCCTCCAGCAGCGCCAGCCCTTGTTCTTCGATGCGCCGACGCACCATTTCCAGCGCCACTTCCAGACCTTCGTGCCAATCCCGGCAATCGGTCAACGGGTTGACAACGAACACAGGCAACTCTTGCCCAATCTTTCGGCCCTTATCGGCCTGCACCCAAGGGGCGGAGAGCATTACGAAGTTCTCGCCGAAGTGCAGTTCGAGCACCTTGACGCCGGTATGACGAACCGCGCGTTCCGCCCAGTCCGCCAGGGTCTCGCCCCCGCTCTTCCACGAGTCGAAGTTCGCGTGTTTCTCCTCCGTCTCCAAGATGCCGTAGGCCTTGAGCTGGAAAGGAGGGCCGCTTGCATTGTGAGCATGCCAGCTTTCATGGCCTTGAAGCCGCACCGCAGCTTCTATGGCGTTCACATGCTTGATTGCGACACCGTGCCGAACCAGCTCTTTTCGCAGCCGTTTCGCAAGTGACTTGGTGTCGTCGTCAGCGCTGGCGCCGAGCGTCTCGACGACCTTGAGCGCGATGTCGCTTGTGAACCTGGGCGTGCGGAGGTGCACGAACGTCCACAGCGCGGCTGCCTGCGCTTCAAGGATGACTGGGGAGAGAGGGACTTCGTGGTCCGGGCGTACGGCTGTCATGGATGAGCTCCGTCAGGAAAGCACTCGAGGACGGCACGCGTTGTCCGGCTTCCCAGGAGTTCACCTAGCCGGGGGATTCGTACTGCACCTCTGGCTTTGCCGTGCCGGACTTGGAGAGTCCGGTGCGTGCACTGACGGGCGCCAACTTGCCCGCGATTCGGCTGAACCGTGCTCAAAATGTATCCGAGGGTTTTCTACCTTGTCAACTCCTCGCCCGCGCGCTTCAACTTTCGACACGCGGCGATGCCGCCAATTCCAGTGAATGAGTCAATGAGTTATGTCTGTGGCAAGCGCCTGGCCCTTGAGGGCTCACCTTGACTCCACCATGAAGTTTCGGCAAAGTTCGTCTGCGCCTGACTGAATCGCCCCGGGTTCCGCGGAGGCCTGTTGGTTTAAGTCAGACGGTCGCGGCCTGACCAGCGCGGTGACGATGGTAATTGGCTTCGAACTCGGCAGGCGGGACGTAGCCC
>SCOI01000019.1 GCA_005503085.1 Burkholderiales bacterium C2 | reverse complement strand
GGGAGGGCGGTGGCGGGGGTGTGAGCGAGACGTTGACGGCTGATGCTGATCGCGACGCTTTTGTCTGCTATTTTCATGCTCCGGCCTCGACGGTCTCGAGCGCAGTGACGCAATGAGTCAAGGCGGGCCGCCGAAGTTATGCGGCAGGGATTGCGCCCTATACGTTGAAAACCAGGAGAGCCTCGTGCCAAGTGTCTGCATCCATGTCCGGAGAACCTACTCTGAGGCCGAGGAGGTTGCGATCATGAACGCCGTTCACTCCGCGCTCGTCACCGCCTTCGGTGTTGGGCCGGACGACAAGAACATCACTCTCATAGTTCATCTTCCACATCGGTTCATGTGCCCGCCTGGTCGTGATGACCCGGAGCGCTATACCAACGTCACGGTTGTCGGACATGCGAGTCGAACGATAGAGGCGAAGCGCCGTTTCTACACAGCGATCGTTGACAACCTCGAAGCGCTCGGAATTCCGCGCAACTGCAGTCTTGTCCAGCTGCATGAACTGCCGCCCGAAGACATTGCCATTCGAGGCGGGCATCCGATGACTGACTTCCCGGCGATGATTGGTGCCGCCCAGGGGTAGCTGCTCAACCGCTGTTACGCAGCGCTCCAGCAAACTTTCGAGAAACGAAGGCAAGCCCTACTTCTCATCTCAGTTGGCTTCGTAGGACGTCCTGCAAGCGATTCATTTGAGAGGAGCTTGAGGGCCAGGGCTCACTTCTAGTCAAGACCTGACCCTGCACATGCTCCATAGCGTGATGCGACGACGCGCTGATTTGGATCGGGCTCGATGCGTCCCTCTTTGGTGGGTGCCAGCGGCAGAGATCATGCGGCTAGACTGGTGACAGATCAGGGTTGGAGCGCATGCTGAGATACATCGCCATTGCTGTCGCCGCATGGGTCGGAACGTTTGACCACGGTCGCCTGTTCGCGACCGTGGTGATTGCCTTCTGCTTGGTCTGCGGTGTCTACGGGCTCGCACTGCCGACGGTATTGCCTTTGTGGCCAGCAGTGCTTGTCACGGCTCTCGCTGTGGCTGCAGGGCTGGCCTGGGAGCATCGTGCGGCGAAAGACGGCAGAGCATTGCACTGATGGACAACCTGCAAGGACAACAAGCTCGGCGGGACGGTGGCCTGACGCTGGCGCGCAATGTCGCCCTGGTTCTCGTTGGCGGCCTGGTGGCGATGCTCCTGCTCTTGGTTATTGTCGTTTTGCTCGTCTGGTTCTAGCTGATGCAAGCAACTGCCATACAACAGGCCCCGAGGGTGTCGACTCTGCGTCCGCTTCTGATTTAGACAGCGGGGCATAGAAGGTGTCGGACAGTGCCGTGAAAAAGGTCAGCCCCTGGATGTTCTGGGGTTTTGTCCCGTTGTCGACAGTGCCGCTGCTACATAGCGTGCCCAGCACATACGAGCAATTGGTTCATGAGCGACGGGTCAAGCAGTACGGCGCGGTCGTGTCGGGGCTTGTCGTCGGGCATGAGCAACTGCCTGGCGGCGGGCGCGGGTGCAGATCGCGCGTGACGGTCGCTTACGAAGTGGCCAAGAAGCGCTACGAACTCGCATCGACTGTCTGCGGGGCAAGTCTCGAAGCACTACCGGTAGGGCAAGCCATTGATGTCCGATACATTTCCGGTTCTCCCGCACGAGCGATGTTGTCAGCTCCCCGGGTCGATGCCAGCGCCGACGGTTGGCGCGGCCTGGCGATTCAGCTGGGCATACCGTTGGCTCTGGGCTGGCTCGGGTGGGTCGCGCGCAAGCGGCAACGAGAACCCTCTCCAGACACCGTACTGAAATGAACTACGCGAGCTCACCGATCCGCTGGCTGCTGTAAGGGCCGCTGCTCTTCACGCCCCAGGGCTGGGTCGTGCTGGCATCGGCACTGACGTACTGGTCCTGGGGCGCCTATGTGTGGGTAACGGGCGATGTGCCGTCGTTTTGGAGAGATTCATCCGACGCCTTGACCCTGCTGCTGGCCTGGCCCTTTGTCGTCTTCCTGTGCTACGTGCGAAGCTCCTCGCCGCATTCTCAGGCGTCTTGGTGGGAGACCTTTCACCTTCTCCTCTGTGTGCTGGCCTTGCCCGTGTTTGCGCTGATTCGCGCCTGGTAGTCGCTCGGTGCGATCCTCGGCGTGCAGCGCCAGAAAGAGTTCGTTGACTGAGGGGCTCGTCGGGTTGTACGCGACCAACGCTCACGCCGCCGCCGTCCCCTTCGCCAGCCTCGCCACCAGCTTCATCAAGGTCGGCACGCGGCGCTTGCCATGCATGCCTCGTACCCGCGCCTTGGCGGCGCCGAGGTCGATGCCGGCGCAGCTGATGAGCAGCGGGCGGGTCTCTTCCTCTCTGATCAGCTCGAACTGCGCGGGCAGGCCCGGCAGGGCGGTCTTGCAGATGCCGACGATGGCGACCTGGCCGCCCAGTGCGTGGAACAGATGCTGGCCCAGGCCCGGCGTCTCCTGCGCGTCGAGATGGACGGCGCCGTTGATCACGATCAGCTCGGGCGCCAGCGCATGCTCGCGCAGCAGCTGCAGCATGCAGGGCAGATCGCGCAGGTCAAGCTGCCCGCCGCGCGGCGCGGGCTCGACATGGGCGATGCGGGTGCTGAAGCTGCGCAGCGGCTCGACCGCATCCCAGGCCTCGAAGGCCACGGCGGCGGCGGTGGCGCCGCCCGCGCTGTGGTGGTGAACATCTATCGCCAGTTTCATCGCTCAGCTTCGTTTGTCCTCGGGCCGGCGGCATTGTCGCGCGCCCGGGCACTCAGGCCCGCGCCACCGGCCACTCGACGACAAAGGTGGTGCCGACATCGGGCCGGCTGCGCACCTGGATATGGCCGCGCAGCGCATCGATCATCTGTTTGACGATCACCAGACCCAGGCCGGTGCCCTGCACATGGCCATCGCGCTCACGGCCCAGCCGGTTGAAGGGCTGGAACAGCTGGGCCTGCTGCGCGGCCGTCAGCCCGACGCCGGTGTCCTCCACCTCGATATGCAGCTGATCCTGGCGCAGCGACAGCCGGGCCCGCACATGGCCGCCGGGGCGGTTGTACTTGATCGCATTGCTGAGCAGATTCGACAAGACCTGGCGCAGGCGCTTGCCATCCGAGACGACGACATGGTGGCCGTTCTCGGTCGCCAGGTCCAGGCTGACCTGGCGCGCCTCGGCCGACTGCGAAACCATGTCACGGCAGTCCTGCAGCACGGTCTGCAGATTCACCGGCTCGCGCTCGATGCGCATCACACCGCTCTCGATACGGGCGATGTCCAGCACATCATCGACCAGGCGCAGCAGATGCCAGCCGGCGGTTTCGATATGCTGCAGCCACTCCTGCTGCTTGGCCGACAGGGCCTCGGCCTGGTTGCCCATCAGCTGGGCAAAACCCAGCACCGCATTCAGCGGCGTGCGCAGCTCATGGCTCATGCGCGACAGGAACTCGCTTTTGGCGCGATTGGCCTGCTCGGCGGCCTCGCGGGCGCGGTCGGCGTCCTGCAGGCGCAGGCGCTCGGCGGTCTCCAGCTCCAGCTGATGCGTGCGCTCCAGCACGCGCGCCTCCAGCTCGTGGCTGAGCTGCTCCAGCCTGGCCTCGGCGGCGCGCCGCTCGGCCACCTCGCGCGCCAGCCGATCGACCATCTTCTCCAGCGTCTCGGTGCTGGGCAGGCGCAGCGCCTGCGGCATCAGCCACCACAGGCCGATCGCGGTGACCAGCGAGACCGCCGCCGTGGCCGCCTTGACATAGCCCTGCAGCCAGTAGGCCGGTGTCCAGATCGTCAGGATGTCCACCACATGGGTGCTGCCGCACAGGAAGATGAAGGCCGAGAACAGCACGAAGATCCAGTTGAACTTCAGATCGCTGCGCCGCTTGACGAAGACCATCAGCGCCAGCGGGATCGAGAAATAGGCCAGCGCCGTCAGCGCATCCGCGCCCACCATCAGCCCGAGCAGGTCCGGGCTCCACTGGAAACACACACCATGGGGCAGGAAGCCCTGGCTGGCGGTCCATTGCAACAGGCTCTGGCTCATCGGGAGCTCCCTTGATCGACATCAAGCTGCTTTATGCGCCCGACGCGGCGGCGAGGCAAGCGCAGTTGCATGGGTTACGCTGCACCGATGAACACCCTGCCTGTGCGTTTGCTGCCCGGCGACGACCTGCGTGCCGCGCTGGAGGCGGCGCTGGCCGCCCAGGGCGGCAGTGCCGCCTTTGTGCTGAGCGGCATCGGCAGCCTGAAGCCGGCGCGGCTGCGCCTGGCCGGTGCCGAACAGATCATCGATTTGACGGATGACGTCGAGATCCTGACCCTGGCCGGCAGCCTCGCGGCCAATGGCTCGCATCTGCACATCAGTGTGTCGGACCGCCAGGGCCGTGTGCTCGGCGGCCATGTGGCGCCCGGCTGCATCGTCCATACGACGGCCGAAGTGCTGCTGGCCCTGCTGCCCGACTGGCAGCTGCGCCGCGAGCCTGACGCCGCCACAGGCTATGCTGAGTTGCAAATCCGTCCGCTCTCTGATTGACACATGACCGAATTCGCATGGGCCCTGGTCGGCCCAGGCAAGATTGCCCGTCGTTTTGCCTCCGCCGTGCAGCAGCTGGATGGCACCCGCTTGCACAGCGTGCTGGGCCGAGACGCGGCCCGCGCCCAGGCCTTCGCCGACGAGTTTTCCGCCGCCCGCTCGAGCACCGATCTGGCCGCGCTGCTGGCCGACCCGGCGGTGGACGGCGTCTATGTGGCCACACCGCACTCCGAGCATGGCGAGATCGTGCGTGCCTGTCTGGAGGCCGGCAAACCGGTGCTGTGCGAGAAGCCGCTGGTGCCAGGTCTTGCCCAGGCCGAGCCGCTGGTGGCGCTGGCGCGCGAGCGCGGCCTGTTCCTGATGGAAGCGGTGTGGACCCGCTTCCTGCCGGTCTACAACGAGGTCTTGCAGGGTTGGTTGCGCGCCCAGCTGATCGGCGAGCTGCGCGGCATTCAGTCCAGCTTCTGCTTTCCCGCCCCCTACCAGAGCGGCAGCCGCCTGTTCGACCCGGCCCTGGCAGGCGGGGCGCTGCTGGACATCGGCATCTACAACCTGACGGTGACGCGCTGGGTGCTGCAGCAGGCGCTGGGCGCCTGCCCGGAGCCACTGGTGCTGCGTGCCGAGGGCGTGCTGGCGCCGACCGGCGTCGATCAGCGCGTCAACGCGACACTGAGCTTCCCAGGCGGCCTGGTCTCGCAGTTCATCTGCGGCATCGACGGCAGCTCCGACAACGCGCTGCACATCCTCGGCACGCGCGGCAGCATCACCTTGCCGCACAACTTCTGGCAGGCCACCGAGGCGCGGCTGCAGCTGCACGGCGAGGTGCCGCAGACCGTGGCCGCGCCCTTTCGCATCAACGGCTTCGAGGGCGAGATCGAAGAAGCGATGCGCTGCATACGCGCCGGACTGATCGAGAGCCCGCGGATGCCGCATGCCGAAAGCCTGGCGACTCTCGCCTGGATGGACGAGATCCGGCGCCAGCTGGGCGTGCGCTATCCCTTCGAGTGAGGGCCTTGCGGCGACAATGGGCCGATGAAAGCACCCAAGAGACTGCAGGCCCTGATCGATGAGGGGCTGATCGATGCGGTGCAGCGCCAGCTGATGAGCGGCAAGGAAGCGACCGTCTATGTCGTGCGCTGCGGCGACGAGATCCGCTGTGCCAAGGTCTACAAGGAGGCCACCGAGCGCAGCTTCCGCCAGGCCGTCGACTACACCGAGAACCGCAAGGTCAAGAACAGCCGCCAGGCCCGAGCGATGGCCAAGGGCACCCGCTACGGCCGCCAGGCCACCGAAGCGGCCTGGCAGAGCGCCGAGGTCGACGCGCTCTACCGCCTGGCCGGTGCCGGCGTGCGCGTGCCCCGGCCCTACAACTTCCACGAGGGCGTGCTGCTGATGGAGTTGGTCACCGATGCCGACGGTGACGCCGCGCCGCGCCTGAACGATGTGCTGTTCACGGCCGAGGAGGCGCAGGCCCATCACGCCAGCCTGATCGGCGAGGTCGTGCGCATGCTCTGCGCCGGCGTCGTGCACGGCGATCTGTCCGAGTTCAACATCCTCTTGGCGGCCGACGGCCCGGTCATCATCGACCTGCCGCAGGCGGTGGACGCGGCCGGCAACAACCATGCGATGCGCATGCTGCTGCGCGATGTCGGCAATCTGCGCGACTTCTTCGGCCGCTTCGCGCCGGCGCTCTTGAGCACCGACTACGGCCCCGAGATCTGGGCCTTGTTCCAGCGTGGCGCGCTGACGCCCGAGACCCCGCTCAGCGGCCGCTTCGAGCGCAAGCTGGCGGCGGTGGACCTCGGCGCGGTGCTGCGCGAGATCGACGACGCACGCGACGAGGAGGCGGCGCGGCGGCTGAGGATGCAGATGGGTTGAGCCGGGCATGCTGCGCGACCAGCCCCGCTGGCGCCGCGGCATGCCCCGGCTGTCGCGCGCAGGCATCGTGTTACGTTTTTTAAGATTCGGGCGCTGGCCCCGTTTCATGGGAGATGGCGGGCGTGAGGGAGGCGCCAGGGCGTTATTCCCAATCGCCAGCGCCGAGCGGGCGCTCCCAGAATGCCGCCAAGCGCAGCGAGGGACGCTTTCGGTGACTCAGCGATTTCCACAACAGACAGACCCAGCAGCAGGGACGCAAGGCCGCCACCCGCCGACCGGCCGGGGCGGCCGTGCGCTGGTCTGTGCGTGCCTGGCCCTCAGCGGGCTGGCGTCGGCCTGGGCCGCGCCGGCCGGCGCGCTGGCGGACAAGCCGGCCGCCGAGCTGAATGTCTTGCACTGGTGGACCTCGGCCAGCGAGCGTGCGGCGGCCGACCATGTGGCGGCGCGCATGGCCGAGATCGGCCTGCGCTGGGTCGACGGCGCGGTGGCCGGCGGCGGTGGCGGCGCGGCCATCAAGGTGCTCAACGAGCGCACGCTGCGCCGCATGGCGCCCAAGGTGGCGCAGCTGAATGGCCAGTCGATGAGCGAGTGGGCCGATATGGGCCTGCTGTTGGAGCTCGACGGCGTGGCCCAGCGGCGCCAGTGGAGTCGCGTGCTGTTCCCGCAGGTGATGGCGCAGCTGACGGTGCGCGAGCATGTGGTGGCCGCGCCGCTGGGCATCCATCGCATCAACAACCTCTATCTGAACAAATCGCTGTTCCGCCAGCACAAGATCGAGCTGCCGAGTGACTGGGACGGGCTGGAGCGCGCCGCTGCCCGGCTGCGTGCCGCCGGCGTGAGCCCGGTGGCCTTCAGCGACGAGCCCTGGCAGGTGGCCACCGTGTTCGAGGCCTTGCTGCTCAGCGAGGCCGGGCCGGCGCTGTACCGGCGCATGCTGGTTCAGCGCGATCCGGCGGCTTTTGGCGACCCGGCGCTGGAGCGGGCGTTCAAGCGCCTGCGCGTCTGGCGCAGTCTGGCCGGCCCTGCGCCGGCCGTCACCGCGCCGGCCAGCGGCGCCGCAGTCGCCGCGCCCGGCGAGCGTCCCTGGACCGAGCTGGTTGCCGACTTCGCGGCCGAGCGCTCGGCCATGCTGATCATGGGCGACTGGGCGCGCGGCGAGCTGGGCATGCTGGGCCTGGAGGGCGGCCGGGATTTCGAGTGCAAGGCCGTGCCCGGCACGGCCCAGGTCCATCTCTTCAGCATCGACACGCTGGCGATGCTGGCCGGCGGCAGCCCGGCGCAAGCCGAGCAGGAAAAGATGGCCGAGCTGCTGGGCAGCGCCGCGCTGCAGCTGGGCTACAACCGCATCAAGGGCTCGGTGCCGGTGCGCCGCGATGTGCCGGTCGACGAGCTCGACCCCTGCGCCCAACAGTCCTTCCACCTGTTCGCCAACCCCGCGACGCCGCGCGTGCCCAGCCTGGTGCACCGGATGGCCTTCGGCGAGGTGGGCAAGAACGCCATCATCGAGACGGTGCATCGCTTCGCTCTCGACCCCAGCCAGACACCGGCCGCCGCGCAGCGCAAGCTGCAGGGCCTGCTGCGGGCGCTGAGCCCCGCCGCTGCCACGGCGGCCCCGAACCCCAGGAAAGCCGCGCCATGACCCGCACCATCCTGATCGTCGACGACGACCAGAAGATCCGCACCCTGCTGAAGACCTATCTGGAGAAGAACCAGTACGCGGTGCTCTTGGCCCATGATGGCGCCAGCTTCATGGCCGAGTTCGAGCGCCATCGCGACGAGATCAGTCTGTGCATCCTCGACGTGATGCTGCCCGATACCGAGGGCTTTGCGCTGTGCCAGGCGGTGCGGCGGCGCTCCGAGGTGCCGGTCATCATGCTGACCGCCAGCGCCGAGGAGACCGACCGCATCATCGGCCTGGAGCTGGGCGCCGACGACTACATCGGCAAGCCCTTCAACCCGCGCGAGCTGCTGGCCCGCATCAAGGCCATCACCCGGCGTACCGGCCAGGAGCGCAGCCAGGCGCCGCGCTACTACCGCTTCAACGGTTTCTCGCTGGACCTGCTGGAGCGCAGCCTGATCGACCCGGACGGCAGCGCCAGCGCGTTGTCGGGCATGGACTTCCAGCTGCTCAAGCTGCTGGTCGAGCACCCCGGCGAGGTGCTGGAGCGCAGCCGCCTGGCCGAGGTCACGCGCGGCCGGGACCTCGGCCCGCTGGACCGTTCGCTCGATGTGCAGATGAGCCGGCTGCGCCAGCGCCTGCAGGACGATGGCAAGCAGCCGGCCCTGATCAAGACGGTGCGCGGCTCGGGCTATGTGTTCGCGACCACGGTGACGGTGGGCCATGCGCCCTGAGCGGGGGCCTGGAGCCGGCCGGTGGCGTGGCACCGGCTGGCCGCAGCGCTTCAGCGGCTTCTTGTTCGACAGCCTGCAGGGCCGCTTCGTGCTGGCGATGCTGGGGGGGCTGGCCCTGGTGCAGCTGCTGATCAATCTGCTCTGGTACAGCCAGATCGAGCAGCGCACCAAGCGCCAGACCGAGCAGGCCGCCCACCATGTGGCCAGCGGCGCCTTGGGGGCGCTGCGCGCCTTGCGCGAGCTGCCGGCGGCCTACCGGCCGCTGCTGATCGAGCAGCTGCGCACCATGGGCGGCACGCGCTTTCTGGTGTTCTTCAACCAGGCCGAGGTGGCGATCCGGCCGCTGCCCGAGCAGGCGCTGGCGCGGCTGCTGGAGGCGCGGGTGCGCGAGGAGCTGGAGTCCCGGCTGGCCGCCGGCACGGCGCTGCGCGTGACCCTGGCCTCGCCGCTGGGCCTGCAGGTCGGGCCCGGCGGCGCGCTGCTGGCCGATCTGCCCGACAGCTGGGTCGATCCCTCGCTGCTGGCGCCGGAGCGGCCGGCGCCCTTTCTGGTGATACAGGTCGAGACCGAGCCGGGGCAGTGGCTGTATCTGAGCAGCGCGCTGCCCGACCCTTATTTCCTCGAACAGCTGGAGTTCTTCAGCTGGCAACGCCTGACCCCGCAGCTGCTGACGCTGGGCCTGGCCCTGCTGCTGACGCTGATCGCCGCGCGGGCGCTGACCCGGCCGCTGGCCGGCCTGAGCCGGGCGGCGGCGCGCGTCGGCCGCAAGGCCGCGCCCGCGCCGCTGCGCGTCAGCGGCACCTCGGAGGTGCGGCGCGCGATCCAGGCCTTCAACGAGATGCAGGAGCGCATCCGCCGCTACCTCAGCGACCGCGAGCGCCTGTTCGCCTCGATCTCGCATGATCTGCGCACCCCGATCACCCGCCTGCGCCTGCGCAGCGAGTTGCTCGACGACCCGGCGCTGCAGGACGCCTTCCACGAAGACCTGGACGAGCTCGATATGATGGTCAAGACCGCGCTGCAGATCGTCAAGGACACCGATATCCACGAGAACCGCGTGCCGGTGCGCATCGACCTGGTGCTGCAGAAGATGGTGCGCGATGCCCGCATGGCCGGTCAGCGCATCGAGCTGCAGGACCGCCCGCTGACCGTGTTCGGCAAGCCGCTGGCGCTCAAGCGGGCGATCGGCAATCTGCTCGACAACGCGATCTTCTACGGCGCCAGCGCCGGCACGCCGGAACCCGCCGGGCACCACGCGGAGCTGCTGATGAGCGAGGGCGAGGCGGGCAGCCCCGATGAGGGTCAGGTCTTGCTGACGGTGCGCGACCATGGGCCTGGCGTGCCCGAGGCCGCGCTGGCCGAGCTGGGCCAGCCCTATACCCGGCTGGCCCATGGGGCGCGGCTGCGCGAGGAGGGGCTGGGCCTGGGCCTGTCCATCGTGCGCGACATCGTCGCCGACCATGGCGGCTCGCTGCGCTTTCGCAATCATCCGCAGGGCGGCTTCGAGGTCTGCCTGGCCCTGCCGGCGCCCCGGCCTTGATGCCCCGACCTCAGGCCCGGCCCCAGCGCCGCAGCCGGTGACCGATCAGCGCATAGAACAGGATGAAGCCGTAGCAGGGCAGCAGCAGCCAGTAGGCGGCCTGGGCCTGGCCCGTGTCGGCGAGCCGGCCATAGCCCATCGGCAGCAGCGCGCCGCCGGCAATGCCCATGATCAGCAGGGCCGAGCCGCTGGCGGTGTAGCGGCCCAGCCCGTCCAGCGCCAGCGGCCAGATCGCCGGCCAGACCAGGGCATTGGCCAGGCCCAGCAGGGCCAGGAACATCACCGTGTCCGGCACCGGCGGCACGCCCGCCCAGCCCAGCAGCGCCAGCGACAGCCCTGTCGAGCTCTTGGACGCCAAGGTCACGCCGGCCGTGCACGCCAGGCCGGCCAGCGCCGACAGCAGCAGCGCGGCGCGCTGCGACAGCAGGCGTGGAATGCACAGCACGCCCAGCAGATAGCCCAGCACCATGAAGCCCATGGTGTAGGAGGTCAGCACCGCGAAGTTGGGCACGCCCAGCTGCTGGCCGTACAGGCCTATGGTGTCGCCGGCGATCACCTCGACGCCGACATAGGCGAACAGCGCCAGCGCGCCCAGCACCACCTGGGGGAACTGGAACACGCCGCGCTGCACCCGGGCCGGCTCGTCGCGGCCCTCGTCCAGCACCGGCTCGCGCAGCGCCGAGAAGTGGATGATGGCGGTGAACAGCGCCAGCGCGCCGGCCATCACCAGATAGGGCCGCAGCAGGCGGGCCGACAGCTCCACCCGCAGCGCCTCGCGCCCGGCCTCGTCCAGTGCGGCCAGGGCCGCGTCGGAGTACTGGCCGACGCCGGACAGCACCAGGGCCGAGAACACCAGCGGCACGATGATGCCGGCGCCCTTGTTGAACAGCCCCATGATGCTGATGCGCATGGCTGCGCTCTCGCGCGGGCCGATGCAGACGATATAGGGGTTGATCGCGGTCTGCATCAGCGTCATGCCGCTGGCCAGCGTGAACAGGGCCGCGAGGAAGACGCCGTAATGGCGGCTTTGCGCAGCCGGGATGAAGAGCAGCGCGCCCAGCGCCATCACGGCCAGGCCCAGGCTCATGCCGTTCTTGTAGCCGATGCGGCCCAAGATGGCGGCCGAGGGCAGGGCCATCACCGTGTAGGCGATGTAGAAGGCGAAGGTGACCCACAGGGCCTGGAAGTTGTTGAGATCGCAGACCAGCTTCAGAAACGGGATCAGCGAGCCGTTCAGCCAGGTGACGAAGCCGAGGACGAAGAACATCAGGCCGATGAAGAGCATGGGCAGCAGCACCTGGCCGCGCGAGGCGGCCGCCGCAGGGATGGGTCGGTTCATGGTGTGTGTCATCCCGGCTCTCAGAACTTCGCGCGCAGGCCGATGCTGTAGCGGGCCCCGTTCTCGTAGACGCCGATCGGCAGGCCGTCGGCGGTGTTGGCGCGTATCACCTCGTTATTGATATTGACGGCCGAGGCGTACAGCGCGAGCTTGGGGCTAATGTCCCAGCTGGCCGAGGCGTCCCACTGGCCATAGTCGCCGTTGACGACCTGGCCGCCCATCTGCACATCGCCATAGCTCTTGGAGCGATAGTTGTAAGAGACGCGCAGGCTGATGCCGTGGCGCTCGTAGTAGCCGCTGATATTGAACTGGTCGCGCGAGTTGCCCAGCACGTTCAGGCGCGGCTGGCCCGCCACCGCGCCGGCCTTGGCATCGGTGAAGGTGTAGTTGACGACCGTGCCGAAGCCGCTCTGGCCGAAGGGCTGCTGCCACTGCAGCTCGATGCCCTTGATGTCGGCGCCGTTGTCGGCGTTGTAGGGGCGCTCCACCGTCAGGGTCTCGCCGCCGACCTGCTCCTGCTTCGAGGCCTTGTAGGTGAAGGTGTCGAGCCGCTTGACGAAGAAGGTGGCCGAGGCCAGCGCGGCGTCGGCGTAGTACCACTCGGCGCCAATCTCGGCCTGCTTGGCATGCACCGGCTTGAGCAGCGGGTTGCCGGCATAGGCACGGCTCAGCACGGTGCCGTCGCGGCGCATGCCGGGGCTCAGCAGGTCGAAGGTCTGGCGCGCCATCGTCCGGGCCACGGCGCCGCGCAGCATCACATCCTTGCGCAGCTGGTAGACCAGGTTCAGATTGGGCAAGGCGTCGGTGTAGTTGTGCTCGACCCGGGTCGGCGTGAAGCTGCCGCCGGCGCCGCCGAGAAAGCCTTCCGAGCTCTGCGCGGTGCGGACCAGGCGCAGGCCCACGTCGCCGCGCCATTTGTCCAGGCCGAAATCCGCCTTCACATAGGCCGCACTGATGCGCTCATGGATCTTGTAGTTCTCATTGGGTACGTCCTTGTAGACCATGGCCTTGTCGAACATCGGGATGCCCTTGCTCGCCACCAGGCCGTCGTCATACCAGGCGTACTGGGTCAGCGCGCCGGGGTGGCCGGCCTGCTGGCTCAGGTGCGGCGAGGCGCCGCTGGACAGCTCGGCCAGCGAGAACGATTGCCAGCCGGCCGAGCCCGGCCCGGCCGTGCCCTGGATGCGGCTGTTGCGCAGCGTGTTGTCGCGCAGCTTCAGGCCCACTTTGACGGTGTGCAGCAGGCTGTTGTCGAACTCCCAGCTCAGATCTCCCTGGGCATAGTTCTCCTTGCTCTCCATGCGGCGGATGCGGTCGTCGCCGGCCTTCAGGGTCAGCGCCTTCGGATCCAGCGGATTGATGTCCAGGTACTTGACGCCGTATTTGTCGGGGCCCAGATCGAGCTGCACCCGGGTGTCGCCCTCCATCCAGAAGTGGCGGTCATGCGAGCTGCCGCCTTCGCTGGAGGTCGTGCCGAGCTGGCCGTGCAGCTTCCAGTTGCCGCCCTGGTAGTTGCCGTCGAGATCGGCCACGCGCGACTTGATATAGGACTTGCGATAGATAGGCTCGAACGAAACGCCGGTCTTCGGCCCCACCGTGCCGCCCACCAGGGCCTTGGAGCCGTCCGACACGCTGATGAACTTCGGGTCGGTGACGGCGATGCGGCCGTTCACCGCCAGGCCGCCGGCCTGCCACAGATAGTTCTGGTTGCTGTTGTCCATCTTCATGTCTGAATCCATCAGATTCAGCACCAGATCGGTGGCCGGGTTGGGCCGGAACTGCAGCGACAGATTGGTGGTGGTGCGGTGGCGGTCCTGGCGGAAGATGGCCGAGCCGCCGCCCCAGGGCGCGTAGGCGGTGGTGACGGCGCCGTTCTGGTCGACCACCTCGTACTTGCCGTCGGGGAACATCTCCAGGCCGTCACGCCGCATATGGCGGCGCTGGCTGCTGATGGCCAGCAGCACGCCGAAGCTGCGGTCTTCGTTCTGCCAGTTCAAGAGGCCGGACAGCTGCGGATCGGTCTTGCCCGGCAGCTTGCTGTGCATCGCCTCGGCGGCGGCCTGCAGCGTCAGGCGCTGCTTGAAGTCCAGCGGCCGGCGCGTCTTGACGATCACCAGGCCGCCGATGCTGCCCTCGTCGAGGTCGGCCGAGGGGCTTTTGTAGACATCGAGGCTGCCGACGATCTCGGACGGCAGCACGTCGTAGTTGAAGCTGCGGGTCTGCGGTTCATTGAGCCACCACTCGGAGGAGGCGACGGCCTGCCCGTTGAGCTGGGTCATATTGAGATTCTTGTCGGTGCCGCGCACGAAGATGGCCTTGCCCTCGCCCCAGATGCGGTCCACCGAGATGCCGGGCACGCGCTGCAGCGAATCGGCCACGTTCTTGTCGGGGAACTTGCCGACATCCTCGGCACTGATCGAGTCGACGATATTGAGCGACTCGCGCTTCTCTGCCAGATTGCGCTTGAGCGTCGCGCGCACGCCGGTGATCTCCACCGTGTCCAGCTTCTCCTTGGCCTCGGTGCCGGTCGCCGCCGACTCCTGGCTCTGGGCAGTCGCTGTGGCGGCCAGCGTGCCGAGGACCAGGGTGATCAGCGTGGGGAGGACTTGCCGACGGAACTGCGGCTTGACGATGGCTTGGGACACGGGCTTGCTCCTGATGTTTTCATTGGGGGCGGTTCGGAGTGGCCAATCTAACGGCGCCGGCCCGCTTCGGCGCACGGCGTTGCCTTTTGTTGGACTACATTGCGGCGGGCTTACAAAGACGCAAGATGAAGTCTTGTGACCGAGGAGCAGCGCCGGCGGCGCCGGCTAGCTAAAGCAGCCGTTCCAGCGTGTTCTTGGCCAGCGGCGTGCTGCGCCGCTCCTCGACGCGGTGGTCCACCAGCTTCTCGTAGGTGTGCAACTGATGCTGGTCGATCTTCTTCAGCGCGCGGGTCAGCTGGCCCTCGGTCGCCTCGATCAAGGTCGTGACCGTGTTGCGGTCCTGGATCTTGTTGACGTCGTAGTTGCCGCTTCGGGTGTCCAGCATGCCGCCGGTGCGCGATTTCTTGGCATGCGCATCCAGCTTCTCACTCTGCGTCTGGGTGATGGACCTGTCGTCGGCGGCGCCGTGTCGGCGCAGCGTGGTCTTCTGGCTGAGCTGGTAGTCGGCGCGGCCGGCCTCGGTGACGGCGCCCGCCGGGTTGCTTCTCTCGAAGTCGCCGCCGAAACTGGCCTGGAAATCCATCAAGCCGCTGAGCAGGGGCTGCACCTGCCGCTCCAGCGCCGGGCTCAAGGCCTCGGCCCGGGACGCCGCCTGGCTGGGTGGCTGCGCATGCAGCTGGGTGAAGGCGTTCTTGAACAGGGCTACCAGCGCGGCGTCGGCGCGGCTGCGCTGCGCGGCGGCATCGAACTGCTGCAGATGCTGCTGAATCGCGGACTGCCGCTGCTGCGCGCTGCCCCGACCCACGGGCGTGTTCATGTCGAGATCCACTGCGATCTCGCCCGCCTTGCCCGCCAGCGCCAGCGTCTTGCGGTCCGTCCCCAGATGCAGCGCGAACGAAGCCAGGGCTTGCGAGGGCTTGGGGTTGCTGACCGTGAGATCCACGCTGGTCAGCGCGCTGCTGTCGTAGTCCATCAGCCCGGCCAGATCCAGCTTGAGCGCGCCGGCTTGGCCCAGGCCGTCCAGCGCCTTGTCCAGACCCTCGGCGAGCCGGGCCAAGGCCTCGCGCTCCGCCTTGCTCAGCGGGCCCGAGCTGCCGATCTCGACCCGAAGGCCGCTGCGGCCTTCATGCTCGCTCGTGGCGATCTTCAGCGCCACGGTCTGCCCCGAGAGGGTCCGTATCTTCAGGCTGACCTGGGCCGCGTCTGCGCCATCCAGCGCCGGGGCCGCGAGGGCGCTCGTGCGATCTGTGGCCATCGCGTCGGCCGCAGGCGGTGCCGAATCATCGACCAGGGTCTGGCGATAGTCCGACTGCGTGCTGGCGAGGTGTGACAGCAGTGCGCCGCCCAGCCCGCTCCAGCGCCCGGCCAATCCGCCGGCACTGCCATTGCGCGCCATCAGGCTGCTGATGGCGTCTTGCTGCGGCGAAGCCCAGGACCGGGTCGTCGCGAACGGCGCTTCGTCGACAGCCTTGGGTTTGGCATAGACCACCGTGGCGGCGGCCGCAGCGTCCAGTGTCACCCGTGTGGGCGCTGGCGAGGCACTGCTCTCTACCGCCACGGCGGTGGGCCGGGCCGGCGTTGCCGTGCGCACGGGGCTGAGGTGTTGTGTCGGCAGGCTCAAGCCCGCTGAGCTGATGCGTGTCATTCGAGTCGGAGTCTCCCTGATTGTTATGGGTCTGCGGCGCGGCGCGGACCTTGTCTGCTGTATCGGCAGCGCTTTGCAAATCTGGAGTGCCGCGCCGGCTCGGTCGCCAGGGTATCCCCCAGGAACGCTGCTTTTCCAAAGTTGTAGGATGACCTGATGAATTTCAGCTTCTTCCCATCGTGTCACTGAACGCCGCAGCGCACAGTGCGCCACGGCTGCAGGCCAGCCGCCTGTCGGACCGGCTGGCGGCCTTGCTGGCCGGGCAGATCGAGGCCGGCAGCCTGGCGCCCGGCGCCCGGCTGCCGACCGAGCAGCAGCTCAGCGAACTGCATGGCGTGTCGCGCACCGTGGTGCGCGAGGCGGTGCATCAGCTGAAGTCGCAGGGTCTCCTGATCTCGCGCCAGGGCTCGGGCGTCTATGTCGCGCCGCCGGCTGCCAACAAGCCGCTGGCCTTTGATCCGACGGTGCTGGAGTCGCTGCAGGCGGTGGCGCAGATCGTCGAGGTGCGACGCGCGCTGGAAGGCGAGATCGCGGCGCTGGCGGCCGAGCGGGCCTCGCGGGCCCAGATCGCGGCGATACGCAAGGCCTTGCAGGCCATCGAGGTGGCCGTGGCCGCCGGTGGTGACGGGGTCGATCAAGACCTGGCCCTGCACCGCGCGATCGCCGAGGCCTCGGGCAATCCGCAGTTCGGCCGCCTGCTCGGCTTTCTGGAGCAGTATCTGCGCGAGGCGATGCGGGTCACGCGCGGTAACGAGGCGCGCCACCGCGATTTCGCCGAGGCGGTGCGCCAGGAGCACAGCGCCCTGGTCGAGGCGATCGCGGCGCGCGATGCACTGACGGCGCGGCGCGTGGCCACCGGCCATATGGAACAGGCGGCGCGGCGACTCGAGATCGCCGGCGTGCTGAAAGCCGGTAAGGCAACAAAGGCAAAGCAATGACGGCAGCACAGACAACAAGCGCGAAGACCCTGGGCGTGATCGGTCTGGGCTCGATGGGCTTCGGCGCGGCCGTATCGGCGCTGCGGCGCGGCGTACCGACCTGGGGCCTGGATCTGACGGCCGCCGCGCGCGAGCGCTTCGCGGCCGAGGGCGGCGCGGCCACCGAGTCGCTGGCCGAGCTGGCCGCGCACTGCGATGTGGTCGTGGTGCTGGTAGTCAACGCCGTGCAGACCGAGCAGCTGCTGTTCGGCCATGGGACGGCCAAGGGCTTGAGCGAGCTGCTGAAGCCGGGCTCGGTGGTCGTCAGCTCGGCCACGGTCGACCCGACGCTGCCGCCGCTGTGGGAAGCACGCCTGGCCGAGCGCGGCCTGTGGCTGATCGACGGCCCGGTCTCGGGCGGCGCGAAGAAGGCGGCCGAGGGCCAGATGACGGTGATGGCTTCGGGCAAGCCCGAGGCTTTTGCGGCGGCCGGCGCGGCGCTGGACGCGATCGCCGGCAAGGTCTACCGGCTCGGCGACAAGGCCGGCGTCGGCTCCACCGTCAAGATGGTCAACCAGCATCTGGCCGGCGTGCATATCGCGGCGGCCTGCGAGGCGATGGCGCTGGGCATGCGGGCCGGCGCCGATCCGCGCCAGCTCTACGAAGTGATCTGCAACTCGGCCGGCAGCAGCTGGATGTTCCAGAACCGCGTGCCCCATATCCTCGACGGTGACTACCGGCCGCTGTCGGCCGTCAATATCTTCATCAAGGACCTGGGCATCGTGCTGGACGCGGCGCGCAAGCTGCACTTCCCGC
Source organism: Burkholderiales bacterium C2 (assembly GCA_005503085.1). GTDB lineage: Bacteria > Pseudomonadota > Gammaproteobacteria > Burkholderiales > Burkholderiaceae_C > Roseateles_E. The sequence goes on along the minus strand of SCOI01000019.1, from coordinate 105,201 downwards.
TGCCGCTGGCGGCCCAGGCCCACCAGCTCTATCTGGCCACCGCTGCCGCCGGCCATGGTGCCGAGGACGATGCGGCGGTGATCAAGTTCTATGCCGAACTGGCCGATATCGAGCTGCCGAAGGCGAGCGCATGAGGGCGCAACGCAGCAGCATCGTGCTCGGCGTGATCGCCGATGACTTCACCGGCGCCACCGATGTGGCCAGCATGCTGGTGCGCGCCGGCATGCGCACGCTGCAGCTGATCGGCGTGCCGGGCGAGGGCGATGCTCTGCCCGAGGCGGATGCGGTGGTCATCGCCTTGAAGTCGCGCACCACGCCGGCCGCCGAGGCGGTGGCCGAGTCGCTGGCCGCGCTGCGCTGGTTGCAGGCCGCCGGCGCGCGCCAGTTCTATTTCAAATACTGCTCCACTTTCGACTCCACCGCGGCCGGCAATATCGGCCCGGTGACCGAGGCGCTGATGGCGGCGCTGGGCACCGACTTCGCGATCGCCTGCCCGGCCTTCCCGGAGAACGGCCGCACGGTGTTCCGTGGCCATCTCTTCGTGGCCGACCAACTGCTCAGCGACTCGGCCATGCGCGATCACCCGTTGACGCCGATGCGGGATGCCAATCTGGTGCGCGTGCTGCAGCAGCAGGCGCCGCAGTCCCGCGTGGGCCTGCTGCGCTACGACAGCATCGCCCGGGGCGTGGCCGCGACGCGCGAGCGCATCGCGGCGCTGCGCGGCGAGGGCGTGCGCCTGGCCGTCGCCGATGCGATAAGCAACGAGGATCTGTGCGTGCTGGCCCAGGCCTGCGACGATCTGCCCTTGATCACCGCCGGCTCCGGCGTCGCGCTGGGCCTGCCCGAGGTCTATGCCGCGCGTGGCTGGCTCCAGCCCGATGCCGGCGCGGCCGTGTTGCCGGCGGTCGGCGGCGCGGCGGCGGTGCTGTCGGGCTCCTGCTCGGCGGCGACCAATGCGCAGGTCTGTCACTGGCTTGGTGATGGACGTCCGGGCTTCCAGATCGATGCGCTGGCATTGGCTGCCGGCGAAGCGCAAGCCGAGCAAGCCCTGGCCTGGGCGGCCCGGCAACCCGATCCGGTGCTGATCTATGCGACGGCGGAGCCCGCCGATGTGAAGGCGGTGCAAGAGGCCCTGGGCGTGGCGCGGGCCGGTCAGCTGGTCGAGCACTGTCTGGCCCAGATCGCGCAGGGGCTGGTCGAGCGTGGCGGCGTGCGCCGCCTGGTGGTGGCCGGCGGCGAGACCTCGGGCGCGGTGGTGCAGGCCCTGTGCGTGCGCTCGCTGCGCATCGGCGCGACGATTGATCCGGGCGTGCCCTGGACGCAGGCCGAGGGCCGGGCGCTGTTGCTGGCGCTGAAGTCCGGCAATTTCGGCAGCGTCGATTTCTTTGCCAAGGCGCTGGGGATGGTGAGTTGATGATGGACAGCTTGCGCACCGAGATCTGCCGCGTCGGCCGCTCGCTGTTCGAGCGCGGCTATGTGCATGCGACGGCCGGCAATATCAGCGTGCGCCTGCCCGATGAGCAGGGCTTTCTGATCACACCCACCGACGCCTGCCTGGGCTTTCTGAATCCGCAAGACCTGGCCCTGGTGGCGCTGGATGGTCAGCAGCTGTCCGGCGCGCGTGCCAGCAAGACCCTGGCGCTGCACCGGCGCATCTATGAGGCCGAGCCGCAAGCAGGCTGTGTGATCCACACGCACAGCAGCCATCTGGTGGCGCTGAGCCTGGCCGGCGTCTGGCGCGAGCAGGACATCCTGCCGCCGATCACGCCTTATTACGTGATGAAGGTCGGCCATGTGCCGCTGATCCGCTACCACCGGCCCGGCGACCCGGCCGCAGCCGAGGCCGCCGCCGCCGCGATCCTGCGGGCCCAGCGCAGCGGTGCACCGATTCGCGCACTGCTGATGGATCGGCTGGGTCCCAATGTCTGGCACGACTCGCCGGCCCAGGCGATGGCGGTGCTGGAAGAGCTGGAAGAGACCGCCCGGCTGTGGCTGATCAGCGATCCGAAGCCGGCACCGCTGAACGATCAGCAGATCGACGAGCTGCGCCAGCATTTCGGTGCGCGCTGGTAAGAAGGAAAAACACATGCCCCGTTTCGCCGCCAATCTATCGATGATGTACACGGAGCATGATTTTTTCGACCGCTTTGCGGCGGCCGCGCGCGATGGCTTCAAGGCGGTCGAGTATCTGTTTCCCTACGCCTTCGAGCGGACTGAGCTGGCCGCGCGGCTGCGCGATGCCGGCTTGCGCCAGGTCTTGTTCAATGCTCCGCCCGGCGACTTCGAGGCCGGCGAACGCGGCATCGCGGCGCTGCCCGGCCGTGAGGACGAATTCCGGCGTGGCTTTGTCGAGCAGGCCCTGCCCTATGCCGAGGCCCTGGCCTGCCCGCGCATCCATGTGATGGCCGGCCTGCGCTCGGCCGGTGCCGTGCGCGAGACCTATCTGGCCAATCTGGCCTGGGCGGCCGGGCAGGCGAGGGCGCAAGGCCTTGAGGTGCTGATCGAGCCCATCAACACCCGCGACATTCCCGGCTACTTTTTGAACCGCCAGGACGAGGCCCATGCGCTGATCGCCGAGATCGGCGCGCCGAATCTGAAGCTGCAGATGGACCTCTATCACTGCCAGATCGTCGAGGGTGATCTGGCGACGAAGCTGCGCCAGTACCTGGTGCCCGGCGGTGCGGTGGGCCACATCCAGGTCGCCGGCGTGCCGGATCGGCACGAGCCCGATCTCGGCGAGCTGAACTATCCCTGGCTGTTCGCGCTGCTCGACGAGCTGGGCTACGCCGGCCATGTCGGCGCCGAGTACCGGCCGCGGGCAGGGACCTCGGCGGGCCTCGGCTGGTTCGCCCCCTACAAGGATTCCCAATCATGAAGCTCTTGATCACCGGCGGCGCCGGCTTCCTCGGCGCTCGGCTGGCGCGCACGCTGCTGGCGCGCGGCAGCCTGGCCGGCCAGCCCATCAGCGCGCTGGTGCTGGCCGATCTGTTCCCGCCGCCGGCCGATCTGCTGGCCGATGCGCGCGTGCAGGCCCGCACTGGTGCCTTGCTCGATCAGTGCGCGGCGCTGGGTGCGGAGGGCTTCGACGGCGTGTTCCATCTGGCATCGGCCGTGTCGGCCGAATGCGAGGCCGATTTCGAGCTGGGCCTGCGCTCCAATCTCGACACGACCCGGGCTCTGCTCGACGCGCTGCGGGCGGCGCAGAAGCCGGCGCGCCTGGTGTTCGCCAGCTCGGTCGCGGTGTTCGGATCCGACCCGGCGCTGCCGCTGCCGGCCGTGGTGCGCGACGACACACTGCCGACGCCGCAGTCTTCTTATGGCATCCACAAATTCATCTGCGAGCAGCTGGTGGCCGACTACAGCCGCAAGGGCTATATCGACGGCCGCACGGCGCGGCTGATGACGGTGTCGGTGCGGCCGGGCCGGCCCAATGGCGCGGCCTCGGGTTTTCTGTCGGCCATCATCCGCGAGCCGCTGGCGGGCCTGGACGCGGTCTGCCCGGTGGCGCCGGACACGGCGATCGCGCTGGCCTCGCCGGCCACCACCATTGACGGGCTGATCAAGGTCTACGAAGCCAGCCGCGAGGATTTCGGCGGCCGCACCGCCTTGAACCTGCCGGCGCTGACCGTCACCGTGCAGCAGATGCTGGACGCGCTCGCCACCGTGGCCGGGCCCGAGGCGGTGGCCCGCGTCAGCTTCCGGCCCGATGCCGGCGTGGCCCGCATGGTGGGCGGTTGGCCGGCCCGCTTCGAGTCGCCGCGCCAGGCGCGGCTGGGGCTCGCCCCCGACAGCGATTTTCTCAGCATCGTCAGGCAGTACCTGCAGGACAACCCCGCCGCCGTCAGCGTGCCGCTGCGGCTCTGACTTCCATTTCTTCAACCCTTCGCTATAGAAAAACAGGAGACAAACCATGACAAAGAACGCTATCCAAGGGGCCGCCCTGGCCCTCATCGCCATGACCGCCCTCACCGGTGCCGCCTCGGCCCAGACCGTGCTGAAGATCGGCTACGCGACCAGCAAGGAGTCGCATTACGGCGTCGGCTCGACCGCCTTCTGCGACGAGATCGAGAAGGGCACGCAGGGCCGCTACAAATGCCAGCAGTTCCCCAGCTCGGCGCTGGGCGGCGAGCGGGAGCAGATCGAGGCGGTGCAGCTGGGCACCCAGGACCTGACCAATACCTCGACCGGCCCGCTGGGAAACTTCCTGCCCGAGTCCAAGATCTTCGACATCCCCTTCCTGTTTCGCGACTACAACCATGCGCGCCACACGATGGACGGACCCATCGGCCAGGAGGTGCTGAAGAAGCTGCAGACCAAGGGCCTGATCGGCCTGGCCTGGACCGAGAACGGCTTCCGCCACATGACCAATAACAAGCACGCCATCGTGACGCCGGCTGATGCGAAAGGCCTGAAGCTGCGCACGATGGAGAACAAGATCCATATGGAGGGATACAAGACCTTCGGCCTGCTGCCCACGCCGATGGCCTTTCCCGAGCTGTTCGGCGCGCTGCAGCAGGGCACGGTCGACGGCCAGGAGAACCCGATCCCGGTGATCCTGTCGTCCAAGTTCGCCCAGGTGCAGAAGCATTTGTCGCTGACCGGCCATGTCTACTCGCCGGCCGTGCTGTTGCTGTCGCCAGCGGTCTGGAACAAGCTGAACGAGGCCGACAAGAAGGTCTTCCTCGACGCGGCGGCCAAGGGCGCGGCGGCGCAGCGCAAAAAGGTCAATGACGACGAGGCCAGCGGCATCGCCCAGCTGCGCAAGGACGGCATGCAGGTGGTCGAGAAGGTCGATGGCGAGGCCTTCCGCAAGGCTGTGACCCCGGCCTATGCGAACTTCGCCAAGGAGTTCGGCGCTGACAAGATCGCGGCCATCCAGGCGGTGAAGTAAAGAACCAGCCGCGCACGCCAGCCCTCTGGCCTGCGCAGGAGTCCCGCATGTTGCTGAATACCTTCGAGAAGTACTTCCTCGCGGCCAATCGCTGGGTGCTGATCCTGCTGCTGGCGGCGATGGCGGTGATCATCTTCGCCAATGTTGGCCTGCGCTATCTGACCAGCGAGTCGATCGAGTGGGCCGAGGAAGTGTCGCGCCATCTGATGATCTGGCTGACCTTTCTGGGTGCCGGGCCGGTCTTGCGCTATGGCGGCCATATCGCGGTGGACAACCTGCAGGACGGTGTGCCGCCGGCGCTGGCGGTGCTCTTGCGCTGGCTGATCTCGCTGCTGATGCTGGGCTTCTTCGGCTTCATGATCTGGTTCGGCCTGCTCTATCTAGAGCGCACTCAATACCAGACCACTGCCGCGACCCAGATCTCGTTTGCCTACGTCTACGCCGCGATGCCCATCGGCGGCGCGTTGCTGATCGTGCACTGGCTGCTGGTCATGCGCGGTTATCTATCCGCGCGTGTCTTCGCCTCCGACGCCCACTTTGATGCGAATGCGAGTGCCTCCCTATGAGTGCCAGTGTGATTTTGTTGATCAGCGCCTGTGTCTATCTGGCGATCGGCGTGCCGGTGGCGTTTGCGCTGGGACTGTCCACCTTGACCGCGCTGACCCTGGGCACGACGTTCCCTTTGTTCGTGCTGCTGAAGGAAACCTTCACCGGCATCGACAGCTTCCCGCTGATGGCCGTGCCCTTCTTCATCCTGGCAGCCGAGCTGATGAGCGGCGGCTCGCTGACCGAGGTGCTGCTGCGCTTTGCCAGCCAGTTCGTCGGCCACAAGCGTGGCGGCCTGGGCTACACGAACGTGGTCGGCCTGACCTTCTTCTCCGGCATCTCGGGCTCGGCCCTGGCCGATGCGGCCGGCCCGGGCTCGATGATGATCAAGATGATGGACAAGGCCGGCTACGACCGCGCCTACGCAGCGGCGCTGACCGCGGCGACCGCCATCGTCGGGCCCATCATCCCGCCGTCCATCATCATGATCATCTACGCGTTGCAGGACGAGAGCGTGTCGGTCGGCGCGCTCTTTGTCGCCGGCCTGCTGCCGGGCCTGCTGATCGCGATAGGCATGAGCTTCGTCAACTGGCGCATCTCGACCAAGCGCAACTACCGCGGCGACGGCGAGCACCCCGGTTGGCGCGAAATCATGAGCACCAGCTTCAAGGCCCTGCCGGCCCTGCTGCTGCCGGTCATCATCCTGGGCGGCATGCGGGCCGGCTGGTTTACGCCCACCGAAGCCTCGGTGGTGGCGGTGTTCTATGCCCTGGTCTGCGGCAAGTTCATCTACCGGACCTTGGAGTGGAAGGCCCTGCCCGACATCCTGGCCCGCTCGGCCCTGCTGACCGCCTCGGTGCTGATCATCATCGGCATGTCGGCGGCCTTTGCCTGGGTGCTGACCATCGAGGGTCTGCCTCAGTACCTGGCCGAGTGGATGGCGGCGCAGAACTTTTCGCCCGTAACCTTTTTGCTGGTGGTCAACATCTTCCTGCTGCTGTTCGGCATCTTCATCGAGCCCTTGCCTGGCGTGATGGTGCTGGTGCCCATCCTGGCACCGGTGGCGGCCAAGATCGGGGTCGACCCGGTGCACTTCGCGATGGTGGTCATCTTCAACCTGACGCTGGGGATGATCACGCCGCCGGTCGGCGGCCTGCTCTTCGTCACGTCGAATGTCTCGCGGGTGCCGCTGGGGGCCCTGGTGCGCGAACTCAAGCCTTTTCTGTGGGCCCACGGCGTGATCCTGATGACGATCACCTTTGTGCCGGCGCTGAGCACCTGGCTGCCTCACGCGATGGGCTTCAAGTAAAGCGGGCGGCGCGCGGGTAAATACCAGTTATGTGCTGATGCGCTCATCATACCATTAGGCCAGCAGCAACCTGGAGGCATGGCATGACGGCAGGAACTTCGACAATCGCGCTGTTCGGCGCCGGCGGCAAGATGGGCTACCGCCTGAGCCGCAACCTGATCGGCTCGGCCTACGAGGTGCGGCACGTCGAGCCTGGCGCCGGCGGCCGCCAACGGCTCAAGGATGAGTTGGGCATCGACTGCGTCTCGGCCGAGGCCGCGCTGGACGGTGCCGAGGTCGTGATCCTGGCGGTGCCCGATACCTTGATCGGCAAGCTCTCGCACGAGATCGCGCCACTGCTCAAGCCCGGCACGATGGTGATGACGCTGGACGCCGCCGCGCCCTTCGCCGGCCATCTGCCCGAGCGACCCGACCTGGTCTATTTCGTCGCCCACCCCTGCCATCCGCCGATCTTCAACGACGAGAGCACGCCCGAGGGCCGGCGCGATTTCTTCGGTGGCTTGCATGCCAAGCAGTCGGTGGTCAGCGCGCTGATGCAGGGCACCGACGGCGACTTCGCGCTGGGCGAGGACATTGCCAAGACGATTTACGCGCCCATCCTGCGTTCCTACCGGCTGACCGTCGACCAGATGGCGCTGCTGGAGCCGGGCCTGTCCGAGACTGTCTGCGCGACTCTGCTGGACGTGATGCGCGAGGGCATGGACGAGGTCGTCAAGCGCGGCGTGCCGGCCGAGGCGGCGCGCGACTTCCTCCTGGGCCATATGACCATCCTCGCGGCGGTGATCTTCAAGGAGATCCCGGGCCAGTTCTCCGACGCCTGCAACAAGGCCATCGCCTTTGGCAAGCCGCGATTGATGCGCGAGGACTGGAAGGGCGTCTTCGACCGCCCCGAGATCGCCGACAGCATCCAGCGCATCACCTGACGACGCCACGCCCCTACATAACGGAGACAGCCATGCAACAGCAACACCGTCTTTGCCGCGCCACCCTGCTGGCGGCCATTGCCCTGATCACCGGCACGGCCGGTGCACAAACCGTGCTGAAGATCGGCTACACCCCGGCCAAGGACTCGCATTACTGGGTCGGTTCGGTGACCTTCTGCGACGAGGTCGAGAAGGGCACACAGGGCCGCTACAAATGCCAGCAGTTCCCCAGCTCGGCGCTGGGCGGCGAGCGCGAGCAAATCGAGGCGGTGCAGCTCGGCACGCAGGATCTGACCAATGTCTCGACCGGCGCGCTGGGCAACTTCGTGCCCGAGACCAAGATCGTTGACATCCCCTTTCTGTTCCGCGACTACGAGCATGCGCGCAAGGTGATGGACGGGCCCATAGGCCAGGACATCCTGAAGAAGATGCCGGCCAAGGGCCTGATCGGCCTGGCCTGGACCGAGAACGGCTTCCGCCATATGAGCAATAACAAGCGGCCCATCATGACGGCCGGCGACGCGGCCGGCCTGAAGCTGCGGACGATGGAGAACAAGGTGCATATGGACGGCTACAAGAGCTTCGGCCTGCTGCCTACGCCGATGGCCTTCCCGGAGTTGTTCGGTGCGCTGCAGCAGGGCACGGTCGATGGCCAGGAGAACCCAATCCCGGTGATCCTTTCGTCCAAGTTCGCCCAGGTGCAGAAATACCTGTCGCTGACCGGCCATGTCTATTCGCCGGCCGTGATCCTGATGTCGCCCACGGTCTGGAACAAGCTGAGCGATGCCGACAAAAAGGTCTTTGTCGAGGCCGCGCAAAAGGGTGCCATCGCGCAGCGTCGCAAAGTCAACGAGGACGAGTCCACCGGCATCGCTCAGCTGCGCAAGGACGGCATGCAGGTGATCGAGAAGGTCGACGGCGAGAGCTTCCGCAAGGCGGTGGCGCCGGCCTATGCGGCTTTCGCCAAAGAGTTCGGTGCCGACAAGATCGCAGCGATCCAGGCGGTGCGTTGATGATGGACCTGAAGTCCCAACTCAATCTGATCGCCGGCGAGCATTGCGCCGCGCTCTCGGGCCTGCGCATCGACGTGCTGGACCCGTCCGACGGCCAGGTCTTCACCAGCCTGCCGCGCAGCGATGCGCGCGATATCGACGCCGCAGTGCAGGCGGCGCGCGCCGCCTTCCACGGCGCCTGGGGCCGCTGCACGGCTACCGAGCGCGGCCGCATCCTGACGAAGCTGTCGGCACTGATCCTGCAACACCATGAGGAGTTGTCGCTGCTGGAGTGCGCCGACACCGGCAAGCCTATCCAGCAGGCCAAGGCCGACATCACCGCCTGCGCGCGCTACTTCGAGTATTACGGCGGCGCGGCCGACAAGCTGCATGGCGAGAGCATTCCCTATGCGGCCGGCAGCACCGTGATCGCCGTGCGCGTGCCGCATGGCGTGACGGGCCACATCATCCCGTGGAACTACCCGGCGCAGATCTTCGGCCGCTCGGTCGGCGGTGCGCTGGCGGCCGGCAATGCCTGCGTCGTCAAGCCGGCCGAGGACGCCTGCCTGAGCCCGCTGCGCATTGCCGCGCTGGCGCTGCAGGCCGGCCTGCCGGCCGGCGCCCTGAACATCGTCTGCGGGCTGGGCGTCGAGGCCGGCGCCGCGCTGGCCGCCCATACCGGCATCAATCACATCTCCTTCACCGGCTCGCCGCAGACCGGCACCGCGGTGGCCCAGGCCGCTGCAGCCAACCATGTGCCGGTCACGCTGGAGCTGGGCGGCAAGTCGCCGCAACTCCTGTTCGCCGATGCCGATCTGGACAAGGCCCTGCCGGTGGTCGTCAACGCCATCGTGCAGAACGCCGGCCAGACCTGCGCGGCCGGCAGCCGCGTGCTGATCGAGCGTTCGATCTACGACACGGTGATCGCGCAGCTGAAGGCGCGCTTCGAGGCGCTGACGACCGGTGCCGGCAAGACCGGCCCCGACTGCGGCCCGCTGATCAACCGCCGCCAGCTGGACCGCGTGTCCGCGATGATCGATGCGGCGCTGGCCGACGGCATCCAGCTCGCGGCCCGCGCCAAGCTGGCCGCCGATGCGCCGGCCGGCGGTTTCTACTTCCCGCCGATGCTCTTGGACGCCGTGCCCAGCGAGCACCCGGTCGCGCAGATGGAGGTCTTCGGTCCGGTGCTGGCGGCCTTTGCCTTCGACAGCGAGGACGAGGCGATTGAGTTGGCCAACGGCACGCCCTTCGGCCTGACCTCCGCGGTCTGGACCCGCGATGGCGCGCGCCAGCTGCGCGCCGCGCACCGCATCGAGGCCGGCCAGGTCTTTGTCAACAACTACGGCGCCGGCGGCGGCATCGAGCTGCCCTTCGGCGGCATGAAGCATTCGGGCTATGGCCGCGAGAAAGCCTTTGAGGGGCTGCGCAGCTTCACGACCATCAAGACCATTGCCATCCAACACGGCTGAGGAGACTTAGAGATGAGCGAAACCAAGAAACTGCAGGACCGCGTGGCCATCGTGACCGGGGCCGGCGGCGGCTTCGGCGAGGGCATTGCCAAGCTCTTCGCCGAGCTGGGTGCCAAGGTGGTCGTGGCCGACTGGCGCTTCGATGCGGCCGAGAAGGTGGCCGCGGAGATCGAGGCGGCCGGTGGCAAGGCCATCCCCGTGCATGCCGATGTGACGAAGAACGAGTCGGTCGCTGCGATGGTGGCCGCCACCGTGAAACAGTACGGCCGCGTCGACATCCTGATCAACAACGCCGGCACCACGCACAAGAACCAGCCGATGCTGGACGTCGACGAGGCGACCTTCGACCGCGTCTACGCGACCAATGTGAAGAGCATCTATCTGGGCGCGATCCACACCGTGCCGCTGTTCAAGCAACAGCGCAGCGGCGTCATCATCAATATCGCGTCGACGGCGGGCCTGCGCCCGCGGCCGGGCCTGAGCTGGTACAGCGGTACCAAGGGCGCGGCGATCACCTTGACCAAGGGTATGGCCATCGAGTTGGCGCCCGAGGGCATACGCGTCTGCGCGATCAATCCGGTGATGGGGGCGACCGGCCTGATCCAGGACTTCCTGCCCGGCGAGGACAGCGAGGCCACGCGGGCAAAGATCATCGCGACGATCCCAATGGGCCGCATGTCGACCCCGCTGGACATCGCCAAGGCCACGGCCTTTCTGGCCAGCGACGACGCGGAGTTCATCACCGGCGTCGCGCTGGAGGTGGATGGCGGCCGCTGCATCTGATGAACGGCGAACGCATCCACGCCAGCTACTGGCTGGAGACCGGCGATGACCCGCGCCGCGCGGCCGAGGTCATCGCCGGCGAGCAGTCCAGCGGCACTTTTCTCGCGCTGGCGGCCGAGACGCCCGCGCTGAAGGCGCGGTCCGGCGCGCGGGTCGAGCAGCTGGAGGTCATCGACACCAGCGATCAGCCCAGCCTGCCCGGTGGCATGCCGAGCAAGTGCTACACCCGCTGCAAGCTGGAACTGTCCTGGCCGCTGGAGAACCTCGGACCCTCGCTGCCGAATCTGATCGCAACGATTGCCGGCAATCTGTTCGAGCTGCGCCAGGTCTCGGGCCTGCGCATCACCGATCTGCGGCTGCCGCCGGCCTTTGCCGCCGCCTATGCCGGCCCGGCCTTCGGCATCGCCGGCACACGAGCGCTGGCCGGTGTGCCTGCCGGCCCGCTGATCGGCACCATCATCAAGCCCAGCGTGGGCCTGAACCCCAAGGAGACGGCCGAGCAGGTGCGTCAGCTGCTGGCCGGCGGCATCGACTTCATCAAGGACGACGAGCTGCAGGCCGATGGCCCGCACTGCCCCTTCGAGGAGCGGGTGCGCGCGGTGATGGCCGTCGTCAATGCGGCCGCCGACAAGCTCGGCCGCAAGCCCATGGTGGCCTTCAATCTGAGCGGTGATCTGGACCAGATGCGGCACCGCCATGATCTCGTGCAATCGCTCGGCGGCACCTGCGTGATGGTCAGCCTCAATGCGGTGGGCCTGGTGGGCCTGACCGAGCTGCGCCGCCATGCCCAGTTACCGATCCATGGCCACCGCGCCGGCTGGGGTTGGCTGAGCCGCTGCCCGGCGCTGGGCTGGGATTACGCGCCCTGGCAGCAGATCCAGCGCCTGGCCGGCGCCGACCATCTGCATGTCAATGGCCTGGCCAACAAGTTCAGCGAGCCCGACGACAGCGTGATCGCGGCCGCGCGCGCGGTGCTGCAGCCGTTGTTCGAGCAGGCGCCGATGTCCGCGATGCCGGTCTTCAGCTCGGGCCAGACCGGGCTGCAGGCACCCGGCACCTATGCGGCGCTGGGCACGGCCGATCTGATCCACGCGGCCGGCGGCGGCATCTTTGGCCACCCCGGCGGCATCGCGGCCGGCGTCACGGCCTTCCGCCAGGCCTGGGCCGCGGCGATGGCCGGCACACCCTTGCAGGACCATGCCCGCGAGCACGCCGAGCTGCGCGAGGCGCTGGGTTTCTGGTGAGCGTGATGGCTGCAGGCAAAACCTGGCCCCCTGGCCTGCTGCTGAGCTATTACGGCGACGATTTCACTGGCTCCACCGATGTGATGGAGGCCTTCACGGCTGCCGGTGTCCCGACCCTGCTGTTCCTGCGTCCACCGACGCACGAGTGGCTGCAGCGCTTTCCGGGCCTGCGCTGCGTCGGCCTGGCCGGCCAGTCGCGCGGGCAGAGCCCCGCATGGATGGATGCGAACCTGCCGGCCGCCTTCGCCAGCCTGGCCGCGCTCGGTGCACCGCTGCTGCAATACAAGATCTGCTCGACCTTCGATTCCTCGCCCGCCGTCGGCTCGATAGGTCGCGCGATCGATCTCGGTGTGCCGCTGATGCCCCAGGGCCGCTGGTCGCCGATGGTGGTCGGTGCGCCGCGTCTGGCGCGCTACCAGGTCTTCGGGAATCTGTTCGCGGCCGTCAACGGTGTCGGCCACCGGCTGGACCGCCACCCGACCATGTCGCGCCATCCGGTCACGCCGATGGCCGAGTCCGATCTGCGCTTGCATCTGGGTGCGCAGACGCCCCGACGCATCGAGCTGGTCGATATGGTGCGGCTGCGCCAGGGTGCGGATCTGCAAAGCCTGCTGGGAGAGGACGTGCCGGTCGTGCTGATCGATGTGCTGGATGAGGAGACCCTGGCCGAGGCCGGCCGGCTGATCTGGCAGCAGCGCGGCGCGGGGCTGTTCAGTGCCTCGTCCTCTGGCCTGCAGTACGCGCTGGCCGCGCACTGGCGCCGCGAGGGCCTGCTGCCGGCCCAGCCAGGGCTGCCGGTGGCCGCGCCGGTGGACCGCATCGCAGTGGTCAGCGGCAGCTGCTCGCCGGTCACTGCGGCGCAGATCGCGCGGGCCGCTCAGCAGGGTTTTGCCTGCGAGCGGCTGGACCTGCCGCGCCTGCTGGCCTGGCCCGAGGCCGAGATCGAGCGCGCCGTGGCCGCCGCGCTCAAGGCGCTGGCCGAGGGGCAGAGCCCGCTGGTCTATTCGGCCACCGGCCCGGACGATCCGGCCGTGCTCAGCTTCGACGCGGCGGCCGCCGAGCAGGTGGGCTGCGGCCTGGCCGCACTGATGCGCCGGCTGCTGGAGCGCGCGCCCCAGCGCCTGACGCGCATCGCGGTGGCCGGCGGCGACAGTTCGGGCGCGGTGGCCAGCGCGCTGGATATCGCGGCCTTGAGCGTGGTGGCAGGTCTTGCCCCCGGTGCGCCGCTGTGCCGCGCCTGGTCGGACCACAGCGCACGCGATGGCTTGGAGATCGTGCTGAAGGGCGGCCAGATGGGCGGCGCCGACTTCTTCGCCGATGTGCGGCAGGGCAAGAGCAGGCATGTGTTAACTTCCGCCGCGCCATGACAGCCGCCGAATCCCCCATCCACCGTCGCAAGCTCTATCAGGAGGTGCTGGACCGCCTGATGGAGCGCATCCGCAGCGGCGAGATCGCGCCGGGTGCGCAGCTGCCGGCCGAGCGCGAGCTGATGGAGTTCTACGGCGTCGGCCGGCCGGCGGTGCGCGAGGCCCTGCAGGCGCTGGAGCGCTCGGGCATTGTCGAGATCAGCCATGGCGAGCGGGCTCGCGTCGTCGTGCCGACGGCCGGCAGCCTGATCGAGCAGATCGCCGGCGGCGCCCGTCACCTGTTGCATATGCAGCCGGACAGCCTGGAGCATCTGAAGGAGGCGCGCATCTTTCTGGAGACCGGCATGGCCCGCCTGGCCGCCGAGCGGGCGACCGAGGACGACATCGCCCGGCTGCGCCAGCGTCTGGACGAGCACCGCGCCTCGATGGCCAATCTCGGCAAGTTTCTTGAGTTCGACATGGCCTTCCACCGCGAGATCGCCCGCATCAGCGGCAACCCGATCTTCCCGGCCATTGTCGAGGCCTTGTTCGGCTGGGCCAGCGAGTACTACCAGCCCCTGGTGCGCGCCCCCGGCGCCGAGGAGCTGACCTTGAGCGAGCATCGGCGCATCGTCGAGGCGATTGCGGCCCGCCAACCGGCCGCCGCCGAGCAGGCGATGCGCGAGCACCTGACGCGAGCCAATGCGCTGTATCGCCAGCTTGGCGTGGCCGGCAAGCCGCAGCGATGAGCATGATGTCGCCGCTGCAACAAGAATGGACCCTGCTGCAACAGCAGCACGAGCAATACGAACGCGGCGCGCTGCTGATCAAGCTGGCCGGCGTCGCGCTGTTCGCGCTCGGTCTGGCCTGGCGCCTCGGCCCGCATTGGCTGGGCCTGGTGGCGCTGCTGCTGTGGGGGCAGGAGGCGATGCTGAAGACCTACCAGGCCCGCATCGCTGCGCGCCTGCTGCGCGTCGAGCAAGGCCTGCTGCCGGCTGCCGCGGCGGATCGGCAAGCGCTGGCGGCCTTCCAACTGCACAGTGAGTGGGCCGCGTCCCGGCCCGGCGGGCTGGCCCTGCTGGGCGGCTATGCGCGCAGCGCCTGCAAACCGACCGTGGCCTTTCCGCACGCGCTGCTGCTGCTGGCCAGCCTCGCGCTGAGCCTGCGCTGAAAGCCTGCGGCCCGCGTGCGGGCCTGTTGCATGATGGTGGCCTTGCTTTCTGGAGCCTCCTCATGCCCCGATCCCGCAGCGCCAATGCCGTCCGCCTGGAATTCGCCTCGGCCTCCCTGGTCCACACCAATCTCTCCGGCGCGGCCTTCAGCGGCGATTTCCTGTGGGTCGCCGGCGATGAGGCCTGTGGCGTCGACCGGCTGCGCCGGCTCGAGCCGGTCGGGGCCGAGCGGCTGCGCTTCGGCGAGGCCCGCGATTTTCCGCTGGCCGACTTGCTGGACTTGCCCGGCGCTGCCGACGAGGAGGCCGATCTGGAGGGCCTGGCCGTGGTGGACGACTGGCTCTGGCTGGTCGGCTCGCACGGGCTCAAGCGCAAGAACATCAAACCGGGGCGCGACGATGCCGAGAATGCCAAGCGCCTGGCCAAGCTCTCGCTCGACGGCAACCGGCGCCTGCTGGCCCGGGTGCCTATCGAGGCGGGCGCCGACGGCTCGCCCTGCCTGGTGCGCGAGGCTCGCGATGGCCGCCGCGCGCAGCGCCTGAAGGGCGATGCCGAAGGCAATCAGCTGAGCCGGCTGCTGGCCGATGACCCGCATATCGGCCCTTTCATGGCCATTCCGGGCAAGGACAACGGCTTCGATATCGAGGGCCTGGCGATTGCCGGCCAGCGCCTGCTGCTGGGCCTGCGCGGCCCGGTGCTGCGCGGCTGGTCGGCGCTGCTGGAGATCGAGGTCGAGGCGCGTGGCGAGCAGTTGCGGCTGGTGGCGCTGGACGAAGCTGGCAGCCTGTATCGCAAGCACTTTCTGCAGCTGCAAGGGCTGGGCGTGCGCGATCTGCATTTCAGCGGCGACGACCTCTACATCCTCGCCGGGCCGACCATGGTGCTGGACGGGGAGATCCGCCTGTTTCTATGGCCCGGCGCGCGCGCTGCGCTGGCGGCCAATGAGGCGCCGGTACGCTTCGAGGCGGCCGCGCTGAGCGAAGCGAGTACCTTGCCCCATGGCCAAGGCTGCAACCGCGCCGAGGCCGTGTGCGCCGTGCCGCCGGAGCTGCTGGCGGGCAAGCCCGGCTGGCTGGTGCTCTATGACGCGCCGGGCGAGGACCGCCGCGACGGCGAGCTGACCGTGTTCGGTGACCTGCTGCGGACTGCCTGAGCCGCTCAGGTCTTGGGGTAGAGAATCATCTGCGTGCAGCGGAAGACTGCCAGGGTCTTGCCGCTGTCGCGGTGCTTGACGACGGCGTCCCAGACCTGGGTCGTGCGGCCCAGGTGCACACCGGTGGCCTGGCAGTCCAGCATGCCCTCGCGGGCCGTGCCCAAATGGTTGGATTTCAGCTCGACGGTGGTGAAGTTCTGTGCGCCCTCGGGCAGGCTGGCGATGCAGCCATAGCCGCAGGCGGTGTCGGCCAAGGTGACGAGGCTGCCGGCATGCAGATAGCCGTTGGGCGCCATCAGGTGCGGGCCCACGGCCAGCTCGGCGCTGACCGCGCCCGGCGCGACGGCTGTGATCACGATGCCCAGATGGCCGGGCAGCTTGCCTTCGCCGCGTTGGTTGAAATGCTCGGGGGTGGGCGTCATCGGAGAGTGATCCTGTGGGCGGTCGGGACCGCCATTGTGCCGCCCGACCGGTCTTGCTACTTTGCGCCCACCGTCACCCAGCGCACTTCCAGCCAGTTGTCGGGGCGGTGCACCACCGAGACATTGCTGCGCGCTGCCCACGGGATGAACTGGCGGTGCAGCGGGATGTAGTGGACCTGATCGGCCTGGCGCAGGAAGACTTTCTTGATCAGAGCCTTGCGCTTCTCGGCATCGGGCTCGACGCTGGAGGCGGCGGCCAGCGCGTCGAGTTCGTCGTCCTTGAAGTTGCCGCGGTTGTACTCGCCGACACCCTTCTCGCCGCGGTTGCGGTAGTGCGAGGTGAAGATGCTCTCGGGGTCGGTGATCGAGCCGCCCCAGCCGAACAGATAGATCGAGGTGTCGAGCTTCTCGACCTTGTTGAAGAACTGCGCCTTCGGTTGGGCCAGCACCTTGGTCTTGATGCCGATCTTGGCCCATTGCGAGGCCAGGGTTACGCAGATGCGCTCGTCGTTGACATAGCGGTTGTTGGGGCAGTCGAGCTGCACCTCGAAGCCCTGCGGGTAGCCGGCCTCGGCCAGCAGCTTCTTCGCGGCCTCGGCGTCGAAGGGCAGGCGACGCTCGATCTCTGGGTCGTTGAAGCTGCCCAGCGGCGAGGGCACTACGGCGCCGGTCGGCGCGGCCTGGCCGTTCATCAGCTTGGTCTTGATGGTCTCGATGTCGATGGCCTGGTAGAGCGCGCGGCGCACGCGCACGTCCTTCAGCGGGTTCTTGCCCTTGACGCTGCTGTAGAGCAGCTCGTCGCGGCCCTGGTCCAGGCCGAGGAAGATGATGCGGTTCTCGGGGCCGTTGATGACCTTGACGCCGGGGGTGACGGCCAGCTTCTCCAGATCGCGCGGCGAGGGGTCGAGCACGAAATCAACCTCGCCCGAGACCAGCGCGGCGGTGCGGGTTGCGTCGCTCTTGATCGGCGTGTAGACGATCTCCTGCACATTGCCCTCGATCTTGCCCCAGTAGCCGGGGTTGCGCTTGTAGACCGTCTTGTTGTCCGGCGCGCGGCTGACCAGCTGGAAGGGGCCGGTGCCATTGGTGTTGAAGGCGGCGTAGCTCTCTTCCTTGTTCGCGAAGTCCTGGGTCTTGGTGGCCTTGTTGGCCTCGGCCCAGCCCTTGCTCATGATGTAGAGCGTGTTGATGTGCTCCAGAAAGATCGGGTTGACCTTGGGCAGATTGAACTCGACGGTCAGGTCGTCGATCTTGCGGGCCGTGCCCAGCGCATTGGCATAGACGGCGATCTGTGAGCTGGGTTGCTTGGCCCGCTCCAGCGAGAACACCACATCGTCGGCGGTCAGCGCGCGGCCGTCATGGAACTTGACGCCGGGGCGCAGCTTGAAGGTCCATTTCAGCGGGCCGTTCTGCTTCCATTCGGTGGCCAGCTGGGGCACCAGGTTGAGCTGCTTGTCGCGGGCGATCAGGAACTCATAGACCTGACCGTTGAACACATTGGTCAGCGACTCGTTCTGCGCATAGGGGTCCAGGGTCAGCGGATCGCCGGCACCGGCCCAGCGCAGGGTCTGGGCCTGGGACAGCAGGGCGGCGCTCAGCAGGCTCAGCGCCAGCAAGGTCTTCTTGGTCGACACAGCTCCTATGAATATCGGTCAGCCAGTCTACGCAGAGCCGCCGGCCTGCATGCGCGCAATGCCTATTTGCTTATGCGCATAGCGCGCAAAGCGGTTTGGCGGGGCGTCATCGGCCGGTCGAGAAGCTCACCGATACTCGGGGTCTTCCGTCATACCCTAGAGTGCAAGGATTCCGATTGCGCTCCGACAGACCCTGCATGACTCTTGCTGTCCGCCTCCTCTTCTCCAGGCTTGTGCTGAGTGTTTCGGCCTTGTTGTTCCCGCTGCTGGCCACCGCCCAAGGGGCCGTCGTCACCACCGAGCAGGTGCGCGCCGAACTGGTGGCCCATGCTCCCGAAGGCCTTGAGGCGGGAAAGCCGGCCTGGCTGGGCCTCCTGATCCAGCACCAGCCGCACTGGCACACCTACTGGCGCAATCCCGGCGATTCCGGCCTGCCGACGCGGATGGACTGGCAGCTGCCGGCCGGTGTCACGGTCGGCGAGATCCAGTGGCCGACGCCGCAGCGCCTGCCGGTCGGCCCGCTGGTCAATTACGGCTATGAGGGCGAGCTGCTGCTGGCCGTGCCGCTGACCATAGGCCCCGAGTTCAAGGGCGGCAGCCTGAAGCTGCAGATGATGGCCGACTGGCTGGTCTGCAAGGAGGTGTGCATTCCTGAGTCCGGTGAGTTCGCGCTGGATCTGCCGGCCGCCGCCGCGACGGCCGGTCATGCGGCGCAGTTCGAGCGTGCCCGCGCCGGCCTGCCGCAGGCGCTGCAGGCGCGCATCGCGGCTGCGGTCGAGGGGCAGCAGCTGGCCCTGCGCATTGACGGTCTGCCGGCCGCCTGGCGCGGCCGCGAGCTGCAGGCCTTCCCCGAGGAGGCCGGTGTGTTCGACCACGCCGCCGCGCCGACCCTGCAATGGGAGGGCGAAGTGCTGAAGCTGCGCCTGCCGCTGTCGGCCCAGCGCAGCGAAAGCCCGCCGGCCCTGCAGCTGGTGCTGCGTCCGGCCGGCGAGCCTGGCGCGCGCCTGGCCTATGCCGTCGCGGCCTGGCCGGCCGGCGTGGCCGCCGCGCCCGCGCCGGCGCTGCAGCCGGTCACGGGCGTGCCCGAAGAGGAGCCCAAGTCGGTTGGCCTGGCCCTGCTGCTGGCCTTTGCCGGCGGCCTGCTGCTGAATCTGATGCCTTGCGTGTTCCCGGTGCTGTCGCTGAAGGTGCTGGGCTTTGCCCAGCATGCGAGCGACCGGCGGGTGCTGGTGGCCGGGGGCCTGGCCTACACGGCCGGCGTGGTCCTGAGTTTTCTGGCGCTGGCCGGCCTGCTGCTGGCGCTGCGCGCCGGCGGGGCCCAGCTGGGCTGGGGCTTTCAGCTGCAGTCGCCCGGCTTTGTCGCCGCACTGGCCCTGCTGTTCGGCGTGATCGGGCTGAATCTGCTGGGCGTGTTCGAGTTCCGCGCCGTGCTGCCGGGCAATCTGGCCGGCCTGCGCGCCGCCAACCCGGTGCTGGACCATGGCCTGACCGGCGTGCTGGCGGTGGCGGTGGCCTCGCCCTGCACCGCGCCCTTCATGGGCGTGGCGCTGGGCGCGGCGCTGACCCTGCCGACCTGGCAGGCGCTGGCCGTGTTTGCCGCGCTGGGCCTGGGCATGGCCGCGCCCTATCTGGCCGCCAGCCTGTGGCCGGGCCTGGCGCGTGCGCTGCCGCGGCCGGGCGCCTGGATGCGGCATTTCAAGGTGCTGATGGCCTTCCCGATGTTTGCCACCGTGCTGTGGCTGCTGTGGGTGCTGGGTCAGCAGGTCGGCATCGACGGCGCTGTGGCATTGCTGGGCGTGCTGCTGGCGCTGGCGCTGGCGGCCTGGGTGTTCAGTGCACCGGACCTGGCACGGCGCGGCCGCCAGATCCTCGGCACGCTGTCGCTGGCCCTGGTGGCCGCGACCGCGCTGTGGGCCTGGCCGGCGCTGCGCGAGCCGCCGCCTGCGGCCTCGGCCGAGGCGTCTGCCCAGGGTTGGCAGGCCTGGTCGCCGGAGCGGGTGCAGGCCTCCCAGGCGGCCGGTCAGCCGGTGCTGGTGGACTTCACCGCCGCCTGGTGTGTGACCTGCCAGTTCAACAAGCGCACCACGCTGGCCGACAGCCAGCTGCTGGCCGATATGCAGGCCAAGAATGTGCTGCTGCTGCGCGCCGACTGGACCCGCCGCGATGCCGCGATCACGCAGGCGCTGCGCAGCCTGGGCCGCAGCGGCGTGCCGGTCTACGCCGTCTATCTGCCGGGCGCGGCCGCGCCGCAACTGCTGCCCGAGATCCTCAGCCTCGCCACCGTGCGCGAGGCGCTGTCTCTCTGATCTTTGCTCTGACCCTCAACCCACCCTGGAGGTTTGCATGATGATGACGATGTCGAAGAAGACCTGGATTTCCGCCCTGCTGCTGGCAGGCGCCTCACTAGCTCAGGCCACGGCCGTGGTCGGCCAGCCGGCGCCGGCCTTCAGCATCAGCGACAGCCAGGGCAAGACGGTCAGCCTGGCCGACTACAAGGGCAAGCATGTGGTGCTGGAATGGGTCAACCCCGGCTGCCCCTTCGTCAAGAAGCATTACGACAGCGGCAATATGCCGGCCACGCAGAAGAGCGCGGCCGACAAGGGCGTGGTGTGGCTGGCGGTCAGCTCGACCGCCAAATCGGCCAGCGACTATCTGCCGCCGCCGCAGCTGGAGGCCTGGCTGACGAGCAAGCAGGCGGCGCCCAAGGCCACCTTGATGGATGACGACGGCAAGCTGGGCCGTGCCTACGGTGCCCGCACGACACCGCATATGTACGTCATCGATCCGGCCGGCACCCTGGTCTACGCCGGCGCGATCGACAGCAAGCCCACGGCCAACCCGGCCGACATCAAGACCGCGACCAACTACGTCAGCCAGGCCCTGGGCGAGACCCTGGCCGGCAAGCCAGTCAGCCGACCGAACTCGACAGCCTACGGCTGCACGATCAAGTACGCCAGCTGATCAGGCGGTGCGCGGGCCGCGCGGGCGCTCGCCACGCGGCGGTCGGCGGTCGCCGGGGCGCTGGTTGGGGCGCTGATCCGGGCGCTGGCCAGGGCGACCCTCGGAACGATTGGCGCGGCGGGCCTGGTCTTCGATAGCCTCTTGCTTCGCAGTTTCCAGCAGCCCGTCCAGCTCCTCGTCGGCCACGCCCTTGAGCGCGCAGAAGTTGGCGCGGGTCAGTGTGGTGATCTGGAAGTCGTGCAGCAGGCCGGCTCGGTTGCGGCGCTGCTGCAGTTCGAGCTCGCGACGTTCGTCGTTGAGTGCGCGGCGGCGCGCCAACTCGGTGATGGCGGCCTCGCGGTGCTCGTCGGCCAGGTCGCCGGCCGGCTGGCCGTCGAGGTCGAAGCGGTGCTTGGCCTTGCTCAGCGCGATCAGATAGGCGGTGCCGCCGGTATAGCGGCGCAGAAAGGCCGACAGCAGCTGCTTGCTGAACTGGCCCGGCGCGCGCTCCTGGATGTCGGCCTGGATGCGCAGCTTCAGCGGCTTGACCGGACCGTCGAACAGCGCCGGGAACTGGGCCTTCAGCGCCTGGGCGCAGGCGGCCGGGGACATGGTGCCGGCTTCGGCGGGCTGAGGTGACGGGGTGGACGACATAGAGCGGTCAGCAATCAACAGGAAAGGGCTGGATTGTGCCTGCTGCGCGGCCGCTCAGGCGCAAACGCGGTTGCGACCACTTTGCTTGGCCTGGTAGAGCAGGGTGTCGGCCTGCTTCATGCCGGCGCTCCACTGCGGATGCTGGGCGATATCGCAGACGCCCAGGCTGGCCGTGACCGCCAGCCCGGGTGCGATCAGAGCCCAGTCATGGTTGGCGATGGCCTGGCGCAGACGCTCGCAGATCAGCACGGCATCGTCCAGGTCGACCCCGTCCAGCGCGATCAGGAATTCCTCGCCGCCATAGCGGGCGGCCAGGTCCTGGCTGCGGCAGTGCGCCTGCAACAGCCGGCTCAGCTGGCGCAGCACCTGATCGCCGATGCTGTGCGAGAAGGCGTCGTTGACCCGCTTGAAATGGTCCAGGTCGATCAGGGCCACGCACAGCGCACTGCCGGCACGGCGCGCGGCGTCGTGGCGCAGGGTCAGGTAGCCATCGAGGCGGCGCCGGTTCGCCAGGCCGGTCAGCGCGTCTTCCATCGCGTCGCGGCCCAGAGCCTCGGCACGCTGCGTCAGCTCCTGATTGGCCTGCAGCAGGGCCTGGGCGTTCTGGCGTGCCGTCGCGGCCTCAGCCAGCGCGCGCTCGGTCTCCAATCGCACCGACAGCACGCGGGCGCGCTGCTGGGCGCTGTCCAGCGCCATTTCGCTACGCAGCGCGTGAAATCGCTTGTAAAGCCGCAGCGCCTCGGCGAATTCCTGCTGCTGCTCGGCCATCGCCGAGGCCAGCTCGTACAAGCTCACCAGCTGATTCTTGGCGCCGGCCGCCTCGCCGATCTCCAGGCCCTCGGCGGCGAGCCGGCGCGCGAGCATCAGCTCGCCGGCCTCGCGGTACATGCGCGCCAGATACTGGGCACGTTGCACCTTGCCGGCCTGGTCATTGCGCGCGGCCGCCAGCTGCAGCTGTAGTTCGAAGGCTTCGATGGCCTCCTGCCTGCGGCCCAGCAAGGCCAGTGCGGAGCCCTGGTTGCTGCGTATCACCACCTGCACATGCTGCATGTCGGCCGCTACGGCGATCTGCAAGGCCTGCTCATTGAGTTCCAGCGAGCGCTCCAGTGCGGCCCGAGCGGCCTGGGTCTGCTGCTTGTTCAGCAGGGTTTCGCCATGTTCGAGCTCGCGCCCGGCCAGATTGGTGCGCGAGATCGCGCGCATGCGCGGCACGCCACTGTGCTCGGCCAGGGCCATCGCGCGCTGATGCCAGGCGATCGAGGCCTCGTCATTGCCCAGCTCGCCGTAGACGATGCCCAGCTGGTTGTGGGCATCGAACATCAGCTCGCTATCGCCACCCTGGGCCAGCGAGCGCATCGCCTCTTCCAGATCGACCAGGGCCTGGTTGTTGTCGCCGACGCTCCAGCTGACCCGTGCCGCCGCGACCCGGGCGCGCGCCTGCAGCTGCGCGTCGTCCAGGCCTTGACTCAAGGTCAGCGCGCTGACGGCATGGGCGGCGGCGAGATTGTGCTCACCCTGGCGCTGGGCCGCATGGGCCAGCCAGACATGGGCCTGCGCCTCGGCCGGCAGGTCGGCGGCGGCCGTCGCGTGGCTCAGCAGCTCCGCGGCCAGCTGACGGCATTGCTCCCAGTTCTCGGCCGTGTAGGCGGCCTGCGTCGAGCGCAGCAAGGCATACAGGGCAGGGTCCGGCGCGGCCATGGGCAAAAGAGTCGGCGAAGTGGACCCTGATGATAGGCGCCGCCGGCGCAGCGCCGGGGCGGCGCGGCCGTCAAAAAGTCTCAGGCCGTGTCATCTTTGGGTTTGACGCAGGCCGGTTTGCAGACCAGCTCGGTGCGGCCCAGCACACGCTTGGATTGCAGGCTGCTGGGCGGGCGGTGTTTGCCGCATTTGAAGCAGGAGCGTGTATGACCGCTGCCGAGGAAGGGCGAACCGCCCAGTTTGGACTCATAGCGCAGCCCGTTGTCGCTGACGCTGGTGTAGGTGTCTTTGCTCATCTGTGGTGGCCCGCTCCAAGCCGGCCAGGTCCATGGTGGATCCTGGCTTGATTACCTCTGACTTCTCACAACCCTCCAGCACATAGTAGGGCCCGGCGAGCCCGGCGGCTACCTCGCTTGCCCAGGGGTGATGTCATAAACCACCAATATCTGTGCGATTGGCGGCGGTGCCTGGGCGGATTTCGGGACAATCGGCGCTCCCAGAAAGCGAGAGTCATGGCCAAACTGTTTTTCCGATATGCGGCGATGAACGCCGGCAAGTCCACCGCGCTGCTGCAGGTGGCGCACAACTACGAGGAGCGCGGCCACCGCGTGCGCATCTTCACCTCGCAGGTGGATGACCGCTACGGGCGGGGTTTCGTGACCTCGCGGCTGGGGCCGCAGCGCGCGGCCGAGCTGTTCAGCGCCGAGACCGACTTCCTGGCCGAGAGCGCGGCGCAGCCGGGCGTGGCCTGTCTGCTGGTCGATGAGGCGCAGTTCCTCGCCAAGGCCCAAGTCTGGGCCCTGCACGAGCTGGCCCATGTCCACAATGTGCCGGTGATCTGCTACGGCTTGCGGACCGATTTCCGCGGCGAGCTGTTCAGCGGTTCGGCGGCGCTGCTGGCGCTGGCCGACGAGATGGACGAGATGAAGACGATTTGCGACTGCGGTCGCAAGGCGACGATGAATGCGCGGCTCGACGCCGAGAACCGCCGCATCACCGAGGGCGCGCAGGTCGAGATCGGCGGCAACGCCCGCTACCGGGCGGTCTGCGGGCGCTGCTTCCGGCTGACGGCGTGAGCGCGGGGCTCAGCCCTTGCTGAGTTGCTCGTCCAGTTCCTTGCAGCTGGGCGCGCAGACCGGCTGCGACTTGCCGAGGAGCTTCTTGGATTTCAGCATCGCCCGAGGGCGGTGCTTGCCGCACAGAAAGCACGACATGGTGGCCGCGCCGAAGGAGGAGGTCGCCGCAAACGGCGAGCCCGGTGCTTTAGAGCGGTAACGCAGACCATCTGCTTCGATGGTCGTTTTAGTACTGTCCTTGGCCACGCTGGTCCTGGGTAGTAAGAGAAAGGAATGCTCGCGACGGCGGGCGGCAAGCCGCTATTTTCGTCGATCTGGCCGTCACGCCCTGAGGGCGCTATTTTCCATCATGTGCGGGCCCTCCGGTGAAGAGTCGGGAAAGCACGGTATCGGCGCGGTGGCGGCTGCCTAGAATCGCGCCGATGGCCGCCCCCGACGATGCTCCCGCCACGACCACCGGCCAGACCGCCAGCGACTGCCTGGCCCAGGCCCAGCGCCATCTGTCCGAGGGGCGTTTGCGCGAAGCCCAGGCCCTGGGCGAGCGCGCCCAGCAGCTGACCCGGCGCAGCGCCGATCTGCGCGGCGAGGCCGCTGCGGTGCTGCTGATGGCCCAGGCCGAGCTGATGGGCTCGAATGTGCGCCAGGCCTGGCGCAGCAGCCGCAGCGCCGCCCAGCTGTTCCGGCGTGCCGCCGACGAGGCCGGCGAAGCCCGCGCGCTGGCGCTCAACGCCAATGCCTGCAGCACCCTGGGCCATGGCGAGGAGGCCTTGGAGGTGGCGCTGCGCAGCACCGCGCTGGCCGATCGCAGCGGCGATCTGCGCCTGCGCGTGCTCAGCCACAACTATCTGGCCGTCGCGCTGATGTGGAACGCCGATTTCGACGCGGCCGATACCGCCTTCGAACGCACCTGCGCGCTCGCGGTGGGCCTGGGCGATGACCTCACCGCCCGCTGGCAGCCGCTGGGCAACCGCTGCACCAGCGAGCTGTTCCGACAGTTCGGCCGCCGCCATCTGCAGGGCGAGTCGATCTCGCTGGAGCGCCTGGAGCAGCTGCTGGAGCCGGCGCGTGCGCTCGGGCCGCTGCG
This sequence comes from Burkholderiales bacterium C2, assembly GCA_005503085.1. GTDB lineage: Bacteria > Pseudomonadota > Gammaproteobacteria > Burkholderiales > Burkholderiaceae_C > Roseateles_E. Next base: position 79,865 of record SCOI01000019.1, on the reverse strand, counting down.
CCAGGGCGCAATGCTCAACGGCGCATCGCCGGTCATCGCGATGCTGATCGCCGAGTGGCTCGAAGGCTTTGCCGCCTGCTGGTCGGGCCGGCTGGAGCCGGCGCGGCGCCATCTGCAGCGCAGCTTCGAACGGGTGCGCCAGCTGCGCTACTCGCCCTGGTTGCATGCCACCGTGATGTGGTTGCGCAGCGAGATCGCCTGGGCGGCCGGCCAGTGGGAGGAGGCGAGCCAGGCGGCCAACGAGATGATTGCAATCGCCACCCTGGTCGAGAGCGAGAGCCTGGCGGTGCGCGGCCATGAGCTGGCCGCCCAGGTCTATGCGGCCCAGGGCCTGCACCATCAGGCGGTCGATGAGCTGATGGCGCTGCGCCGGCGCGAGCAGGCGATCCGCGCCGAGAGCCTGGCGCACCGCAAGCAGGTCTTGCAGGAGTCGCTGCTCGTCAGCTCCCGCTGAAGCGGGGTGCGCGCTTGGCCTGCCAGGCGGCGACGCCCTCGGCCAGGTCGGCCGAGGCATTGGCGCGCTCGATATCGGCGCGCAGCGCGTCGGCGTCGAGGCGGCCCTCGGCGATCGCGTTCAGATGTTGCTTCATGCCCAGCAAGGCCAGCGGCGCCATGCCGAGCAGGCGTTCGCACAGCGCAGTGCTGGCGGTGCTCAGGGCTGCGCCGTCGTCCAGCAGCTCGTCGAGAAAGCCGCAGTCATGCATGGCCTGGGCATCCAGGGTCTGGCCGGCCAGCAACACGCGCTTGGCGACCTGCAGGCCCAGACGCGAGACATAGCGCTGCAAGCCGCCGCGATAGAAGTGCAGGCCCAGCCGCGCCGCCGGCACGAACATCTCGCTGCTGCGCACGCCCAGGCGGAAGTCGCAGGCCAGGGCCAGATCGGTGGCGCCGCCGTAGATGCCGCCCTGGATTGCGGCAATGGTGATCGGGCGGGCGGCCTCCCAGTCATTGCTGAGCGCCTCGAACAGCGCACCGGCATCGACGCCGGGCACCGCAGCGATATTGAAGCCGCTGCAGAAATGCCGGCCCTGGGCATCGAGCAGCAGCACGCGGATCGCCGGGTCGGCATTGATCTGGCGCAGCTGTTCGCGCAGGGTCTGCAGATCGATCAGCTCCAGCCGGTTGGCGACCTGGGGGCGGCGCAGCGTGATGCGGGCGAGGGGGCCATCGATCTTCAGCAGGGGGCTGTGGGCGGGCATGGTGAGGCTTTTCTGTTGCGGCTTCGGGAAGGCGCGAGTCTAGGGCGCTGATCGCCCGATGTCCCAGCATGGTGCTGGGGTAAGCACCAATCGCCCCCGGCTTGGGGCCTTGTTTGCACGCGGTGCGGGCAGGACGCTGCCCACTTTTGACACAGTGGCCAGCAGGGTAAAAGCAATTTCGACCGACTGGTCGGACGAAAGTTTGCCATTTGTCAATGCGGCCTCGCACTAGGACTCCACTAGGGGTTTTTGTTTAGAGTGCGCCGAGACAGCCCAGCCCGGGCGCAGGTGGTGTGTTGATGGACTTCACGATTGCAAGCATCCTGATGCTGGACGGAGTGACCAACGGGGCGATCTACGCGCTCCTTGCCTTGGCCACGGTGCTGGTTTTTGCGGTCACCCGCATCATCTTCATCCCGCAGGGCGAGTTCGTCGCCTATGGCGCGCTGACGATGGCCGGTCTGCAGCTGGGCCACACGCCCGGCACGATCTGGTTCCTGCTGGCGATGGCGCTGGCGGTGGCGCTGCTGGACCTGGTGGCCGGCCTGCGCGCCGGCAAGCCGGCGGCCAGGCTGCTGCTGGCGGTGCTGCGCGCGGCGGCGCTGCCGGTGGCGATAGCGCTGTTCGCGCTCTGGGCCGCGCCGCAGAAGCTGGCGCTGGGCTGGCAGGCGCTGCTGACCCTGGCCATCGTGACGCCGATGGGCCCGCTGGTCTACCGCCTGGCCTACCAGTCGCTGGCCGATGCCTCGGTGCTGGTGCTGCTGATCGTCTCGGTAGGCGTGCACTTCGCGCTGACCGGCCTGGGCCTGGTGTTTTTCGGACCCGAGGGCTCGACCAACCCGAGCTTCTGGGATGCCAGCTTCGAGCTGGGCCCGCTGACCTTGTCGGGCCAGACCCTGATCATCATCATGAGCGCGGCCTCGCTGATCGTGCTGCTGTGGCTGTTCTTCGAGCACAGCCTCTACGGCAAGGCCTTGCGGGCCACGGCGGTGAACCGCCTGGGTGCGCGGCTGATGGGCATCTCCAGCACCAGCGCCGGCCAGCTGTCCTTTCTGATGGCAGCCTTCATCGGCGCGCTGTCGGGCCTCTTGATCAGCACGACGACGACGATCAACTACGACAGCGGCTTCCTGATCGGCTTGAAGGGCTTTGTTGCGGCGGTGTTCGCCGGCCTGGCCAGCTATCCGGCCGCGGCAGTCGGCGCGCTGCTGGTGGGCCTGCTGGAATCGTTCAGCTCCTTCTGGGCCAGCGCCTTCAAGGAGGTGATCGTGTTCACCTCCATCCTGCCGGTGCTGCTGTGGCGCTCGCTGCGCGATCCGCACAAAGACGAAGAATGAAGAAGAAGTGAGCCCCACGATGCAAGCGCGCAAACTCCTCCCGCTGGCGGGCCTGGCCCTGCTGATCGTCCTGCCCCTGCTGCCGGTGCCCGAGTACTGGATCACGCAGATGAACTACATCGGCCTGTTCGCGCTGGTGGCGCTGGGCCTGGTGCTGCTTACCGGGGTGGGCGGGCTGACCTCCTTCGGCCAGGCGGCCTTTGTCGGCCTGGGCGCCTACACGACGGCGGTGCTGAGCACCGTCTACGCCACTTCGCCCTGGCTGGCCCTGCTCGTGGCCCTGGGCGTCACGGTCGTCGTGGCCCTGGTGCTGGCCCTGCTGACCCTGCGCATGTCGGGCCACTACCTGCCGCTGGCGACGATTGCCTGGGCGCTGAGCCTGAACTACCTGATGGGCAATATGGAGTTCCTCGGCAAGTACGACGGCATCCAGGGCCTGCCGGCGCTGGAACTGTTCGGCTGGAGCCTGCGCGAGGGCCGGGCGATCTATTTCCTGATCTGGGCCTTCGCCATCCTGGCCGCGCTGGCGGTGCGCAATCTGCTGGACTCGCGGCCCGGCCGCGCGATCCGCGCGCTCAATGGCGCGACGACGATGGCCGAGGCCATGGGTGTCTCGACCTTTCGCTACAAGGTCCAGATCTTCGTGATCGCGGCGCTGCTGGCCGCCGTCTCGGGCTGGCTGTTCGCGCATTTCCAGCGCACGGTGAACCCCAGCCCCTTCGCGCTGAAGATGGGTATCGAGTATTTGTTCATGGCGGTGGTCGGCGGGGTCGGCACGGTCTGGGGTGCTTTCATCGGCGCCGGCATCGTCAAGATCATCGAGGACCAGCTGAAGGAAGTGCTGCCGGCCCTGCTGGGCAGCAGCGGCAACTTCGAGATCATCGTGCTGGGCGTGGTGCTGGTGCTGATGCTGAAGTACGCGCCCAAGGGCTTGTGGCCCTATGTGACCGGCTTTGCCACGCGCTGGCTGCCGGCCGCCGAGCGCGAGCGCGACTGGGCCGACGCCGCCCCGCTGGCCGCACGGCCCAAGCCGCAGGCCGGCGAGCTGCTGCTCGATGTCGACAAGGTGCGCAAGCAGTTCGGCGGCCTGGTCGCCGTCAACGATGTGAGCTTCCAGATACGGGCCGGAGAGATCGTCGGCCTGATCGGGCCGAACGGTGCCGGCAAGTCCACCACCTTCAATCTGATCACCGGCGTGCTGTCGCTGACCAGCGGCGGCGTGAGCTTCCGGGGCCAGGCCATCGGCGGCCAGGCCTCGCGCGAGATCGCGCGGCGCGGCATGTCGCGCACCTTCCAGCACGTCAAGATGATTGCCGACATGACGGTGCTGGAGAACGTCGCGCTGGGCGGCTATCTGCGCAGCAGCAGCGGCGCGGCGCGCGCGATGCTGCGCCTGGACCGCGACGAGGAGCGCCGCCTGTTCAAGGAGGCCGAGGCGCAGCTAAGCCGTATCGGCATGGCCGGCCAGATGCACGAGTTGGCCGGCAATCTGGCGCTGGGCCCGCAGCGCCTGATGGAGATTGCCCGCGCTCTTTGCACCGACCCGGCTTTGCTGCTGCTTGACGAGCCGGCCGCCGGCCTGCGCCACAAGGAGAAGCAGGCGCTGGGCGAGGTGCTGCGCCAGCTCAAGCGCGAGGGCATGAGCATCTTGCTGGTGGAGCACGATATGGAGTTCGTGATGGGGCTGACCGATCGCATCGTCGTGATGGAGTTTGGCACCAAGCTGATCGAGGGCACACCCGACGAGGTGCAGGCCAGCCCCGCAGTGCGCGCGGCGTATCTGGGAACGGAGCATTGAGATGGCCAACGATTTGCTGAACGTCACCAACCTGCACGCCGGCTACGGCCGCGCCGAGGTGCTGAGCGGGCTGAACCTGCGCCTGCCGCAGGGTTCTGTCGTCACTGTGATCGGCCCCAACGGCGCCGGCAAGAGCACCACGCTGAACGCGCTGATGGGCGTGCTGCCCGCCAAGGGTCAGGTCTTGTTCGACGGCGAGGACATCGGGGCCCTGGGCCTGGAGGAGCGGGTCATGAAGGGCCTGGCCCTGGTGCCCGAGAAGCGTGAGCTGTTCACGACGATGAGCGTTGAGGACAACCTGGTGCTGGGCGGCTTCCGCCCGATGCGCCTGGGTCAGCGGGATTGGCGCGAGGGCCTGGAGAAGGTGTTCGAGCTGTTCCCGCGGCTGAAGGAGCGCCGCGAGCAACTGGCCGGCACGCTGTCGGGCGGCGAGCGCCAGATGCTGGCCGTGGGCCGCGCGCTGATGGCCCAACCCAAGGTGCTGATGCTGGACGAGCCCAGCCTGGGCCTGGCCCCGCTGATCGTTAAGGAGATCTTCCGCATCGTCGCACGCCTGCGCGACACCGGCGTCTCCATCCTCTTGATCGAGCAGAATGCCCGCGCCGCGCTGGAAGTGGCCGACTACGGCTACGTGCTGGAAACCGGCGAGATCGGGCTGGAAGGCCCGGCCGCCGAGCTGGCACGCGATCCGCGGGTCATTGAGACCTATCTGGGGGCGGCGAAGAAGGTGGGGTGAGGGGGCGACAGCGCCGAGGGCTTAGACCCGGCAGGAATTAGAGTAGCCCGAACCAAACTCCGTTGCCCCATCACGCATGCCGTCCACCGAAGTTGTCGAACGTTTCCTGGCGACCGTCGAAGCAGGACATGGCGTCGAAGCCATCCGGACCTTCTACGCCGAGCACGCGACGATGAAGGAGAACCAGTCCGAGCCACGGACTGGGAAACAGGCCTTGTTGAAGCATGAAGAAGCGGCTCAGGCATCCGTCGTCAATCCACGCGCAAGCTGCATTCGTCCTGTCTTGATCAATGGGGACATCGTCGTCGTTCGATGGACCTTCGAGTACCAACTGCGCTCGGGCAAGTCCGTGCGCTTTGAAGAACTGGCTTACCAACGCTGGGAAGGCAATCTCATCGTCGAAGAGCAGTTTTTCTACGATCCGGGGCAGCTCAAGTAGCCCCATGGGCCGGACCATGACAGGGCCAGGTCTTGACTACAAATCTAAATTTGTCGTGGTCGCCGATGATGCGGAGTCGCCATCCTCGGTGCTTGAGCCGAATCCTCCCCTCTTGTTTCATGAGTGCTCGTTTGGAGCGACGGACGAGGCCTATGAGAAAGCACAGTGTGAACCTTTTTCGCGCGGGGAGGAGTCTTGAAATTGAAGAGTTCTCGCATCAAGACCCTGGCTCTCAGATGAGGTCGCTGGCCTGAGCATCGATCCCACGACCCTTGCCGTGATAGCCTGACTCTGTGTCTCTGGGAGGAACCGGGCACTCGGGTTCAAGTCAACATCAACGAGCAAGGACATGGCATGAGTCAGACGCTGAGCAAGAAGCGTGCATTGGTCACCGGAGGCAGCCGCGGCATTGGCGCCGCCATCGTGAGACGGCTGGCCCGCGAGGGTGCCCACATTGCGTTCACCTACAGCAGTTCGGCCGCCACGGCCGACAAACTCGTGGCCGAGGTCAAGGCGCTGGGTGTGCAGGCCATCGCGATCCAGGCCGACAGCGCCGATGCCAGCGCCGTGCTTGCCGCCGTCGACCGGACGGTGCAGGAGCTGGGTGGCATCGACATCCTGGTCAACAGTGCCGGTGTCCTGAAGATGGGCCCGTTGGATGAGTTCTCGCTCGCCGACTTCGATCAGACCGTTGCCGTGAATGTGCGTGCGGTGTTCGTGGCCACACAGGCCGCCGCCAAGCATATGAGAAAGGGCGCGCGCATTATCAATATCGGCAGCTGCAACGCCGAGCGGATGCCCTTCCAGGGCGGTGCCGTCTACGCGATGAGCAAGTCCGCCCTGCAAGGGCTTGTTCAAGGATTGGCGCGTGATCTCGGTCCGCGCGGCATCACCATCAACAATGTGCAGCCCGGCCCGATCAACACGGACATGAACCCCGATCAAGGCGAGTTCGCCGAGATGCTCAAGGCGCAATACATGGCGGTGCAGCGCTATGGCAGCGCCGACGAGGTGGCGGCCATGGTCGCTTACCTGGCCGGTCCCGAAACCGGCTATGTCACCGGCGCAAGCCTGACCATCGACGGTGGGTTCAACGCATAGCGGAGTCACGCGCCCACCCCATCTTCATCGCCGCCAACGCGCCACGGCCCGCAAGAACAGATGGGCCGCCACAAAGCTCACCGCGATGCCCAGCGCGTAGCTGGCCACGGCCAGTCCACCACCGGCCTGATCGGGTTGCAGGAAGGGGTAGGGGTACCAGCCGGTGGCCGAGCCGCGCAGCATCACATAGCTCAGATAGAGGGCCGGGAACAGCAGGGTCAGACCCAGCGATCTCGCGCTGATTTCCAGGCCGTGGTCGGCGGCCGGTGGCCGCAGCCACCAGTCCAGCAGCAGCGCGCAAGGCATCAGCGTGTGCAGCACGAAGTTGATCCAGGGCCGCAAGGCGCCCAGATCCACGTCGCGCAGCAGCACGGCGAACACCAGGCCCACCACCAGCATATTGGCGATGGTGCGGGCGCGCAGCGCTTGCCAGCCCGGCCGTGTCGCCAGGCGGCCGCTGTTCAGCAACTCATCCAGCGCCAGCACCAGCAGCACGCTGGCCGCCAGCAGATTGGACAGATTGGTGAAGTAGCTGAAGAAGTTGACCGGGTCCATGCCCAGGCTCAGGCCTATTCGCAACTGCCAGGCGATGGCGCCCAGCGTGAGCAGCGCCAGGCCCAGGCGCAGCAGCGGTTTCGACGGGCTGATGTCGGGCTTGCGGCTTTGGGCTTGCATCGGCGGCTCCGGACATGGTCACTGGATGGATAGGCTCGGCGAGATGGTAGCGGGCGTGTCCCCATTGCTGCGCTTGGCAAGCGCGAAGGCCGCCTAAACTGAGCGTCCTGTGTTTGCTGGAGACGCATGATGGAATTGATCGGCATGCTGGACTCGCCCTATGTGCGACGGGTCGCCATTTCGCTGCAGTTGCTGGGCCTGCCGTTCACGCATCGCTCGATCTCGGTGTTTCGCGGCTTCGCGGAATTCAGTGCCATCAATCCGGTGGTCAAGGCGCCCAGCCTGGTCTGCGATGACGGCACGGTGTTGATGGATTCCAGCCTGATCCTCGACTACGCCGAGGCCATGGCCGACCCGGCGCGCAGCCTGATGCCCGCCGAGCTGGCCGCACGCCGCCATGCGCTGCGCCTGATCGGCCTGGCGCTGGCGGGCTGCGAGAAGACCGTGCAGATCGTCTACGAACGTGCGCTGCGCCCGAGCGAGAAGCAGCACGCACCCTGGGTCGAGCGCATCCAGGCTCAGGCTCGGGCCGCCTATGGCGCGCTGGAGGCCGAACTGGCCCGCCAGCCGCTGCCCGCACCCGCCTCGGCCATGGATCAAGCCGGGCTGACCACGGCCGTGGTCTGGCACTTCACCCGCGAGCTGGTGCCCGAGCTGGCGCCAGCGGCGGACTTCCCCATGCTGACGGCCTATTCGGCGGCGGCCGAGCGGCTGCCCGCATTCATCGCGGCGCCGCACAGTGACGCGACCTATCAGGGCTGAGGGGTCGCGCCTCGGTTGCACTGACCGGCCGGCGGCAGTCCAACCCAGAACCCATGCCCATCGCCATCCTCGGTAACTCCGGCTCCGGCAAGTCCACGCTGGCTGCGGCGCTGGCCGCCGCTGGCGGTATGCCCTGCCTTGATCTGGACACCGTGGCCTGGGAGCCTGGGCAGATCGCGGTGCCGCGCCCGGAAGCGCTGGCGCGCGCCGAGGTCCGTGCCTTCTGTCGCGGCCATCCGAACTGGCTGGTCGAGGGCTGCTACACGACGCTGATCGAGGCGGCGCTGGAGTTCAGGCCCAGGCTTGTCTTCCTGAACCCGGGGCTGGAGGCCTGCCTGGCCAACTGCCGCGCGCGGCCGTGGGAGCCGCACAAGTACGCATCGCGGCAGGAGCAGGATGCCAAGCTCGGGTTTCTGCTGTCCTGGGTTGCCGACTACTACGCGCGCAGCGGCCCGCTGTCGCTTGCCGCCCATGAGCGCTGCTTCGAGGCCTATGCCGGCCCAAAGCATGAGCTTCGCTCCTTGCCGACACTCGACCCGCTGGACCCTGAGTTGGCGGCGTGGGTGCGCTGACCGATTGAATTCGCCCAGTGAGCGTTGAGCTCGCCTTCAAGCCAGCACTCCGCCCCATCTTGAAAAACGTCGCCGCGCTGCCATCTGAGCCTTGTCAGGGCGACGACTCGCCGCCCAGCCCTACGAGGTCCCATCCATGGCCATCGCCACAAGCCGTATCGAGAACCTGATCGCGATGACGCAGCTGCTGGAGCGCGTCGACGCCAACCCCGCCCTGGTCGGCGCCGCGCAGTACCGCAAGCTGGTGCAGACCGTGCAGGCGCTGATAGACGCCGACGATCTGCCGGGCGACGCGCTGCTGGCAGTGCTGCGCGCCAGCCCGGCGGCGGCCCAGCTGTACGAGAACCTGCATTACGAGCGCTCGGGCCTGTCGCAGTCGCCGCTGGAGCTGGCGATAGCCTCGGAGCTGAGTGCCCGTCGGCTGCTGAGCCGGCTGCAACAAAACAGCCGCGACGCTCAGCAGGGCTTGGTGCCACCCTCGAACATGGCCTGAGCCCGCTGCCGGACCTGCTCCGGCGTCGGATCCTCGATGTGGGTGGAGATCATCCACTGGTGGCCGAAGGGGTCGGTGATGCTGCCGCTGCGATCGCCCCAGAACTGGTCGGCCACCGGCATGATCAGGGTGGCGCCGGCCGCGATGGCGCGCGCCACCGCCGCATCGACATCGGGCACATAGGCCACCACGCTGCTGCCGGTGCCGCCCACCGACAGGGGGCTCAGCGCCTGGTACTCGGGCCGCTCCTCGGTCAGCATGAAGCGGGCCGGGCCGACGCTCAGCTCGGCATGCATGGGCTTGCCGTCCGGCGCGTCGAGCCGGAACACCACGCTGGCACCGAGCACCTGCTGGTAGAAGCCAATCGCGTCGGCCGCGCCGCGTATCACCAGATAGGGAATCGCGCCGCGCGATTCGGGCACCGGCTCGATCTTGGGCGCGGCCAGCTCTGCGCGCAGCCGGTCTTCCTGCGCGCGCAGCTCCGGCGTGTACTCGGCGCCGAAATCCTCGGCCTCGAAGATCTGGCGCAGCTCGATCTCGCTGTTCTCGCCCATCGGCGTGGGGCAGCGCTTGGCCCATTCGATGGCTTCCTCGCGCGACTTGACCTGCCAGATCCAGAAGCCGGCGACCAGCTCCTTGGTCTCGGCGAACGGCCCGTCGATCACCGAGCGCTCCGTGCCCGAGAAGCGCACCCGCGCGCCCTTGCTGCTGGGGTGCAGGCCCTCGCCGGACAGCAGCACGCCGGCCTGGACCAGCGCTTCGTTGAAATTGCCCATCTCGGTCAGCAGCTGCTCGCTGGGCATCTGGCCGGCTTCGCTGTTCTTGTCGGCCTTGATCAAAACCATGAATCGCATCTCGTCTCTCCTTGAGGTGGTGGTTGGCTACATTCCCACGACGAGGCAAGGCTAGACAATTCGACATGCCGTCCCAAAAGTTTTTTGAACAAGGCAGACCGGGGTGGACGACACCGACCTTGCGGTAGGCGCTAGCTGCGGCGCATGCGCCGGGCCGCCAGACCGAACAGCGCCTCAAACAGCAGGGCCAGCGCGGCCGAGGGCAGGGCGCCGGCCAGCAGCAGGTCCTTGTCGTTCAGCGCCAGGCCGGTGACGATGCGCTCGCCATAGCCGCCGGCGCCGATGAAAGCGGCAATCGTCGCGGTGCCGACCGCGATGCTGGTGGCTGTGCGCACACCGGCCACCAGGGTCGGCAGCGCCAGCGGCAGCTCGATCAGGCGCAGGCGCTGCAGCGTGGTGAAGCCCAAGGCGGTGCCGGCCAGGCGCAGGCCTTGTGGCACCTCGGCCAGCCCCACGCAGGTGTTGCGCATGATGGGCAGCAGCGCATAAAGCGTCAGCGCCAGCAGGGCCGGCAGCGCGCCGATGCGGTCGACCCAGGAGATCAGCACCGCCAGCAGGGCCAGCGAGGGGATGGTCTGCAGCAGACCGCTGGCGCCCAGCACCAGGGCGCGCGGCCCGGCATGCGGCGCCACGGCGATCGCCAGCGGCACACCGATCAGCACCGCCAGCGCAACCGAGGCCAGCACCAGGGTCAGGTGTTGCCCGGTCAGCCGGGCCAGGTCGGGGCCGAAGAGCTTGGCCCAGAAGCCCGCGGCCTGGACCGTGTCGCTCGCGCCGCCGGCCAGGTGCTCGCGGGCAATCGCCTCGAAGCCCTGGCCCTGCAGCTCGGCCTTGGCATTCAGCGCGATCATGGTCTTCTCATTGATGCTGCCGCCCAGGCGCTGCAGCGCGGCCCAGGCGGCCGGGAAGCGCTGCGGCACATCGAGCCGGTACAGCAGCAGCGCGTCGTAGCGCGGGAAGTAGCCGGCGTCGTCGGCCAGCACGGTCAGGCCGAGGTGGGTTATCTTGGCGTCGGTCGTGTAGATGTCGATCACATCGATCTGGCCGGCCGTCACCGCGTCATAGGCCAGGCCATGGTCCAGGCCGCTGGGTTGTTGTGCCATGCCATAGCGCTGCGCCAGGCCGCGCCAGCCGTCGGCGCGGCCGATGAACTCATTGCTCAGGCCCAGGCGCAAGCTCGGGTGGCGGGACAGATCGGACAGTGTGGCGATGCCCAGGCGGCGCGCGGTCTCGGCCTTCATCGCCAGCGCATAGCCGTTGTTGAAGCCCAGCGGCACGGCCACGCCCAGGCCCAGCGGCTTGAGCTGCGCATTCATCGCCGCCAGCGAGGCCGAGGGTTGAGCGTTCTTCAGGATCTCCTGGTCTATCGTGCCGACATACTCGGGATAGAGATCGATGCTGCCGGCGCGCAGTGCGGCATAGACGATGGCAGTGTTGCCCAGGCCCGGCTTGAGCTCGACGCTCGCATGCGGCCGGGCCGTCTGGGCCAGCACTTCGGCCAGGATATAGGCCTCGGTGAAGCGCTTGGAGCCTATGCGCAGCGGCTCCTGGGCCGAGGCCGCGAAGCCGAGGAGAAATAGCAACAGGGCGAGCAGCGCGCGGGGTCCGGTCATGCGGCCAGCATCGGCGATGCCGGGAGCAGGGTCAAGTCTTGTCCGGCAGGAATAGCGCGATCGGCGCCGGCTGCAGCGGCGCGCGCTGGCCGCGTGCGTCCCAGCCCATCAGCTGCTGGGTGATAGGACCGCAGACGCGGCCCTGGCAGGCCCCCATGCCGCAACGGGTCTGCAGCTTGGCATCGCGCCAGCCGCGCTGCGCCTTCAGCGCACCGAAGGACACATCCTCGCAGCGGCAGATCAGGGTCTTGGCCTCGGCCAGCTGCAGCAGCTCGGGCCGCAAGGCAAAGCTGCTGGCCAGGCGACGTGCGAAGCGCTGGGCCTGGCGGTGGGCGGCCTGCAGCGGCTGTCCGTCCTGGCCCAGCATCTGCAGCGCCGCCAGTTCGCCCTCGACCAGGGCCTTGTCGGCCCCGCCGATGCCGGTGCATTCGCCGGCCGCCCAGACCTGCGGCAGCGAAGTCCGCAGCTGTGCATCGACCGCGATGGCGCCGTCCTCGACGCGGCAGCCCAGCAGCTCGGCCAGCTCGGTATTGGGCAGCAGGCCGAAGCCGACACCCAAGGCGTCGCAGGCCAGCTGCTGCTCGCTGTGGCCATCGCTGATCACGACGGCTTCGAGCTTGTCGTTGCCGATCGCGCGCCGCACCCAGTGGCCGCTGCGGTAGCGGCCGCGCAGCCGCCAGCCCAGGCCGGCGGCCTGGCCCAGCCGGGCGGCGTCCAGGCCGGCGGCAAAGCCCAGCAGCGCGGCGCGCGAGGCCTGCTCGGCGACCAGCAGCAGATCGGCACCGGCCGCGCGGGCCGTGTCGGCGGCGGCCAGCAGCAGCGGGCCCGAACCGGCCAGCACCAGGCGCCGGCCGGCGATCGGCCAACCGTTCTTGATCAGCGCCTGCAGGCCGCCGGCCCCGTGCACGCCGGGCAGGGTCCAGCCGGGGAAGGGCAGAAAACGCTCGCGTGCGCCCAGCGCCAGCAGCAACTGCGGCGAACGCACCCACAAACCATGCCTGCTCAGCGTGTCGTGCAGCAGCAGGCGCTGCGGGCCATCGGCGTCGACCACCGCATGGCCGGCCAGCCGCTGCAGCAGCGGGCTGGCCGTGATCTCGTCCAGCGCGCGCCCCCAGCGCGGCGGCAGGCCGGCGCGCCAGATCTGGCCGCCGGGCCGGGCGCCCTGGTCGACCCAGGCCACGCGCCGGCCGGCCGCGATCAGGCGGCAGACGGCGGCGATGCCGGCCGGGCCGGCGCCCACGACGGTGATATCGGCGTCCAGCGTCCTGTTCATCATGTCGTTGCGATCACCATGCCGGCGCTGGCCGGGCTCATGCAGGCCAGCCGGTCGGTGACGCCGTCTATCGTGACCCGGCATTCCTGGCATTGCCCCATGCCACAGAAGGCGGCGCGCGGCTGGCCGCTGACCGAGTGGCGCGTGGCGCTCAGGCCGGCATGGGCCAGCGCGGCCGCCACGCTACAGCCGGCCGGCACCGCATGGGGCTGGCCATTGATCTGCAAGACGATCTTGTTACTCATCACAGCAGGCGCGCCGGCGAAAAGGGCGCGGCGTTCAACAGGGTGGACTGGCCCAGGCTCAGCTGGGCCAGCAGCTCGGCCGTGGCCAGCGAGGTCGTGATGCCCAGGCCCTCATGGCCGCAGGCCAGCCAGACCCGCGGGTGTTCGGGGTGGGCGCCGATCAGCGGCTGTCCATCGCGGCTGGCCGGGCGCAGGCCGGTCCAGCAGCGCAGCAGGCTCAGCTCGGCCAGCTCGGGCAGATAGTCGCAGGCCAGGGCCAGCATCGCTTCGAGCATGGCGCGATCCAGCGCCGCATCGCTGCGGCCGATCTGGCGCGAGGAGCCGATCAAGAGCTGGCCGTCGGGGCGCGGCTGCACATTGAAGGACACCGTGTCCTGGTCGGCCAGATGGGCCTTCTTGATATAGCCGAGCTCGACCAGCTGGTGAGCGACGCGCGGCGTACTGCGTTGCGTGATCGCCAGCTGGCCCTTCTTGGGCAGCAGCCAGCCCGGCGGCAGCCAGCGCTGGCTAGCCAGGCCGGCCGTCAGCACGATGAGGCCGCCCCAGAGCCGCCGGCCGTCGGCCAGGCTCAGGCTTTGGCCGTCCAGTCCGATGACCTCGCCGCTGATCAGCTCACAGCCCTGCAGCCAGTGGGCTGCGACCTTGGGCGGGTAGACGCGGCCGTCGCCCGGCACGCGCAGCGCGCCGGCCAGGCCGGGGCGCAGCATAGGCTCCAGCCGCGCCAGCGTGGCGCCGTCTATCAGCTCGGCCGCGATGCCGCGTGCCGCGTACCAGGCCTGCTTGCGCCCGGCCAGTGCCAGCTCCTGATCGTCGGCGGCCAGCCACAGCGTGCCGCAGTGTCCATGCTCGACCTGGGCGGCATGGCCGGCGCTCTCGTCCAGCCAGTCCTGCCACAGTCGCATCGAACGCTGGCTCAGCGCGAACTCGGGATTGTTGCCGCCGGCCTCGTCGTCAACCACCAGCAGATGGCCCATCGAGGCCGCCGTCGCGCCACCACCGACCGCGCCGGACTCGATCACGGCCACGCTGAGCCCCTGGCGCGCAAACTCGCGCGCGCAGGCCGCGCCGACGATGCCGGCGCCGACGATCAGCACATCGGCCCGACGGGTGCTGGCGACGGCGGCCTTCAGGCGATGCCCCAGGCGAAGGGGTCGCCGCTCTGGAACACCAAGCTGGCATCCAGGTTCACATGGGCGCGGCCATGGATGGTGGGCAGGACCTGGCCCGGCTCACCGCTCTGGTAGCTGGCGGCAAACACGCTGCCGATCACGCTCTCCTGCTGCCAGAGCGCGCCGGGCGCCAGCTTGCCGTCGGCCGCCAGGCAGGCGATCTTGGCGCTGGTGCCGGTGCCGCAGGGGCTGCGGTCGTAGGCCTTGCCGGGGCACAGCACGAAGTTGCGGCCGTTGTGGGCCGGGTCGGCTGGCGGGCCCAGCAGCTCGATATGGTCAATCTCGGCGCCACCGGCGCCGCTGACGCCCTGGCGCGGCAACTCCTGGCGCAGCGCCCAGGCGAAGTCGGTCAGCGCCTCGACCGAGGCCAGCTCCAGGCTCAGGCCATGGTCTTCGCACAGAAAGAACCAGTTGCCGCCCCAGGCGACATCGCCGTGCACGGTCTTGCCGGCGATCCGGACGGCCACCCGCTTGGCATGGCGCCAGGCCGGCACATTGGCGATGCTGACGCTGCCGTCTTGATGCAGTCGCGCCGTGATCCGGCCCACCGGGGTCTCGATCCGGTGCTCGCCGGGCTGGATGCGGCCCAGCCAGGCCAGGGTCGCGACCAGGCCGATGCTGCCGTGGCCGCACATGCCCAGATAGCCGACGTTGTTGAAGAAGATCACGCCGGCCGTGCTGTCGCTCAGCTCCGGCTCGCACAGCAGCGCACCGACCATCACGTCCGAGCCGCGCGGCTCCATCACGACGGCGCGGCGCCAGGCATCGTGCTCGCTGCGAAAGCGCTGCAGCCGTTCGGCCATGCTGCCGCGGCCGAGATCGGGGCCGCCGCTGACGATCAGCCGGGTCGGTTCGCCACCGGTATGGGAGTCAACAATGCGAGTCGTGCTCATTCGATCACCGCCTGGGCAAACTGGCGCAGGTAGTCCATCAAGGCGTCGCTGGCCTGTGCGGCCTGCTCGCCGTCGCCGCCGGCAATGGCCTGGGCCAGCAGCAGATGGCGGCGCGCGCCCTCCTTGATATCGCCCTGGTGCTGGTAGGCATACCAGAAGCGCCGGCACTGGATCACCATGGGCACGACGGCGGCTACCGCGAAGGGGTTGCGGCAGGCCGCGTGGTTGACCCGGTCCAGCGCCTGATCGGCATCCATATAGGCGGCCAGATCGTCGTCCTCGCCGGCCTTGACCATGCTGCGGGCACAGGCCAGCAGGTCCTCGCGCTGGGCCGGTGTGGCGCGCCGGGCCGAGGTCGCGGCGATCAGGCGCTCCAGCACCCGGCGCGCCTCGACCAGGTCCAGATGCTCGGCCAGCCAGATATCGCTGACCCGCAGGCCGCGCCGCGGCAGCTGCACGATCAGGCCGTTGGAGACCAGGCGCATCAGCGCCTCGCGGGTGGGCGTGCGGCCCAGGCCGGTGCGCTCGATCAGCTCGGCCTCGACGATAGGGGCGCCGGGCTTGAGCACCAGGGTGGCGATCATCGATTCGAGCGCGTCATAGGCCTGGTCGGCCACGCGGCGTTTATGGTCTTGCTCGGGAGCGTCGTTGCTGTCGGTCATGGCGCCATCATCGCAGGCCGCTAGGCTCTGGCCAGCAGGGTTTGCATTTAATATATTTGTAGAATATTTTTTGAATTCCGACTTGTCAACCCCATCTCGGCTGCGGTGGGTGGCCGCCCCGGGTGGCCGCATACAATCCGCAGTTCTTCCGTCCGCCAAGGGCGGCTTTCACCAAAGGGATTCCGACGTGTTTATTTCCAACGCTTTTGCCCAAGCCGCCCCGGCCGCTGCCGCCGGTAGCACCGAGTCCAGCTTGCTGAGCATGCTGCCGCTGGTGCTGATGTTTGTGGTGCTGTACTTCGTGATGATTCGCCCGCAGATGAAGCGTCAGAAGGAGCACAAGGCCATGATCGAGGCCCTGGCCAAGGGCGATGAGATCGTCACCTCGGGCGGCCTGCTGGGCAAGGTGTCCAAGCTCGGCGACAGCTTCGTGACCCTGGAAGTGGCCACCGGCGTCGAGCTGCAGATCCAGCGCGGCGCGGTCGTGCAGGTGCTGCCCAAGGGCACCGTCAAGTAATCCAGCTGCCAGGGGCGCGGCGCCGTCGGCGCAGGCCCCCAACCCATAGCCCGGCGCCATGATGGTGCCGGGTTCGCTTCAGGCGCTGACGCTGACTCGGCCTGAGAGGACGCACCATGAATCGTTATCCGCTGTGGAAGTACGCGATCCTTGTGATCGCGATGCTGATCGGCTTCATCTACACGCTGCCGAATTTCTTCGGCGAGGTGCCGGCCGTCCAGGTCTCCAGCGCCAAGGTCACCGTCAAGCTCGATGCCTCGATGGAGTCGCGGGTCGAGCAGGCGCTGAGCGCCGCCGGTATCAAGGCCGACTTCGTCGAGTTCGAGGGCAATTCGGTCAAGGCCCGCTTTGACAGCACCGATACACAGCTGAAGGCCAAGGACGCGATCAGCAAGGCGCTGAACCCGGATGCGAATGACCCGAGCTATATCGTCGCGCTGAACCTGCTGTCGCGCTCGCCGCGCTGGCTGTCCAATCTGCATGCCTTCCCGATGTATCTGGGCCTGGATCTGCGCGGCGGCGTGCACTTCCTGATGCAGGTCGACATGAAGGCGGCGCTGACCAAGAAGGCCGAGTCGCTGACCGGCGACGTGCGCACCCTGCTGCGCGACAAGAACATCCGCCATGCCGGCATCAGCCGCGATGGCAATACCGTGGTGCTGGCCTTCCGCGATGCGGCGGCCATGACGGCGGCGCGTACCC
Organism: Burkholderiales bacterium C2; assembly: GCA_005503085.1. GTDB lineage: Bacteria > Pseudomonadota > Gammaproteobacteria > Burkholderiales > Burkholderiaceae_C > Roseateles_E. The sequence continues at coordinate 62,825 of SCOI01000019.1, read as the reverse complement.
TGCTGAGCGACCAGATCACCGATGTGCAATGGACCCCCGGCCAGAACGGCGACCAGCCGACGCTGACCGGCGCGCTGAAGCCGCAGGCCCTGGTGCAGGTGCAGGAAACCGCGCTGAAGCAGAACATCACCACCTTGCACAACCGCGTCAATGAGCTCGGCACCTCCGAGCCGGTGATCCAGCAGCAAGGGCTGGACCGCATCGTCGTGCAGCTGCCCGGCGTGCAGGACACGGCGCGCGCCAAGGACATCATCGGCCGCACCGCGACGCTTGAGTTGCGCATGGTGGATGACAGCGCCGAGGCCCAGGCGGCCGTGGCCGGCAGCGGCCCGGTGCCCTTCGGGACCGAGCGCTATATCGACCGCGGTTTCGGCCCCATCATCGTCAAGCGCCAGGTGGTCATCACCGGCGACAACCTGGTCGACGCCCAGGCCGGTTTCGACGAAAACCAGCAGCCCGCCGTGCATCTGAACCTGGACGCCAAGGGCGCGCGGGTGATGAAGGACGTGACGCGCGAGAACATCGGCAAGCGCATGGCCATCCTGCTGTTCGAGAAGGGCAAGGGCGAGGTCGTGACCGCACCGGTGATCCGTGGCGAACTCGGCTCGCGCATGCAGATCTCGGGCGCGATGACCACGACCGAAGCCAGCGACACGGCCCTGCTGCTGCGCGCCGGCTCGCTGGCCGCGCCGATGGAGATCATCGAAGAGAAGACCATAGGCCCGACCCTGGGTGCCGAGAACATCGCCAAGGGCCTGGCCTCGGTGCTGTGGGGCTTTGTCGCGGTGGCCGTGTTCATGTGCATCTACTACGCACTGTTCGGCGTGTTCTCCTCGCTGGCCCTGGCTTTCAACCTGTTGCTGCTGATCGCGGTGCTGTCGATGCTGCAGGCCACGCTGAGCCTGCCGGGCATGGCCGCCATCGCGCTGGTGCTGGGCATGGCGATCGACTCCAACGTGCTGATCAATGAGCGGGTGCGCGAGGAGCTGCGCGCCGGCGCCGCGCCGCAGGCCGCCATCCATGCCGGCTACGAGCGCGCCTGGGCGACGATCTTCGACTCCAATGTGACGACCCTGATCGCCGGTATCGCGCTGCTGGCTTTCGGCTCCGGCCCGGTCAAGGGCTTCGCGGTGGTGCACTGCCTGGGCATCCTGACCTCGATGTTCTCGTCGGTGGTGTTCTCGCGCGGCCTGGTCAATCTCTGGTATGGCCGCCAGAAGAAGCTCAAGTCCGTCTCTATCGGTCAGATCTGGAAGCCCGAGGCCGACGCGCCCAAGGCCTGAGGAAACTAGTCATGGAACTGTTCCGCATCAAACGGGATATCCCGTTCATGAAGCACGCGTTGCTGCTCAACGCGATCTCCTTCATCACCTTCGCCCTCGCGGTGTTCTTCCTGGTCACCCGCGGCCTGCATTTCTCGATCGAGTTCACCGGCGGTTCGGTGGTCGAGGTCGAATATGCGCAGACGGCCAATCTGGAGAAGACCCGCCACACCGTCGAGGCCATGGGCTTCGGCGAGGTGCAGGTGCAGAACTTCGGCACCTCGCGCGATGTGATGATCCGCCTGCCGCTGCGCGGCGACGTCAAGCAGACCGAGCAGGTCGGCCTGGTGTTCGACGCCTTGTGCAAGGCCGAGAGCGGCACCGTCTCGCAGCGCGACATCGTCACCGACAAGGGCGAATCGGTCAGCAAGCAGGTCTGCCTGACCGCCGCGCAGGCCGAGCCGATCAAGCTTTCGCGCTCCGAGGTCGTCGGCCCGGCGGTGGGCGCCGAGCTGGCGCAGGACGCCGCGCTGGCGCTGACCTTCACCGTGGTCGGCATCATGATCTACCTGGCGCTGCGCTTCGAATGGAAGTTCGCGGTGGCCGGCATCATTGCCAATCTGCACGACGTCATCATCATCCTGGGCTTTTTCGCCTTCTTCCAGTGGGAGTTCTCGCTGACGGTGCTGGCGGCCCTGCTGGCGGTGCTGGGCTACTCGGTCAACGAGTCGGTGGTGATCTTCGACCGGGTGCGCGAGGTGTTCCGCAAGTTCCGCAAGCTGAACACCCACGAGGTCATCGACCACGCGATCACCAGCACCACCAGCCGCACCATCATCACCCACGGCTCGACGCAGCTGATGGTGCTGTCGATGCTGATCTTCGGCGGTCCCTCGCTGCACTATTTCGCGGTGGCGCTGACCATCGGCATCTGCTTCGGCATCTACTCCTCGGTCTTCGTGGCCGCAGCGATCGCGATGTGGCTGGGCATCAAGCGCGAAGACCTGGTCAAGACCCCGGTCAACAAGGAAGATCCTGACGATCCGAACGCCGGAGCGGTGGTGTAGAGTCATTTGCACCATCTGCCTGAATCCCTGACGCCTTCATGACCGACGCCGCCCGCAACAAAGCCTTGGCTTCGCAAGCGCGGCATGTCTATCTGGAGGCCCTGGTGCGCGGCCTCGCGCCGGTGGCCGGCGTGCTTAACGAGGCCGCCCAGCAGTTGCTGCTGCTGCCGGCCGAGTACGCGGTGATGGTGGCGCGCCGTGACGGTGTGGCCGCCTGGATGCGCCATGGCCCGGCCTGGCAGAGCGCCTTTGTCGCCGGCCTGCGCCACGCGGTCTCGCATGGCGTGGCCGAGGCCCGGCAGGCGATGGGGCGCGCCAGCCAGTCCGGCCCGCTCTCGCTGGTGGACGACGACACGATAGAGCGCGAGATCATCGGCTCGCGGCTGTCGCTGGCGATGATGGACAAGGCCTCATGGGAGTTCACCGACCTGCGCACCCGCATGCATCAGCTGGAGCAGCTCGACGAGCTGCCGGCCCACGATTTGCTGCGTGCCCCGGTGGTGGCCGGCCTGGCGCTCGATGCCTGGTATCGCAGCGGGCTCAGCCCCTCGGAATGGCAGATGCTCAAGAGCACGCTGCATGCCGAGTTCTCGCTGCTGCTGGGCGAGGCCTATCACGAGACCAATCGCTGGCTGATTCAGCAGGGCGTGCTGCCCGAGGTCGATCTGCGGCCTTTCATCCGCCGTGCCGGCAACAGTGCTGCCACGGCCCACCGGCCCTCGACACGCCAGGAGCTCAGCGGCGGTCATGAGGAGACGCGCTATATGGCGCGCCAGGTCGCGCCGGTCGCCGCGCGCAGCCAGGCCAGCCGTGCGGCCGAGGAGGTGATGCAGCTCTTGCAGCGCGTGGTGGGCCGCCAGGTGCCGGGTTTTGCCGCCACGGTATCGCCATCGGCCGGCTATCGGACCGTGTCCCCAGCGGGCGTGGCACCGTCGCGCCAGCCGGCGCCAGGCACGGCGGGACGGCCCAGCCAGATGGGCAGCGCGTCGCCGCGCCTGGCGGCCGCGATCAATCATGCGCAGGAGGCCTTGCAGCGCCGCCCGGTCGCCGGCTCAGGCCCCGAGGTGGAGGCCCCGGCGCCGCAGCAGCTCGAAGAGATCAAGGCCCGCAACCAGGCTTTCAAGCAGGTGCTCAAGCAGGCCGCCGACACGCCGGCCGAGCGCGCGACCATCGAGATCGTGGCCCTGCTGTTCCAGAGCATTCTGCAGGAGGAGCGCATCCCGGCCGCGGTGCGGGTCTGGTTTGCGCGGCTGCAGATGCCGGTGCTGCGGGTGGCGGTCAGCGAGCCCGATTTCTTTGCCGAGGCCGAGCATCCGGCGCGCGCGCTGATCGACCGCATGGGCTCCTGCGTGATGGGCTTCAACACCTCGGCCGGCAGCGGTGTCGGCGAGGCGCTGGAGCGCGAGATCAAGCGCATCGTCCAGGTTGTCGAGGCCTATCCCGACACCGGGCGGCGCGTGTTCCAGACCGTGCTGACCGAGTTCGAGAAGTTTCTGGACCACTATTTCGAGAACGAGAACCAGGCCTCGCGCAAGGGCGTGTCGCTGGCCCAGCAGGTCGAGCAGCGCGAGACGCTGGCGATCCAGTTCACGATCGAGCTGCGCAAGATGCTCAACGAGGTGCCGGTGCAGGACGGGGTGCGCGAGTTCCTGTTCCATGTCTGGGCCGATGTGCTGGCCGTCACCGCGGTGCGCAGCGGCGCCCAGTCGGACAACACCAAGACGATGAAGCGGGCCGCCGCCGATCTGATCTGGTCGGCCAGCGCCAAGGTCTCGCGGGAAGAGCGCGCCGAAGTGATACGCCGGCTGCCGCCGCTGCTGAAGACCTTGCGCGACGGCATGGGCCATGCCGGCCTGCCGAGCGCCAAGCAGGACGAGCAGATCCGCGCGCTGAACAATTCGCTGGCGGCGGCCTTCACCGCCAAGACCGCCGCGATCCCGCGCGAGCGCCTGGACGAGTTGATGGACCAGCTGCAGGCGCTGGACGCGCTGCTGCCCGAGGCCGGCGGGCTGGAGATCAACGAATCGCTGGTGCGCGATCTGTCGGGCCACGAGACTGAGGACCTGGAAGTGGTGGCCGAGGGCGGCTCCAGCCCGACACCGGCGATGCTGGCCTGGGCCAAGGAACTGCAGGTCGGTGGCTGGTATATGTTGGACTATCGCGGCCGCAACGAGGCGGTGCAGCTGGCCTGGCGCGGCATGCGCCACCAGCTGACCTTGTTCGTGTCACCGAAGGGGCGCGGCGTGCTGTTCCAGCTGAGCCGGCTGGCGGCCTTCCTGCAAGCCGGCCTGCTGCTGCCGGCCCAGGATGAGGCGCTGACGGTCAAGGCCACGCGCAATGCGCTGGCCAAGCTGGATGTGGATCCGACGAGATTGCTGAGTTGATTGCGGGTCAGACCGCCCGCGCAAGGCGCGTAGCTCTGACCCCAACTGATTGAGCGGGTCAGTGGATTAATCGGTCTTCCGGCGCGACGAAGAGCTCGTCCAGGATCAGCGCATCGGGCTCCTCGCCCAGGCTCCAGAACACCATCAGCACGATGATCTTCAGGTCTTCGAGATCCATCGGGGCGCCGGGAATGGCCATCGCGCGGTCTATCACCATCTCGCGCATCGGCGGCGGCAGCACGCCGGCCGACTCCAGAAAACTGACGAAACCGACCGAGGGCTCGCCCAGATGGTCCAGCTCGTCGACCGAATAGACCCGCTGGCTCAGCGCGCCCTGCTCGCCGTGATGGGACTCGGCCGCCTCGGCCAGACCGTCCAGCCAGGACAGCGCTTCCTGGATTTCGTCGCTCTCGAAGCCTACGGCCGACAATTTGCGCGTCAGCTGGGCGTGATCGGGGCAGGCGTCGGGCCGCCAGTAGGTTTCGTAGAGATAGACGAGCACGTCAAACATGAATCGACTATAACCCAGCCCCCCAAAGCCCTGGCGCGCGAAACCGGGGCCGAAAACCCGCTTATGCGGCAGATATGGACCGAATATGGGCCGATTCAGGCCTGGCCCTGGCGCTGGAACAGCTGGCCCGGCAGCCGGGCCACGGCACCGCTGAGCTCCAGTTCCAGCAGCAGGGCATTGAGCTGGGCGGCCGACCAGCCCCCGCGCGCCTGCAGCGCGTCCAGACTGACCGGCTCATAGCCCATCGCGGCCAGCAACAGGCCTGGCTCGCCGCCGAGCTCGGGCGGGTCGGCTGGCCGTTCATCCCGAAGGCTGCCTCTGACCGGTGGGGTGGCGCGCGAGGGCCGCAGCTCTTCGAGCACATCTTCGGCGCGCTCGACCAGCTTGGCGCCCTGGCGCAGCAGCTCGTGGCAGCCCTTGCTTTGCGGTGCGTGGATGGAACCGGGCACGGCAAACACCTCGCGGCCGGCTTCGGCGGCAAGCCGGGCGGTGATCAGCGAACCCGAGCGCGGTGCCGCCTCGACCACCAGGCAGCCACGCGCCAGCCCGGCGATGATGCGGTTGCGGCGCGGGAAATTGGCCGGCAGCGGCGGTGTGCCCAGCGAGTATTCGCTCAGCAGCAGGCCGCGCTCGGCGATCTCGTCGGCCAGGCGCTGGTGGCTGCTCGGGTAGATCTGGTCCAGCCCGGTGCCCAGCACGGCGATGGTGGCGGCGGGGCTTTTCAGCGCGCCGGCATGGGCGGCGCCGTCTATGCCCAGAGCCAGGCCTGAGACCACGGTCAGCCCGGCCTGGCCCAGGGCCAGCGCGAGATCGTGGGCATTGTCCCGGCCTTGCGGCGTCGGCCTGCGGCTGCCGACGATGGCCAGGCACTCGGCCGTCAGCAGCTCACGCCGGCCGATCAGATAGAGCAGCAGCGGCGGGTCGGCGGTTTGCAGCAGGGCCGGTGGGTAGTCGGCATCGCCAAGCACCAGCACATCGCGGCGCGCACCGCCCTGCAGCCAGGCCCAGGTACGGTCGATCAGGCCGAGCAGCTCCGCGCTGGGCTCGCCCAGCGCCTGGGCCGGCCCGGCGGCGACGAACTGCCGCCGGATGAGGGCGGTGGCGCCGATCACTGCCTGCGGCGAGCCCAGGCCGGCCAGCATCCGGCGCGCGCTCTCCAGGCCCAGCCCCGGTGTTTCCAGCAGTTGCAGCCAGGCGGCCAGTTCGCTGCGCTCCATCTGCGCGTCCTGACCGGGGTTGCCCGCGCTAGGGCTGGGTGAAGCGGTCGCCGGCCGAGACCGGATCCTGTACCGAGATGATCAGCGCATAGGAGACGCGCTGATAGACCTGGAACACGAACAGCACGCCATGGCGCTCGTCGGGCAGCTTGATGTCCTCGCGCTTCTCGCCGGTGCGGTCCACCATGCGACGACCGTCGCGCCACAGCGCCAGCACATGGCCGCGCTCCATGCCGTCGCGGGCGCCGCGGTTCAGCGCAACGATCTGGTTCTGGCCGGCATTCAGCGCGTCGCCGTAGATCGAGACGATCTGGCCCGAGATCGGGTTGGCCGGCGCATGCGGCACATAGCGGGCAAAGCTGCGCTGCGGCACCGGCGAGAGCCGGTCGCCGACGCCAATCTCCTGGCGCGTGGTCTTGATCACCAGGGTGGCCGGGATCACGTCGACCTTGCCGTCGGCCAGCTGGCGGTTCTCGGCCGGGCGGCTCAGCTCGGCCGTGCCCAGATAGGGTGCCTCGTAGCCAAGGATCTCGCGCGTGGTCGGGTCGCGCAGCGGCACGGTGTTGCGGAACACCCGGTAGTCGGTGGCCTGGCTGAGGTCGCCGCGCGCATAGGCCAGATCGCCCTTGGCCAGCAGCACATGGCCTTCCTGGGTCGCGACGATGCGCGGCGCACGCGCCAGCTCGTCGCTGTCGAACACCACGGCATCGGTCAGAAAGGGTTCGATCAGGTGCTGCGGGATCGCGGTGATCGGGTTCTCGTCATGCCGGCTGGAGCGGATCTGCGGCGAGAGCTTGACGGTGCCACCATCGCCCGCGCCGGCGCCGCGCGCCAGCTGCAGGCTGGCGCGGCCATTGCTCTTGACCAGCAGCAAGACCTGACCCGGGTAGATCAGGTGCGGATTGCTGATCTGGTCGCGGTTCATGCCCCAGAGCTCGGGCCAGCGCCAGGGGCTGGTCAGAAAAAGCTTGGAGATGTCCCACAAGGTGTCGCCGGGCTTGACGGTGTGGCTGTCCGGCGCATTGGGCGAGAGCTCCGACAGCGGCACGCCGGCCTGGGCCACGCGCGCGGCGGTCTGGCGCTGATCGGCGGTGATGGGGTAGTTGGTGGCCGAGGCGGAAAGGCCGACCAGGCTCAGGACCAGCGCCGTCAGGCAGCTGGCAGGGTGGGGGAGTTGGGGCCGCCTCTGGGTCATCAAGAAATCTCCCGCGCCTTCTGCCTCGCAGCGCGGCGCTGTCTCAGCTAAAAAATGTTCGGCATTCACACCGAATGGACCGCTTCAAGCGGGTATTGCTCAAGATCGGCGAAAATCCGCTTGGCTTGAGACGATTTTGCCCCCAATCAGGGGTGGTCGCAATGAAAGCGTCCGGTGCCCTGATGCTCTTGCACGCTCTTACAAACAGGCGTTGTGCGTTGTCCACAGCCCGGGCCGCTTCTCTAACATCGAAGAGGCGGCCATAAACCTTGAAGAAGTCCATGGCGATACTGAATATCCTGAGATACCCCGATGCCCGTCTGCACACGGTGGCCAAACCGGTCGCCGAGGTCGATGAGCGCATCCGCACCCTGGTCGACGATATGTTGGAGACCATGTATGCGGCCGAAGGCGTGGGCTTGGCCGCGACCCAGGTCGATGTGCATGAGCGCGTCATCGTGATGGACACCTCGGATGGCCGCGACGAGCCGCGCGTGCTGATCAACCCCGAGCTGGTCGCCTATAGCGATGGCTGGGTCGAGGGCGAGGAGGGTTGCCTGTCGGTGCCGGCCATTTATGACAAGGTGCCGCGCCATGCCAAGGTCACCGTGCGGGCGCTGGGTCGCGATGGCCATCCTTATGAGTTCGAGGCCGAGGGCCTGCTGGCCGTCTGCGTCCAGCACGAGATGGATCATCTGATGGGCAAGGTCTTTGTCGAGTATCTGAGCCCGCTCAAGCGTGAGCGCATCAAGAGCAAGCTGGTCAAGAAGGCGCGCGAAGAGCAGTCGCGGCGTCGTTGAGGCGGGCCATGCGCGTCGTCTTCGCCGGAACCCCCGAGTTCGCCAAACAAGCGCTGGCCTGCCTGCGGGCGGCCGGCCACGAGATCCCGCTGGTGCTGAGCCAGCCCGACCGGCCGGCCGGTCGCGGCATGAAGCTGCAGGCCTCGCCGGTCAAGCAGTTCGCCGTCGAGCACGGCATTGCGGTGGCCCAGCCGCGCAGCCTGCGCCTGGACGGCAAATATCCCGAGGAGGCGGCCGCCGCGCGCCAGGCCTTGCTGGATGCGCGGCCCGATGTGATGGTGGTGGCCGCCTATGGCCTGATCCTGCCGCAATGGGTGCTGGACCTGCCGCGCCTCGGTTGCCTGAACATCCACGCCTCGCTGCTGCCGCGCTGGCGTGGCGCCGCGCCCATCCACCGTGCGATCGAGGCCGGCGATGCCCGGACCGGCATCACCATCATGCAGATGGATGCGGGCCTGGATACCGGCGACATGCTGCTGGTCGAGGCCCTGGACATCGCGCCGCAGGAGAGCACCGCGACCCTGCATGACCGCCTGGCAGCGCAGGGCGGGCGCCTGATCGTCGACGCGCTGCAGCTGGCGGAGCAGGGGGCCTTGCGGCCGGTGGTGCAGCCGGCCGAGGGTGTCTGCTATGCCCACAAGATCGAGAAGGCCGAGGGCCTGATCGACTGGGCCGAGCCGGCCGCGCAGATCGAGCGCCGGCTGCGCGCTTTCGATCCCTTCCCCGGTGGCCAGGCCCAGCTGGACGGCGAAATCCTGAAGTGCTGGCGCGCCGAGCTGGCGGAACAGGCCCAGGGCCAGCCCGGCGAAGTGCTGGCGGCCGATGAGCGCGGCCTGCTGGTGGCCTGCGGCGAGCAGGCCCTGCGCCTGACCGAGTTGCAGCGCGCCGGTGGCAAGCGCCTGCCGGCCCAGGCCTTTTTGCAGGCCCGACCGGTGGCGGTCGGCAGCCGCTTCATCACGCCGGCGGCTTGAATTTCGGGGTGGACACCCCATCTGCGGTCCACAAAGGAGTTCGACGACATGTTCAATCTGATGAAGACCGCCATCCTGATGGCCGCCATCACCGCCCTCTTCATGGCCATCGGCGCCATGTTGGGTGGACAGAGCGGCATGTTGCTGGCCCTGGCCGTGGCCGTGGCGATGAATTTCTTCAGCTACTGGTTCTCGGACAAGATGGTGCTGAAGATGTACAACGCGCAGCAGGTCGACGAGACCTCGGCGCCGCAGTTCTACGCCATGGTGCGCGAGCTGGCCGCCAAGGCCCAGCTGCCCATGCCCAAGGTCTACATCATCCGCGAGGATGCGCCCAATGCATTTGCAACCGGTCGCAACCCCGAGAACGCTGCCGTGGCCGCGACGACCGGCATCATGCGCGTGCTCAGCGAGCGTGAGCTGCGCGGCGTGATGGCGCACGAGTTGGCCCATGTGAAGCACCGCGACATCCTGATCAGCACGGTCAGCGCGACGATGGCCGGTGCGATCTCGATGCTGGCCAATTTCGCGATGTTCTTCGGCGGGCGCGACAGCGAGGGCCGGCCGGCCAACCCCATCGTCAGCATCCTGGTGATGATTCTGGCGCCCATCGCCGCCAGCGTGATCCAGATGGCCATCAGCCGCGCCCGCGAGTTCGAGGCCGACCGCGGCGGTGCCGAGATCTCCGGCGACCCGCAGGCCCTGGCCTCGGCGCTGGAGAAGATCCAGCGCTATGCCAAGGGCATCCCGATGGAGGCGGCCGAGCGCCACCCCGAGACCGCCCAGATGATGATCATGAACCCGCTGTCCGCCGGCGGTATCAGGGGCTTGTTCAGTACCCACCCGGCCACCGAGGAGCGGGTTGCCCGCTTGCTGGAAATGGCCCGGCGCTGAGCGCGGTGAGCGTGGGCTGGGGCTCAAGACCTGGCCCCAGCGGCCGATAATGGGGCGATGAAGGCCTTTCTCTCCCTCTCTCCCGTGTTGCTTGCCGCCCTCTTGCTGGCCGGCTGCGAGCAGCTGGGCATCGAAGACCCGGCCAAGGCCGCCGCCAACAAGGAGGCCGAGGGCAAGGCCATAGGTAGCGCCTGCCGCCATGCGATGCGCGCGATCGAGGATTGCTATCTGCTCAATCCCAAGGCGCAGAAGGCGGCGGTGTTTGCGGGCTGGCGCGAGATGGACGAGTACATGCGCGAGAACAAGCTCGAGGGCGTGGCGCCGGTCGTGCCGCGCCCCGGCGCGGCCAAGCCGGCCGATGACGGCGATGTCGAGACCGAGCCCAAGGGCGCGTCTCGCGAGGCGAGCCGCCCCGCAGCATCGCGCTGAGCCGCAGCTGGCGGTTTTTGAATTGCAGTTGGTCGCGTCGCGCTGGGTCGGCGTGCCGGGCTGAGCCATGATGGCGTCACTGCAATCCACAACGAGGAGAACCCCGTCATGAATACCCAACGTCGCCGCCTTGCTGTGGCTGTCATCACGCTTTCTGGTCTGGCCGCCCTGAGTCCGGCCCAGGCCTGGGATTGGACCTTCGGCAGCGGCGAGCGCGTCAAGGGCTCGGGCGAGGCGGCCAGCGACAAACGCAGCCCGGGCAGCTTCGATGCCATCACGCTGAGTGGCGAGTTCAAGGTGGTGGTGCGGCAGGCCGCGACCGAGTCGGTCGAGATCCGGGCCGACAAGAATCTGCTGCCGCTGATCGAGACCCAGCTGGTCGGCAGCACGCTGGAGGTCAGGACCAAGAAGGGCTATCGCCTGTCCGGCACGATGCCCATCCAGGTCAATGTCGATATCGGCGCCTTGCGCTCGCTGGCGGTCAACGGCTCCGGCGATATCCGGGTCGAGACGATGAAAACGCCGCAACTCGATGCCAGCATCTCGGGCTCCGGCGATGTGCGCTTTGCCGAGCTGTTCAGCGAGCGGGTCGGTTTCAAGGTCTCGGGCTCGGGCGATATCCTGGCCAAGGGGCGCATCAACAGCCTGGCGGTCTCGGTGGCCGGCAGCGGCGACGTCAAAGCCTCCGAGTTGGTGGCCGACGAGGTCAAGGTCAGCATTGCCGGCTCCGGCGATGTCCAGGTCCAGGCCAACAAGCAGCTCAAGGTCAGCATCGCCGGCTCCGGCGATGTGCGCTATCTCGGATCGCCCGAGATCAGCAGCTCGGTGGCGGGCAGCGGCTCGATCAAGCGCCTGGGCAACTGACGCTATACGCACAGGGCGGCGACTTGCCGCCCGGCTTGCGCCGACAATCGGCCCATGCGGGCTGTTGTATCCAACTATCTGGCGCTGACGCGCGACCCCGAGTTTCGCCGCGGGGCGCGCGAGATGATGGGCATCACGCTGGGCATCTCGGCCTGGGGTCTGGTGACCGGCGTGGCCATGGTCAAGAGCGGGCTGTCGGTGGGGATGGCCTTGCTGATGAGCCTGGTGGTGTTCGCCGGCAGCTCGCAGCTGGCCTCGCTGCCGCTGATCGCGGCCGGCGCACCGATGTGGGTGCTGTGGGCCACGGCCTTCTGCGTCAATCTGCGCTTCGTGATCTTCAGCACCCAGTGGCGCATGTATTTCGGCCATCTGCCGCGGGCCCGGCGCATGAAGATCGCCTATTTCGCCGCCGACCTGAACTATGTCGCCTTCTTGAAACGCTTTCCCGACGGCAAGCCCGCGCCCGAGCAGGAGCCCTATTTCTGGGGCGGGGTGGCGCTGAACTGGTGCGCCTGGCAGATCCCGTCGATCGCCGGCATCCTCCTGGCCAACCATGTGCCGACCGAATGGGGCCTCGGTTTTGCCGGCGTGCTGGCCCTGCTGGGCCTGTCCTACTCGCTGCTGAAGGACCGCAATACCTGGGTCACGGCCGCAGTGGCCGGCTGCGCGGCGGTGGCGGCCTATGCCTTGCCGCTGCGCCTGAACATCATCGTGGCGATCGCGGTGGCGGTGGCGGTGGGCCTGATGATGGAGAAGTGGTTGCCGCAAGGGGCGCGAGGGGGGAAGCAAGCATGAACTGGTGGGAGACCACGCTGGCCATCCTGGGCATGGGGGCCATCACCTTGCTGACGCGCTCCTTCTTCCTGATCCCGAAGAACGAGCTGCCCTTGCCGGACTGGCTCAAGCAGGGTCTGCGCTATGCGCCGCTGGCCGCGCTGGCGGCCGTCATCGTGCCGGAGATCGTGATGAGCCAGGGCGAGCTGATCTCGACCTGGAAAGACGCCAGGCTCTATGCCACGGCCGTCGGCACCGCCTATTTCTTCTGGAAGGGCGGCATCCTCGGCACCATCATCAGCGGCACGGTGGTGATGCTGGCGCTTCGGATCGGCCTGGGTTGGTAAGCTTCGGCTTGATTCCAACCACCAAGCTCCCTCCCATGAACGTTTTGCGTTTTTCCGATCTGGTCGCCGCCGGCAAGGTGTCCGGCCAGCGCGTCTTCATCCGTGCCGACCTCAATGTGCCGCAGGACGATGCCGGCCACATCACCGAGGACACCCGCATCCGCGCGTCCATCCCCTGCATCGAGCTGGCGCTGAAGGCCGGTGCAGCGGTAATGGTGACCTCGCACCTGGGCCGCCCGACCGAGGGCGAGTTCAAGCCCGAGGATTCGCTGGCGCCTATCGCCCGGCGCATGGGCGAGCTGATGGGCCGCGAGATCGCTGTCGTGGCCGACTGGGTCGACGGTGTCACCGTTGCGCCGGGCCAGCTCGTGCTGTTGGAAAACTGCCGCGTCAACAAGGGTGAGAAGAAGAACAACGAAGAGCTGGCCCGGAAGATGGCCAAGCTCTGCGACATCTATGTCAACGACGCCTTCGGCACCGCCCACCGCGCCGAGGGCACGACCTACGGCATCGCCCAGTTCGCGCCCATCGCCTGCGCCGGCCCGCTGCTGGCGGCCGAGATCGACGCGATCAGCAAGGCCCTGGCCCAGCCGAAGCGCCCGCTGGTCGCCATCGTCGCCGGCTCCAAGGTCTCGACCAAGCTGACCATCCTGAAAGCGCTGTCCGACAAGGTCGACGGCCTGATCGTCGGCGGCGGCATCGCCAACACCTTCATGCTGGCGGCCGGGCTGAAGATCGGCAAGTCGCTGGCCGAGCCCGACCTGGTCGGTGAGGCCAAGGCCGTGATCGATGCGATGAGCGCGCGCGGCGCCGCCGTGCCCATCCCGGTCGACGTGGTGACGGCCAAGCGCTTTGCCGCCGATGCCGAGGCCACCGTCAAGGCCGCGACCGAGGTGGCCGACGACGACCTGATTCTGGACATCGGCCCCAAGACCGCCGCCATCCTGGCCGCGCAGCTGAAGGCGGCCGGCACCATCGTCTGGAATGGCCCGGTCGGCGTGTTCGAGTTCGACGCCTTTGCCGGCGGTACCGAGGCGATTGCCCGCGCGATTGCCGAGTCCAGCGCCTTCAGCATCGCCGGTGGCGGCGACACGCTGGCCGCGATCGCCAAGTACGGCATCGACAAGGACGTGGGCTATATCTCTACCGGCGGCGGCGCCTTCCTGGAAGTGTTGGAGGGCAAGACCTTGCCGGCCTTCGAGATCCTGAGCCGGCGCGCGCAAGGGTGACTGCTCACCCTTGCGCTGGCTGGCGAAGGACCGGTCGCATGCTTGCGACCGGGCTGGCCAAGCGCGCAGCAGGCTGAAATGAACAAGGGGCTTCGGCCCCTTTCTTGATGATGGCTTCATTGCCATCTTTGCATGCCAGTTAAAACACTCGGCATCGGCATGCGTGGCGAACAGGAGTAATCTCACCGGCCCTACAAGAGGAGACCTGGATGAGCAAAACCCTGTCGCCGGCCGAGGCTGCTTTGCGTGAAGCCGCGCTCGACTACCACCGCAGCCCGACGCGCGGCAAGATCTCGGTCACGCCCACCAAGGCCCTGTCCAACCAGCGCGATCTGTCGCTGGCCTATTCGCCCGGCGTGGCCTATCCCTGCCTGGACATCGAGCAAGACCCGACCCTGGCGGCCGAGTACACCTCGCGCGGCAATCTGGTCGGCGTGATCACCAATGGCACGGCGGTGCTGGGCCTGGGCGATATCGGCCCGCTGGCGGCCAAGCCGGTGATGGAGGGCAAGGGCTGCCTGTTCAAGAAGTTCGCCGGCATCGATGTGTTCGATATCGAGCTGGCCGAGCGCGACCCGGACAAGCTGGTCGAGATCATCGCGGCGATGGAGCCGACACTGGGTGGTGTCAATCTGGAAGACATCAAGGCGCCCGAGTGCTTCTATATCGAGAAGAAGCTGCGCGAGCGCATGAACATCCCGGTCTTCCATGACGACCAGCACGGCACGGCCATCATCAGCGCGGCGGCCCTGCTCAATGGCCTGGAGCTGGTGGGCAAGGACATTGCAAAGGTCAAGCTGGTGACCTCGGGCGCCGGCGCGGCGGCGATCGCCTGCCTGGATGTGATGGTGGGTCTGGGTGTGGCGCGCCAGAACATCTTCGTCGTCGACTCCAAGGGCGTGATCCGCGAAGGACGTGGCGACAAGCTCGACGAGAGCAAGCAGCGCTACTGCCAGCAGACCGAGGCCAGGACGCTGGCCGATGTGGTGGCCGGCGCCGACGTCTTTCTTGGCTGCTCGGCCCCCGGGGTATTGACGGCCGAGATGGTCAAGACCATGGCCGAGCGACCGATCATCCTGGCCCTGGCCAATCCCGAGCCCGAGATCCGGCCCGAGCTGGCCAAGGCGGTGCGGCCCGACTGCATCATCGCCACCGGCCGTTCGGACTATCCGAACCAGGTCAACAACGTGCTGTGCTTCCCCTATATCTTCCGCGGCGCGCTGGACTGCGGCGCGACCAAGATCACCGAGGAAATGAAGCTGGCCTGCGTGCGCGAGATCGCCGATCTGGCCAAGGCCGAGACCAGCGACGAGGTGGCGGCCGCCTACGCCGGCGAGGAACTGGCCTTCGGACCTGACTACCTGATTCCCAAACCCTTCGATGCCCGCCTGATCCTGCGCATCGCGCCGGCGGTGGCGCGGGCGGCCGAGGCCTCGGGGGTGGCGACCCGGCCGATCCAGGATCTGGACGCCTACCGCCAGGAGCTGTCGCGCTTTGTCTACCAGACCGGCATGTTCATGCGGCCGGTGTTTGCGGCGGCCAAGGCCGCATTTTCAACAGGTACGGCGGCGCGGGTGATCTACGCCGAGGGCGAGGATGAGCGGGTGCTGCGCGCAGTGCAGGTGGCGCTGGACGAGGGCCTGGTCAGGCCAACCCTGATCGGCCGCCCCGAGGTGATCGCAATGCGCATCCAGCGCGCCGGCCTGCGCCTGCAGCTGGGCGGCGATGTCGCGGTGATTGACCCCGAGAACGATGCGCGCTTCCGCCAGTATTGGGAGGCCTATCACCAGATCATGGGCCGGCGCGGCTTCACGCCCGAGGCGGCCAAGGCGGCGGTGCGGCGCTCCAACACCACCATAGGCGCGCTGGCCATCAAGCTGGGCGATGCCGACGCGATGATCTGCGGCATGGTGGGGCGTTTCGACAGCCATCTGGAGCATGTCTCCGAGTTGATCGGCCTGAAGCCCGGTGCCCGAAGCTTTGCGACGATGAATGCGGTGATGCTGGAGAAGCAGACCCTGTTCATCACCGACACCTTTGTCAACGACAGCCCCGACGCCGAACAGCTGGCCGAGATCGCCGCGATGGCGGCCGAGGAGGTGCGGCGCTTCGGCCTGCCGCCCAAGCTGGCCTTTGTCTCGCACTCGATGTTCGGCTCCAGCAAGCGGCCCTCGGCCGTCAAGATGCGGCGCGCCCACGAGCTGTTCGCGGCCGCCCATCCGGAGATCGAGAGCGACGGCGAGATGCACGGCGATGCGGCGCTCAGCGAAGCGGTGCGCCAGACCTTCCTGCCCGACAGCAAGCTCAAGGGCGCGGCCAATCTGCTGGTGCTGCCGACGCTGGATGCCGCCAACATCCTCTTCAATGTGCTGAAGATCAGCGCCGGCCAGGGCGTCACGGTCGGGCCCATCCTCTTGGGAGCGGCCGCGCCGGTGCACATCCTGACACCCTCGGCCACGGTGCGGCGCATCGTCAATATGACGGCGCTGGCTGTTGCGGATGTGCTCGCGGCGAAGGGATGAAACCGCGTGAAACCATTGCCGGCGTCCTGATGCGGCCCATAATCGCTCGCCTGTAACTTAATTCCAGCGAGACCGCTTCATCATGACCCGTGCCACCAAGATCGTCGCCACCCTGGGGCCTGCCTCCTCGTCGCCCGAAGTGCTGGAGCGCATGATCCGGGCCGGCGTCGATGTCGTGCGGCTGAACTTCTCGCACGGCAAGGCGCAGGACCATATCGACCGCGCCCGCCTGGTGCGCGAGGCGGCCCGGGCGGCCGGCAAGCAGGTCGCCATCATGGCCGATCTGCAAGGCCCGAAGATCCGCGTCGGCAAGTTCGAGCACGGCAGGATCGAGCTGGTCAACGGCACGCCCTTCATCCTCGATGCCGACCGCGTCGAGCTCGGCAATGAGCAGGCCGTGGGCCTGGACTACAAGGAGCTGCCGCGCGATGTGAAACCGGGCGACACCCTCTTGCTCAACGACGGCCTGCTGGTGCTGACGGTCGAGGCCGTCAAGGGTGCGGCGGTGCACACCATCGTCAAGGTCGGCGGCGAGCTGTCCAATAACAAGGGCATCAACAAGCAGGGCGGCGGCCTGACCGCGCCGGCGCTGACCGGCAAGGACATGGAGGACATCAAGACGGCGATGAGCTTCCAGGCCGAATATGTGGCGGTCAGCTTCCCGAAGAACGCCACCGATATGGAGATGGCGCGCCAGCTCTGCAATGTGGCCGGCGAGCCCTATCGCCACAAGCCGGGCCTGATCGCCAAGATTGAGCGCTCCGAGGCGATCCCGCATCTGGAAGCCATCCTGAAGGCCAGCGACGGCATCATGGTGGCGCGCGGCGACCTGGCGGTCGAGGTCGGCAATGCCGCCGTGCCGGCGCTGCAAAAGCGCATGATCAAGCTGGCCCGCGAGCTCGACAAGGTGGCGATCACCGCGACCCAGATGATGGAGTCGATGATCGTCAACCCGGTGCCGACCCGCGCCGAGGTGTCCGACGTGGCCAACGCGGTGCTGGACGGCACCGACGCGGTGATGCTGAGCGCCGAGACGGCCGCCGGCAAATACCCGGTCGAGACCATCGAGCAGATGGCCGCGATCGCGCTGGAAGCCGAGCGCGCCGAGTTCGTCAGCCTGGACACCGATTTCGCCGGCCGCCAGTTCGGCCGCATTGACCAGAGCATTGCGATGGGCGCACTGTTCACCGCCTACCATCTGGGTTGCAAGGCCATCGTCGCGCTGACCGAATCGGGCTCGACCGCGCTGTGGATGAGCCGCCACCGCATCCAGGTGCCGATCTTCGCGCTGACCACGCAGGAGCTCAGCCAGAGCAAGATGTGCCTGTACCGCAATGTGCGGCCGCTACTGATGCCGCGCTTCGATGACCGCGACGCGGCGCTGGCGGCGGCCGAGCGCCTGCTGGTGGAGCAGGGCGCGCTGATGCCCGGCGACACCTATGCGATCACCTGCGGCGAGCCGATGGGCTATCCGGGCGGCACCAATATGCTGAAGGTGTGTAGGGTGGGGTGACGGATTTCCATGCCATCGGTTGTGTGGTGACAGGATTTCGCCCTTTGCGCATTGCCTCGTGATGGTCACACGGTAAGGGCTTTACATAGAGCGCAGAAGGACGTGCAGGCCCGCTGCTCCGTGTCATCCTGCCTCGGCCCCTTCCTCAGACTTGCCGCCCTCCTGCTCACCACGTTAGTCGCACCACAGTCGTGTTCTCCTCGCAAATCACCAGTGATCGAGAGGCGGAATGCAGGTTGGCGACGTTGCGCAGGAAAAAGGGTAGGAGGCCGGCACCGGGTGATAGGGAGCAGGCGCGCACGCCCGCTACCCGGCGTCGGTCCGCTCCCTGCTTCTGCAATCAAGACTTTGCTAATGACCCACCACTCGGGCGCAAAAGGTCTCTTGATTTGAGACCCGACTTCGATTTTCGAATCGCCGCACTGTCTTCTGGATGCCATACGTTTGGGCGGAGGGTGGATCTCAGTACCAGAGCCCTGCGATCTCAGATGTGGGTTTAGATTTCTTCGGCGAACCTATGCTCTACGCATCAATGCATCTAGCGCGCAACACTTAAAGATGTCGCATCAGGGGAAACGTTGTTGTTCGGGGGGGGGAAGTTGGCTGAATAATTGGGCCCTCAGCTACGCGATTGTGGTGAAGGGCTAGTCCCAAGCCATCGTCGGGCGTTTCGCCAGACGGAATTTTTTTGAACGACATCGACGGCACGAAAGCGGCCCCGCCGCCACTCGCGCCAGGTATGTCACGAGTGGCGGCGGGGCCGCTTTCGTGCCTGTAATTTGGGTAGCTGAACCCATAATAATGAGCCAATTAGGGATCGATGTATTGCTTGCTGCGGCGTCAAATGACGGTGCCAACATTCAATCATTCCCTAATTGCATTGCCGTTTTCGGCGGCCAACTGACGCGTGATGCTCAGCTTGGCACGACACCTCGACCACTCTCGCAAAGAGACGCTTTTGTCCGCTGGTTCAAGGCCAATCGGCCGGCGCTCGCGGGTCAGCTACTATTGCCAGAGAATTATGACGACTGGAGTGAGTTCAATAAATACTCTGATCTTTTGCTATTTGAAGAAGATCTTGGTTATCTCACTACCGCCGTTGTTATATTTCTAGAGGCGCCAGGGGCAATTGCAGAATTAGGTGCATTTTCACAGATTGAGTCCCTGCGCGATCAACTCGTAGTTGTGGTCCTTGAAGATCGCCACCCAAAGAAATCATTTATTAGCCTCGGGCCATTGCGCCAGCTTGAAGCTAAAGATCCATTATCTGTTTGTGTTATTCCAGACCGAGATATTTTGGATTTTGACTCAGACATCAATGTAATTATTTCTTCTGTGGATGCAAAAATGTCTGGAGGCCGCAAGCCAAGACAGTTTGTTGAAACTGGGAAGCAGCACCAAATCATACTGGCGCTCGATATTGTAACGATCCTTGAGCTCGCGACGTTTACGGACATCAAAGCTGCGTATGGCTACTTTGGGGTTGTCGTCAATGAAGCGCGTATCCACCAAATACTGTTTGCATTGGGCAAGGCTGGGCTTATTGGAGTCAGGCGATACGGTGGGACTTTATATTACTTCCCTGTGGATAGGTCAAAGACATGGATAGACTATCGGGGTGTGGATTCTAGCAAGCCGTTCAATCGGTCCAGGGTTTCCGCAAAAATTGCCGAATCTCGGATTGAGGGGTCGGCGCTGGCCAAGGCGTATGCACTGGTGTTCGGCGAGGCTGGAAGATGAGTAGCCTTCTCGAAAAACTTGGCGCTGGATTGCCAATCGCTAGGAGTGAGCTATTTGCTCTCATTGCAACCGCTTGTTATAGATATAAAGTCTATGAAATACCGAAGAGGTCCGGGTCAGGATTTAGAGTAATTGCTCAGCCGGCTCCAGAGATTAAGCGCCTCCAGCGATTTGTTGTAAGCAAGGTGATTAATGAATGGCCGATTCATGAGGCTGCTATTGCCTATCGGCGAGGATTGTCAATAGGCGATCATGCCGGCAGGCATATAGACTCAAGATTCTTGCTTAAATTGGATTTTTCTGACTTCTTCCCTTCGATATCCGCCATTCACGTCGGTCAACACATCAAGGCGCATACAAATATATCTGAAGAGGATGTTGGGTTGCTTGTCAATCTCCTCACTTGGAAGAACAAGAAAACGGGCAAAAGGTGTCTTTCTATCGGGGCTCCCTCGTCACCATTTGTCTCGAACTCGATGCTGCATGCGTTTGATGAGGAGCTGTCGCTGTATTGTGTCGGAAATTGTATTTCGTATAGCCGGTACGCAGATGATCTGGCCTTGTCTACCAACGAGCCAAATAAGTTGAGTGATGCGTACGACTTTATTCGATCTTTGCTAGGGCGGTTGGATTACCCAAGGCTCTCAATTAATGACGAAAAGACAGTTAACGTTTCGAGAAGGAATAACCGAAGCCTCGTTGGATTGAACTTGACGCCAGATGGAAGAATTTCCATTGGGAGGGAAAGGAAGAGAGAGCTTCGTGCGCAAATGCATCGGTTCGTCAATGGGTTGTTAATGGAGGCGGAGGTGGCTCAGCTGCGAGGTAATATTTCATACGTCTGGTCTGTTGAGCCAGAATATATTTACACTCTGCTCCGAAAGTATGGCGACGCCGCATTCGCTGCTCTACAACTGCCATTTCGATTGCCCGCTTCCTGATCTCTCCACGTGAGCAGCACGCCGAGGGTCAGGCCTTGCGTTGCGGAATGCGAGCCCAGGGTTACACGAACCCTTCATGCGCGTTCGTCGCAGGTCTTGAATCTGAACCCAATGAATTGATGCCAGTTCTTTTCGGGCCTGACTCGGCCGGCTGACTAGTCGGACAACGGCAAAGCGGAATCAACCGTTCTGCGCGCTCTTGACCAGGGCCGCGATGCGCGGCGTCATATGGGTGGGCAGCAGCTCCACCTCCTTGTGCGCCCGCGCGAACACGCGGAACAGCTCGTCGGCAAAGCCATGGCCGACATCGGCCACGCCGTCGAAGCTGATCTCGGCGCGCTTGAACATCGGCAGCCGGGCGGCGACGCGTCGCGCCTGTGCGCGTGAGTCCAGCGGCTGACCCGGGCCGGCCAGGAGCCGCAAGGCAATCGTCGTCTGGTCGAACTCGATGCCATCGCCCGCCGTGCTCCAGGCTTCCAGCACCTGATCGAGCGTGCGCTTGGTGTCCAGCGCGATCGCCATATAGATCGAGCTGCCCTGGCGCGGCAGCGGGCGGCCCCGCTGCCAGCCGGTCGACTCCCAGGCGCGGCGCTGGAAGGCGGTGTTGTTGGCATGGATGTCGAACACATCGGCCAGCTGCGAGCTGAAGAACAGGCCGCGGCCGGTGTGCTGCTCGGGCTGGCTGGTCAGCCGTCCCTTTGAGAGTTCGAGCATCGCGTGCTGGGCATCGGCGATATCAAACGCCGCGCAGATCTTGTCGAACACGCCGCAGCCGTCGTCGGAGACCAGCAGCTGCACATGGCTGGGGGTCTGGCGCAGCGAGACGGTCACGCTCGAACCACCGCTGTGGTCGGCCGCGTTATTGACCAGCTCGGTGAAGCCATGCTGGATCATCCGGGTCACCTGGGGCGGCAGATCGAAATTGGGGGCGAAGTCGCGCTGCCAGGGCAGGTCCTCCTGCAGGCCGTGCAGCGTGTAGCTGCGAGCCACCTGGCGCAGCAGGCCGGGGGCATAGACCGGGCGGCGGCTCGTGCCGCTGCGCGTCAGCCAATGGGCGTCGACCAGGCGGCGCAACGCGGCCTGCACCGCGCGGCGGCTGGCGCCGGTGCGCTCCTCCACATGGGCGACCAGATCATGCGAGTGTTCGCGCGCGGCGGCGCTGATCCAGAGGGTCAGGTGGTCGATGGCTAGGCGTGTCATGGCAGGGCTCCCACCCCAGTGTGCCCCGGCCGCCCCGCGCAGCATGCGGCGAAATAGGCCCGAAAACACCGTGCCGAGCCTAGCGGCAGGCCTGTCCAGCCGCAAGCGCGCTTGTACCGACCCGTATCCAGGGGGCATGGGCGCCGTGGCGATGGTGCGCCGTTAGAATCGGTCGCAGTTACGGCGCGGTTACCTTGGGCCGCGCCCGCAAGAATTCTTCAACTTCAGCGAGGATCTTCCTCATGGCTCTCGTCTCCATGCGTCAGTTGCTGGACCATGCCGCCGAACACGGCTACGGCATTCCAGCCTTCAACGTCAACAACCTCGAGCAGGTCCAGGCCGTGATGGCCGCCGCCGACGAGGTCGGTGCGCCCGTGATCCTGCAGGCCTCGGCCGGCGCCCGCAAATACGCCGGCGAGGCCTTCATCAAGCACCTGATCCAGGCGGCCGTCGAGGCCTACCCGCACATCCCGCTGGTGATGCACCAGGACCACGGCACCAGCCCCAAGGTCTGCGAGGGCGCGATCAATCTGGGCTTTGGCTCGGTGATGATGGACGGCTCGCTGATGGAGGACGGCAAGACCCCGGCCTCCTTCGAGTACAACATGGAGGTGACCCGCAAGGTCGTCGAGATGTCGCACAAGGTTGGCGTCACCGTCGAGGGTGAGCTGGGCTGCCTGGGCAATCTGGAAACCGGCGAGGCCGGCGAGGAAGACGGCATCGGCGCCGAGGGCAAGCTGGACCACAGCCAGATGCTGACCGACCCCGAGGAAGCCGCCGTCTTCGTCAAGGCCACCCAGCTGGACGCGCTGGCCATCGCCATCGGTACCAGCCACGGCGCCTACAAGTTCTCGCGCAAGCCCACCGGCGACATCCTGGCGATCGGCCGCGTCAAGGAAATCCACAAGCGCATTCCCAATACCCATCTGGTGATGCACGGCTCGTCGAGCGTGCCGCAGGAGCTGCTGGCCATCATCAACCAGTACGGCGGCAAGATGAAGGAGACCTTCGGCGTGCCGGTCGAGGAGATCCAGGAAGCCATCAAGCACGGCGTGCGCAAGATCAATATCGACACCGACATCCGTCTCGCGATGACCGGTGCGGTGCGCAAGTTCCTGGCCGAGAACCCCGACAAGTTCGATGCCCGCGAATGGCTGAAGCCGGCCCGCGAGGCCGCCAAGCTGGTCTGCAAGGCGCGCTATCTGGAGTTCGGCTGCGAGGGCCAGGCCGGCAAGATCAAGCCGCGCAGCCTGGTCGACATTGCCGCCGCCTACGCGCGCGGCGAGCTGAACCAGGTCGTCCAGTAAGCCTGGGCCAGCACCACGCTCGTGCGAAGCCCGCCTCGGCGGGCTTTTTAACGTCCTAAAATCCGGCCCTTGCTCAGGAAACCCCCACCATGACCGCTGCCCTGCCCACCTTGCTTCAGTCCTCGCTGACCTCGCTCCCCCTGATCGCTCGCGGCAAGGTGCGCGAAAACTATGCGGTGGGCGCAGATCGCATCCTGATGATCGCCAGCGACCGGCTGTCGGCTTTCGACGTGATCATGGGCGAGCCCATCCCCGGCAAGGGCGCGCTGCTGACGCAGATGGCGCTGTTCTGGTTCGACAAGCTGGATGGCATCGTACCCAACCACCTGACCGGCGAGGATCCGCTGTCGGCGGTCAGCAGCGCGGCCGAGAAAGCCCAGGTCCAGGACCGCGCCATGCTGGTCAAGCGCCTGAAGCCGCTGCCGGTCGAGGCGGTGGTGCGTGGCTATCTGGCCGGCAGCGGCTGGGCCGAGTATCAGAAGAACGGCCAGGTCTGTGGCGTCGCGCTGCCGGCCGGGCTGCAGAACGCATCCAAGCTGCCCGCACCGATCTTCACGCCAGCCACCAAGGCCGAGATGGGCGATCACGACGAGAACATTTCCTTCGACAAGATGGTCGAAATCATCGGCCTGGACCTGGCCACCCGGGTGCGCGACATCTCCATCCAGCTCTACCAGCGCGCCGCCGACTATGCGCTGACCAAGGGCATCATCATTGCCGATACGAAGTTCGAGTTCGGCCTCGATGCCGATGGCACGCTGACCTTGATGGACGAAGTGCTGACGCCCGACTCCTCGCGCTACTGGCCGATCGAGAGCTATGCGGTGGGCATCAACCCGCCCAGCTATGACAAGCAGTTCGTGCGCGACTGGCTGGAGCAGGCCACGGTTGCCGGCAAGCCCTGGGGCAAGACCGCGCCGGCGCCGGCGCTGCCGGCCGAGGTGATCGCCAAGACCGCCGCCAAATACCGCGAGGCGCTGGAACGCCTGACGCGCTGAGCTCCGGCCATGATCCCCGCCAAATCCCGCCTGCTGAGGCAGCTGGACACCCAGATCGCCGCAGCCTCCGGTCAGTTGCAGTCCGCCGGCCTGCGCGCCCAGCGCGCCGTGCTGCTGGCCCGCCATGGCCAGCTGACCGAGGCCCGCGTGGAGCTGACGGCGCTGCATCAGCTCTCTTTCCAGCATCCGAATTCACAGCTGGGTGCCTGGCTGCACTTCGCCGAAGGGCTGATGAGCTACTTCACCGACTTCGGCAGCGCGGCGCGGGAGAAGATTCAGCGCGCCCAGGCGATCGCCAGGCTGGCCGAGCTCAAGGAGGTCGAGGCGCTGGCCGCGGCCTGGCTGTGCCATCTGGCCTATGTGCGGCATGACATCGAGGCGCTGATCGGTCATGCCCAGGCCTGCCTGCAGCTGGCCGCGCCCGATCACCATGCGGCGCGCGTGCGGGTCGCCATCGCGCTGGGTCTGGCCCATCACTTTGCCAACCAGCCCGAGGCCGCCCAGGCCTGGTATGGCCAGGCGCGCCAGCATGCCTCGGCCGAGGGTGACGACGCCAGCCAGTCGGCCCTGATGTACAACATGGCCGAGATGCGCACCGCCCATGTGCGGCGCGAGAGCCTGGCTCACCCGAGCCGGCCGGTGCCCGAGCTGCTGCTGGGGGCCGATTCGATCAAGCATTACGATGCGGCCGTCGGCGGCTCGGCGATGGCCGAGCTGACGCCAGTGCTGCGCGCCCAGGTGCTGACGGTTCAAGGCGAGTTCGCCCAGGCCCAGGCGCTGTACGAGCAGCATCTGCCGCAGGCCATGTCCAAGGGGCTGACGCGGCTGGGCAGCAGTCTGCTGGCCGATCTGGCCTGGTGCCGCTGCAATCTGGGCCAGCGTGAGCATGCGCTGCAGCAGGCGCGCGAGGCCGAGATCGAGCTGGACCCGGCCTGCGATGTCGACGACCGGGCCGCCACGCACAGCCGACTGGCCCAGATCTATGGCCTGCTCGGTGACGCTGCGGCCGCCGAGCGCCATGCCGCCAGTGCGGCGGCCGAGTGGGCCGAGTTCGCCGCCCAGCAGCGGGCCTGGGCCCAGGCGCTCGAAGGCGCCGGGCTGTCCCGACCGGCTTAGAACAAGGCCATGCTGAGCTTGCGGCGGTACTGATCCAGCAGCGGATCGCTGGGCGGCACCACCGCCTTGCCGGACAGCTCCAGCGTGCCCTTGGCCTCGGCGCCGGGCTGGGCCTTGGGCGCCGGCTTGGTCAGCAGCTCAAGGATGGCGACATAGCTCTTGCGCGCGGCCTCTGAATTCCAGGCCTTGTCGCGCATGATGATTTCCAGCAGCTCGTCCATCGCCTCGGTGAAGCGCTGGCCGGCCAGATGCGTCCGGGCCAGCGCGTAGCGGGCCTCGAAATCGCGCTTGTTGGCGGCAATCGCCGACTGCAGGGCCGCGACATCGGCGCCGGCCGTCTGTTCGATGGCCGCCAGCCATTGGCCCAGTGCGGCAAAGCGGGCATGCGGGGTGATGGTGTCGGCGGCCTGGGCGGCCACTGGCGCGAACGCGGCCTTGGCGTCCTGCAGCAGGCCCAGCTCCAGCAAGGCCTTGATGTAGTCGTAGCGTGCGGTCTCGTTGGCCGGATCGGTCTCGACCGCCTGCTGCAGCTTGGTCAGCGCCGACTCGAGATCACCCTCGGCCAGCAGCTCCTCGGCCTCGGCCAGGTCGGCCTCGGCTTCCAGCATCTCGCCGCTGGGCACATGCTTGTCGAGGAACTCGCGGATCTGCGCCTCGGGGATGGCGCCGACAAAGCCATCGACCGGCTGGCCGCCGACGAACATCACGCAAAACGGGATCGAGCGCACGCCGAAGGCCTGGCTCAGCTGGCTGGAGATCTCGGGCTGCTCGTCGCTATTGAGTTTGGTCAGCTTGAAGCGTCCGGCATAGGCGACTTCGAGCTTTTCCAGCACCGGGCCCAGGCTTTTGCAGGGGCCGCACCAGGGGGCCCAGATGTCCAGCAGCACGGGCTGCTGCATCGAAGCCTGCAGCAGTTCGGTTTCAAAATTCTGTATGGTGATGTCGGTCATGGTCTCTAGCGGCGCGGGCTTGTTCGGGAGCAGGTGGCGGCAGCCGCCTACAATTCAAGGTTTTCCAGCCTATGGAGCGAGCCGTGCCGAACATGCCAGTCAGCGCCTCCCCCCTGGTCGGCGTGGTGATGGGCTCCAGCAGCGACTGGGAGACCATGAAACACGCTGCCGACATTCTCGCCGAGTTCGGCATCCCTTTCGAGGCGCAGGTGGTGTCAGCCCACCGCATGCCCGACGATATGTTTGCCTATGCCGAGGCTGCGCAGGCCCGCGGCCTGCGCGCCATCATTGCCGGCGCCGGCGGTGCTGCCCATCTGCCGGGCATGCTGGCAGCCAAGACCATCGTGCCGGTGCTGGGCGTGCCGGTGGCCAGCCGCCATCTGCAGGGCGTCGATTCGCTGCATTCCATCGTGCAGATGCCCAAGGGCATCCCGGTCGCCACCTTTGCGATCGGCACCGCCGGCGCCGGCAATGCCGCACTGTTTGCAGTGGCGATGTTGGCGGCCGAACAGCCGGGCCTGCGCGAGCAGCTGCAGGCCTACCGCCTGCGCCAGACCGAGCATGCGCGCGGCATGAGCAAGGACCTGGTCTGATGGCCGAGATCTTGCAACCCGGCGCGACGCTCGGGGTGATGGGCGGCGGCCAGCTGGGCCGCATGTTTGTCCATGCGGCGCAAAGCCTGGGCTATCGCACCGTGGTGCTGGACCCCGATGCCGACAGCCCGGCCGGGGCCGTGGCCCATGAGCACATCCGCGCCGACTATCTGGACGAGGCCGGTCTGGCCCGGCTGGCCGAGGTCTGCGATGCGATCAGCACGGAGTTCGAGAACGTGCCGGCGGCCGCGCTGCAGCGGTTGGCGCAGACACGCCTTGTAGCGCCGGCGGCGAGCTGCGTGGCGATCTGCCAGGACCGAGCCGACGAGAAAGCCCATTTCCAGGCCAGCGGCGTGGCCTGCGCGCCCTATGCGCTGCTGCGCAGCGAGGCCGATCTTGCGGCGGTGGCCGACAGCCTGCTGCCCGGCATCGTCAAGACCGCCCGCATGGGCTATGACGGCAAGGGCCAGATCCGTGTCAAGACCCGCGCGGAGCTGCTCGCCGCCTGGGATGAGTTGAAGCGCGTGCCCTGCGTGCTCGAGCAGATGCTGCCGCTGGCGCTGGAGCTGTCGGTCGTCGTTGCCCGCAATGCCCAAGGCCAGATCGTGCACTTCCCGGTGCAGCAGAACCTGCACCGCGACGGCATCCTGGCCGTCACCGAAGTGCCGGCCCCGAGCGCCAGCGCCGCGCTGCAGCTCCAGGCTGCCAGCTCGGCGGCGCGCATCGCCGAGGCCATGGCCTATGTGGGCGTGCTGTGCATCGAGTTCTTTGTGCTGCAGGATGGGGCACTCGTCGTCAACGAGATGGCGCCGCGCCCGCACAACTCGGGCCATTACACGATGAATGCCTGCGATGTATCGCAGTTCGAGCTGCAAGTTCGCGCCCTGGCCGGTCTGCCGCTGAACACGCCGCGCCTGCATTCGCCGACCGTGATGCTGAATCTGCTGGGCGATCTGTGGTTCCTGCCTGATGGCAAGGAGCGCGCGCCCGACTGGGCCGCCGTGCTGGCCATCCCCGGCACGCATCTGCATCTGTATGGAAAGGTCAGCGCCAGGCCCGGTCGCAAGATGGGCCATCTGAATATCACTGCGGCCACGCTCGAGCTGGCCCGCAGCCATGCCCAGCAGGCGGCCGCGATCCTGGGTCTGCCCACCGATTGGTGACCGCCTTGTTACTCAACGGATCCGACCCCGCCGATATCGCCCGTGCCGCCCGCCATCTGGCCGACGGCGAGTTGCTGGCCCTGCCGACCGAAACGGTCTATGGCCTGGGTGCGCGCGCCGATGACGACGCTGCGGTGGCCAAGATCTTTGCCGCCAAGGGCCGGCCCAGCGATCACCCGCTGATCGTCCATGTGCTGGACGCGGCCGATGCGGCGGATTTCGCGGCCCAGCTGCCACCGGTGGCGCAGCGCCTGATGGCGGCCTTCTGGCCCGGCCCGCTGACCTTGATACTGCCGCGCGCCCCCGGTATCGGCGCGGCGGCGGCCGGTGGCCAGACCAGCATCGGCCTGCGCTGCCCGGCCCACCCGGTGGCACGGGCGCTGCTGGCCGAGGCCAAGGCGCTCGGCGTGCACGGCGTGGCCGCGCCCAGCGCGAACCGCTTCGGCCGCGTCAGCCCGACCCGCGCCGCCCATGTCGAGAGCGAGTTCGAGGGCCAGGTCTGGGTGCTGGACGGCGGTGATTGCGCGGTCGGCATCGAGTCCAGCATCGTCGACTGCAGCCGTGCCCACCCGGTGCTGCTGCGCCCCGGCGTGCTGACGCCGGCCCAGATCGAGGCGGCCGCCGGCGAGCCGCTGCGGGCGCCCGATGCCCAGGCGCCGCGCGCCTCGGGCACCTTGGCGGCCCACTATGCGCCCAGCGCCGTGGTGCGCCTGCTCGATGCCGCTACCCTGGCCCTGCGCCTGGGCCAGCAACAATGGCCGGCGGGGCTGGCGGTATATTCGCGGACGCTGAGCCCGGTGCCCGGTCCGCTATGGCGGACCATGCCGGGCGATGCGGCGGCAGCGGCTCAGCAGCTGTTTGCCGTGCTGCGGGAGCTGGACGATGCCGGTGCCGGCGAGATCTGGATCGAGCTGCCGCCCCCCGATGTCGAATGGGACGGTGTGCGCGACCGGCTGTCGCGTGCGGCGGCGGCGTTCGAGTCCTGAGTTGAAGAGCAAGTTAGTCATGCCTGGAGTGTTCATGAAGATGTTGAAGCAAGCTGCGCACCGCCGCACGCTATTGGCCACGGCGGCCCTGGTGGCCGCGACCCTGGTGGCCGGCTGCGGTGGCGGCGGCGGGCAGATCGAGCCCTTTGCTCCCAAGCGCATCATGGCCTTCGGCGACGAGGCCAGCGTGATCACGACCGAGGGCAAGAAGTACACGATCAATGCGGTCGACGCCACCACCAGCGCGCTGCAGTGCGCCAACAACCCGATCTGGATCCAGTCGCTGGCCGCGACCTTCGGCCTGGTGTTTGCCGAATGCAACCCGACCAACCAGACGGTACCGACCGGCAAGATCTACGCCCAGCCCGGCGCCACCGTGGCCGGTGTGAAGGCGCAGCTGGATACCTTCTTCGCCAGCGGCGGCTTCAACAGCAAGGACCTGGTGGCGGTGATGGCCGGTGCCAACGATGTGCTGGAGCTGTATCGCCAGTACCCCCAGCAGGGCGCCGACACGCTGAAGGCCCAGGCCCGCGAGCGCGGGCGTGAGCTGGCCAACCAGGTCAACCGCATCGCCAATGCGAACGGCCGCGTCGTCGTCGCGACCCTGCCGGACATGGGCACCACGCCTTTTGCGCTGACCGAGCGGGCCAACAAGCCCGATACCGACCGCGCCAAGCTGCTCAGCGAGCTGACGACCGAGTTCAACACCCAGATGCGCATCACGCTGATCGATGACGGTCGCCTGATCGGCCTGGTGCTGATCAACGAGGAGGTGGAGCGCATCG
This sequence comes from Burkholderiales bacterium C2, assembly GCA_005503085.1. GTDB lineage: Bacteria > Pseudomonadota > Gammaproteobacteria > Burkholderiales > Burkholderiaceae_C > Roseateles_E. The sequence continues at coordinate 33,067 of SCOI01000019.1, read as the reverse complement.
TCCGCTTCAACACCAGCTATGGCTTTGCCAATGTGACCGAGGCGGCCTGCCTGGCCACCGCGCCGGCGCCGGAGTGCAATACCAAGACCCTGGTCACCAATGCCAGCGGCGACACCTGGCTGTGGGCCACCAGCACCTTGATGAGCCCGGCCGGCCAGTCGCGCCTGGGTTCGATGGCGGTCAGCCGCGCGGTCAACAACCCCTTCTGATCAGGGGGCGCGGCGGTCCAGGTCCTGGACCGTCCACTGCAGCAAGGCGTCGAGGGCGCCGCGCGCCGCCGACGCGCGCGGGTGGTTGATCAGCGCCACCAGCACATAGCGCCGGCCCGAATCGGCCAGCACATAGCCGCCCAGCGCCACCACATCGCGCAGCGAGCCGGTCTTCAGGTGCGCGCGGCCGGCGGCCGCACCGAAGCGGGCGGCCCCGCCGCGCGTCAGCGTGCCGTCGGCGCCGGCCACCGGCAGCGAGGCCATGAACTCCGGCATCACCGGGCTGGCATGGGCCAGCTGCAGCAGCCGCCCCAGCTGCCGAGCGCTCAGGCGCTGCTCGCGCGACAGACCCGAGCCGTTCTCCAGCACAAAGGCCGAGTCCCCGAGCCTGGCCGACAGCCACAGGCGCAGCCGCTCCTGGGCGGCCGCCGGCGTGCCGCCGGCCAGGCTCAGCCACAGCATCTCGCTCATCAGATTGGCGCTGTACTTGTTGATGTCGCGCACCACCTCGGCCAGCGGCGGCGAGGCAAAGCTGAAGCTCGGTGGCGTGGCAGGGGCCACACCGGCCCTGACCTCGCCGAGCAGGCCGCCGCCCATCTCGCGCCACATCGCGGCGATCAGCCGGGCGTTGTAGCTGGCCGGGTCGGTATCGGCCAGCGGCCAGGACAGCTCGCCGCAGCTGGCCGGATAGCTGCCGGCAAAGCCCAGCGGCTGCCCCGCCTGCCATTGCAGGCGCAGCGCGCCGCGCCAGTCGCCGCAGGCCCCGTCTTTTTGCAGCGGCACGCTGGCGGGCGCGGGCAGCGGCACATCGCTGGCGATCCAGGCCAGGCCGCGCGCCGGATCGGGCCGGAAGCTCAGCGTCTGGCTCTTGTAGTTCAGCAGTAGGGCCTCGGGCTGCACATTGCCGGGGCGCCAGGGCTCGCCGTCGAAATCGGCCGGCGTCAGCGGGCTCGGTGCGAAGCCGCTGTTGTCCAGCAGGATATGGCCGCGGATCTCGCGCACACCCTGGGCCCGCACCCGCTGCAGCAGCAACCACAGCCGCTCACGCACCAGCTTGGGGTCGCCGACCCCCTTGATCACCAGATCGCCCTCCAGCACCCCGGTCTCCGGCCGCAGCCGGCCCTGCAGCCAGACCGGGGTCTGCCAGGTCCAGGCCGGCCCGAGCATCTCCAGCGCCGCCAGCGTGGTGCCGAGCTTCATCAGCGAGGCCGGGTTCATCGCCTGATCGGCCTGCCAGGCCAGGCGCGGCGAGCCGGCACCGAGCTCCTGGATCCAGACGGCCAGGGCCTCGGGCGGCAGCTGGGCCTGGCGCAGGATCTGGCCGACGCCGGCCGGCAGCGGCGCCGGCTGGGCCGGGGCAGACGCGGGGCCGACAAGCCCCGCAACAAGGCTCAGAACAAGGGGCAGGGCTCGCATGGCGGCGATGATCGCACGGCTACACTTGCCGCATGACTGTGTTGCTGGCCCTGGATAGTTCGACCGAAAGCATGGCGCTGGCCCTGTCCGGCCCGCAAGGACGCTGGTTTTTCGAGGGTGCCGGCGGTGCCCAGGCCTCGGCGCGGCTGGTGCCCGAGCTGATGGCCCTGCTGGCCGGTGCCGGCCTGCGCCTGGCCGATGTCGATGCGATCGCTTTTGGCAGCGGCCCGGGCGCCTTCACCGGCCTGCGCACCGCCTGTGCGGTGGCCCAGGGCCTGGCCTTCGGCGCGGCCAAGCCGGTGCTGTCGCTGGACAGCCTGATGCTGGTCGCCGAGGACGCCCGCCAGCAGGCCGGCGGCACGCTGGCCCAGGTCTGGGTCGCGATGGACGCCCGCATGGGCGAGATCTATGCCGGCGCCTACGCACATGACGGCCGGCATTGGCGGGTCGAGAGCGCGCCGGCGCTGTACAGCCCGGCCGCGCTGCTGGCCCAGTGGCGTGAGCCGCCGGCGGCCCTGTGCGGCAGTGCGATCGCGGTCTTTCCCGAGTTGCCAGGCCTGGCCGCGCAGGCCTGGCCGCAGAGCCGCTCGCGCGCGCAGGCGCTGCCGGCGCTGGCCGAGCAGGCCTGGGCCCAGGGCCTGCTGCTGGACCCGGCCGAGGCGATGCCGCTCTATGTGCGCGACAAGGTGGCGCAAACCACCGAGGAGCGCCTGGCCGCTCGCGCCGCATCATGATGCGGGGCGAAGTGATGAGCCCGGTGGGCAGCCGCCTGCAGGCAATGCAGGCCGGCGATGTCGAGGCGGTGCTGGCGATCGAGCAGCGCGCCTACGAGTTCCCCTGGTCGCGCGGCAATTTCATCGACTCGCTGTCGGCCGGCTACCTCGCCCAGGTGCTGCGCGGCGCCGACGGCAGCGTGCTCGGCTATTTCCTCGCGATGCAAGGGGTCGATGAGTTGCATCTGCTCAATATCACCGTGCTGCCCGAGTGCCAGGGCCAGGGCCTGGCCCGGCTGATGCTGGATGCCTTGCAGGCGCTGGCGCGCGAGCATGGCGGCGCGCAGATCTGGCTGGAGGTGCGGCAGGGCAACGAGCGGGCGCGGCGTGTCTATGCCCGCTACGGTTTCGCCGAGGTCGGCCTGCGTCGCGCCTACTACCCGGCCGCCGAAGGCCGGCGCGAGGACGCGGTGCTGATGAGCTTGCGGCTGGCGGAGGGCGCGGCATGAGCTGGAGCGAACGTCAGCAGGCGATGCTGGAGGCGATGGGGCTGCGGGTCTGGACCGCGCCGCCCGTGCCCGAGCCCGAGCCCGAGCCCGAGCCGACGGCACCCGAGCCTGTGCTGGCCAAGGTCGAAGCGCCGGCGCCGGTCCGGGTCGCCAGCGTCCTGCCGCAGATCGTGGTGCCTGTGCAGCCCGCCGAGCAGCCTCGGGCGCCGGCAGCGGCGGGCGCGGTGGCGGCCATGGATTGGACGCAGCTGCGCGAGGCCGTGGCTGGCTGCCGCGCCTGCGGGCTGTGCGAAGGGCGCAAGCACACGGTCTTTGGCGTCGGCCATGAGCGCGCCCACTGGATGGTGGTCGGCGAGGCGCCGGGCGAGCAGGAGGACCTGCAGGGCGAGCCCTTTGTCGGCCAGGCCGGCAAGCTGCTGGACAGCATGCTGCGCGCCATCGGCCTGACGCGTGCCGACGGGCCGCCCGAGAAGCAGGTCTTCATCGCCAACACCTTGAAGTGTCGGCCACCGCGCAACCGCAATCCCGAGCCCGAGGAGCTGGCGCAGTGCGAGCCCTATCTGAACCGCCAGATCGCGCTGGTGCAGCCGCGCATCATCCTGGCGATGGGGCGCTTCGCCGTGCAGTCGCTGCTGCGCAGCAGCGAGCCGATCGGCCGGCTGCGCGGGCGGGTGCACGAGTACCAGGGTGTGCCGCTGATCGTCACCTACCACCCGGCCTATTTGCTGCGCAATCTGGTCGACAAGGCGCGGGCCTGGGAAGATTTGTGTCTGGCCATGGACGTTCTTCAGCGCAAGACCTGACCCCCTGGGTTATAAAACAAGGGCCACGAGGAGACGCATGAAGCCCGCCGCCGCTGCCATCGACGAGTCCACCCGGGCCAGCTGGGAGCGGCTGCCATGTCCGGTGGCCGTGGTCGATGCGCAGGGCCGGGTGCTCGGCGCGAACGGGCTGTTCGCCGGCCTGAGGACGGCACCGGGCTGGGACTGGCTGGATGTCGAGTCGCGCGACGAGCTGCAGCTGGCCTGGCAGCGCCCGGCCGATTTCGAGCTGGAGCTGGCGCGCGCGCCGGGCCCCGGCTGGTTGGTCTGCCGCTCGCGCTGGGATGCCGCGCTGCAAGCCCATATCAGCGTCTGGCAGGACCTGCTCAGCAGCAAGGCGGCCGAGCAGGCTGCGCAGCTGCGGCTGCTGGCCGACCATGTGCCGGCGCTGATCGCGCTGTATGACGCGGTGACCCACCGCTGCCTGTTTGCCAACCGCGAATACGCCCATGCCTTCGGCTTCACCGAGCGCTCGGTGCTGGGCCTGACCTTTGCCGAGGTGATAGGCCCGGAGGCGGCCCAGCGCATCCAGCCCTATGTGGAACGGGTGCTGCGCGACAAGCAGCCGGCCCAGTACGAGCGCCAGTTGCTCGGCCCGGACGGCCGGCCGCGCTGGATCGAGGTGCAGCTGATTCCGCATCTGGACGCCCAGGGCCATTCGCTGGCCAGCTTTGTGCAGATCCTCGACATCACCAAGTACCGGCTGGCCGAGGCGGCGGTGCGCGAGTCCGAGGCACGGCTGGACAAGTTCATGCAGGCCTCGATGGAGGGCATCCTGTTTCACCGCGACGGCATCATCACCGACGCCAATCCGCCGCTGTGCGATCTGGTCGGCTACAGCCTGGACGAGCTGGTCGGCCGGCCGGCGCTGGATTTCGTCGCGACCGACGAACTGCAGAAGGTCGGCCGGGTGATGAGCGAGGGCCGGGAGCTGCGTTACGAAAGTGCGGTGATGCATCGCGACGGCACACGCATCCCGGTGGAGTTCATCGTGCGCACCCTGGTGCGTGATGGCGAGCGCCTGCGCATGAGCATCGTGCGCGATATCCGCGAGCAGCTGGCGGCACAGTCGCGCATCCACCATCTGGCCCATCACGACAATCTGACCGGCCTGCTGAACCGCGCGGCCTTCATGGAGCGCCTGGTGCCGGCCATGCAGCGCGCCGAGCGTGGCGGGCAGCGCCTGGCCCTGCTGTTCATCGACCTGGACAACTTCAAGCGCGTCAACGATTCGCTGGGTCATCTGGAAGGCGACAAGGTGCTGGTGACGGTGGCCCGGCGCATCTGCGACTGCCTGCGTGCCAGCGATCTGGTGGCGCGCTTCGGCGGCGACGAGTTTGTCGTGCTACTTGACGATATCCATCAGCGCGACGATGTGCTGGTGGTGCTGATGGCCCTGCTGTCGGTGGTCGAGGTGCCGGTCAGCGTCAACGGGCGCGACCTCTTCGTGACGCCCTCGATCGGCATTGCCGTCTACCCCGAGCATGGCGACAGTGCCGAGGAGCTGATCCAGCATGCCGACACCGCGATGTATCTGGCCAAGTCCGATGGCCGGGCCAGCTACCGCTATTTCGAGCCGGCGATGGCGGCGCGCGCCTATGCCGATCTGGTGCTGGAGAGCGAGCTCAGCGAGGGCCTGGCGCGCGGCGAGTTCCGCCTGCATTACCAGCCCCAGGTCGATGCGCGCGACGGCCGCCTGGTCGGCGCCGAGGCCTTGCTGCGCTGGCAGCATCCGCAGCGCGGCCTGCTGAGCCCGGACGCCTTCATCGGCGTGGCCGAGCGGCATCGGCTGATGGTGCCGCTGGGCGAGTGGGTGATGCGCGAGGCGGCCAGGCAGTCGCGGCTGTGGCATCAAAGCGGTGTCGCGGCGGTGCCGATCGCGGTCAATCTCTCGGCCATGCAGTTCCGGCTCGAGCGCTTTGCCGATACCGTGCGTCAGGTGCTGGCCGAGGCCGGCGTGCCGGGCGCGTGGCTGGAGCTGGAGCTGACCGAGCGCATGCTGATGGACGATATCGGCACGGCCCCGGCCACGCTGACCGCGCTGCGCGCGCTGGGCCTGTCGATCTCGGTCGACGATTTCGGCACCGGCTACACCTCGCTGGCCCATCTGACCCAGCTGCCGCTGGACAAGCTGAAGATCGACCAGGGCTTTGTCGCCAAGCTGCCCGGCGATGCCGGTGCGCTGGCCATCACCCGCGCCATCGTGCAGATGGCCCAGGGCCTGGGCCTGCGCGTCGGCGCCGAGGGCGTGCGCAGCCGCGCGCAATGGCAGCTGCTGGCGGACTGGGGCTGTGATGATTTGCAGGGCGAGCTGATCGCCGCCTCGATGTCGGCCGAGCAGTTCGAGGCCTGGCTGCACAGCCGCCAGAGCGCCCTTCCTACAATGGCGCAATGACAGCGCATGAAGGCAAGCCCACCCCCCTGCAGACCCTGATTCGTGAGGCCATCGCCAAGGCCGGCGGCTGGCTGGGCTTCGACGACTTCATGGCCCTGGCCCTGTATGCGCCGGGCCTGGGCTATTACAGCGGCGCGCGGCAGAAGTTCGGTGCGATGCCCGCCGATGGTTCAGACTTCGTCACCGCGCCCGAGCTGTCGCCCTTGTTCGGCCGGGCGCTGGCCGCCCAGCTCGAGCAGGCGCTGGCGGCCACCGCCACCGACACCGTGTTCGAGTTCGGCGCCGGCAGCGGCGCGCTGGCGGCGCAGCTGCTGCAGACCTTGGGCGATCGCGTGGCGCGCTACTGCATCGTCGACCTGTCCGGCTCGCTGCGCGCGCGCCAGGCCGAGCGCCTGGCCGCCTGGGGCGACAAGGTGCAGTGGCTGGACGCGCTGCCCGAGCGCTTTGCCGGCGTGGTGGTCGGTAACGAGGTGCTGGACGCGATGCCGGTGCAACTGATGCGCTTCGATGGCCAGCAGTGGCTGGAGCGCGGTGTCGTCTGGACGGGGGCAGGTTTTGCCTGGGGCGAGCGCGAAACCGGGCTGAGCCTGCCGGCCGAGGTGGCCAATGATCCCTATCCCGGCGACTATCTGACCGAGCTACATGCGCAGGCCGAGGGCTTTGTGCGCACGCTGGCCGCCGGCCTGCAGCGCGGCGCGATCTTCCTGATCGACTACGGCTTCCCCGAGCGCGAGTACTACCACCCGCAGCGCGCCGGCGGCACCGTGATGTGCCATCACCAGCACCGCGTCGATGCCGATCCGCTGGCCCTGGTCGGCGAGAAGGACATCACCGCCCATGTCAATTTCACCGGCATCGCGCTGGCCGGGCAGGACGCCGGCCTGACCGTGCTGGGCTACACCAGCCAGGCCAACTTCCTGATCAACTGCGGCCTGACCGCGCTGCTCTGCGAGGCCGACCTGGCCGGCCGCGCGATGGCGCACCGGCTGATCGCCGAGCATGAGATGGGCGAGCTGTTCAAGGTGATCGGTTTCGTCGCGGGCGAGAGCTTCGAGGCCCTCGGCTTCGCGGCGGGCGACCGCTCGCACATGCTCTGAGCGAAGCCCCGCCTCAGATCGGGGTCAGTGCTTGCAGCGCCTGCAGGCGCGCGGCTTGCACCGCGCGGCCGATCGCCGGCCCGGTCTTGCCGGCCGCCAGTGCGGCGGCGCTGACGGCGCCCAGATCGAGGGCCAGCAGCGTCTGCAGATCGCGCAGCAGCAGCGGTCGCTGCGGGTAGGGCCTGTCCTCCAGCCCGAGCCGGCCGCGCGCATCGCACTCGCAGGCCAGCAGCAACTGCTCGAAGCGCTCGGGCCGGCGCCAGGCATCGCAGCGCTCCAGCAGGCGCAGCCTGGCCTCCGGGCCGAAGCCCCCGCTCTGGTGCACATGGGTGTGCTCGCGCGCCATCAACTCGGCCAGCTCGCGGCAGTCGGTCGGCACCCGCCAGCGCTCGCTCAAGGCGCGGGCCAGCGGCACGCCGCGGCCCTCGTGGCCGATATGGCGGGGCAGGGCCTCGGCCGGCGTCAGCCCCTTGCCCAGGTCATGGCAGAGGCTGGCATAGCGCACCGGCAGCGGCACCGCGAGCCGGGCGCAGGTGTCGAGCACCATCAGCAGATGCACGCCGGTATCGATTTCCGGGTGATGGGCCTCAGGCTGCGGCACGCCGAACAGCCGCTCGATCTCGGGCGCCAGCCGCGCCAGCGCGCCGGCCTCGCGCAGCACCGCCAGCATGCGCGAGGGGCGCTCCTCCATCAGCCCGCGCGACAGCTCCTGCCAGACCCGCTCGGCCACCAGCGCATCGACCTCGCCGGCCGCCACCATGCGGCGCATCAGTGCCATGGTTTGCGGCGCCACGGTGAAGTCGGGCAAGCGGGCCGCAAAGCGTGCCAGCCGCAGGATGCGTACCGGGTCCTCGGCAAAGGCCTCGGAGACATGGCGCAGCACCTTGTCGGCCAGATCCTGACGGCCGCCATAGGGGTCGACGAGGGCGCCTGCCTCGTCCTCGGCCATCGCATTGATCGTCAGATCGCGCCGAGCCAGGTCTTGCTCCAGCGTGACATCGGGCGCGGCATGGAAGGCGAAGCCGTGATAGCCGGGCGCGGTCTTGCGCTCGGTGCGGGCCAGCGCGTATTCCTGATGGGTCTGCGGGTGCAGAAAGACCGGGAAGTCGCGCCCCACCTGCAGATAGCCCTGGTCCAGCATCTGGGCCGGGCTGGCGCCGACCACGACCCAGTCGATGTCCGAGACCGGCCGGCCCAGCAGAGCGTCGCGCACCGCGCCGCCGACACGATAAGTTTTCATCCGGCCATCTTAGGTCGGCGCCCGCCCCCCGCGAAAAGGGGGTTCAATTTAGGGGGGTGTCCGGCTACATTCGTGCCCGAGACCTAGGGGAATTCCCTGGGTTACAAGGCCGCGAGGCCAAGAATCACCGAGGGAATTATGAAAATTAAGATTGCTGCCGTGGCTGCTGCTGCGCTGATGCTGGTTGGCGCTGCCAAAGCTGACACTATTTATGCCCCGTCGTTCTCGGGCACTTCGTTCACCGACCTGGTGATCGGCACCATCGAAATCAACGGCCTGTCCGATCTGGTGGGCAATGTGTTCGCTGCCGACTCGGTGAGTTTCAACATGGGCGGCAACCAGCTGAGCTTCACGCTGGACAAGGTCACGTTCTCGGGCGCTTCGGTGGGCGCACTGGTCGACATCGACGCTTCGGCCAATGGCTTCAGTTTCAAGAACGTTGCCGCCGGCAGCTATGTGGTGAAGGCCTCCGGCACTCTGGACGGCAGCGGCCAGTTCAACAAGGCTGCTTTCATCGGCGCCAACTACTCGGTGTCGGCCGTGCCGGAACCCGAGACCTATGCACTGATGCTGGCCGGTCTGGCCGCAGTGGGCTTTGTGGCTCGTCGCCGCAAGATCAGCGCCTGAGTTTTCTCGGCCATATGAGAAGGGCGCCAGTGGCGCCCTTTTTTCATGTCCGCGCGCTGCGGTAGGGTTCCTCGAAGTCTAGAAAATCCTGCTCCGCCAGCGCGTCGCTGATCCAGTCGGCGACGCCGGGCGCCTGGCGCACGCGCTGGGCATAGGCGGCGCTGGCGGGCGACAGCGGCAGGCCGTAGCTGTGGATGCGCATCACCACCGGCGCGAAATAGGCGTCGATGGCGCCGAACTCGCCGAACAGAAAGGGGCCGCCGCTGGCCGCCAGCTGTTCGCTCCAGATCGCATCGATGCGGGCCAGATCGGCGCGCACCTGGGGCTGCTCGGCCAGCAGGCGGGTGCCGACCTCGGGCAGGCTCGCTTCGATATTCATCGGGCAGTTCTGGCGCAAGGCGCCAAAGCCGGCGTGCATCTCGGCACAGAGGCTGCGGGCACGGCTGCGCTGTCTTGCATCGCGCGGCCAGATCGGCAGCTCGGGATGGCGCTCGGCGATGTGCTCGGCGATCGCCAAGGTGTCCCAGACCGCGAAGCCTTCGTCTTCGACCAGCACCGGTACCTTGCCGGTCGGCGTGTAGCGGGCCAGCTCGCGGTAGAAGTCGGAGCCGGGCGCGAAGTCAAAGCGCAGCTTGCGTTCCTCGAAGGGGATGCCGAAGGCCTTCAGCAGCACCCAGGGGCGCATGGACCAGGAGGAGTAGTTCTTGTTGCCGATGATCAGATGCATGGGGGGTTTCCTCGTCAAAACCCCGTCATCCTAAGCGGCGCCATGCGTCTCGTGGGTGAGGCTTGCGCAAGGGATTGATGCGCCCGCCGCACGCGAACGGCGCGCCAGGATCTCAGCGTCCGGCGCCGGCACGCCAGCGGTCCAGCCGCGCCAGGCCCAGCCCGCTGCCCAGATAGGCCGGCACGATGGCGGAGGCTGCATGGGCCTGGATGTCCAGCTCGGCCAGGCCCGGCAGCTGGCCGCCGGCCACATTGGGCAGCTGCATCGAGGCCAGGTTGTCGCGCGACATCAGCGGCTCGCCGGGCAGCAGCTCCAGCGCGACGGCCTGCAGCCAGGCCAGCGGCCCGGGCAGCGGCAGGATGGGGCGGGCATGGCCGACACAGCGCCCGGCCAGCCGCACCAGCTCGGCCAGGCTGGCCACCTGGGGGCCAGCCAGCTCATAGGTCTGGCCCACCGTGTCGGCGTCGACCACGCAGCGCACGATGGCGGCCGCCACATCCTCGACCCAGACCGGCTGGAAGCGCGCCTTGGCGCCGGCCAGCGGCAGCAGCGGGAACAGCGTCTGCAGCCGCGCGAACAGGTTCAGGAAGCGATCACCCTGGCCGAAGATCACCGAGGGCCGCAGCAGGGTCAGATCCAGACCCTGCATCTGCGCGGCGGTCTGCAGCGCGGCCTCGCCATGGGCCTTGGAGCGCAGATAGCGCGAGGGCGCCTGGTCCGACACGCCCAGCGCGCTGACATGGATCAGCCGGCGCACGCCGCTGGCCCGGCAGGCCGCCGCCAGGCGCTGCGGCAGCTCCACATGCACATGCTGGAAGGCCGCCTCGCTGCCTTGCAGGATGGCGACCAGATTGATCACTGCATCCTGCTGAGCCAGCAGCGCGCGCAGCTGCGCCTCGTCGAACAGATCGGCCTGCAGCACCGTCAGCCCCGGCAGCGACTGCACCGCCTGGGCCGCACGCAGGCGCCGGGTCGGCACGGTGATGCGGGCGGCGCCGCCGAACTCGCGCACCAGCTGCTCGCAGACCGAGCGGCCGACAAAGCCGCTGCCGCCGAGGACCAGCACGCGAGGATTGCCGGTGCTCATGGCAGGTCCTGATTGATGGGCGCCGCGCCGGCCGGGCCGATCAGCCGGCCCAGGCGCGAGCGCAGATCGGGCGGCTCGGTGCCCAGCAGCGCGGCGTAGATGGTCGCGTTGGAGAGCACGCGCTTGACATAGTCGCGGGTCTCGTGGAACGGGATGTTCTCGGCCCAGATCGCGGCATCCAGCGGCGGCCCCTGGCGCCAGCGGCGCGGGCGCGAGGGGCCGGCGTTGTAGGCGGCGGCAGCCATCGCCATCGAGCCGCCGAAATCATCGAGCACCAGCTTCAGGTAGCGGGTGCCTATGCGCAGATTGAAATCGCGGTCGGTCAGCAGCTCGGGCCGGTAGTCGATGCCGACCTTCTTGGCGGTCCAGCGCGCGGTGCCGGGCATCACCTGCATCAGGCCCGAGGCGCCGACATGGGAACGCGCATCGCTGACAAAGCGCGACTCCTGGCGGATCAGACCATAGACGTAGGCCGGGTCCAGCCCGATCTCGCGGGTCTGCGCCAGCAGCTCGCTGCGGTAGGGTGTCGGAAAGCGCTGGGCCAGATCGATCTCGCTGCGGCTGCGCTCGCTGGTGTTGATGCAGCGGTCCCAGACCTCGCGGTCGCAGGCGATCTGTGCGGCGGCCAGCAGCTCGCGGTCGCCCATGCCGCGCAGGCTGAAGTTCCACTCGCGCACCCCTTCGCCGCGCAGCCCGGCCGCGATCAGCGCCAGCGCCCGGCTCAGGCCCGGGTGGTTCAGGGCCTGGGCCTTCTCGGCCGCGCTCAGCGCCAGCGGGGTGGGCGGCAGCGCGGTGCGCTGGCCCAGCTCCTCGGCCGCCAGCTTGCCGTAAAAGCTCAGCGGCGAGGCCAGGCCCTGCAGCAGGCGCTGGGCCTCGGCCTGCTTGGCGGCGGCGCTGCTCTGCTTGAGCGCACGCGCCTTCCAGAACTGCCAGGTCGGGTCCTGCTGCTCGGCAGCGCTCATCAGCTCGATGGCGCGCAGCAGCAGGGCCGGGCGGCCCGCGCCGTCATCGGCGCGCAAGGCCGCGCGGGCGGCCCGCGCCAGGGTTTCGTCGCTCCACTCGGGCGCCTTCTTGCCCTGCAGCTTCAGCGCCTTGTCGTAGTAGTCGGCCGCCTCGGGCTGCAGCTTGAAGGCGGCCGAGCGACCGATCTGGGCCCAGACCCAGGCCGCCAGCTCGTGCGGCAGCTGGCGTTCCCAGCGCTTGTTCATGAACTCGGCCGTCACCTCGGCGTCGTTGGCGGCGCTGCGTATCAGGGCCAGCGTGGTCAGCTCGTCCTGCTGGCGGTTGTTCGCGGCGGCCTTGCGGGTCAGGTAGCGGCCGGCGTTGTCGAGCAAGGTCTTGACCTCGGCCTCGACCGGCTTGCCCAGCAGCCGCGCGGCCGCCTGCATCGCCTGCGGCCGGCCGGCCTCGGCCGACAGGCGCAGCTTGAGCCAGACATCCTCGGCGTCCAGGCGCTTGGCCTCATACAGTGCGCCGGCCATCAGCTGGCAGCCGTCGTCGGCATCGCGCTGCGCCAGCCAGGCCGAGCGGGCCGACACGCGCACATCGCGGCCGGCCAGATGCTCGGTCAGCAGCGCATAGCAGCTGACCTGGCGGTCGTCATTCATCTTGAAGCGCGGATAGTCCTGCGCGAAATTGGCCCAGTCGCGGCGCCGCCCCAGCTCCAGCAGCCAGTCGTTGCGCAGGCGGTCCTCGACATAACTGCCCGGCCAGCGGGCGTAGAAGGCCTCCAGATCGCTCTGCTGCAAGTCCTTGAGCCGCAGGCCCAGCTCCCAGTAATCGATCCAGGGGGCCAGCGGGTACTGGCGTTCCAGCGCGCTGGCCTTCAGCGCGGCCAGGCGCTGGCCATCCCTGGCACGCAAGGCATCGCGGGCCTCGGTGATCAGCTCGGGTTTCGCGGTCGGCTGTGCAAGACTTGTCCCTGCCGCCAGGCCCAGCGCCATCAGCGCGGCCAGGGCCTGCCGCCCAGCTTCATATACTGCCAACAACATTCTTTCCTTCATCGGTGCTTCGGTGTCCCAGACTTCTACAGTACCCCATGAACGCGCCGCGTTGCGCACTCATTTGCTGGCCGCGCGTGCGCAATGGCTCGCTTCGACGCCCGGCCAGGCCGCAGCGGCCGCCTTGGCGCAGCGTCTGCGCGAGCTGCTGGAGCAACTGGAGCCGCAATGCCTGGGCCTGTACTGGCCGCTGGACGGCGAATTTAACGCAGTGAGCGATCTGCTGGCCCATGCCTTGCCGGAGCCGCCGGTGCTGGCCCTGCCCTATGCCTACAAGGCCTCGCGCCGGATGGACTACCGGCGCTGGGACGGCAGCCCGCCGGCCTTGCAGGACGAATGCGGCATCGCCAGCTGCGCCGGCGCGCCGGTGCAGCCCGATGTGGTGCTGGTGCCCTGCGTGGGTTTCACCCGCGAGGGCTACCGCCTGGGCTACGGCGGTGGCTATTTCGACCGCTGGCTGGCCGCCCACCCGGGTGTGACCAGCGTGGGCCTGGCCTGGAGTTGCGGCGAGGCGAGCTTCGCCGTCGAGCCGCATGACCAGGCGCTGACCCTGGTGCTGACCGAGCACGAGATCATCAGCCCCTGAACTCTTCCGCCTCGCCGATATCGCGCCGCGACTGCGCGGCCTGCGCCAGTATCCAGTCGCTGAACTGCTGCACCTCGGGCCGGTGGCGGCCGTGGCGGGACAGCAGCAGCCAGTAGGCGTAAGGGCTGTCAAGCCGGCCCTCGGGGCCGAAGGGCTCGATCAGATCGCCGCGATGCAGTTGCTCGCTGACCAGGGCCAGCCGGGCCAGCGCCACCGCCTGGCCCGCCAGTGCCGCCTGCACCTGCTGGTAGGTGAAGTTCAGATACATCCAGCGCCGCGGCTGCAGGCCGCCCTGGCCGTGTTCGCGCAGCCAGCGCCGCCAGCTCAGGTATTCGGCGCTGGGGCGCTGGTCGTCCTCCTCGGCCAGCGTGTAGCGGGCCAGATCGGCCGCGCTGGCCAGCGGCGGCATCTCGCCCTGCGCGGCCTGGCGCGCCAGCCAGGGGCTGATCACCGGGGTCAGGGTCTCGCCGAACAGGCGCTGCGCCTCGCTGCGGTCGGCGAGCTGGCCCGGTGAGGCATAGCGCAGCGCGATGTCGACCTCGCTGTCGTCGAGCTCGACCACGGTATCGTGGGCCGAGACGCGGATGTCGATGTCCGGATGCTCGCGCTGGAAGGCCTCCAGCCGCGGGATCAGCCACAGCGAGGCAAAGGAGGCAAAGGTCGTCACGTTGACGACCTGGCGGCCGCGTGTCTGGCGGATCTGGCGCACCGTGCCGTCCAGCTTTTCCAGCACCGCGACGGCCGTGCCCTGCAGGGTGGCGCCATCGGCGGTCAGCTCGACATGGCGGGTGCCGCGCAAGAACAGCGTGCAGCCGATCTCCTCCTCCAGCGTGCGGATCTGGCGGCTGATGGCCGACTGGGTCAGGTAGAGCTCTTCGGCGGCGGCGCGAAAGCTCAGCAGGCGTGCCACCGCCTCGAAGGCGCGCAGCGGACCGATGGACAGCGGACGTTGGCGGAGCGGCTTACTCATGAGCAAATGGTATCAATCCTGCGCGCTCATCTCATTGGACGATGATTCGGGTAGTCCCTAGTATTCACCCATGCCAAGCAGCTGTTGCTGCCGCAGAGCCAGGGGAATCAATCATGAGCAAATTGCAATCCACAATCGCACAAGCCCAGTTCACGCAATCGGTCTGGTCGCTGCCGTCCGGCGAGGCCCTGAGCCTGGAGATCGGCCCCGGTGCGCGCGAGCTGAGCGTGGTCGAAGGCCGGGTCTGGCTGACCCAGGCCGGCAGCCTGCAGGACATCTGGCTGGAGCCGGGCCAGAGCGTGTCGCTGGCCTCGGGCAGCCAGATCGTGCTGGAAGCCTGGCCGAGCGCGCAGTTTCAGCTGCTGGTGCCGCCCAGCGCCTGCCCGAGCCTGGCGCGTCGTGCCCGGCCGGCCGCAGCCACCAGCAGCGCGGCCTGGCTGAAGCCGGCCGGCCTGGCGACCGCCTGAGCCTTGCGCTATCGATAAACCCGCTCACGCGGCGGGTCGGGGCTCCCGCACAATCGCGGCACCGCAGCACTTGGATGGAGCCCCGCGTGGATGTCAATGATCGAGCCGCCCTGCGCCGCAAGCTGATTCAGGACCGGCTGGACCTGCCGGACCGTCTGGCGCTGGCCGAGCAGTTGCAAAGCGTGCTGCGGGTCTGGCTGGTGCGCCGCCGCGAGACCACCATCGGCGCCTACTGGCCGATCAAGGGCGAGTTCGATCCGCTGCCGGCGCTGTACCGCTGGAGCGAGGCCGACCCCCAGCGCCGGATTGGCCTGCCGGTCGTCGACAAGGAACACGGCACCCTGCGCTTTCATGTCTGGTATCCCGGCTGCCCGATGGAGGAGGATGCCTACGGCATTCCCAAGCCCAAGGACACCGAGGTCTTCGAGCCCCAGCTGATGATCGTGCCCTGTCTGGGCTATGGCCCCTGCGGCCTGCGCCTGGGCTATGGCGGCGGCTTCATGGACCGCACCCTGGCCGGCCTGACGCCGCGCCCGGCCACCGCCGGTGTCGGCTACGCCCATGGCTTTTTGCCGCTGCTGAAGGCCGAGCCGACCGATATGCCGGTCGACGCGATGCTGACCGAGGAGGGCGTGGTCTGGGATGTGAACGGCTGATCGACAGACAATTCGCAGATGAATGATTCCTCCTACACCCAACACCTGAGCCGGCTGCAAGCGCAGGCCGAGAGCGCGCTGGCCCGAAGCGGCTTCGATGCCTTGCTGATCGCCGCCGGCATCGAGAAGTACGCCTTTCTCGACGACCGGCCCTATCTGTTCCAGCCCAATCCGCATTTCAAGCACTGGCTGCCGCTGACCGCGCATCCGCACAGCTGGTTGCTGGTGCGCCCGGGCCACAAGCCGCGCCTGGTGTATTACCAGCCCGATGATTTCTGGCATGTGCCGCCGGCCGACCCGAGCGGCGAATGGTTGCCCCATGTCGAGCTGTGCGTGATCGGCCGGCCTGAAGATGCGCAGGCGCATCTGCGCGTGCCGGGCCGGCTGGCCATCGTCGGCGAGGCCGATGCGGCGCTGGAGGGCCTGGTGCCCAACAATCCGGCGGCGCTGCTGAACATGCTGCACTGGCAGCGCGCGGTGAAGAGTGGCTACGAGCTGGAGCAGATGCGCGCCGCCTCGCGCCGTGCGGTGCCGGCCCATCGGGCCGCCAAGGCCGCCTTCGAGGCCGGCGCCTCGGAGCTGGACATTCACCGCGCCTATCTGGCCGCCAGCGGCCATACCGACCGCGACCTGCCCTACAGCAATATCGTCGCGCTCAACGAGCACGGCGCGGTGCTGCACTACCAGTATCAAGACCCGACCCCGCCGGCCCAGTCACGCTCGCTGCTGATCGATGCCGGCGCCCAGGTCAATGGCTACGCCTCGGACATCACGCGCACCTGGAGCGGCCGCGACGAGTATTTCGACGCCTTGCTGGCGGCGATGGAGGCGGCCCAGCTGGCCCTGGTCGACGAGGTGCGTGCCGGCGTCGACTACCGCGACATCCATCTGAGCACGCACCGCCGCATCGCCGCCATCCTGGCCGAGCAAGGCATCGTCAGGATGAGTGCCGAGGCCCTGGTCGAGCAGCGCGTCACCAGCACCTTCTTCCCGCACGGCATCGGCCATCTGCTGGGCCTGCAGGTGCACGATATCGGCGGCTTCATGGCCGACGACAGCGGCGCGCTCGCGCCCAAGCCCGAGGGCCATCCCTATCTGCGCCTGACGCGCCGGCTCGAGCCCGGCATGGTGGTGACGATAGAGCCGGGGCTCTACTTCATCCCCACCTTGCTCAACAAGCTGCGCGCCACACCGGCCGGCAGCGCGGTCAACTGGAGCCTGGTCGAGCACCTGGCCCGCTTCGGCGGCGTGCGCATCGAGGACGATGTGGTCTGCCGCAGCGATGGCGCGCCGGAGAACCTGACGCGGGATGCGTTTGCGGCGGTGGGGTGATGGTGGGTGGGGGCGCGGTGGGGGAGCGACTGTGGAAGGCTGGGAACAGTTGCACAGTTTTAGCGTTCCAACGGCTACTGCCTTCGATAGCGGTCGTTGGTCAATTCTGTGGTCGGATGACTGTTGCAACTTCCGCAAATGCCGTTCAACGATAGAACTTCAGCCCCTTCGTTATCTGGTCAAGAGAATCGGTTTGAGCGACAACGCCTGTGTCAGCGCCGCACTCAGTGCAGAGTCTTCGGATTGATGCAAGACCAATCGGAACCATTCATACAACTCCGCATCTGCTGGCCAGATCCGGACTAGTTGCCTAACGCAAGTCGCACGTACGATGCTGTCGTCATCCTCAACTACAGCCCTCTGCAAGTGCGCCCGCAGACTATCATTGGGATTGAGGAGCACGGCCAATTCCGAAAGTGCGGTGTGCCTTACCGCCCAGTGCGAGTCATTGACGGAAGTATGAAGGACAAATCGCTGGACTTCCTCATCCTTGAGCCAAGTATGAAGAAGCGCGGTTATGGCTGCCTGGCGACTCACAAAATCAGGATCTGATGTCGCCCTTGTAGTCAAGTATTCCTTCAGCCGTTGCCCGTCAATCTCTGCAATCCGGCCGAAAGCGACGAGTGAGCGTGTTCTCTCACTTTCCAACTCATCGGTGAGCATGCCTGGAACTTTCTGAGTTGTCCATGCCAGGAGTCTAGAAGCTAGCTTGTCCGCCAGTTCCTTGTCTCTCGCGGGATTCCGGAACTCCGAATAACAACTAGCTGCCAGCCAGACTGCGGTTTGAGGGGCAGTGCTTTCGAGATTAAGTATGCGCTCGATGGCAATCTCCGCGTCTCCAGATGCTAGGCGCGCCACAATCAATCTTAAAACCTCAAACCATCTCTCATCGGAGATGTGTCTTGCGATTGTTTCATCGATGAGCTGATCGAGGGATATCCGATTGCTTTCGGCTGCCTCTTTGTATTTCCATATCCAAGCCCAAGCGCAGAAGAACTCAAGAAAGCTGCGGTGAACAAACGCGTACATGTCAGCGCCGAGAAGGCATAGGATGTAATTTCGCTCTCGCAATTGCCTTACCAAGCGCACAGCCGCCGGTCTGGAAACCTCAACATGAAACTCTTCCTTGAGGCAGCGATCCACAATGGAAATCAGATTACTCTCGCGAATTGCGTTTCCCTTGGCTCCGTTGTTAGACGACTGCATTTGCAGCGCTACAGCCCTCAGAATTAGTTGCTTGTCAGAATGATCGAGACTCAGCCGCTCTAGTTCTGGATCTTGTTTAAGAGACTTGTTAACATCCCACTGCTCAAGTAGGAGAGCGGTGGCGCGTTCATACAACGCATTCCTATCGCGGGGCAATTCATGGTGACGGTTAAGGAGCGACATCAGCGTTAGCAGCAAGGGATTGCCGGCCATGTCGCGAACGGAGCGAACTCGTTCAAGTGAGCGGCGAATTCGTTGCTCCTTGTCCTCCCGCTCTTTAGGCTGAAGGTACGCCAGGGCGTGCCACTTGCTGATGAAAGCGCTCTGCTGGCCCTCGTCAAAATCTTGCACAATCCAGTGTGAGAAGTCAGCGTCCCGAAGCACGGAAGCTGAACTCTCGTGTCCAACGACTCTCGCCGTTAGGATGATCCGCAGCTTGGGGTACTCGACAGAGTAACGCACAATCTCACTTACAACGATAGCGCGGATGCTCGGGTCGAATATTTCGTCCAGCCCGTCCAATAGGAGATATGCGGATCCCATCGCGAAATTGTTTCGCATCTCACGGGTAGGAAATTGCCAAACGGCCTCTGGGGCCTGCTGTAGGAATGTAAAAAGACCAGCTTGAGAGTTTGCGGCCAGCCATCCTGCGTACTGCCTCAGCTCGACGAGGATTGGCAGCGGCTTTGCGGATCTTTGGTTTGGTTTATCCTCAGCCCAACGCAATGCAAAGTGCGCCAGCAGCGAAGATTTTCCCGCTCCTGGTGACCCTAGGACCGCCTGAAGGCGATGCTTCGGGTCTTCAAGGATCGTGAGTGCCGGGGTTGGCACTTGGCGAAAATAGTCTAACCGGCGATCAATGTCCTGTTGCTGGTTTGACAGTTCGAACTGCTTGGTCGCATGGCTCTCAACAAGCGTCTTCGACAGCTCGACGGGCCACTCATGGCTGGATAGCACTCGAGTATCTACCTGCCGCAAGGAGGGCTCTACAAATACGCTGCTTAACAGGAGTCTAGCGTGATCTGGATTCGCGTCGAGGGCATCTATCTTGACGTATCCATATCTAAGCCGAATCGCTTTGGCATACTTTTCTAGAGCGAGAGAGTCATCAGATTGCGGTTCGGTCGTACCTTCTCTCGAAATGTGCAGTGCGGCGCGCGCAAGAACCCTCTCTCGATATCCTTGTTGCTGCTCTAGTACCTGAAGCGCGTGCCTTGAATAGCGTCTGGCTACCTTGATCCAGTCGAAGTCGTCTGGCAGCGGCTCATGTGAGTCACGTATCCAGACTTTCGCAAGAACAACGGAGTCGGGGTTCCGAGGCCCGCCATCTTGAAGCCCGAGAGATTGTCCCAACTCACTCTGAACTTCCTCGTCAAGTAGGAAACTCTTTAAGGACTCTGAGTACGCTTTCACGGTAAGGCTAGTCTCACCAGCGTCTAGAAGTTCCTGTTCAAACGCATACAGGAAGAGTCTCACACCACTTGATACAAGGGACTTTGCATCCTTGGCCGAGAGTAGGTCCTTGATCTTGTCACTCGCCCAGCCGCTCACAACATCTTTAGCCGTATCCGAAACTTGATTCAGGATGTAGGTTGCGACCGAAGACAGCGAGATGCCGGCGGCTATTGCGGCGAGATCATTGAGCATTTCGGGTTCTCCTCACTAAACGGACGCTGTGGGGTCTTGACCTGCCCCCTCCCGCCGTAGCACTCAGGTGGAAGTCCTGTTTGAAGATTACCTGATCCCGTTGCTTGAAGCCGGTGGCGGCGGTCCGAGCGCCCGCTGCGTTCGCCACCCGACCAGGGGCAGTCCCGCCGACCGCATCTGATCCGCTCTTTTCGGTCAGGTTCTGAGCCTGGGTTTTCGGCGTTGGGCTTGGCACAGTCTGGCCTGAAAGCGAGGTCCGATCATGAGTCCGTTCCGGTATGTGCGAATGGTGTTGTGGAGCTTCATCGGCATTGGTGGCGGTGCACCACGCCGGGAGCTGGCCGAGGCGAAGCCGCTGGCGCTGATCGGCGTGGCCGTGCTGCTGGCCGCACTGTTCGGGCTGACGCTCTGGGGGCTGGCGAACCTGGCAGTCTCCGCATGGGCACAGCAGCCATGAAGCGCCGGCGTCCTTCTTGCCCGTCTTCTGCGCGATGAAGATCTTCGCCATCAAGTGGCATTGCGACCAAGAGAAGAAGAAAAAGAAGAAAAAAAAGCGAAAGCGGCGGACCGTGCGCGTCAAGCTCGGGCGTGACAAGCCGGGGCAACTTCCGCTCCTGGCCGGGGCCGTGGCGTGTGGCTAGGGGAGAATCACGGTCTGGACTGCCCAATGGGCGAGACAGCCTCTCCCTCTCTACGGCTGCTGCCGTCAGATCGCTCATGACCGACGCCCTTCTTCAATACACGACCTTGCCGCAGTGGCCCAAGGCTTACCCGGCCAGCGGCGCCAGCGCCACGCTGAAATTCCTCAACGAGGATTTCAGCGTGACCGAGCTTCCGCTGCAGCTGCCCTCCGGTGCGGGCGAACACCTCTGGCTGGACATCGAAAAGAACGGTGCCAACACCGCCTTCGTCGCCAAAGCGCTGGCCGAGGCCGCCGGCGTGCAGGAATGGGACGTGGGCTATGCCGGCCTCAAGGACCGCTACGCCATCACCCGTCAGTGGTTCAGCATCTATCTGCCCAAGGGCGAGACGCCCGACCTGACCCTGCTTCAGCACCCGGAATTCAAGGTGCTGAGCCAGAGCCGGCACGTGAAGAAGCTGCGCCCCGGTGATCTGCAGGGCAACCGGTTCCGCATCGTGCTGCGTGAGGTGAGCGGCGACCCCAATGCCATTCAGGCCATCGAGGCCAATCTTCAGGCTGCTGCGACGCGTGGCGTGCCCAACTACTTCGGCGCTCAGCGTTTCGGCCATGACGGCGGCAACATCGAGCAGGGCCGGGCCATGCTGGCGCGCGAGATCCGTGTGCGCAACCCGAAGAAGAAGGGTCTCTACCTGTCGGCGCTGCGCTCCTTCGTCTTCAATGAGGTGCTGGCGCTGCGCATCCAGCAGGGGCTCTGGGGCCAGACCTTGCCCGGTGATGTGATGGACGAGGCGGGACTGCCCACCGGACCGCTCTGGGGACGGGGCCGCGTGATCACCACCGATCAGGCGCAGGCCCTGGAAATGGGCGTGGCCGAACGTCACGCCGGCTTGTGCAACGGCATGGAGCACGCCGGTCTGGACCAGGAGCGCCGCGCCCTGGTGGCCAGGCCGGTGGACCTGTCATGGGCATGGCCGCAAGCCGATCAACTGCTGCTCACATTCTCTTTGCCCGCCGGGACTTACGCCACGTCCGTGCTGAACGAAATCCTCCACACCACCGAGCCCGAGCGGCACACCGAGTCTGCGGCTGCCGAATGACGGTGCCCTCACGGGGTTCGGCCGCTCATACCTTGGCGAGGAAGGCCGCCGCATCACCCGCTTCACACTTCCAGTCTGCGAAGACCCCGACCAGATTGCATTCCACGCAGTGGCAAGCGATGTAGTACCAGCGCACGTCATGTGTGCCCTCGTAGACGGAGACGCCGGACATCAGCTCGAACACCTCGTTCTCGCACACGCACTCGTGCGTCTCGGGCGCGGCTTCTTCAACGTAGTCCGCGCTGTCGCCCATCAGGTGTTCCTGCCCGCAGTCGGTGCAGGTGCGGATGGCCACGCCGGCTGCTTCATCGGTCTGCAGCGCGAAGGTCCGGCACCCGCAATCGCATTTGGACGCGGCAAACCGGACGGCCTCATGGCGATTCGCAATGCTGTAGCTGCGCAGCTCGGCTTGGGTGTCGCCGGACGTCGTCCCGTACCAGAACTCGCCCTTCTTCGTCAGTGCCATTGATGCTGCTCCATGCTTCAAGGTGGGCTTCCCGGCAGGCCTGAGGCCAGGCTCGCCCCGATCATCCGGATTTTGCCTGGAGGCCCGGCGAATCGTCGTCCAGGGCTCCGCCACAGGTGGCGGCCGTCCGAAACTGACATGGGCTGAAGCGGGGGCCCTAGCTGAAGGTCGGCAGAAGAACCCGCACGCCTTAGGCGCTTTCCGCTGCAAAACCGCCCCGCAGCTTCGCAGCGACGGTGCGCTCACCGATGGCGCAGCGCCGCGATCAGCCCGTCGCAGGCCGCTTCCACCAGATCCAGCACCTCCTCGAACCCTGCGTCGCCGTCGTAGTAGGGGTCGGGCACATGAGGGCTGCCGGCGAGCGGGGCGTAGTCCATCAGCAGCTTCAACCGGTGCCGCTGGGCCGTCGGGCACAGACGCTCGGCGAGGGCGAGGTTGTCGCCGTCCATCGCCAGCACGAGATCGAAGTGCTCGAAGTCTGCCGCGACGAGTTGGCGCGCACGCAGCGCGCCCAGCTCATAGCCGCGTCGCGTGGCATGTTGCTGGCTGCGCGGGTCGGGCGGCGCGCCGATGTGATAGCCATGGGTGCCGGCGGAGTCCACCTCGATGTCCAGGCTTGCTGCCGCCAGCTTGGCGCGCATCACGCCCTCGGCGGTGGGGCTGCGGCAGATATTGCCCATGCAGAAAAAGAGGATGCGGTGAACGGACATCGGCAGGCCCCAGAAATGAAGTCTCAGGGCGCCGATTGTCCCTGGCTCACCCGTGCGGGCGAGCCTCACCGTTTTTTCTTCGGGGTGGGGGCTTAGAAGCGCCAGCCCAGACCGACGCCGACCAGCAGCGGGTCGACCTTGAACTTGCCGGCCGACTGGCCGTGCGAGTAGACGGTGGTGTCGATCTGCACCTTCTTGACGTCGACGTTCAGGTACAGATTCTTGGCCAGCTCGATATCGGCGCCGACCTGCAGCGACAGGCCGTAGCTGTTCTTCTTGATGCTGGGGGCCAGCGCGGTGACCACGGCCGGTGCGAAGTTGACGCTGGAGAAGCGGGTGTAGTTCAGGCCGGCACCGATATAGGGGCGCAAGCTCGCGGTGGGCGCGAAGTGGTACTGCAGGCTCAAGGTCGGCGGCAGATGCTTGAGCGAGCCGATCTTGGCGCCACCGGCCTTCAGGTCGTGCTTTTGCGGATAGGTCAGGACCAGCTCGGCCGCGATATTGGGCGTGAAGAAATAGCTGATGTCGAACTCGGGAATGGTCTTGTTGTTGATCGCCAGGCCCAGGCCGGTGCCGTCCTTGTTGGCCGCGTCGAGATGCACGGCACGCACACGCACCAGCCAGGGCTCCTGCACGGCCTGGGCCTGGGCAGTGCCGGCCAGGCTGAGAGCGGCGAGGGCGGCGAGGAAGAACTTCTTGGACGACATGTCAATAACTCCTTGTTGATGAGGCCTGCGTGGCCCCGATGAGGCTATTGGAGGCGTCTGTCCCGGCTTGACCCTTGATCTGACGCAAGCGAAAAAAAGCCCTCGCGAGGAGGGCCGGTGGAGTTTGCGCTGGCTCAAGCTTGTCAGCCGAGTCTGAGGCGTTTGCACAACTCCAGGGTCAGCGCCGACTGGTTCAGCGTATAGAAGTGGATGGCCGGCACGCCGCCGGCGATCAGGCGCTCGCAGACCCGGGTCATCACGTCCAGGCCGAAGGCGCGGATCGAGGCCGCGTCGTCCATATAGCCTTCCATCTTCAGTGCCACCCAGCGTGGGATCTCGATGCCGTCACGCTGGGCGAACTGGGCGATGCGGGCGTAGTTGTGGAAGGGCATGATGCCCGGGATGATGGGGGCGTCCACACCCAGGGCCCGCACCTCGTCCACGAAGTTGAAGTAGGCGTCGGGGTTGAAGAAAAACTGCGTGATCGCGGCGCTGGCGCCGGCGCGCATCTTGTCGGCGAAGTGCTGCAGATCGCGCGCCGCGTAGCGCTGCTGCGGGTGGTACTCGGGATAGGCCGCGACCTCGATCTTCCAGTCCGGTCCCTGGGTCTCGCGGATGAAGCGCACCAGCTCGGCCGCATAGCGGAACTCGCCGGCCGTGGCCGTGCCGCTGGGCAGGTCGCCGCGCAGCGCGACCACGCGGCGGATGTTCTGGGCCCGGTAGGTGGCCAGGATCTCGGCGATGTTCTCGCGCGTCGAGCCGACACAGCTCAGATGCGGCGCGGCCTCATGGCCCATCGCCGCGATGTCCATCACGGTGGCCAGGGTCTTGTCGCGGGTGGAGCCGCCGGCGCCATAGGTGACGCTGAAGTACTGCGGCTGCAGGACGCTCAAGTCCTGCACCACGGTCTTCAGCTTCTCGGCGCCCACCGGCGTGTTGGGCGGGAAGAATTCGAAACTGACAGCGGTCGTCATGGTTGTTGTGCCCACAAGAAGAACTCTTTATTGCCATCACCGCCGGTGATGGCGCTCTCGAAATAGCCGCGCACCTGCCAGCCCAGCGCCGCTGCAGCCTCGCGCGCCCGGGTCTCCAGCAGCGGGTACTGGGCCGCATCGCGCACCAGGCCGCCGCGGCCCAGGGCCTTGGGCCCCAGCTCGAACTGCGGCTTGATCAGCAGCAAGACCTGGCCCCCTGGCGCCAGCCAGGGCGCCAGGCGCGGCAGCTCGCCCAGCATCGAGATGAAGCTCAGGTCGCCGACGATCAGCGCAAAGCGCTGCGCCGGCTGGTACTGCCGCACATGCATGCCCTCGATGGCCTGCACCCGCGGGTCGCCCGCCAGGCCGGCATGCAGCTGGCCATGGCCGACATCGATGCCGATCACCTGCGCGGCGCCGCTTTTCAGCAGACAGTCGGTGAAGCCGCCGGTGCTCTGGCCGATGTCCAGCACGGTCAGCCCGCCAAGGACCAGCCCGCTGGCCTTCAGCGCGCCTTCGAGCTTGAGCCCGCCGCGCGAGACATAGCGCAGCTCCGCGTCATCGGTGATGCGGAACTGCGCCGTCTCGGGGATGTCCTCGCCGGCCTTGCGGATGGCGACCCAGCCCTTGACGGAGGCCCACTCGGCCGCGCCGTTCTCGATCAGCCGCTGGGCGGCCGAGCGCGTCGGCGCCAGGCCTTGGGCGACGAGCAACTGATCCGCGCGCATCGGCTCTCAGTAGCGGTAGGTGTCGGGCTTGAACGGGCCTTGCTTGGGCACGCCGATATAGGCGGCCTGCTCGTCCGTCAGCTCGCTGAGCTGGGCATTCAGCGTGACCAGCTGCAGGCGCGCGACCTTCTCGTCCAGGTGCTTGGGCAGCACATAGACCTTGCCGATGTCGTAGGCGTCCTTGTGGGCGAACAGCTCGATCTGGGCGATGGTCTGATTCGCGAACGAGGAGCTCATCACATAGCTCGGGTGGCCCGTGCCGCAGCCCAGGTTCACCAGGCGGCCCTTGGCCAAAAGGATGATGCGCTTGCCGTCCGGGAAGATGACGTGGTCGACCTGGGGCTTGATCTCTTCCCACTCGTACTTCTCGATCGAGGCGATGTCGATCTCGTTGTCGAAGTGGCCGATATTGCAGACGATGGCGTTGTGCTTCATCGCGGCCATATGCTCGTGGCGGATCACGCCCTTGTTGCCGGTCGTCGTCACGAAGATGTCGGCCTTGTCGGCGGCGTATTCCATCGTCACGACGCGGTAGCCTTCCATCGCGGCCTGCAGCGCGCAGATCGGGTCGATCTCGGTGACCCAGACCTGGGCCGACAGCGCCCGCATGGCCTGGGCCGAGCCCTTGCCCACATCGCCATAGCCGGCGATCACGGCGATCTTGCCGGCGATCATCACGTCGGTGGCGCGCTTGATGCCGTCCACCAGCGACTCGCGGCAGCCGTAGAGATTGTCGAACTTGCTCTTGGTGACCGAGTCGTTGACATTGATCGCGCGGAACAGCAGGCTGCCCTTGGCGCTCATCTCCTTCAGGCGGTGCACGCCAGTGGTGGTTTCCTCGGTCACGCCGATGATCTCGGCGCTCTTGCGGGTGTACCAGGTGGGGTCCTGGGCGATCTTGGCCTTGATCGCGGCGAACAGGATGCGCTCCTCCTCGCTGCCCGGCTTGGCCAGCACCGACAGATCCTTCTCGGCCTTCTGGCCCAGATGCATCAGCAGCGTCGCGTCGCCGCCGTCGTCGAGGATCATGTTCGGGCCTTCGCCGGCCGTGCCCTTGGCGCCGAAGTCAAAGATGCGATGGGTGTAGTCCCAGTAGTCTTCCAGCGTCTCGCCCTTGTAGGCAAACACCGGCGTGCCGGCGGCCACCAGCGCGGCGGCGGCGTGGTCCTGGGTCGAGAAGATATTGCAGGAGGCCCAGCGCACCTCGGCGCCCAGCGCCTGCAGGGTCTCGACCAGCACGCCGGTCTGGATGGTCATGTGCAGCGAGCCGGTGATGCGCGCGCCCTTGAGCGGCTGGCTGGCAGCGTATTCCTTGCGGATGGCCATCAGCGCGGGCATCTCGCTCTCGGCGATGCTCAGTTCCTTGCGGCCCCAGGCGGCCAGGCTCAGGTCGGCGATATGGTATTGGTCAGCGGACAGCGTCGTCATTGCAAAAGCTCCTTCATGTTTGAAGCCGCAATGCCGGTGGGACGTCAGAGTCAAAAAACGGTCACCCACGCGAGACATTGCGGGTGAGCGCGGTTGCAGTGACCTGAGAATGAACTCAGGACGGTCCGAGCCTGGCCCCATTAGGTGCTGGGGTTGCAACGCTCCTCGGAAGACCCGAATTCTAGCCGCAAGCCGCACGGCTCTGGTGTGGAATAGCGCCGGGATTGACGACAATCCCGGCCCATGCAGCCTTTGAATCTTTGCCCCCCGGCGGCCTTGCGTGCCGTGCGCGGCGTGCTCACCGACATCGACGACACCCTGACTGCCGACGGCGCGATCGCTCCCGAGGCCTTGCGGGCGCTGCACGAGCTGCGCGCCGCAGGCCTGCCTGTCATCGCGATCACCGGCCGCCCGGCCGGCTGGAGCGAGCCCTTCGCGCTGGCTTGGCCGGTGGCCGCCATCGTGGCCGAGAACGGCTCGGTGATGTTGCGCAATGAGAGCGGCGCGCTGCGCCGCGACTTCAGCCAGGACGAGGCCACGCGCAGCGCCAACTTCGCCCGGCTGCAGGCCTGTGCGGCCGAGGTGCTGGCGCGCGTGCCGGGTGCCCGCCTGGCGACCGACAGCCCGGGGCGGCTGACCGATATCGCGATCGACCACAGCGAGTTCGCCCATCTGGCGCCGGCCCAGATCGCGCAGGCCTGCGCGGTGATGCGCGAGCATGGGCTGACCGCCACCGTCAGCTCCATCCACATCAATGGCTGGATCGGTGAGCACAGCAAATGGACCGCCGCGCAATGGGCGGTGCCGACCGCGCTGGGCCTGGACTTCGACGCGGGCGACTGGGTCTATGTCGGTGACTCGACCAATGACCAGCTGATGTTCGAGCGTGTGCCGCTGTCGGTCGGGGTGGCCAATATCGCGCGCTTCGTGCCGCAGCTGCAGCGCTTGCCGGCCTATGTCACCGACGCCGAGCGCGGCCAGGGCTTCGCGGAGCTGGCTGCGGCCCTGCTGGCGGCGCACGGCGGATCCGGCCGATGAGTCACCGCCATCGCCTGCTGCTGGTCGAGGACGATGTCAAGCTGGCGGGCTTGATCGCCAGCTTCCTCGGCCAGCATGGTTTCGAGCTGCTGCTGGAGGAGCGCGGCGACCGCGCGCTGGCCCGTTTCGAGCGCGAGCGCCCGGACCTGGTGCTGTTGGACCTGATGCTGCCGGGCCTGGACGGTCTGGCCGTGTGCCGAGAACTGCGCCGTCTGAAGGCCGATGTGCCGCTGCTGATGCTGACCGCGCGCGATGCGCTGGCAGACCAGGTGCTGGGCCTGGAGTCCGGTGCCGACGACTATGTGCTCAAGCCGGTGGAGCCGATGCTGCTGCTGGCTCGCTTGCGCGCGCTGCTGCGTCGCCGCAGTGCCGACGCGGCAACCGTGCCGGCACCGCTGCGTCTGCTGGATGGAGCGCTGTCCCTGTGCGCGGCACGGCGCGAGGCCCATCTGGCCGATACGCCCCTGTTGCTCAGCACCCAGGAGTTCGAAATGCTGTGGGTGCTGGGCCGGCGCGCCGGCCAGGTGGTCTCGCGCGACGAGCTGCTGCAGGCGCTGCGCGGCCTGGAGTTCGATGGCCTGGACCGCAGCGTCGACCTCTGCATCAGCCGGCTGCGCCGCAAGCTGGGCGACACCGCACGCACGCCGACGCTGATCAAGACGGTCTGGGGCCGCGGCTACCTGCTGGTGCCCTGAGTCGACACCATGCTGCGTTTCTATCTGCGCCTGTTGCTGCTGTTGCTGCTGGTCGGGGTGCTGGCCGTCTGGGGCGTTGGCCAGTGGTCGGAACGCCATTTCGGCCCCAGCACCCAGACCTATTTCCATGAGCTGACGCGCGGCATGGTCTACGAGCTGCGCGAGCGCCTGGCGCCACTGCCGCCGGCGCAGCGCGGGGCCGTGCTGGCCGCGCTGCAGCCGCATCACGGCTGGCATCTGAGCCTGCGCCGCGGCGCGCCGGATGGGCTGCAGCCGGCCGAGCTGGCGAGCCTGGCGGTCGCTGGCTTTGTGGCACGCCAGGACTATGAGCTGCTGCTGATCCCGCTGGATGCCGAGCGGACCGGCGACTGGCTGGAGCTGCGCTGGCCGACCGAGAAGGGGCCGGACAGCGGCATTTACCTGCTGCTGATCATCGTGCCTATCGTGCTCTCGACGGCCCTGGCCCTGCTGCTCTGGTCCGGCCTGCTGTGGCGCGATCTGCGCCGGCTGAGGCAGCAGTCGCAGCGCCTGGCCGGTGGCGCGCTGGGCAGCCAGGTGAGCTTGTCGCGCTATTCCGAGCTGCGCGGTCTGGGCGAGCAGTTCAACACCATGAGCCGCGCGATGGCCGCGATGGTGGAGCAGCAGCGCGCGTTGACGCGTGCGGTCTCGCACGAACTGCGCACCCCGGTGGCGCGGCTGCTGTTCGAGCTGCAGCTGCTGCGTCAGGCGAGCGACGCGGCGCAACGCGAGGCCTTGATCGATGCGCTGCACGCCGATGTGGGCGAGCTCGACCGCCTGATCACCGAGTTGCTGAGCCTGGCCCAGCTGGAGCAGCGCGAGCAGCGCCCCGCGCCGAGCCGGCTGCTCGCCGGGCCCTGGTTGCAGGCCCTGCTGGCGCAGAGCGAGCGCGAGGCCGGGCGGCCCGAGCTGCGGTTCGAGCTGGCCTTGCCGCCGCAGGCGACCGAGCTGCTGCTGCACGAGCGCCTGCTCAAGCAGGCGCTGCTGAATCTGCTGCGCAATGCGACGCGGCATGCACGTTCGCAGGTCTGCCTGCGCCTGGAGACCCTGGACCAGGGCTGGCGCCTGAGCGTCGAGGACGACGGGCCAGGCATCCCGGCCGAGGCGCGCGAGCGCGTGCTGCAGCCCTTTGTGCGTCTGGACGAGGCCCGTGACCGCGCCAGCGGCGGCGTTGGCCTGGGGCTGTCGATCGCGCTGCGCGTTGCCCTGTGGCACGAGGGGCGGCTCTGGGTTGACAGCTCGGCCCTGGGCGGGGCGGCGCTGCGCCTGGAATGGCCGCAGCTGCCGGGCCGCTAAGCCGGCCCGCCCGGCAACTGACGGCTACAACTTTCTACAGTTTCACCACAAGCCCTGCCGGACCTGCGGCGGCGCGCTTCCTAGCATGGACGCCAGTGTTCTCCACCGGTTCGCCATGCCCTCTCAAGACCTGACCCTCCCCCTGCCAGCCGGCTAGCGCCGCGCGGCCCGCCCGCGCCCTCCTGATCCTTTGCCATCCCGACCCGCTCCAGGCGGCGTCCCGGGAGGGGCTGTCTCACGCCCATTTTTCTTCTACGCGCCGATGTTCTCTCGTCATTCCTCGCTCTCCTTTCGTCATGCCTGCGCGGTCGCTGTCCTGTTCGCGCTGGGCGCCACTGCAGCGCAAGCCGACTCCGCTTACAGCCTGCACCTGGCTCAGGGCAAGACGTATCAACGCCTGACCCTCAACTGGGAAAGCCCCATGCTGTGGTCGCGGCCGCTGGGCGAAACGGGACGGCTGGAGCTGGCGATGGAGCTGGGCCTGTCGGCCTGGCAGGCCGATGCCGGCCGTGAGCCGCGCCGGCTGGCCCAGTTCAGTGCGGTGCCGCTGTGGCGCTGGTGGCCCAGCCAGGAGGCCCGCTGGTTCTTCGAGGCCGGCGTCGGCCCCAGCCTGCTGAGCAGCAGCCGTTTTGCGGACCGCCGGCTGAGCACGGCCTTCCAGTTTGCCGATCATCTGGGCCTGGGCTATGCGATCGACCGGGACACCCGGCTGGGACTGCGGGTCTCGCACTTCTCCAATGCCAGCATCAAGCGGCCGAACCCGGGCCTGGACATCTACCAGCTGACGCTATGGCGTCGCTTCTGACGCTCACGGCACCAAGCCGCCCCAGGCCGTGTTGCCGCGCTGCTCCAGCGTGTCCATCTGCATCTCGAAGCTGAAGAAGCGGTTGCGGCCGCGCGACTTGGCCGCGTAGAGCGCGTCGTCGGCGCGGCGCAGCAGGCCTTCCAGGGTCGTGCTCTCGTCGGGCGTGCAGGTGGTGATGCCGCCCGACAGGGTCACATAGGGCGCGACGGCCGAATCCGGATGCGGCATCGCGGTCAGCGCCAAGGTGCGCAGCACCGCGCGAGCAAACGTCATCGCGCCGGAGCGTGGCGTGCCGGGCAGTATCAGCCCGAACTCTTCGCCGCCATAGCGGGCCGCGCAGTCGCGCGGGCGCCGGCAGGTCTCCTGCAGCAGCGCCGCCATGCGCTGCAAGCAGGCATCGCCCTCGACATGGCCGAGCCGGTCGTTATAGCCCTTGAAATGATCGATATCGCAGAGCACCAGGGTCAGCGGCTGCTGGTCGCGCCGGGCGCAGAGGATCTCGTGCTGCAGCCGCATATCGAAAGCGCGGCGGTTCGGCAGCCGGGTCAGCGCGTCCTCGTTGCTGAGCCTGGTCAGCTGCTCATTGGCCAGGCGCAGCTCGTCCGAGAGCTCGATCAGCCGGGTCTGCATGCGGCGCAGGCGCTGCATCGCGCGCAGCTTGGCCTGCAGCACCGTGGTGGACACCGGCTTGACCAGGTAGTCGTCGCCACCGGATTCGATGCCCTGCCAGAGGTCCTGGTCCTGGTCTCGGCTGGACAGGAAGATGATAGGCGTCCAGCCACCGGCCTCGCTGGCGCGCAGCTGGCTGGCCACCCAGTAGCCGTCATGGCCGGGCATCTCGACGTCCAGCAGCACCAGATCGGGCCGGCTGCTCTGAAACAGCGCCAGCGCGCTGTCGCCGGAATCGGCCTCCATCACCCGATGGCCGGCGGCGCTGAGCTGGGCCGTCAGGACCTTGCGCGTCGAGGCCTGGTCGTCGACCACCAGGATTTGCAGCGGAGGCAGAGAGGAGGGCAGCATGGGGCGCCGGACCGGGGGCGTCGAATTGACGCTAGGCCATTATGTTGCCCTCTGTTACAGCCGCCTCAAGGGTTTGTGCGTAGCTTGTTTTCGAAGCGCTTCAGCGGGGGGTGTCGCCGGTCTTCAGTGCCAGGCATTGGGCGTGGGCCTTCCAGCGTGGTTTCGCGCATTGCGTCTGCATGCAGCGGTAGAGCGCGAAGTCGCTGCGTTTGCCGCAGCCGCTGCGTGGCGTTTCGGCGGAGCGGCGGGTCACCGGGTCGACGGGCTCGCTGGCGGCGCTCACAGGGGGCTGCGCTGACGAGGGCCCGGCGGCGGTGGGTTCGATGGGCAGCGGCTCGGACGGGGTGCCGGCATCGGCGGGCGCCGAGCGCGCCAGCAGCTCCTCGGCTCGGCGCAGGTCGGCCTCGATACGGGCGCGTCGGGCCGCTGTGGCGTCGGTGCCGGTATCTGCATCGGTGCTGCGGGCCGCGCCGCTGGCCGCCGCGTCGATGAACGCCGGCAGGGCGGCCATCGGTGCTTCCATCCGGCCGGCCTGCCAGAGACCCGCAGCCAGTGTCGCCAGCACCCCGAGCGCGGCCAGGGCCGCGACGCGCCGGGCCGGCGCCCGCCGCGCCTGGGGCGCTGTGTCGCGGACCTCGGGCCGGACCGGCGGCACGGATTCGGGCCGGGGCGGCACGGCGTTCGCGCGTCTGAGCTGCGCCAGGAATTCCGGCGACAGAAAGGCGTTGGCATCGTCCGGCGCAGCGCTGACTGGGGCCATCGCTACCGCCTCCTCGGCGGCGCGGCGCTCGGCCGGCGGACCGCCGAGCAGCCAGGCCCGGTACTGCGCGACGCCAGCGGGCCTCTCCTGGGGCCGGCCCGAGGTGGCGGCGTCCAGGGTGTGCAAGAGCGGCAGGCTGTAGCGCGGGCGCGCATCGCTGGTGACGCAGCGCTCGATCAGCGCCGCCGTCGCTTCCCGGGGTTCGCGGGGCTCGCCGCTTGGGCGCGCCGACGGCGGCATCGCGCCGCTGATGCAAAACCTCACAACTTCGCTGAGCGCGAACAGGTCGAAGGCCGGATTCTGCGGTGCGCCGGGTGGGCTGCCCGGCTGCTCGGGCGGTGCAAAGCCGGCCAGCGCATCGGTCCGGGGGCTGCTGCCCAGGTCCAGCGCCAGCGTGGCGGCGGCCCAGTCGGGGCCCAGCAACAGCGGCCTGTCATCGCCGAGCAGCAGGATGCTGCCGGGATGGATGCCGCCGTGGGTCCGGCCGGTGCGGTGGAAGGCATCGAGCGCGCCGAGCAGATCGTCGAGCAGGGCCAGCAGCGAGGCCTCGTCGGGTGGGCCCGGCATATCGCGGCGCAGATCGAGCAGGGTCTGGCCGCCGCGATAAGGCATGGCGCGATAGACCGTGCCGCGTGCCTGCCACAGGCGTATCACCTGGACCAGGGCCGCATGCTGGCAGCGCGCCAGCATGCGCGCTTCATCGACAAAGGCGGCCAGGCCACGCTGATAGGCCGCCGCGTGACGGTCCTCCACGCAGGCGACGAGGCCCGCGCCATCGCGCCGTGCCAGCGCGGCGGGGAAGTACTCCATCAGGACCACGGTCAGCCCCAGCTCCAGATCGGTCGCCAGATAGCTCAGCGAGGAGCCGCTGGCGGCGATCAGGCCATGCAGCTCGTAGCCGTCGAGCCTGTGGCCGCTGGGCAGCACCTGGTCGGCGTTTGGCAGTGCCGCGGGGCGGGCGGCGTCGGGCTGTGGGG
>SCOI01000018.1 GCA_005503085.1 Burkholderiales bacterium C2 | reverse complement strand
CTCCAGCACCATGCGCACGGCACGCTCACGTACCTCAGGGGAAAACTTCGGGGACTTCTTCATGGCTCCATTCTCTACAGTTGAAGCCTCCTCGAAACCCGGGGCGATTCACCTTGACCCTGATGCTCAGGCAGTATGAAAACTTGGTCTATGTCGATATGGGTTGGATGCTTGTCTACTCGAGTCATGCCCGCGGCTCGGTTGTTCACATCCACGATGCGCAACCTACCTCGGGCAATGTCCTCAGTGATCTGAGCTCGGGCCTCGTCGGCGTTCCAGACGCCCCACGTGGACTCCACGTAGCCGCGCATGGTTGTCTCGCGAAGTGAGTATGCGAAATCCGCATCCTCTCGGAGCGCGAGGCCAGTGGAGACTGCGAGGGGCATTGGTTGTGCGGCTTAACGTGAAGGTGAGCGGACGCCGAAGGCGGTCCGCTCCAACGGCAGGTTATGCATTGGCGAAAAGTGGCATGACATTCAGATGCACCGCGCGGAGTAGCTCCACATACTCTCGTTGCTTCGCATCAAGAAGTTCGTGGCGATGATCGAGCAACAGCTTCGCGAAGGCTTGAAGTGCTGGGTCGCTCGAAACCCTCATCTTTTCGATGATTTCCGCTCGCTCGTAAATGGCCTCGGCGTAGTCGCTTGCACTTTTTCGATAGGTTTCCTTATCCACGATTCCCTGCAGGCGAGAGAAGTGAAACGGTAGGCCTATCGTTGTTCTGTAGATCCAGCAAAGCTGGGGCACCAACATTTGTGCAAAGAAGGTCCGTTTTCGGCATTCCGGGTCGCTTGCAAAGCTGAACAGGTCATTGAGCGAACAAGCGCGACCGATCTCCATCTCGAACCAGTCCGGATCATCCTCTTCCTGCTGAGAGAACTCCGCGTCGAGGGATTCCGTATATGCCCACTCTCTGACACTGGCCAGGTCGATTCGTGGATTAGACATTGAATGCATAACGTTGAAGTTCAGGCGCCGCCGGAGGCGGTCGCCTGCAACGACGGGTTAGCCGACGCCCGCCAGCCAGTGGCTACACCGTTGACTCCCACCACGACGAATCCGGTGAACTGGCGATCAGCAACGCGGATCTCCGCCTCGCCAATGTGGCTGCAGATGTATTCGGGCGCGTCTCCGACAGAGAGCAGCGCACCCGCCTTGCGATGAATCTCGACCAGCACTTCATGCGACGAGATGTGCTCGGACAAAAGAGCCGCGACCGCACCGACATTGGGACCTTGCTCGGACGGAACGACTGCCCACTCACGCGAGGCGTGCTCAACGGGCGGAAAGTTCTGGCGCATGAGCTCGTGAATGCGTCGCGGATTCATGACGGCTAACGTGTTGTAGGGAGACAGGCACTGCGCCCTAACGCCGGGACGTGCTGAATAACATCGGGCAGCAGATGCCGCCCAAGTCTTTGCTGTGATTTCATTTTCTCCCTTTGACTGTATGCGCATACAGCACTAAATTTCCTGCAAGTCCGGCGGCTTGTTTTGTGCGTCTTACCTCTGTTCTCTGCGCCGAGGCTTGGAGGCTTTATGTTGCCATCATCGCCCGGGTCGTTGCCAGCACGCAAAACCCTGAGGCCGTCGGCGGCGCACGGGGCGACGGCGGCCCTGCCGCCGCTGCGGTCGACCAAGCTGCTGGACCAGTTGCGTGAACGCATACGTTATCTGCACTACAGCCGGCGCACCGAGGAGGCCTATGTGTTCTGGTATCGCGCCTTCGTGCGCTGGCACGGCCTGCGCCACCCGGCCGAGATGGGCGGGGCCGAGGTGGAGGCTTTTCTATCCTATCTGGCCGCTGATCGCGGCCTGGCGCCGTCCACCCACAGGCAGGCACTCTCCGCCCTGCTCTTTCTCTATGGCAAGGTGCTGGGCCTGAGCCTGCCCTGGATGGCCGAGATCGGCCGGCCGCAGACGCAGCGACGCCTGCCGGTGGTCTTGTCGGTTGAAGAAGTGCAGGCCTTGTTCGCGCAGATGGCGGCGGTGGCTGCTGCCGACGGCGGCAGCGAACATCTGCTGTTGGCCAAGCTGCTCTATGGCGCCGGGCTGCGCATCAGCGAGGCCCTGCAGCTGCGCGTGAAGGATCTGGACTTCGAGCACCAGGCGTTGATCGTGCGCTCGGGCAAGGGCGGCAAGGACCGCGTGGTGATGCTGCCGCAGACCCTGCATGCCGAGTTGCGCGCCCAGCTCGCTGATGCGCACCGGCTCTGGGCCGCCGATGCTGCGTCCGGCCAGAGCGGCGTGGAGATGCCGCATGCACTGGAGTGCAAGTACCCCAGAGCAGGGCACAGCTGGGCGTGGTTCTGGGTCTTCCCGCAAGACCATCTGTCCACCGATCCCCGCAGCGGCGTGGTCAGGCGGCATCATCTGTACGACCAAACCTTCCAGCGTGCATTCAAACGGGCAGTGGTCGCCGCCAGCATCACCAAACCGGCCACGCCGCACACCCTGCGTCATGCGTTCGCGACCCATCTGCTGCAGGCCGGCTACGACATCCGCACGGTGCAGGAGTTGCTGGGCCATGCCGACGTCGCCACGACCATGATCTACACCCATGTGCTCAAGGTCGGTGGCGCAGGCGTGCGCAGCCCGCTCGATGCGCTGCTGCCGCCCGGCCGCCTGCGGGAAACCCCGGGACTCACGCCGTCCGGCCGGGCGGTGTAAAAGGCAGCCTCGCCCATCCTGTCGTCAACACGCCGAGGTTTCTCAGCCATGAATCACGAAGCAATGCCAACAGCAGCCGTCGCAGCCGCGCCCGTCATCGACCCCAGCCAGTTCGACCCCGAGCTCTGGTGCCTGTTCGACCAGTACGTGCATGGCGACATCGACCGCCGCGGCTTTCTGGACCGGGCGGCCCGCTTCGCGCTGGCCAGCGGCACCACGGCGGCGGCGCTGCTGGCGGCGCTGAGCCCGGACTTCGCGCAGGCGCAGAAGGTGGCGCCGGGCGATGCGCGGGTCAAGGCCGAGTTCGTCGAGTTCGCGTCGCCGGCCGGCTATGGCAAGGTGCGCGCCTATGTGACGCGGCCGGCCCAGGCGCCGGGCCCGCTGCCGGTGGTGCTGGTGATTCATGAGAACCGCGGCCTGAACCCGCATATCGA
The DNA here is from genome assembly GCA_005503085.1 of Burkholderiales bacterium C2. Taxonomy (GTDB): domain Bacteria; phylum Pseudomonadota; class Gammaproteobacteria; order Burkholderiales; family Burkholderiaceae_C; genus Roseateles_E. The sequence goes on along the minus strand of SCOI01000018.1, from coordinate 124,769 downwards.
GGACATCGCGCGGCGCCTGGCGCTGGATGGTTTCATCGCGGTCGCGCCCGATGCGCTGTTCCCGCTGGGCGGCTATCCGGGCGACGAGGACAAGGCCCGCGAACAGTTCGCCAAGCTCGATCAGGCCAAGACACGCGAGGACTTCGTCGCGGCCGCCGGCTTCGCGCGCGGCGTCACCGGTGGCAATGGCAAGCTCGGCGCGGTGGGCTTCTGCTATGGCGGCGGCATGGTCAACTTCCTGGCCACGCGGCTGCCCGAGCTGCAGGCCGGCGCGGCCTTTTATGGCGCGCCGGCGCCGGCCGAACAGGTGGGCCAGATCAAGGCCGAGCTGCTGATCATCTTTGCCGAGAACGATGAGCGCATCAACGCCGCCTGGCCCGCCTACGAGGCCGCACTGAAAAGCGCCGGCACCAAGCACGAGGCCTTCAAGTACGCCGGCACGCAGCACGGTTTCAACAACGACACCACGCCGCGCTACGACGCGAGCGCGGCGCAGCAGGCCTGGGCGCGCACGCTGGCGCTGTTCAACCGGACCTTGCGCTGAGGGTTCAGCGCGGCTGGCGCGAGAGCCACCAGGCCGCCGCCAGCCGTCCGACCTCGGCCAGCACCGCCTGGTCCTGGTCGCGCATATGGTCGTGCCGGCCCGGGCCTTCGTAGTAGGCCGACACGATCAGCGGCGGCCGCCCCGGCGGCCAGGCGATCGCGACATCGTTGTACTTGTCATCCACGCCCGGGCCCATGAAGGTGCCGGTCTTGTCGCCGGCCTTCCAGCCCGCCGGGAAACCGGCGCGCAGGCGCTTCAGGCCGGTGTCGGTCGCGATCATCCACTGGGCCAGCCGCTCGCGCGAGGCCGGCGCCAGCCAGTCGGAATTCAAGAGCCGGTCGGTCGTGCGGGCCATCGCCAGCGGCGTGCTGGTATCCCTCAGCTCACCGGCGTGGACCACATCGACCACATTCATCTGCGGCTCGTAGCGGTCCAGCCGGGTCTCGCCATCGCCCAGCTCGCGCAGCCTGGCCGTCAGGCCGGCCGGGCCGCCGAGCTCGCGCAGCAGCAGATTGGCGGCGACGTTGTCGCTGGTGGTCTGCGTGGCCTCGGCCAGCGCGGCAATGCTCATGCGGCCGCTGGCCAGATGCCGGCCCGTCACCGGTGCATGAGGCACCATATCGGCCAGCCCGTAGCGCAGCGGCCGATCGAGCTGCAGCCGGCCCTGGTCGGCCTCGCGCAGCACCACGCCGGCCAGCGGCAGCTTGAAGGTGGAGCACAGCGCAAAGCGCTCCTGCCAGCGGTGGCCGATCAGCGCGCCATCGGCACAGTCCAGCACGGCCACGCCGAGCCGGCCGCCGGCCTTCTGTTCCAGCGTGGCAAAGGGGGCATGGGCCATCACCACGGCATTGGCGACGCCGGGCAGGCCGCCCAGCAGCAGCGAGGAGGCGCCGGCCTGCAGCAAGAGTTGACGACGAGAGAGGGTGTTCATCGGTATTGATTCCATGGGATAGAGGTTCTTGGCTCAGCCCTGCAGCGCAGCGCGGATGCGCTGCAGATCGGCCTCGCGCTGCGCGGCGTCCGGCGCCCCCAGCAGGACCACGCTCAGACGCCGCCCCTGCAGGCGCATCTGCAGGGCCACGCAGCGCCCGGCCGCCTGTGTGAAGCCGGTCTTGGCCAGCAGCATGGGCCAGCCGGGGGCGCCGACCAGCGGGTTGCTGTGGAGGGATTCGATCGGCTTGCCATCGACCAGCACGCGGGCCCGCGCCGCGCCGGCGGCTTGCCGTATCAGCGGCTCGCTGGCGGCGGCCTCGAGCAGACGGGCCACATCGGCGGCGCTGGCCCGGCTGCTGGACGGCACGCCGGTCGGGTGGCGCAACTCCGCCGTCTGCAGACCCAGGCTGCCGGCCTTGTCCTGCGTGGCCTGTTCGAAGGCGGCCAGGCCGCCCGGATAGTGGCGCGCCAGCAGCTGGGCGGCGCGGTTGTCGGAGGCCTGCAGCATCAGGGTCAGAGCCGCCTCGCGGCTCAGCCGCTGGCCCGGCCGCAGCGACGCGCTGCTGAAGGGGCTGGCCCGCACATCCTCGCGCGAGACGCTCAGCTGCTGCTGCAGGTCCTGCCCCGCGTCCAGCACCACCAGGGCCGTCATCAGCTTGCTGATCGAGGCAATCGGCACCGCCTGCTGCGCGTTGCGCGCCAGCAGCACCTCGCCGGAATCGGCATCCAGCACCAGCGCATGGCTGGAGGCCAGCGCCAGGTCGGCGGGCAAGTGAGGGCCGGCGCTGGCAGGGACTGCGCTTGCCAAGCCGGCCTGCGCCGTCGCGTTGTGCATGCCGGCCAGCGGCAGCACGCCGGCCAGCAGGCCCAGCAAGAGCAGCGCGGACAGCAGCCGCGGCCCCTCCCCGCCCGGCGGCGCGCGCCGGACCAGGGCGCGCACCCGCTGCGCCAGCTCGCCGCCCTGGGCCGCAGCGGCCAGCGCCGGCGCCTGCGGACCGAGCGCCAGCGCCTGCAAGGCCTCGGCCAGCTGGCGCGGCGCGCCCAGCTGCTCGGCCGCCAGCGCGTCGGCCACCAGCTCGCGCTCGATCCGCAGCCGGCGCGACAGCCACCAGATGACGGGGTGGAAGAACAGCAAGGCCTCCACCACCTTCTGCAGCAGATGGGCCAGATAGTCCCAGCGCCGCACATGGGCCAGCTCGTGCGCCAGCAAGGCCTCCAGCAGCGGCGCCGGCAGGCCCGTCAGCAGGCCGGCCGGCAGCAGCACGACCGGTCGCCACCAGCCGACGGTGAAGGGACCGGCGGCCACATCGACCGCGGCGGGCAGCAAGCGCAGCGCCACCGACGGGCCCAGGCCCATGCGGCGGGCCAGCTGATCCAGGCGGGTCTGCCACAGCGCCGGCGCGGGCCGGCTGCGGCGGCGCCAGCGCGCGACGCAGGCCAGGCCGGCAAGCAGACGCAAGCTCATCAGCGCGACGCCCAGCAACCAGGCCCAGGCCAGGCCCTGGCGCCAGGGCGTCTGCGTCGCCCAGCGATCGGGCTCCTCGACCTGTTGTGACTGCACGGCGCCGTGGCGCTGGGCCTTGAGCGCGCCGCCGCCCCAGAGTGGCTGCGCCGCCGGTGTGGCCGGCGGGGTCTGCGCCTCGGCCCAGCGCGTACCGAACTGCAGCGCCGCCAGCAGCAGGCTCAGCAACAGGGCCACGGCGCAGACCGCATAGCGCAGGCGGGCGGCGCTGTGGCGCAGCACATGCAGCAGCAGCGCGGCCAAGCCGCCCAGCACGCCCAGCTGCCACAGCAGCTGCAGCAAGGTGTCGCTGAGCGGCTGCACCCAGAGGGTCCAGCTCGTGCCGCTCATGAGCGCTTGCCTTTGCCGGCCGCATCGCCCTGGCTCAGCAGCTGCGCAATCTCGTCGCGCTCCTGCTGGTTGACCTGGGTCTTCAGCGCGGCCATCACCAGGGCCTTGCCGGAGCCGCCGAAGAGCTTGGAGACCATGTCCTTGAGCAGCTGCTGCTGCAGCTTGTGCTGCGCGTGGGCGGCCGCATAGACCTGCGGGCGCTGGCCCTCGTCGCGCGTCAGCAGGCCCTTGCTGTGCATCAGCTGCAGCTGGCGCAGCACATTGGCCTCGGTGATCTCGGGCCGCTCGAGCTTCAGCGCCTCATGCGCCTGGCGGGCCGTGCAAGCCCCTTCGCGCCAGATGACGCGCAGCAGATCCAGCTCGGCGGCGGTGGGTTTGGGGAGTGAGGATGAATGAGCCATGCATTCAGAATAACTTTTCTAGAACTTATTGTCTAGAACTTTTATTCTGGATATGGCGCTACAAGGGTATCTCTGTCGTCGACAGCACCTGCTTGAGCACCATGAAGCTGCGGATCTGCCGCACCCCCGGCAGATAGAGCAGCTGCTCGGCATGCAGGCGGTTGAAGCTATCGCTGTCCTTGGTGCGCAGCATCATGAAGTAGTCGAACTCGCCGGTCACGACATGGCACTCCATGCAGCCGGAAATCTTGGCGGCGGATTTCTCGAAGGCCGCGAAGGACTCCGGCGTCGAGCGGTCCAGCACCACGCCGATGATGACCAGCATGCCGGCATCCAGCGCCGGCGGGTCCAGCAGGGCCACGGTCGCGCGTATCAGCCCGGCGCGGCGCAGGCGCTCGACCCGGCGCAGGCAGGCCGGCGGGCTCAGATGCACCTTCTCGGCCAGCGCCACATTCGAGATCGAGGCGTCGCGCTGCAGCGCGCGCAACAGCGTCTTGTCGGTGCGATCCAGCGCGATCGCGTCCGGGGCCGCGAGCTTCGCCTGGCCACGAACTTTTGTTGTGCTCAATTCAATTCTCCAGCAATAGGAAGCCACATCAGGAGCAAACAGTCAGCAAGAAGTTTGCCATCCCATCAATCTTTGCAACCCTGTGAACAGGCATTCTTCCTAACATTCCCAGCGCAGCCAAGCTCTTCCCTCTCTCCTCGGAGTCTTCACATGAATCTGCAACGTTTCCCCCGCCACCCGCTGACCTTCGGCCCCTCGCCCATCCAGCCCCTGAAGCGCCTGAGCGCCGCGCTCGGCGGCGAGGTCGAGCTCTATGCCAAGCGCGAGGACTGCAATAGCGGCCTGGCCTTCGGCGGCAACAAGACCCGCAAGCTGGAGTACCTGATTCCCGAGGCGATTGCTGGCGGTTACGACACCCTGGTCTCGATCGGCGGCATCCAGTCCAACCAGACCCGCCAGGTCGCCGCGGTCGCCGCCCATCTGGGCATGAAGTGCGTGCTGGTGCAGGAGAACTGGGTCAACTACTCGGACGCGGTCTACGACCGGGTCGGCAATATCGAGATGTCGCGCATCATGGGGGCCGATGTGCGCCTGGACGCGGCCGGCTTCGACATCGGCATCCGCCCGAGCTGGCAGCAGGCGATGGACGATGTCAAGGCGCGTGGCGGCAAGCCTTTCCCGATCCCGGCCGGCTGCTCCGAGCATCCCTACGGCGGCCTGGGCTTCGTCGGCTTCGCCGAGGAGGTGCGCGCGCAGGAAGCCGAGCTGGGCTTCAAGTTCGACTACATCGTCGTCTGCTCGGTGACCGGCAGCACGCAGGCCGGCATGGTGGTGGGCTTCGCGGCCGACGGCCGCGCCGACAAGGTGATCGGCATCGACGCCTCGGCCAAGCCGGCACAGACCCATGCACAGATCCTGCGCATCGCCCAGCACACCGCCGAGCTGGTCGAGCTGGGCCGGCCCATTGTGGCCGCCGACGTGGTGCTGGACACCCGCTACGGCGGCCCCGAGTACGGCCTGCCCAGCGAAGGCACGCTGGAAGCGATACGCCTGTGCGCACGCACCGAGGGCATGCTGACCGACCCGGTCTACGAGGGCAAGTCGATGCAGGGAATGATCGATAGGGTGCGCAAGGGCGAGTTCCCCGCAGGCTCGCGGGTGCTCTACGCCCACCTGGGCGGCGTCCCCGCATTGAACGCCTACAGCTTCCTCTTCCGCAACGGTTGACATCAGCAGACAGGAGCCAGCGCATGCACCCGACCGATGTCGACGAGGAACTTCAGGAATGGTGTGCAGCGCTGGACGGCCTGCTCGCCGCCTGGGGGCCGCATGAAGGCCGCGAACGCGCGGCCGCCCTGCTGGACGGCCTGCTGGCGCATGCGCGCCAGCAGCAGCTGCCCTGGCGGCCGGCGGCCGTCACGCCCTATCTGAACAGCGTGCCGCTGGCCCAGCAGCCGCCCTACCCCGGCGACCTGGCCATCGAGCAGCGGCTCTCGGCCATGCTGCGCTGGAACGCGCTGGCGATGGTCGTACGCGCCAATGCCGCGCACGGCGAGCTCGGCGGGCACATCGCCAGCTATGCCTCGGCGGCCGATCTGTTCGAGGTGGGCTTCCAGCATTTCTTCCGCGGCCCTGCGGCGCCGCAGGGGGCCGATCTGGTGTACTTCCAGCCGCATTCGGCGCCGGGCGTCTATGCGCGCGCCTTTCTGGAGGGCCGGCTCGGCGAAGACGCGCTGCGCCACTACCGCCAGGAACTCAGCGCGCAGAAGCAAGGGTTCCAGGGGCTCAGCTCCTACCCACACCCCTATCTGATGCCGGAGTTCTGGCAGTTCCCGACCGGGTCCATGGGCATAGGCCCGATCAATGCGATCTACCAGGCCCGCTTCATGCGCTACCTGGCCGACCGCGGCCTGCAGGCCACCGAGCAGCGCAAGGTCTGGGGCTTTTTCGGCGACGGCGAGATGGACGAACCGGAGTCGATCGCCGCGCTGACCCTGGCCGCGCGCGAGAACCTCGACAACTGTGTCTTCGTGATCAACTGCAATCTGCAGCGCCTGGACGGCCCGGTGCGCGGCAATGGCCGCATCGTCGACGAGCTCGAAGCACTGTTCGCCGGCGCCGGCTGGCATGTCCTCAAATGCCTGTGGGGCTCCGAGTGGGATGCGCTGCTGGCGCGCGACGAGACCCATGCGATCGCGCGGGCCTTCGCGCGCACCGTGGACGGCGAGTTCCAGACGCTCAGCGCAAACGACGGCGCCTTCAACCGCCGCAGCTTCTTCAGCCAGTCGCCCGAGCTGCAGGCCCTGGTCGCCCACCTGGCCGACGAGGACATAGACCGGCTGCGCCGCGGCGGCCATGACCCGGTCAAGATCCACGCCGCCTTCGCACGCGCCCGCGCCCATCGCGGCCAGCCCACCGTCGTGCTGGCCAAGACCATGAAGGGCTATGGCATGGGCACGGCCGGCCAGGGCCGCATGACCTCGCACCAGCAGAAGAAACTGGGCACGGACGATTTGCTGGCCTTTCGCGAGCGCTTTGCGCTGCCGCTCAGCGACGCCCAGGTGGCCGAGGCGGCGTTCTACAAGCCCGCCGAGGACAGTGCCGAGATGCGCTATCTGCAGACGCGCCGCGCGGCGCTCGGCGGCTCTCTGCCGGCCCGCGCCACGCTGGCGCCGCCGCTGCCGGTGCCAGGTCTTGCCGAGACGGCCGGCTTCGCGCTGCAGGCCGACGGCAAGAGCATGAGCACGACGATGGCCTTTGTGCGCCAGCTGGCCGCGCTGATCAAGGACGAGAGGCTGGGCCCGCGCATCGTGCCCATCGTCGCCGACGAGGCGCGCACCTTCGGCATGGCCAGCCTGTTCCGCCAGGTCGGCATCTACGCCCCCTTCGGCCAGCTCTACCAGCCCGAGGACGCCGGCTCGATGCTGGCCTACCGCGAGGACAAGAGCGGGCAGATCCTCGAAGAAGGCATCAGCGAGGCCGGCGCGCTGTCGTCATGGACCGCGGCGGCCACCAGCTACTCGACGCACGGGCTGGCGATGCTGCCCTTCTACATCTTCTACAGCATGTTCGGCTTCCAGCGGGTCGGCGACCTGATCTGGGCCGCGGCCGACCAGCGCGCCCGCGGCTTCCTGATCGGCGCCACCGCCGGCCGCACCACGCTGGGCGGCGAAGGCCTGCAACACCAGGACGGCCACAGCCCGCTGTTCGCCTCCACCGTGCCGAACTGCCGCGCCTACGACCCGGCCTTCGCCGGCGAGCTGGCCCTCATCATCGACCACGGCATGCGCCGCATGCTGGAGCAGCAGGTCGACGAGTTCTACTACCTGACCGTCACCAATGAGAACGTCGTCAACCCCAGCCTGGCCGAGGCCGACCGTGCCGGCGTGCTGCGCGGCATCTACCGGCTGCGCAGCGGACCGGCCGCGCTGCCGCAGCGGGTGCAGCTGTTCGGCAGCGGCGCCATCATGGGCGAGGTGCTGAAGGCGGCGGCGCTGCTGGAAGAGCAGCACGGCATCGCCGCCGATGTCTGGAGCGTCACCAGCTATATCGAGCTGGCCCGGGAGGGCGCCGCGCAGGAGCGGCTGTGGCGCCAGGGCCTGAAGCCGGCCGTCGACAGCGCGCTGGAGCTGCAGCTGCGCGCCAGCAGCGGCCCCATCATCGCCGCCAGCGACTATGTGCGCGCCCTGCCCGAGCTGGTGCGCGCCTATCTGCCGCCGGGGCGGCGCTATCTGTGCTTGGGCACCGACGGCTTTGGCCGCAGCGACTCGCGCGCCGAGCTGCGCGCGCATTTCGAGGTCGACGCCGCCGCCATCGTGCAGGCCAGCCTGCGCGCGGTCCAGGAAGTCTGCAAGGCCGAGAATGCCTGCGAGCAAAGCCGTCTGGCCGCGCTGGTGTCGATGGCGCCGACCTAGCGGTCCGGCGGCCCGGCCATGACACGGTCGCGCCCGCCTTCCTTGGCCCGGTAGAGCGCACCGTCGGCGGCCACGATCAGCTGCGCCATCGTCATTGAGCGTGACGGGTCGACCATGGCCAGGCCGATGCTGACGCTGATGTGCGGGCCGGTGGAACAGCTTGAATGCTCGATGCCCAGAGCCGCGACCGCGGCCCGGGCGGCTTCGGCGGTGTGCCGGGCGCCCGTCAGATCGGTGTCCGGCAGTATCAGCGCGAACTCCTCGCCGCCGTAGCGCGCGGCCATGTCCGCCGGCCGGCGGCAGCAGGCCTGCAGCGCCGCCGCCAGCCGTTTCAGGCACAGGTCGCCGGCGTGGTGGCCGTAGTGGTCGTTATAGGCCTTGAAGTGATCGACATCGATCAGCACCAGGGCCAGGGCTCTTTTGTGGCGCACCGCCACCGCCATCTGCTCGGCCAGATAGCGATCGAAGGCGCGCCGGTTCGCCAGCTCGGTCAGCCCGTCCTGCTGCGACAGCTGCCAGAGCTGGTCGTTGGCTGCGCTCAGATCGGCCGACAGCCGCACCAGCCGCGCATAGTGCCGGGCGTTCTCGCTCAAGAGCACGATCAGCAGAAAGCCGGCCGCCAGCAGGCCGTAGATGCGGCCGGCGTACCAGCCCAGGTCGTAGCGGCCGGTGTTCAGGATGGCCGCCAGCGCCAGGTCGAACAGCCACACGGTCATCACCACCAGCAGCCAGACATCGAGCACCGTGTGCGGCCGGCGCCGCCAGACCATGGCCAGCGCCAGCAGGCTCAGGGTCCAGACGCCCAGCAGAACGGCGCGCCCGGCAGCGGTGGTCCGGTCCCCTTGCAGAAACACCGGCAGGTGCTCGTGCCCTGCGGTCGCAAAAGCCGTGAATGCGGCCACGGTGGCCAGCACCAGCACCACCATCAAAACGATGACCATCTGCGCCCGCAGGCGCCGCGCCCGGTTGAAGCTCGGCCGACCGGAGCCTCCCGCCTTGACCCTCGCATAGGCCATCACCGTCAGCGGGAAGCCGCCATGCCAGAACATATACAGGGCCGAGGAGCTCTGCGGCCCCGAGCCCAGCAGGCCCGTCGCGGCGAACAGGCCCGGAAAGATCAGCGCATAGGCCGCGGTGGCGGCGGCGGTGAACAGATAGCCGCCGCCCAGGACCAGCAGTTCCAGCGACTGCAGGGCCCGGTACTGGCTGAACAGCAGCACCGCCGTGATCAGATCGCAGATCACCAGCGCGGTGACATAGATAGGGATGAAGGCGGGCAGCTTGGCCAGCGGCGTGGCGGCAAAAGGCAGGGCCGCCACGAAGACCATGGCCGAGAGGGCGATCAGGCCGAGCGCGGCGCGGAACTCGCGCGGCCCGGCCGGCTCGGTCGAGAGATGCCCCCAGAACTCGCGCGCCTGGCCTGGCTGCATAGGGCCACCGTTCAAATGTGACCACTCCCTGATCGCTAGGCCTCAGTCTATGACGGTCGCGGCCGGCCGGGGCCCTCTTTTGATCCCCCTTGCAAGGGGTCAGCGGCGCGCGGCAAACGAGGTCAAGGCCTCGCCGGTCATGCGGCAGATGCGCCACTCGGGCAGCACGCTGGCACCCATCTTCTCGTAGAAGCGGATCGCGTCCTCGTTCCAGTCCAGCACGGTCCAGTCGAAGCGGCCGTAGTCGCGCTCGACGGCAATCTGCGCCAGGCGCTGCAGCAGGCCCTTGCCCAGGCCGCTGCGGCGATGTGCGGGACGCACATAGAGATCTTCCAGATAGAGGCCGGGCTTGGCCAGAAAGGTGCTGAAGTTGGTGAAGAACAGCGCAAAGCCCACCATCTCTCCGTCGATCTCGCCGACCAGGGCCTCGACCACCGGCTTCGGGCCAAACAGATGCGGGTGCAGCTTGTCGGCGGTCAGCTGCAGCATGTGCGTGAGGTTCTCGAACTCGGCCAGCTCGGCGATCAGGTCGGCGATGGCCGGCACATCGCTACTCTGGGCGGGGCGTATCGTGTAGGTGCTCATGGCCGCATTGTCCACGCAGCTTGTCGCCGGGCCGACAGCCTGCCGGCACTGCTTGTCCTACAGTCGCCCGCATGATGCCCATCGCCTACACCGCACGCCGCCCGCACCGCAGCCAGTTCATTTCCTTGCGCGGCCTGCGCCACCACGTCCTGAGCTGGGGCGAGGCCGGCCTCGCCACGCCCGAGCGGCCGACGCTGCTGATGCTGCATGGCTGGATGGATGTGGGCGCGTCCTTCCAGTTCGTCGTCGATGCGCTGGCCGATGAGCGCCACATCGTCGCGATGGACTGGCGCGGCTTCGGCCTCAGCGACAGCAGCGGCGCCGACAGCTACTGGTTCCCCGACTATCTGGGCGATCTCGACGCGCTGCTGGACGCCGTCGCACCGGGCCAGGCGGTCGATCTGCTGGGCCACAGCATGGGCGGCAATGTGGTGATGAGCTATGCCGGGCTGCGGCCCGAGCGCATCCGCCGCCTGGTCAATCTGGAAGGCTTCGGCCTGCCCGAGACGCAGCCCGAGATGGCGCCGGCGCGCCTGATCGAGTGGCTGGACGATCTGAAGACGCCGCAAAGCCTGAAACACTACGACAGCCTCGCCGGCGTGGCCCAGCGCCTGATGAAGACCAACCCGCGCCTGGCCGCCGACAAGGCCGCCTGGCTGGCGCCGCACTGGTCGCGCGAGCAGCACGGCCCCGAGGGCAAGACCTGGCACATCCTCGGTGACGCGGCCCACAAGCGCGCCAACCCCATCCTCTACCGCCAGGCCGAGATCCTGGCCTGCTGGGCTCGCATCACGGCACCGGTGCTGTGGGTCGAGGGCAGCGAGACGCAGATGAGCCAGTGGTGGGGCGATCGCTACCCGCGCGAGGACTTCGAGGCCCGGCTCGCCGCGGTGCCGCAGCTGCAGCGCGCGCGGCTGCAGGGCGCCGGTCATATGCTTCACCATGACCAGCCCGAGGCGCTGGCCGCGCGGCTGCAGGCCTTCCTGGACGCCGACTGACAGCCCAGGCTATTCTTCGCCCCATCAAAAAAACTGCCACAGGCAGGGAGGATGGATGAAGAGTTTCTGGCTCAGCCTGGCCGCGCTCGCCGCGGCCCTGTCGATGCAACAGGCGTCGGCACAAGCGCAGCAGCCGATCCCGGTGGAACGCTTCTTCCAGCGCCCGGCGGTGCTGGAAGCCAAGTTATCGCCCTCGGGCAAGCGCCTGGCGGTCAGCACCTCGCGGGGGTCGGCACGAGTCGGCCTGGCGGTCATTGATCTGGAGGCCGAGCCCAAGGCCAGGCGTGCGGCATTGTTCTCCGACGCCGACATCGTGCGCTTCGACTGGGTCAGCGACGAGCGCCTGGTCTTCAGCGTGCTGGACCTGGAAGCCGGCAGCGGCGAGGACCGACGCGCCGCCCCCGGGCTCTACGCCATCAATGCCGATGGCAGCGACTTCCGCATGTTGGTGCGCCGGCGCGGCCTGCCCTTCATCAGCGACGGCAGCACGCGCGACAAGGCGCTGGAATGGAACCATGTGTTGCTGCATGTGCCGCTGCAGCAGGACGGCGTCACGCCCGACGAGATCGTGATCGGCGTGATGAGCTTCGCAAGCCGTGAACTGCAGTCCGTCACACCGATGTGGCTGAATGTGCGCAGCGGGCGCACGCGCACGATGGGCCTGGGCGATGGGCCGCGCAACGCGACCCGCTGGTGGTTTGACAGCAAGGGCCAGCCGCGCCTGGCCGGCGTCGAGAGCGAGGGGCGCAGCAGCCTGCATTGGCGCGGCCCCGGCCAGGACTCTTGGCGTCAGCTGTCGCAGGGCGATCTGCTGCGCCAGCCCTTCCAGCCCAGCGTCGTCGACGACGCTGGCACGCTCTATGTCACCCATCGACACGGCCCGGAGGGCTATGCGGTGCTGACACGCTATGACTTCGAGGCCGGCAAGCCGCAGACCCCGGCCCTGGTGTCCGCGCCGGGCTTCGATTTCAGCGGCAGCCTGGTGCTGGACCGCGCCGGCTCGCGGGCTCTGGGCGTGCGCGTCGAGACCGATGCCGAGCAGACCGTCTGGTTCGACCCGGCGATGAAGCGCATGCAGGCCCTGGCCGACGAACGCCTGCCCGGCCGCATCAACCGGCTCAGCTGCAGCCGCTGCGGCGCCGACGATCAGGTGGTGCTGGTGCGCTCCTTCTCGGATCGCGATCCCGGCCAGCTCTGGGTGTACGAGGCTGCGACCCAGCGCTGGCAGCCGGTCAGCCGGGTACTCGACGACATCGATCCGCGCCGCATGTCGGGCGTGGCGCTGGAGCGCATCAAGGCCCGCGACGGGCGTGATCTGCCGGTCTGGCTGACGCTGCCCACCGGCGTCGAGCCCGGCAAGCCGGCACCGGCCGTGGTGCTGGTGCATGGCGGCCCCTGGGTGCGCGGCGGGCATTGGCGCTGGCAGGCGATGGAGCAGTTCCTGGCCTCGCGCGGCTATCTGGTGATCGCGCCGGAGTTCCGCGGCAGCACCGGCTACGGCGAGGCTCATTACCGCGCCGGCTGGAAGCAATGGGGCCAGGCCATGCAGGATGATGTGGCCGACGCCCTGCTGTGGGCTCGCCAGCAGGGCCTGGCCAGCCCCGAGCAGGCCTGCATCGCCGGCGCCAGCTATGGGGGCTACTCGACGCTGATGGGCCTGGTGCGCCACCCTGAGCTCTACCGTTGCGGCATCGCCTGGGTCGCGGTCACCGATCCCTTCCTGCTGCTGAAGGGTTCCTGGTGGATCGACGACGACATCAGCGGCCAGGGCCGCCGCCACATGCTGCCCGAGCTGGTCGGCGACGCCGAGAAGGACGCGGCGATGCTGAGCGCCGCCTCACCGCTGGCCCAGGCCCGGCACATCAAGGCGCCGCTGCTGCTGGCCTTCGGCGAGGCCGATCTGCGCGTGCCGCTGGCCCACGGCGAGCGCCTGCGCAAGGTCTTGACCGAGGCCGGTCGGCCGCCCGAATGGGTCACTTATGCCAACGAGGGCCACAGCTGGCGCCAGGTCTCGACCCAGGTGGACTTCGCCCGCCGCGTCGAGCGCTTTCTGGGCGAGCATCTGAACAAACCTTGAGCGGGGCTGCTCAGGCTAGACCCGGCAGGTGGTGATGACTTCCATGGCGGTTGGGGAGAATCTGCGGCCCCAGCGAACCGATGAGCATGCCCAATGCGGCCATCAGCAAGCCGGCCAGTTGGGCCGGGAACTGCTGCCCTGCCGGGCTCAGCAGTAGCAGCAGCCAAGCGAGCAGACCCAGCACGATGGAGAAGACTGCCCCCTGGGTGGTCGCGCGTCGCCAGAACAGGCCGGCCAGCAGGGGTACGAAAGCCCCGACCAGCGTCACCTGATAGGCCCCAGACACCATCTCGTAAATCGGTGTGCCGCGCGAGGCGATTGCGTAGGCACAGACCGCCATGCTGAACACGAGCACGGTCAGGCGCATGGCGAACAACTCGCGGCGGTCGCTCTGACGCGGCGAGAACTGGCGCCAGATGTTCTCGACAAAAGTTACCGAGGGCGCCAACAGCGTGGCCGAGGCGGTGGATTTCAACGCCGACAGCAGCGCACCGAAAAACAGCACCTGCATCAAGAATGGCATGCGCTCCAGCACGAGAGCGGGCAGCAGGCGCTGCGGATCCTCGGCCAGCAGCGTTGCGGCGCGCTCCGGCATGATCAGCAAGGCGCTGCACACCAGAAACATCGGCACCAAGGCAAACAACATATAGGCCAACCCACCGATCACCGGGCCGGCGCTGGCGGCACGTACGCTATTGGCCGACATCACGCGCTGAAACACGTCTTGCTGCGGAATCGAGCCCAGCATCATCGTGATAGCCGCCGCAATAAAGAACAGGATGGCTTTCAGGTCCGGTGGCGGGAAGAAGTTGAAGAGCTCGCGGCTTTGCGCCAGCGCGATTACCTTGTCGGCGCCGCCGGCCTGATCCGCGGCAAACACCGCGATGATGCTCAGCCCGACGACCAGCACAATCATCTGCATGAAGTCGGTGATGGCCACCGACCACATGCCACCGAACAAGGTGTAGGCCAGGATGGAGGCTGTGCCCATCACCATGCCCAGTGGCACACTGATGGCACCTTCGGACAGCAGATTGAACACCAGGCCCAGGGCTGTAACCTGGGCGGACACCCAGCCCAGATAGCTGACGATGATGATCAGCGAGCAGGCAATCTCGACGCTGCGTCCGTACCGCTCGCGGTAATAGTCGCTGATGGTCAGCAGATTGAGCTTGTAGAGCCGCGCGGCGAAGAAAAGGCCTACCAGCACCAGACAGCTGCCCGCGCCGAAGGGGTCCTCGACCACGGCGCCGAGCCCGCCCTCGATAAACTTGGCCGGGATCCCAAGCACGGTCTCCGAGCCAAACCAGGTGGCAAAGGTTGTGGTCACCACCATCATCAGGGGCAGGTGGCGACCAGCGATCGCGAAGTCGGCCGTGGTCTTGACCCGCTTGGCGGCCCAGAGGCCGACAGCGATGGTCACCAGCAGATAGGCACAGACAAGTGTCAGCAGCATGGCAGACAGGAGTTAGAGGTCAGTAGGAACGGAACTCGCCCAAGCCCAGGCGACGGAAGCTGGCCAGCACCGCCGGGTCGGCGGCGTGGAAGGTGCAGAAGCCGCCGCCGCGCAGCCGCAGCATCAGGCGCGGCGCGATCAGCCAACGCAGGCCCGGCAGATCAATCAGCTTGGCCTGGCGCACATCGGCCAACGCCACCTCCTTGTGCCACAGCCAGCGCTGGCGCACATGGCTGGCGCTGACCGAGGTGCGGCTACGCAGCATCCCGATATAGCAGGCCAGCACGACCAGCAAGGCGGCCCCAAGCAGCAGCCAGGTCGACAGAGGCGCTTGCGCCGCACGCAACTCGTCCAGCGCGAGCCAGGCCCAGTGCAGCAGCGCCGCCATCATGGCGCCGGCCAGCAGCTTGACGGCCGGCGGAAAGGAGGGGCCTTCGGCGTTCAGATCAGCATGCTCGCTCATCGCGACCTCACTGCGGCGCGCTGGCCGGCGCGTCCTGCTTGAAGAGCTCGTCCATCGTCGGCTGGTTGGCGCCCGGTTCCGCCGACGCCTCGATCGGGATCTCGACCTTGTCCAGATCCACCGCCACCGGTTTGTCGAGGAAGACGGTCACCGTCTGCGGCACGAAGATCACGATGATGACCAGCAGCAGCTGCAGGATCACGAAGGGGACGGCGCCCAGATAGATGTCCTTCGATTCGACCTTGCGCGGCAGAGCGCCGTTCTTGAACAGGCTGTCGGAGATGCCGCGCAGATAGAACAGCGCGAAACCGAAAGGCGGGTGCATGAAGCTGGTCTGCATATTGACGCACAGCAGCACGCCGAACCAGATCAGATCGATGCCCAGCTTGTCGGCCACCGGTCCCAGCAGCGGCAGGATGATGAAGGCGATCTCGAAGAAGTCGAGGAAGAAGGCCAGGAAGAAGATGAAGATGTTGACGACGATCAGGAAGCCGGTCTGGCCGCCCGGCAGGCCGGTCAGCAGGTGCTCGATCCATTTGCCGCCGTCGACGCCCTGGAACACCAGCGAGAACACCCGCGAGCCGATCAGGATGAAGACCACCATCGCGGTGATGCGCATCGTGCCGGCCAGGCTGCTCTTGAGCAGGTCCCAGCTCATGCGGCGATGGATGGCGGCCAGCAGGATGGCGCCGACCGCGCCCATCGCGCCGGCCTCGGTGGGGGTGCAGATCGCCGTCGTGATGCCCGGCAGACCGCCCATGCTGCCCAGAACCGCGAAGATCAGTACGGCCGACGGGATGATGCCGCGCAGGCATTTCACCCACAGCGCCCGGCCTTGCAAGGTGCGCGCTTCGGGCGGCAGGCCCGGCAGATGGCCGGGCTTGAGACGGCTCAGCACGAAGGTGTAGATCGCGAAGATCAGCACCTGCAGCACCGACGGGCCCCAGGCACCCTTGTACATATCGCCGACCGAGCGCCCCAGCTGGTCGGCCATCACCACCAATACCAGCGAGGGCGGCACCAGCTGGGTGATGGTGCCCGAGGCCGCCAGCACGCCGGTCGCATAGCGCATGTCGTAGCCGTAGCGCATCATCACCGGCAACGAGATCATCGCCATCGCGATGACCTGGCCGGCCACCGTGCCGGTGATGGCGCCGAGGATGAAGCCGACGATGATGACCGCGTAGCCGAGGCCGCCGCGCATCGGGCCGAACAGCTGACCCATCGAATCGAGCAGATCCTCGGCCAGGCCGCATTTCTCAAGAATGGCCCCCATCAGCGTGAAGAAGGGAATGGCCAGCAGCAGCTCGTTGGACAGGATGCCCAGCACATTGAGCGGCAGATTGGACAGGAAGGCGGCTGGGAACCAGCCCATCTCGATCGCGATGAAGCCGCACAGCAAGCCCAGGGCCGACAGCGAAAAAGCCACCGGGAAGCCGATCAGCATCACCAGGATCAGGCCCGCGAACATCAGCGGGGCGAAGTTCTCCATGCTCATTGCAGCGGCCTCTCGTAGTGCGTGTCCATCTCGTAGCGCTGGGTCAGCCAGCCGATGCGCTTGATGATCTCGGCCAGGCCCTGCAAGCACAGCAGCGCGAAGCCGGCCGGCAGCAGCAGCATCACCGGCCAGCGGATCAGGCCGCCGGCATTGCTGGAGCTCTCACCGCTGCCATACATGCCGACGAACATGGGCCAGGACAGCCAGGCCATCAGCCCCATCACCGGCAACAGGAACAGCAGCAGGCCCAGCAAATCGACCCAGACCTTGAGTCGGGTCGGATACTGCCCGTAGAGCACATCGACCCGCACATGCTCGTTCAGGCGCAGCACCTGGGACGCGCCCAGCATCACCGCGCCGGCGAACAGATACCACTGGATCTCAAGAAAGGCGTTCGAGCCGATATTGAACACATAGCGCACCACGGCATTGCCGGCGCTGGTCAGGCAGGCGATCAGCACCGCCCATTTGGCAATCACGCCGAAACCGTCGCTGAGCGCGTCGATCCAGCGGGCCAGAGTCAACAGTTGTTTCATGCACAAGCTCCTTGACCCGACGGCGCAAGAAGCGTGACGGCGGCGGGCCGCGCACCATAGCAAGCGGGGCGTAAAGCGCGCGTAAAAAGCCCGCGTAACAAGCCTCAGCCGGCCACCAGCAGGCGGTAGCCGATGCCCGTCTCGGTCAGCAGGTATTGCGGCCGGGCCGGCTCGGGCTCGAGCTTCTGGCGCAGCTGGCGCACATAGATGCGCAGGTAGTGGCCCTGCTCGGCATGGCCCGGCCCCCAGACCTCGCGCAGCAGCTGGCGCGCCGTGACGACCCGGCCGGCCTGGCGGGCCAGCACCTCGAGCAGCCGCCATTGGGTGGCCGTCAGCCGCAGCGCCTCGTCGCCGCGGCTCAGCGTGCGGGCCTGCAGATCGATGCTCAGCTCGCCCAGGCGCAGCAGGCTCTGGCCGGCCAGGCCGCTCTGGGCCGCATGGCGCAGCGCCACCCGCAGCCGTGCATGCAGCTCGGCCACGCCGAAAGGCTTGGCCAGGTAGTCGTCGGCGCCGGCATCCAGGGCATCGACCTTCTGTTGCTCCTGCGCGCGGGCGGACAGCACGATGATGGGTCGGCGCGTCCATTGCCGCAGCCGCTCGATCAGGCGCAGCCCGTCACCATCGGGCAGGCCCAGGTCGATCAGGAACAGGTCGATGCGGCGGTTGCCGGCCAGCGCCTCGCCCTCGCGCAGCGTGCCGGCCTCATGCACGCCATAGCCTTCGGCTTCCAGCGTCGTCACCAGCAGCTGGCGGATCGGCGCCTCGTCCTCCACCACCAGCACCATGGTCTTGCCCGGGTTCACACGCCCTCCTCTGCGGCATCGGCAGGTTGCGGCGGCTGCGGCAGGACCAGGCAGAAGCAGGCGCCATCCCGCGTGCTGGCCTCAAGCCGGCCGCCATGCAGCTGGGCCACGGCCGCGCAGATCGCCAGGCCCAGGCCGGTGCCGCTGCCGCTGGGCTCGGACTGGCCACGCACGAACTTCTTGAACAACTCCTGCTCGCGCCCCGGCGGCAGGCCCGGCCCGCTGTCCTGCACGCTCAGCCGGGCCTCGAGCGCGCCCGGAGCGAAGGACAGGGTGATCAGCCCGCCCACCGGCGTGTGGCGCCGGGCGTTGTCGAGCAGATTGCTCAGCAACTGCTGGATCAGCCGCGCGTCACACCACAGCAAGGCATCGGGCGTCAGCTCCATGCGAACCCGGTGCTGCGCCAGCCGCGGCCCCAGCCCGGCCAGCACCTCACCCACCAGCTCATCCACCGGGCACCATTCCGGCTCGGGCTGCACCGCCCCCTCCTCCAGCCGGCTCAGATCCAGCAGATCGCTCATCAGCGCGTGCATGCGCCGCGCCTCGCCCACGATCCCCGTCAGCAGCGCGCGGCGATGCCCTTCGTCCAGGGCCAGGTCTTGCTCGATCAGACTGGTGGCCGACCCAACAATGGTGGTCAGCGGCGTGCGGAAGTCGTGCGAGATGCCGGCCAGCAAAGTGTTGCGCAGCCGCTCGCTCTCGGCCGTCAGCCGGGCCTCGGCGCTCTGGCGCTCGAAGCGGGCTCGCTCCAGCGCGATCGCGCTCTGGCTGGCAAAGCTGGCCAGCAGCTCGCGGTCCTCCTCGGCCAGCGGTCCCGGCGAGGTCAGCGCCAACTGGGCCAGCAGCTGGCCATCGGCACTCAGCGGCAGGCGCAGCTCACCGACGGACGCCGCTGCAGCCTCGGCCGGCAGCAGCCGGGCCGTCAGCCCCAGACCACTCTCGATGCGCCGGCACAGCGACTGCCCGACCTCCGCCTCGGAGCGCGCGCCGGCCAGATCCAGCGCCAGCGCATTGAGCGCCTGGGCCCGGCGCAAGCGCGCCTCCGCCACCAGGGCCTGCTGGCGCTTGTTGGCCGCCAGCTGGCTGATCAGCCAGCCCACCGCCCCCATCAGACCGAAGGTGAAGAAATACTGCGGCTCGATAGGGTTCAGCGACCAGCGCGGCGCGACAAAGATCAGGTCGAACAGCAGCACGCTGCCGGCGACCGCGAACAGCGCCGCCCGCAGGCCTTGTCGCAGCGCGACGAAGACGACACCGGCCAGGTAGACCATGATCAGATTGGCCGGCTCGAAGTAGCGCTCCATCAGCCCATTGATGAAGGTGCACAGCAGCAGCACGCCCAAGGGGCGCAGCAGCCAGCTCAGGCCCGCCATCGCAGCGGCCCTGGGCAAAGGGGAAGAAGGGGGGCGTCGCAACATCGCCGGGCATTGTCACTCGACGGCTTCAGGGTGGCAGCAGCTCGCCAAGCCGGGCCCACAGGTCCTCAGCCCGCTGGTCGAGGGCCAGCCGGATGGCGAAGTCGTGGGCCAGCAGGCGCAGACGCAGCTGGGCCAGCAGCTCCAGGTGAGCGGCGGTGCCGGGATTGGGCACCAGCAGGGTCAGGAAGTCGCGGCAGGGATGTCCGTCGGCAGCACCGAAGTCCAGCGCCCGGCGGCTGCGCACAAAGGCAACGACCGGCCGGCGCAGGCCGCTGACCGCCGCATGCGGCAAGGCAATGCCGCGCGCCAGCGCGGTGGAGGCGCGCTGATGGCGGCGTGCCAGGCGCTGGGCGATCAATCCGGCACGCGGGCCGCGTGGCGCCTGCAGCAGCTCACCCAGGCGCGTGAACAGGTCCGCCGCCGAATCCAGTGGCTCATCGACCAATAGATGCTCGCGCCGCAACAGCCCCGAGGGCACGAACGCCACCCGCGGCACCATCATCACCTCTTGCGGCTGGAACAGGATCTCTGCCATCGCGGCGATTGGAGCGCCGGCGATGTAAAAAAAACGTATCAGTTGGCGCTGCTAGCCGCCAGCCAGGCCGCCGCGCCCTCGCCCGCGACGCGGCCGCTGGCCATGCTGGCGGTCAGCAGATAGCCGCCGGTGGGGGCCTCCCAGTCCAGCATCTCGCCGGCGCAGAACAGGCCCGGCATGGTCTTGACCATCAGGCCGGCATCCAGGGCCTCGAAACGCACGCCGCCGGCCGTGCTGATGGCCTCGGCCACCGGACGGGCCGCGACCAGGGTCAGCGGCAAGCGCTTCAGGCGCGCGGCCAACACGGCCGGGTCGGCGTACTCGGCCTTGCTGAGCATCTCGTGCAGCAGGCCGGCCTTCAGGCCCTCGATGCCCAGCCGGCTTTTCAGATGGGTGGACAGCGAGCGCGGGCCGCGCGGGCGCGCGACCTCGGCCGCGACAAAGGCCGCCTCGCGATCCGGCAGCAGATCCAGATGCAGCGTGACCTTGCCGTGCTCGGCGATCTCGTCACGCAAAAGAGCACTGGCCGCATAGATCAGCGAGCCCTCGATGCCGCTGGCGGTGATCACGAACTCGCCCTGGCGCTCGAAGCGGCGCCCGCCGGCGCCCTCGATATGCAGGGCTACCGGCTTGACCGGCAGGCCGGCAAAGCGCTCGGCAAAGACGGCGCTCCAGCCCGGCCCGTCCGCATGGGCGGCGGTGGCGCCGATATCGAAACCGCAGTTGGCCGCGCGCAGCGGCGCGATCTCGACGCCGCGCGCACCCAGGCTCTCGACCCAGGCCCCGTTCGAACCCAGCTGCGGCCAGGAGGCCCCGCCCAGCGCCAGCACGACGGCATCGGCTTGCACTTGGCACTCGCCCTCGGGGCCGGCAAAGCGCAGCGCGCCGTCCTCGCCCCAACCCAGCCAGCGCGAGCGCTGATGAAAGCGCACGCCGGCCGCGCGCAACCGCTGCAACCAGGCGCGCAGCAGCGGTGCGGCCTTCATATCGACCGGGAAGACCCGGCCCGAGCTGCCGACAAAAGTCTCGACGCCCAGGCCCTGCGCCCACTCGCGCAACGCCGGGCCATCGAGTCGCTTGAGCAGCGGGGCGATGGCCTCGGCGCGTTCGCCGAAGCGCGCCACAAAGGGCTCGAAGGCCTCGGAGTGGGTCAGGTTCAGCCCGCCCTTGCCGGCCAGCAGGAATTTGCGACCCACCGAGGGCATCGCGTCATGCACATCGACCGCGACACCGGCCGCCGCCAGCGCCTCGGCCGCCATCAGCCCGGCCGGACCGCCACCGATCACAAGGGCGCGGCGGGAGGTGTTGGGGGCAATAGGCATGGGGGCGGACGGTCGGATGGCGGGGTCGGCAGTGTGCCAGATCAGCTCGCCTGCAGCTCCAGGATGAAACGGCTGCCCTGGCCGGCCTGGCTCTCGACACGGATCTGGCCGCCCATGCGCTCCATCAGCTGCTTGCTGATCACCAGGCCGATGCCGGTGCCCTGCTGCTCGCTGCGGCCCAGGCGGTTGAAGGGCTGGAACAGCTGGGCCAGTTGCTCGGCGCTGAGGCCCAGGCCGTTGTCGGCCACCTGGATCAGCAGGCCGCGCGCCGGCTCGGCCCAGGCCCGCACCTGGACCCAGCCGCCGGGGCGGTTGTACTTGATCGCGTTGGACAGCAGGTTGTGCAGCACCTGCTCCAGCCGCACCGGATCGGCCTGGGCCAGCGGCAGCGGGGCCTCGTCCAGTCGCAGCTCGATGCCGGCCGAGGCAGCGGCCGGCCGGGCCAGTTCGACACAGCGGCGCAGCAGCGGGCCGGCCTGCAGCGGCAGCGGCGTCACCGCCAGGCTGCCGGACTCGATGCGCGACAGGGTCATCATGTCCTCGATCAGGATCAGCAGATGGCGGGCCGCCGCATCGATATGGCCGACGCGCTCGCGCTGCAGCGCGTCCAGCGGGTGCTGGGCGTCGCCGCCGAGCAGCTGGGCGAAACCCAGCACCGCGTTCAGCGGCGTGCGCAGCTCGTGGCTGGCCTGGGACATGAATTCGGTCTTGGCCTGGTTGGCGGCCTCGGCCAGCGCCCGGGCGTGGTCGGCAGCCTGCAGGCGCTGGCGCTCGGCCAGCTCGACGCGCAGCTGCTCGGTACGCGCCACCACCTGGCGCTGCAGCGCCCGGTTCCACAGCAGCACCAGGCCGAGACCCAGCAGCACCAGGGCCAGCGCCGCGGCGGCGGCCAGCAGCAGGCGGCGCTGCCAGGGGCTGCGCTCGGCCTGCAGCGAGATCCAGCGGTCCACCATGGCCTGGCGCTCGGCCGCGTCGATGCGGGCCAGGGTCTTGTCGAGAATGCGGCCCAGTAGGGCCAGCTCGCGCCGGTAGCCTATGCCCAGCTCGTAGGCATAGCCGACATCGCCCTGCACGCGCAGATTGCCTATGCCCTCGCCGCGAATCTGGAAGGTGGCGCTGGCCAGGTCCATCACGGCCGCGTCGATCTCGCCACTGGCCAGCCGGCGCAGCATGCTTTTGTCGTCGGTCTCGACTTGCTGCGGGTTGTCGGGATAGCGCTGGCGCAGGAAGTCGGCGGCCGCAAAACCCTGGCCGACCGAGACCGGCTCGCCAGGCATCAGCGCCTGGCGCTCGCTGCCGACCCGGCGCAACAGCACCACCGGCACCGAAACATAGGGACGGGTGAAACCCATGAACTCGGCCCGCTCCGGCGTCTCGCGCAGCGACATCAGCAGGTCCAGCTCGCCGGCGCGCAGCGCCTCCATATTGCGGGCAAAGGGCTGGGGCGCGACAAACTCCAGCCGCAGGCCGCTGAGCTCGTTGAGGCGCGAGACATAGTCGACCGACAGGCCGCGCAAGCGCCCCTCGGCATCGACAAAGGTGAAGGGCCCGTAGCTGGGCGTGCTGGCGACCCGCAGCACCCGCTGCTGAGCAATCCAGGCGCGCTCCTCGGCCGTCAGCCAGGGTCTGTCCTCGGCCAGGGCCGCCAGTCCGCCAAGCAGCAGCCCGCCCAGCAGCATGAGCCGGGCGGCCAGAGCGAGAAAGGAAACAAGGGAGCGGACCTGCACAGCCCGATTGTGCGGCCCGAGGGCGCCGGTCGGCCAGGACCGCCGGTGTTCAGCGCCGCGCCAGCGGCAACAATGTCACGCCTGGCGCAGCGCCGCCTTCAGCTGCTGACCCAGCTCGGGCTTGTCCTTGAAGGGGTCGGTCGGATTGCGCAGCTGCATCACATCCTCCATGCGGGTCTGCACACCGGCCAGCGAGCGCGGGTGGCTGAAGACGTAGAAGCGCTCCTCGTCCAGCGCCGCGAACACCATGGCCGCGACCTCGGCGGCGGTGATCTTGCCGGAGGACACCGCCTTGTCGCTCATCGCCTGGCCGATCAGCTGGCTCTTGGTTGGCTTCGCCGAGGCCAGCTCGCCGGGCCGGTTGCGATGGCTTTGCGAGATGCCGGTGGGCACGAAGAAGGGGCACAGCACCGAGCAATGGATCTGCTCGGTCACCAGGGCCAGGTCTTGATAGAGGGTCTCGCTCAAGGACACCACCGCATGCTTGGAGACGTTGTAGACGCCCATATTCGGCGCATTGAGCATGCCGGCCATCGAGGCGGTGTTGACGATATGACCCTCGTAAGACGGGTCGGCGGCGGCGGCCTCCAGCATCATCGGCGTGAACAGGCGCAGGCCATGGACCACGCCCATCAGATTGACGCCCAGCACCCAGTCCCAGTCGGCCAGGCTGTTCTCCCAGACCAGGCCGCCGGAACCGACGCCGGCATTGTTGAAGACAAAGTGCGGCGCGCCGAAGCGGGCCCGGACGGCGGCCGCCAGCGCCTCCATCTCGGCGGCCTTGGACACGTCGACCCGCCGCGCCAGCAGCGGGTGATCGCCGAACTCGGCCGCGGCCTTGTCCAGCGCATCGGCCTGCACATCGCAGAGCACCAGATTCATGCCGCGCGCGGCGGCCAGGCGCGCCACCTCCAGGCCGAAGCCCGAGCCGGCGCCGGTGATCACGGCCGTGCGGCCCTGGTAAGTCTTCATGCCGGGTCTCCTGCTGCGCGTCTCATATCGATATGGGCGATGCCGTCCTCGTCATAGGGCGCCGAGCTCGGCACGAAACCGAGGCTGGCATAGAAACCCTGCAGATGGGCTTGCGCGCCGATGTCAATGCCCTGCCCCGGCCACAGCCGCGCGCATTCGGCGATCGCCTGCTGCATCAGCGCCCGGCCCTGGCCGGCGCCGCGCGCGCTGCTCGCGGTGACGACGCGGCCAATCATCGGCAGCGTCTGCTGCGGCCCTTTCAGCAGCGGCGGCAGCAGCCGGGCATAGGCCTGCAGCCCATCCTGCGCGCCACGCCCCTGCAGATGCCAGCACTGTGGGTCGAGCCCGTCGGGGTCCAGATAGACGCAGCGCTGCTCCAGCACAAAGACCTGGGACCGCAGCGACAGCAGCGCGTAGAGCGCCGATGCACTCAGCGCCTCGAAGCGCTCGCAATGCCAGCGCATCGCCATCAGATCAGCTTGACCAGCTGCTTGCCGAAGTTCTTGCCCTTCAGCAGGCCCAGAAAGGCCTCGGGCGCGGCATCCAGGCCCTGGGCCACCGACTCGCGGTACTTCAGCTTGCCGGTGGCCACCAGGCCGCCCAGCTCCTTCAGCGCCTCGGGCCAGAGCTCCATATGCTCGCTGACGATGAAGCCCTCGATCTTCATGCGGTTCACCAGAATCAGCTGGGGCGCGCTCATCGGGATCGGCTCGCCGTTGTAGCCGGAGATCATGCCGCACATCGCGATGCGACTGAAGGCGTTCGCGCGCAGCATCACCGCGTCCAGAATCATGCCGCCGACGTTCTCGAAATAGCCGTCGATGCCATTCGGGCAGGCCGCCTTCAGCGCGGCCGACAGGCTCTTGACGTCCCGGTGCTGCTTGTAGTCGATGCACTCGTCAAAGCCCAGCTCCTCGACCACCTGGCGGCATTTGTCAGGGCCGCCGGCGATGCCCACCGCACGGGCGCCGCGCACCTTGGCCAGCTGGCCCACCGCGCCCCCGACCGCACCGCTGGCGGCACTGACGACGACGGTCTCGCCGGCCTTGGGGTTGATGATCTTGACCAGGCCATACCAGCCGGTCACGCCGGGCATGCCTACCGCGCCCAGATAGGCCGACAGCGGGATGTGGCTGGTGTCCACCTTCTGCAGCACGCCGCGCTGGCTCGCATCGACCAGCTGGTACTCCTGCCAGCCGCCCATGCCGACCACCTTGTCGCCGGGCTTGAAGGCGGCGTTCTTCGACTCGACCACCTCGCCGACCGTGCCGCCAATCATCACCTCATTGAGCGGCTGCGGCTGGGCATAGCTCTTGCCCTCGTTCATGCGGCCGCGCATATAGGGGTCCAGGCTCAGGTAGTGGTTGCGCACCAGCACCTGGCCCTCGGCCAGCGCCGGCAGCGCCACCTCGACCAGCTTGAAGTTGTCGGTGCTCGGCTCGCCCTGCGGGCGCGACGCGAGTTGAATCTGGCGGTTGACGGTCATGGCGGGCTCCTCGAATGCAAGAGCGCCGATTGAATCACGGACGCTCGGACCTCGGGCGTCTCATGGGTGACAAAAAAGAACGGTCGTTCGATTCCGCTCAAGCGGCCGCATAGGGCTCGCGCAAGCGCTCGCCCTCGTCGATGCGCAGGCGCCGCCCCAGCGCCGGAAAGGCGCGCTGGGCGCAGCCCTGGCGCTCGCAGAGCTTGCAGCCGGGGCCTATCGGCGTGGCGCTGCCCGGGTCGCTCAGATCCAGGCCCTGGGCATAGACCAGCTGGGCCGCGTGGCGGATGTCCACACCCAGGCCGATCGAGAAGCTGCGCGCTGGCGAGCGGTAGCCGCCGCTCTGGCGGCGCTCGCTGCGCGCAATCCACAGATAGCGGCGGCCATCGGGCATCGCGGCCAGCTGGGTCAAGACCTGAGCCGGCTGGGCAAAGGCTTCGTAGACCGTCCACAGCGGGCAGGTGCCGCCGCTGCGCGAGAAATGGAAATCGGTGGCCGACTGGCGCTTGGAGATATTGCCAGCGCGGTCGACCCGCACAAAGAAAAACGGCAGGCCGCGTGCCTGCGGGCGCTGCAGAGTCGAGAGCCGGTGGCAGACGGTCTCGAAGCTGACGCCAAAGCGCTGGGCCAGCAGCGCGATGTCGTAGCGCAGCGCCTGGGCCGCCGCCAGGAAGCGGCCATAGGGCAGGACCAGGGCGCCGGCGTAATAACTGGCCAGGCCGATGCGGGCCAGGGCCTTGGCCTCGCCACTGGCGAAGCGGCCCTCATCGGCGGTCGCCTGTATCAGCGACTCGGCCTCCAGATAGGCCAGCTGGGTGGCCAGCTGGAAGGCGCGCTGGCCGGGTGTCGCGCCGTCGCTGAGCTGCAGCAGGCGCCGGGCCGGCTCGTAGCGGCGCAGCGGCGCCTGCTCGGCGCTCAGGGTCTGGACGCTGACGCGGTGCCGCGTCGCCAGGCGCGCTTCCAGCAGCGCCGCCAGGTCGGCGCCCGGCGGCCCCTCGGCCAGCAGCTGTTCATGGCAGGCCTCGGCGGCCTCGTCGAGCGCGGCCATGTAGTTGTGGCGGGCATAGAAGAAATCGCGCACCGCCTCATGCGGCTGCTGGCCCGGCAGCTGCTCCTCGCCGCGCTCGCCGAGGCCGACGGCCAGCGTGGCGATGCGCTCCTCGGCGGCCCGCGCCCGGCCATGCAGCCGTATCAGCAGCTGTGACAGCCCCGGCATCTGCTGCGCCAGCGTGCGCAACTCGGCATCCGGCACTCCTTCCGGCAGGGCGGTCTCGGCCACGATTTCGTGCAGCTGCGCGGTCAGGCGCGCCTCGTCGTCCTCAGAGAAGAACTGCAGATCCACGCCCAGCGCCGACTGCAGGCGCAGCAGCACCGGCACGGTCAGCGGGCGCTGGTTGTTCTCCAGCTGGTTCAGATAGCTGGGCGACAGCGCCAGCGCCTGGGCCAGCGCCGCCTGGGTCAGGCCGCGCTGCTCGCGCAGCGTCTTCAGCTTCACACCGAGAAAGGTCTTGCGCACCGTCATTCACCTTCGCAAACAATGCAAATTTAGCCAGATCACATCGCAAACATTGGCCAGTTCAGCTCTTGTTGCCAGCATACCCAAATGCAAATATTGCGAATATCAAAACCCCGGAATCCCCCATGAATGACTGGATCAGCGGCCTGGCTGCAACACCGACCAAGGAACTGCGACTGACCGAGCTGGTGCTGCCGGCCCAGGCCAACCACTACGGCACGCTGTTCGGCCCGCAGGCCCTGGCCCTGCTGGGCAAGACCGCCTACCTCGCGGCGGCCGGCTTCGCGCAGCAGGCGGTCGTGATGGCCGGCGCCTCGCGCATCGACTTCGTCGCCCCGGTGCCGGTGGGCGCCCTGCTGCATCTGCATGCCCGGGTCAGCCGGGTGGGCCGCAGCTCGCTGACGGTCGAGGTGCGGGCCGCGCTGGACGCGGCGCCGGGCACGCGGCCCGGCGAGGTGCTGCGCGGCAGCTTCGAGATGGTGGCCGTGGACGCGCAGGGCCGCCCCAGCGCGCTGCGGCCCCGGCAGCGGCAAGCGGAGCCGGAGGCCCTGACGCGCTGAGGACGGGGCGCGCAGCCAGAGACCGCCGGTGCGGCGACCCTGTCGAGGCAGCCGCTGCGTTCAAGACAGGGCAGCCGCCGATCGACACCATGGGCGCTCCTGAACCCTGTGGAGCGTCTTGTGAATTTCTTGTTGCTCAAGCGGATCTATGCACCGCTGATGCTGATCGGCTGGAATGCCGCCGCGCTGACCCTGCTGATGCGGGGCGGGCCCGGCATCGCGCTGCTGCCCCTGCTGCTCGGCGCGGTGGCCTGCTCCTTTCTTGCCGAGCGCTGGATCCCTTATGAGCCGCGCTGGAACCAGGCGCATGGCGACCGCTGGCGCGACACCGCCCATGCCCTGGTGAACGAAGGCCTGAGCCTGATGGGCGTGCTGGCCATTCCGCTGCTGGCCGCGCTTCGACCCTGGCCCTCGATATGGCCGACGGACTGGCCGCTGGCCCTGCAATGGCTGCTGGCCCTGCTGGTGGCCGATGCCGGCATCACGCTGACGCATTGGGCCAGCCACCGCCTGCCGTGGCTGTGGCGCTTTCATGCGGTTCATCATTCGGTCGAGCGCCTGTATGGCTTCAACGGGCTGATGAAACACCCGGTGCATCTGGCCATCGAGACTGCGGCCGGCACGGCGCCGCTGCTGCTGCTGGGCCTGCCTCAGCAGGTGGCGGCCTTGCTGGCCTTCTCGGTGGCGCTGCAATTGCTGCTGCAGCATGCCAATGTCGATATGCGCATCGGCGCGCTGCGGCACCTGCTGGCGCTGGCGCCGGTGCACCGCTTTCACCATCTCAAATGGGCGGGCACCGGCGATGTGAACTTCGGCCTGTTCACGACGCTGTGGGACCGCCTGCTGGGCAGCGCCCACGACGAGCCGGGCCGCCGCTTCCGGCCCGGGGACTTCGGCATCGGCACCGCGCCCGACTATCCGAAAAGCTATCTGGCGCAGCTGCTGGCGCCCTGGCGCTAGGCCCGGATCTGCGAGGCCGTGACGCCGAACATCGCCTTCAGCGTGCGGGCCAGATGGGCGGCATCGGCAAAGCCGGCCTGATGGGCCGCCGCCGTGGCGCCCTGCCCGGCGGCCAGAGCCTGGCCGGCCAGCCGCAGCCGGCGCCACAGCACATAGCGCTTGAAGGGCAGACCCGATGCCTGCGCAAAGCGATGGCGCAGATGCTCGCTCGACAAGCCCATATGCGCGGCCAGATCGCCCAGCGCCAGCCGACCGTCGCCCAGGCGCTGCTCGATGAAGTGGCAGGCGCGCGCCAGCCATTCGCCATCGGCGCGATCGGCGCCATTGGGCTCGCGCCGGGCCAACCAGCGCTGCCAGAAGGAGGCTTGCTGGGTCGGCGTTGCCAGCTCGCTCAGGCACAGCGCATTGGCCAGCGCCGCCTCGAAGCCGGCCGGCAGAATCGATTGGGCCAGCACCTGACTGGCCGGCACCCAGGGCTCCAGAAACACCAGGGTCACATCGGCGCCCAGGGGCAGGCGATGCCATTGCATCGGCTCGATCAGCACACAGGCCGCTTCGCAACGCCGGCCGTGCCGGTCCTCCACCACCGCCAGGCCTTGCCGGGCCAGCACCGCCTGCGCCGCCGTGTGCCGGTGCAGCAGGCTGTCACCGGCCACGCCACGCCAGACCGCGCAGGCCGGGGCAATCTCCAACCCACCCTGCCAGTGCTGCGGCCGCCGCGATGCGCTGCCCTCCCTGATCACAGCAGACTCACGCCCGGCAGGTTCAGCAGCGAGGTCTCGCGCATGATGCGCACGAAGTCCGCGAGAAAGGGTTTGCGGGCCAGGGCCTCGGTGCTGACGGCATAGAGCCTGCCGGTCAGCCCGGCCTCGCCGATGCGCTGGCGCGCCAGATAGCCGCGCGCCAGGTAGCTCTCGACCGCCCACAGCGGCAGCGCCGCCAGGCCGCGGCCGCTGGCCACCAGCTGCAGCATCGCGACGGTCAGCTCGGTGCTGCGCCGCGGCGGCGTCACGCCGGCCGGGGCCAGCACGCGCCGCACCAGGTCCAGCATCTCGTCGGGCACCGGGTAGGTGATCAGCGTGTGCGGCGCGAAGTCCTGCGCCTCCAGCCAGGGCCGGGCCAGCAGCTCATGGCCCTTGGGCAAGAGGGCCACGATCTCGAAGCTGAACAGCGGATGCACGGCCACGCCTGACTCGTCGGCATCGACCTCGGAGACGATGGCCAGTTCGGCGCGGTCCTGATGCAGCAGGCCCACCGGGTCGGCATGGAAGCCCGAGACGATATCGAGCTCGACCTCGGGCCAGCGGGCGCGGAAGGCGTCCATCGCCGGCATCAGCCAGTCGAAGCAGGTATGGCATTCGACCGCGATGCGCAGCGTGCCGGCCGAGCCGTCCACCAGACGCCGCACCTCCCGCTCGGCCTCGTCGACCAGGGGCAGCACCGCATCGGCCAGGCGCAGCAGGCGCTGGCCGGCCGCACCAAAGACCAGCGGGCTGGACTTGCGCTCGAACAGGCCGATGCCGTAGTGCGCCTCCAGGCCCTTCAGCTGATGCGACAGCGCCGACTGGGTCAGGTTCAGCAGCTGGGCCGCGCGCGACAGATTGCCGGCTTCGCGCAGGGCCAGCAGGGTCTTCAGATGGCGCAGTTCAAGCAGCGAGTTCATGGCCTGGTGCATGAATGACATTCAGAGTCATCACAAGAAAGTTTCGTTTGAATCATAGAGCCGGTTTGCCGATGATGACGAATCAAATTCACCGCCATCACAAACAACATGATCAAGACTCATATCCTCGGCTTTCCGCGCATGGGCGCGCAGCGCGAGCTGAAGCAGGCGCTGGAGCGGCATTGGCGCGGCGAGATCGATGCGCAGGCGCTGGAGGCCACCGGCCGGGCCTTGCGCCAGCGGCATTGGGCGCTGCAGATCAAGGCCGGCCTGGCCTTCGTGACGGTGGGCGACTTCGCCTACTACGACCAGGTCGCCAACCATATCCAGCTGTTCGGCTGCGAGCCGGCGCGCTTCGGCTTCTCGGGGCAGGAAGCGCCGCTGCAGCGCTATTTCACGATGGCGCGCGGCATCGCGCCGACCCAGGGCCACGAGGGCTGCGCCAACGCCCCGGCCGAGACCTTCGCGCTGGAGATGACCAAATGGTTCGACAGCAACTACCACTACCTGGTGCCCGAGTTCGATGCCCAGACCCGGTTCAGCCTGCAGGCCGAGCGCTTGCTGGCCGAGGTCGACGAGGCCATCGCGCTGCCGGCGGCGGTCAAGGTCGTGCTGCTGGGCCCCGTCAGCCTGCTGTGGCTGGGCAAGTCCAAGCAGGCCGGCTTCGATCGCCTGGACCTGCTGGAGCGCCTGCTGCCGGCCTATGCCGAGCTGCTGAACCGGCTGGCGGCGCGCGGCGTCAGCTGGGTGCAGCTGGACGAGCCGGTGCTGGGCCTGGATCTGGACCAGCCCTGGCAGGACGCGCTGCGCCGGGCCTATGCAGCGCTGGCGCGCAGCGAGCAGCAGATCCTGCTGGCGAGCTACTTCTCGCCGCTGCAGGGCAATCTCGCGCTGGCCTGCGAGCTGCCGGTGGCCGGCCTGCATATCGATGCGGTGCGCGCGCCCGAGGAGATCTTCGCGGTGGCGCGCCAGCTGCCGCGCGAGCGCGAGCTGTCGGTGGGCATCATCGACGGCCGCAACATCTGGCGCAGCAATCTCGACCAGGCCCTGGCCCTGCTGCGCGAGCTCAAGGAGCTGCGCGGCGGCCGGCTCTGGATCGCGCCATCCTGTTCGCTGCTGCATGTGCCCTTCAGCCTGCGCGAGGATGCCGCGCTGGATGCCGAGCTGCAGAGCTGGCTGGCCGGCGCGGTCGAGAAACTCGATGAGCTGCGCGTGCTGGAGCGCGCGCTCTGGGGCGACCAGGCCAGTGTCGCCGCCGAGCTGGCCGATGCCCGCGCGGCCCTGGCGGCGCGCCGTCACAGCCCGCGCGTGCGCAATACAGCGGTGAGCCAACGCCTGGCCGCGCTGCCGGCCGATGCCGACCGGCGCCGCTCGCCCTTCCCGGCCCGCCAGGCCGCGCAGCAGGCGCGCCTGAAGCTGCCAGCCTACCCGACCACGACGATAGGCTCCTTCCCGCAGACCGCCGCGATCCGCGCCGCCCGTGCGGCCTTCAAGCGCGGCGAGCTCGACGCGGCCGGCTACCGCGCAGCGATGCGCGCCGAGATCGCGCTGGCCGTGGCCAAGCAGGAAGCGCTGGGCATCGATGTGCTGGTGCATGGCGAGGCCGAGCGCAACGATATGGTCGAGTATTTCGGCGAGCAGCTCGACGGCTTTGCCTTCACCGCCAATGGCTGGGTGCAGTCCTATGGCTCGCGCTGCGTCAAGCCGCCGCTGCTGTACGGCGATGTGGCGCGGCCGCGGGCGATGACGGTGGACTGGAGCGTCTATGCGCAAGGCCTGACCCGCAAGCCGATGAAGGGCATGCTGACCGGTCCGATCACCATCCTGCAATGGTCTTTCGTGCGCGACGACCAGTCGCGCTCGACCACCGCGCTGCAGATCGCACTGGCGATCCGCGACGAGGTGGCCGATCTTGAGGCCGCCGGCATCGCCATCATCCAGATCGACGAGCCGGCCATCCGCGAGGGCCTGCCGCTGCGCCGCGCCCAGTGGCGCGATTACCTGGACTGGGCCGCCCGCGCCTTCCGCGTCTCGGCCAGCGCGGTGCGCGACGAGACCCAGATCCACACCCATATGTGCTATTCGGAGTTCAACGACATCCTGCCGGAGATAGCCGCGATGGACGCCGATGTGATCACCGTCGAGACCAGCCGTTCGGACATGGAGCTGCTGCGCGGCTTTGGCGACTTCAAGTACCCCAACGAGATCGGCCCCGGCGTCTACGACATCCACTCGCCGCGCGTGCCGTCCAGCGCCGAGATGCTCAGGCTGATGCGCAAGGCCGCCGAGGTGATCCCGGCCCGGCAGCTCTGGGTCAACCCGGACTGCGGGCTGAAGACCCGGGCCTGGCCCGAGACCGAGGCCGCGCTGCGGCGCATGGTCGAGGCCGCGATGACACTGCGCGCGGAGCTGGCCTGAGCGCGCGCGCTCAGCTGCGCTGCAGGGTCTTCAGGCTGCGGCCGCGCCCCGGCAAGGCCTTCAGGTATTTGAAGGTGCCGGTGGCATGGGCGCAGAGCTTGCCGTCCTCGCCCAGCACCGAGCCTTCGCAGAAGGCCATGGTCGTTGAGCGGTGCAAGAGCTTGCCGATCGCGCGCAGCTCGCCCTCGCCGGGGCGCATGAAGGACGTCTTCATCTCTATGGTGACGACGCCGGGGCCGAAGCCCGGCTGATCGCGATGGATGCTGCGCGCCGCATGGGCCATCGCCACATCCAGCAGTGTCATGATGACCCCGCCATGGGCCACCTCCCAGGAGTTCAGGTGCGCCTCCTTCAGGTCCACCCGCAGCTCAGCCTCGCCCTCGCCCATGCTGTGCAGCTCCAGCCCCAGTTGCTCGACAAAGGGGATGTGAACGGGAAATTGCAGCGGCGGCGGGGGCTTTTTACTCATCGTCGATCAGGTTCCGTGAATGGCCGAGACGCCGCCGTCGACCGCCAGGATCTGGCCGGTGATGTGCTTGCCGGCGCGCGAGGCGAACAGCAGGGCGGCGCCCTTCAGGTCTTCATCATCGCCGATGCGGCGCAAGGGGGCGTGCGCGGCCAGCGTCTCCTCGCCAATGCTGGCCAGCAGGCCCTTGGTCATCTTGCTGGGGAAGAAGCCCGGCGCGATCGCGTTGACCGTGATGCCGTAAGGGCCCCATTCGCCGGCCAGCGCACGGGTGAAGTTGACCGCCGCGCCCTTGCTGGTGTTGTAGGCGATGGTCTTCATCACCGAGGAGTTGCCCGACAGGCCGGCAATCGACGCCACATTGATGATGCGGCCATAGCGACGCGGAATCATGCTCTGCTTCGCGGCCTCCTGGCTCATCACGAAGAGGCTGCGGATATTCAGGTTCATCACCTTGTCCCAGGCCTCGACCGGGTGTTCCTCGGCCGGCGCGCCCCAGCTGGCGCCGGCGTTGTTGACCAGGATGTCGATCTGGCCGAGCCGCTCCATGGTCTGCGTGACGATGCCGCGCGCCTGGGCCTCGTCGGCCGCGTCGGCGGCGATCCAGCGCGCGTCGATGCCACGGTCCTGCAGCAGGGCCACGGCCTCCTCCAGATCGGCCGCCTTGCGCGAGCTCAGCACGATCTTGGCCCCGGCCTCGCCCAGGCTCTCGGCGATCTGCAGGCCCAGGCCACGCGAGCCACCGGTCACCAGGGCCACCTGGCCCCTCAGGTCGAACAGTTCTTGGATGCGTTGTGTCATTGCTTGTGTCTCCACCAGGGTATCGCTTGAATCAGAACCAGCCGTCCCGCATCTCGCGGCACAGCGCTTCGCGGCTGCCGACCACGCCCAGCCAGGCATCGATCTTGGGCAGCTCGTAGGCGTAGAAATAACGGGCGGCGGCGCGCTTGCCCTGGGCAAAGTCCGAGGGGCCTGCGGCGCTGAGGCTCAGGTCCAGCCACAACCAGGCCAGCACCACATGGCCGAAGGCCTGCAGATAGGGCGTGGCATTGGCCAGCGCCTCCTCGGGCACGCCGCTGGCCCAGGCGTTCTTGGTGGCGCGGCCCAGCCGGGCCAGCGCGGCCGCGAGCGCATTGGCCTGCTCGGCCAGGCTCGGGTCTTGCAGCGCAGACTCGATCGTCCGGTTGATACGCGCGGCCAGCACCAGCAGCGCCGAGCCACCGTTCATCACCACCTTGCGGCCCAGCAGGTCCAGGCCCTGGATGCCGTGCGTGCCCTCGTGGATCATGTTCAGGCGGTTGTCGCGCCAGTACTGCTCCACCGGGAAGTCGCGCGTGTAGCCATAGCCACCCAGCACCTGGATGGCCAGCGAGTTCGCTTCCAGACACCATTCGCTGGGCCAGCTCTTGGCAATCGGGATCAGCACCTCCAGCAGCTGGCGGGCCTCGGCCGCCGTCTCGGCGTCGGCGGTGTGCTGCTCATCGACCAGGCGGGCGCACAGCAGTTCCAGCGCCAGTCCGCCTTCGACATAGCTCTTCTGCGCCAGCAGCATGCGCTTCACATCCGCATGCTCGATGATGGGCTGCTGGGGATGGCTCGCATCCTTCCCCCCGACGCCCATGGGCCGGCCTTGCGGCCGCTGGCGGGCGTACTCCAGGCTGGCTTCGTAGCCGGCATAGCCCAGCATCACCGCGCCCAGACCGACGCCGATACGGGCCTCGTTCATCATATGGAACATGCACTTCAAGCCTTCGCCGGGCTGGCCCACGAGATAGCCGATCGCACCGGACTTGCCGCCCGGCTTGTACCGACCCTCACCGAAGTTCAGCAGGCAGTTCGTCGTGCCGCGATAGCCGAGCTTGTGGTTGAGGCCGGCCAGCGCCACATCGTTGCGCTCGCCGGTCAGCTCGGCGCGCTCGTTGACCAGGTGCTTCGGCACGATGAACAGCGAGATGCCGCGCGTGCCGGGCGTCGTCTTGCCATCCGGGCCGGGGATCTTGGCCAGCACCAGATGGATGATGTTCTCGGTGATCTCATGCTCGCCGGCCGAGATCCACATCTTGTGGCCCTTGAGGCGGTAGCGCGGCCCCAGCGGGTCGTCATCACCATCGGGCTCGGCCCGGGTCGCCACATCGGACAGCGAGGAGCCGGCCTGCGGCTCGGAGAGGCACATGGTGCCGAACCAGCGGCCGGCAAACTCGTTCCTGGCGAAGACCTCGCGCTGCAGCGCCGTGCCATGCGCCATCAGCAGATTGGCATTGCCATTGGTCAGCATCGCATAGCCGCCCATCGCGACACTGGCCTTGCTGAAAAAGGCATTGGCCGCCATCTCGATCACGCAGGGCAGCTGCATGCCACCGAGCTCGTAGTCCTGCGCCGCAGCCAGCATGCCGGACTCGATATAGGCCTGCATCGCCGCATGGGTGCTCTCCGGCAGCCGCACGCGCTCGCCATCGAAGTGCGGCTCCTGCGTGTCGGCCAGCCGGTTGAAGGGGGCGAACTTCTCGCGGGCGATCTTCTCGCAGGTGTCGAGCACCGCATCGAAGGTCTCGCGCGAGTGCTCGGCAAAGCGCTGACGCGCGCTCAGCTCCTGGACCTTGAGCCAGTCGTAGAGCAGGAATTCCAGGGTCTGGCCCAGCGCTTGACTCTTCATCGCGCCCTCCTCGCTAATTTGCCTGGGTCACGGCCATCGTGCCCGAGGCCTTGACGCAGAGTTGGCGCTGGCCGTCGGCCGCCACCGCATACACTTCGGCCTCGGTGAACATGATCTGCCGGCCGGGCTTGAGCACCCAGGCCTCGCAGACCAGCTTGTCGCCACGCGCGCCACGCAGCAGATTGGTCTTGAACTCGGCCGTCAAGATCCAGTGGCCGTCCGGCGTCATGGTCTGCGCGGCCGCGCCCATGCTGTGGTCGGCCAGCGAGGCCAGCACGCCGGCATGGACCACGCCGGTGTGCTGCAGATGGCGCGGCGCCAGCAGCAGTTCGGTCGTGACCCGCCCCTGCTGCACCGCCACCGGCTCGACACCCAGGTCCACCATGAAGGGTGCGCTGCGGAAGAAGCCGCGCAGGGTATCGAGGTCGATGTTCACAGCACCTCGAATACGCCGGCCGCGCCCATGCCACCACCGATGCACATGGTCACGCACACCTTCTTGGCGCCGCGGCGTTTGCCTTCGATCAGCGCATGGCCGGTCAGGCGCTGGCCCGAGACGCCGTAGGGGTGGCCCACCGCGATCGCGCCGCCGTTGACATTCAGGCGGTCCATCGGGATGCCCAGGGTGTCGGCGCAGTACAGCACCTGCACCGCGAAGGCCTCGTTCAGTTCCCACAGATCGATATCAGCCACCGTCAGGCCCAGCTTCTTCAGGACCTTGGGCACCGCGAACACCGGGCCTATGCCCATCTCGTCGGGCTCGCAGCCGGCCACCGCGAAGCCGAGGAAACGGCCCAGCGGCTTCAGGCCGTGGCTCTCGGCGTACTGCTCGCTGACCACCACGCAGGCGCCGGCGCCGTCTGAAAATTGGCTGGCATTGCCGGCCGAGATCAAGCCGCCGGGCAGGGCCGAGCGCAAGTCCTTGATGCCGTCATAGGTCGTGCCTTCGCGCAGACCTTCGTCGGCCGAGATCGTCACTTCCTTGCTCATCAGGCCCATCACCTTGTCGGCCACGCCCATGATCGTCGTGACGCTGATCATCTCGTCGGCAAACTTGCCGGCGGCCTGGGCGGCGCAGGCCTTCTGCTGGCTGGCCGCGCCGTACTGGTCCATGCGCTCGCGGCCGATGCCGTAGCGCTTGGCCACCTGCTCGGCGGTCTGCAACATGCTCCAGTAGATCTCCGGCTTGTGCTTGACCAGCCAGGTGTCGGCATACATATGGCGGTTCGCTTCGTTCTGCACGCAGGAGATGCTCTCGACACCGCCGGCCACATAGACATCGCCTTCGCCGGCGATGACGCGCTGCGCGGCCATCGCGATGGTCTGCAGACCGGAGGAACAGAAACGGTTGACGGTGACGCCCGACACCGTGATCGGCAGACCGGCGCGCAGCACGATCTGGCGCGCGATATTGCCGCCGGTCGCGCCTTCGGGCGTCGCGCAGCCCATCAGCACATCCTCGATGGCGCCGGCCTCGATGCCGGCACGCTCGACGGCGGCCTTGACGGCATGGCCGCCCAGGGTCGCGCCATGGGTCATATTGAAGGCGCCCTTCCAGCTCTTGGCCAGCGGCGTGCGTGCGGTGGAGACGATGACTGCTTTGCTCATGATTGCAACTCGCTAGGAAGGGGGTTAGGAGAAGGACTTGCCTTCGGCCACAAGACGGGCCAGCAGCGGCGCCGGCTCCCAGAACTTCGCGTCGTCCAGCGGGTTCTTGGCAAAGCGCTTCATCGCCTGCACGACGTTGAACAGGCCCACGGTGTCGGCATAGCACATCGGGCCGCCGCGCCACAGCGGGAAGCCGTAGCCGGTCAGGTAGACCATGTCCACGTCCGAGGCGCGCTGGGCAATGCCCTCTTCCAGCAGATGGGCGGCCTCGTTGACCAGCGCGAACACCAGGCGGTGCACGATCTCCTCATCGCTGATCTGGCGCGGCGTGATGCCCAAAGCCGCGCGGTGCTTGTCCAGCATCTCGGCCACCACCGGTGACGGGATCGCGTCGCGCTTGCCCGTCTGGTAGTCATACCAGCCGGCTTGGGTCTTCTGGCCGTAGCGGCCCAGCTCGCAGAGCAGATCGGCGCTCTTGGAGTAGCGCAGATGCGGCTTCTCCTGGTAGCGGCGCTTGCGGATGGCCCAGCCGATATCGTTGCCGGCCAGATCGCCCATGCGGAACGGGCCCATCGCAAAGCCGAACTTCTCGGCCGCCTTGTCCACCTGGGCCGGCGAGCAGCCCTCGTCGAGCAGGAAACCGGCCTGGCGGCTGTACTGCTCGATCATGCGGTTACCGATGAAACCGTCGCAGACGCCCGAGACCACGGCCGTCTTCTTGATCTTCTTGGCCAGCTGCATCACGGTGGCCAGCACATCCTTGGCCGTGGCCGCGCCGCGCACCACCTCCAGCAGCTTCATCACATTGGCCGGGCTGAAGAAGTGCATGCCCACGACATCTTGCGGGCGCTTGGTGAAGTTCGCGATCTTGTTGACGTCCAGTGTCGAGGTGTTCGAGGCCAGGATCGCACCGGGCTTCATCACCTCGTCGAGCTGCTTGAACACCGCCTCCTTGACCGACAGTTCCTCGAACACCGCCTCGATCACAAGATCGGCCGAGCCGATGTCGCCATAGTTCAGGGTCGTGCTCAGCAGGGCCATGCGCTGCTGGTACTTGTCTTCCTTCAGCTTGCCCTTCTTGACCTGGGCCTCGTAGTTCTTCTTGATGGTCGCGACACCCCGATCCAGCGCTTCCTGCTGGGTCTCGAGCATCGTCACCGGAATGCCGGCGTTCAGGAAGTTCATCGAGATGCCGCCACCCATCGTGCCGGCGCCGATCACCGCGACCTTCTCGATCTTGCGAGCGGGTGTGTCCTCGGGAACATCGGCGATCTTGCTGGCGGCGCGCTCGGCGAAGAAGGCGTGTCGCAAGGCCTTGGATTCCGGTGTCAGCATCAGCGCGGCAAAGCCCTCGCGCTCGGCCTTCATGCCGTCCTCGAATTTCATCTTGACCGAGGCCGCCACCGCTTCCAGGCAGCGCAGCGGCGCCGGGAAGTTCTTGCTCATGCCGCCAACCATATTGCGGGCGAACTGGAAGTAGGCCTCCGGGTCGGCATGGCGGGCTTTCAGCTCGCGCACCTTGGGCAGCGGACGCTTGTCGGCCACCTCCTGCGCAAAGGCGATCGCGCCTTCAAGCAGATCGCCCTCGATGATCTTCTGGAACAGCTGCTGCCCCGGCACCTGGGCCAGCAGCTCGCTGGCGACCGGCTCGCCACTGACGATCATGTTCAGCGCGGGCTCGACCCCCAGCGCGCGCGGCAGGCGCTGCGTACCGCCGGCACCGGGCAGCAGGCCCAGCTTCACTTCCGGCAGCGCGATCTTGGCACCCGGCGAGGCAACGCGGTAATGGCAGCCCAGCGACAACTCCAGTCCGCCACCCATGCAGACCGTGTGGATCGCGGCCACCACCGGCTTGCTGCAGTTCTCGACCACGGCGATCAGGCTCAGCAGGTTGGGCTCGGCCAGCGCCTTGGGGCTGCCGAACTCCTTGATGTCGGCGCCGCCCGAAAAGGCCTTGCCGGCCCCGGTGATCACGATGGCCTGCACGGCCGCATCGTTCTCGGCCTGCTCGATGCCGGCGGCGGTGGCCTTGCGGGTGTCATAGCCCAGTCCGTTGACCGGCGGGTTGCTCAAGGTGATCACGGCGACATTGCCGCGGACTTCGTAAGTAGCTGTCATGCTGACCTCTTGCTCGGGGTGATCGGGGCTGGAATACAAATAGAACGGTCGTTCGATTCTAGGCATGTGCCCCGACGATGATCTGTCCCTGTCGTGACAAAGTGCTTTGGGGGCTTGCTGCGGCTGTGCTTACAATGCAGGCCGACACCATCGAAACATCGACGACGTCACCGCCGATTTACCAACTACTTGCGGGCGGACTACAAATGCGGCTAAAGCGTTGCGGCTCCGCTGCCCCGGGACCGGCAAACGCCGGTGACACCCATGGGCAGCGGAGTTTTTTCGTCATGCATGAACTGGCCAGCTTTGATCGCTTGATCGCTCGCTCCCACCCGAGCCTGAGCCCCTTGAACAAGCCCGCCGCGCGCCTGCTGCGCGACCCCGAGGGTCAGGTCGTGAGCACGCTCGCCTGCGGCCCGGATCTGGCTCGCCGCATTCTGTTCGCCGCCTATCGCATCGCCGCCGGCGACTGGCTGGGCCTGCTGGCCGACGAGAACCGGGCCCGTGGCCTGCAGCAGGCCTGGCGTCTGGCCCTGCTGCGCGCCGAGCGCCACGGCCAGCCCCGCACCCTGCGCGATGGCGGCCCGCTGTGGCTTAGCCCCGCCCTGCCCGGCCGCCCCGGTCTGGCCCCGGCCCTGCTGCGCCAGCAGGTCGAGGCACTGGCGCTGCGCCAGCTGTGGCAGCAGGGCTGGCGCTGGTAAGCAGCGCTAGGGTATGTCCCGGGCCGGATCGGCACAAATTACAACACCGCCTCCGAGCCTGCGAACGGCATCGCCAGGGTAGATTCAGGCATGGGCGACCCCTGCGTCGCTCGCGGACTGGATGAACGCTAGCGATGAATGGCACCGTACCCAGCGATGTGGATCTAGCCCTGCTCGATGCCGCCTATGCCCGCAAGCCCTTGAATGTCGGCATGACGCTGGCCGTCACGCTGGCGATGGGGCTGCTGCTGTGGCCGGTGCTGGCGCCCCAGGCGCTGCTTGCCGGCTGTGCGGCTTTGCTGGCGAGCTCGCTGTGGGGGCATCTGGAGTGCCGCGCCTATCGTCGCGCGGCGCTGGGCCTGTCGAATCTGCGGCGCTGGCAGCGGCTGTTTGCGCTGCAATCGGCTGCGGCCGGGCTGGCCTGGTCGGTCGCGCCGGTGCTGACGATGGCGACACGGCCCGACGGGGACAGCCTGGCACTGTTCGTCGGCATTCTGCTGGGGGTCAGTGCGGTCGCGATGAATTCGATGGCCGGGCAGCGCGCGGGCATGTTCGCCTTCCTGCTCGGCACGCTGCTGCCGACCGGCCTCGTTGCCGGCCTGGCCGACGCGCCGGCCCAGCGGCTGGTGGCCCTGGTGCTGGCCAGCGCCCTGCTCGCGCTGCTGGTGGTCGGCCACCAGTCGCATCTGGCGCTGCGCCGCCTGATCGAGACCGGGATGCGGCTGCAGGCCAATCTGGACGCCTCGCACGATGCCGTCGTGGGCATGGACGACAGCGGCCGCATCACCGACTGGAATCGCCGCGCCGCCGAGCTGTTCGGCTGGACTGCAGCGGAAGCCATCGGGCGCATGCTGGACAGCACCATCATCCCCGAGCGCATGCGCGAAGCCCATAGGCAAGGCCTGGCACGCTATCTGGCCACGGGCGTGCCGCGTGTCATGCACAGGCGCGTCGAATTGCCGGCGCTGCACCGCGATGGCCGCGAGTTCGTCGTCGAGATCGCGCTGAGCCCGCTGGGCAGCGGCCCCGCCCGCAGCTTCACCGCCTTCCTCACCGACATTTCTGAACGCAAGGCTGCGCAGGAAAGGCTGGCGCTGTTCCGGCGGGTGTTCGATGCCA
Source organism: Burkholderiales bacterium C2 (assembly GCA_005503085.1). GTDB lineage: Bacteria > Pseudomonadota > Gammaproteobacteria > Burkholderiales > Burkholderiaceae_C > Roseateles_E. Next base: position 83,529 of record SCOI01000018.1, on the reverse strand, counting down.
GCACCCAGATGATCAGCATCGTCGACGGCGAGGGCTACGCGGTCTATCAGAACCAGGCACACCAGGCCGGCCTGGGCTATCGCGACGAGGAGATCATCGGCCAACACTTCTCGCTGACGGTGGCTCCCGAGGCCCTGGCCGCCTTTCGTGCCGAGATCGGCGTGGCGATGCGCAACGGCCTCAGCTGGACGGGCCAGTTGCTGCTGCAGCGCAAGGACGGCAGCCGCTTCATCGCCAGCAAGCACATCGGCTTCATCAAGGACGAGCAGGGCCGCGTGCAGTACGCCTTTGACATCTTCTACGACTTCAGCCCGGAACTGGCCCGGCGCGAGGAACTGGCGGGCGCCAAGGAGACGGCCGAGCGCGCCAGCATGGCCAAGTCCGACTTTCTGTCGAGCATGAGCCACGAGCTGCGCACGCCGATGAACGCGATCCTCGGCTTCGCCCAGATCCTCCAGTACGACGGCTCGCTGCAAGCCAGGCAGCTTGATCAGGTGCAGGAAATCCTGCGGGCCGGCCGGCATCTGCTGGATCTGGTCAACGAGGTGCTGGACCTGGCCAAGATCGAGTCCGGCCATCTGCAATTGGCGCTGGAGCCGGTCCCGCTGGCCGCCGTGGTCGACGACTGCGTGCAGCTGATGCAAGCGCTGGCCGCGCCGCGCCGTATCAATCTGCAGGCCCAGCTGCCGCTTGACGCCGAGCTGCACGCCGATCGCACCCGCGTCAAGCAGATCCTGCTGAACCTGCTGTCGAACGCCATCAAGTACAACCGCGACGGCGGCAGCGTGAGGCTGACAGCCGAGCCGGCACGCGGCAGACGCTGGCGCATCAGCATCAGCGATACCGGGCGGGGTCTGTCGACGCAGCAGGTCGACCAGCTGTTTCAGCCCTTCAACCGCCTGGGTGCCGAGCAGGGCAGCATCGAAGGCACCGGCATCGGACTGACCATCACGCGCCGGTTGACCGAGCTGATGGGCGGCACCGTCGGCGTGCAGAGCACGCTTGGCGAGGGCTCGACCTTCTGGCTCGAACTGCCAAGCCGCTCACGGCCGACGCCGGCCGCCACAGAGCCGCCTGCGGCAGCGGCCATGCCCGCCGTGCCGCTGCCCAGCCACAGCGTGCTCTGCATCGATGACAACCCCGTCAATCTGCGCCTGCTGGAGCAACTGCTGACGCTGCGGCCACAGATCCAGGTGCTGACGGCCAGCAGGCCCACCCAAGGCCTGGCGCTGGCCTCGGCGCAGCGACCGTCGCTGATACTGCTGGACATCCACATGCCCGAGATGGACGGCTATGCGGTGCTGGCCGCGCTACGCGCCGACCCGGATCTTCAATCCATCCCGGTGGTCACCGTCAGCGCCAGCGCGATGCCGCAGGACATCGAACGCGGGCGCGCCGCAGGCTTCAACGACTACCTGACCAAGCCGCTGGATCTGGGCAATTTTCTGCATGTCGTCGACCGCTGGCTGAGCCGATAGCCATCCCGCCGGCGGCGATCAGTACAAGCGCACCGCCATATCGAAGCGCCAGGTCCGGCGGATCTCGATCACATCGAACTCGCGCGCCAGGACCGGCGGGAAGGCCGGGTAATTGGCCTGGCTCTCGACGATGCGCCTGACGGCCGCGTCGATCGCCGGCACCCCGCTGGAGCGCACAAAGCTCACCGACTCCACCGAGCCATCGCTGCGGACGGCCACCGTCACCAGCGGCTCGGCATGCGGCTGCCTGGCCGCCTCGCGCACCAGCTCGAAGGTCTGGTTGAGTTCTATCTTGCGGCTCCAGGCCTCGGCATAGAGCACCAGTTCCGCATTGGCATCGCTGCGCCCGAACAGCCGGCCGCGGCGGATGCTGCTGGCCGAGGGCGGCAGCCGCGCGGCGATGGCGTCGCGCCGGGCGGCCTCTTCGTCGAGCTGGCGGCCGATCGCCCGCAGCCGCTCTTCGCGCTGTGCCTCGGCCTGGGCCTTGGCCTGGGCAGCCGCCAGCCGCGCGGCCTCGGCCCGTGCGGCGTCCTGGCGGGCCATCTCCTCACGCGCCGCCTGCGCAGCCTCGTTCACAGCCGCAGCCTGGCGTGCCGCCGCCTGGCGCTGAGCCTCGACGCGTGCAGCCTCCTGCCTCAAGACCTCCTCCTGGCGCGCAGCCTCCTGCCGCGCCGCCTCTTGTCTGGCGGCCGCCTGCTGCTCGGCCTCCGCCCGCCGCGCCATGGCTTGCGCCTCGCGCTTCTGGGTCTCCAGGCGCTCAGCCTCCAGGCGCGCGGACTCTTGCCGCGCGGCAGCCTGCCGGATGGCCTCCTGGCGCAGGGCCTCGGCCCGCAGTGCGTCCTGCCGAGCTGCTTCCTGGCGTGCCGCCTCCTGCCGCGCGGCTTCCAGCCTGGCCTCCAGTTCCTGGGCCGCTCGTCCCCCGACGCGATCCAGCACGGCCAACTCCGGTGCGCGCGTCGCGGCCATCGCGTCGACGGGCACCGGTGCCGCCATCGTAGAGGCCGCACGCAGCTCGCGGGTCTGCGGGCTGGAGGCACTGGGTGCCACCGCGATGGCCGGCAGCAGCGGCAGCGTCGCCGGCACGGCCGGCAAGGCCCAGGAGGTGTGATCAGGCCGCAGCGCGCGGATCACGTCGGGCGGTGCCAGAAGCGTCGGCGGCATCGGCTCGGCAGCGGCGGCAGGCTCATCGGGGCTGGGGTCGGCCACAGGCGGCTCCGCCGACATCATCGCTTCGGGCGCCATCACCGACAGGCTGGCGACCGCCGCCACCGTCTGCTGTGGGGCCGGCGCGGGCAATTCGGGCGACGCCGGCTCAGGAGTCGCGGCAGGTTCAGGGGCCGGCTCCGCAGCTTCGGCCGGCGCGGCCACGGGCGCTGCTGCCTGCGGCGCCTGGGTCAGTACGACGCGCAAGTCCGGCACCTCGGCGCGCCGCTCCTGCCAGGGGAAGACCAGACCCGGCAACCCCGGCCCGTCGCCGCCGAAGCTCAGGCTCAGCAGCAGCGCATGGATCAGCAGGGAGAGCAACAGCGCCGTCATCCGGCGCCTGCGTTCAGCCCTCATGCGCCGAGGCAACCGGTGGCACCGGACGGCATGGCCCGGCGACCACGGCGGTAGCAAAGCAAGTCGGAGGCGGTCGGGGTCTGCATCCGCCCTATTGTCTTATCCAAAGCGCCTGAGATTGGCGGATCGGCGGGGTCAGGTCTTTCCCCAGGGCCGACGGCCGGAGCCTCACACCTCCAACCACTCCTTGCGGATATAGGCATTCCCGCGCAGATCCGCCGGCGTGCCTTCGAACACGATGCGGCCGTGGCCCATCACATAGCAGCGCTCGGAGATTTCCATCGCGATGGCCAGTTTCTGCTCGACCAGCAGCACGGCGATGCCGCGGCGCTTGAGTTCCTTCAGATACTCGGCCACCAGTTCGACGATCTTGGGTGCAAGGCCCTCGGTGGGCTCGTCGATCATGATCAGGTCGGGGTCGCCCATCAGCGTGCGGCACAGGGTCAGCATCTGCTGTTCGCCGCCGGAGAGCACGCCGGCCTCGGTGTGCTGGCGCTCCTTCAGGCGCGGAAACATGCCATACATATCGTCAAAGCCCCAGCGCGGCTGCTTCGCGCCGCTCTTCTGCCCCAGCAGCAGGTTCTGGTGCACGGTCAGCTTGGGGAAGATGTCGCGGTTTTCGGGCACATAGCCGATGCCTTGATGGGCGATCTCGTAGGCCTTCTTGCCCAGCAGTTCCTTGTCGCCGAACTGGATCGAGCCGCTGCCGTCGACCTGGCCCATGATGGTCTTGACCGTGGTCGAGCGGCCCGAGCCGTTGCGGCCCAAGAGACTGACGATCTCGCCGGGGCGCACCTCCATGCTGACGCCGTGCAGCACATGGCTCTTGCCGTAGAAGGCGTGGACGTTGTCGAGTTGGAGCGCGCGGGTCATGCCGGCACTCCCGCGGCGGCCTGCTGCTCGGCCAGCACCGAGCCCAGATAGGCTTCCTGCACCCGCGCGTTCGCGCGCACCGCCTCGGGCGTGTCGAAGGCGATCACCTCGCCATAGACCAGCACCGCGATCTTGTCGGCCAGGCCGAACACCACACCCATATCGTGCTCCACGGTCAGCAGCGTCTTGCCCTCGGTGACCTCGCGGATCAGCTGGATGAAGCGCTTGGTCTCGCTCTTGCTCATGCCGGCGGTCGGCTCGTCGAGCAGCACCACCTCGGCGCCGCCGGCGATCGTGATGCCGATCTCCAGCGCGCGCGCCTCGGCATAGGTCAGATTGGTGGCCAGCACATCGCGCTTCTTGTCCAGCTTGATCATCTCCAGCACCCGGTCGGCGCGGTCATTGGCATCGTCCAGATCGGCAAGGAACTTCCAGAAGGCATAGCGATAGCCCATGCTCCACAGCACCGCGCAGCGGATGTTCTCGAACACCGACAGCCGCGTGAACAGATTGGACACCTGGAAGCTGCGCGACAGGCCCAGGCGGCTGATCTCATAAGGCTTGCGGCCATCGATGCGGGCGCCGTTGAGCCGGATCTCGCCGCTGCTGGGCGCGAAGCGGCCGCTGATCAGATTGAACAGCGTGCTCTTGCCGGCGCCGTTCGGGCCGATGATGGCGATGCGCTCGCCGGGACGCACCTGCAGCTGCGCGCCACGGATGATCTCGCTCTTGCCGAAGCGCTTGTGCACATCCAGCAGCTCCAACGCGAATTCGCTCTTGCTCACAGGCTCTCCCGGCGCTTGATCTCTTTTTCGATCTCTTCCTGGGTCTGGTCCCATTCGCGCTTGAACTGCCGGCGCGACAGCTCAAACAAACCCAGGCCGACCAGCAGCAGCATCGCGGCGCCGAACCAGGCATCGATGCGCTCGCTGTTCAGGCTCACACCCATGAAGCTCAGCTCCGGGCCCAGCGCGGCATTGAGCTGCCAGTGGTAGAGCATCTCCACCATCGCCGCAGCGCCGATCAGCATGGCCAGCGCGGTGCCGCCCAGGGCCAGATAGGAGGTCCAGAGCCGACCCAGCTTGCCGAAGGCCGCGACGCGCAGATTCATCATGATCAGCGCCGCAAAGCCGCCCGGCGCATACATCACCATGAACAGGAAGATCAGGCCCAGATAGAGCAGCCAGGCCGAGGTCAGCTCGGACAGCAACACGCCCGCCAGCACCATCAGCACCGCACCGATGATGGGGCCGAAGAAGAAGGTGGCGCCGCCCAGAAAGGTGAACAGCAGATAGGCGCCCGAGCGCAGCGCCCCCACCACCTCGGCCGTGACGATCTCGAAATTGATAGCGCCCAGGCCGCCGGCAATGCCGGCGAAGAAACCCGAGATCATGAAGGCCAGAAAGCGCACCCACTGCGTGTCGTAGCCGATGAACTCGACCCGCTCGGGGTTGTCGCGCACGGCGTTGAGCATGCGGCCCAGCGGCGTGCGGGTCAGCGCGAACAGCGCCGCGGTGCAGACAAAGCAGTAGACCGCGATCAGGTAGTAGACCTGGATCTGCGGCCCGAACGTGATGCCCATCACCGGCTTGCCGACCACGCGGTTGCCGCTGATGCCGCCCTCGCCGCCGAAGAACTCGGGCAGCATCAGCGACATCGACCAGATCAGCTCGCCCAGGCCCAGCGTGATCATCGCGAAGGGCGTGCCCGACTTCTTGGTCGAGACATAGCCGAACAGCGCCGCGAAGAACAGGCCCGCCAGCCCGCCGACCAAAGGGATCAGGCTGACCGGCACAGCCCAGGCGCCGGCCGAGACCTGGTTCAGCGTGTGGATGGCCAGAAAGGACCCCAGGCCGCTGTAGACCGCATGGCCGAAGCTCAGCATGCCGCCCTGGCCCAGCAAGAGGTTGTAGGCCAGGCAGGCGATGATGCCTATGCCCATCTGCGACAGCATAGTGTGGGACAGGCCCGAGGTCCAGATCAGCGGCGACACCAGCAGCACCAGGGCATAAAGACCCCAGATGATCCAGCGGCCGACGTTGTAGGGCTTGAAGTGGTAGTGGGGGCCCGAGGCGCGTGTGCGTGTCGTCATCTCATTCGTCTCGCGTGCCCATCAAGCCCTTGGGGCGGAAGATCAGGATCAGCACCATCAGCAGATAAGGCAGGATGGGCGCCACCTGGGCCAGGCTCAGTTTCAGCACCGGGTAGCCCCAGGTGTCGGGGCCCAGCTTGAACAAGGTGGCCAGCGAGCCGTCGACGGTCAGCGGCAGGGTCTGCAGCAGGCCGATCAGGATGGAGCCGACAAAGGCCCCCGCCAGCGAACCGACCCCGCCGACCACCACGACCACGAAGATGATGGAGCCGACGATGACGGCCATCGAGGGCTCGGTGACGAAGGTGATGCCGCCGATCACGCCGGCCAGCGCCGCCAGCGCGCAGCCGCTGCCGAACACCAGCATGAAGACGCGCGGCACGTTGTGCCCCAGCGCCTCGACCATCTCGGGATGCTTCAGCGCAGCCTGGATCACCAGGCCGATGCGGGTGCGGGTCAGCAGCAGCCACAGCGCCACCAGCATCGCCAGGGCCACCAGCATCATGAAGGCGCGGGTCAGCGGAAACTTGGAACAGATCACGCCGGCCGCGCTGCACACGCCGGCGCCGGCCTCGCCCAGCGCGAAGCTCAGGCCGCTGGCGGGGTTCTGGATGAAGGTGAAGGCCGGGCCCTGCAACTCGGGCGGCGGCGAGAACGGCACCGCCGTGCGGCCCCAGATCAGCTGCACCAGCTCCAGGATCAGATAGGACAGGCCGAAGGTGATCAAGAGCTCGGGCACATGGCCGAACTTGTGCACCCGGCGCAGCGCCATGCGCTCGAAGCCCGCGCCGATCAGGCCCACCAGCAGCGGCGCCAGCAGCAGGGCCGGCCAGAAGCCCAGCAGGCCCACCAGGGTGTAGGCGATATAGGCACCCAGCATATAGAAGCTGGCGTGGGCAAAGTTCAGCACGCCCATCATGCTGAAGATCAGCGTCAGGCCGGAGCTGAGCATGAACAGCAGCAGTCCGGAGGACAGACCGTTCAGCAGATTGATCAGGAATTGGTCCACAGGATCTCGCCAATGCAGGGCATCTCAGTGAATCTCAGGAAAGGGGCCACCCCAAGGATGGCCCCGCCAGGATCGGCGCCAGAATCTGCGCCAAGCGCCACGCCTACTCAGGACGGCCGCTTCATCTCGCAGGAGGTCGGCGTGCTCGACACATAGGGCTCGAAGGTGCGCACCGGCACAAAGGTCATGCCGGTCTTCTCGGGGCTGTAGGTGTTCTTCGCATCGGTCTTCTGCCAGACCGACAGATACAGGGTCTGCTGCAGCTGGTGGTCGGTCTTGCGCATCTCGACCTCGCCATTGAAGCTCTTGGTCTTCATGCCCTCCAGCACCGCGGCCACCTTGACCGGATCGGTGCTCTTGGCCTTGGCGAAGGCCTCACCCAGCAGGGTGTAGATATGGATCACGCTGCCGGTGTAGAAGTCCGAGTTGAACTTGTCCTGGAACTCCTTTTGCCACTTGGACATCTGGCCGCCCATGTTGTAGTGGTTGTAGGAGATCTGGTAGACGCGGCCGGCCGAGCCGGTGCCCAAGGCCGTGGGTGTGCCGGTGACGCCGGCGTAGTAGGTGAAGAACTTGCCGTTGTAGCCGGCCTCGTTGGCGGCCTTGACCAGCAGGGCCAGGTCCGAGCCCCAGTTGCCGGTGATCACGGTGTCGGCGCCGCTGGCCTTGATCTTGGCCACATAGGGCGCGAAGTCGCGCACCGCGGCCAGCGGGTGCAGGTCCTCGCCGGCGATCTTCACATCGGGGCGCTTGCGGGCCAGCATTTCCTTGGCATAGCGCGCCACCTGGTGGCCGTGGGCATAGTTCTGGTTCAGCAGGAAGACGCTCTTGATATCGGGCTGGTCCTTCATGAAGGTGGTCATCGCCTCCATCTTCATCGAGGTGTCGGCGTCGGTGCGGAAATGCCAGTAGCTGCACTTGCTATTGGTCAGGTCGGGGTCGACGGCCGAGTGGTTCAGGTACAGCACCTCCTTGCCGGGATTGCGCTCGTTGTGCTTGTTGACCGCATCGATGATGGCCAGCGCCGCGCCCGAGCCATTGCCCTGGGTCACATAGCGCACGCCCTGGTCGATGGCGGACTTCAGCGCGTTCAGCGACTCGGCCGGGCTCAGCTTGTTGTCGATCGCGATGATCTCGAACTTGACGCCGGCCGGATTGCTGGCGTTGAACTTCTCGGCAAAGAACTGGAAGCTCTTGACCTGGTTCTGCCCCACCGGCGCCATCAGGCCGGACAAGGGATCGATCCAGGCAATCTTGACCGTCTCGCCCTTTTGCGCGAGCGCTGCGGAGCCGGCCAGCACCAGGGCGGCCGCTGCGGTGAACTTCAGGACGTGCTTGCTGCTGTACATCGTTGTCTCCTTTGTGGTTTGCAAGGCGTGTAGAGCTTAAGAGGCGGCGCAGGCAAAGCAGCCTGCGGTTTGCCCGGGGATCAGGCGCCGGGCAGTCGGTGGCTCTTGAACTGCTCGCGCAGCCTGAGCTTCTGTATCTTGCCGGTGGCGGTGTGCGGGATCTCGGCCACAAAGGCCACATCGTCGGGGATCTGCCATTTGGCAATACGCCCCTCGAAGAAGGCCAGCAGTTCCTCGCGCGTGATTTGGGCGTCCGGCTTCTTGACCACCACCAGCAGCGGCCGCTCGTCCCACTTCGGATGGGCGCAGGCGATGGCCGCCGCCTCATGCACGGCCGGGTGGGCCATCGCGATGTTTTCGAGATCGATGGAGCTGATCCACTCGCCGCCGCTCTTGATGACGTCCTTGCTGCGGTCGGTGATCTGCATGAAGCCGTCGGCATCGATGGTCGCCACATCGCCGGTCGGGAACCACCCAGGCTGCCCGTCCACCGTCACCAGCGGCGAACGCGGCTCGCCGAAATAGCTGCTGATGACCCAGTGACCGCGCACCACCAGATTGCCCGAGCTCTGCGCGTCCCAGGGCAAGGCCTGACCCTCGTCGTTGATCACGGCCATATCGATGCCGTAAATCACCTTGCCCTGCTTCTCCAGGATGCGGCGCTGCTGCTCGGCCGGCAGCGCGAGCTGCCTGGAGGTCAGCTTGGACAGCGTGCCCAGCGGCGAGAGCTCGGTCATGCCCCAGGCGTGGATCACCTCGACGCCGAAGTCATCCATCAGGCTGGCCAGCATCGCCGGCGGGCAGGCCGAGCCGCCGATCACCGTGCGCTTGAAGCTGCTGAACTTCAGGCCATTGCTCTTCACATAGTTCAGCAAGCCCAGCCAGACCGTGGGCACACCGGCGCTGAAGGTCACGCCTTCGGTCTCGAACAGCTCGTACAGCGACTTGCCATCCAGGTGCGGGCCGGGGAACACCAGCTTGGCGCCGACGATGGCGCTGCTGTAGGGCAGGCCCCAGGCATTGACGTGGAACATCGGCACCACCGGCAGGATCACATCCTTGCTGGAGCAGTCCATCGCATCGGGCAGCGCCGAACCGTAGGCATGCAGCACGCTGGAGCGGTGGCTGTAGACGGCGCCCTTGGGGTGGCCGGTCGTGCCCGAGGTGTAGCAGATGCTGGACGCGGTGTTCTCGTCGAACTCGGGCCAGCGGTATTTCCCGTCCTCGGCCTCGACCAGGTCTTCATAGCACAGCAGGTTCGGAATGCTGCTGGCGGCCGGCATATGGGCGCGGTCGCTCATCAGCACATAGTGGCGGATGCCGGGCAACTGGGCGCAGAGCTTCTCGACCAGGGGAAGAAAGCCCAGGTCAAAGCACAGCACCCTGTCATTGGCGTCCTGAGCGATCCAGACGATCTGCTCGGGGAAGAGTCGCGGATTGATTGTGTGGCAGACCAGGCCGGAGCCCGAGCTGCCGTAATAGAGCTCCAGATGGCGGTAGCCGTTCCAGGCCAGCGTCGCGACCCGGTCGCCCGGCGACAGGCCCAGCCGGCCCAGCGCCTGGGCGACCTGGCGCGAGCGCCGCTCGGCATCCCGCCAGGTGTAGCGGTGCAGATCGCCTTCACAGCGTTTGCTGACGATTTCGGTATCGCCCGAATGCCGCGCCGCATGTTGGATCAGCGACGAAATCAGCAAGGGCATGGTCATCATTTGACCCATCAGCGCCATCGGCGGTCTCCTGTCTTTGTGTGGCCTCGGCAGGCCTGTTCGAATCAGTTTAAACCTCGCATCCGACCGGCCATAGTCACCGGAGTTACACAGCCGGCACCGGTGGCCTAGGGGTATTCACCGGCGTTTCGTGAGCATCGCACGTCGCCTGCCCTGCATGAGTTGGCAAATCGGGCGTGCATGCTCAGAATCGGTGCACGCCTTGATGCTGGAGTCCGCATGAACCTGAACAACCTCGGTCTTGCCCGCAAACTCTCCGGCGCCATCGCGCTGCTGCTGCTGGCCATGTTGCTGGTCGGAGGCCTGACCCTCTACCGCGGCCAGGTGATTGCCCGTGAAGCAAATACCGCGATCGACCAGGCCCAGGACCTGATACGCCAGTCGGTGCGCTGGCAGGGCATGACCCAGGTCGCGGTGACGCGCAGCATGGCCGCCTCGATCAGCGCCGACCCCGCCGTCGGCGAGCTCTTCAAGGAACCGATGGCCACCGACACCCCAAGGGTGCAGAAGCTGCGCGAGGAGATCACCAAGCAGGCCCAGACACCGGAGGATCAGGCGCAGCTGAAGATCATCGTCGGCCATGGCGGCGCTCTGCTGGCCGCCAGCAAGAAGGCGCGCGAGGCCGGCGCCGGCGGCAACCAGGCCGGCGCCCAGGCCATCATCCGCGACGAGTACGCGCCCGCCGTCGGCCGCTATCTGGGCGCCATCGAGGACTTCGTCAAGCTGCAGGAGCAAAAAGCCGAGCGGGCCGATGCACAGGCCGCGGCGGCACGCGCCGGCCTGCTGTGGATGGGCGGCATCGGCGCGCTGCTGGTGGTGGGCGTGGGCATGGCGATCGCCTGGCTGCTGGTGCGCTCCATCGTCACGCCGCTGGCCGAGGCGGTCAAGGTGGCCGAGGCGGTGGCCGGCGGCGACCTCAGCTCGCGCATCGAGGTCAAGGGCACGAACGAGACCGGCCAGCTGCTGGGCGCACTCAAGCGCATGAACGACAGCCTGGTGAGCATCGTCGCCCAGGTACGCGCCAGCAGCGACTCGATCGCCACCGGCACCGCCGAGATCGCCAGCGGCAATGCCGACCTCTCCCAGCGCACCGAGGAGCAGGCCGCCAATCTGGAGCAGACTGCCGCCTCGATGGAGGAGCTGACCGCCACCGTCAAGCAGAACGCCGAAACCGCCCGCACCGCCAACCAGTTGGCCACCAGCGCCTCGGGCGTCGCTGCTCAGGGCGGCTCGGTGGTCGGCCAGGTGGTCAGCACCATGGAGCAGATCAGCGCCGCCTCGCGCAAGATCAGCGACATCATCGGCGTGATCGACGGCATTGCCTTCCAGACCAATATCCTGGCGCTGAACGCGGCGGTCGAGGCCGCCCGCGCCGGCGAGCAGGGCCGCGGTTTCGCGGTCGTGGCCGGCGAGGTGCGCACGCTCGCGCAGCGCAGCGCGCAGGCGGCCAAGGAGATCAAGAGCCTGATCGGCGACAGCGTGGCCAAGGTCGAGGCCGGCAGCGCGCTGGCCGCCAATGCCGGCAAGACCATGGGCGACATCGTCGGCCAGGTCAAGCGCGTCACCGACCTGATCGCCGAGATCAGCGCCGCCAGCGCCGAGCAGAGCCAGGGCATTGACCAGGTCGGCGAAGCCGTGTCCCAGCTCGACCAGGTGACCCAGCAGAACGCCGCGCTGGTCGAGCAGAGCGCGGCGGCGGCCGAGAGCCTGAAGTACCAGGCCGCGCGCATGACCGAGGTCGTCTCGGTGTTCCGCCTGCAGTAAGGCCGCAAGACCCCGCAGCGGCGCGGGCACGGGCCGCTGGCTACACTGGAGCGACCATGAGCGATCACGATTACCCCATCAAGAAGACCGAGGCCGAGTGGCGCGAGCAGCTCGACGCCATGCAGTACCAGGTGGCCCGCCAGGCCGGCACCGAGCGCGCCTTCACCGGCAAGTACTGGGACCACTGGGAAGCCGGCAAGTACCAGTGCGTGGGCTGCGGCACGCCGCTGTTCGAGGCCGACACCAAGTTCGACGCCGGCTGCGGCTGGCCCAGCTATTACGCCCCGGTCAACAGCGAGGTGGTGGAGCGCATCGTCGACCGCAGCCACGGCATGGTGCGGGTCGAGGTGCGCTGCAATAACTGCGGCTCGCATCTGGGCCATGTCTTCCCCGACGGCCCCGAGCCGACCGGCGAGCGCTTTTGCATCAACTCGGCCTCGATAGACTTCCGCCCCGAGCCCAAGCCATGAGCATGCTCGAAGAGATCGAACGCCGCCTGCGCGCGGCCCTGCAACCCAGCCTGCTGAGCTTGCGCGACGACAGTGCCCAGCACGCCGGCCATGCCGGTGCCCGCGAGGGCGGCCACTACCACGTCAGCATCGTCAGCGAGCGCTTCATCGGCCGCTCGCGGGTGGCCCGCCATCAGCTCGTATATCATTCCTTGGCTGAGTTGATGCAGCAAGGCATCCATGCACTGGCGATCGACGCCCGCGCACCGGACGAAAGCTGACTCTCCCGCACCCCGCGCCGTCAGGCGCATTTTTCTACCTTTGCTGCCCATGTCCATGAAGAAGTTTGTGCTCGCCGCCACTGTCGCGGCCCTGTCCGCTGCGCTCGTGCCCGTGACGGCCAGTGCGCAAAACGTCGCCACCGTCAATGGCAAGCCGGTGCCCAAGGCCCGCGTCGACCTGCTGATCAACCAGGTCACCAAGAGCGGCCAGCAGCAACGCACGCCCGAGCTGGAAGCCCAGGTCAAGGACGAAGTCGTGCTGCGCGAGATCTTCATCCAGGAGGCCGAGAAGCGCGGCATCCCGGCCAGCGCCGACTACAAGGCGCAGATGGAACTGGCCCGCCAGAGCATCCTGATCCGCGAGCTGTTCGCTGATTTCGGCAAGAAGAACGGCGTCACCGATGCCGAAGCCAAGGCCGAGTACGACAAGTTCAAGGCCCAGAACAGCGGCACCGAATACCGTGCCCGCCATATCCTGGTCGAGAAGGAAGAAGACGCCAAGGCCCTGATCGCGCAGATCAAGGGCGGCGCCAAGTTCGAAGAACTGGCCAGCAAGAACTCCAAGGATCCGGGCTCGGCGGCCAATGGCGGCGACCTCGATTTCGCCAACCCGGGCAGCTATGTGCCCGAGTTCAGCCAGGCGCTGACGGCCTTGAAGAAGGGCGAGATGACACAGGAGCCGGTCAAGTCGCAGTTCGGCTTCCACATCATCAAGCTGGAAGACACCCGTGAGGCCCAGTTCCCGGCCTTCGACGACGTCAAGCCGCAGATCGTGCAGCGCCTGAGCCAGCAGAAGATCGCCAACTTCCAGCAAGAGCTGAAGACCAAGGCCAAGACCGACTACAAGTTCGCCAACTGAGTTGAGTTGAGCATAAACCGCGCGACGCCTCCGGCGAGCGCGGTTTTTTTTCGTCTCTGAGAACGCCCAAGCGCAGCCCATGCCCGCCACCCGTCTTGCTCGCCGACTGCTGCCCCATCCCGACACCTTGGCCAAGACCCCGGGGCTGAAGTGGCTGGGCCACTACCTGTCGCCGCGGCCCTGGCTATGGGTTGCGCACCGCCGCCGTGTCGCGCTGGGCGTGGGCCTGGGACTTGCCGTCGGTGTGATCCCGCTGCCGACGCAGATGGTGCTGGCGGCCGTCGTGGCGATCGCCTGCCGCGCCAATGTCGCGGCGGCGATTGCCGCCACCTGGCTGACCAATCCCTTCACCCTGGTGCCGATCTGGAGCCTGGCCATCCTGCTGGGCCGGATGGCCTCGGGCCATGATGGACCGATCGCGACGCCGGCGATGCTGGAAATCGACTGGGCCGCGCCGCTGAGCTGGGGCCCGGCCCTGCTGGGCTGGATCCAGGCGCTGGGCAAGCCGCTGCTGATCGGCCTGCCGCTGGCCGGCCTGCTGCTGGGCGCGCTGGCCTATCTGGCGGTCTATATCGGCTGGTGGACGGTGATACGCGGCGAGCGGCTGCGGCGGCTGCGCCGTCGTGCTCAGCGGTAGTCGAAGAACACCGTCTCGCCCTCGCCCTGCAGGCGGATGTCCCAGCGGTAATGTCCCGGAGCCGCGTCGGGCAGCGCCAGCAGGCTGGCGCGACGCGCCTCGGGCACCTGGGCCAGCAGCGCCGAGTCGGCCAGACCGGCGGCATCGGCCAGGAAGACCGCGCTGAACTGGTGCTTCAGCAGGCCGCGCGCAAACACCGTGATATGAGCCGCCGGCTCGCCATGGCCGACGGCCGGGCTCAGCCGCAGCACGAATTCGCCCTGCTCGCCGGTCGGCACGCGGCGAAAGCCCGGCAGCGGGCCGGCCTCGGCCACGCCCGGGGTCCAGGCCTCGATCCAGCCGTCATTGACGGGCTCGCCGGCGCCGTCGAGCAGGCGGCCCGCGATCACCACGGCCACAGCCCCCGCCACAGCGCCCGACTGGGCCGAGACCTCGACGGCCCAGTGCCAGGCCTCATGCGGGAACGGGCCTATGGTTTGCGAACTGGTCAGCAGGCAATCGTGGTCGGGCATAGCAAGCTCCTGGCGGCTCACAGGCCGAAGGGGGTGGCAGCGCTGCCGCGCAGCACGATGTCGAAGCGATAGCCCAGCATCTCGGCGCCGACCGTGTCCTCCATGCTGAAGCGGGCGATCAGGCGCCCGCGCGCTTCCGCATCGGCAATGCTCTGGAAGATCGGGTCGTGGTCGAACAGCGGGTCGGCGGGGAAGTACATCTGCGTGACCAGGCGCTGGGCCATCACATTGCCGAACAGCGAGAAATGGATATGGGCCGGACGCCAGGCCTTGTCGTGATTGCCCCAGGGATAGGGCCCCGGCTTGATCGTGATGAAGCGGTAGCGGCCCTCCCCGTCCGTCATCAGCTTGCCCAGGCCGAAGAAGTTGGGGTCCAGCGGCGCGGCATGCTGGTCCTTCTTGTGCCAGTAGCGGCCCGCCGAATTGCATTGCCAGACCTCGATCAGCGAGTCGCGCACCGGCCGGCCATCCTCGTCCAGCACCCGGCCGCTCACGACGATCTTCTCGCCCAGCGGCGCGGCCGCGCCCTGGCGGGTCAGATCGGCATCGAGCGGGCCCAGCAGCGCGCGGGCCAGGGTCAGGCCTTGCGTCGTCGCTGCCGGCGCCGCGATGCGCAGCGGCGGCTGCGCGGGCCCACGGCTGCGCGTGGACTTGTAGGGCGGGTAGATCAGCGCGGGGTAGACGCCCGCCGGCACCGGCTTGAATTGCATCTGGCTCTCCTGGAGGTGCTCGTCAGAGCGGCAGGCCGACATAGTTCTCGGCGATCATGCCGCGGCCATGGGCCGATTCGATCAGATAGCTCAGCTCGGCCTCCTGCAGCCGGGCATCGAAGGCCGGCTGATCGGGGAAGCGGTGCAGCAGCGTGGTCATCCACCAGGAAAAGCGCTCGGCCTTCCAGATCCGCTGCAGGCAGCGCTGCGAGTAGTGATCGACACCCAGCTCGCTGCCACGGTAGAAATCGGCCAGCGCCTGCCACAGATAGGCCACATCGGAGGCCGCCAGGTTCAGGCCCTTGGCCCCGGTCGGCGGCACGATATGGGCGGCATCGCCGGCCAGGAAGAGGCGGCCGAAGCGCATCGGCTCGGCCACGAAGCTGCGCAGCGGCGCGATACTCTTCTCCAGCGCCGGCCCGCTCACCAGGCGCGCTGCCTCGGCGGCCGGCAGGCGGCGGCGCAGCTCGTCCCAGAAGGCCTGGTCCGACCATTGTTCGACCCGCGCCTGGCTGTCGCACTGCAGGTAGTAGCGGCTGCGCGTCGCGCTGCGCTGGCTGCACAGCGCAAAGCCGCGCTCATGCCGCACATAGATCAGCTCGGGCGAGACCGGCGGCACGTCGGCCAGCACGCCCAGCCAGCCGAAGGGATAGACCTTCTCGTGCGTGCTCAGCAGCGCGGGCGGCACGCTGGCGCGGCAGATACCGTGAAAACCGTCGCAGCCGGCGATGAAGTCGCAGCGCAGCTCGCGGGCCTGGCCGTCCTGGACAAAGCGCACCCCCGGCTGCCGGCCGTCGAAGTCCAGCACCTCGACCTGCTGGGCCTCATAGACGCTCTCCAGCCCGGCCTCGGTGCGCGCGTCCATCAGGTCGCGGGTCAGCTCGGTCTGGCCGTAAATCATCACCTGCTTGCCGGTCAGCGCCTGCAGATCGATGCGCTGCAGCCGGCCGTCTATGCACAGCTCGAAACCGCCATGCGGCAGGCCCTCGCGGTGCATGCGTTGGCCGACCCCGGCCTCGTCCAGCAAAGCCACCGTGCCCGGCTCCAGCACGCCGGCACGGATGCGCGACAGCACATGGGCGCGGCTGCGCTGTTCGATGATGATGTTGGCGATACCGGCCTTGGCCAGCAGTTGGCCGAGCAGCAGGCCGGCCGGGCCGGCGCCGATGATGGCGACCTGGGTGCGGATCGCGGCGGGAGGATTCACCATCGGCCAAGCGTAGCCGGCGCCGGCGCGCTTCTCAATGGACACAAACGCTGCAGGCTTGCACTAATCGAACATCAGACCGTGGCCAGGCGCCCCGCTTCGATGCGCAGCTGGCGCTGGCAGCGCGCCGCGATCGCCGGATCGTGCGTCACCAGCACCAAGGTGGTGCCGGCCTCGCGGTTCATCTCGAACATCAGCGCCATCACCGCCGCGCCGGTCGCAAAGTCCAGGCTGCCGGTGGGCTCATCGGCCAGCAGCACGGCCGGACGCTGCACAAAGGCCCGCGCCAGCGCCACCCGCTGCTGCTCGCCGCCGGACAGCACACGCGGATAGTGCCCGAGCCGCTCACCGAGGCCGACCCGCTGCAGCATCTGCGTGGCCAGCGCGCGGGCCTCGCGCTCGCCGCGCAGCTCCAGCGGCAGCATCACATTCTCCAGCGCGGTCAGATTGCCCAGCAGCTGAAAGCTCTGGAACACGAAACCGATGTGCAGCGCGCGCTGGGCGGCGCGCTGGTCCTCGTCGAGCACGAACAGATCCTGGCCGGCCAGGCGCACCGTGCCGCTGCTGGGGGTGTCCAGGCCGGCGAGGATGGCCAGCAAGGTGCTCTTGCCCGAGCCCGAGGCGCCGACGATGGCCACCGACTCGCGCGCGGCCAGCGTGAACGAGATGTCATGCAGAATCGTCAGCACGCCGGTCGCGTCCTGCACCTGCTTGCCGACGTGGTCGACCTCAACAATCGCTGCGGAAATCACTTCAGACATAGGATTCGGATCGGGATGAAACGTCGTCAATGGATTCAACACTGTAGCCTGCCGGCCTTGCTGATCGCGGTGCCAGGTCTTGCGCAGACCGCCGCCGGCACATCACCGCGCCGCATCGTCGTGCTGGGCGACAGCCTGTCGGCCGAGTATGGCATTGCGCGCGGCAGCGGCTGGGTCGCGCTGCTGGAGCAAAAACTCAAGGACGAGAAACTGGCGGCCCAGGTCATCAACGCCAGCATCAGCGGCGACACCAGCTCCGGCGGGCGTTCACGCCTGCCGGCCCTGCTGAGCCAGCACAAACCCACGCACCTGATCATCGAGCTGGGTGGCAATGACGCGCTGCGCGGCCTGCCGCTGGCGATGACACGCGAGAACCTGCAGGCCATGGTGCGCGCCGGCAAGGCCGCCGGCGCCAAGGTGCTGCTGGTCGGCATGCAGGTGCCGCCGAACTATGGCGCCAGCTACGGGCGCGATTTCGCCGCGCTGTTCGAAGCGGTGGCGCGGGCCGAGAAGACCGCGCTGACGCCTTTTCTGCTGGCGGGCGTGGCCGACCGGCCGGACGCCGAGAGCTGGTTCCAGGGCGACCGCATCCACCCGCTGGCCAAGGCCCATCCGCTGATGCTGGGCCAGGTCTGGCGGGTCTTGCGGCCCCTGCTCTGACTCACTGAGCCTGCTCGCCGCGCCGGCCCGGCCCACCGGTCCATTCGCCGCGCCCGCGCTGCGGGCCGCGCTCCTGTGGCGGCTGCACCAGCGGCTGCTGCACCTGCGGCGGCCGCGCCGGCTCGGCCTCGCGCTGCGGCCGCTCGATGCCGCGCGGCGGGGCCGGGATACCGATCTGGGGCTGCGGCCGCGGCTCGGCGCCGCGCTCCTGGAAACGCCCGGGGACGCGCGGCTCGAAGCCGGGCGGCCGACCATGGAACTCGCGGGATGGCAGCGGCTCATCGGAGCGCCCCGCATTCGGATTCGGCGTCGGGCGCGGCGGCCCGACGCCATCGGCCGGTCGGCCGGGTCGGCTCGTCCAGCCCGGTCGCTCGAAGCGCTCGCCGCGCTCAGCCCGGTCGCCCCGATCGGGACGTTCGATGCGTTCAAAGCGTTCGTTGCGATCGATCCGATCGACCCGGTCAATGCGCTCGGGGCGCTCGGGGCGGTCGGGGCGCTCACGCGGCGGCCGGGGCTCGACGATGGCCTGGGGCGGGCGCACGCGCGGCACCTGCCACTGCGGCATTTCGCCACGCCCCGGCACCTGGGTCACCGGCCGCAGCGGCCCCATCTGGCCGGGATTGAAGGGCGAAGGCCGGCCGCGGCCCTGCTCGGGCAGCAGGCTGACGGCGCCGGGCACATCGATATTGCGATGGCGGCGATGCTCGGGGCGCCCCTGCCATCCCTGGCCGTGCTCGCGGTTGACCCGCTGCCAATAGCCCGGGCTGTGGCGATAAGCGGGCAGATAGGCCTCGCGCGGCGCCAGCGGATACCAGCCATAGCGCGGCGGCGGCGGCCGGCCGCCGCCAATATGGATGCCGACGCTGACCGCCGGCCCGCCGACCCAGGCCACCAGGGCCGGCGCATAGACCGGTCGTGCCACATAGGCGCCGGGCGCCCAGCACCAGCGCCCGCCGTGATGCACCCAGCGGCCGTAGTGGAAGGGCGCGAAGCCCCAGGGCGCGGCATCGATCCAGCTCCAGCCCCAGGCGCGCGTCCAGCCCCAGCGGCCATAGCGATAAGGCGCCCAGTCAACCGCCACCACAGTGGGCGTCCACAGCGGGCCGTACTCGCTGCTCTGCTCCCAGCGGCCGTGGCGGTCCAGTTCCTCGGCGCCGGTCATCTCGGGCGAGACATAGCTGTTGGCCAGATGACGGCCCTCGGCCTCGCGCTGGGCCAGCAGCCAGTCGGCGAACTCGTCGCGCTGCAGGCGCTGGCGCTCGGTGCGCGGGCCGTCGGCCCACCAGAACTCGGCCTGCTCATCGGCCTGCAGCCAGACCGGCGCGGCCTCGCGCGCGCGCGAATCAAAGCGCAGGCTGCCCTCCCAGTTCAGCGCGCGGCTGCCGCGCTCGAGCTGGTCGATGCGGTACAGGCCCTCGCGCTCGGCGCTGAAACGGCCCTCGCGGGTCAGCAGCTGGTAGTCGTTGACCTCTTCGCGGTTGCGCAGCCGCAGCGCCAGCGAGCCCTTGTCGAGCCGGAGTTCGACGCGGCCGTCATCGAGGCGGCTGAATTCCAGATCGCTGCCCTCGTCCAGCCACAGGCTGGTCGAGCCGACCCGAAGACTGACGCGGCCGCCCCCATCGGTGCGCAGGCGGTCGCCCGGGCCTATGGTCTGGTTGCGCTCCAGCTGCACCCATTCCTTGTCTTCGGCATCGAACAGCCAGGCTTCGCCGCTGATCTCGGCGACACGACCGGCCCGCGCCGGCGGATCCTCATCGGCCCGGGCGGGGCTCAGCAAGGTGCTCAGCGCCAGGCAGAACAGCAGCGAGTAAAGTCGAGGGAAGCGGGGCAAGGCAGCGGCTTTCATGCTGGTCTCCAGATAGCCGCTGTATAACGTCAGCGGCCCGCGCGGCGCCGACCAGCTTACAAAACTTTGCTTGGCCGTCGGCGTTCAGTCGTCCGCGTTCGGGTCCAGCTCCGGGAACAGCACCGAGGTGTATCCGAAGCGGCTGAAGTCCTTGATGCGCATCGGATAGAGCACGCCCAGCAGATGGTCGCATTCATGCTGGACCACACGGGCGTGGAAGCCCGTGGCCTCGCGCTCTATGGGCCGGCCTTCCAGATCGAAGCCGCTGTAGCGCAGCTGGCTGTGGCGCGGCACGACACCGCGCAGGCCCGGCACCGACAGGCAGCCCTCCCAGCCCTCTTCCATCGCGTCGGACAGCGGCGTAATGAGCGGGTTGATCAGCACGGTCAGCGGCACCGGCGGCGCGTCCGGATAGCGCTCGTTGCGCTCGAAGCCGAAGATCACCAGCTGCAGGTCGACGCCGATCTGCGGCGCGGCCAGTCCGGCGCCGTTGGCGGCCTTCATCGTGTCCAGCATATCGGCCACCAGCTCACGCAGGGCCGGCGTGCCGAACTCGGTGACCGGTTTCGCCACCCGCAGCAGGCGCGGATCGCCCATCTTCAGTAGTTCTCTGACTGCCATCATTGATCCTGTCGGGCTATCGTTGGACGGATTCTAAGGAGACAAGACCATGTCCGAGTTTGTGCAGGCCCTGGGCGACGGCATTTACGCCATCGACACCGGCTTTCAGCGCGACCATTTCGACGCCGCCTATCTGCTGGTCGAGAACGGCCGCGCCGCCTTCATCGACTGCGGCACCAACCACGCCGTGCCGCGCCTGCTGGCCGCGCTGCAGCAGCTGGGCCTGGGGCCCGATGCGGTCGACTGGGTGATACCGACCCATGTGCATCTGGACCATGCCGGCGGCGCCGGCCCGCTGATGCAGTCCTTGCCGAGCGCCAGGCTGCTGGTGCACCCGCGCGGCGTGCGCCATATGGTCGATCCGAGCGCGCTGTACGAGGGCGCGCTGGCGGTCTATGGGGAAGAGGAGATGCAGCGCTCCTATGGCCGGCTGGTCGGCGTGCCGGCCGAGCGCGTGATGGCCAGCGAGGACGGCATGAGGATCGTCGTTGGTGGGCCCGACAGCGCACGGGAGCTGCTGCTGCTGGACACCCCCGGCCATGCGCGCCACCACCATTGCATCTGGGATGCGAGGAGCCAGGGCTGGTTCACCGGCGACACCTTTGGCCTGTCCTACCGCGAGTTCGACACCGCGCTGGGGCCCTGGATCATGCCGACCAGCACCCCGGTGCAGTTCGATCCCGAGGCGCTGGAAACCTCGGTGGCCCGCCTGCTGAGCTATGCCCCGACGCAGATGTTCCTGACCCATTACAGCCGGGTCGGAGGCCATGCCGATGAGGTGCAGCGGCTCGCCGGCCTGCTGCTGAGCCAGGCCCGCTCCATGGCCGAGACGGCGCGCAGCCTGCGCGGCCACCCGCTGCGCCACGAGGCGCTGAAGGACGCCTTGCTGACGCTCTACCTGCAGGGCCTGGCGGCGCATGGCTGCGCCTTGAGCCCGGCGCGCCAGACCGAGCTGCTGGCCATGGATGTGGAACTCAACGCCCAGGGTCTGGGCGTGTGGCTGGACAAGCAGGACTGAAGGGCGCGCGCCTCAGGCCTGAACGCGGTTGCGCCCCTGGGCCTTGGCCCGGTACAGCGCCGCATCGGCCCGGGTCAGCAGGGCCAGTCCGGCCTCGCCGGGCTGGCAAGCCGCCAGGCCGATTGACAGGGTGACCTGGGACAGACCGCCCGCCAGCTCATGCCAGACCATCGCGGCGATATCGGCACGCAGGGTCTCGGCCCAGGCCAGAGCCATCGGCAGGCTCGCGCCCGTCAGCAGCACACAGAACTCCTCGCCGCCATAGCGTGCCGCGAAATAGCCCGCCGGGCCGGCCTGGGCCTGCAGGGTCTGGGCCAGGCGACGCAGCACCACATCGCCGACCGGGTGGCCGAGCCGGTCGTTGATGGACTTGAAGTGGTCGATGTCCAGCAAGGCCAGCACCAGGCCCTGCGGCTGAGCGCAGGCCTCGGCCAGGGCCAGCTCCAGATGGCGGCGGTTGGCCAGGCCGGTCAGGCCATCGGTGCGGCTTTGCTGGGCCAGCTGCGTCAGCAGCCGGTCCTTCTCGGCCAGCGCGCGCTCCAGATCCTCGTGCAGGCCTTGCAGTTCCACATGGCGCAGCCGGTGCAGCTCGGCCTGGTGTCGGGCGCGCTCCAGTGCATGCTGGACCTGCAGCGCGGCCAGCCGCTGGGCGCCGCGCTCGTCGAACAAGGCCCGCTCCAGCGCCATATGGGATTGCAGGCTCGCAAAGGCCTGGGCATGCAGGCCGGCCCCTTGCTGAGCCAGGGCCAGACCCAGCATATGGTCGGCTTCGGCGCGGCGCAGGCCCAGCTCGCGCGCATGCAGCAGCGCCTGCCGGTGGACCTCGCAGGCCTCGGCCCAGCGCCCCAGGCCGCGCAGGGCCAGGCCGCGCGCCGTGGCCAGCTGGGCCAGCACCGGGCCGGCCGGGGCCGGCAGCAGCGCCGCCAGCGGTTCCAGCACCGTCAGCGCCGCTTCGCAATGCCCGGCACTGGCCAGGGCCTCGGCCTCGTTGGCACCCAGCACGCGCTGCAACAGCGCATCCTCGCCCGCCAGGCGCTTGGCCTCGCGATAGCGAGCCGCCGCCTCCTGGTAGCGCCCCAGATTCTTCAGATTGATGCCCATATTGTTGAGCACCGCCAGGCGCTTGCGGGTCTGACCCAGCCGCGCATAGGCTGGCTCCAGCTCGGCGTAGAGCGCCAGGCCCTCCTCGGGCCGATCCAGCCGCGAGACCAGCACCGCAATGCTGAGCCGCGCATTGAGCTCGTCCAGCCCATCGCCCAGGCGCAAGGCCAGCTGCAGCGCCGCCTCCGCATGGATCAGGGCACTGTCGTAGCTGCCCAGCTGCTCATGGTTGACCGAGAGCGCGCGCTCGACCTGGCAACGGGCTTGCAAATGCTCGGGCGCAGTCCCTGCGGACTCGGCCAGCAAGTCGCGGGCGCGGTAGAGATCGCCCAGCCCGTCCAGCGGCCGGGCCCCATGGGCGCGGGCCAGGCCGCGCAAGCGCAAGAGCTGCGCTCGCGGCAAGCCGGCGTGGTCCGGGCAGTTGGACAGCAGGCCGTCGAGCTCGGCCAGCGCGGCGGCCGGCCGCTCGGCAACCAGACTCTCTAGCCGGCTGAGCTCGGCGGCGGGTGGCGGTACCCAGGGCGGGGACAAGGCATTCAGCATGGGCCGGCATTGTCGCCGCGCCGCTCAGGCATCCAGCCCCAGCTCCTGGATCTTGCGCGTGATGGTGTTGCGGCCTATGCCCAGTTTCTGCGCCGCCTCGATGCGGCGGCCGCGCGTCACATCGAGCGCGGTCAGGATCAGGCTGGCTTCAAAGCGGCGGGTCAGCGCGTCCCAGACCTCGGGCTCGCCATTGGCCAGCAGGCGCCGCGCCTCGCGCGCCATCTCGGCCACCCAGGCATCGGGCCCGGTCGCCAGGGCCGGCAGCGGCGCGACGGCCGCTTCACCGAGCGCGGCCGGCACGGCCGTGCCCGCTGCGGCGGTCAGCAGCGTGGAGCCTGCCTGCATCAGCTCCTGCGGCAGGTCCTTGGGCTCGACCACCTGGGTCGGCGCCATCACGCTGAGCCAGTGGCAGACGTTTTCCAGCTGGCGCACATTGCCGGGGAAGTCGAAGCCGACCAGCCGGGCCAGCGCCGCCTCGGACAGACGCTTGGGCTCGACACCCAGCTCGGTGGCGCTGCGCTGCAGGAAATAGCGCGCCAGCACGGGGATGTCCTCGCGGCGCTCGCGCAGCGCCGGCAGTCGCAGGCGGATCACATTGAGGCGGTGGAACAGATCCTCGCGGAAGGCGCCCTGGCGCACCCGGTCTTCCAGATTCTGGTGGGTGGCGGCGATCACGCGCACATTGCTGCGCAGCGGGCTGTGGCCGCCGACACGGTAGAACTGGCCGTCGGACAGCACGCGCAGCAAGCGGGTCTGCAGATCCAGCGGCATGTCGCCGATCTCGTCGAGGAACAAGGTGCCGCCATCGGCCTGCTCGAAGCGGCCGCGCCGGGTCGCCTGCGCGCCGGTGAAGGCGCCCCGCTCATGGCCGAACAGCTCGCTCTCCAGCAGATCCTTCGGGATCGCCGCGGTATTGATCGCGACAAACGGGCCCTCGGCCCGCGGGCTGTGCTTGTGCAGCGCGCGGGCGACCAGTTCCTTGCCCGAGCCGGACTCGCCGGTGATCAGCACCGTCACATGGCTCTGGCTCAGCCGGCCGATCGCACGGAACACATCCTGCATCGCCGGCGCCTGGCCCAGCATCTCGGGCACTTGCGCCGCGGCCTCCTCGGCCACCGCCTCGCGCAGGCTCTCCTCCTGGGCGCGGCGGATCAGCTCGACCGCGCGCGACAGATCGAAGGGCTTGGGCAGGTACTCGAAGGCGCCGCCCTGGAAGGCCGAGACCGCGCTGTCCAGATCGGAGTAGGCCGTCATGATGATGACCGGCAGGCCGGGCAGCTTGGCCTTGACCTTGGCCAGCAGATCCAGGCCCGAACCACCGGGCATGCGGATGTCGGAGACCAGCACCTGCGGGCTGTCCTCATCGAGCGCCGCGAGCAGGTCGCGGGCATTGCTGAAGCTGCGCACCGGCAGGCCCTCGCGGCTCAGCGCTTTTTCCAGCACGAAACGGATGGAATGGTCGTCGTCAACAATCCAGATGGATTTCATCTAAGGCTCCCCTTTGTCCCGAGCTGGTATTCA
This sequence comes from Burkholderiales bacterium C2, assembly GCA_005503085.1. Lineage (GTDB taxonomy): Bacteria > Pseudomonadota > Gammaproteobacteria > Burkholderiales > Burkholderiaceae_C > Roseateles_E. The sequence goes on along the minus strand of SCOI01000018.1, from coordinate 58,951 downwards.
GGGCAAAGGCAGGGTCAATCGAAAATCTGTCCGGCCCGGTTCGCTGTCGCAGTCAATCATCCCCTGATGCTGCTGAGCGATGGTTTGTGACAGCGTCAGTCCCAAGCCCGTGCCTCCATCCCGCCCTGAGACCAGGGGGTAGAAGATGCGATCTCGGATCTCCGCCGGCACACCAGGGCCGTTGTCCTGCACATGCAATTCCAATGCCAAGCGCCAGCGTTGCTTACCAATCGTCACCTGTCGCGCCACCCGCGTCTGCAGATTGATCACGGCCGTGCCTTCGGCAATGCGGGCATGGCAGGCCTGAGCGGCGTTCTGCACGATGTTCAGCACCGCCTGGATCAGCTGCTCGCGGTCGCCGCGGAAATCGGGCAGCGAGGTGTCATAGTCGCGCCGCACCTCCAGCCCGCGCGGGTACTCGGCCAGTATCACCGAGCGCACCCGCTCGCAGACCTCGTGGATATTGACATCGACCACCACCTGGGCGCGCCGGTGCGGGGCCAGCAGGCGGTCGACCAGGGCCTGCAGCCGGTCGGCCTCATGAACGATGACCTGGGTGTACTCATTGAGCTCGGGGCCAAGGTCGGTGGGCTGCAGCTCCAGCGCCAGCAGCTGCGCCGCACCGCGGATGCCGCCCAGCGGGTTCTTGATCTCGTGGGCCAGGTTGCGTATGAGCTCCTTGGTGGCCTGCACCTGGTCCAGCGTGCGCTCCTCGCGGTCCTGGCGGGCCTGCTGGGCGTTCTCGATCAGCTCGACCAGCACGCGCTCCGGGCTGTCGGTCTGGCTGACGATCACATGCACCGGCAGCAGATCCTCATGCGGGCGCGGGCCGCGCCGCAGCAAGGCATCGAAGCGGCTGCTGGAGAAGGCGTTCAGCGCCACCGCCTCGACCGTCTCGCTGAGCCGGGTGGCATCGGCAAACCAGTCGAACAGATTGACGCCCTGCACCGTGCGGCGCGAGAGCCGCATCACGGTCTCGAAGGCGGTGTTGGCGAACAGGCATTCGCCGTCGGGTCGCACCACGGCCACCATGGTGGCCAGCATGTCGAAGGCCTCGAAGCCCGAGGCGGGGCGGGATGAGTGCTGAGTCATGGTCCTGTGGCTCGTGCGGCCAGACCAGCGCACTCAAGGCAGCTTGCTGATCTCGCGCTTGAGCGCCTGTATATCGTTTTCCTGCCGGGTGATGCTGGTCTTGAGCTCGGCCACCCGGTCCAGATACTTCTGGAAATTGCGTTCGTCGCCGCGCCGTTCGGGCTGGCCGCCCTGGTATTCGCGCTGCAAGGCCGCGAGCCGCTCCTCGCTTTCACGCAGCTCGGTCTCGAGCACCTTGCGGCGCTCGCCGTCGCGGCTGCGTTGCTGGGCCGGGTCAACGCGCCCATCGCCACTCCTGGGCTCGGCGCTGGCGCCGGGCGCGGTCGGTGCGGGCGCGCGCGGGCGCTGCCCCTGCAGCACCGTGATCGGCGTGCCCTCGATCGAGCGGCAGCCCTTGTCCTGCGCCTCCTTGGGCGTCAGCGCGTCGGTGTAGAGCACCGGCGGGCCGGGACAGCGGTAGACCACGGACTGGGCCTCGGCGGCAGCGCCGCAGGTCAGACCGATGAACAGCAAGGCGGAGCGATAGAGCATGGCGCGATTGTGGCTCATGCCGGGCGCGGGTTTCACAAAGCACAAGGGACGGCCACGGCCGTCCCTTGTTCGCTGACCCGGGCAGCGTCGCGTGGGGTGCACGCTCGCCGCCCATGGACATCACAGCGAGTAGTACATGTCGTACTCGACCGGATGCGTGGCCATGCGGAAGCGGGTCACTTCCTGCATCTTCAGGTCGATATAGGCATCGATGAAGGAGTCGGTGAACACGCCGCCCTTGGTCAGGAAGGCACGGTCCTTGTCCAGATACTCGAGCGCCTGATCCAGGCTGTGGCAGACGGTCGGGATCTTCGCGTCTTCTTCCGGCGGCAGATGGTAGAGATCCTTGGTGGCGGCTTCGCCCGGGTGGATCTTGTTCTCGACGCCGTCCAGACCGGCCATCATCAGTGCGGCAAAGCACAGATAGGGGTTGGCCGAAGGATCGGGGAAGCGCGCCTCGATGCGGCGGCCCTTGGGGTTCGCGACATAGGGGATGCGGATCGAGGCCGAGCGGTTCTTGGCCGAGTAGGCCAGCTTGACCGGGGCTTCGAAGCCGGGGACCAGGCGCTTGTAGCTGTTGGTGCCGGGGTTGGTGATCGCGTTCAGCGCGCGGGCATGCTTGATGATGCCGCCGATATAGAACAGCGCGAACTCGCTCAGGCCGGCATAGCCGTCGCCGGCGAACAGGTTCTTGCCGTCCTTCCAGATCGACTGGTGCACATGCATGCCGGAGCCGTTGTCGCCGACGATGGGCTTGGGCATGAAGGTCGCGGTCTTGCCGTAGGCATGGGCGACATTGGTGATCACGTACTTCTGCAGCTGCAGCCAGTCGGCGCGCTTGGTCAGCGTGCTGAAGCGGGTGCCGATTTCCATCTGGCCGGCGTTGGCCACTTCATGGTGATGCACCTCGACCGGGATGCCCAGCTGCTCGAGGATCAGGCACATTTCCGAGCGCATGTCCTGGCCGGCGTCGACCGGGGGCACCGGGAAATAGCCGCCCTTGACGGTGGGACGGTAGCCGGTGTTGCCGTGCTCGTATTCCTTGCCGGTGTTCCAGGCGGCTTCTTCGGATTCGATCTTGTAGAAGCAGCCGGACATGTCATTGCCCCAGCGGATCGAGTCGAAGATGAAGAACTCGGGCTCGGGACCGAAGTAGGCGGTGTCGCCCAGGCCGGAAGACTTCAGATAGGCTTCGGCGCGCTTGGCCAGCGAACGCGGGTCGCGCTCATAGGCCTTGCCGTCGGCCGGGTCGACCACGTCGCAGGACAGGATCAGCGTCGGCTCTTCGAAGAAGGGATCGATATTGGCGGTGTCCGGATCGGGCATCAGCAGCATGTCGGAGGCTTCGATGCCCTTCCAGCCGGCGATCGACGAACCGTCGAAGGCATGACCGGAGACAAACTTGTCCTCATCGAAATGCGACACAGGCACAGACACATGCTGCTCTTTGCCACGGGTGTCGGTGAAGCGGAAGTCAACGAACTTGACTTCGTTGTCCTTCACCATCTGGATCACATCGGCGACGGTCTTGGCCATCAATCACTCCTAGCTAGCGGAAAGCTTTGTACAGGTGGTACGGGTATCGAACGAATTCGGCGAGCGCCTCGGCGCGTGCGTTTCTAACTAAGCAGTTTGCGTGCCAAGTCGGTGAGCGGCGAGCGCCAGCTCGGTGCATCACCGAGTGGCCGGGGCATTATCGACCGACCTCCCACTGACGCCCTTGAGCGCACACCGCCGGTCGGGCGACAAGCGCGCAACAAGCACCAAAACAGAGCAAGCCGGCGCCGACTATCGCACCATTTCAGTGCTTATCACAGCACCAAATTGGATCAGGCCCTGCTTCAGCGCGGCATAGGCCTGTACCAGCCGCTCGGGCTCCTGCTCCGGGCCGGCCTTGACGCCCAGTTCGATATGCCGACCCCATTGCGGATGGTCGACGCTGGGCAGGCTGAAGACCTTGATGCCGGCAAAGTCGGCCTCGATCTGCTCCATCAGCGGGGTCAGCGCCGCCTCCATCGCGCCCTGCACGATCAGCGAGCGTTCGCTGATGCCGCTGGCGCGGTGCAGATCGGCATGGCGTTGATCCAGCACCCATTCCATCATCGGGTGGGCCATCACCGGGAAGCCGGGCACGAAGTAGACCGTGCCGACATAAAAGCCCGGAATCTTGTTGAAGGGATTGGGGATGATGGCAGCCCCCGCCGGGAACACGCCCATCTGGAAGCGGCGCAGGCTGTCCGGGTGTTCGGGGTCGGCGCTCGTGCCCTGCTCGGCCGCCATCTCGCTGATGCGCTGCCAGATCAGTTCCCTGGCCTCGGGGTGCAGGACCAGTTCGCGACCCAGCGCCGCAGCGGCGGCCTGGCGGCTGTGGTCATCGGGCGTGGCGCCGATGCCGCCGCAGGAGAGCACCAGATCGCCGCTGGCAAAGGCGCGGGCCAGGCTGGCCGTCAGCCGCTCGCGGTCGTCGCCGACATACTCGGCCCAGGACAGCGAGAGGCCGCGTGCGGCCAGGATCTCGATGAACTTGGCCAGGTGCTTGTCCTGGCGCTTGCCGGACAGGATTTCGTCACCAACGATGATCAGACCGATATTCATAGGGCGGGCGGCAGCAGGGTGGAGGCGGGCGGGGATGGCAATTCTTCCAGCACGGGCGGCGCTTCGGGGACGACGCCCACGCGGGCCCGCAGCTCGGCCAGCGCATGGAGCGCGTAATGGGCGAACCACAGCGTCGAGAAGGCGAAGATCAGGGTGTAGAGCCAGACCGTCAGCAGCACCAGGAAAGGCGCCAGCACCACGGCCATCATGCTGACCGCCCAGATCAGTGAGGGCGCGGCGCCCAGATAGCCGCTGATCACGCCCATGGCCAGCAGCGGCAGGCGGTGCTCGCGCATCAGCTGCTTGCGCTCCTCGGCCGAGGCATGCTCGGCCAGCACATCGAAGGCGAACACGCGGTAGGTCAGCCAGCCCCAGATCAGCGGCGGCAGCACCAGCACCAGCGGTGGGATCAGCCAGAAGGGCATGCTCAGGAACAGCAGCAGCAGCGCGCCGGCCGAGCACAGCAGCGACCACAGCAGGCCCTGCCACCAGGCCGAGCCGCGCTTGCGCTCCAGGGTGGGGAAGCGCCGCTCGGCCACCAGGGTCACGATGGACGGCGTCATCAACAGCGCCACCAGCAGCAGGCTGAAGATCAGCACCACCGGCACCGCCATCACGATCACCAGGAGCGGTGCGACCACGCTGCGAAAGCCGGCGCCGCCCATGCTGTCCAGCCAGCGCAGCAGGCTCTCGATCAGCAGCCAGGATTCCAGCGTGCCGCGCACGCCGGCGACCGCCGCCTCCCAGAAGAAATAGGCCAGGCCCACGGTGGTGCCCGCCGCGATCAGCAGCGGCAGCAGCGACAGCGCGATCACGCGCGGATGCAGGCAATAGGCGGCGGCGCGCCAGAAGGCATCACCAAGGCGGCCCATCGTGTTGACCATCGTCATCCCTCTTCTGTTGGCAACGGGCGCCAAGCATACCCGGGCGGTTTCAGCCGCGCCCCAGAAGGCGCTTGAGCCCCAGCCATTGCTGGGCCCAGAAGCCGCGCCCGTAGTCGCGCCCGCCCTCCTCGACCAGTTGGTCGCGAATGCCGGTGGGGTCATAGCGCAGCTGGAAGTCGGCGGTGCCGAACAGCTGATCCCAGACCGGCAGCAGCACCGCGAAATTGCAGCCGCCCAGCGTGCCCCGGCCGGCCGACTCATGGCCGATGCCGATCGCGTGATGGCGGCGGTGAAAGCGCGGGCTGACCAGCAGCCGGTCCAGCACCGGCCCGAACCACAGCCGCACATTGGCATGCTGCAGGCTCTCCAGCAGCTGCGACAGCGCCACCAGCGCGACGAACTGACCCGGCTCCACGCCGATGAAGCGGGCCAGCAGCACAAAGGCCGAGTCGATCAGCACATCGTCGAGCAGATGGTTGCGGTTGTCGCTCCACAAGCTCATCTGGCGCTGGCTGTGGTGCAGGGCATGCAGCTGCCACCACCAGCCGAACTGATGCTGGGCGCGGTGCAGCCAGTAGTTGACGAAGTCGAACACCAGCAGATAGAGGCAGAAACTGACCCAGGGGATGTCGCTGACGCCGGGCCAGATCGCGTCGAGCTGGAAGCTCGGCACACCGGCCATGCGCAGCGTGCCGGCCAGCGCGTCCCACAGCGGGTCGATCGCGAAGAACATCGCGACCCTGAACAGGCCCAGGCGATGGATCAGGGTGTAGATCACATCGACCCGCCGCGCCGCGCGGTCGGTCTGCGCCTCGACCGGCCGCCAGCGCTCCAGCGCGCGCAACAGGGTCAGCATCACGAGGATCTGCGCCAGCCCCACCAGCAGCCAGCCGGTCGCCGCATAGCCGTCTTCCAGCAGATCGCCGAAGCCCAGCCCGAACAGCAGAGGCTGGACCCATTGCTCGAACAGCCACTGCTGCGCGAGACCGAAGGCATCGACCAGCCAGTCCATCAGGGCCTCTTGGCAGTCTGCGCCGCCATCAGCGCGGCATAGCGGGGATGCTCGCGCAGCGGCGCGAAGCAGAAGCCGCGCTGCTTGAGCCCCAGCACCAGCGGCTCCAGCACCGCCGGCGCCCAGGCCTCCTGGCGCGACCAGATGCCCAGATGGGCCAGCAGGATGTCGCCGGGCCGGATCTCGCGCAGCGCCTTGGCCAGCAGCTGGGCATTCGGATAGCGGTCGCTGGGCAGCTCGTCGCCCAGGAAACCGGCCGCGCTCCAGCCCACATGCTCGAAACCGCAGGCCTTGGCCGCCGCCAGCAGGGCCGGCGAGGTCTTGCCGCCGGGGGCGCGGAACAGCGGCGCCATCGGCCGCCCCGTCATCTCGGCAAAGCGCCGCGCCGGCTGCTGCAGCGCCTCGCAGTACTGCGCAGCCGTCAGCTCGCGCACCCGGGGCGTCTGCTGCCCGGCCACGGTGCGAAAGCGAAAGCGTGCCTCGCCCTTCAGCGGCGCCAGGTCCTTCAGCCAGATGTCGTGGTCCCAGGTGTGCGAGCCGAAGTCATGACCCTCGCCGGCACGCTCGCGCCACCAGGGCGCCCATTGCGCGTCCAGGCTGGCACCGCCGTCCAGCGTCGGCTCGTTGGCGAGGAAGAAGCTCAGCCGCAGCTCGTGCTTCTTGATCAGCGAGGCCAGCAGCGGGGCGACACCCATATGGCCGGTATCGAAAGTCAGATAGACCGGCTTCTCGCCGCTCTGGCAGGCCTGGGCCGGCAGCGCCGCCAGCAACAGCAGTCCCAGCCATTGGATCTTCATTGCCGGGGCGCGTGATCCAGGGTCCAGACGCCATGCGGCGAGCGGCCCACCTTGACCTGGCGCAGCACCTGGCGACGCTCGATATCGACCAGGGTCAGCTTGCGCGCCCAGCGCGAGGTGACCAGCAGGGTCTTGCCGTCGGCCGACACATCCATATCGTCCGGCCCGCCCGGGCCGGGCAGCTCGCCGACTACGCTGAAATCGGCCAGTGCGATCTTGCTGATGGTGTTGGCCGCGCGGTTGCTGACCAGCACATGGCGGCCATCGCCCAGCGCTCGGAAGGAATGCGCGCCCTTGCCGGTCACGATGCGGCGCACCAGCTGCGGCTGAGGGCCGCTGACGTTGTAGACCTCGACCAGCATATCGCCGGTCAGCGCCACCAGCAGGTGCTTGTCGTCCGGCGTCAGATAGACATCGGCCGGCATCTTGCCGACCTTGATCTTCCAGCGCGGAGTCTGCGTCGCCAGGTCGATGGCCAGCAGTTCGTCGCTGCCCTGCAGGCTCACATAGACCACGCGGCTGCGGCTGTCGATCGAGAGATGGCTGGGGATCTTCGGCGCCTCGATGCGCTTGACCAGCTGCAGCGGCGCCGCCGCATTGCTCGGCAGCCAGCGGTACAGCGCCACATGGTCGAGCCGGTTCGCCGTGGTGACCAGCCACTTCATGTCGGGCGAGAAACGCAGGTGGTAGGGGTCGGGAATGTCGCGCAGCACGCGCTGCACCTCGGCCGTGCGCGGGTCGACAAAAGTCAGCGAATCGCCCAGCGCATTGGCCACCACCAGGGACTTCTCGTCCGGGCTCAGGTAGAGATGGTGCGGCTCCTTGCCGGTGGGGATGCGCTTGATCTGGGTGAAGCTGACCGGGTCGATCACGCTGATGTCCGCGTCCAGCGAATTGAGCACAAAGATCGGCTTGCTGCCGGTGCTGGCCTGCACCCCGGCAGCCATGAGCCCAAGCATCAAGGCGGCCGCAGCGCGCGGCCAGAAAGGGGTTCGCATCGAGAGTCCTTGGATAGCGTTCGCCCGCAGCCCATAAAAAACAAAAGGCAGTGCGAGCACTGCCTTGAGTGTAGGGCCGGGAAACGAAGGCTTATTCGTCGTCACCGCCCAAAAGACCGCCCAATAGACCGGCTCCAGCCACGCCGGTCAGCAGCGAGCCTTCCTCGCGGCGGCCACCGTTCTGCGGCGCGGCGGCGAAGATGCGCGAGGCCAGGCGCGAGAAGGGCAGGCTTTGCAGCCAGACCTCGCCGGGACCGCTGAGCTTGGCCAGGAACAGGCCCTCGCCACCGAACAGCGCCGTCTTGATCTTGCCGACGTACTGGATCTCGAAGTTGACGCTGGGTGTGTAGGCCACGACGCAGCCGGTATCGACCATCAAGGTCTGGCCCGGCGCCAGAGTACGGCGCAGGCAGGTGCCACCGGCATGGACAAAGGCCAGGCCGTCGCCCTCGAGCTTTTGCATGATGAAGCCCTCGCCGCCGAAAAAGCCGGTGCTGAGCTTTTGCTGGATCGCGATGCCCAGCGAGACGCCGCGCGCCGCGCACAGAAAGGCGTCCTTCTGGCAGATCAGCGTGCCGCCCATCTTGCTCAGATCCATCGGCAGGATCTTGCCCGGATAGGGGGCGGCAAAGGCGACGCGCTGCTTGGCGCCGGCGTTATTGGTGTAGATGGTCGTGAACAGCGATTCGCCGGTCACCAGGCGCTTGCCGGCGCCCAGCAGCTTGCCGAAGAAACCGCCCTGCTGGGCGGAGCCGTCGCCGAACACCGTGTCCATCGCGATGCCGGCGTCCATGAACATCATGCTGCCGGCCTCGCCGATCGCGGCCTCGCCCGGGTCGAGCTCGACCTCGACGAACTGCATCTCGCTGCCCTTGATCTCGTAATCCACCACGTCCATTGCCATTGCCAACTCCTGAAAACAGAACAAAACGGGCGAGATCGTAACCAAACTTGCCATGCCTATACTGCGCCCCATGACGGAAGCCCCCACCGCCGCCTTGCCGGACCTCAAGCCCGGCGACAGCTATGTGCAATCCTTCGCCCGCGGACTGTCCGTGATCCGCGCCTTCAGCGCCGAGGCCCCGCGCCAGACCCTCACCGAGGTGGCCAAACGCTGCGGACTGACCCGCGCCGGCGCGCGCCGCATCCTGCTGACCCTGGAGACCCTGGGCTATGTGCGCAGCGACGGCCGCCTGTTTTCGCTGACGCCCAAGATCCTCGACCTGGGCTTTGCCTATCTGTCCTCGCAGCCGCTGTGGCAGTTTGCCGAGCCGGTGATGCAGAACCTGGTGGCCGATCTGAAGGAAAGCTGCTCGGCCGCCGTGCTGGAGGGGCAGGACATCGTCTATGTGCTGCGGGTGCCGGCACGCAAGATCATGAGCATCAATCTGGGCCTGGGCAGCCGGCTGCCGGCCTGGTGCACCTCGATGGGGCGGGTGCTGCTGGCCTCGATGAACGCCGAGGAACTCGAGGCGCATCTGAGCGGCGTGCAGCTGCAGGCCCATACCGGCCGCACCGTGATGCATCTGGACGAGTTGCGCGAGCGTATCGCCGCCGCGCGCGAGCAGGGCTGGTGTCTGGTGAATCAGGAACTCGAAGAAGGACTGGTGTCGCTGGCCGCACCCATCGTCGACCGCAGCGGCCGCGCCATCGCGGCGCTCAACGTCAGCGGCCAGGTCAACCGCACGCCGCCCGACACCATGCTGGCGAGCTGCCTGCCCCGGCTGCTGGAGGCGGCGCAGGGGATTTCGAGGTTGTTGCAGTTGCGGGCGGGGTGAAGCCACACGCCCACCCGGCCGCTGGCCTGCAGGCCAGCGGCGTGATTGGGGCGAGCAAGCAGCCGCAGGGCTGCTCGCTGTCCCCAATCACCCCATATGCAGCCCGCCGTTGCAGCTGAAGTCGGCGCCGGTCGTGAAACCGGAGTCTTCGCCAGCCAGCCAGGCGACGATGGCGGCAATTTCTTCCGGCGTGCCCAGGCGCTTGATCGGAATCGTCGCGACGATCTTTTCCAGCACTTCGGGCTTGATGGCCTTGACCATATCGGTGCCGATATAGCCCGGGCTGACGGTATTGACCGTCACGCCCTTGCTGGCCACTTCCTGCGCCAGTGCCATCGTGAAGCCGTGCATGCCGGCCTTGGCCGCCGAGTAGTTGGTCTGGCCGAACTGGCCCTTCTCGCCGTTGACCGAGGAGATATTGATGATGCGGCCCCAGCCCTTGTCCAGCATGCCCTCGATCACCTGCTTGGTGACATTGAACATGCTGTCCAGATTGGTGTTCATCACCGCGTCCCAATCGGCCTTGCTCATCTTGCGGAACATGCCGTCGCGGGTGATGCCCGCGTTGTTGACCAGCACATCGACCGTGCCGTGCTCGGCCTTGACCTTGTCGAAGGCGGCGACCGTGGAGTCCCAGTCACCGACATTGCCGACCGAGGCATAGAACTTGTAGCCCAGCGCGGCCTGCTCGGTCAGCCATTTGTCGTAATCGCGGCTCGGGCCGCAACCGGCGATCACGGTAAAGCCTTCCTTGTGCAGACGCTGGCACATCGCGGTGCCGATGCCACCCATGCCGCCGGTCACGTAGGCCACTTTATTATCGCTCATATGAATCTCCTTCACGCCTTCCTTCGGCGCCGCGTCCTACGCGCCCGGAAAGGCCTTGTCTCTGCTTCGAAGAAGACGCGTCCCTAGGCTCCGCCAAGCCCCGTCCAGGGTCAAGCGGGTTCGCCCTTACTCATTCAGCGCTCGACGGTCAGCGCTACACCCATGCCGCCGCCGATGCACAGCGAGGCGATGCCCTTCTTCGCATCGCGCCGCTGCATCTCGTGCAGCAAGGTCACCAGGATGCGGGCGCCGGAGGCGCCGATCGGATGGCCCAGCGCGATCGCACCGCCGTTGACATTGACCTTGCCGGTGTCCCAGCCCATCTCCTGATGAACGGCGCAGGCCTGGGCCGCGAAGGCCTCGTTGATCTCCAGCAGGTCCAGGTCCTGCGGCTTCCAACCGGCGCGGGCCAGCGCCTTCTGCGCGGCCGGCACCGGGCCCATGCCCATCACGGCCGGGTCCAGACCGGCGCTGGCATAGGAGGCGATGCGGGCCAGCGGGATCAGGCCCAGCGCGGCGGCCTTCTTCGCACTCATGATCACCAGGCCGGCGGCGCCGTCGTTCAGGCCCGAGGCATTGCCGGCGGTCACGCTGCCGGCCTTGTCGAAGGCGGGGCGCAGGCCGGCCAGCGCCTCGGCATTGCTCTTGCGGTTGATGAACTCGTCGGCGTCGAACACCAGTGCATCGCCCTTCTTCTGCGGAATCAGCACCGGCACGATCTCGTCCTTGAAGCGGCCGGCGTCCTGCGCGGCGGCGGCCTTCTGCTGCGAGCCCAGCGCCAGCGCGTCCTGCTGCTCGCGGCTGATGCCGTGGGCCTTGGCGACGTTCTCGGCCGTGATGCCCATGTGGTACTGGTTGTAGACATCCCACAGGCCGTCGACGATCATGGTGTCGATCAGCTTCCAGTCACCCATGCGCTGGCCCTCGCGCGAGCCGGGCAGCACATGCGGCGCCAGGCTCATGCTCTCCTGGCCACCGGCGATGACGATCTCGCTGTCGCCATCACGGATCGCCTGCGCGGCCAGCATCACGGCCTTCAGGCCCGAGCCGCAAACCTTGTTGATCGTGAAGGCCGGCACGCCGTGCGGCAGGCCGGCCTTGATGACGGTCTGGCGCGCGGGGTTCTGGCCCGAGCCGGCGGTCAGCACCTGGCCCAGGATCAGCTCGCTGATCTGGCCGGCCTCCAGCTTGGCGCGGCGCAGCAGGTCCTTGACCACCGCCGCACCCAGATCCGGCGCCGCGGTCTTGGCCAGGCTGCCGCCGAACTTGCCGATGGCGGTACGGGCCGCGGCGACGATCACGATGTCTTCAGTCATTGTCTTCTCCGGTGAAAGTGAGGATGAGGCCTGTGTTCGATCAGGCTTTTTGTTTGACGTAGCGGCCGGGCGCCGGCTCGATGGCCTTGTAGCCCTTGCCGCCGGGGGTCTTGGGCGCGGCCTTCTTGGCGCCGGCATGGCCGGCCAGCCAGGCCGCCCAGTCGGGCCACCAGCTGCCGGCATGCTCGACCGCCGTCTCCATCCACTGCTCGGCAGTGGCCGGCAGGGCCGCTGTCTTGCCTATCCAGTGGCTGCGCTTTTTCTTGGCCGGCGGGTTGATCACACCGGCGATATGGCCGGACGCGCCCAGCACGAAGCGCTTCTTGCCCTTGAGCACCTGGGTGCTGCGGTAGGCGCTGTCCCAGGGCACGATATGGTCCTCGCGCGAGCCGTAGATGTAGACCGGCGCCTCGATCAGGCCGAGGTCCAGCTTTTCGCCGCAGACGCTCAGCCGGCCCGGAATGCGCAGCTCGTTCTGCAGATAGGTGTGGCGCAGATACCAGCAATACATCGGGCCGGGCAGATTGGTCGAGTCACCGTTCCAGTACAGCAGATCAAAAGGCGGCGGCGCCTCGCCCTTCAGGTAGTTGCCCACCACATAGTTCCAGACCAGGTCGTTGGGGCGCAGAAAGCTGAAGGTGGTGGCCAGCTCCTGACCCTTCAGCAGCCCCGGGCCCTTGGGCGAGGCCGGGCCTATGGTCATCTCGCGCAGCTGCACCGAGCCCTCGTCGACAAACAGATCAAGGATGCCGTTGCTGGAAAAGTCGATCAAGGTGGTCAGCAGGGTCAGGCTGGCGGCCGGCTGCTCGCCGCGCGCGGCCAGCACCGCCAGCGCGGTGGACAAAATCGTGCCGCCGACACAGAAGCCCAGCGTATCGATGGTCTGGGCGCCGCTGATCTGCTGCACCACCGAGATCGCCTTGATCGCGGCCTGCTCGATATAGTCGTCCCAGGTCCAGCTCTTGCAACTCTCGTCCGGGTTGCGCCAGCTGAGCACAAAGACCCGATGGCCCTGCTCCACCGCATAGCGGATCAGCGAGTTCTCGGGCTGCAGATCGAGGATGTAGTACTTGTTGATGCAGGGCGGCACCATCAGGAGCGGGCGCTCGAACACCTGGGCCGTCAGCGGCTTGTATTCCAGCAGCTGGAAGAACTCGTTCTCGAACACCACGCTGCCCTCGCTGGTGGCCACATTGCGGCCCACCTCGAAGGCGCTCTCATCGGTCTGCGACAGGTGGCCGCGCTGCACATCCCCCCACAGCTGCTGCATGCCCTTGGCGATGCTCTCGCCCTTGCTGTCCAGCGCCAGGCGCAGCGCCTCGGGATTGAGCGCCAGGTAGTTGCTGGGCGAGGCAGCGTCCACCCATTGCTGGACGGCGAAGCGGATGCGCGCCTTGGTCTTCTCGTCGCCTTCGACCTTGTCGGCCATCTGCTGCAGGGTGCGGGCGTTCAGCAGATAGAGCTGGGCCACGAAGCTGCCGGCCGGGTTGGCGCTCCAGGCCTCGCCGGCAAAGCGCCGGTCCGCCGGTGCCGGCAGCTTGGCGCCGTGCAGCGAGGCGTTCCAGAGCTCGGTGGCCTGCTTCAGATAGTCGGCCTGCAGGCCGCTGAGGGCCTCGATCGGGATCTGCAGACCCGCCACCGTCTTCCACATCTCGCCAAGGCCGGCCGTCAGATCGGCAGCGGCGGCATTGACATCCGGGCCAGGGGCCTCGGCAGGGCTGGGCTTGCGCTTCATGTGTCTCCTCTGGGGCCGGGGTGGCCCGGTTCGTCTCGACTCAGGCAAGAAGCTTGCCACAGCCGGCCGTACCCATGTTGTACCCTTCTCAACTTACCTTCTGATGACTTGCCATGTATCTGGTTGCAATCGCCTGGCTTTATGTTGCGTTGATGATGGCCCTGGCCGAGGCCACCAGCAGCCAGGGCACGGTGCTGGGTGCGATCGTCACCTTTGTGCTCTATGGTGCGCTGCCGATCAGCATCGTGATGTATCTGCTGGGCACACCGGCACGGCGCGCGGCGCGCCGCCGGGCCGAGGCCGCCGAGCCCCCCTCAGCCGAGCAGCCGGATCACGGCGGCCATGCGTCCGTCGAGCCGGCTGCGGCGGAAGGAGAAAAACCGTGAGGCATCGCCATGGGTGCACCAGTGCCCGCCGCTGATGTGCACCAGGCCGGCCGCCTGCAGACGCCGCCGCGCCAGCGCCACCAGATCGGCGCGCCAGCGCGGCTCACCCTGCGCATTGGCCTGATAGCGGAACAGCGCCGGATCGAGGTCTGAGGGCGTCGCGCCAAAGGCCTGCAATACGTCCTCGCCGACCTCGAAGGCCGCCGGGCCGATGCAGGCCCCCATCCAGGCATGGATGTCCTGCGGCACGCAGCGGGCCTCCTCGCAGAGCGCGGCCACGGTGTTCTCCAGCACGCCGGCCGAGAGCCCGCGCCAGCCGGCATGGGCACCACCGACGCCACCGGGCGCCGCGAACAGCACCGGCAGGCAGTCGGCCGCCTGGATCGCCAGGCCCAGCCCCGGCAGCGTGCTGACGATGGCATCGGCCTGCACCCGTTCCGCGCCCGGCAGCCCATGCTCGGGCCGCAGGCGCAGCACCGCCGCGCCATGCACCTGCCAGACAAAGCGCGCCGGCGCGCCCAGCGCCTGTTCGATCAGTCCCTTGTTGTGCGCCACCGCCGCCGGATCGTCACCGACCGACAGCCCCACATTCATGCTGGCGCAAGCGCCCTGGCTGACACCGCCGGCGCGCGTGGTCATGAAGGCCCGCACATGATCCAGGCCCCAGTCGGGGCGCAGCCAGTCCGCGTGAATCATCATGCCTGGGCGTCCGGGCAGGCCGAGGGCTGGGTCCTGGCAAAGGCTTGATGCGCCATGCAGTTGGCATGGATGCGCATCAGCTCGGGCACATGGTCGAGCTTGCAGTCGAAGCGCTGGGCATTGAAGATCTGTGGCACCAGCACGCAGTCGGCCAGGCCCGGTGTGTCGCCATGGCAGAACTGTCCGGCGCCTTGCTGCACGCGCCGCTCGACCACGGCCAGCCCGCTCTCGATCCAGTGGCGTATCCAGCGGCTCTTCTGGTCCTCATCCAGGCCCATGTCCCTGACCAGATAGCGCAGCACGCGCAGATTGTTCAGCGGGTGGATCTCGCAGGCGATGTCCTGGGCCAGCGCCCGCACCCGCGCACGGCCCAGGGCGTCCGGCGGCAGCAGCGGCGGCTCGGGGTGGGTCTCGTCCAAGTATTCGATGATGGCCAGCGACTGGCTCAGCAGCGCGTCGCCATCCTTGAGCAGCGGCACCAGGCCGGACACCGAGGCGCTGGCATAGGGTTCCTGCTGTTGCTCGTTCTTGACCAGATGGACCGCGCGGTAGTCATAGTCCAGGCCCTTCAGCGCCAGCGCGATGCGCACGCGCCAGGAAGCCGAAGAGCGGAAGTAGTTGAAGAGTTCCATGGGCCGATGATGCCATTGCGCCCGGCTACACTGAACCTCATGTGGCTTCCCCGACGCTTCAAACATTGCCCCAGCTGCGGCCAGGCGGTCGAGTACCGCGTGCCGGCCGACGACAACCGCGAGCGCGCCACCTGCACGGCCTGCGCCACCGTGCACTACGAGAACCCGATCAATGTGGTGGGCACCCTGCCCGTCTGGGGCGAGGGGCCGGACGCGCAGGTTCTGCTGTGCAAGCGCGCGATCGAGCCACGCTACGGTCTGTGGACCCTGCCGGCCGGTTTTCTGGAGCTGGGCGAGACGGCCGCCGAAGGCGCCTTGCGCGAGACCGATGAGGAAGCCGGCGCGCAGATCGAGCTGCTGCCGCTGTACAGCCTGATGAATGTGGTCTCGGTCGGCCAGATCCATCTCTACTACCGCGCCCGCCTGCTCTCGCCCGAGTTCAATCCCGGCCCCGAGACGCTGGAGGCCCGCCTGTTCCACGAGCATGAGGTGCCCTGGGACGCACTCGCCTTTCGCACCGTGCGCGAGACGCTGCGGCGCTTCTTCGAAGACCGCCGGCTGGGCCGGCCTTTCGCGCTGCACAGTGCCGATATCGGCTGATCAGTGCGGGCTCAAGTCTGCGCCGTCGCCCAGGGCCCGGTCACGCCGTCGAGCTCGCAGTCCCACAGCGCCTGCACATCCATGCCGTCGACCACCCCCTCGGCATAGACCTTCAGCGCCAGGCTGCGCAGCATGATGACCATGCCGCGCACAAAGGCGGCGCGGGCGGCATCGCCGGACACGCCCGCGACCACCGCGGCGTCCAGCTTCACATAGTCCAGCCCGGCCTGATAGAGCCGGTCCACCTGGGCCAGCCCGGCGCCGGCATGCTCCAGCCCCAGCTTGACGCCCAGCGGGCGCAGCTGGCGGCCCATCTCCTGCAAGAGCTCGAAATGCTGGATGGCCGCGCCCTCGGCCAGCTCCAGCCCGAGCTTGCGGGCCGCCTGCGGCGACTGGAACACCTGTTCGCGCAGGCGCGCGACGAAGCCGCCGTCCAGCAGCGAGCTCGGCGCCACATTGACGCAGCGCGCCCGGCCATCCAGCACGATGGCCTCCAGCGCCAGCGCCACCGCCTGCAGATCGATCTCGGCCGTCAGCCGGCTGCGCACTGCCAGCGGCAGCCAGCGCGCCGCGCTCTCGAACGGGCCGTCGGCCACCAGGCGCAGCTGCAGCGGGCATTCCAGATGCAAGACCTGACCCTGCTTGTCCAGCACCGGGTACTCGGCCAGCCGGCCGCGGCGCTCGCGCAAGGCCTCCGAGATCTGCGCGCGCCAGGCGCGCTCGCCCTGGATCTGCGCCTCGGCCGACGGCGCCAGCACCTCGACGACAAAGCCTGGCCGGCCCTCGGCCCGCGCCAGCGCCGCGTCGGCGGCGCCGAACCAGTCGCTGGATGGGCGCTCGCGCGCCAGCTCGACGGCGCCCAGCGCCACCTGCACGCCGGCGCCGAAAGCCGGCAGGCTGGCCTGCAAGGCATCGGCCAGCGCCTTGGCGGTATCGCCAACGACATCGGGGGCTGGCAGCCAGAGCGCGAAATCGGCCCCGTTCAGCCGCCCGGCCAGGCAGCCCTTGACGCGCTCCGGATAGACCTGCACCGCATGCGCCATCGCCACCAGCAACTGGTCCACCGCCGCCCGGCCCAGACGCTGGTTCAGGCCGGCCAGATCGCGCAGCCGCAGCAGCACCAGGCCGGCCCTGACCGGGCCTTCGTCGCGGGTCAGCGCCGAGTCCAGCTCGGCCAGGAAATGGGTGCGCGTGCTCATGCCGGTCAGCGCGTCGCAATGGGCTTGCACACGCAAGACCTCGAGCTGACTGGACTGGGCCTCGAACATCTGCCGGACCCGCTCCACCATGGTGTTCATCGCCCGGCTCAGGCGCCGCAGCTCGGGCTCGCGGGGCTCGTCGACCTGGGTGTACTGGCCGGCCACCAGGGCCTCGGCCTGGGTCACGGCGTTGTCCAGCGGCCGGCGGATGCGTCCCAGCACCCAGAACGCGGCCAGGCCGGCCAGCAGGCCGACACCGGCCATCAGCCCCATCATGCGCAGGCTGGCGCGCCACAACTCGTCATGGGCATAGGCCGACTGGCTGCGCACTTCGACCGAGCCCACCGCGTTCCAGCCATTCGAGACCTTGGCCACACCGGGCTGCGTGTCGATCGGCGTCAGCGCGACGAACCAGGCCGGCGCCTTGCTGCTGCGGCCGGGCGCGGTGCGCTCGAAGGCCACGCTGCCGTCCGCAGCCAGCCAGCGCAGGCTCTGGTAGTGACCGGTGTCGAACTGGGCCGAGACCAGCAGCGACATCAGCTGGGCGTCCCCCCCCTGCTGTGACAAGGCCAGCGCCAGTGCGGCGGCGTTGTCGCTGTTCTTCAACTGCAGCTGGGTTTGCAGCAGGGCCCGCATGCCGATGGCGGACACCGCCATGCTGCCCAGCACCGACGCCAGCACCACACCCAGGACCAGGAACCAGACTTGACGAATCAGCGACATGGCCGCATCCATTTTGTTTGCATCATTAGAACCCCTCCGCCCTGATCTTCGCCAAGGCGTCCCTCCAGATCGACAAGCGTGCGACGGCGCTGCCCGAGCTGGCGCTGCCCACCCCCTGCCACAGGCCTTCGCTGTTGAAGCTGAACACCGGCGCCAGATCGGCGCGCTGCGAGGCCGGTCGCACCTCGGTCTGCAGATTGTCCAGAATCAGCGGCTCGGCCTCGGGCTGGGCATAGTAGGCCAGCACCATATGGGCCTGCGGTCGACCGTCCAGCATCGCCCGCACATAGACCAGGCGCAGCCGCGCCTCGGGCACGCCGGCGGCCAGCAGGCTGAAATACTTGGCGATCGCATAGTCCTCGCAGTCGCCCTGGCCGCGGTCCAGGGTCTCCAGCGGGCTGGCCCAGTAATCGGGCCTGGCCCAGATATCGCGGTCCTCGCGAAAGGCGATGCGCTGGTTGAAGAAGTCGTTGATGGGCTTGAGCCGCAGGCCCTCGTCGAGGCTGCCGCTGCGCTCGACCAGCTGCTGCAGCTCGCGGGCGGCCGCCAGCGTGCGCGGACCGAAGCGCGCCGCGCCGGCCAGCACGCGCTCGGCCTCCCAGGCCTGCAGCCCGGGCGTCGGACTCAGCGCCAGGCAAGCGGCCAGCAGCGCCCCTGCAAAGACCGCCAAGCGGTATTCCTGCATGGGAGCGCGCCGACGGTGGAGGTTCTGGGCTTTGGCCTGAGCCATACTTCGTTGCACTTTACCGTGCGCCCTCGCCTGCGCCGCCACCTGCGGCCGTGCAGCCCGGATAATCAGCGGCAACAATCCTCGGCAGACGCGCTTGTTGCGCGTCTTGCGCTTATGAATTCCCAATCGATACGTCAAGAACTGGACAGCGCCCGCCGCAATGGGCCGCTGCGCCAGATCCATATTCCGCCCTGTCCGGAGCTGCTGCAGCGGCTGCAGGCCGCGATGGCCCATGCCGAACCCGACCTCAACGAAGTGGCCCGGATCGCGGCCAGCGATGTCGCGATGTCGGCCACCCTGCTCAAGCGTGCCAACAGCCCGGTCTACAAGGAGCCTGGCGGTCTGCCCTGCACCACCGTGGGGCAGGCAATGAACCGCATCGGACTCGACGAGACCGCGGCGGTGATGACGGGCTTTCTGCTGCGCAACACCATCCCGGTCAACAGCCCTCATCTGCTGCGCTTCTGGGAGCGCTCCAGCAAGCGCGCGGTCGCGATGGCCTTCATCGCCCGCCAGCTGGCCGGGCTGTCGCCCGATATGGCCCACACCTACGGGCTGTTCTGCCATGTCGGCATGCCGGTGCTGCTGCAAAGCGTGCGCGGCTACGGCTCGACCATGGTGGAGGCGGCCGCCCGCATCGACCGCCCCTATATCGCCACCGAGAACGCCAATCACAAGACCGACCATGCGGTGGTCGGCGCGCTGGTGATACGGGCCTGGAATATGGCGCCGGAGCTGATGTCGGCGATCCGGCTGCACCATGACTTCGAGTCACTGGGCCACGCCGGCATCGACCCCGACGTCCATACCCTGGTGGCGGCCGGCCTGGTGGCCGAGCACCTGATGCGCCGCCACGAGGCCCTGCCCGAAGACCTGGACTGGGCCGTCAACCATGCCGCCGCGCTCGACTGGCTGCAGATCGGCCTGGACGAGGTCGAGCAATGGGACGAGCTGCTGCGGCCGCTGCTGGACGAGGCTTAAACCTAGACCCTGAGCACTCAAGCCGGCGAGGAGCGCAGGCCGTAGACCTTGTCGCCGAGGAATAGATACTCGGCGCGCAGGATCGCCTCGCCCTTCTCGCCGCTGAAGGTGAAGCCCAGCACACCCACGGTCGCGCCGGGCTTGATCTCCTCGACCCCCCAGGCCGCGAGCCGGGTCAGCGGCGCCAGCTCGATCTGCCATTGGCGGTCGCGCCGGGTCGGCAGCTGGGCTTTGGCGAGCAGGGCCGGGCCGTCCACCGCCGCACTCTGTCGGGGCAGCACGCGCTGCTTCAAATCGGCCGGCAGCAGCGGCTTCTCGGGCAGCTCCAGCACCAGCTCGCCATGCGGATTGCGCCACATCACCTGGGTCGCGCGGCCTTCGAGATAAAGCGGGCGCTCCTGGTCGAAGCTGCTCCAGCCATGGTGGGCCCAGGCCGGCAGGGTCAGGCCCAGTCCGGCGGTTAGCACAAGTCGTCGGTCCATCGCGCATCTCCTTCAGGCATAAGCAATCCATCGGCCGCAGATGATGACAGCCATCCAAAACCCCAGTGACAGCAGGCATTGCAGCCTGGCCAGCCCGTCATCGGCCGACACGCCGCTGCGGGCATGGAAAAAGGCCGCATTGCCGCCGGCCAGGCAGATCAGCAGCAGCTTGAGACGGAAGGCCGGATTGGCCAGCAGCTCCTGCGGCTGGGTCGCGAACATGGTCAGCCCGGTGGCGGCGCACAGACCGAAACCGAACAGGGCCGGCAGCAGGGTCAGCCGCGCCAGCGCTGCCGCCGGCAACTCGCGCGCCAGGCCCAGCGCCCGCAGCTCGAACACCAGCAGACCCCCGAACAGCATCGCGATGCCGACGATGTGCACGGCCTCCAGCGCCGGATAGGCCCAGGGGTGGGAGGCCAGGCCGTCCAGCACGGCGCGACTCAGCCGGGGTACTGGACCAGCTGCAGCTGGTTGCCGGCCGGATCCACCAGGGTGGCCAGCCAGCCGCCCCAGGGCTGCTGCTCGGGTGCGCCGCTGAAGGGCACCCCCGCCGCGCTCAGCGCGGCATGGCGGGCGCGGATGTCGGCAGCAACAAAGGACAGACCGGTGAAGCGGCCCACCAGGGCCAGCTCCGGCGCATCGCCCACCACGCTCTCCAGCACCAGGTCCGCCGCGCCGGCCTCGAAGACGCAATAGCCGGCGCCGGCATCACCGTGCTTCAGCTTGAAGCCCAGCGTCTGCTGATAGAAAAGCTGGGCCGAGACCAGATCGCGCACAAACACGCGCACGGCGGCGAGCCTCATGGGCTGATGCTCCGTTGACGCGGGGAATGCAGGGCTTGCAGCCAGCGCCGCCAGAAGCAGGCCTGCGGCGGCACGAGTTCGGCCTGCGGGTCGATCAAGCGAAGCAGCTCGGCACTGCCCCGGTGGCGGGCCGCCTGCAGCGGCGTCATGCCATCGGTCTCGGACAGCAGCTGCCGGTCGGCGCCGTAGTCCAGCAGCAGGGCCGCCGCTTCCCGCTGGCCGGCCAGGATGCTGGCCACCAGCGGCGTGCTCATGAACTCCGGGTGCTGATAGTTCGGATCGACGCCCGCGCGCAGGTGGTAGCGCAGCAGCTCGATATCGCCATCGACCGCCGCAGCAAACATCTCCTTCCAGTCTCCGCCTGACATGGCTGTCTCCCCTGGTGTGCCGTCCCGTGCTTGTACCACCGCCGGCAGCTCGCCGGAAAGCCCCGGTGCGCGGATCCGACCCGTGGACAATGCGCAAGCATGACCATCGCTCTTGGACGCATCGCCGGCGGCAGCCTGGCCCGCCGGCGCGGAGGCTTGCTGCTGCTGATCGTGCTGCTGGCGCTGCCGCTGGGCTGGCGTCTGTTCGGGCCGCGCGGTGTCGATGTGGAGCTCACGCGCAAGACCTGGCGCTTCGAGATCAAGGTCGAGAAACGGGTCGATGAAAGCGGCTCCGCCTGGTGCGAGGAGATGCCGGCCGGCGCCCGCGAGATCGAGCGCCGCCGGCTGGACGCCCCTGGCGGCGGCGCCGACCATTGCCGCTTCATGCAGCCGCAATGGCGCAGCCAGTACACGCTGCGCTCAGAAGGCGACGCGAGGACACCGGCGCAATGGCCGCAGCCGGTGCTCAGCGAGCTGCCGCCGGACCGGCTCGGCGCCCAGCGCCTGGGCCAGCGCCAGGCCTTCTTCGAGGCACATCTGCGTGCCGGTGAGGGTCAGGTCTGGACCTGCAAGCTCAGCGAGGCGCACTGGTCGGCACTGGCGCTGGGCACGACGCTGCGGCTGCAGATCGATCGCCGGGGCGTGGCGGACTGCGCGAGCCTGGTGCCACGCGCTCGTGCGCCGGCTCAGTCCGGTTGAGGTCGCTGCCCCTCCAGCAAGGGCAGCCAGACCCGCGTGCCCTCGTACAGATGATCGAACAGCGCCTTGATGCGCGGCACGGGGCGCAGCTCGACGCGGGTCAACAACCAGAGTTCGCTGCGCCAATCGCGCGGCGGCTCGAAGACGCGCCGCAGGTTCGGATCGGCGTCGCCGAGATAGCAGGGCAAGGCGCCGAGGCCGACGCCGGCGCGCAGCAACTGGCGCACATTGACCAGCGAGTTGGTCCGCATCGCCACCTGGCGAGCCAGGCCCTGGCGCTCGAGCCAGCGGGCCGAGCTCAGATGGGCCAGCTGATCATCGACGCCCACCCAGGGCAGGCTGTCGAGCCGGTCCGCGCGCACGCCGCCGAGCTTGCGTGAGCAATAGACCGTGGCCTCGACCCGCGCCAGCCGCCGCCCGATCAGGGACTCCGGCGGCTTGCCGCCCGAACGCAGCGCGACATCGACCGCCCCCTGCT
Source organism: Burkholderiales bacterium C2 (assembly GCA_005503085.1). Lineage (GTDB taxonomy): Bacteria > Pseudomonadota > Gammaproteobacteria > Burkholderiales > Burkholderiaceae_C > Roseateles_E. The sequence continues at coordinate 36,605 of SCOI01000018.1, read as the reverse complement.
GCACATCGTCCATCGCATTGCCGCTGCTCAGGCCCAGCTGGACCTGGGTGCGCGCCTGGTAACTTGCCAGCAAGGGCGGGAGCAGCTCCTGCATCCAGGTATCGGCCACGCTGAGCCGCACCAGGCCGCCGGGCCAGGCCTGTCGGCCGCGCAGGCCTTCGGTGACCGTCTGCAGCTCGCTGCCCATGCGTTGCGCAAACTCGACCAGTTCGGCCCCGGCGCGGGTCGGCGCGTAGCCGGCACGCAGCCGCTCGAACAGCTGCACACCCAGCCGCGCCTCCAGCGCCCGCAGGCGCCGGAACAGGGTCGCATGGCTCACCCGGCCAGCCTCGGCGGCGGCGGCGAGGCGCCCATGGCGGGCAATCTGCAGCACCACGCGCAGATCATCCCAATCGAGGTCGGAGTTGGCAGCAGCAGAGACGGTCATATTTGCAATGCTAGCGTTCAAATCTGCCGATCTGCGCCAGGTCTTGCGTTTCTAGACTGCGGGCATCGCAACCGCAGCACCGAATCCCCATGTCGATGTACGAAAGCCTGCCCTTCCAACCCGCCGCCGACAGCGAGATCGAGCGCCTGGTCGCCGCCCATCCGCTGGCCACTCTGGTCAGCAGCGACGCGGGCCGCATGCTCGCAACGCCCCTGCCGCTGATACTGCAGCGCGATGCGGACGGCAGCCGCGTCTTCATCGGCCATCTCGCCCGTCGCAACCCGCAGCACGAGATGCTCAAGCGCAATCCGAAAGCGCTGGCGACCTTCACCGGCGCGCAGGGCTACATCGCCAGCAGCTGGTTGCGCAGCCGCCGCTACGCGCCGACCTGGAACTACGAGTTCGTGCAGTTCGAGCTCGATGTGGCCATCATCGACACGCCCGAGGAGACGCTGTTCGCGCTCGACACGCTGATCGCGCATGTCGAGGCGCCCTACCCGAACCCCTGGCGCAGCGCCGAGATGGGCCCGCGGCGCGAGCAGCTCGCGCAATACATCGTGCCCTTTCGTGCGCGCGTGATCGAGGCCCGCGCGCAGTTCAAGCTCGGCCAGGGGGATCCGGCAGAAGCGCTCGAGGACACGCACGCGGCGCTGGCACGCTACGGGCAGTTCGAGCTGTCCGAGGCGATGCGCAGGCATGAGCGGCTTCTTGCCGCGCAAGGCTGACAAGAAAAAAGGCCGGCAATGCCGGCCTTTCTGACGAGGCGGATGAACTCAGCGCCGCGCCGGCGGCACGTCCGTGCAGGAGCCGTGTGCCACTTCCGCGGCCAGGCCTATGCTTTCGCCCAGCGTGGGATGCGGGTGGATGGTCTTGCCAATGTCCACCGCGTCGGCGCCCATCTCGATGGCCAGCGCGATCTCGCCGATCATGTCGCCGGCATGGGTGCCGACGATGCCGCCGCCGATGATGCGGTGCGACTCTTCATCAAACAGCAGCTTGGTGAAGCCCTCGTCGCGGCCGTTGGCGATGGCCCGACCGGAGGCCGACCAGGGCAGCAGGCCCTTCTTGATCTTGATGCCCTTGGCCTTGGCCTCCTCCTCGGTGATGCCCACCCAGGCCACCTCGGGGTCGGTATAGGCCACGCTGGGAATCACGCGGGCGTCGAACTGCGCCTTGGCCAGATTGGCGTCGCCCAGCAGTTCGCCGGCAATCACTTCGGCCGCCACATGGCCCTCATGCACGGCCTTGTGCGCCAGCATGGGCTGGCCGACCAGGTCGCCGATCGCGAACACATTGGCGACATTGGTGCGCATCTGCACATCCACCGGAATGAAGCCGCGCTCGCTGACGATGACACCGGCCTTGTCGGCGCCGATCTTCTTGCCATTCGGCGTGCGGCCCACGGCCTGCAGCACCAGGTCGTAGACCTGGGGCTCCTTGGGTGCGCCCTCGCCTTCGAAGGTGACCTTGATGCCTTCGGGCGTTGCCTCGGCTGCCACCGTCTTGGTGTTCAGCATGATGTTGTCGAAGCGCGGCGCATTCATCTTCTGCCAGACCTTGACCAGGTCGCGATCGGCGCCGGTCATCAGCGTGGGCAGCATTTCGACCACATCCAGGCGCGCGCCCAGCGTGCTGTAGACGGTGCCCATCTCCAGGCCGATGATACCGCCGCCAACGATCAGCATGCGCTTCGGCGCCGTGTTCAGCTCCAGCGCGCCGGTCGAGTCGATCACGCGCGGATCGTTGGGCATGAAGGGCAGGCGCACGGCCTGAGAACCGGCCGCCAGGATGATGCGCTTGAACTTCAGCGTCTGGGTCTTGCCGGTCTTCTCCTGGCCCTCGCCCGCCGTCTCTTCGACGCTCAGGTGATTCGCATCCAGCAGCGATCCGTAGCCACGCACAACCGTGACCTTGCGCATCTTGGCCATCATGGCCAGACCGCCGGTCAGCTTGCCGATGACCTTCTGCTTGTGCTTGAGCAGCTTGGGCAGCTCGACCGTTGGCTCGCTGAAGGTCACGCCCAGATCGGCGAAGTGCTTCACTTCGTCCATCACGGCCGCGACGTGCAGCAGGGCCTTGGACGGAATGCAGCCAACGTTCAGGCAGACGCCGCCGAGTGTGGTGTAGCGCTCGACCAGGGCGACTTTCAGGCCCAGGTCGGCGGCGCGGAAGGCGGCCGAATAGCCACCAGGGCCGCCGCCCAGCACGACCAGGTCGTACTCGCCGTCGGCACTGCCCGCAAAGCTGGCAGCCGTCGGCGCAACGGCGGGTGGCGCTGCCGGTGCGGCAGCAGGTGCCGGCGCGGGCGCTGGTGCAGCGGCCGCATCCGATTCCAGCATCAGCACCAGGCTGCCCTGATTCACCACATCGCCGACCTTGAGCTTCAGCTCCTTGACGACGCCGGCGTGCGTCGACGGGATCTCCATCGAGGCCTTGTCGCTCTCCACCGTGATCAGGCTTTGCTCGACCTTGATGGTGTCGCCGGCCTTGACCAGCAGTTCGATCACCGCGACGTCCTTGAAGTCGCCGATGTCCGGGACCTTCACTTCAATCAATGCCATGTTCTTCGCTCCCGATCAGAGTGCAATGCGGCGGAAATCCGCCAGCAAGGACGCGAAATAGACATTGAAGCGGGCCGCAGCCGCGCCGTCGATCACGCGGTGGTCCCAGCTCAGGCTCAGCGGCAGGATCAGGCGCGGCTGGAAGGCCTTGCCGTCCCAGACCGGCTCGATGCTGCTCTTGCAGACGCCCATGATGGCGACCTCGGGCGCGTTGATGATGGGCGTGAAGTACTTGCCGCCGATGCCGCCCAGCGACGAGATCGAGAAGCAGCCACCGCTCATATCGGCCGGACCCAGCTTGCCGTCGCGCGCCTTCTTGGCCAACTCGCCCATTTCCTGGCTGATCTGGAAGATGCCCTTCTTGTCGGCGTCCTTGATGACGGGCACGACCAGGCCGTTGGGCGTGTCGGCCGCGAAACCGATGTGGAAGTAGTTCTTCAGCACCAGGGTGCCATCGACGTCCAGCGAGCTGTTGAACTCGGGGAACTTCTTCAGCGCCGCGACGGCCGCCTTGATCATGAAGGCCAGCATCGTGACCTTGATGCCCGATTTCTCGTTTTCCTTATTGGTCGCGACGCGGAAGGCTTCCAGCTCGGTGATGTCCGCATCGTCGTGATTCGTCACATGCGGGATCACAACCCAGTTGCGGTGCAGATTGGCGCCACTGATCTTCTTGATGCGCGACAGCTCCTTGCGCTCGATGGGGCCGAACTTCTCGAAGTCGACCTTGGGCCAGGGCAGCAGGCCCGGGAGAGCGCCACCGGCAGCAGCGGCCGGAGCGACGGCCTTCTGTGCGGCGGTCTGAACGCTGCCGGCCATCACGGCCTTGACGAAGCCCTGCACATCGGACTCGGTGATGCGGCCTTTGGCGCCCGAGCCCTTGACCTCGGCCAGCGGCACACCCAGCTCGCGCGCCAGCTTGCGGATGCTGGGCGAGGCATGCGGCAGCTTGCCGCTGGGGGAGCTCGGCTCATGCGCGGGCAAGGCGGCAGCCGGCGCGGCAGCGGCCGGTGCCGCTGCGGGTGCGGCAACCGGTGCAGGTGCCGCAGCCGGTGTCGCAGCGGCCGGTGCCGGGGCAGCGCCCTTCACCTCCAGCAACGCCAGCAGCGTGCCCTTGGCCACCTTGTCACCGACCTTGACCTTCAAGTCCTTGATGACGCCGGCGTGCGAGGACGGGATCTCCATCGAGGCCTTGTCGCTCTCGACCGTGATCAGGCTTTGCTCGACCTTGACGGTATCGCCGGCCTTGACCATCACCTCGATCACCGCGACCTCGTCGAAGTCGCCGATGTCGGGCACGACCACCTCGACCGTGCCGCTGGCGGCAGGCGCGGCAGCGGGCGCCGGCGCAGCAGCAGCCGGCGCCGCAGTGGCTGCCGGTGCCGGGGCAGGCGCAGCGGCCGCACCCTCGGCTTCAAGCAGCAGCACGACGCTGCCCTCATTGACCGTGTCACCGATCTTGACCTTGATCTCCTTGACGATGCCGGCGCCCGAGCTGGGGATCTCCATCGAGGCCTTGTCGCTCTCGACGGTGATCAGGCTCTGCTCGGCCTTGACCGTGTCGCCCACCTTGACCAGCAGCTCGATGACCGCCACGTCCTTGACGTCCCCGATGTCCGGGACCTTGACTTCTACCAATGCCATGTGTTGTCTCCGCGAGGCCGCTGAATCAAGCGTACAGGGGGTTGATCTTGTCGGCCTTGATGCCGTACTTCGCAATCGCCTCGGCCACCTTGGCCAGCGGCAGCTTGCCTTCGTCGGCCAGCGACTTCAGCGCCGCCACGACGATGTAGTGGCGGTTGATCTCGAAATGCTCGCGCAGCTTGTAGCGGAAATCCGAGCGGCCGAAACCGTCGGTGCCCAGCACCTTGTAGCTGCGACCGGCCGGAATGAAGGCGCGGATCTGCTCGGCGTAGTTCTTCATATAGTCGGTCGACGCGATCACCGGGCCGCTGGTCTTGGCCAGTTGCTGGGCGACGAAGGACACGCGCGGTGCCTCGGTCGGGTGCAGCAGGTTCCAGCGCTCGGCGTCCTGGCCGTCGCGGGTCAGCTCGTTGAAGCTCGGGCAGCTCCAGACATGGGCGCTGACGCCCCAGTCGGCTTCCAGCAGCTTCTTGGCGGCCTGGCTCTCGCGCAGGATGGTGCCGGAACCCAGCAGGTTGACGACCGGCTTGCTCGTGTCGCCGGCCTGGTCCAGCAGATACATGCCCTTCAGGATCTGTTCCTCGGTGCCGGCCTGCAGGCCAGGCATCGGGTAATTCTCGTTGAGCAGCGTGATGTAGAAGTAGACGTTCTCCTGCTTCTCGACCATGCGCTTGAGGCCGCTGTGCAGGATCACCGCCACTTCGTGGGCGAAGCTCGGGTCGTAGCTGATGCAGTTCGGGATCGTGCCGGCCAGGATGTGGCTGTGGCCGTCCTCGTGCTGCAGGCCTTCGCCGTTCAGCGTGGTGCGACCCGAGGTGCCGCCGAGCAGGAAGCCGCGTGCCTGCATATCGCCGGCGGCCCAGGCCAGGTCGCCGATGCGCTGGAAGCCGAACATCGAGTAGTAGACATAGAACGGGATCATCACGCGGTTGTTCGTCGAGTACGACGTTGCCGCAGCGATCCAGCTGGCCATGCCACCGGCCTCGTTGATGCCTTCCTGCAGGATCTGGCCAGCCTTGTCCTCGCGGTAATACATCACCTGGTCCTTGTCGACCGGGGTGTAGAGCTGACCCTTGGGGTTGTAGATGCCGATCTGGCGGAACAGGCCTTCCATGCCGAAGGTGCGCGCCTCGTCGACCAGGATGGGCACGGTGCGCGGGCCCAGCGCCGGGTCGCGCAGCAGCTGGGTCAGGAAACGCACATAGGCCTGCGTGGTCGATATCTCGCGGCCCTCGGCCGTGGGCTCCAGCACCGCCTTGAAGGTGTCCAGCGGCGGCACGGTGAAGCTCTCCTCGGCCTTGACGCGGCGCTGCGGCAGATAACCGCCCAGGGCCTGGCGGCGCTCGTGCAGATAGCGCATCTCCGGCGTGTCCTCGGCCGGCTTGTAATAAGGCAGCTTGGGCAGCTCGCTGTCGGGGATGGGGATGTTGAAGCGGTCGCGGATGTACTTGATGTCCTCGTCCGACAGCTTCTTGGTCTGGTGCACGGTGTTCTTGCCCTCACCGGCCTTGCCCATGCCATAGCCCTTGACGGTCTTGACCAGCAGCACGGTGGGTTGACCCGTGGTGTTGTGGTGGGCGGCATGGAAGGCCGCATAGACCTTCTCGGGCTGGTGGCCGCCGCGGCGCAGCTCGAACACCTCTTCGTCGCTCATGTGCTCGACCAGCTTCGCCGTCTCCGGATACTTGCCGAAGAAGTTCTTGCGCACGAAAGCACCGTCATTGGCCTTCATGGCCTGGTAGTCGCCGTCCAGCGTCTCCATCATCAGCTGCTTGAGCTTGCCGCTCTTGTCACGCGCCAGCAGGGCGTCCCAGCCATTGCCCCACAGCAGCTTGATCACGTTCCAGCCGCTGCCGCGGAATTCGCTCTCCAGCTCCTGCACGATCTTGCCGTTGCCGCGCACCGGGCCGTCCAGGCGCTGCAGATTGCAGTTGACGACAAAGACCAGGTTGTCGAGGTTCTCGCGGGCGGCCAGGCCGATCGCGCCCAGCGATTCGGGCTCGTCCATCTCGCCGTCGCCGCAGAACACCCAGACCTTGCGGTTGGCGGTGTCGGCAATGCCGCGGGCATGCAGATACTTCAGGAAACGCGCTTGGTAGATCGCCATCAGCGGGCCCAGGCCCATGGAGACCGTCGGGAACTGCCAGAACTCGGGCATCAGCTTGGGATGCGGATAGCTGGACAGGCCCTTGCCGTCCACCTCCTGGCGGAAGCTGTCGAGCTGGGCCTCGGTCAGGCGGCCCTCCAGATAGGCGCGGGCGTAGATGCCGGGCGCGCTATGGCCCTGGATATAGAGCAGGTCGCCGCCGTGGCCCTCGCTCTCGGCGTGCCAGAAATGGTTGAAGCCGGCGCCGAACATGCTGGCCACCGAGGCGAAGGAGCCGATATGGCCGCCCAGATCGCCGCCGTCTTCCGGGTTCAGGCGATTGGCCCGCACCACCATGGCCATCGCGTTCCAGCGCATGAAGGCACGCAGGCGCTTCTCGATCGCGATATTGCCCTGGCAATGGGCCTGCTGCTCCACCGGGATGGTGTTGACATAGGCGGTGTTGGCCGAGAACGGCACATCGATGCCGGCCTGACGGGCATGGCCGATCAGGGTCTCAAGCAGGAAATGCGCGCGCTCACCGCCCTCTTCACCAATCACGGCGGACAGCGCGTCCAACCACTCCTTGGTTTCCTGGGCATCGGTGTCGTTGGCGGCGGCGCCAAGAAAAGATTGCGGCTGCGCAGACATGCTTGTCTCCTTTTATTGAGGGCTGACTCTAAAAGCGTTTCGCGCGGAGTGTCGCACAAGTTCGCAACACTCCCAAATTGCGCGAGTGCATTCCGCATAATGAAACAACAGGGAATGCGCCGAGGCTGAGGCCCGGCTGGCGCCGGGATAATCGGACCATGCTTTCCCGCCTCGCTATCAAGGGCGCGCTGCGCCGCGCCACCCTCCCGCTGCAGCGCCTGGTCGCCACCTGGTGGCGGCGCCAGTCGCCGTCGCGCCAGGACCGCTTCGCCACGCTGGGCCCGCTGATCTCGGTGATGCTCTTCCTCGCGGCCATCATCCTGGCCTTCTGGTATCTGCGTAACGAGGAGATCGAGCGCGAGGCCGAAGCCGTCAAGCGCGACACCGAGATCGCCCAGCAGCAGATCCGCCTGCGCCTGATCGAGAACCAGGAACAGCTGGTACGCATCGCCCGGGAGATCGTCACCCGCGCGGTCGACGCCCACGAGTTCACCGCCCAGGCCTCGGCCTTTGCCCGCGACCGGCCCGAGATCACCCACGTCACCTGGCTGAACAACCAGCGCAAGCGCCGCGCCAGCGTCAGCGCCGCCGGCTTCCAGGCTGAGAGCCTGATGGGCGACGATGGCCGCGACCCGTCGATGCCGATGGCCGAGCAGTCCAGCGCACCCGAGCTGGCCTTCCAGGCCGCCAAGGACCGGCGCCAGCCGACCTATTCGTTGGCCTTCAACGACTTCAACAACCTGACCGTGTTCCAGGTCCAGGTGCCCTTGATCGACCGCAGCGGCTTCTCGGGTGTGCTGATCGCCGAATACTCGGTCGAGGCGCTGCTGCGCTACTCGGTGCCGTCCGAGGTGGCGGCGCGCCATCCGGTGGCGGTGCTGGACGGCCGCGAGCAGATCGTCAGCAGCACCGTGACGCCGATGCCGGGCCAGCGCCTGCAGCGCGCCTCCATCATGCATGACGTGCCGCTGGCCCCGGCGCTGAACGGCCTGATCCTGCGCGGCCAGGGCTACCGCACCTCGATCGGCCTGATCTCCAACACCTTGTTCTGGATGGTGGTGGCGCTGTCGGTGCTGACCGTGTGGATGCTCCTAGGCACCTGGAAGCATATGCGCCGGCGACTGCAGATCCAGACCGCACTGTCCAGCGAGACCAATTTCCGCCGCGCGATGGAGAACTCGATGCTGACCGGCATGCGGGCCATGGACATGGAGTCGCGCATCTCCTATGTGAACCCGGCCTTCTGCGCGATGACCGGCTTCTCCGAGGCCGAGCTGATCGGCCGCAAACCGCCCTTTCCCTACTGGCCCACCGATCGCTACGAAGAGAACTCGCGCCTGCTGCAGCAGGAGGTCCAGGGCCGCAGCCCCTCGGGCGGCGCCGAGGTCAAGGTGATGCGCAAGGACGGCACCATCTTCGACGCCCGCATGTATGTCTCGCCGCTGATCGACCCCAAGGGCAAGCAAAGCGGCTGGATGACCTCGATGACCAATATCACCGAGGCCAAGCGCGTGCGCGACCAGCTCAGCGCCTCGCACGAGCGCTTCACCACGGTGCTCGAAGGCCTGGACGCGGCGGTCTCGGTGCTGTCGGTGCAGCAGGGCGAGCTGCTGTTCGCCAACCGCAGCTACCGACTCTGGTTCGGCGCCGACCCCAAGGGCCATGCGGTGCTGGCCGGCAGCCAGCTGGGCCGCAGCGAGGCCGAACCGGAAACCGACGAAGAGGTCGACGACTACGGCGGCCTGCCGGCCCAGCAGCTGACCGAGGTCGGCTCCGACCCGCGCGAGGTCTATATCGACACCTTGGAGATGTGGTTCGATGTGCGCGCCCGCTATCTGCAGTGGACCGACGGCCGCCTGGCCCAGATGCTGATCGCCACCGACATCACCGCGCGCCGCCACGCCGAGATGCTGTCGGCCCAGCAGGCCGAGAAGGCGCAGGTGACCAGCCGGCTGATGACCATGGGCGAGATGGCCTCCAGCGTCGCCCATGAGCTGAACCAGCCGCTGACCGCCATCACCAACTACTGCAACGGCATGGTTTCGCGGGTGCGCAACGACGCGATCCAGAAGGACGATCTGCTGGCCGCGCTGGAGAAGACCGCCAAGCAGGCCCAGCGCGCCGGCCAGATCATTCACCGCATCCGCAACTTCGTGAAGCGCAGCGAGCCGCAGCGCCAGGCCTCCAGCGCGCCCGAGATCATCGAAGACGCGGTCGAGCTGGCCGGCATCGAGCTGCGCCGCCGCAATGTCGCGATCCACACCTATGTGGCCCAGCGCCTGCCGCCGCTGATGGTGGACCCCATCCTGATCGAGCAGGTGGTGCTGAATCTGCTGAAGAACGCCGCCGAGGCGATCGACAACGCCGGCCTGCCGGTGTCGCGCCGCCACATCGAACTGAGAGTGATCCCTAAACACACGCCCGAGCTCGGTGGCCATATCGAGTTCAGCGTCACCGATATGGGCCCGGGCCTGCCCGAGGAGGTGATCGAGCGCATGTACGAGGCCTTCTTCTCGACCAAGGCGGACGGCCTGGGCATCGGCCTAGGGTTATGCCGGTCCATCGTCGAGTCCCACCAGGGCCGGATCAGGGCCGAGAACTTATACAATGGCGCGGCTATTGTGGGGTGCCGGTTCGCCTTCACCATCCCGGTAGACATCCCGCGCCCCGAGCCCTCGGGCACTGCTACGAACACTGCTGCGACACCATGAGTCTGATTCCGAAGAAGGGTAACGTCTACGTTGTTGACGATGACGAGGCCGTGCGGGATTCCCTGCAATGGCTGCTGGAAGGCAAGGACTACCGCGTCAAGTGCTTTGACTCCGCCGAGAGTTTCCTGAGCCGCTACGACCCGCGCGAAGTGGCCTGTCTGATCGCCGACATCCGCATGGAAGGCATGAGCGGCCTGGAGCTGCAGGACCGCCTGCTGGAGCGCCGCAGCCCGCTGCCGGTGGTCTTCATCACCGGCCACGGCGATGTGCCGATGGCGGTGCAGACGATGAAGAAGGGCGCGATGGACTTCATCGAGAAGCCCTTCAAGGAAGACGAGCTGCTGGCCCTGGTCGAGCGCATGCTGGACCAGGCCCGCAACGCCTTCTCGACCCATCAGGAAGCCGCCAGCCGCGACGCCCTGCTGTCACGCCTGACGACGCGCGAAGCCCAGGTGCTGGAGCGCATCGTCGCCGGCCGCCTGAACAAGCAGATCGCCGACGACCTGGGCATCAGCATCAAGACGGTGGAGGCGCACCGCGCCAACATCATGGAGAAGCTCAACGCCAACACGGTGGCCGATCTGCTGAAGATTGCGCTCGGCGCGCCGGCGAAAGCCTGAGACTGAACTGGTTTGACGAGGCCGCTGTTACAGCGGCCTTTTGCGTTTTGGAGATTGAAAAATGACCGCACAACTGATCGACGGCAACGCCCTGTCCAAGCAAATCCGCGCCGAGGTGGCGCAACGCGCGGCCGCGCTGACGGCTCAAGGGCTGAAGCCCGGCCTGGCGGTGATACTGGTCGGCGAAGATCCGGCCAGCGCCGTCTATGTGCGCAACAAGGTCAAGGCCTGCGAGGAATACGGCCTGCACTCGGTGCTCGAAAAGTATGAAGCCACGCTGAGCGAAGCCGAGCTGCTGGCCCGCGTCGAAGCGCTCAACCAGGACCCCAGCATCCACGGCATCCTGGTGCAGATGCCGCTGCCCAAGCACATCGATCCGCACAAGGTCATCGAGGCGATCTCCTCCGCCAAGGACGTGGACGGCTACTCGGTGTTGTCGGCCGGCGAAACCCTCACCGGCCTGCCGGGCTTCCGTCCCTGCACGCCCTATGGCTGCATGAAGCTGATCGAGAGCACCGGCGTCTCGCTGAAGGGCAAGCATGCGGTCGTGATCGGCCGCAGCAACACCGTCGGCAAGCCGATGGCCCTGCTGCTGCTGCAGGCCAATGCCACCGTCACCGTCTGCCACAGCGGCACGCCGGACATCGGCGCCTTCACCCGCCAGGCCGATGTGGTCGTCGCTGCGGTCGGCAAGCGCAATGTGCTGACCGCCGACATGGTCAAGCCCGGCGCCATCGTGATCGATGTGGGCATGAACCGCAACGATGAAGGCAAGCTCTGCGGCGATGTCGATTTCGCCGCCGTCAAGGACGTGGCCGGCTGGATCACCCCGGTGCCCGGCGGGGTCGGGCCCATGACCATCACGATGCTGCTGGTCAACACGCTAGAGTCGGCCGAACGTGTCGCCGCTGCTACCCAAAAGGCCTGATGCCATGACGAATCCGCTGCTCTCCACCGCCCCGCTGCCGGCCTTCGCCAGCATCAAACCCGAACACATCCAGCCGGCCATTACCGAGCTGCTGGCCCAGGCCCAGGCCGCGCTGAACACGGCCACGGCCGAGGACACACCGGCCGACTACGACACGCTGGCCCGCATCCTCAGCGTCGCCACCGAACGCCTGGGCCATGCCTGGGGCGCCGTCGGCCACCTCAACGCCGTGGCCAACACGCCCGAGCTGCGCGAGGCCTATAACGCGATGCTGCCGGCCGTCACCGAGTTCTACACCGGCCTGGGTGCCGATGAAAAGCTCTATGCCAAGTACAAGGCCATCAATACCAACGCGGCCGGCCTGAACCCGGCCCGCCAGCAGGCGCTGAAGCACTGGATCCGCGACTTCGTGCTGTCCGGCGCCGAGCTGCAGGGCGCCGCCAAAGAGCGCTTCGCCGCGATCCAGGAGCGCAGTGCCGAGCTGGCCCAGAAGTTCTCCGAGCATGTGATGGACGCAACCGACGGCTTTGCCTACTACGCCAGCACCGAGGAGCTGGCCGGCGTGCCGCCGGATGTGGTCACGGCCGCCCGCGACGCGGCCGCCGCCGAGGGCAAGGACGGCCACAAGCTGACCCTGCACTTCCCGGTCTATATGCCGGTGATGCAGTACGGCACCGACCGCGCGCTGCGCGAGAAGCTCTACCGTGCCTACGTGACGCGCGCCAGCGAGTTCGGCCCGCCCGAGCTGGACAATAGCGCGCTGATGCAGGAGCTCTTGATGCTGCGCCAGGAAGAGGCGCAGCTGCTGGGCTTCCAGAACTTCGCCGAGGCCTCGCTGGTGGCCAAGATGGCCAGTTCACCGGCCCAGGTGCTGGACTTCCTGCGCGACCTGGCGGGCCGTGCCCGCCCCTTTGCCGAGAAGGATCTGGCCGAGCTGCGTGCCTTCGCCGCGCAAGACCTGGCCCTGGCCGAGATGCAGGCCTGGGACACGGCCTTCGTCTCCGAGCGCCTGAAGGAGGCCCGCTATGCCTTCAGCGACCAGGAGGTCAAGCAGTACTTCACCTTGCCGCGCGTGCTGCAGGGCCTGTTCGACATCATCGAACGCCTGTTCAATGTGAAGATCGTCGAGCAGGCCACCGAGGTCTGGCACGACACCGTCAAGTTCTATCGCCTGGACCGCCAAGGTGAACTGGTCGGCCAGTTCTATCTGGATCTCTACGCCCGCCCTGGCAAGCGCCCCGGCGCCTGGATGGACGAGGTGCGCAGCCGCTGGGCGCGGCCCGAGGGCGTGCAGCAGACACCGGTGGCGCAGATGGTCTGCAACTTCGCCTCGCCGGTCGGTGACAAGCCGGCGCTGCTGACGCATGACGATGTCACGACCCTGTTTCACGAGTTCGGTCACGGCCTGCACCATCTGCTGACGCAGGTGAATGAACTGGGCGTCTCCGGCATCTCCGGCGTCGAGTGGGATGCGGTGGAGCTGCCCAGCCAGTTCATGGAGAACTTCTGCTGGGAATGGGAGGTGCTGCAGCAGCTGACCCAGCATGTCGACACCGGCGCGCCGCTGCCGCGCGCGCTGTTCGACAAGATGACGGCCGCGAAGAACTTCCAGAGCGGGCTGCAGACCCTGCGCCAGATCGAGTTCTCGCTGTTCGATATGCGCATGCATGCCGAGGTGGGCAGCGAAGCCGGCATCCAGAGCCTGCTCGACGAGGTGCGTGCCGAGGTGGCCGTGCTGCCGCCGCCGCCCTTCAACCGCTTCCAGCACAGCTTCTCGCACATCTTCGCGGGCGGCTACTCGGCCGGCTACTACAGCTACAAATGGGCCGAACTGCTGAGCGCCGACGCCTGGAGCGCCTTCGAGGAAGAAGGCGTGTTCAACCCGGCCACCGGCGCGCGCTTTCTGCAGAGCATCCTGGAAGCCGGCGGCGCCCGCGACGCGATGGACAGCTTCAAGGCCTTCCGCGGCCGCGAGCCCAAGATCGATGCGTTGCTGCGCCATCAGGGCATGAGCTGAGGAAAGCCGGCCGGCCCGCCCTATGTCGAGGGTGGACGGGTGGGTCGCCCGGACAGAACTCAGGTCGTCAGGTCCAGCGCCATGCCGGGCTTGAGCCGCAGCAGCTTGACCATGCCGGCGCGCAGGCGCAGCGCCGAGCTGGCCCGGCTGCAGCTGACGAAACGCCAGGGCGGCACCCGCTTGGCGACGCGGGCGATGGTGCCGTCGGCCTCCAGGAACACCACATCGACCGCATGCCACAGGCCCAGGGTGTGAACCACATTGCAAGGTGCCAGCCAGAGGCCGCAGGCGTCGCCGAGGCGGCGGTCACGCCAGGGGGCCAGCGAGCTGAGCCAGCGGTGCCGGACCTTGCGCACGCTGTAGGCGGTCAGCCGGCCGTTGAGCTTGAGCGGCAGCGCCAGCCGCCTGGGCCCGGTCTGTCGTGGCAGCTCCAGCTGCACGGCGGGTTCCGGCACGGTGTCGCGGGCATCGTCGGGCGCAGCCTCGCGGTCCACCAGGCGCCAGCCCTTGGACTGCGGCCCGGCATCGGCTTGGAAGGCAGGTTCGCTCATGGGGCAAGGGTTGCGTGCAAAAGGCCGCAACCATAGCGGAGGCCGTGCAAAAGAGCACCCGCTCTAATCGCAAGAGTTGTAGCAAATTGCTCGGCCGCCGGCTCACGCCGTCTTCACGGCCCGCTTTCTATGCTGATGCCAACAAGGCCGCATATGAAACGACACACAAGGATAGCCATGGGACTGCTCGGAGGCGTCGCGCTGATCGGCGCGTTGTGGTGGGGCCTCTTCGGGCTCAAGCCCTACCAGATCAGCGCGGCCGAGCTCCAGGCCCGCTATGCCTACAGCCCGCCGCAAGACCTGGCCCTGCAGCTGGCGCCGATCAAGGATCTGGCCCAGGATTTCAGCTTCACCAGCTTTGACGGCAGTATCGTCAACGGCCGCATCCGCTACCCCAGCGACCCGGCCACGGCCGGCGCCCCCTTCCCGCTGCTGATCGCGATGCATGGCATGGGGCGCAGCCATTGGCGCTGGTGGCAGGCCGAGTACAAGGGCGGCAAGACCCTGGAGCACACCCAAAAGCTCACCGAGCTGGCCCTGCAACGCGGCCATGCGGTGATTGCCATCGACGCACGCCGCAGTGGCGCGCGCAAGGACCCCAAGGTGGATGTCGAACAACTGATGGACGATCTGCACCTCTGGGGCCAGCGCGAACCCTATGAGGCCATGCTGGTGGACACGGTGCGCGACCACCGGCTGCTGCTGGACTGGGTCACCCGCCTGCCGCAGATCGATGCGCGCCGCATCAAGGCCACCGGCTACAGCATGGGCGGGCAGAACGCCCTGCTGCTGGCGGGTGTGGACGAGCGTGTCGGCGATGTCGCCGCCATCGCTCCCATCCTGCTGGACGACAAGCTGGCCGCCGTGGCCGTCAAGAATCTGCTGCCGGGCCTGGCGGACAACAGGGTCTGGCTGCTCAGCGCCGACAAGGATGAGTACACCGACAGCAGCGCCTACCTGAGCTTCTTCGCGGCCCTGGGCGGCCCGGGCAACAAGCATCTGCGCTTTGCCGGCGGCCACATCCTGCCGCCGGACTATGTGGAGCAGCTGCGCGACTGGTTTTGAAAACCGGCGCGCAGCCGCTGTGCCCAGGCTCAGTACGAGACCTTGAACTGCACGCCGTAGCTGCGCGGTTCGTTCAGGATGCCGGTCAGGTTGTTGAAGTCGATCGCGGCGACCACCTGCTGGCGGTCGGTCAGGTTGCGCACATAGGCCGAGGCCTCGTACTTGCCGTTGCCCCAGGCATAGCCGGCGCGCAGACCGCCTTCCAGCATGGCCTTGGCCTTGTACTCCTTGGCCTCGTACAGGAACATGTTGTACTTGTCCTTGTAGGCCCAGTCGGTCAGCACATAGAGGTCGCCACCCGCCAGCTCGGTGCTGTACTTCAGGGTCCAGTTGGCCACCCAGCGCGGCGCGCGCGGCAGGTCGTTGCCGCCGATCAGCACGGTGCCGGCCACCGGGCCGGCCGGGTCCAGCACGGTGCAGCCGGTGTTGGGCTGCAGGAACTGGAAGCTGGCATTGCCGCAGGGCGCGACGAACAGGCTGGCGTCCTTGATCTCGGTGTCGTTGAAGCTCAGGCCCAGCGTGGTGCGCCAGTTGCGGCTCAGGATGGCCTGCACATCGAGCTCGAAGCCGCGGCCGACCGCCTTGTCGGCATTGATCAGGCGGTTCTGATTGACGCTGCCGCTGCCGGCGGTCAGCTGCAGGTCCTTGACGCGATAGCTGAACACCGTGCCGCTGATGCGGGCCGCGTTGTTCAGGATGTCGGTCTTGAAGCCGGCCTCGAAGGACAGGGCCTTCTCGGAGTCGGCCACCGAGATCGAGTCGCCGAACAGCACGCGGCCCTGGATGCTGGGCGCTCGGTAGCCGGTGGCGACGCGGGTGAACAGCGAGGTGCTCTTGTCCAGGCTGTAGTTGGCGCTGAAGTCCCAGCTCCAGTTGCTGGACTTGGGATTGGCCGTCAGCAGCGCGGTATTGGCGCCGCCGCCGGGCGTCAGCGTGCGCTGGGCGTCGAAATCCTTCTTGTCATTGGTGTAGCGCAGGCCGCCGCGCAGCTTCAGGTCGGCGCTGACGGCGTAGTTCAGCGAACCGAAGGCGGCCCAGGACTTGGACTCCTGGTGCTGCACCGCATAGCCGTTTTGCGGGTTGCCGGCGGCAAAGGAGTTGTAGTTGAAGCTGTCGACTTGCTGCTTCTCGTTGAAGTAGTACAGGCCGCCGATCCACTGCAGCGGGTCGGCCGTGTTCGACTCGACGCGCAGCTCCTGCGTCATCTGGCGCAGATAGGGCAGACCGTCGGCGGTCTCGGCCTCGAAGGGAATCAGCGAAGGCTGGCCGGGATAGCTGGGGCTGTCCGGCACGCCGCCGAAGCGGCTGCCGATGCCGCCGTCCACATCGGCACGGCTGTAGAACTTGGCGCGGTCGTAGGCGGTGATCGAGTGCAGGCGGATGCTGCCCAGGTCCCAGCGCAGCCGGGCACTGAGGCCATGGGACTGCAGGGTCTGGACGTTCAGGCCGTCGCTGGGATAGTTCTTGAAGTCGAAGCCGTCGACCAGATCATTGGTGCCGCGCTTGATGATGTTGGCGCGGAAGGTGGTGGCATTGCCCTTGTAGTCGCGACCCTGCAGCTTGAACAGGCCGTGGAAGCCGCCGTTGCTATAGGCCGCCTGCACGCGCGCGGCCTTGTCGTTGTAGCCCTCCAGATTTTTCTCGCCGGTGGGTTGCGGGTTGTGGATGCGGTCATCGGCGGTCTGCACGATGCCGGCGGCGCGCAGCGACCAGTCACTGCCCATAGGCACATTGACCATGCCCTCGAAATTGACCGCGCCGAAACGGCCGAAGCCCAGGCTGGCATAGCCGTCCATGCGCTTGCCCGGCTTGGCCGAGTCAAACTTCAGCACGCCGGCCGGCGAGTTGCGGCCGAACAGCGTGCCTTGCGGGCCGCGCAAGACCTCGACCTGCTCCATATCGAAGACCGGGAAGCCCTTGAGCATCGGGCTTTCCTGCACCACCTCGTCATAGACCAGGCCGACCGGCTGCGAGGCGTTCAGGTCGAAGTCGGTATTGCCCAGGCCGCGGACGTAAAAGCGCGGGAAGGAGCGGCCGAAGTCCGACTCGATGTTCAGGCTGGGCACCCGACCCGACAGCGCGCGCACGTCCTGCCCGCTGGCGTTGTAGGCCTCCAGCTCTTCGCCCTTCATCGCCGAGATCGACATCGGCACATCCTTCAGGTTCTCGACCCGGCGGCTGCCGGTGACGATCACCGCCTCCAGCTGGGTGGCGTCCTTCTTGGACTCGACCGCGGGTGCGCTGCTTTGCGCCTGTGCCACGGGGAATGCAGAGGCCAGCGCGAGCGCGATCAGGCTCGGGCTGAGGGTACGGTGGTGTGTCATCGCTGAATCCGGTTGAGGGCGGTCGCATCGATATGCCGACCTGCCCCATCCGCCGCCTTGGCTGGTTATGAGGCAGGCCGACACGGCCTAAAATGACCGCAAACGTTTGCTGTTGCGGTGCACACAATCTAGCCAGCGCGCCCGGTGCCGTACATCGGGATAGTCGCTATACGCACGAAAATCGCGCGGCAGCCACACCCAGGAAAACCAGCATAGTCACGGCCGCCCGCCGGGTATGCGGCTCAGGAATCGGCGCCGCGAGCCCGCCCTATGCGCACGGCCGCCGCCTGCGCGGCCAGCAGCAGCGCCGCCATCAGCCACAGCGGCGCGGCGGCGGTGGTCGCGGCCGCGAGCAGGCCGAAGCCGACCGGCATCGCGATCGTCGCGCCATTGGTGGCCAGCATGCGCAGACCCAGGGCCTGGCCATGGCGGTCCGCCGGCGTCACCTGGTGCAGCATCGCCAGCACCATCGGCTGGACCGAGCCCAGCGCCATGCCCAGCAAGGCCGAGCCCAGCATCAGCCCCGGCGTGCCCGGCAGCCAGGCATAGACCATCAGCATCACGGTGGCCAGGGCCATCGCGGCGCGCAGCGCCTTCAGCTCGTCCAGATGCTGAGCCCAGCGCACGATGGCCAGGCGCACGACCGTCGCGGCCACCGCAAAACTGCCCAGCACCAGGCCGATGCTGGAGGCCGACAGGCCGCGGGCATGCCCCACCACCGGCACGACAAAGCTGTGCGCATCCCAGGCGGCGGACAGCACGATATTGAGCAGCAGCAGATTGCGCAGCGCGGGCTGGCGCAGCAGATCCCAGGCGGGCCGGGCGGCAGCGCTCGCCTGAGCCGAGGTCTGGCGCGGCGCATGGCGCGGCACCCGCAGCGCAAAACCCCAGGCCAGCAGCGGCAGCAGCACCGCCAGCGCAAAGGCGGCGCGGAAGCTGACATGGTCGATCAACAAGCCGGCCGCCACCGGCGCCAAGGCATTCGACAGCGCCGGTCCCAGCGCCACCCAGCTGAACACCCGCTTCAGCTCGGACGGGTTGTCGGCCATCAGCCCGGCCTCGCGCTGCATCGCCACCGCCGCGACGCTGATCGCGCCGCCGCTGAGCAGGCAGCTGAACGTGATGGCCCACAGCGACTGCGAGCCCAACGCCACCAGTGCGCCGAACAGCGCCATCAACACGCCGATGCCGACCGGCCGGTGAAAGCCGTGTCTATCGGCCAGCCGGCCGGCCCACAGCGACAGGAACAGCGGCGCCAGCGCGAACAGGCTCAGCAGCACGCCGACGGTCCACTCGCCATAGCCCTGGTCCAGCACCCACAGGCTGGCCGCCACCCGCGTGACGGCCATGCAGGCATGGACCGCGATCAGCGTCGCGATCAGCCAGGGAAAGGCCAGGCGCAGATCGGCCGGTTCGGCAGCACTCGTCAAGAGGCGTCGCCCTCATCGCCCTCGTCGGCGCTCTCGGGCAGGCCCAGCTTCAGCAATTTCTGCGTCGCCTCGTCGGGCAGGGCCTCGACGCTCTTGAGCTTGCGCGTCATCGCGCGGGTGCGGGTCTCGGCCGCGTCGATGGTGTTGCTGGCCTCTTCCAGCTTCTTCTTGGTCTTGGCCAAGACATCGCCAAACTTGCCGAACTCGGTCTTGACCGCGCCCAGCACCTCCCAGACCTCGGCCGAACGTTTCTCCAGCGCCAGGGTCCGGAAGCCCATCTGCAAGCTGGTCAGCGTGGCCAGCAAGGTGGTCGGGCCGACCAGCATCACCTTGTGCTCGGTCTGCAGGGCCTGCATCAGGCCGGGCCGGCGCAGCGCCTCGGCATAGAGGCCCTCGGTCGGCACGAACAGCATGCCGAAGTCGGTGGTGTGGGGCGGCTCAATGTACTTCTCGCGGATGGTCTTGGCCTCCAACCGCAGCCGACTCTCGATGGCCTTGCCGGCCGCCTCGACGCCGGCCGCATCGGCGCGCTCCTGCGCCTCCAGCAGGCGCTCATAGTCCTCGCGCGGGAACTTCGCATCGATGGGCAGCCACAGCGGCTTGCCGTCATCGCGCTGGCCCGGCAACGCAATCGCGAACTCGACCCGCTCGGCGCTGCCCGGAATCGTCGCCACGTTCGACGCGTACTGCTCGGCCGTGAACACCTGCTCCAGCAAGCCGGCCAGCTGCACCTCGCCGAAGATGCCGCGCGTCTTCACATTGGTCAGCACCCGGTTCAGCGAGCCGACATCGCGGGCCAGGTTCTGCATCTCGCCCAGGCCCTTGTGCACCTGCTCCAACCGCTCGGCCACCTGCTTGAAGCTCTCGCCCAGGCGCTGCTCCAAGGTGGCGTGCAGCTTCTCGTCAACAGTGGCGCGCATCTGCTCGAGCTTCTTCTCGTTGTCCTGCTGGATCGCGGTCAGCCTTTGCTCGACGGTCTGGCGCACCTCGGACAGGCGCAGCTCATTGGCCTGCGACAGCGCCTTCAGCTGCTCGCTCATCGTGTCCGACAGGCGCTGCATCGCCTGGGTCTGCGCCTGCGCGCCGCGCAGCGCGGCCGCGTCCTGCGCCTCGCGGGCCGCCAGCGCCTGGGCCGACAGCGATTGCTGCAGGCCGCCCAGCTGCACACGGAAGCTGTCGATCTGCTCGTTCTGCGTGCGCGCCACATCGCCGCCCTGGGTCAGCAGGGTCTGCTGGAACTGCGCCAGGGTCGCCAGCAGCTCCTGGCGGGTGCCGCCGGCGCTGCGGGTCAGCTCGTCGCGCAGCGAACGCTCCAGCCGCTCCGAACTCTGCTGCACCACCGGCGCCAGCAAGGCCGCCAGCTCGGCGCCCTGCTCCTGCCGACGCCGCTGCTGCGCCCACACCAGCCACAGCAACAAGACAAGCACCAGGGCCAGCAGGCCCAGCAACAAGACATCGATCAAGCTCATCGCCGGATTGTCTCAGGCGCGCAGCACGGTGTCGGAAGCGGTGGGCGGCTTGCGAATGGGGGAGTGAGTCGCAACGTGGGCGCCGGTGAATCCAGATCGCGCATTGAGCTGGTGCCCCGGCCGTTGCAATCAATGATGGAGGCTAGCCTTCACTCGCAAGAACGCTTGCGCCTAAACTGGCGTTCGACCCAACTCCAGACTCCTGACTCAACACATGAGTTCGACGCTTCTTACCGTCGCCATATTGCTGTTGGCCGTAGCGATCCCCTTGGCCATCTTCATCATGGCCACCGAGCGAACATGGAACTTTCACAAGATTTGGGAGCTGGCATTGAAAGGTCAAATCCTGTCTCGCATTTACATGGGGGTGATCTTGGCGGCCTTTGCATGCGCGGTCGCAGCGCAAGTTCTCGCCCTTCGGGAGTAGCCGGGAGCGAAGCTCAAGCAGGCCTCGTAATCCAAGCAACTCCTGGCCACAAGCCCTCGCGTCAATACCGTCGCACCGAAGCTCCCTTGTCAAGACCTGGCCCCTGATTCATTTTCCTGAGCAGACTCACGCCACATGCCAAGCACCAGCCCAACGCTCCACTTCTTCTGCGGCAAAGCCGGGGCCGGCAAGACCACCGCCGCCGCGAAGCTCGCGCGGGAGCTTGATGCGATCCTGTTGTCCGAGGACATCTGGCTGATGCGCCTGTTTGGCGATCAGATGCAGACCTTTGACGACTACATCCGATTCTCGAAGCAGCTCAAGAGCGTGATCGGCCCGCTGACCGTGGATTTGCTGCGCGCCGGAAACTCCGTGGTGCTGGATTTCCAGGCCAATACCAAGCCCGGCCGCGGCTGGTTTCGTTCCCTGTTCGAACAGGCCGGGGCCGCCCATCTGCTGCATGAGCTGAGGACCTCGGACGAGACCTGCCTGGCCCGTATCGCCCAGCGCAATATCGAGCGGCCGGAAGGATCCCATCAGCTCAGCGAGGAGGACTTCCGCCACGTCTCGTCCTTCTTCCAGGCGCCGGAAGCGGCCGAGGGCTTCAACATCAGGATCCACCACGCCTCATGAGCGAGGCGCCGGGACGAGATCCTCATGCAGGCACAGGTAATTGCCTTCCGTGTCCTTGAACCAGGCCGCCTTCTCGGCGCCCAGCACGCAGACATGGTTGACGGTCTTGAAGTCCGGGAAGTTGTAGTCCTCGAACACGACGCCCGAGCGCTTCAAGGCCTCGATGCTCGCGGCGATGTCCGCGACCTGGAAGCTGATCGCGGTGTGCTCGGCCTTTGTCCCCTCCGGTTTCGGGAACAGCGCCAGCGTGCTGCCGCCGACCCGGTAGACAAACTTGCCGTCCGGCCTGAGCCCGCCCGGCACCAGCCCCAGACGCGTCTCGTAGAACTCACGGGCCCGGGCCATATCGATGACCGGGAGCATCGTCGTCACCGCAGCATTTGCCAGCATATGCAGTCCTTTCGCCGAGCTCTCAGAGGCTGGCAGCGCGGCGGCCGAGCCACCCAGGCACGCCGGACCAGCAGCCAAGCATAGGACGGAAAACGGCTGGTTCAAAGAACGCCCGCCCGACCCACCGAACGACCCGAAGCTCGGTTAACGTCGGCCCGACCATCCACCCTGGCCGCGTCCCTCCATGCTTCTCGTCGCCACCGCCCTGCTGCTGCTCACCGGCCTCGCCCACTCCTATCTCGGCGAACGCTATCTGCTGATGCGACTGTTCAAGCGCCAGGAGCTGCTGCCCAAGCTGCTGGGCGGCACCGCGTTCACGGTCGGCACGCTGCGCTTCGCCTGGCATCTCACAACGGTGGCCTGGTGGGGCCTGGCCTGGCTGGTCTTCGCCGCCAACCAGGGCGAGATCGGCCGCGACCAGGTCCTGACCGTGGTCGGCATCACCGCCCTGCTGTCCGCCGCCTTCCCGCTGTACTTCACCCGCGGCCGGCACCTGTCCTGGCCGGTCTTCATACTCGTCGGCGTGCTGGTGCTGATGGCCCGGGGCGCGCCCTGAAGTCCCCCATCACAGCCCACCGAGCAACCGGACAACGCAACTCACCGATCCGATGACCACACCTCTTGTTGAGTACCGCCACGAGCACCCACTCGATCCCGTCGATGTCGCGCGTGTTTTCGATCGCTCGGGCATCAAGCGCCCGACCCAGGATCTGCCGCGTATCGCGCGCATGTTTGCCGCGCCGAGCCTGGTGCTGTCGGCCTGGGTCGAGGGCCAGCTGGTCGGTCTGGCTCGCTCGCTGACCGACCAGGCCTACTGCTGCTACCTGTCCGATCTCGCCGTCGACAAGGACTACCAAGGCCTGGGCATCGGCCGCGCGCTGGTCGAGCGTACCCAAGCACTCATCGGCGACGAGGTATCGCTGATCCTGCTTGCCGCGCCCAATGCCATGTCCTATTACCCGGCGCTGGGCTTCCAGCTCGCCGACAATGCTTTCGTCATCCGGCGCAAGCGCTGAAAAGAACATGAAACCCCAACCGCTGATCACCGTTCAAGATGTTCAGGCCAGCAGCCGCTGGTACCAGGCCGTGCTGGGCGCAGAGAGCGGGCATGGCGGGCCGGACTACGAGCAGATCGTGCATGGCGGCGTGATGATTCTGCAGCTGCATCACTGGGACGCCCATGAGCATCCCCATCTGGGCGATCCGGACCTCATGCCCTATGGCAACGGCACGGTGCTGTGGTTCCAGACCGAGACCTTCGACGCGGCGATCACGCGCATCGCCGCGCTGGGCGCGACGGTTCTCGAAGCACCCAAGATCAACCCCTATGCCGGGCACCGGGAGGTCTGGCTGCGGGATCCCGATAGCTATACCGTTGTGATCGCCGGGCGCTACGGTGATATGGGCCCCGGGGCGGCCCCATGAGCCCACGCAAGGAGCACCCGACCCGCGACGAGATCGCGCTGCTGCCGCCCTTCCCCGGCCTGACGCTGGAGCGCATCCATCTGCTGCGTGGCGAGGCCGATCTCGCGGCGGCCGAGGCGGAAATCCTGCGCGAGCGCCAGATCGGCTTCGACACCGAGAGCAAGCCGACCTTCACCCGCGAGGCCGTCTCCGACGGCCCGCATCTGATCCAGATCGCGCTGAGCGAGCGCGCCTTCATCATCCAGATTGACGCCCGGCCGCCGCTGGACTTCCTGAAGCGTGTCATCGAGTCCGAGGAGATCCTGAAGATAGGCTTCGGCCTGGACTCCGACCGCGGCCCGCTGCTGCGCAAGCTGGGCCTGCAGCTGCGCGGCAGCATCGAGCTGTCCCGGCTGCTGCGCCAGCAGCTGGGCTACCGGCAGGACCTGGGCGTCAAGGCGGCGGTGGCCGCCGTGCTGGGCCAGCGCCTGAGCAAGTCACGCAAGGCCACCACCTCGAACTGGGCCGCCGCGACGCTGAGCCCCAGCCAGCTGACTTACGCGGCCAATGACGCCTTCGCCGCGCTGCAGGTGTTCCGGGCGCTGGGCTCGGCGGCGCCCCATTCGCCACAACAACACAGTTGAACTGAGGGAATCGATCATGGGAGTCTGCTTTCTCGCCTATGCCGTCGCCGATCACCACATCGAGCGTCTGCAGGCCGATCCACCGCTGGTCTGGCGCCTGCTCGAACCGGACGACGAAGCCGTCTATCTGCGCGAGATCGGCTTCGACGCCCGGCCCTCGCTCTGGGCCCGGCTGACCGGCAAGGCCGCGGCAGCGCCGCCGCCGGTGCCGTCGCTGAACTTTGCCGAGCAGGAGATGCGCATGCTCGATCTCGACAAGTCCTGGGACGGGATCAACACCTGCCTGAAGGCGCTGGCGCCGGGCGCGCCGAACTTCTTCGAGGACGGTGAGCCGATAGGCGCGATCGAGGTCGGCTATGGGCCGGCGCTGTGCCTGCGCAGCGCCGCGATGGCGCGCATCGCCGCCGCCTATGCCGGCATCGACGCGGCCGCGCTGATCGAGGTCAGCCAGCGGGTCGATATGGACGACGCCTACCTCAGCGCGCTGTGGCGGCGCCAGGACGCCGAGTCCCAGGCCTATCTGAGCGAGAACTTCGCCGAGCTGCAGGACTTTTTCCAGCACACCGCCCGGCATGGGCTGGGCGCGGTGATCCAGGTCAGCTGAGCTGACCCCGGGTTCAGGCCGGACTCAGCGCCGCCGGCACCGTGTCCGACAGGTCCTTCAGACTGCCCTGCCGTATCAGCGCCTCCCAATGCCCGGGCCGCTCCGGCCGGCCGTAGAGATAGCCCTGCAGGCCCTGCACGCCCAGCGCCTGCAGGAACAGCAGCTGCGGCACGGTCTCGACCCCCTCGGCCACCACCTGCAGCCGCAGGCTGTGGGCCAGAGACACCACCGAGCGCACGACCCGCTCGCGCCGCGCGTCGCCGGGCAGGCTGCGCAGAAAGCTGCGATCGATCTTCAACACATCGATGGGCAGATCCACCAGCTTGGCCAGCGAGGAATAGCCGGTGCCGAAGTCGTCGATGGCGATGCGAAAACCGGCCTCGTGCAGGCGTTGCAGCTGCTGCAGCGCCTGGGTCGGCTGGCGCGCCAGCGCCGACTCGGTGACCTCCAACTCCAGCTGCGCCGGCGACACACCGTGGCGGGCCAGGCTGGCCTGCAGCATCTCGAACAGGCTGTCGCGCTCCAGATCGCGGGCCGAGAGATTGACCGCCAGATGGCAGTGCTCGACGGGCAGACCCTGGGCCCGCCACTGCGCCAGCTGGGCACAGGCCGCCTCGATCACCCAGTCGCTGATGCCGCCCACCAGGCCGCAGGCCTCGGCCACCGGGATGAAATCCACCGGCGAAACCGCGCCCAGCACCGGGCTGGTCCAGCGCACCAGGGCCTCGAAGCCCAGCAGTTGGCCATCGGGGCGCAGCTTGGGCTGGTAGAGCAGATGCAGCTGCTGGCCGGCCAGCGCCTGCGGCAGCTCGGCCTCGATGGCCATGCTGCGCGCCACCGCCTGGGCGGTAGCGGTGTTCAGCAGCACCAGGCCGTCATGGGTCTCGCGCCAGCGCGGGTCCTGCCCCATGTCCAGCGCCAGCTCGGCGCAGCGCAGCAGCTCGGCACCGTCGGCACCGGGCTGGCGCGCCAGCAGATCGGCGCTGGTCACCAGGCCGAAGGCCAGCTCCAGCGCGACGCGCTGCTGCGCCGCCTGGCCATGCTGGGGCAGCCGTGCGCGCAGGCCGGCCACTAGCGCCAGCACTGCGGCCTCGTCGAGCGAATCAGCCGCCAGCGGCAGCAGCAGCGCGATCACCGAGCCGCGCACCCGCGCCGCCCGGGCCCCGGCCGGCAGCACGGCCCGCAGCTGGCGCACGAAATGCCGCAGCAGCTCGTCGCCGGAGGCGACGCCGTAGCGCGCATTGAGCTGGCGAAGATTGCACAGGCGCAGCGTCAGCAGCGCCAGCGGCGGCGCGGCGCCCGTGCAGCAGGCCTGAAGCCTGCGGATGCAGTGGGCGCGGTTGGGCAGGCCGGTCAGCGGGTCGTGCCAGGTGGCCCAGGCCTCGCGGCGCACCGAGCCGCGCAGCTGGGCCTCGGTGCGCCGCATGCCGTCCACCAGGCGGAACACCGCCAGCGGCAGGCACAGATTGAAGAACATGAACAGCGCCGCATGCACATAGAACAGCGAGCCCGGCAGCCGCACCTGCTGCTGCGGCAGCTGCGGCGCCTGGAAGCCGCTGACCGCCAACAGGAAGAACAGGCTGTTGAACAGCATCAGCGCCAGCCCGAGCCGCCAGCTCAGCAGCAGGCCCGCCACCATCGGCGTCATATAACTGACCACATAGCCCAGGCGCGAGAGCTCGGGCTGGCTGCCGGTGGAGACGGTGATGCCCAGCCCGGCCATATAGATGGCCGCCAGCAGCAGCAACACCCCGCCCCGGCTGCGCTGGCGCGCGCGGCCGATCGATGCGCCCAGCAGGCCCAGCACCAGCAGCACGATCACCACCGCCCAGGGCTTGCCCAGGCGCAGCGCCAGCACCGCGCTGTGCATCCCGACCCCGGCGCCCAGCACCCCGCAGGCCAGCAGCATCACGCGCAGCGCGCTGAGCTGCACATCGGCCGGGCCGGCACGGCCGGGCGCCGGCTCGGCCATCACCCAGGCGCGCAGGCGCCCTGCCAACAACAGGATCCAGGAGCTCGCAGCGGTCATAGGGTGCATCGGGGACACCACGACCAGGCCCTGTCAAGACCTGGCCCCTCGCGCGGCCCTCCCGATCAATTCGGTATGTGTTCTGTTGCTGACAACGGTGTCATTGACGCCAATATATCAAGACCCGACCCTCGGCGGCACCCCGCGCTCGGGGGCTGTGGTCTCAGGGCAGCGCCGCGAGGAAAGCGCTGGGCCGGGTGGCCGGCACCATCAGGCTCAGGCGCTGGCGGGCCCGGGTCACGGCCACGTAGAAGAGATTGCGCTCGTCGGCCAGCTCGGCGCGGGCCTGCGGAAACACGCCCTGCTCCAGATAGGGCAGCAGCACATGCTCGAACTCCAGGCCCTTGACATGGGCGGCGCTGGCCAAGGTGATGGCCGGCAGCGCCAGCTTGTTGGAGCGCACCTTGCCGGCCGCATGATCGGCCAGACGCCGGGCATTGGCCTCGTCCAGCGCCTGCAGCCGGCGGAAGAACTCGAGCACCGAGTCCTGCTGCCGCGCCGCCGCCAGCAAGCCCTGCATATGGCGCTGCACCTCGTCGCGGCGCTGCTGCTCGACGAAGACCGCGCGGGCAAAGGCCGGCATGTCCAGCGCGGCCAGAAAAGCCTCGAAACCCGCCCCCTGGCGCACGCTGGCCAGCGCCAGCTCCAGGCGGCGGCGCACCGGCGCCGGCGAGCGCGCCATCACATGGCCGCTGAACAGGCTCGCTATCACCTGCTCGCTCTCGGCCGCGTGACCGGCGGCCTCGCGCACAAAGGCATCGGCCGATTCGTGGTCGGGATCGTCCTCGTCGACGATACGAGCCTGTGTCATCTCGAACAGCGCCGCCGGAATCAGCGCGCGCGTCGCGGCGCCGCCCAGCGTGTCGAGCCGGCCGCTGGCGATCGCGTAGACGCTGCGCACGAACAGCACCTCGGGGCGCTGCAGATAGCTGCCGAAGCCCATGAAGCGGTGGGTGATGCCGTGGGCATGCAGCGCGTTCTCGATCAGCACCGATTGCGACTCGTGGCGCAGCAGCACCGCGCAGCTGGCGTACACCGCCTCGCGGCGCTGCTCGCGGCGCCAGCGTTGCAGCGCGGCCACCAGCACCTCCTCGCAACTGGGCTGGCCGGGCTCGCCGGGGCCGCCATAGCTCAGGGTCTGCAGCTCGGTGCTTCGCTCGGCGGCCGCGCGCACCGGCTTGCCGGTGTGCCGGCTCATCCAGCCGGCCACGCTGGCGCCGTAACGGAAGCTCTGGCTCAGCGGCAGGCGCTGCACGCTGCGGCCGGTCTCCTGGTCCAGGGCCTGGCCCATGAAGCGGGCATCGGCACCGCTGTGCTGGTGGATGACCTGGTGGCGGTCGCCGACGGCGCAGAACAGCGGCGCCGGCTCGCGCCTGAGCAAGGCCTTCAGGATCGTGAACATGGCCTCGTTGCAGTCATGCATCTCGTCGACGAAGAGCTCGTCGAAATCGCCCAGCGGCAGCGCCGGCGTGTCGGGATCGAGCAGCAGCCGGGCCAGGTCGTAGCTGGCGTCCAGCGGGCCGCGGAACAAGGGATGGTCCTCGCCGGCCGGCCAGCGCAGCGCCTCGTAGCTGCGCAGCATGCGCAGCAGGCCATAGTCCAGGCCCAGTTCGTCGGCGGCGTAGTCGGGGCTGTCGCCGCTGTCGGCCGGGTGCAGCTCCAGCAAGAGCCGGCCCTTGATGCCCTCGATGCGGCGCAGGAACTGGCCGACATAGGCATCGCTGCCATAGGTGGGCGGATTGAGTTCCTCGGGGTAGCGCTCGGCGGGGTTGTCGGCGGCGTCGGCGACGGCCTGCCAGACATGGGGCTTGAGCTGCTCGGGCCGGCTTAGCGACTGCACCGGCCGGCGCGCATCGCGGCCCTCCAGCCGCTTCAGCACGGCCGTGGCATAGGCATCGCAGCTCTCGATGCGCAGCGCGGCCAGCGGCTCGGCCCCCACGCCGATCAGGCGCAGGGTCTGGCGCAGCGCCAGCACCGCCGTGGGCGTGAAGGTCAGCGCCAGCATGGAGCGCGGGTCGGTGCCCAGCGCCAGCGACTCGGCGATGCGCAGCGCCAGCGTGCTGGTCTTGGCCGCGCCGGCGGCCGCCTCGATCAGCAGGGTAGGCTGGGCGGAGGTCTGGATGCGCAGCTGCTCCTCGGTCGGCGCGAAGGCCTGGGTGACAAAGCGGGCGGTTTTTGGGAGGCTCAAGCGGGCGACCTGTTCAGCACTTCGGGATTCAGCGCGGTCGGCGGCGTGCCGCCGCTGAGCGCCGCGATCAGATTGTCGACGGCCAGATGGCTCATCGCGCGCCGGGTCGGGATCGAGGCGCTGGCGATATGCGGGGTCAGCACCACATTGCGCGCGGCCAGCAGGCCGGCATGCACCTGGGGCTCGCCCTCGAACACATCCAGGCCGGCGGCCGCGATGGTGCCGGCCGCCAACGCGCGCGCCAGTGCGGCATCGTCGACCACACCGCCGCGGGCGATATTGGTCAAGGTCGCGCTCGGCTTCATCAGCGCCAGCTCGCGCTCGCCGACCATATGGTGGGCTGCCGGGCTGTAGGGCACGACGATGAGCAGATGGTCGGCGCGCCGCAGCAGCTCGTCCTTCTCGACCCATTGCGCGCCCAGCGGCGCGGCGATCTCGGGGGCCAGCGGCGAGCGGTTGTGATAGATCACCGGCATGCCGAAGCCCAGATGGCCGCGCCGTGCGATCGCCTGGCCGATGCGGCCCATGCCCAGGATGGCCAGCGTCGCGCCATGCACATCGCTGCCGGCGAACATGTCATAGCTCCATTTGCGCCACTCGCCGCGGCGCAGGAAATGCTCGCTCTCGGTGATGCGGCGGGCCGTGGCCATCATCAGCGCGAAGCCGAAGTCGGCCGTGGTCTCGGTCAGCACATCGGGCGCATTGCTGACCAGCACGCCGCGTGCGCTGCAGGCCGGCACATCGATATTGTTGTAGCCCACCGCCATCGTGCAGACCGCGCGCAGGCCCGGGCAGGCATCCAGCAGCCGCGCGTCGATCTTCTCGGAGCCGGTGATGTAGACGCCGCTCATGCCCTGCAGGCGCTCGATCAGCTGGTCCTGCGACCAGACCTCGTCGGCCTCGTTGCTCTCGACCTCGAAATGCGCGCGCAGCCGCTCGACGACGTCATCGAAGGTCTTGCGCGCCACCAGCACCTTGGGCTTGTCAGTCATCGTCTTGTCTCCTGTGGATAGGCCCGCGTCAACGGAACCAGATGAAGGTCATCAGCACGAACAGCGGGATCAGCACCGCGCCAGACCAGGCCATATAGCCGAAGAAGCTGGGCATCTTGATGCCGCGATCCTCGGCAATCGCCTTGACCATGAAGTTGGGGGCGTTGCCGATATAGCTGTTGGCACCCATGAAGACCGAGCCGGCCGAGATTGCGGCCAGGGTCGGTGCCAGCGTCGTCATCAGGACCTGCGGGTCGCCGCCGGCCAGGTTGAAGAACACCAGATAGGTGGGCGCATTGTCGAGGAAGGACGACAGCACGCCGCTGAACCAGAAATAGGCCCAGGGCAGCGGCTGGCCGTCGGGGCCGGTCACCGCCCGCGCCACGGCCGCGAACGCGCCCTGCTCGCCGGCCTTCAGCATCGCCAGCACCGGAATCATCGTCAGGAAGATGCCGATGAAGAGCTTGGCCACCTCCTGCATCGGGGCCCAGGAGAACTGGTTCTTCTCGCGCAGCGCCCGGGGCGTGATGGCCAGCGACCAGGCCGTCACGGCCAGCAGGCCCGCGTCACGCAGCAGGGCCTGCAGCTCCAGCTCGGTGCCGAGGATGTCGAAGGCGATGCCGGGCTTCCACAGGCCGCTCATCAGCACCAGCGCGACGACGAGCGCCAGCGGCAGGAAGTTGATGCCACCCTCGATGCCAAAGCCCGGAGTATCGGGGGTCGGGTCTTGCCGGGTGACGCCTTCGCGGCGGTACCAGTAGCTGTCGATCAGATAGAAGATCAGCAGCAGCGCGGCGATCAGCGACAGGGTCTCGGGGAAGATGTGGCGGGCGGTCCAGAAGAAGTCCACCCCCTTCAGAAAGCCCAGGAACAGCGGCGGATCGCCCAGCGGCGTCAGCGAGCCGCCGGCATTGCTGACGATGAAGATGAAGAACACCAGCACATGGGCGACATGGCGGCGGTTGTCATTGGCCCGTATCAGCGGCCGAACCATCAGCATCGAGGCGCCGGTCGTGCCCATCACGCTGGCCAATGCCGCACCGATCAGCATCAGCCCCACGTTCAGGCCCGGGCTGCCGTGCAGATTGCCGCGCACAAAGATGCCGCCGGCGGTGGTGAACAGCGCACACAGCAGGATGATGAAGGGCAGGTACTCGGCCACCAGGGTGTGCGCCAGCACGCCGGCCGTGGCGCCCAGGCCCTGGCTCAAGGCAAAGGGCACCAGAAAGGCCAGCGCCCAGGCGGCGGCGATCTTGCCGTAGTGGTGGTGCCAGATCTTGGGCAGGACCAGCGGCATGATGGCGATCGACAGCAGCATGCCGGCGAAGGGGATGCCCCACAGCGCGCCGAAGGCGCGGCCGTCAAGATCGGCCGCCTGGGCCAGGGGAGTCAGCAGGGCCAGGCCCAGTGCAGCAAACAGTCTCATGCGTATCAGTCTTCGATGAAGCGGGTGAAGCCGGCCACCGGCTCGCGCTCGGTGATCAGGCTGTTCTCGGTGGCGGCCGGGTCGGCATGGCCCAGCGACATGCCGCAGACCAGCATCTGGGTCGGCTTGAGCTGCAGCTCCTCGGCGATGACGCGGTGGAACTGCGTGAAAGCCGCCTGCGGGCAGGTGTGCAGGCCGCGCCCGCGCGCGGCGATCATGATGTTCTGCAGAAACATGCCGTAGTCAAGCCAGCTGCCCTGCTGCATCACCCGGTCTATCGTGAACATCAGGGCCACCGGTGCGTCGAAGAAGCTGTAGTTGCGGCCATGCTGCTCATGCATGCGGACCTTGTCGCCCTTGGCGATGTTCAAGAGGCCGTACAGATCCCAGCCGACCTTGCGGCGCCGGTCGATATAGGGCGAGGCCCATTCGCGCGGGTAGTAGGCGTACTCCTCGCTATGGGTGGCCAGCTCTTCCGGGTCGTCATAGACGGCCAGGATGCGCTCGGACAGGCGCTGCCGGGCCGCCCCGGTCAGCACATGGACCTGCCAGGGCTGGGTGTTGGTGCCCGACGGTGCCCGCGAGGCCACCCGCAGGATGTCCTCGATGACCTCGCGCGGCACCGGGGTCGGCAGGAAGGCGCGCATCGAATGGCGGCTCTCGATGGCCGCATCGACCGCAGCGGCGGCCTCGGGCGAAGGTTTGTCAAACAGACTCATGGGCTCAGTCCTTGCAGGGCTTGAAGGTAGGGGGCCGGCAGCTCGGCTACCGGGCGACGTGTCTCGCGGTCCACATAGACATGGACGAAATGGCCGCGCGCCGCGCAGAGCTCGGCGCCCTCGGCGAACAGGCCGATCTCGTAGCGCACGCTGGACCGGCCGCGCTGGCTCACGCGCAGGCCGGCGTCGACCGCCTGCGGAAAGGCCAGCGAGTCGAAGAAATTGCAGTGGGTCTCGACCACCAGGCCGATCACCGCGCCGCCATGGATGTCCAGCGCGCCGGCGGCGATCAGGTACTGGTTGACGGCCGTGTCGAACAGGCTGTAGTAGACGACGTTGTTCAGATGGCCGTAGATGTCGTTGTCCATCCAGCGGGTGCCCAGACGGACGAACTGGGCATAGGCCTGGCGGCCCTCGGCCTTAAGTCGGTTCTCGCTCATGGCCCGCATTCTTTCATCTGCCGGCACGCCACTGCGCCCAGCTGTGCGCCGCCTCGCTCAGGGTATTCACCTGCACGGCCACCGTGGTGTTCAGGTCATGGCCATAACCGCCGGCCATGCTCAGTGCCACCGGGATGCCGCGCTCGCGCAGCTGCTGCAGCACCCGACGGTCGCGCTCGCGCAGGCCGGCCTCGCTCAGCTTGAGCCGGCCCAGGCGGTCGCCCTCATGCGGATCGGCGCCGGCCAGATAGAAGGCCAGCTGTGGCGCGCAGCGGCGCCAGACCTGGTCCAGGGCCTGGTCCAGCGCGGCCAGATAGGGCTCGTCGCTGCAGCCATCGGGCAGCTCGACATCCAGATCGCTGGCCTCCTTGCGGAACGGGAAGTTCTTGGCCCCGTGCATCGAGAAGGTGAACACCGACTCGTCGTCGCGAAAGATCGCCGCTGTGCCATTGCCCTGGTGCACATCCAGATCGATCACCAGCACGCGCAGCAGCCGGCGATGGCTGCCATGCCACTCGGCCTGCATCAGCCGCGCGGCGATGGCCACATCATTGAATACGCAGTAGCCACTGCCCTTGTCGGCATAGGCATGGTGGGTGCCGCCGGCCAGATTGGCCGCCACGCCCTCGGCCAGTGCGGCACGCGCGGCCATGATGGTGGCGCCCACCGAGCGGCGCGAGCGCTCGGCCATCGTGGGCGACCAGGGAAAGCCGATCTCGCGCTGCTGGGCGGCCGAGAGCCGGCCCAGCAGTACCGCGTCCCGGTAGTCGGGCGTGTGGACCAGGGCCAGCTCGCCCTCGGTGGCGGCCTCGGCGGGGATCAGCCGCAGCGGGCCCGGGTCGCGCTCCAGCCGCTCGCGCAGCATCCGGTACTTGGACTGCGGAAAGCTATGGCCCGGCGGCAGGGCCAGGCTGTGGGCGTCGGAATGAAAGGCTTGCATCGGCAGCGACGATAGCGGCTTTGGCCTCACCGCGTCGCCCGGGCGTCATGCTGCGGTCATGCGCCGGCCCGATGCTGTGCCGGACAGCGGATTTAGGAGTAGCCCTCTACTTTGCTGCACTGCAGCAAATAACGCTTGCAATCATCCGCAGCCGCCCTATACTTCGTTTCATGTTGCGGTGCAGCAAAAGTACACGGCAACACCGGATGCAAGTTCGTATCCACCTGACATCAACCCGTCTTTAGGAGCCAATCCATGCTGACCGCAGAACAAGTTTTCGCCGCCCACAAAGCCAATGTCGAGACCCTGTTCGGTCTCACCAACAAGGCCTTCGAAGGCGTTGAGAAGTTGGTGGAACTGAATTTGCAAGTCGCCAAGACCGCGCTGGGCGAAGCCGCCGAGACCACCACCGCCGCGCTGTCGGTCAAGGACGCTCAAGAGCTGCTGGCCCTGCAATCCACGCTGCTGCAGCCGAGCGCCGAGAAGGCCGCTTCCTACAGCCGTCATCTGTATGACATCGCTGCCGCCACCAATGCCGAAGTCGCCAAGGTGGCCGAAGCCCAGCTGGCCGATGTGCAGAAGAAGTTCGCCGCCGTCGTCGACAGCGCCGCCAAGAACGCCCCCGCCGGCACCGAGAGCGCCGTCGCTCTGGTGAAGTCGGCCGTGGCCGCCGCCAGCAACGCTTTCGAGTCGGTCCAGAAGGCCGCCAAGCAAGCCGCTGACGTCGCCGAAGCCAACTTCCAGACCGTCACCAACTCGGCGGTCAAGGCTACGCAAACGGCGGCCCGCAGCGCCAAGCGCGCCTCCTGATTTCTTCAGTTGTCTCCTCGGCACCCATCGCAAGCGCGGCTTGCCAAGTGCCCTTCAAACCCGGTGTCCGCACCGGGTTTTTTTACGTCCGGAGTGGTTTCCCCTCAGTCCGGCGTGATGCCCAGCCCCTCCAGTTGGTCGGCCACCAGCTCCAGGCGCAGCAGGGGGTTCTCCAGTTGCATCAGGCGCTGCTTCTCGTCAGCCGGCAGCGGCAGCAGCTCACACCAGCGATTGGCCAGCCAGCCGCAGTCGTTCCATAGATAGGGCGGCTGGATCGGCAGCTCGGCCGCCGCCGCGCCCAGTTCCAGCCGGTGCAGCAGGCCCTGCAGCAAGCGCGCCGCCGGCCTCAGATCGGCCGGCACCGGCACCGCGCCGTCCTCATCGATCAGCTCGGCCTCACCCATCCACAAGCCATGCGGCAGGCACTCGCTGCTGTGCAGCCTGAAGCGCTGGCCGCCGCGGCACAGGATCTGCATCAGCCCGGGCTGCGGACGCTCGAACAGGCCGATATGGGCCAGCGTGCCAATCTCCTGGAAGCGTTCGCGCACAAAACCGCCGTCGTCCGACCCGCTGGCGCGCTGGCGCACCTCGGCCCCGTCGATCAGCGCCACGACGCCGAAGGGCTCGCCTCGCTCATGGCAGCGCTTGACCATGTCCAGATAGCGCGGCTCGAAGATGCGCAGGCCCAGCCGTCCGTCCGGGAACAGCAGGGACTGCAGGGGAAACAGCGGAATTTGCATGGTGGCGCGAGCATAGCCGGCCAGGCAGACCCGCGTGCGGCGCCACCCATTCCGGGGACAAGAGAGCGGCCAAGGCCGGCGCGAGCTGACGCATCATCGAAGGCGTCGACAGGGGAGAACAAGAAACAACCGTTCCCAGGTCCACCATGTGCCCGTCTTTGCTCGCCGCTCGCCGGCTTGGCCCGCGCCTCTCGGCGCTGCTGTTGTCGCTGCTGTGCGGCGCCGCGCTGGGCGCCGACCCGCTGATCGCCGTCGAGGACGACTGGCCGCCCTATGCCTCCCAGGGGCCGGACGGCGAGCCGCAGGGCTTCGCGGTCCGGCTGGTGCAGGCCGCGTTCGCGACCCAGGGTGTCGCGGTGCGCCTGCAGGCCGTGCCCTTCGCGCGTTGCATGCGCTACGCCAGCGACGGCCGGGCGGCCGGCTGCTTCAACGCCACCATCACCACCGAGAACCGCTCGCTCTACCACTGGCACGAGCCGGCGATGTTCGAGGAGGAGCTGGCCATCTTCGCCCGCGCCGATGCGCCGGACACCGAGCTGGGTCTGGCCGATCTGCGCGGCGCCAGCGTCGGCTACACCCATGGCTACACCTACCCGACCGAGTTCATGCGCGACCTCTTGATCAAGCGCCAGACCGCCACCTCGGACCAGCTGCTGCTGCGCATGCTGCTCAGCAAACGGGTCGACTACATCCTGCTCAACACCATGCCCGGCCTGCTGCGCATCCGCGCCAGCCCGGAGTTCGACGGCAAGGTCAAGCGGGTTGGCCGCCTCTCGCTGGACGGCTTCTGGATCGCCTTCTCGAAAACCCATCCGCAGGGCGAGCAGCTGGCGCGGCAGTTCGGCCAGGGCCTGCAGGCGCTGCGCCGCAACGGCAGCTACCAGCGCATGCAGGCCGAATTCAGGCGCGAGCTGGGCTTGCGCTGAGTCGGGTGGCTCAGCGGGTCTTGGCCTCGATGCGCTGGCGCAGCTGCGGCAGCAGGGCCTGCGCCGCCTCGCGCCCGACCTGGATGGCGCGCCGGCGCGCGGTGAAGTCGGCGCTGCCTATGCCCAAGAGCCGGGGCTGCAGCACTAGGTCGGCCTCGCGCAGCTCGTAGCTGTTGATGCTGCGGCTCATGATGGCAAAGGTCTGCAGCAGCATGCGCATCGCATCGCCCAGCGGCTTGTCCTCGGGCGGCGAGCTGATGTCCACCGCGATCACCAGGTCCGCCCCCATCTGGCGCGCATAGCGCACCGGCACCGGCGCCACCAGCCCCCCGTCCACATACTCGCGCCCGGCGATCTTGACCGGCTGGAACAGCGCCGGCACCGCGCTGGAAGCGCGCACCGCCGTGCCGGTATCGCCGCTGCGAAACAGCACGCCCGAGCCGTCGGCCAGATCGGTGGCGACGATGCCCAAGGGCATCGCCATCTGCTCGATCGTCCGGTTGCCGGTCTTCTCGCGCATGAAGCGCGCCAGCGCCTCGCCACGTATCAGGCCACGGCCGGGAAAGGCCCAGTCGGTGATCGCGCCCTCGTCCATGGCCTCGGCCAGCGCGGCCATCTGCTTGCCATTCATGCCCGAGGCGTAGAGCGCGGCCACCAGCGAGCCGGCCGAGGTGCCGGCCACCAGATCCACCTTGATGCCGGCCTCCTCCAGCACCTGGATCACCCCGATATGGGCAAAGCCGCGCGCCGCACCGCCGCCCAGGGCCAGACCGATGCGAGGAGGCTTGGGGGGCGGCTTGGGGCCGGGC
>SCOI01000017.1 GCA_005503085.1 Burkholderiales bacterium C2 | reverse complement strand
GGGCTACGTCCCGCCTGCCGAGTTCGAAGCCAATTACCATCGTCACCGCGCTGGTCAGGCCGCGACCGTCTGACTTAAACCAACAGGCCTCCGCGGAACCCGGGGCGATTCACACTGTAGCCCTGTGCGAAGATTTGGCAGATGACCTCGACCGAGCTGGCCCTGTCCCGACGCCCCACCTGGCTGCGCGCCCTGTGGCTGCTGGCCGGCGGCGTGTGCCTGCTGCTGGGCATCGTCGGCATCTTTCTGCCGCTGCTGCCGACCACGCCCTTCGTGCTGCTGGCGGCCTTCTGCTTTTCGCGCGGCAGCCGGCGCTGCGAGGACTGGCTGCTGAACCATCCGCGCCTGGGCCCTGTCGTGCGCGACTGGCGAGCCACCCGCGCCATCCCTTTGCGGGCCAAGCAGTTCGCCACCGCGATGATGGCGCTGAGCTCGCTCTGGGCCGCCTATGTGCTGCCGCTGGCCTGGTGCTGGGTGCCCGGGGCCTGCTGCGCGGCGGTGGCGGCCTGGATGTGGTCCCTGCCTACTCGGCCTCGATCCCCGCCGCCTTGATGATGCGGCCCCATTTGAGGGCCTCCTCGCGCTGGAACTGGGCCAGACCCTCGGGCGTGGTGGTGTAGGGCTCGGCACCGCTGCTCTCGAAGAAGCTCTTGGCGGCCGGGCTCTGCACCGCCTTGGCCAGCAGCTCCTGCAATCGCTGCACCACGGCCGGCGGCGTGCCGGCGGGCGTATAGGCGGCGAACCAGTAGCCCATGTCATAGCCGGGCACACCGGCCTCGGCGATGGTGGGCAGCTCGGGCAGCAGGGCCATGCGCTTGTTGATCGAGACGGCCAGGCCGCGCAGCTTGCCGCCCCGGATCTGGGGCAGGCCGGTGGCGGTGTCGGTGATCATCAGATCGATCTGGCCGCCCAGCAGGTCGGTGACGGCCTGCGGATTGCTCTTGTAGGGCACATGCAGCAGCTGCACGCCGGCCAGCTGCTGCAGCATCTCGCCGGCCACCCGGCTCGATGAGCTGCCGCTGCCGAAGCTGAGCTTGCCCGGTGTCTTGCGGGCCTGGGCCAGCAGCTCGGCGACGCTCTTGTAGGGCGAGGCAAGGTTGACGACCAGCACCTGGCCGCCCTTGCCCAGCGCGGTGATCGGCGTGAAGTCCTTGACCGGGTCATAGCCCAGCTTCTTGTACAGATGCTCGTTGGCCGCGTGGGTGGTGTTGGTCGTGATCAGCACCGTGTAGCCGTCGGCCGGGGCGCGCGCCACCGCCTGCGCCGCCAGCATGCCGCTGGCACCGGCCTTGTTGTCGACCACCACGGTCTGCTTGCTCTGCTCGCCCAGGCTCTGGCCCAACGCGCGGGCCAGCTGGTCGGTGGCGCTGCCGGCCGCAAAGGGCACGACAAAGGTCAGCGGCTTGGTCGGGTAGGTCTGGGCCAGCGCCGCCGGGCTCAGCGACAGCGCGGCCAGCAGCAGGGCCAGGCGCTTGGAAGTCTTGATCGTCATCTTGCTTGTCTCCTTGTTGAAATTCTTCACATCGGCTCGGGCAGCAGCAGCGGCTGCAGGGCCGGCGGCACGGCCAGCTCCATGTCCAGCAACCAGTAGCTCAAGGCCTTGCCATGGGCATCCAAGTTGAGCGCGCCGTTGACGCCGCCGTCCAGCACCTCGTCGAGCACCAGATTCATGGCCCAGAGCCGGGGCAGCAGATAGCGCTGCACGCCCTGCGGGCGGCGGTGCGAGAAATGCGCGGCCACCGCCTCGGGCGTCAGCTGCTCGACCAGCAGCGGCCACAGCTCGGCACGCCAGGCGGTCACGCTGATATTGCTGCGGTTGCCCTTGTCGCCACTGCGGCTGTGGGCCAGCCGGTACAGCGGGACTTTCAGTTCATGGCTCATCGCTTCCCTCATTCCAGGAATTCAAACCAGGCCGGCGCGGCCTCGCGCGGCAGCAGGCAGGAGGCCAGCGCGAGGCGCTGGCGCAGCGCGGCGCGCACGCCGCCGCCGCCGGCCGGGCCGCAGGTGTAGAGGGCATTGAGCTCGCGGCACAGGCGCTCGGCCGAGGCCTTGTCGGCATGCTGGGCCGCGATGCGCAGGCGCACATCGCGCGCCGCACCCGCCGGCTGTGCATCCAGCCACAGGCCGGCGTCATCGCCCAGCAGGCTGGCCACGCCGATCAGATCGACGCGCAGGGCCAGCTCGGGCAGGCGCTCGCGCAGCACCTGGGCCGCCAGCCGCGCGCGGCCTTCGGCGCGCGGGCCAGCGTAGGAGATCTCGCCCTCGGCCAGCCAGCCGCTGGGCTGGCAGACATTGACCTTGAGAGTGTCCGGCCGCGGATGGCCGCGCACACCGGACAGGCGCACGCGGTCCGGCCCTTCTTCATGCAGCTCGGCCGCGCTGATATCGGCGATCACATCGGGGGTCAGGTAGGCGGCCGGGTCGTGCAGCTCGTAGAGCAGCTGTTCGGTGACGGTGTGGCGGTCGATGCGGCCGCCGCTGCCGGGCGGCTTGGTGATGACGCAGCCGCCGTCGGCATCGATCTCGGCAATCGGGTAGCCCAGCTGAGCAAGACCCGGCACATCCTTGTAGCCGGGGTCGGCGTAGTAGCCGCCGCTGACCTGGGCACCGCATTCCAGCAGATGGCCGGCCATCGTGCCGCGCGCCAGCCGGTCCCAGTCGTCCAGCGCCCAGCCGAAGTGGGCCATCGCCGGACCCAGCACCAGCGCCGGGTCGGCGACCCGGCCGCAGACGACGATCTGCGCGCCGGAGCGCAGCGCCTCGGCGATCGGTGCCGCGCCCTGGTAGGCGTTGGCCGAGACCCAGGCCGAGCTGTCGGCCACGCCCAGCGCTTTCTCAAGCAGGGGGCGCTGGGCCGGGCCGCTCAGGTCATCACCGAGCACGATGGCGATGCGCGGCGGCGCCAGGCCCAGCTCGGCAGCCAGCGCGCGGATGCGCCGTGCTGCGCCGCTCGGATTGGCGGCGCCGAAATTGCTGACGATGGCGATGCCGCTGGCCAGGCAGTCGGCCAGCACCGGGCGCAGCAGCTCGTCGAGCAGCGGCTCGTAGCCGCTCTCGGGGTCGGCGCGGCGCGCCAGCTGGGCCAGCGCCAGCGTGCGCTCGGCCAGGGTCTCGAAGATCAGCACGCCCGGCCCGCCGCAGGCTTGCAGCTCGCGCACCAGAGGCAGGGCGGCATCGCTGCGGTCGCCGGAAAAGCCGGCGGCCGAGGCGACACGCAACACAGCAGGTCTTATCGCATCCATGGCAGCGACTCTAGGCTCGGATGTCTGAGCTGTGAATTCGATTGTTCAGATCGGTTATTCTGAAATTCAGATGAATGACGATCCCGCTTCCTCGGCCAGCATCTCCAGCCGCCAGCTGCAGGCTTTTGTTGCGCTGGCGCGGCTGCGCAGCTTCACCCAGGCCGCCGTGCACTGCCATCTGTCGCAGCCGGCCTTCAGCGCGCTGATCCAGGGCCTGGAGACGGCGGTCGGCGCACGCCTGTTCGAGCGCAGCACCCGCCATGTCGCGTTGACGGTGGAGGGCCAGGTGTTCGAGCGCAGCGCCGCGCCGCTGCTGGCCCAGCTGGGCCAGGCGCTGGCCGAGGTGCGCGACCATGCCCAGCTGCGCCGCGGCCAGGTCTCGCTGGCCTTGCTGCCCTCGCTGGCGGCGGGCTGGTTGCCGAGCCTGCTCAGCGAGTTCCGCAGTGCCTATCCGGGCATCGCGCTGCAGGTGGCCGATGTGCTCAGCGAGCCCTGTCTGCAGCGGGTGCGCGAGGGCCAGGCCGACTTCGCGATCGCCGCGGTGCGGGCCGACACGCCCGAGCTGCGCGCCGAGCCGTTCGCCAGCGACCGCTTCCACCTGGTCTGTCCGCAGGGCCACGAGCTGCTGGCGCGGCCCAGCCTGAAGCCGCGCGATCTGCTGCCCTTTCCCTTCATCCACCTGGCCCGCCACAGCAGCGTGCGCCAGCTGCTGGACGCGGCCGTCCATCCCTTGCAGCTGCAGACCCTGATGGAGGTCGAGCAGCTGGCCACCGTGATGGGCATGGTGCGCGCCGGGCTGGGCCTGTCGGTGGTACCGGCCTTCAGCCTGTTTCATTTCAGGCAGCCGGAGCTGGCCACGCGCGAGCTGCGCTGGCGAGGGCTGGCGGACCGGCAGCTGTTTCTGGTGCGGCGGCGTGACAGGGAGCTGAGCACGGCGGCCCGGGCCTTGTACGAGCTGCTGTTGCGACGCCGGCCTTAGAACAGGTCCTGGCTTTCCAGCCGGGGCGCGGCGGCCTTTCGAAGCGGCCTGGGTACCGACTGGGCGTCGCCCGGCCGCGACAAGCCGCCGATCCGAACGCCCAGCAGCCGCAGCCGCCGGCTCAGATCGACCCGTTTCAGACAGCTGCCGGCCGCATGACGAAGCGCTGCGAAGTCGGCGATCGGCACATCCAGGGTCAGGTCGCGGGTCACGGTGACAAAACCCTCGAAGCGCAGCTTGATGCCTACCGTCCTGCCCTGGTAGCCCTTGCGTTCCAGATCACGGGCTAGCTGTTCGCACAGCCGGCTGAAGATGCCGGACAGTTCGGCGCGGTCATGCACCGCATGCAGATCGCGCTCGAAGGTGGTTTCGCGGCTGATCGAGACCGGTTCGCTGTGGGTCACCACCGGCCTCTGGTCTCGGCCGTGGGCGGCCTCGTGCAGCCAGCTGCCGTAGCTTGTGCCGAACTGGCTGATCAGCATCGCCGGATCGGCGGCGGCGATCTGGCCGACGGTCTCCAGGCCCAGGGTGGCGAGCTTGGCGGCGGCCTTCGGGCCGATGCCGTTGATCTTGCGCGCCGCCAGCGGCCAGATGCGGGTCGGGATCTCGCTGGCCAGCAGTATCGTCAGCCCGTCGGGCTTGTCCAGCTCCGAGGCGATCTTGGACAGCAGCTTGTTGGGGGTGATGCCGATCGAGCAGCTCAGGCCGGTGGCTCGCTGCACCGAG
This sequence comes from Burkholderiales bacterium C2, assembly GCA_005503085.1. Classification (GTDB taxonomy): domain Bacteria; phylum Pseudomonadota; class Gammaproteobacteria; order Burkholderiales; family Burkholderiaceae_C; genus Roseateles_E. The sequence goes on along the minus strand of SCOI01000017.1, from coordinate 128,881 downwards.
TTCTTGATATCGCGCGCCACCGCGCGCACGCCGCCCAGCGGGTCGTGCCCGACCGGCTCGCGGATGCCGGCGACCTCGCTGAGGTCGATATAGATCTCGTCGATGCCGCGATCCTCGATCACCGGTGCGATCTCGGCCACGGCCGCCTTGAACAGCCGGGAGTATTTGCGATAGGCGTCGAAGTCGGTGGGCAGCAGGATGGCGTCGGGCGCGCGCAACGCTGCCTTCATCAGGCCCATCGCGGAGAACACACCCAGATCGCGCGCCGCATAGGTCGAGGTGGTGACGACGCCGCGACCGGTGTAGTCGCGCAGCCTAGCGTAGCGGCGTGTGCCGTCGGCCAAGGTCTTGGGCTCATGGGCACGGCGGCCTCCGATCACGACGGCCTGGCCCTTCAGCTCGGGATAGCGCAGCAGCTCCACCGAAGCGTAGAAGGCATCCATGTCCAGATGCGCGATCAGGCGGTCGGGGAGGGCAGCGGAATCCGGTGGGCGGGCCATGCGGCGATTGTCAGGCGGCCCTGCTGACAACGCGAAGTCGGCAGCAGGACTGGCTCACAACCAGACCCAGAGGCTGCGCAGCCAGCGAGGAACGCGCAGCACGGGAGCCGGGCTGTAGGTCTGGCGATAGCAGGAACGCATGATGGACCCCTCGAATACTGTTGATGCATACAGTATACGGAGCCAGGCCCGGCTTGCCAAGCGTCTATGCGCAGCTGTTGTTGCCGCAGGAGCTGATGGCCGGGGTGGGCTGAAGCGGCGGGCGGCTCATCCGGCCCGTGCCGGTGTCGAAGCCCAGCTGGCCCATGTGATAGACCAGGGCCGCATCCATCATCTCGGCATGGGCGGGAAACCAGCCGATCAGCTCCGGCAGCAGCCGGCGCAGCGGTTCCAGGTCTTGCTGCGCATGGATCTGTACCTGGCGCATCAGGTCCAGCACCATCGCGTGCTGGCGGGCATGGCAGTTGTCGGGCGCGAAGCCGGTGGCGGCCATCCAGCCCTCTTCCAGCGCGAAATGGGCCTCGGTATGGGCCAGCAGCTGGGCATACAGGGGCAGGGGATCGGCAACCCCCTGGGCAAGCAGGGCGGCCAGCGCGTTCAGCAGTTCGACGAACTCCTGATGGGTTCGATCCAGCTGGGGGTGGTCGAGAGCGAGGTCGTCGCTCCAAGTCAGACTGTTCATGGCCGCCAGCCTAGCCCGGCCCTGTCGGGTCGGGCTTGCGCTGGCTCAAGATCAGGCGGCGAGCCGGGCGCGATGCCGCACCACCTGGGCGCGCACCTGGGCCGGCGCGGTGCCGCCGAGGATGTTGCGGGCGTTCAGCGAGCCGCGCAGCGACAGCACCTCGAACACATCGGAGGCGATGCGGGCATCGAACTTCTGCAGCTCGGCCAGCGGCAGCGCCGACAGATCGACCCCCATGCCTATGGCCGTCTTGACCGCATGGGCGACGATCTCATGCGCGTCGCGGAAGGCCAGGCCCTTCTTGACCAGGTAGTCGGCCAGATCGGTCGCGGTGGCATAGCCTTTCAGCGCGGCGCGCTCCATGGCCTCGGGCTTGACGGTGATGCCTCCGGCCATCTCGGCAAAGATGCGCAAGGTGTCCTTGAGCGTGTCGACGGTGTCGAACAGCGGCTCCTTGTCCTCCTGGTTGTCCTTGTTGTAGGCCAGGGGCTGGCCCTTCATCAAGGTGATCAGGCCCATCAGATGGCCGACCACGCGGCCGGTCTTGCCGCGCGCCAGCTCGGGCACATCGGGGTTCTTCTTCTGCGGCATGATGCTGGAGCCGGTGCAGAAGCGGTCGGCCAGGTCGATGAAACCAAAGCTCTGGCTCATCCAGAGGATCAGCTCTTCCGACAGGCGCGAGATGTGCACCATGATCAGCGAGGCGGCGGCCGTGAACTCGATTGCGAAGTCGCGGTCCGAGACGGCATCCAGGCTGTTCTGGCAGACCTCTTCCATGCCCAGAGTCCTGGCCACGCGCTCGCGATCCAGCGGGTAGCTGGTGCCGGCCAGCGCGGCGGCGCCCAGCGGCAGGCGGTTGACGCGGCGGCGCGTGTCGGCCAGGCGCTCGGCGTCGCGGGCGAACATCTCGACATAGGCCAGCAGGTGATGGCCGAAGGCCACCGGCTGGGCCACCTGCAAATGGGTGAAGCCGGGCAGGATGACCTCGGCGTTCTTCTCGGCCACCTCGACCAGGGCCAGCTGCAGTGCGCTCAGCAGCGCGTTCAGCTCGTCGATCTCGCCGCGCAGCCACAGTCGCACATCGGTGGCGACCTGGTCATTGCGGCTGCGCCCGGTGTGCAGGCGCTTGGCCGGAATGCCCACCAGCTCGGTCAGGCGGGCCTCGATGTTCAGATGCACATCCTCCAGGTCCAGCTTCCACTCGAAGCTGCCGGCCTCGATCTCGCCGCGGATCTGGGCCATGCCCCGCTCGATCGCGGCGTGGTCCTCGGCCGACAAGATGCCCTGGGCCTTCAGCATCTCGGCATGGGCCAGGCTGCCCTGGATGTCGGCCGCCCACAGGCGCTTGTCAAAGAACACGCTGGCGGTGTAGCGCTTGACCAGCTCGCTCATCGGCTCGGAGAACAGGGCGGACCAGGCTTGGGCTTTGTTGGCGAGTTGGTTGTCTGCGGGCTGGGACATGGTGGGATGGCGGCAGGGCCGGCCCGCATCGACGCGAGATCGGCCTGGAGCAAAATAGGGAAAACGCGATTCTATCGAGGGGCTGGCAGACGATGGCGGGACGACATGAGCATGACTGGTCCGACAGTCGCAACCTGACCAGCGTGCTGGGCTTGGCGCCGCAGCCGACCGAGGCCCAGCGGTTTTCGCCGTTGTTCGACGCCCAGCGGGTCTTCGATGTCTGCCATGTCGGCCTGGTGCTGCGTGCCGTGCTGGGCGTGCAGCTGCTGCTGGCGCTGGGGCTGGCGCTGGGGGCCCGCGATTTTTCCCAATGGGCGCTGTGGATGAGCAGCGGCACCGTGGTGACGCTCAGCGGCGTGCTGCTGTGGCTGCTGCTGGTCTGTGGCCTGCGGCGCCTGCTGGCGCGCTGGCGCGAGCCCTGGCAGTGGCTGGTGGTGCTGAGTCTGGGGGCGCTGTGCGCGCTGGGGGGCTGGCAGCTGCTGAACCTGGCCAGCGACGAGGCCAGTGGCTGGTTTCGCCTGCTCAGTGTGGCGCTGGCCGGCGCAGCCACCGCCGCGATGCTGCTGTACTGGCTGAAGCTGCGCGAGCGCACGCAGCGCCCGGCCGATGCGCTGGCCCGTCTGGTCGAGCTGCAGTCGCGCATCCGGCCGCACTTCCTGTTCAACACGCTGAACACCGCGATGGCCTTGGTGCGTGTCGACCCGCAGCGCGCCGAGGGGGTGCTGGAGGACCTCAGCGAGCTTTTTCGGGTGGCGCTGGCCGAGGCCGACACGGTGGTCAGCCTGGAGGCCGAGGTCGAGCTCGCGCGGCGCTATCTGGACATCGAGCAGATCCGTTACGGCGAGCGCCTGCGGGTGCAGTGGCAGCTCGACCCGGCGGCGGCCGGCGCCCGGGTGCCGCCGCTGCTGCTGCAGCCGTTGGTCGAGAACGCGGTGCGCCATGGGGTCGAACCCAATGACGGCGGCGGCGATGTGCAGGTGAGCACGCGCGCGCGCGGCGCCGAGGTCGAGATCCTGGTGGTCAACACGGTCGGCGCCAAGGCCAAGCAGGCCGGCCACGGCCTGGCGCTGCGCAATGTGCGCCAGCGTCTGCGTCTGATGCATGATGTGGCCGCCCGATTTGAGGTGAGCCAGGAGGCCCAGCGTTTCACGGTGCGCATCCTGCTGCCGCGCTGAGCCCATTGCCATGCATACACAGCCCGCTTTGAAAGTCCTGTTGGTTGATGACGAGCCGCTGGCGCGGATGCGCCTGCGCGGCCTGCTGGAGGCCTGCGACGAGCCGCGCGCCGAGGTGGCGGCCGAGGCCGGCACCGCCTCCCAAGCCCAGGCCTGGTTGAAAGACCATGGCTGCGATCTGGTGCTTCTTGATGTGCAAATGCCCGGCCCGGACGGACTGCAGCTGGCCGAGGCCTTGCGCGAGCTGCCGCTGCGGCCGGCGGTGGTGTTCGTCACCGCCTATGCCGAGCATGCCCTGCGGGCCTTCGAACTCGATGCGATCGACTACCTGACCAAGCCGGTGCGGCGCGACCGCCTGCAGGCCGCGCTGGCACGGGTGGCGCAGCGCCTGGCCGAGCGGGCGGCGGCGCGCCGCGAGCCCGGCCAAGGGGCGGCCGAGGCCGAGGTGATTTCCATCAATGATCGCGGCCGCCTGCTGCGCATCCCGCTGGCCGAGGTGCTGTACCTGAAGGCCGAGATGAAGTATCTGACCCTGCGCACCGCCAGCCAGAGCCTGGTGATGGACGGCAGTCTCTCGGAGCTGGAACAGCGCCTGGGTGAGCGCTTTTTGCGCGTGCATCGCAATGCGCTGGTGGCCAAGGCGGCGGTGCGTGAGCTGGAGCGCCATGCGCCGACCGACTTCGGCGAGCTCGATGGCGGCTCGGCGGATGGCGGCGAAGGGGCCGAGGGCTGGGCGGTGCGCATCGCCCATGTCAACGAGTGGCTGGCCGTGTCGCGGCGCCAGGTGGCGGCGGTGCGCGAGGCGCTGGCGGGGCACAGGGACTGAGCCCGGCGCCCGCGGCCCGCTCAGGCGTAGACGTTCAGCTGGGTGCCCAGATTGCCGCTGGTGGCCAGCGGCGGCTGCACCGAGGCCAGCAGCGCCATCGCGCCCTGGCCTTGCAGGTTCATCGCCTGCTTCAGCACCAGCAGCTGGGCGCTGGCTTGCACCGAGCCGGCCTGCGAGCTATGCAGATTGTTGATCAGGGATGTGGTGTTGATGTCCATGGCGCCTCCGAGCCCTGTTTATCGGCCGCTGGCCCGGCAACTTGAGGGGCGGAAATGCCGAAGACCTGGCGCAGATAGGCCAGAAAGGTCTGGTCGTCGCACATCGTCTTGCCGGGGCTGTCGGACAGCTTGGCTACCGGCTGGCCATTGGCCTGGGTCAGCTTCATCACGATGTGCAGGGTGCGCAGGCCCATATCGTTGGACAGCGAGGTGCCGATGCCGAAGCCCAGCTGGGTGCGGTCGGCGAAATGCCGATACAGCTCCAGCGCCTTGGTGATGTTGAGGCTGTCGGAGAACACCAGGCGCTTGGTGTGCGCATCGATGCGCAGCTTGGCGTAGTGGGCCAGCGCCTTCTCGCCCCACCAGACCGGATCGCCCGAGTCGTGCCGCAGGCCGTCGAAAAGCTTGGCGAAATAGAGATCGAAATCGGCCAGGAAGGCATCCATGCCCACCACATCGGTCAGCGCGACGCCGAGATCGCCGCGGTACTCCTGCACCCAGGCCTCCAGCGCGGCCTTCTGGTGGTCGCGCAGGCGCACATCCAGGGCCTGGAAGGTCTGCAGATACTCATGCCACCCGCGAGTGGGAGTGCTATGGACATCAAAAAATCCCAGGCGCAGCAATGGCTTACGGAAACTCCGTGATGTCCATGACTTGCGTTGTGCTGGCGTTCCCAAGTTGTCCATGAAGACGGCGATGTCCATGGCACGAGGGGCTGAGATATTCAGGCTGAAGGAGTTGTTTTGCGCAATTTTTGCATCTCACAGGGCAGCCTCGTCACGATGCAGAGCTTATCCCGTTGCCGCATTTTTTGATCAGAGCCGCGCCTCGGCAAAGAGTTCGGTTGCCGTCATTTCCATCGCGTTCGTCATCCGAAGGATCGACACGATCCCCGGGTTCTGTGCACCGCGCTCGATGCTGCTGAGGTACGACCGGTCAATGGCTGCCATATGCGCAAGCTCTTCCTGGGAAATTCCGCGCTCTTTACGCGCGGCGCGAATCGCTACTCCGAGCGCTACTAGCGCAGGGTCGTTCGCATGTCGTGGCGAGGCAATTGGCATCCGGGAATGGTTGCCATATGATGCCAATCACACCACGGATGATCTTCCACATTTGTATCGCGTGCGAGCACTTATCGTCGACGCATGAGTAGCGCCAAATACATGCAAGAAAGCCTGACGATCACAGAGGGCCAACGGGAAACGCTGGCTTCCAATAAGAAAATCGCCTCGGCCGACAACCGTGAGAGTTGGCTGGCCGCGCCTTGGAGATGGTCCTGCATATTGCTGGTCTGTCTTGCTCAACGCGACTTGCAGCCTTCGGACAGGTTGCTCCTGGTTGCCCCCAACACTGCGGGCCTTCAGCTCCTGGGCGAAATCGATGCCGAAATCGAGTCCATCTCGGTTCTGATCCCTCCGGAGAATGGCGATGGCTCGCCACGGGTCGAGTTGGTGCAAAAAATAGCGCCTTGGCATGGCGTATCGCTGGGCGATACCAGAACAGCCCTTCTATGTGCCTCTGGGAACGTCTTTCTGGCTGGCGAGGCAGACTTTCAGTTGGTGGAGGACAGCGAGGCGTATTGGTCGGTGGGACGTAGGTATCGGGCATAGACTCGTCGCGAGCGAGCGAGCGGGCATCGAGAGACTTTTGCGGCTGAGTCCCGTAATAGGCCGCTGAAGCGCACACCGATCATTCACTGACCACGGCGCCAATTGATCGCTGCTGACTCAAGACCAGTCCTTAGATATGGACGGCTCAGATGGCCGATCGGTGTGTCGCCATGGATCACTTATGTTGCATGGCTGCTCTCATCCGAGCAACGGTGACCATAGGCGGATCTGAGTCATTCGCCGGCGAAGGCCCTAGCAGCCGCTTCCGCCGCAACCGAACGTTCGAGGGCAAGCGGCACTTACGACCGAAGTGCTGCCCAAACCGACTGCTCAGTCAACAGCGCCAGTAATCTAAGCGCGAGCGACGGAAGATGCGTGAAGTGATCGAGCGCATGCCCGCTGATTGGTATCCTCAATCCTAAAACCAAGATTGAGGAGGATAAGTATGTCGTGGACCAAAGACCGGCCCTTTCAGGCGTTGGCATTGACCGGCGGAGGCTATCGCGGCCTGTTCACGGCGCGTGCGCTGCAGGAGATGGAAGACCACATCGAGGAGCCCATCGGCCGTCGGTTTGACCTGTCCTATGGCACCTCGATCGGCGGCATCATCGCGCTGGCCGTGGCGTTCGAAGTCCCCATGCTGAAGGTCGTCCAGGCCTTCGAGCATTCGGGCGAGAAGATCTTCCCGCCGCGGGACAAGCCAAAGGGCAAGATCGGCAAGGGCTTGGACATCTGGCGGCATTGGGATCAGCCTCGGTACCGGACACAGGCCCTGCGCGACGTGATCACGAGCCTCATTCCTGAGGACGCCACCCTCAACGACGCCATTCACGCCGTCGGCATCCCTGCGGTCAATGTCACCAGCGGAAAGCCGCAGGTCTTCAAGACCCGGCACAAGGCGGAGTGGACCCGCGACTGGAAGTACAAGGTGGTAGACGTGGCCCTGGCCACCTCGGCCGCACCGACGTTCTTCGAGCTGGCGGAGCTTGACGGCCAGCGCTACGCCGACGGTGGCCTGTACGCCAACGCACCGGACCTGCTGGCGCTGCACGAGGCAGAACACTTCTTCGGCGTGCCCAGCGAAGCCGTCCGCATCCTCAGCGTCGGCACGACGACCAACATGTACTCCCTGTCGTTCGAGTCAGGCCGCGAGCTTGGCATCCAGGGTTGGATGGATGACAACCGGCTCTTCTCCGTCACGATCTCGTCGCAGCAGCAGTTGGTGGACCAACTGATGCAGCACAAGCTGAAGGACCGGTATTTCCGGCTCGACGCGTTGCCATCCAACGAGCAGGCCAAGGACCTCGGTCTAGACGTCGCGACCGAGGCTGCGCGGCGCACGCTGATGGCCTTGGGCAAGAAGGCGGCCAGCGATATCCTCAACACGAAGCTGGCGCCATTCCTGAAACACGAGCCCCAGATGACCCTGTTCCGGGGCGGCTGAGGTGGGCCGCGCCAGCTCTCTGTTCAACGGCGCCGGTGAACAGACCCTGATCAGCCGCGTCAGCCCCACGACGCGGCAGCGCGAGTTCCTGCAGAACAGCTGGAACTTGCTGGCTGAGTACCTCAAGGTGTCGCTCAAGGCGAAGCACGGCTACCCGATCTCGACGTGGCTCCAGGGCTCCTACAAGTACGGCACGCTGATCAAGCCCGTCCACCCCGGCGAGGAATACGACGTCGACCTCGGCGTCTACTTCGGATGGGGCAAGGGCGAGAACATCGAGCCAACGGCCGACCAACTGCGTCGCTGGGTGCAGCAGGAGCTCGTCGACTACCGTGGCCAGTGTGCGGACATCCGGTCGGTAGCGGAGCCGCCTAAGGAGCGGTGTTCGCGGGCGTCGTACCAACATCAGTTCCACATCGACACCCCGGTCTACCACCTCAACAGCGACACCGACAAGCGGCGCCTGGCCTGCCTGACCAAGGGCTGGGAGGCCAGCGACCCCAAGGCCTTCTACAAGTGGTTCCGGGACGCACTGACGGGGGACGAGCGCGAGCAGGTGCGCAGACTGATCCGTTACCTCAAGGCCTGGGCCGCCCTGTCGTTCGACGACATCCCCGACTCGCGTCCGTCCTCGATCTTCCTCACGGTCCTGGCCACCGAGGCCTACCCCGACATCGGGCTCGCGCTCCTGCTCGGTGTCGCCGATGACGATGCCCTGATCTCCATCATCAGGACCATGCACGGACGGCTGAACCGCAATCGCAGTGTTCAGAACCCAGCCACCAAAGCCGAAGAAGACCTCAACCGCATGAGTGAGGAGGCGTGGGCCGCGTTTTTGCCGAGGCTCGATGTGCTGCTGGACATCGCGGAGCGCGCCGCAGAGGCGGCCGATGAGGGCTCGGCGGCGCTGATCTGGAGCGAGGTGTTTTCTTTCTTGATGCCGCTACCGAACGTGGATGAGGTCGAACTGGTGGACGAGCGCACCTCACGGTCGCTCATGCAGCTGCCCGACATCGACATCACGGTCTACACAGGCACCGGCATGAATCGCCGCTTTGTGGCCACCCACCGCAACCAGGTGGCCGGGGTCGCCAAGGGCTGCACGCTGGTCTTCACGATCGCCAACCCTCACATCGTCCCGCAGTTCGCCACCGTCGAATGGACGGTACGCAACAAGGGATTGGATGCCGACGCCTTCAGCGACCTTGGCCATCGCAAGATGGGGATGCGGCTGCTGCAGTCGGAAGAGCGTACTCGCTACCTCGGTACGCATCACATGGACTGCATCGTGCGCGTCAACGGCCAGGTCTACGCCGCACGGCGGGTGCCGGTCACCATCCGCGACGTTCAGCACCACGTCCACGCCCCCGCAAAGCCGTCGTACACGCGGTTGCGCATGAAGCGTCGGCGATGATCCACATCGAACTGGCCTGAGTGGAGTTGCGGCTACATGAAGCGCAGGCGCTGCACCCTACGTGCTCATTCGATGTAAGGACTGAGCAGTTCTCGATGGCCGTTACCGTGCGCCAGCTCCACGTGAAGGCCATGTCTACCAACGATGACGGCCAGCAGCGGTCGCTTGTCGGCCCTCTTTTTGGCCAGCTTCCGCCACTCGTTCAGATCGATGCCTGAGGGGGCGGGGATGTCTTGCGGGTGCGTGTGCCACTCACCGATGTAGCGGGTGGTGCCAGCGCTTTGGCGCCACTGGCGTCTTGCCACCGCGCGGTGGCCGAACGGCAACCGTTCAAAGAGATAGCGGAGCTGACGGTCCAGGCGCGTGGGCGTTGTCGCCACGGTGACGAGCAGGCCGCGCTCGTGGACAGTCCCCAGCAGCACGCCGCCGCTCTCCGGGAGGTCGCCCACCTGGACATTCCTCTCGAACACACCGCGGACTTCGTCGGAGAAGTTCAGCAGCAGGCTGCCGTCGGCCAGCGTCCAGTCGCTCACGTGGCGCATGCGGGGCATCCTTCGTACCTTTGGGGCGAGGAATCCTTGAAGTGGGCAGCGCGTTGTTGATCGAGCACGCGCGTCCTGAAGCTGGGCGACTCGGCGCCGTCCAACCAGGCCTGCACCATCTCCATCGCCAGCGCGGCCGCCTGCACGGACGCGGCGGCAGGAAACGGGACGTAAAGTCCTTCGCAGCCATGTCCCTTCATGATGACCTCCGGCGGCACGTCGAACACGCGGTATTGGTCCTTCAGGGGCGGCTGTGACACGCATCGCGCACAGGCGAGTTCAGGCTTGGCCTTCATCAGGGCGCGGACGGCGGCGCCAGCCCCCTCCACCCAGGTCGACAGGAACGGCACCTTGTCGGCGTACTGCCACGTGAGCCAGTCGGTCAGGCCCTGTTCCCCGGTGGCGTCGATCAACAGGTCCAGCGGCCCCAGGTTCGCATCCTTGACATCCCCGACCACGGCCACCGCGTCGATGCCTGGCGCGACGCGCTTGAGTTCCTCGCACATCGCCTCCGCTTTCTTCTTGGTGAGTGCATTGAAACCGAGCCGATGGCGTCCGAGGTTGCCTGGCTCAAGCGATCCCATGTCCACCAACGTCAGCTTCCCACCAACCGTGCCCGCGCCGGCCTTCGCCAGCATCTCGGCGAGATAACCACCGATGGTCCCGCACCCGACCAGCCCGACCTTGAGCCCGGCGAGGGTCTTGGAGCCGGGGAGGTTGCGCTCGGCAAGGTACGGGTCATCGATGCGGCACACGGAGATGTGGTGGACTGGCAGACGGTAGAGGATCTCGCGCAGCGACGGCTTGTTGCCTGCGCCTGCGGGATCGCGCTTGAGGTCCACCTCGATGCCGTACTGGACCTGCGGCGAGTCGATCAGGACCAACACGCGCGTCGCCTTCACCCGGAACATCTCCATGAGGCGCTGCTCGATCTTCTTGCTGCACCTCGGGTCCAACGTGTTCTGCCACTTCAGGAACGTCTGGACGGTCTTGGGCGGCCAGCTTTCCTGCAGCGGCATCGGCCTTACCTTGGTGCGCACGCGAAACGCTGACAATTCGACCTTGGGCAGGCCCAGGCCAAAGGCTTCTAGCTTTGCGTGGGTGCGCGTCTCGTCGTCCGTGACGATGCTCGTCTTTCCACCGAACGTGTAGGCGTCCAGACCGCCGGGCCGGCGCTCGTCGACGTCCAGCATGCACCAGTTGCTGCCCCAGGTGATGTGGAATTCCTCCGCCAGATCCTCGACCATCTTGCCGGCCAGGATGTCTTCCAAGACCTGCTCAGCTCGGTCGAGGCAGACCATCGTCTGGCGGATCGGGTCGAAGAAGTCGAAGATGACCGAGCCCAACGCCAGGTAGCACAGATACCCGCTCGCGCTGAGGTGTGGCTGCAGTTCAGGACGTCCCGGCGGAACCGGCGTCAGCCAAACACGAGGAAATTCATCGAGCGCGGGCGAGACAGCCAGCTCACAGGGGTAGTTCTTCGCCTTCAGACGCAGCTGGCCGGCGAACCTCATCCAGCCGCGCCCGTCGCGCTTCAAATACGAAAAGCCGCGCTGGTGTAGCGCGGCTGTCAGGTCCGGGATTGCGACCTTCTCGAATTTCATCCGGCGCGTGTCCGCCCGACCAGTTCGTTCGGGCCGGCGATCGCCGGGGAGGAAGCGATGGCGGCGGCCACACCCGAAGCCACCGCGCCCACCTTCACGCGGTCGGGGCGGTCAGGGAAGCGCGGCCCGAATAGCCCCTGCAGCCAGGTGCACGCCTGCTCGGCGCTGCCGGCATCCAGGGCCGCCTGGAGTCGGCGGCCCAGATCCTCAAACCGCAGCGCCGCCTGTTCGACCAAGTCCACTTCATCGCTGACCGAACGCAGCCGGTCGGTCAGCGACTCCTTCGAGTTGATCGGGTTGCTGACGCCCTTGCGCAGCGCCGCCGGCAGCTGCTTGACGACGTCGACCAGCGCCTGATCATCACGACGATCCTGCTTCACGAACAGCGGTGCCGCCGCCGCCATCAGCAGGATCGAGCTGGGGCCACCCGACTTCCAGGTCCAGTCGCGGTACGCCTTGATGTAGCGCACGACGCGGCGGAGCTGTTCGCCCCTGGTTTCGACCTGGTCGACGAACCACTCCTTAACCGGGCGGGGATCGGAGTGCATCCAACCTTCCTCGCGGTGGGCCAGCAGCACCTTCGTCTTGGGCAGATCTTCCCAGCTGTCCATCGCCGCTTCGGCGAAGTTGCGGATGCCATCGAGGGAAGCGCGCAGGGCGTTCTCCGCTTTGACGAGGGTCTCGAACTCGTTGTCCGGGATCGCGTACAGCGGGATGTCGATGTGCGCGAGGTCGCTGATCTCCACGCGGATACAGGTGGGCTTGCCAGAGAGCTTCCAGCCCTTCTCCTTGACGAGGTCAGCCAGCGCCTCCTCCGCCACGCCAAAGAAGACGTCCGCCGCGACGCTGGGGCTGTCGGTCTGGTTCAGGAAGCTGAGCGGCAGATAGCACCCGTCGTCGACGTCGGCCTGCTGGGGCCGCTGCGCCGGGGCGTTCAACGTTTTGTACGCCCAGGAGCCCTGGGTGAAAAAGCGCGGCTGCGGGACCTTGCCGGGATGACCTTCCGCCGCGTAGACCCGGGGGATTCCGTCGCGCAGCGCCATCCGGACCTCATGCTTGGCATCGGCGATGTCCTTGCGGTCGTTGTCGCGCAGGTTCAGGTTGCCGAAGAGGCAGGGTTCAAATTCGACTTCTGTGTAAAAAAGGGCGCTCAGGTTCAGCATGGGCAGATGGGCGTGAGGTGGACGGCACGACGCGCGTCCAGACGCGTCGCTTGCAGGTGCCGAGCCACCCGTGCCACCCTTCAGCCGGCAAGCCGGCTACTGCTCCAAAGCGTGCTGAGGATCTCGACCACAACACCAATGGTGACGACGTTAGGATTTTCAATAGCCGCGCTGACAATATAGGGTTGATACTTATAGAGTGCGGTGATCGTTCATCGATCAATCTGTCTTCAGCAACACATAGGCTACATCTATGATTGGTAGATCGTCAGGCTCGTGCCTGTATGGAGATCCTGCCTTTGCGTTCCCTCCAAGCATTCAGTGCGCTTCAGTTGCTGCGGCACGCCGCTCCCCGGCTGGCCAACGACTTCGTCGGGCTGGGCATCGTTTTTTACGATTCGCTGGCTGCGCTGCCGCACCTGCAGCTTGAAGTCTGTGGCAATGAGCGCTTCGAGCTCCCGATCGAGGGGCTAGAGCCCATCTGTGACGTGCTGGCCCGAACGGCGCGCCGGTCATCGCGCTGGCATGACGGCTTCCATTTCGTCCACGCGGGCTCTGCGTCGCTTACCCACCTCTGCCAGTTCATCGCGCCGCCGCTACCCGATCCGTCCGCAGGCCCGCCCCGGGCCAGTGGTGCCCGGCACATGACGGCGCTGTTGGCGTCGAATGTGGCGGGGATCGCCGCCATCGGGCTGCTGACCCACGAACGAGTGGCCTCTATCTACGAAGCCGGACGGCTGACCTTGAATGAAACCCTCTGATGCTGCCCGTAAGCCTGACCTACGCCGATCTTCTGCGGTTGTTCAAGTATTGCGGCTATGTCGTGCTGGTGGTGGCCGCCGCGATCCTCTTCTTCCGCCTGGCGGAACTGCAGGCGCACCCGTTGAAGGTCATCTGGCAAAGCGTCTCTACTGCGCTGGCCGTGCCGCCGCTGCTGATCCTGCTGCTTTCAAAGCTGCAGTGGAAGTACCCGAAGCTCGCCTGGCTCATGGACAAGCGCATGGTCCATGGACTGTGGTGGGGTGAGCTGAAGTCGGAGTTCAAGTCCTCCGAAGGTGCCGATCCGTTGCCGCCCATCCCGATCGCGTTCGTGGTCCAGCAGAGCTACTTCTTCCTGACGATCCAGTCCTACACGCCCGGCCAGCCAGCTCGCTCCACGCTGGAAACCATGATGGTGGAGCCGCGGAGCGCAATAGCGCAGCTTCAGTACGTGTTCGAGATGAGGCGGATGCAGGATGCCGAGGACAAGATCACCATCGGCTACGGCGACCTTCAGCTCACCTCCGGCGACAAGCGGTTGGAAGGCTACTACTGGACCAACTCGCCCACCCGCGGCCGCATTTCTCTGGACCTTGTGACGCGGGATTTCAACGGCATCGGCTCATTTGCTGATGCCCAGCAGGCCCGTGCCGAGTTGCGGAAGATCCCGGGCTCGGCTGTCGTTAAATAAATTCCGACTGCTTTCGCTATCGCTCAGTCTGTAACGGTCGGTAGCGTTGGCATTGCCAATGCAGTGGAGACAGCAGTCGGTTGACTGACTTGGTCTGGCTCTGCGCAGATAACGTCGGATGCTCGACCATAAGCGGTCAACGAGCAAGAGCAACCGACGCCGTACGGATGACTGCTACGCTACAAAGACCGTGCGTCAGTGCCGCCGCGGCGACGGACCGCAACCGCTGCGGAAAGGATATCAGCGTCGGTTTAGAGCTTGGCACCCGACGTCGCTCCCTTAGCCGCGCTATTTGCCGCCGCACTCGCCATGGACGCAAAGAACGCTCGACCTGCATCCAGATCCACGAGCTGGGCGCTGCCGTTGCCCATGCTCTTCACGCCGGCGGTTGAGATCACGCCGTAGTTGAGCCGGAAGACCTTGTTGCAGCCGTTCTCAAGGCGCATCGAGTCGCCCTGGTTGACACGGCCGAACGGCAGGGTGTTGTCGCTGCAGGCGCCCTGGTAAAGCTCGAAGCCCGTCAGCGTCTTGGTGCCGTCGCTCTTGCGTTGCCCGTTGATGAGGATGTCGAAATAGTCGTTGATGGGCGCAGCACCAGCGTACTTGCTGCTCATGTCGCCGATGGTCTTCTCATAGGAGTAGGTTGACGTCGTGTCGTCGCGCCAGATCGCCCAGACCTTGCCATCGTGGATCAGGATCTTGACGAAATCGTAGTTGCTCTTCTGCTCGGCAAACATATCGAAGCGGATGCCGGCGCGCATTGGCGCGCGGGTGATCGAGTTGGGCCAAGCGTAATCCGATATCTTCAACTTGATGGTGCGACCGCGGCTGTCCTTACTGCCATCTGGAAAGCGTTGCCTGATTGCCGCCACGGCTTGAGCTTCGGTCATGCCGAGTTTGACGCCGAGGACGTCGAAGTTCTGAATGGCGCCGGCGGTGTCCACCGCCTTGCTGACACCGGCATGGGCGGTGTTCAGCGCGGCAATGATGGCCGCAGTGGCTGCGATGCGGGCGAGTCGCATGGGGACTTTTCCGTTGTTGTTGGGGATCGAGTGGAAGGTGCAGCGGAAAGGGCGAGACGATTGCCTTGGCAGCGTAAAGTGCATGTGCTGTGGCCTCTATCGCATGGAGGCTGCGGGGGCTTGGTCGAGCGCCGTATGTACAGCCGCAGCGGCGTCATGCCTTTGCCCTGCCGGCCCAAGCTCAATGACCAGGCGCCAGGCCTTTCGCCGAGATTCGGACACCTCAAACGTCTGCCCGTAGAGAGTGTTGCCGTGCCTGGTCATGGCCAACGCCATACGTGCCGCGTGAAAATCTCCTGCATCGGCGTGCGCCGCAAACCCTTCGAAGGCTTGGCGCCAATGGCAATGCTCGTAGGCGGTCCAGGCGGTCCAGGCGGTGCTGATCGACGCGTTCTCGCTGAGAGTGAGCGGCATCCATGAGGACACCGAGCCATTGAGCGCCGGATTGGAGTCCTGCCGGGCAGCATCTGCGGCCGTTTGCAAGATGGCGTCCGGCGGCATCGGGCGCCAATCGGCGACGGATCCGTTGAGCGCGGGGTTCGTGTCGCGCTGTGACGCGATCGCGGCCTTGTCGAAAGTCAGCCGCACTGTCCCCGCGCGGGCGGCAGGTGGTGCGGCATAGATGTCCTGCGCGAGCAGCAGCCCAAGCGCTGCAAGCAAAGGCGTAGCGCAACGTCCTTCAATTTCCATTCTTTCCTCCCCAGGTAGAACGATCATCGGATAGCTCTATCCGTGCTGTTTGTTATTCATCGAGTTCTTCATGTTAGTCCAAATGATACACAAAGAGCACCAAATGAATAACGGAAAGTGTAGAGAGGGAGACGCCCGAAATACATGCTTGGCCCATGTCCAAAGCCAAGCCGATCCCTACCGCCCGAGAGATATTTGCTCGCAACCTTCGTCGAGCTCGGCGTTTGAAGGATGAGACCCAAGAGGGTTTGGCGCTGGAGGCTGGCGTGTCGCGGGCCTATCTCAGCCGTGTTGAGCGCGGCACGGTCAACATATCTTTCGACAGCGCCGAGGCGCTGGCCAAGGCCATCGGCGTCTCCCTGCGGGACCTGGTCGATCCGCTGCAGTTTCAGGGTTTGGACGAAAGCTGAGGCGGTATGCCCGATGCCGACCACGCGACGCTGCAGCAGCAGGCCGCGCGTTTGCCCCAGCCTCCAATCATGCGGGGCTTGGTAAAGTGGTGCTCGGCGGCACCGCAAGGTGTTGCCCCTGCTTTTCCTCCCTGAGCAGGAGCCTCAGCGTGACGACAGCGTTAGGCTTTCCAGCCTCGGCCCATGGCCGGGGCTTTTTTCCATCTGGAGAAGAGAGGACCGGTGGCGCGACCAGGAGAAGCGGGGCAAGTCAGGCACTTGGCCCAATTGCTGTCAGGAGCCGCAATTGCGGTGTTGGACCGCAATTCACCGCAATTGCCGGGGAGGGGCGGGTGGCAAGCATGAGCCAATTGGCGGCGGGGCATCTCTTCGCTGCAGGGGCTGTTAGGCAGAGTCACCGTCGGAGCTGATGAAGATAACCATTGATGAGCACCGGGCCACACCGGACATATCGCTTGAAAGTTATGTGCGCCAGTGTCAGGTCAGCTTGGCCATCGTGCTGGAAGGCAAGGTCGCGATCTACCTGGATCTGAAGTTCTGGATCGCGCTGCGGGAGGCGGCGCTGGGGTGTTGCAAGGACAACTCCAGTCTTGAGTTCCTGGCCCTCTTGCGCAGGCTGGTCGCAGCCGACAAGGTCTTTTGTCCTATCAGCGATAGCGCGTTCATCGAGATCTTCAAGCAAAGCGATGCGTCAACCAGGCGCGCCACCGTCGAGCTGGTGGACGAGCTCAGTCAGGGCGTGACGTTGATACCGCTGGATCTTCGTATCGGTACCGAGATCGCTCACTTCATTCATGCAACGCTGACGCCGCTCAAGGTCTACCCGCTCCATCACCTCATGTGGACCAAGCTCAGCTACGTGCTCGGCTATACCCATCCAGCCTGGTCCTCGTTCGACCCGGCCAGCGAGCTTGCGATGCAGAAGGCGTTCTTCGACCACATGTGGACCATCTCACTGACTCAGATGGACGGCTTGATCGGTGAAGCTATGCCGGGCGCGTCGCAGCGTTTCGATGCACTCGCAGCTCAATTGAATGCCGCCAACCGGCAACACGCTGCCGAACTGCGAAGTTTTGAGCAGACCTACCACCTGGAGTTGTCAGGTGTGCTTGAACTCTATGCCGAAAGAGCGGCAGATGTTCTGAATCGCATGGCGCAGAGCCAGATCGGCGAATCCGCCAGCAGGGGCAGTGCTCAGTGGCAGGAATTGGAGCGGAACTGTACGAACCTTCTGATGGCGGCCTTCAAGAAGGACGTCACCAAAGATGCCTTGCGCACCATTCATATCAAGACCTGTCTTCATGCCAGTGTCCGCTGGGACAAGAAGCGTCAGTTCAAGGCCAATGACTTCTTCGACTTCCAGCATGCTGCTGCCGCGGTGGGCTATTGCGACGCGTTTTTTACCGAGCGCTCGCTGTGCGCAATGATCCGGCGGCCGGATGTCGCACTTGATAAGCGATATAAGTGCCACGTCGGCTCCACGATGGCCGAGGCCCTTGCCTTTGCACGGGCGCTGGATTTGATGCCTATAGAACGTTAATCCCCGGGACGAGGGCAGCGAATCGAAGTGCCATTTCATGGCGGTCGTCGGATCCCAGGTCCTGGTGCTGCTCATGCATATTCCGGTGTTGTTGATCACTCGGTCTACCTGACGTAAACGGCTCCCGGAGAGCTAGGGTTGGTCCTTGCTGACCCCGTAGCGGTGCTTTGCGCAGCGCTATACCCGCGTCGGCCCGTTGACCACGTTGCTGACGACAGCAATATGGTTGTTATCAAATCGGATCGGTGGTGCGTCGAGACGCCCATGCGGCGAGGAAATCAAGGCGTTCGTCCTCGCTCAAAATGGACGCAAACGGCGAACTGGACCTCATGGACTGCCCCTGTTCAGTGTCCGCTGTTGCCATAGCGAGCGCTTCATCAAGGCCTTTGTCGAACAATGCCAGCCATGCTGCCGCGTAGAGACGCGGGGCGCCGCCACTCTGGTCCACCATCCGGTCAAGCATGTCACGCGCTTTCGAGAACAGTCGCGGATCCGCCCGGATCTTCTGCGCCACCAGCTCGTGCAGGGCCAAACTCTTCAGATCGAGTTCACGCGGCGAGAACATGGGTGTCAGCTTGCTCGGGATCGAGCTCCGACATGATGCATTGCGGTGAATTGCGGCCGAACACCGCAATTGCACCTCGCGCAAGTCGTTGATTTCACTGCCCGACCCCTCGTGCCTCGGTTTCCCCGCGCCGACGAATGCGATGAAGCGCCGCCATCGCAGACTCGAGCGTTGAAGGTCGGGCACCGCCCTCAAGCATCAGACGCAAGTGCAGCTTGAAGTTGAGCTGAGGGTGCCGATCACCGCCTTCGGTAGACACAGGGTCCGCCGTCCGATCTTGGTTTTGCTCGTCAGGCTTCATGGGCGGAAAATACCATGCTTCCTCATGCCACGCATTAAATGCAGGGGCGTTCGTAAGTGGCTGTCATCATTCGCTGTCCTACCGTTCGTGCGCGAATGGGAGCGGATTTGGGCCGTCGGGAACGAAGATGCTGGGCTGGCTCATAGTCATTTCAATTGCCGACGGTGATGAGCCGGCAAAGCTGGATGGTGCAAACACGCTTGCAAGCTGGCGGTGCGGCATGGGCGGCCTCGACTGGATCGACAGACTCGTCCAACAGGGCCTGGCGAAGTTCGAGTCAGGCAACGGTTATCCAACTAGGTATCGTTCGACCGCGGCAGCGGTGCTGCCGGTCATCCGTGACGGCCGGGCGCCAGAGCATCGGGGCTTCGATGTCCTTGGCGACGACTACTTCACGCGCGCCGGATGGGTCGGCGATTTCACACACCATCCCGAACGCATCGCTATGCGCTCACCAACCGATCAAATCGTGATCGAAGCGTGGGATCAGTCGTAGATGTTCAGGCTCGTTCGCGTTGCCGTTGTCGAAGCCGCTTCGCATCGAGATGGAATCGACGGCCGTGTCGGGCCCAAATACCAGCGCGCAACCATTGCGCGAGGGAGCACCGTGCATCCTATGGGCAGGCCTGTCTTCGCGGGTCTTCAGCTCAAGGCCCTGTTGCTGGCAGATGAGCTTCGAACCGCAATCAGCGTGACTGACATGCTGCACTGGCTTGTTTGGCCTCGGAGGATGTCGCAAATGTAATCCAGCAGTGCGAGCCCTGACGGAGGGGGATTCCTAAAGTCAAGCCCAGGATGAATCGCTAAAGCATGTCGCGTCGATATGCCGATCATCTCAAGCCGTTAGGAGTCAACCATGAACCGTTCCTTCACTCATGTCGCCATCGCTTTTGGCCTGGCCATGTCCGCTACCGTGGCGAGCGCCGCAATGGACACCAGTACCCTGGCCAACGGCAAGTCGATCTATGGCGCAACGACCGCCGCATCGCAGACGGCCAAGGTCGTCGATGTGAGCAAGGTCAGCACGCTCAATATCGACTGCGGCGAGACGGTGACCTTCCGCAACGGCGACAAGAGCTTCAGCTGGAAGTTCGACGTGGTCGGTCACCGCGCAGTTGACCTGCAGGCCATTGCCCCGGCAGGCTTCAGCAGCAAGCCGCTGAAGGTCTATGTCGCGCGCAACGACGGCGAGCGGAACTGAGTTTCTCCGACCGCATGCCGCGCTGGTGTCAGGAGTTGACACCGGCCTTGCGGCGATGAACTGCGCCGACGTGGGTGTGGACGTCTGACGCTGGCCGTGGCGCCAGTTCGCCGACTTGGGGGTGATTCAGTTCTCGTAGGATCGCACAGGCCTGACCCGGGCTGGTGGACTGGCAGCGTGAGCGCAAGTCCCGCAGTTCGACCTCCAGCGCGCGTAGTTCCTGGATGCGCTTCGCCACATGGCCGATGTGATCATCCAGAACCTGATTCACCTCGCCGCAGTCGGCGCCAGGCTGGTCAATGAAGCGCAGCAGCGTTCGGATCTCGTCCAGCGCCATGTCCAGACCGCGGCAACGCCGGATGAAGATCAGCCGCTGCACATGGCTGTCGTCATAAAGACGGTAATTGCCCGCGCTGCGCCCGGGCGTCGGGATCAGCCCCTCACGCTCGTAGAAGCGGATGGTCTCGATCTGCGTGGCGCTCGCCACGGCCAGCTCGCCGATTTTCATGGGTGGCCTCGAATTTTTGCCATTGCGCTTGACTCTACACCGACTACAGAGTTTTTAATTCGGCCATGGACAAGACTCTGAACCCCTCTTCGGCCACTGCCGACGTGCCCGCAGCCTCCTGCTGCGGCTCAGCCTGCGGCACGGTCTCGCTCACCCCCGCGCCGGCTGAGCATGTGCAGCCCGGCTTGCATCGCTACCGCATCGCCAACATGGACTGCGCGTCCGAGGAGTCGGAGATCCGCCAGGCGCTGGAGCCCGTTGCAGGTGTGAAGCAGTTGCGTTTCGACCTGGGCCAGCGGACGGTGTCCATGGCCGCCGAGCCGGCCGAGTTGGCTGCGGCGATCGCGGCCATTGAGCGCATCGGCTACAAGCCCGTGCCCTTGGATGCACCAAGGGCAAGCGCCCCGGGCGAGCATGAGGACGGTGACGGCCATGATCACGATCATGTCGAATCGGGCTTGCCACGCTTGATCGGTGCGCTGGCTGTCGCCGTTGCGGCCGAAGCCGTGGCCTTCTTTGCGCCGGAGACGGCATTGCTCAAGGGCGTTCAGATGCTGCTGGCCGCCCTGGCGATCTTCCTGGCCGGATTCGGCACCTATCAGAAGGGGCTGCTGGCCCTCAAGGCCGGACGCCTGAACATCAATGCGCTGATGACGGTGGCGGTGACCGGCGCCTTTGTGATCGGTCAGTGGCCGGAGGCTGCCATGGTGATGGCCTTGTATGCCATCGCCGAGCTGATCGAGGCGCGGGCCGTGGATCGTGCTCGCAATGCCATCAAGAGCCTGCTGGATCTGGCGCCGCAAGATGCCGAGGTGCAGCAGGCGGGCGGCCAGTGGCAGCGCATGCCCACCGCGGCGGTCGCCGTGGGTGCTGTCGTGCGCCTGCGTCCCGGTGAGCGGGTGCCGCTGGACGGCGTGGTGACGGCCGGCAGCAGCGCCATCGACCAGGCGCCGGTCACCGGCGAAAGCGTTCCCGTCGACAAGACCGTGGGCGACGATGTCTTCGCCGGCACCATCAATCAGAACGCAGCCCTGGAGTTCCGCGTGACCGCGCTGGCCACGGACAGCACCCTGGCGCGCATCATCCATGCGGTCGAGGAAGCGCAGGCCACCCGTGCGCCGACCCAGCGATTCGTCGACCGCTTCGCTGCGATCTACACGCCGGGGGTGTTCGTGCTCGCCATGGCTGTGGCCCTGCTGATGCCTTGGCTGATGGGCTGGACCTGGATGGAGGCGGTTTACAAGGCCCTGGTGCTGCTGGTCATCGCCTGTCCCTGTGCCCTGGTGATCTCGACCCCGGTGACCGTGGTCAGTGGTCTGGCAGCGGCTGCCCGCCGTGGCATCCTGATCAAGGGCGGCGTCTACCTGGAGCAGGCCCGGTCGCTGAAGGCCGTGGCCCTGGACAAGACCGGCACCATCACGGCAGGCAAGCCCAAGCTGGTCGATGTTCAGATCGTGCGTGACGGCGCCGACCGGGCCGTAGTGGCGCATGCGGCATTGAGCATTGCCGGTCGGTCCGATCACCCGGTGTCCAAGGCTATCGCCGCCGGCTTGGCAGCGGAAGCGAGTGCCAGCGAAGTGGCCGAGTTTGCGGCCATCGTCGGCCGCGGCGTGCAGGCGCAGGTGAATCAGATGCCCTACGTGCTCGGCAATCACCGCTGGATCGAGGAGCGTGGCCAATGCTCGCCAGCCATCGAAGCGCTGCTGAAGCAGCATGAAGAGGCCGGCCGTACGGTGACCTTGCTGGCTGATGACGCCGGCGTGCTGGCCCTGTTTGCCGTGGCCGACACGATCAAGCCCTCATCGCGGGCGGCCGTCGCCGAATTGCAGACCATGGGTGTCACGCCGGTGATGTTGACCGGAGATAACCAGGCTACGGCCGAGGCCATCGCCCGCGAGGCTGGCATAGCGCAGGTGCGCGGCAATTTGCTGCCGCAGGACAAGCTCGAGGCCATCACCGAGATGCAGACCCGCTATGGTCCTGCCGCGATGACCGGCGATGGCATCAACGACGCCCCCGCGCTGGCCAAGGCCGACATCGGTTTTGCCATGGGCGGCGCCGGCACCCACACGGCGATGGAGGCGGCCGATGTGGTGGTGATGAACGACGACCTGCAGCGCCTGCCCGAGACCATCCGCCTGTCGCGCCGCACGCATGCCGTGCTCTGGCAGAACATCAGCCTGGCCCTCGGCATCAAGGCGGTGTTCCTGGTGGCGGCTGTGTTCGGCAATGCCAGCATGTGGATGGCGGTATTTGCGGACATGGGTGCCAGCCTGCTGGTGGTCTTCAACGGCCTGCGCTTGCTGCGCAGCAAGGCCTCATCGTAGGTCTGCAGTCACGGTGTTGTTCAGCGCTTTGGACCGGTCAGCCCAAGCTTCCCTGCCACCCGCTCCGTTTCTTGCACTGGTCATCGGCGCTAGAGCATCACGAGTCAATGCGCAAAGGACCAAGTGTTTTGAAGGCTGGTCGGTTTGGCTAAGCAAAAGCATGGTCAGATGAACGAGAATAGTTGTCATTACTGTTTTGGCTGACGATGAAGCGCTTGCTATTGATCCTGTGGGTTGGACTGTGTTCTTTTGGCTTTGCCCTCGCGCAAAGCCCGCCTGCTGCGGCGCACGAAGGACCGCGTCAGCTATGGCAGCTTCTGGACTATGTCGCCGTGGATTACGGTGGTGCGGTCGACAAGGGCGCCATCGTCAGTGAAACGGAGTACGCAGAGATGCGCGATTTCACCGCTAACGCGGTGTCCCAGGCTCGCCTCCTTCCTGCGCATGCATCCAAAGACGCGGTGGTCGCCGCTGCCAGCAAGTTGCAGGAGGCTGTCACCAACAAGGCAGCCGGCGCAGAGGTCGCGCGTCTGGCTCATGAAGCAGAAGCGCTGCTGGTCGCCGCATATCCGTTCCCCGTCGCCCCGAAGGCGCTGCCTGACCTCGAACGAGGTGCGGCGCTCTTCCAAGCCCAGTGCGCGTCCTGTCACGGCTCGGCAGGCGGTGGCGACGGACCACTCGCGGCCAAACTAGAACCGCCGCCGATCGCTTTCACGGACAGGGAACGTGCTCGGTCGCGAAGCCTTATGGCGCTCTACCAGGTTGTCTCCCAGGGCGTTACGGGCACGTCGATGCCGAGTTTTTCTGCACTGCCCGACGAGGACCGCTGGGCGCTGGCGTTCTTTGCCGGCACGCTTTCTTACGACGCCGGAATGCGCGAACGAGGAGGGCAACTGTGGAAACATGATGGAGCGGCCCGGAAGGAGTTTGCGGACCTGGCCGCTGTGACCACGGTCACCGAGGCGGCAGCGGCCGGCCGAATCGGACCTGACGCGGCTCGCGATCTGACCGCCTTCTTGCGCAGCCAACCCGAGGTGGCAACTGCGACCGGCAACGCCGGCGGACTGACCCTTTCCCGCACGCGCCTGGGCGAGAGTCTGGCGGCAATCCGCCAGGGCGACAAGCCGACAGCCACGCGGCTGGCGCTCTCCGCCTATCTCGATGGCTTCGAGCCGCTGGAGCCTTCCCTTGGCGCGCGCAACAAGGCGCTGCTGACGGAGGTGGAGAACGGCATGCTGGCCTATCGCTCGGCCATCGCCAATGGCACGCTTGCCCACGCCGAGGCCGCAGCTCAAAAGCTGGACTACCTCTTTGCAGAGGTGGAAAGGGAACTGGGTGGCGAATCGGCAGACCCACTCACCACCTTCCTGGGCTCGCTGACGATCCTGCTGAGAGAAGGCTTGGAAGCGCTCTTGATTGTCGTCGGCATGGTGGCTTTTCTAAAGAAGGCCAATCGACCGGACGTGCTGCGCTACGTGCACGGCGGATGGATTGCGGCCCTGGCCACCGGCGGGCTGACCTGGGCCGTGGCAACCTATTTCGTGAACATCAGTGGGGCTAGCCGCGAGGTGACCGAAGGACTTTCGTCCCTCTTCGCCGCGCTCGTTCTGTTGAGCGTGGGCTTGTGGATGCACCAGAAGAGCGCCGCAGGCCGCTGGCAAGCGTACCTGAAGGAAAAGCTGTCCTCTGCCATGTCGAAGCGCTCGGCGTGGGCTTTGTTCGGCCTCTCGTTCCTCGCGGTCTACCGCGAGGTTTTCGAGACCGTGCTTTTCTACTCGGCTCTCTCGGCCGATGGGAATGGCGATGCCCTCTTGGGTGGACTCGGACTGGGCGTCGTCCTCCTGGCCGTCCTTGCCTGGGTGATGCTCAGGACAAGCGCCCGGATGCCGATCGGGAAGTTCTTCAGCATCAGTTCGATCCTGGTCGCTGTGCTGGCCGTTGTGTTGGCAGGGAAAGGCGTGGCAGGACTGCAGGAAGCAGGTTGGCTGGGAGCCAGCCCCATCGCGGCGCCGCGGATCGAATTGCTGGGCATGTACCCATCCACCGAGACCGTAGTGGCCCAGATCATCGTTTTGCTGATCGCGGTCTCGGGTTTTGCAATGAACGGATACAGAGGCCGCCGATTGCCGCCCGCATGACCTTCCAGATGAAGGCTTGACCTCGCTTGAAGGGGCGCCCATGGATCGGCTGGATTTCGACGTGCGCGCCTGCCGTTGACCGTCTTCATCAGTCCTCGCCTGGCCGACTGCTAACGCTTTTACCTGCCTACACTTCGCTGCGGAGCTTGCGAAGCAAGGCCGCTCATGCGAGCAGCGTCTGATGGTCGGTTCAAGTGCGTACCTCTACTCAAACTGAAAACGGGGATCTCTCCGTTCCGGCGAAGAGTCTGGCGATAGTGCAAATGACAGCGTGTGCGGCTGAACGATGACCGATCTCATGCCCTGGCATTGCGTTGAGCCGTTTCGGAGGCCTCCCGCAGGATTTCCCGGCCGCCGTTTGCAGCGATCCCGGCCACGAGGACCCCCAGCACCAGATCCGGGACGTTCGATCCCAGCCACATGACAAGCGCCCCAGACAGCACAATGGCTCCGTTGACAACGGAATCGTTGCTCGTGAAGATCGCCGACGCTTTGAAGTTCACGTCTTCCCCGCGATGCCGTCGCAACAACCTGAGGCACACCAGGTTCAGGGCTGCGTTTGCCGCAGCCATTGCCATCATGGCGGGTCCAACAGGCTCCTCACCTCCGGTGAAGCGGCGCAGGACCTCTACCAGCAGCAGCACGGCAAGCCCGATGAGCAAGAAGCCCGACAGGCGCGCGGTGCGCACCTTGACGACTGCCGCCCTTCCGACGGCGTACAGGCTGACCGCATAGACCGACGCGTCGGCGAGGTTGTCCAGGCCGGCACCCATCAGCGCGGTGGAGGCAGCCCAAATACCCAGGCCGATGCCGGCGGCGGACTGTCCAAGATTGATCAGCAACACAGTCCGCAGAATCTTGCTGTCAGCCGCGTTGCTCGCGTCTAGCCCGCCGAGCTCGTCGTCTTCATCTTTTTCAGCCATCACTCGTCCCTTCCATGTCCCTGTATCCTGAAATCTGTAGCGGTTGGAGAGTCAAGCGCCGCTGCAACGAAGCTGCTACGGCGCGATCGCGGAGCGGAGCGTGAGCAGCCGCTCGGCTGTTGGCGAGGACGCCAACGGCACGGCCGCAAGCGCCTCCCGCAGTTCGGACGGGCTCAGAATCTCGGAAAGAATCCGTGGAGCCGCGTTGCCGATGTAGAGCACATAGAGGGGAACACCGCTGCGACCGAGCGCTGCCAGCGCGGCGGTAATCGCCGGGTCGCGCAGCGTCCAGTCGGCGCGCAACAGAGCGACGTTCCTTGCTGCGAGGTCGGCCAGCACCTCAGGCTTCTCAAGCACCGTTTTCTTGTTGTACTGGCATGTGACGCACCAGGCGGCGGTGAAATCAACAAACACCGGGCGTCCGCTGGCCAGCAGTTGCTCAACCCGTCCCGGCTCCCAGGCCTGCCAGGCACCGTCATTCGCCGCCACGGCCTGGGGCTGCCGCGCTGCAACGATCTGGCCCGCGAGCAGCCAGGCGAATCCGGCCGTCCAGGCAACCGCGATCAAACCGACGATCACCCGCGCGCGGCTCGACAAGCCAAGGCTCCAAGCCAGCATGCTGGTAGCGATCAAGACCACCAGCAGTGCGCCGGCTGCATCGATCCCGCTTTGCTGCGCCAACACCCACAACAGCCATACCACCGCCGCGAACATTGGGTAGGCCATCAGTTTGCGAAAGATCACCATCCACTCACCTGGGCGAGGCAGCAGCCTGGCAACGGCCGGTGCCCCACTGGCGATCAGATACGGCAGCGCCATGCCGACGCCCAGCGTCGCGAAGATCAGCAGGGCCTGGGCGGCCGGCAATCCGACGGCGAATCCCAGCGCAGCGCCCATGAAAGGGGCCGTGCACGGAGAAGCCACCACAACCGCCAGCACGCCGGAGAGAAAGGCGTTCAGCACCGGGTGGCTGCTCTGCATGGAAGCCAAGCGGGTGGGGATAAGCTGGCGAACCTCGAACACGCCGGCCAGGTTCAAACCGATCAGGGTGAACAACACGGCCAGCGCGGCGACCACTCCGGGCATCTGCAATTGGAAGCCCCAACCGAGTTGCTCCCCCGCGCCGCGCAGCGCGACGACGAGCAGTCCCAGCGCCGCAAAGGACGCGATCACCCCGGCGGAGTACGCCGCCCCGTAGAGGCGCCGAGCCTGCTGGTCGCTGCCGTGCTGTGTGAAACCGACCACCTTGATCGCCAGCACCGGGAAGACGCAAGGCATCAGGTTCAGCATCAGCCCGCCGAGCAATGCACCCAGCAAGGCCGCCGTGAACGTCAGCCCGGCGCCCGATTCAGCTGCGGCTGCGGCCACGTTGTTGCGAAGCGCTTCTTGCAGGGCCGGCGACACGGCCACCGGTGCGGCGCCCGCGGGCCATGTGCCCTGCACGCGGGCGTCAATGCTCCAGCCCGCGTTCCCCTGTGTCAGCACGATCGGCATCACGTCGGGACTCTTGCTGCGCTGAGGCGAGAGCGGGATCTGCGCGGTCCAGACCTGACCGTCCCATGCCTGACTCCATTGCGCGGAAGTTTCAATCACTTCCGGTGTCTCGGGAAAAAACTCCAATGGCTTGCCCCTGAGGCCCGCAGGGAGCCCGCTGACCCGCAGCTGCAAGGCATTTCCATCGATCGCGGCGGTTGCCTGACCCGTCAGCGGCTTCGGCTGGGCAGCGAAGCTCGACTGAAAGATGGGGCCGTGCACGGCCGTCGAGCTCTTGGCGGGAATCGCCAACGAGAATTCGCCCTCCTCGGGAATACACATCTCACGGCACACCAGCCAATGCGCCTTGAGCCTGACCTCCAGCGCGCCAGCCAGACGCGAGGGTCTGAATTCCGGCGTAATGGTCAGCGGTACCTGCAGCAGCACCGTGTGCTCGTAGCCGTAGTTGATCAGCGTGCCAATCGGATGCTTGCTGGGCGTTGGCCACGCGATTTCGCCCGCCACCACTCCGGCGGGCAGCTTCCACTCAAGCTTCGTGGGCAGCCCGGAGTCGCCGGAGTTTTTCCAATACGAGTGCCACTCCGGCTGATGCGCGAGCTGCAGGCCGACCCAGACCGGCTTGCCCGGATCTAAGCCCTCGGGCGCATGGGCCAGCAGTTCTGCGCGGGTTCGCTCGGTCACCACCACGCTCGTGCCCCCGGACTGGGCCAACGCCGCACCGCTCCACAGAAGGATCAGCAGCATGAGCAGGCGGACGGTCAGGGACGTAGATGGCATGAACATGGACCGGTACAAGATTGCGGGCGCGCGATGTACGCCATCGGCCGGGACTATAGGTACATTCCCGGCGCGAAATGCCAGCAACCTCAGCCTGCCTAGGTTTCTATCCAGCCAGCTTGACTCTACTCCCGCTAGAGGGTTTCCAATACGCGCCAGACCTTTGCGAGGAAAGATGATGAGTACGAAAGAATCCCGGTTCCCGAAGGCTTTCATCCGGTTTGGCAGCTACCCGCTGATCCTTGGCGCCACCGCATTGCTGCTCTTCTACGGACTCGCTGCCGGCTGGCCATATTTCCCCACGGTGCCGCTCACAGTTGCCGCCGCCCTCGCTTGCGTCGCCTTGCTGGAGCGGCGGCTGCCCTTTCATGCGGCCTGGGGTCGCGACCACCGCGACAGCATTTGCGACACGATCCATGCAGTGGTCAACCTCATCGTGCTGCTCGCCGTCCACGGCGTTATTGCCGCCCTGGCGCCGCTGTGGTCGGCCGGGACCTGGTGGCCGGAGCAATGGCCACTTTGGGCGCAAGCCCTCGCCGTTGGTGCGGTTCTCGATCTCAGCCTCTACAGCGTCCATTGGCTGAGTCACCGCGTGGGCTGGCTCTGGCGGTTCCACGCGATCCACCACAGCTCGGAACGCCTCTATTGGCTCAACGGGGAGCGCCGGCACCCAATGCATGCGGGGATGATGGCCGCGCCCGGATTGCTTGCCGTGGTGCTGATGGGGGCACCCGCACTGGCCGTCGGCGCATGGCTTGGCCTGTTGGCCGTGCACCTGGCCTTCCAGCACTCCAACCTGGACTATCGGGTCGGGCCGCTGCGCTTCGTTATCGGCGCCGCTGAAGTTCACCGCTGGCATCACAAGCGCGAGTATGAAGACGCTCAGGTCAACTACGGCGAGTTCTGGATGGTTTGGGACCATCTGTTCGGCACCTTCCGACTGCCCAAGCACAAGTTGGGCGCCAATGAAGTGGGCCTGAAGGAGACGCACTTTCCGATGGGCTACGGCGCGCAGTTGGTCCACCCCTTCCGTAGCGATCCAGCGGCGGCAGACGCGCCCGCCGGTGACTACGGGCTTGCACGCGCCGCATTCCTGCGCGAGACGGGACTGGCGATTTCTCGGATGGCAGCCGGTGACCTGCCCGCGGCGTGGCGTGCGCATGAGCTTGGACACATCGTGTCCCAGCCCTACCTTGGCCTGCACCTGCGTAGCCACGCGGCGATGCTCGGTCTCGCTTGGAGGACTCGCGACTATCCGGAGGTGCTGGCCCAAGTCGTCCGGCTCGCACTCGCTCCTGTGGGCCATGCCCTTGGCCGCACCCCGCCACAGAACGTCGGCACTGGGCGCTTTGGCGTGATGGAGCACGGTTCATGGCCGTCGGAACTGGACCCGATCACTTTCCAGCGCCGATAACATCGCCTTCATGACGAAAGACAGAGTCGGCGCCCCGATGAGGTAGAGAGGGGTGTCAGCTACGCCGCGATCGACGACTTCCTGCGTGGCAAGGAGGTAAAAACCCTGCCAGCGCCGAAGTCATCGTACAGAGACTCCGTTGCACGACCTACAAGAGCGCGCTACCGGCTGTTCCGGCGCCTCAGCCCGTCGCTGGTGCTTCAGGCGGGCTCGGCCAAGCTCTTCAGAATGCCGCATTCGCGCGCGGTGCGGGTGGTATTGCAGGAGCGCCGCAAGTCCGTCAACTCCTGCTCAAGGGCCCGCAAATCCTTGATCTTGGCCCGCACCTGGGCAATATGGGAATCCGCCAGCGCATTCACCTCGCCGCAGTCCAGTTCAGGCCGATCCCGGAAGCTCAGCAGTTGGCGGATCTCATCCAGCGTCAGGTCGATTGCCCGGCAGCGGCGAATGAACAGCAGGCGCTGCAGATGGACATCGTCGTACAGCCGGAAATTTCCCTCGCTGCGCGCCGGCTCCGGAAGCAGGCCCTCGGACTCGTAGAAGCGCACGGTCTGCACCAGGCAGTCCGCCTTCTTCGACAATTCACCGATTCGCAGCATGTTCTTCTCCGCAAAAGCTTGACTCTATACCAGCTAGAGGTTGTCCAATGATGGCATGCGGGGAAACCCAACGGAGAGCCATTCTATGAACAACGACCCTTCCAACTCATGCGGCTGCTCGGGCGGCAATGGCCAGCAGGCGGGCTGCGCCAAGGAGCAAACCAGCACCGAGACCACGGTTTTCCATGTGAGCAACATGGACTGCAGGAACGAAGAAGCGCTCGTGCGGCGCACGCTTGAGGCCATGCCCGGCGTCGAGCGGCTTGAATTCGACCTTCTGCAGCGAAAGCTGATCGTTTCGCACAGTGTGGTCACGGTCGATGCCCTGGAGCAGGCGTTGAATTCGGTGGGCATGAAGGCACAGGCCGTTCGGGATGCCGCGGTGCTGACGACCTACCGCATCGAGAACATGGACTGCCCGAGTGAGGAGAAACTCATTCGCTCGCACCTGGGGGCGGTCGAGGGGGTCCAGGACCTGGGCTTTGACCTGGCCGAGCGCACACTGTCGGTGAAGCACCTCGCCGAGGCGCGCACGCAGATGGAGCAGGTCCTGGCTTCCATCGGCATGCGCGCCAAGGAGCAGACCGCAAGTCCCGAGAACCCGGTAGCAGCTGCTGCCCTGGTCACCTCCCTGGCGGCTCAAGCCCAGCATCCTCAGTCGTCCGCCTCGGCGTCCTCGATGCCGGCCGGAGAGCGCGTGACGTACCGGATCGAAAACATGGATTGCCCGACGGAAGAAGCGCTGATCCGCGACCGCCTGGGCAAGGAGCCGGGCGTGACCGCGCTGGACTTCAACCTGATGCAGCGGGTGCTGGGAGTCCAGCACACCCTGCCGTCGACGGAGCCGATCGAGAAGGCGCTTGCTTCCATCGGGATGCGGACCGCGCGGCAGGACCTCCAGACGGTCACCACGCTGCTGCGCATCGCCAAGATGGACTGCCCGACCGAGGAAAGCCTGATCCGCAGCAAGCTGCAAGGCATGCCGGGCGTGCAAGGCCTGGACTTCAATCTGATTCAGCGCACGCTCACAGTCCGGCACGCGCCGGACGCGATCAAGCTGGCGGTCGAAGCCATCGAGTCGCTCGGTATGGGAACCGAAGTGCAGAAGACCGATGAGCCGCGCGATTCCCAGGCGACCGCGCAGAAAACCAACTGGTGGCCGATGGCGGTTTCAGGCATCGCGGCGGTGCTTGCCGAAGGCGTCTACTGGGTCAACGACGGCAATCACTGGGCCGTGATCGCGCTGGCCCTGGTGTCGATCTTCACCGGCGGCCTCAGCACTTACAAAAAGGGCTGGATCGCGCTGAAGAACGGCAACCTGAACATGAACGCCCTGATGTCCATCGCGGTCACTGGCGGCATGGCGATCGGCCACTGGCCAGAGGCGGCCATGGTCATGTTCCTCTTTGCCCTGGCCGAGGTGATCGAAGCGAAGTCGCTGGACCGTGCCCGCAATGCCATTCGCGGGCTGATGGATCTGGCCCCGGAGACCGCGACCGTGCGGCAAGCCGACGGCTCATGGAAGGAGCTGCCGGCCAAGGAGGTCGGCAAGGGGGCGGTGGTCCGCGTGCGTCCCGGCGAGCGCATTGCACTGGACGGCCTGATCACTGCAGGACGCTCGGCCATCAACCAGGCTCCCATCACCGGCGAGAGCCTTCCCGTCGAGAAGGCCGAAGGCGACCAGGTGTTCGCGGGCACCATCAACGAGACCGGCTCTTTTGAATACAAGGTGACCGCGGGCGCCAGCGATTCGACGCTGGCGCGCATCATCCATGCCGTGGAGTCCGCACAGGGCAGTCGCGCGCCCACGCAACGCTTCGTTGACCAGTTCGCCAGGGTCTACACCCCAGCCGTGTTTGCTGTGGCCGTGCTGGTCGCAGTCGTTCCGCCGCTCGCACTTGGTGGAGCCTGGTTCGACTGGATCTACAAGGCGCTGGTGCTGCTGGTGATCGCCTGCCCCTGCGCCCTGGTGATCTCCACCCCCGTAACCATCGTCAGCGGCCTGGCCGCTGCCGCCAGACGCGGCATCCTGATCAAGGGCGGCGTCTACCTGGAGGGCGGGCGCAAGCTCAAGGCCTTGGCGCTGGACAAGACCGGCACGCTCACGCATGGCAAGCCCGAGCAGACCGATTTCCTGCCCCTGGTCGGCGATGCGAAGGAGGTTGCCACCTGGGCTGCGAGCCTGGCTGCGCGCTCCGATCATCCGGTGTCCCAAGCGATTGCCCGCAAGGCGAACCGTGAAGGCGTTTCATTGCACGAAGTCGCTGAGTTTGCAGCCTTGCCCGGACGCGGCGTGCAGGGCCGCATTGCCGGCCGCATGCTGCAGATGGGCAATCACCGACTCGCGAAGGAGCTCGGCCTCAGTGAAGTCGCGCTGCAATCGCAGCTGGAAGCACTTGAACGCCAAGGCAAGACGGCCATCCTGCTGATGGACGAAACCACCGTGCTCGGCATCTTTGCCGTCGCTGATACGGTGAAGGAAACCAGCCGTGAAGCCGTGGCCGACCTGCAGGCGCTCGGCGTGCGCACGCTGATGCTGACCGGGGACAACCAGCACACGGCCGACGCCATCGCGGCCCAGGTCGGGATCTCCGAGGCCCGTGGCGACCAACTGCCCGAAGACAAGCTCAAGACTATCGAGAGCCTCATCGGCGGTGAGGGCCGTGTGGGTATGGTGGGCGACGGCATCAACGATTCGCCCGCGCTCGCGCGGGCCGACATCGGCTTCGCCATGGGCGCGGCCGGCACCGACACGGCGA
Source organism: Burkholderiales bacterium C2 (assembly GCA_005503085.1). Taxonomy (GTDB): domain Bacteria; phylum Pseudomonadota; class Gammaproteobacteria; order Burkholderiales; family Burkholderiaceae_C; genus Roseateles_E. Next base: position 96,124 of record SCOI01000017.1, on the reverse strand, counting down.
TCGAAACCGCGGACGTCGCCCTGATGGACGACGACCTGCGCAAGATTCCAGCCTTTATCCGGCTGTCGCGCACCACCGCGGCTATCCTCACCCAGAACATTGTCCTTGCATTGGGCATCAAAGCAGTGTTTCTCGCGCTGACGTTCACGGGGCACGCCACGATGTGGATGGCGGTGTTTGCCGACATGGGGGCAAGCATGCTGGTCGTCTTCAATGGCCTGCGCCTGCTGAAACTGAAGACGGCCTGACGTATATGCAGACGCCGGACCACGCGACGCAGTGGACGAAACACTGGCTGTATGACTGGGGCGGAGCCAACGTGGATCTATTCCTGGTCATCCAGCACGCCCTGCCTGACGGTTGGATCTGGCTGCCCGAAGTCCTGAGTGCGCTCGGCAGCTACTGGGGCGCGCCGGTCGTCGTGGTCCTGCTGCTGGTCTGGCGGCGTAGGCAGGTTCGGCAAGGGGCAACGCCGCCCGATGTGCCGTTGTGTCGATTTGTGCTGGGGTCGGCGCTGGCTATCGCCGCTGCGGCCCTCGCCAAGGCGGTGTTCGCGCTGCCGCGTCCGTTCGTGCTCCTGGGAGACGCAGTCTACCGGGCCGCCTCGGTCCCTGACAGCCGCTACACCCTGCCCAGCGGCCACTCGGTCTACGTCGGCGTTCTGGCGGCGGCCCTTTGGCCCGTATTGGGCTGGTCTGGCAGGGTGGGCCTGCTGCTGTTCGCCGCGGCCGTGGGCTGGTCACGCATCGTGCTGGGCGCGCATTTTCCTGTGGACGTCATCGCCGGCTTGGCGCTGGGCTGGGCGTGCGTCGCCGCGGCGCTTCCGTGTCGAAGCCGGAAATCCATCAACCCGAGAAGTCGTAGATGAACCATCCCCCCCGCAACGCGCCGTGGTACTCACTCGCAATCGCTGTTCTCATCGGCGACCAGGCTGCCAAGACCTATATCGACATGACGACCCCCTTGGGGTGGTCGCATGAGGTCACGTCATTTTTCAACCTGGTACATGTTCTCAATCCCGGCGCGGCGTTCAGCTTCCTCGCTGGCGCTGGCGGCTGGCAGCGATGGTTTTTCCTCGCAATCGCCCTCGCGGCGTCGGCGTGGCTGATATGGCTGCTGTCCCGCCCACTGCAGAAACTGGAGGGCCTTTCATACAGCCTCATCCTGGGCGGGGCCTTGGGCAACGGGTTCGATCGGGCCGTGCGCGGGCAGGTCATCGACTACCTTGACTTTCACCTGCGCGGCTGGCACTGGCCGGCCTTCAACATTGCCGACATGGCCATCATGGGCGGGGCGATCGCGCTGGTGCTTCAGTCGCTGGTGGGCGTCGAGAACCCCGGCGGTGCCAAAGAGGCCCAGTGAAATAGGGCGGCCTGGAGTTTAATCATGAACGCGGCGTATGACATCGGTGCGGCGGCGCGAGCGTTCGGCATGGTCACGACCGTCATCCCCAGCACGGTCATCGTGGCCCTCAACCTGTTGGCCCAGGCAAGAGCCTGGATCGCGCCGTGAAGGTTGAGACATTGATCGGTGTGAGCCGTCAGAAGGACCTTTCGCCTGGAGCACGCATGACCAACTTTCGCAATCTTCTGCCCGTGGTCGCTGTTGTACTAGCGCTTGCCGGCTGCCTGAGTTCTTCGGCTGCCCCACAGAGTTCTTTCACGCTGCTGGACGGTTCGTCCCGCACCACTGCCGACCTCAAAGGCAAAGTGGCGTTGATCAACTTCTGGGCGACCAGCTGCAGCACGTGTGTGGCAGAGATGCCGATGCTGGTGGCCACTTACGAGAAGTTTCGCGGGCGCGGCTACGAAACCATCGCTGTGGCCATGAGCTACGACCCCCCGGCCTACGTCGTTAGCTTCGCGCAAACACGCAAGCTCCCGTTCCCGGTCGCCATCGACAACACCGGCGCGCTTGCCAAGGCATGGGGCGATGTCAACCTCACCCCCACAACCTTCCTCGTCAACAAGCGAGGAGAGATCGTCAAGCGCTTTTTGGGAAAGCCGGATTTTGTCGAACTCCATCAACTCATCGATCGGCTGCTCTCCGAAAACTGAGCGGGATCATTTTCCAGTCCTCCCTCCTATCCACAAGTCATCATGATCAAAAGACGCTCTTTCTGCAGCCTTGCACTTCCCTTGACCCTCGCCGTACCCAACGCCGCGCGAGCCCAGGAACAGTTCGTGCCGGGCAAGCACTACTTGGAGGTTTCTCCACGGCAAACCACCAAGGACCCGAACCAAGTTGAAGTGCTGGAGTTCTTCGCCTATAGCTGCTCGCACTGCAGTGCGTTCGAGCCTGCGCTGGAGGCTTGGGTGAAGAAATTGCCGCGTGACGTTCAGTTCCGCCGTATCCCGGTCGCCTTCCGTAAGAACTTGGTGATCCATCAGCAGCTCTACTTTGCAGTGGAGGCGCTTGGCCTGGTCGAGCAGTTGCATGGGAAGCTTTTCCAGGCAATCCATGTTGATCAACAAGCCCTTGCGACGGCCGCGGACATCGCCGTCTTCGTCGGAAAGAACGGCGCCGACGGCAAGCGCCTCGTGGAGACGATGACCTCCTTCGGAGTCGCCGGCAAGGTGAATCAGGCGACTGCATTGGCCAGCGGCTACAAGATCGAAGGTACGCCGTCACTCGGGGTGGACGGCCGGTGGCTGACCTCCGGGTCCTTGGCTGGCTCGAATCCGCGCTCGCTGCTGGTGGCAGAACACTTGATTGGGCTAGCAAAAAAGGGCGGGCGAGCTCAGCTGCCTACTTGAGGGCCGTGTCACAGACGTTTGCCAAGATTGGGTGCGTTGCGGAACAAGGTCAAGCCAACCTCCGGGAAAGCTGTGGCGACTGTCACGTTGGTCGACAAGAAGCCGAGCTGGAGGTCTGGCAGCACGCCCACTCCGGGCGCGAACTCATCGGCGACGAGCGCTGGCAGGTCATCACCGAGGCGGCCGAGGAGGTCGGTCCGGCGCTGTTCTTCTCCCTGCTGATCGTCACACTGCTCTTCATCCCGGTATTCACCCTGAAGGCGCAGGAGGGGCGCCTGTTCGGGCCGCTGGCCTTCACCAAGACGTACGCGATAGCGGCTGCAGAGGGTCTGTCCGTCACGCTGATCCCGGTCTTGATGGGTTGCCCCGGCTGGCTTCAGCAGCAAGCCGCTGAAGGTCTATGTCGTCGGCAACGACGATGAGCGGAACTGAGTTTCTCTGACCGCCTGCCGCGCCGGCTGCTGCGGCAGGCCCTTTCCACCCTGCTATGCAATGCGACCCGACACGCTTCAGCAGGCTCGGCCGTGCTGGTACACATTGACCACCCAGAGCAATGGCTGGGTGCGCATAGCCGTGCACAACGAGGGCACGACCAACGATCCCTTGAACCTGCCGGGTTCTACCGGGCAGACCCCTCACGGCCCCATGCCGACCGCAACCATGGCCTCGGCCTCGGCCTGGCCATCGTCGCGGCCATCGCGAGCATGCACGGAGGCCACGCTTTCGCCGAGTCAGCTGCCGGCGCAACCCGAATCGTGCTGGTCTTTCCCGGCGGCAACGGCCGGCCTCAGACATCCACACTCATGTCGGCGCAGTGCATCGCCTCAAGGCAGGTGCCAACCCCTGACACCGGCATCGACCTCTATGGCGGCGTCGCCGAGCATTTAGGTCTCGACGAGGGATCAGTTGATCAGTCAGCGGCCAACGCGTGGATGATCGGGCAGCCGCGATTGGCCGCCCCTATGTCGCATTGGTGCAGCAATGCCGTCAGCGCTTTGCGCATCGCCTTCAGAGCGGTGAGCTTCTCGTCGATGACCAGCAGTTTGTGCGTGGCCAGGTCACGCGTTTCGGCGCAGGCTTGAGCCTCATCGAGATCGAGCAGGCTGCCGATCTCATCTAAGGTGAATCCGAGCACTTGCGCCCGCTTGATAAAGCGCACACGTTTGATCGCATCCGGGGCATAGCGGCGATGCCCGTTCGTCGGCTTGTAAGGCTCGGCCATCAACCCGCGGCGCTGGTAGTAGCGGATCGTCTCGACGTTCACGCCGGCCTCGCCGGCCAGCCGCCCTATCGTCAGCTCGGCTGTCATCTGGACTCCTTGACTCTGTACCATGGTACGGACTTTAGACTGGCTTTCATCAAATAGGTTTCACCGGGTTGATGATGATATTCAGAGTCAAGAGTTCCCTGATCGCCAGCGTTCTGGCGGCCATCGGCGCGTCGGTATGCTGCGTCGGCCCGCTGGTGCTGCTGGCGCTGGGCATCGGTGGCGCCTGGATCGCCAACTTGGCTGCGCTGGAGCCGCTGCGGCCGTGGTTCATCACTGCGATGCTGCTGTTCCTGGGCCTGGCGTTCCGGCGCCTTTACTTGCAGCCTCAGATCTGCAAAACCGGTGCCATGTGCGCCGAGTCGATCGTTCTCAAGCACCAGCGACTGATCTTCTGGGGTGTCGCACTGACGCTCCTCGTGTTGTTGTCGGTGCCTTGGTTGGCACCGCTTTTCCTTTGAAGGGACTCCCCATGAGCAAACTGCTTGCCGCAGCGCTCGTCACGCTAATGCCGTTGGCCGCGCTCGCCGCAACGTCGCGGACCGCCGTTCTCGAAGTACAGAACATGACCTGCGAGCTGTGTTCTGTCACGGTGAAGAAGTCGCTGGAGAAGGTGGCCGGCGTGAGTCAGGCCCGGATCGACTTCGCGAGGAAGAGGGCGACCGTGACGTTCGATGCCGACATGACCAGCACCACCGCATTGGTCAAGGTCACGACGGACGCGGGCTTCCCCTCGACGGTTCAAAAGTGATCACGACCATGCCTCAACTGGAGTCGATGCTGACCTGCCCTGAGTGTGGCAACGCCAAGCGTGAGCTGATGCCGACTGACGCCTGTCAATTCTTCTACGAGTGCGAGCGCTGCAAGACAGTGCTGCGGCCGAAGGCCGGCGACTGCTGTGTGTTCTGCTCGTACGGTTCGACCAAGTGTCCACCCATGCAGTTGCAGCAGAGTTGCTCAAGCTGCAGATCCTGACGCTCGCCAAGGGTGCGGCTGCCACTCGTCAATCCGGCTTGCCGGATGTGCTGGCCGTCGACCGATCATGTCGCGCTGATACACACACGGGCGGTCGCCCAGACCTTCAATGGCAGCAGGTCGGCTGGGGCGGCGGAGACACCTTCATCCAGAAAGATGGCATCAACCAGGACTTCGGCGTGTTCGACAGCCCTGACGAGTTCTATGTCCGCCACGGTACCAATTTGAAGGGCGTCAAGCGTTGGCTGTTCCAGCATGTCATCCGCCGGAAGATGAATGGCAACGTTGCGCGAATCCGCCAGGGCGCGACTACGCGGATCGCATCAGGCGGTCCGGTTGGGGCCATCCCCACGGGGAAAGACCAACCCGATTCGGGTGACGCCAGCCGCTGACTCGGCGAACGCGCGGCCTCCATGCATGCGTGCGATGGCCGCAACGATGGCCAAGCCCAGGCCATGGTTGCGATCAGCATGGGTCCGTGAGGGGTCGGCTCGGTAGAACCGGTCGAACAGCTTGGGCAGATGTTCGTCCTCAATCGTCGGCCCCGCGTTGTGCACGGCGATGGATACCTCGCCGGGACTGTGACTCTCAATATGCACGAGCACAGCCGAACTGGTCGATGCATACCGCGTGGCATTGCCCAACAGGTTGGACAGGGCTCGCCTGAGCAGTCGGGCGTCCACCTCGGCAGCCGCGTCGCCCAGCACTTCAGCTTTCAGCCCTGCGTCGAGCAAGGCTGCTTCATGGAACTCAAGAACCTCCACGGCCAGAGCCCCAAGGCTGGGAGTCCAAGCACGTCGGGCCGGCACGCCCCGATCGGCGTTGGACAGGAAGAGCATGTCGCCGACGATGCTGGCGAGGCGGTGCAGGTCTTCGAGATTTGATCCCATCGCCTCGCACAGTTCTTCGGTGCTGCGCGGCTTGCGCAGCGCCAGCTCGCAACTGCTGATCAGCGTGGCCAGTGGCGTGTTTAACTCATGGGCGACATCAGCATTGAAAGCCTCCATTTGCCTGTAGGCCGCGCCAATGCGATCCAGCAGCGCGTTGAATTGACCGATCAGGGGTTGCAGTTCGTTGGCCTGCCCAGATCCGTCGAGACGTCGTTCCAAGTCCGTCGCGGTCACCTGTCGGGTCTGCTCTACCAGCTTGTGCAGAGGCGCCAATCCGAGTCGGACCAACAAGAACCCACCTGCGGACACGGCCAGCGCCCCTGCGAGCGCCGCGAGTGCCAGCGTCCAGGCCAAGCGGTCAAGCAAGGCCTCATCGGTGCGCTTGTCCAGCACCAGCACAGCATGGGCAGAACCGCCCGCATCCGGTGGCAGTCGGATGTCGAAGACCTTGCGTTTGCTGTCGGACAGCCGAGGCTGGCGCCCGGAGGTCTCAAAGATGAGTTGGCCATCGCCGTTGACGAGGCGTAGCGACAGTTCGTCGTGACCAGCCAGGAAGTCCTTCAACAGATGGCGTACGCCGGCTAGGTCATGGGCGCCTCGCCCTTCGCTGAGCAAGTGCTCTACCGCCGCCTGCTTCTGCACCAGCGTTTCGTCCTGTCGTTGAGACAGCGTGACCGCGATCACGACATAGACCGCCGCGCACACCAAGCCCAGGCCCAGCATGGTCTGCAGGGCCAGCCAACGTGACAGCCGGCCGCGCAGGCTGGCGGTCCTGGAGTCCATGCTCACGGCTCCCGTGCCTCCAGCACATAGCCCATACCTCGCACCGTGTGCAACAGCGGCCGCTCGAAGGGCTGATCCAGCTTGCTGCGCAAACGCCGCACCGCCACCTCCACGACATTGGTCTCGCTGTCGAAGTTCATGTCCCAGACCTGCTCGGCCAGCTCAGTGCGCGACAGCACCTCGCCCTGGCGCCGCAGCAGCAGGCTCAGCAGATTGAACTCCTTGGCCGTCAGGTCCAGCCGCTGGCCCGCGCGCGTGGCCTTGCGGCGGATCAGATCGACCTCCAGATCGGCCATCCTCAGCGAGCTCGCCTCGCCGTGGCCGCGAGCGCCGCCGGCGCGACGCAGCAAGACCTGGATGCGCGCCACCAGCTCCGAGAAAGCAAAGGGCTTGACCAGATAGTCGTCGGCCCCGCTCTGCAGGCCTCGCACCCGGTCCTCGACCTGGCCACGGGCAGTCAGCATTAACACCAGGGTCTGTTTGCTCTGGCGCAGGGCCGCCAGCACGGCCAGACCATCGATGCCGGGCAGCATGCCGTCGAGAACCAGCAAGTCATAGTCGACCTCGGTCGCCATATGCAGACCGTCGATGCCGGTATGGGCTACGTCGACCACATAGCCTTCCTCGCTCAGGCCCCTGCGCAAATACTCGGCAAGCTTGAGTTCGTCTTCGATGACCAGAATTCTCATGGAGGTCGATTTTGCGGCCTGGCCGGAAAGACGAACATTACGTGTTTGTCATCTCGTTGTTGGATCAATGTCGATGACAGCTTGCCAACGCTGCCGAGAGGCAAGCGCTGCTACTTGATGGGTTTCAGCCCTCGGCTCTTGAGCCAAACATGATGACGGCCATCCCGAGGAAGCAAATGCCGACGCCGATCCAGTCCGTGGTGGTCGGGGTGATCTTGTCCACCAGCCACAGCCAAAGGATGGCGACACCGATGTACACGCCACCATAGGCCGCATAGATACGGCCAGCCGCTGTCGGATGCACAGAGAGTAGCCAAGCGAACAATGCCAGGCTGATGGCAGCCGGTACCAGCAGCCAGACGGGCTTGCCCTGCTTCAACCAGAGGTAGGGCAAATAGCATCCGACGATTTCCGCCAGTGCGGTCACGACGAACAATCCGAAAGTCTTGAGCAGTTCCATGCACCACATTTTCCCCTGCAGATTCGGGAGTAATGCTTGCCGCCTTATCGTTTGAGGTTCTGCGCCGACGGGCAAGGTTCCAACATGACGGATTTGTCATCTTGGCGTTGGCTTGGTGTTCGCAATACTTGAATAGAGTTGTCTCCGCAGATCCGGAGTTGGCTGCGCCCTGCGGGGTGCTTGAGACTTCGGGAAGAAATTCGCGACGCGCCGGCTCGAAATGGGCAGGTCATTTCAGGATTTGCCGCAAGCGTCGGCGCTTCGCTACACTCCCGCTCTATGCAACGTATTGTGTTGGTCTTTTTGCTGCTGCTCCTGCCCGTCCAGTGGACATGGGCGGCTGCCGCCAGCATCTGCCGGCACGAGTCCAGCATCCACGCCAATCATTTTGGCCATCACGAGCACCGGCACGATCACCAGCCCGGCGTAATCGCTTCGGTCGATGCCCCCGACGACACCCAGCAGCAAAGCGACAGCGGCGTCCATGCCGACTGCGCAACCTGTCATGCCGCCGTGCCCGGCCTGATGATGCAGTCCGCCACGGTGGTGAGCGAGCCCTTGCCGCCCCTGGCTTTCACGCCCTACCAGCGCTCCGTCACCAGCGGCGTCCCCGAGCGCCTGATTCGCCCGCCTCACGTCGGCCTCGCCTGACCAGCGGCGAGGCTCGGTTCCGGCTGCCCAGGTGGCAGGGACCGCGCAAAGGATGTGCCTGACGCGCCATCTTCCTCGCCAGCACCGCGGCTGATACCGCAGCGGCCCGCATGCTGCTGCCGACGAGGACACCATGTATTTCCCTTTTCCGACCCTTTCCAGGGCCGTTTCCGGGGCGCTGCGCCCAAGCGCGGCCCTGCCTAGTCTGTGCGGGCTCCTGCTTGCACTGGGTACCACCGGCGCCTGGGCTCAAGCACCGGCTGTCACGACGCTCAAGCAGGCCTTCGATGCGGCCTGGCTGCGCCAGCCCGAAGCGGCCAGCGCCGAGCTGCACCGGCAGGCTGCGCAAGGGCGCAAGGCCGCAGCGCAAAGCTGGACGGTCGAACCGCCGTCGCTGGAGATCTCCACCAAGACGGACCGCCTGAACCGCAACGAAGGCAGCCGCGAGCTGGAAGTCGGCGTGGCCGTGCCCTTGTGGCTGCCCGGCGAGCGCGGCCGCAGCCTTGCCCTGGCAGAGGCGGAGGCTGGCGCGGTGGACAGCCGGACGTCCGCCACCCAGTGGCGCCTGGCAGGCACCCTGCGGGACGCCTGGTGGGGCCTGCACCGTGCTCGCGTCGAAGTGGGCCTTGCCCGCGCACGCCAGGAAGGCGCCGCCCAGTTGGCGCGCGATGTGGCGCGGCGTGTGGCGGCCGGTGAACTCGCCAAGGCCGACCAGCACCAGGCCGACGGTGCCTTGGCCGCAGCCCAGGCCGAGCTGGCGGCCAGCCAGGCTTCGCAGACCCAGGCCGAACAGGCGCTGCGGGCCTTGACGGCCGAGGCCCCGGCCCCCGCGCTGCTGGACGCGCCGGAAGCTGCAGCCATCGGGCTGCCCGAAGAAACCGAACCTACCCCCGCCCATCCGGCGCTGCGCGAGCTGAGCGACCGTGCGTTGATGGCCGAGCGGGCCCGCGATCTCGCCGGGGTCCAGCAGCGAGCCAACCCCGAGTTGACGCTGGCCACCACGCGGGATCGCGGCGCCTTCGGGGAGCGCTATGGCCAGACGGTCACGCTGGGGCTGCGTTTTCCGCTCGGCGCCAGCGGCGTCAACCAGGCCAAGCGCGCCACCGCAGGTGCTGAACTTGTCGAAGCCCAGACCCTGTTGACGCTGGAGCGCCAGCGCCTGTCCGGCGAGCTGATCGGGGCGCGGGCGCGGCTGTTGGCCGCCCAGGCGGCGACCGAAGCGGCCAGCCGGCGTGCCGGGCTGGCGCGCGAGACGCGCGGCTTCGTCGAGAAGTCCTTCCGTGCCGGCGAAACCGACCTGCCCAGCCGCCTTCGGGTCGAGTTGGAGGCCTTCGAGGCCGAGCGCCAGGCGACGCTGGCCCGACTGAACGTGAACCAGGCCATCTCGGCCCTCAACCAGGCTCTGGGCCTGCTGCCGCAATGAACCGCCCCCAATCTTTCAGGAAGCAAGACATGACCCTCGCTCCTCGCTATGCGATGCCTATGATCGCCCGACCGCTGGCTGCCGGCCTGCTGCTGGCAGCCTTCTGGATGGCCACCATGCCCGCACAGGCCGGCGATGGCCATGACCACGGCGAGGCCCCGGCTGCTGCCGCTGGCCCCTCGCTGCCCCGTTTCTCAGCAGCCTCCGAGCTGTTCGAGCTGGTCGGAGTTCTCAATGGCAAGCAGTTGACGCTGTATCTCGACCACGCCTCCAGCAATGCGCCGGTCAAGGATGCCAAGCTGGAGCTGGAGCTGGGTGGGCGCAAGCTCAGCCCCAAGACCCACGGCGAAGGCGAGTTCGAGCTCACGCTCGACGAAGCGCCCAAGACGGGCGTCAGTCCCGTCACGGTGACCGTGTCCACCGCCAGCGAGACCGACCTGCTGGCCGGCGAGCTGGACATCCACGAGGAAGCGCATGCGGATGAAGCCCATGTGCACGGTTGGAAGGAATGGGCTGTCTGGGGAACTGGCGGTTTGGCCGCGTTGGCCATATTGGGTTTTGTCGCGCGCCGCCTCTCGGCTGGCCGCGCATTGCGCACCGGAGCTGCAGCATGAAAGGCCTGAATCTCAAGAGCGGCCTCAAGGTCTGTGCACTTGCAGCAGCGCTGTCCCTGGGTATGACGCCCGCGTTTGCCGGTGAGGGTCATGACCATGGCGACGCCCCTGCCGCCACGAACTCGAACGGGCCTCAGCGCCTGCCAGATGGCAGTGTGTTCCTGCCCAAACCGGCACAGCGCCAGATCGGCGTTCGCACGCTGATCGGTACAGAGCAATCGTTGCCGCGCGGCCTGGAACTGAATGGCCAGGTCCTGATGGATCCGAACGCTGGCGGCAAGGTTCAGGCCATGGCGGCCGGCCGCCTGGAGCCCGGACCTCGTGGCCTGCCCACGGTCGGGCAGACCGTGCGCAAGGGCGAGGTACTGGCCTATGTGCTGCCCTCGGCGGGCAGTCTGGAGCGCGCTAACCAGCAGGCCCAACTGGCCGAGCTGCGTGCCGCCCGCACGCTGGCAGAGAAGCGCCTGGCGCGCCTGCGAGACCTCGCCGATACGGTGCCACGCAAGGACATCGAAGCCCTGGAGAGCGAGGTCGCCAGCCTGGGCGAACGGGTCCAGGCGGTCGGCGGTGGGCTGTCGGGCCGCGAGGCGCTGGTCGCACCGGCCAATGGGGTGATTGCCTCCGCTCATGCGGTGGCCGGTCAGGTCATCGATGCGCGGGAGTTGGTGTTCGAAGTGGTAGATCCGCAACGGCTGCGGGTCGAAGCTCTGGCCTACGACGCCTCGGTGGCCAATGACATCGCGGGTGCCTACGTCCCGGTCGGCAGCGGCAAGGTCGCTTTGACTTTTGTCGGAGCGGCGCGCAGCCTTCGCGACCAAGTCCTGCCGATCAGCTTCAAGGCCCAAGGCGACGGTTTGAACCAGTTGGCCGTGGGTCAGCCGGTTCGGGTGGTCGTACAGACTCGCAGCCAGGTGAAGGGGATTTCGGTTCCAGCGGTCGCCCTGATGAAGAACCCCTCGAATCAGCAAATCGTCTGGATCAAGACTGCGCCTGAGCGGTTTGAGCCGCGTGTCGTGATGGTGGCGCCGCTGGATGGCGCGGCTGTGGCGATCACCGCCGGACTCAAAGCGGGTGAGCGGGTGGTGACCGACGGCGCTGGTTTGATCAATCAGATCCGCTAAGGAGCCACCGCAATGTTCAAGTGGCTTCTCGACAGCAGCCTTTCCAATCGGCTGCTCATCATGATCGCCAGCCTCGTGCTGGTGGCCTATGGCGCGTTCACCCTGTCGCGCACGCCGGTGGACGTGTTCCCCGACCTTAACAAGCCCACCGTCACCATCATGACGGAGGCCGGCGGCATGGCCGCCGAAGAGGTCGAGCAACTGATCACCTTCCCATTAGAGACCACGATGAATGGTCTGCCCGGGGTGGAGTCGGTGCGCTCGACTTCCAGCGCCGGCCTGTCTTTCCTCTATGTCACCTTCGACTGGAGCACGGAGATATTCCGGGCCCGGCAGATGGTGTCCGAGCGGCTCGCCTCGATGGAGGAGGGAATGCCCGAGGGTGTCGTGCCGCGCATGGGGCCGATCAGCTCCATCATGGGCGAGATCATGCAGATCGCGATCCCCATCGACACGGCAAAGATCTCGTCGATGGCGGTGCGCGAGTATGCGGACTGGGTCTTGCGCCCGCGCCTGATGGCGGTTCCGGGCGTCGCTCAGGTGATCCCGATCGGCGGCGAGGTGCGCCAGTTCCAGGTGCAGCCCAACACCGTACGCATGTCTGAGCTGGGTATTACGCATGAGCAGCTTGAAGGGGCGCTGAAGGGCTTCTCGTCCAACACCTCGGGCGGTTTCCTGGAACTCAATGGCCGCGAATACCTGATCCGCAATCTGGGCCGCACGTCGAATCTGGACGATCTGAAGAACCTGGCCTTGAGTGCTCGGAACGGGCAGCCCATCCTGCTGCGCCAGCTCGCCGAAGTCACTTTCGCGCCAGCGCTCAAGCGCGGCGATGCCGGCTTCGAGGGCAAGCCGGCGGTGATTCTGGGCATCCAGAAGCAGCCGACAGCGGACACCATTGCGCTGACTCGCTCCATCGAGACGGCACTCGATGAAATGAAGCGTTCGCTGCCGGCCGGCATGGAAACGCCCAAGGTGACCTTCCGTCAGGCCAGCTTCATCGAATCCTCGATCACGACCTTGCAGGGCAAGCTGATCGGTGCCTCGGCCTTCGTGGCCGTGATCCTGTTGCTGTTCCTGGGCAATCTGCGCACGACCATCATCGCCCTGGTGGCGATTCCAGTGTCGATCTTCATCACGGCCCTGGTGTTCAAGTATTTCGGGCTCTCGATCAATACCATGACCCTGGGTGGTCTGGCGATCGCCATCGGCGGCCTGGTGGACGACGCGGTGGTGGGCATCGAGAACGTGATGCGCCGGCTCAAGGAAGACCGAGCCAAGCACCACGACCATCGCCTGAATCCGCTGGAAGTGGTGGCGATGGCGACCATGGAGGTGCGCTCCGCCATCCTCTATGCCACGGTGATCATCGTGCTGGTGTTCGTGCCGCTGTTTGCGTTGCCAGGCATGGAGGGGCGTCTGTTCGTGCCCTTGGGCATTGCCTTCATCGTCTCCACCCTGGCGAGCTTGATCGTGTCGGTGACGGTGACGCCGGTGCTGAGCCTGTACCTGCTGCCGCGCATGAAGTCGCTGGACCATGGCGACACCAAGGTGCTGGCCTGGCTGAAGGCACGTTACCGAGGTGGGCTGCAAGCCACGCTGAAGCGCCCGAAGGCGGCCATCGTGGCCGCCAGCGTGGCGGTGCTGGCCGCGGCCGCGGCCGTACCGTTCTTCCCGACCACCTTCCTTCCGCCGTTCAACGAGGGCACCTTGCTGGTGGGCCTGCGACTGAACCCAGGTGTGACCCTGGCCGAGAGTTCGGCTCTGGCCCGTCAGGCCGAGGTTCTGATCAAGCAGGTGCCGGAAGTGACCCACGTGGGCAGGCGCAGTGGCCGTGCCGAACTGGATGAACACGCCGAGGGCGTGCACGTCAGCGAGTTGGACGTGGGTCTGAAGCCCAGCAGCGAGATTACGCGCTCGATGGACGAGATCAATGCCGACATCCGCTCGCGTCTGGTCAATCTGCCGGCCGCCATCGGCGTCGGTCAACCGATCTCGCACCGCATCGACCACATGCTCTCGGGTGTGCGCTCGCAGATCGCCATCAAGATCTTCGGTGAGGATCTGGACACCCTGCGCGGCCAAGCCGATGTCTTGCGTGCTCGGCTGGCCACCATCCCTGGTGTGGCGGATCTGGAGATCGAGAAGCAGGTGCTTGCACCGCAGATCAAGGTGCGCATCGACTATGCGGCGGCCGCGCGCTATGGTGTGCCCGCACCGCTGATCCTGAGCACGCTGCAGGCCCTGGTCGAGGGCGAGAAAGTGACCCAGATCGTCGAAGGGGGACGGCGCTTCGCGCTGGTCGTGCGCCTGCCCGAGAGTGCTCGCTCGGTGGAAGGGCTGGCCAATATCCTCATCGAGACGCCCAATGGCAGCGTGCCGCTGTCCAAGCTGGCCACGATCGAGGACGGTGATGGCCCGAACCAAGTCAGCCGAGACGATGGCAAGCGGCGCATCGTGCTGTCGGCCAATGCCCAGGGCCGCGCGCTCTCGGAAATCGTGGCCGACATCCGCGCCGTGGTGGCCGAGACCAAGCTGCCCGAAGGCTACTTCGTGACGCTGGGCGGTCAGTTCCAGGCGCAGGAGGAAGCGTCACGCCTGGTCGGCCTGCTGTCGATCGTCTCGGCGGTGCTGATGTTCGTGGTGCTGTTCAGCCGCTACAAGAGCACTCGCTTGGCATTGCTGATCATGGCCAATATCCCGCTGGCCCTGGTCGGCGCGGTGCTGGGTCTGGGCCTGTCGGGGCAGCCACTGTCGGTCGCAGCCCTGGTGGGCTTCATCACCCTGGCCGGCATCTCGGTGCGCAACGGCATCCTGAAGGTCAGCCACTACATCAACCTGATGCGCTTCGAAGGCGAGAACTTCGACCACAAGATGATTGTGCGGGGATCCATCGAACGTCTGAGCCCGGTGCTGATGACGGCGCTGGTGACGGCCTTCGCGCTGGCGCCACTGCTGTTCGAGGCCGAGCGCCCGGGCACCGAGATCCTGCATCCGGTGGCGGTCGTGATCTTTTCCGGACTGATCAGTTCCACCCTGCTGGACACCTTCTTGACCCCGGCGATGTTCTGGCTGTTCGGCCGGCGCGACGTCGAGCGTCTGATGAATGACCGCGACGCCGAAGCCTTCTGACAAGCATCCACATTAACCCAACCCTGAGAGGAAAGAAAATGAAGAAGACCCAATTGCTGTTCGTCAGCGCCATTCTTGCAATCAGTTCCAGCGCCTTCGCCGCAGATAAGCATGACCACGGCCATGAACACAAGCCGCTGCACGGGGGTGTCGTGGTCGAGGCCAGCGACATGGACTTCGAGCTGGTGGCCAAGGCCGATCAGATCAGCCTGCATGTGCGCGACCATGGCAAGCCTGCCAGCGTGCAAGGCGCCAGCGCCAAGCTGACCCTGCTCAACGGCAGCGAGAAGAGCGAGGTGCAGCTGGCGCCGGCGGGCGACAAGCTGGAGGCCAAGGGCAGCTTCAAGGTGGGCGCCGGCACCAAGGCCGTGGCCACGGTCATGCTGGCCGGCAAGAAGCCGGTCAATGTGCGCTTCGCACTGAAGTAAGGCGATCGCCCTCGATGTCGGCGCAGTGACCGGGACTCCAAGACCATGGCAGCCGACTTCGAGCACATGCGCGCCACTCATGGCGAGTTTGTCTCGTTCTGGCTGGCCGCCGTCGCAGTGATCGGCATCGCCGCCCTGGGTTGGTTCCTCTACCTGACTTACCGGGATTGGCAACGCAAGCGGCAACGCCGAGAGGAACGGCTACAGAAGCGCCAGGAAGCCAAGCGCAGGAGGAAGCCCTCATGAGTGCCGCCTCCCGGAAGCCCCCCGAGACACGCCCCTGGCCGGGGTTTTGGCCGCTGCTGTTCGCGGCCTGGCTGCTGTCTCTGGTGGCGACGGCCGGTGCGCTGTTTCTGGGCGAGGTGATGGGCATGACGCCCTGTGTGCTGTGCTGGTACCAGCGAATCGCCATGTTCCCGCTGGTGCTGGTGCTCGGCCTGGGCCTGCTCGACAGCGATTCGCGCTGTCTGCGCTATGCCTGGCCACTGGCCGGAGCTGGCTGGGCGCTGGCAGCCTATCACTGCCTGGTGTTCTTTGGCTGGGTGGCCGAAGGGCTGGCGCCCTGCGGCAAGGGCGGATCCTGCGCCGATGCCGAGCTTCAGGTGGCGGGGATGGTGCCGATCCCGCTGCTGTCGCTGCTGGCTTTCACCGGCATATTGCTACTGCTGGGACTTGGCAGCTTGAGGAGGAAACAGGCATGAACAAGAAGTGGATCGTCCTTGCAACGCTGCTTGCGGTGGTGCTGGCCTTCGTTACCGGTGTGGTGCTCTTCAAGAACCGTGCGGGACAGGAACTTGCGCGTTCGACCCAGGCCCATGGCGAGGCACTGGTCAGATCCCACTCGCCGGTCTACGGCAATCCGGCCGCCAAGGTCACCATCGTCGAGTTCTTCGACCCTTCCTGCGAGACCTGCCGTGCCTTCTATCCCATCGTCAAGAGCATCGTCGATGCGAGCTTTGGTCAGGTCCGGCTCGTGGTTCGGTATGCGCCCTTGCACCACGGATCCGACACGGCGGTCAAGATCCTCGAAGCCGCGCGCCTGCAGGGCAAGTATTGGGAGGCGGTTGAGCGGGCCCTGGCGTCCCAGCACCAATGGGCTTCCCATGGCAACGCTCAGCCCGAGCTGATCTGGGAACTGATCGGCGATCTCGGCCTTGATATGGCCAAGGCCAAAGCGGACTCCGACGGTGCCGCGATCTCTGCGCTGCTTGGGCAGGACGTGGCCGATATGCAGCGCCTCAAGGTGGACAGGACGCCGGGCTTCTTCGTGAACGGTACGCCCTTGATGGAGTTTGGTGCAGCACAGCTGAAGGCCCTCGTCGAGCAGGAGAGCCGCAAGGCGGGCGGGGTCTCCCGGCCTTGAACATGGCGCAATGCGCGATGACTGGATGTGGTCGAGAATGAAACCACGCCTCAACCTGGAGAAATCGATGACCGCACGCAGCCATTGGGAATCCGTCTATCAGCGCAAGGCCGCCGACTCGGTCAGCTGGTTTCAGCCTCACGCCCGACAATCGCTGGATCTGATCCAGCGGATTTCCGCTGGCGCGGCCAGTAGCTGCGTCATTGACTTGGGCGGCGGCGCGTCCACCCTGGTCGATGATCTGCTGGCCGCCGGGCGCTTCGAGATGTCGGTGCTCGACATCTCCGGAGCCGCCCTCGATGTGGCGCGCACACGCCTGGGCAAGGCGGTCCACCAGGTTCAATGGATAGAGGGTGACATCACCGAGGTCGCCTTGCGTGAGGAGCGTTTCGACATCTGGCACGACCGTGCCGTGTTCCACTTCCTGACCGATGAGGCTCAGCGCCAGGCCTATGTCGAACAGGTGCGCCGCGCGGCGCGCCCGGGCGGCCATGTGATCGTTGCGGCCTTCGGCCCGGATGGCCCGACTCAGTGCAGCGGCCTGCCGGTCGTGCGCTACGCCCCGGGCGAATTGCACGCCCAGTTCGGTGGCGCCTTCGAACTGCTGGAACATCTGCAGGAAGCCCACCACACCCCGGGTGGCGCCATCCAGCAATTCGTCTACTGCCATTGCGTGCTCCACTGAGCCCGGGAAATCCAGTGAATCGACGCTTCGAACCCGGTGTGCTGGCGGCCCTGGGCGCGGCCGTGCTGTTTGGCGCCGGCACGCCGCTGGCGAAGCCGCTGTTGGGGCAGACCAGTCCCTGGTTGCTGGCCGCCTTGCTGTATCTCGGCTCAGGCATCGGGCTCTGGCTGGTGCGAACCATCCGGCGGGCGCCGCCGGTTCGCCTTCCCGCCACCGACCGCTTGTGGCTGGTCGCCGCCATCGTCAGCGGCGGCATGGTGGGGCCGGCGCTGCTGATGCTGGGGCTGTCAAGCATGCCCGCGTCCGGTGTCTCCCTGCTTCTGAATGCCGAAGGCGTGATGACGGCCTTGCTGGCCTGGTTCGCCTTCAAGGAGAACTTCGACCGGCGCATCGCCCTGGGCATGCTGGCGATCGTCGCCGGCAGCGTCGTGCTGTCCTGGCCCGGCTCGGACAGGGCCGCCGCCGGCTTCGAGAGCCTGTGGCCCGCCTTGGCGGTGCTGGGGGCCTGCTTTGCCTTGGGGGGTGGACAACAACCTGACCCGCAAGGTGTCGCTGACCGATGCCAGCTACATCGCCATGAGCAAGGGCCTGGCCGCGGGTGCGACCAACCTGGCCCTGGCCCTGGCCCTGGCGGCCGGCGCTGCCTGGCCCGGACTGGAGGCGGTGCTCGCCGCCGGCACGCTGGGCTTCGTCAGCTATGGGGCCAGTCTCGTGCTGTTCGTGCTGGGCCTACGTCATCTGGGTAATGCGCGAACGGGCGCCTACTTCTCGATCGCGCCCTTTGTGGGCGCCGCGCTGGCGATCGGCCTGCTGGGCGAGGATCTCAGCTGGCAACTCGGCCTGGCGGTGCTGCTGATGGCGATCGGTGTCGCGCTCCACCTGACCGAAAAGCATGAGCACGAGCATCAGCATGAAGCCATCGAGCATGCACATGAGCATGACCCTGATGACCTCCATCACGACCATGTGCATGAGCCGCGCGTTCCCGCGGGCACTCGCCACGCGCATAGGCATCGCCATGAGCGGATCCGGCATCGCCATGCCCACTTTCCCGACATGCATCATCGGCATGAGCATTAATCTGGGTTAGACGGCCTCCCAGACATAGCAGCCACGTGGTCGAAATGGTGTTGAAGGCCCCAAAGAAGTGCTGCGCGCACGCGTTTGGTGAGCGGCGCCCACCAGTCGCTGTAAATGTCAAGAGAAGCGGGGGAACTCCCTAAGTAGACCGCGCTGCTTGCCTTTGTTTCAATGCATGCACTTCTTCTTTACGAACGCATGAAACTCATCGGCTTTTGGCTTCTTTGCTTGGTGGCGGTCCTCGTGCCCGTCACCGCAAGCATTGCCACGTCGATGATGTGTCCCGACGCATTTGTCTCCAAGGCGCAGGCGCGCCATCAGAAGGTCGACGATGTCGGCCATCGCCAGACGCTTGCATCTGCGGCTGGCAAGCACGGCAGCAAGCCCATTGCGTCTGCGAAGAAGGTGAGTGACAAGGTCGCCGATACCGGCTCCCAGTCCAGCGAGCCCTGCTGCGATTTCAGTCCTTGCAGCCATTGCATCAGCTGCGGTGCGAGCGCATCGATGATTGCGCTGGACGCAGCGTCGGCCGAACAGCTTGCCGTAGCCGACAAGCGCATCGCCAGCTCCGCCGCTCCTCGCGCCGAGTTTCTCCTCTCCGGGCAAGACCGCCCACCCCGAAGCGCCTGACCTTGTGCTGTCCGCTGCTGCGGCACGCGGGCACCTTTGCCCCAGCTCAGCAGCTTTGATGCTCGGCTAGGCAGCGCGGCTTCTCCCATCATTTGCACCGCCCGACATCGCGTCGCCATTGCGCGCTATCGAGTCGTCTGTGGTTACGGGGACGTCATGCAGCCGGCCGCCTCTCCATCGGCTCAAAGGCATATCCAGATTCCGGCGTGCCCTGCGCATGCCCGCGGATCACTTCATCCGGATGTACAACATGACGATCAAGAAGCTCCACCAGACGGCAGTCAGTGCCGCAGTCCTCCTCTTTCTGGGCAGCGCCCATGCGCAGCAAACCACTTCGGTGCCCGAACCGGCTCAGACCGCTGCGCTCGACAAGGTCCAGATCACCGGCAGCCGCATCAACCTCAAGCAATCCCAGATCTCCGGCGTCGGCCCGGTTACGGTCATCGACTCGGACGCGATTCAGCGTTCGGGCGCCGTGTCTGCGGAAACGCTGCTGCAGCGCCTGCCGGCCTCTGCCGGTTCAGCCGGCAACCAGACCAGCGCCTACTGGACCGGCAACGGCTACGGCACGACGCAGGTGAATCTGCGCGGCCTCGGCATCAACCGCACGCTGGTACTGCTCAACGGGCGGCGCGTGGTGAATGGCGGCACGGGTGCGAACAGCTCCGTGGACCTGAACATGATCCCGGTCGCGCTGATCGAGCGCGTGGAGGTGTTGAAGGACGGTGCCTCAGCGATCTACGGCGCTGATGCCGTCGCCGGCGTCGTCAACATCATCACAAAGAAGAACCTCAATGGTCTGGAAGCGGCCGTCCGCTATGGCGAAACCTCACGCGGCGACGGGGACGAGTCGGCCGTCGACCTGGCCTGGGGCATCACCAGCGCCCAGGGCTCGCTGATGACGGCGATCAACTATTCGCAAAGCGGGGATGTGAACATGGCCAGCCGCGCGCCTTGTGGCCTGGGCGAAGCCAACGGCCAGCTGGTGTGCGCCGGCAGTTCGGCAACGATCGGCGGTCGAGCGCGCCTGGCCGACGGCCGACGCGTCAACTTCCGTCAATCCCTGGACGCGCCGGCCGGCTTCTACGAGACCTACTCCGCGGCCAAGCACAACTACAACGGCAATCCGAACCTGAATGCCGTGAATCCTATCAAGCGCCTGGGCCTCAGCACCTTCGGCACGCTGAACCTGAGCGACAGGACCCAGCTCTTCACCGAACTGCTGTTCTCTCGCCGCGAGTCGAGCCAGTTGGCCACGCCTGGGTCCTTGGGGGTTTACCGCCCGATCAACATTGCGGCGGATCATCCGACGAACCCGACCGGCCAGGCCCTGGTGCTTGAGCGGCGTCGCCTCGAGGAGGCGGGCGTGCGGGACTTCTTCCAGGAGTCCAATATCTTCCGCGCGGTGGCTGGCGCCAAGGGCAGTCTGGGCGAGAACTGGGACTGGTCCGTGGCGCTGAACTGGGGCCGCAACACGGGTACGGATGGCTCCACCAAGGTCGCGAACCTGGACCGCGTCGAACAGACGCTGGACCGCACGCGCTGCAGCACGGCCGCCAACGCCGCCATTCCCTGCGGCAACTACCTGGGCTACGGCAATCTCACGCCCGAAGTGCTGCGCTACATCCTGACCACGACGCGCGACACCGGCGGTAATGATCAGAAGAGCATGAGCGCCAGCATCAGCGGCCAGCTGTTCGAGCTGCCCGCCGGCCCGGTGGGATTTGCCTCGGGCCTGGAGATCCGCAAGGAGGGCGGCTGGCGTGATCCGGACAACCTGACCGTCATCGGTGCGGCCAACACCAATCGGCAGGACCCGATCTCCGGCGAGTACACCGCGCGTGAGGTCTTCGCCGAGCTGTCGGTGCCGCTGCTGGAGCGCAAGCCGCTGATCCAGTCGCTGACCTTCAACACCGCCGCACGCTATTCCGACTACAGCCTGTTCGGCAGCAAGAGCACCTACAAGATGGGCTTGGACTGGCAGGTGGTGCCCAGCCTGAAGCTGCGCTCCAATGTGTCCTCGGCCTTCCGCGTGCCGAACATCCCCGAGCTGTACGGCGGCGTGTCCGAGGGCAACCTCACGACCACCGATCCCTGCAGCGGCTGGAGCGCCTTGCCCACCACGTCCGTGGTGTCTCAGAACTGCCAGGCCGCCGGTGTGCCGGCAGGCTTCCGGCAGCTGGGCAACACCATCCTGACGACGGTGGGGGGCAATCCCCGGCTGGAGCCCGAGGATGCGAAGACCCTGACCGCCGGCATCGTATGGTCGCCGATTCGCCCGCTGACGCTGACGCTGGACTACTACCGGATCAAGATCAGCAACGCGATCCAGAGCGTGGCGGGCTCGACCAAGTTGGCCACCTGCTACAACACTCCGGGCAGGGCGCATATCTTCTGCAATGCCTCCAGCTTTACCCGCAACCCAGCCACGGGCGAGATCGACTTCCTCTCTTCTCAGCCTGTCAATGCGGCGGACGAGAGCATCTCAGGTATTGATGTGGGCGTGCTCTATGACTTCAGCGTCGCGGGGTGGAATGCTTCGTTCAGCACCGAGTTGTCCCATCTGAAGAACTACGAGGTGCGGCCGTTCCCTGGCGCAGCCGCCATCGACTACACGGGCAAGATCACCGGCGGCCGTGGCAGCTATACCCAGTGGCGCTCGCTGAGCACGCTGACGATGGCAAAGGGCCCATGGTCGGGTTCGTACACGGTCCAGTACATCGGTTCCGCCGACGACATCAATGCGGCACCGACGGACATCGGTGCGCGCGCCCCCGCCATCACTTACCACTCGGTCCAGGCCAAGTACGCGGTGAACAAGTCCTTTGACATCGCGCTGGGCATCGACAATCTCTTCGATAAGAAAGCGCCGTTCATCAAGAGTTACACGGATGCGAACACCGACACGATGACCTACGACCTGCTCGGTCGCCGCTGGCATGTGAGAGCCGGCTACCGCTGGTAATTCACCGAGCATGAGCGGCGGCCGCCGGCCACAAGCCGGCGACCGCCGATGGTCCATCGAAGCTGTGAGATAAAGCTTATGAATCCTTCCTTTTGGGCACGCAAGACCCACAAATGGATCGGCCTGGTGATCGGGGTGCAAGCCCTGCTGTGGATGATCAGCGGGGTCTACATGACCGCGATCTCGCTGGACGTCATCCACGGCGACCACCTGGCCCATGTTTTCGACGAACCCCTGAAGCGCGACAAGCCTCGCGTCGACGTCGCCCGCATTGGTGAGCTCTACCCCGGTTTCGAGGCGCTGAAACTCAAGACCTTCATCGGCAAGGAGGTCTACGAGGTCCGGCATGGCGGCAAGACGCATCTGCTCGATGCCCGTGACGCCACGCTGCTCAGCCCCTTGAGCCGCGAGCAGATCCTGGAGCGCGCGAAGGAGGTCTACCAGGGCGAGGCCCAGGTTCGCGAGGTGACCTGGGTTACGAACGCACCGCAGGAGGTCGCGAAGCGCCCCGTCCCCATGTGGGCCGTTCGCTTCGACGATCGCGCCGACTCGACCTTGTACTTCTCGCCCAGCACCGGTGACCTGCTGGCGCGACGCCACGATCTGTGGCGCTTGTTCGACTTCCTGTGGATGCTCCACATCATGGACTACGACACCCGAGCCGATGTCAACAACACGCTGCTGCGTGTCGCGGCCGGTTCCGGGCTTGTGTTCGCGCTCAGCGGCCTGTGGCTGGTGTTCTACAGCTTCCGCCGGAGGAACCAGGCATGACTCAGTGGCTGAAGAAAATCCACAAATGGCTGGGCCTGCTGATCGGCCTGCAACTGCTGCTCTGGATGGCCAGCGGCGTTGTGATGAGCTTGCTGGATGCCGACAAGGTGCGCGGGCGCGAGTTCCGCGTCCCGCCGGCGGCGCGTGCGGTCTGGCCCGCGCAGGCCTTGCCAGTCAGCCAGGCACTGAAAACGGTTCAGCTCGATGCGCAGTCGGTCTCGACCGGATGGTTGGGCCAGGAGCCGGTCTATCGGCTCGCCACCGACCAGGGGGTGAGGCTGATCAGTGCCTTGCGCGGCACCGAGATCGTCCTGGACAGCGACCTGGCGCAGCGCCTGGCACAGGCGTCCTATCGCGGACCCGGGCAGGCCGGCCCGGCCGAACTGCAGCCGCCATCGCTGGAGACTCGGGCGCATGTGGGCAAGGTCTGGCGCGTGCCGTTCTCCGATGGCGACGACACCACGGTGTACCTGTCCCAGCACGGTGACGTCCTCGAGCATCGAAACAGCACTTGGCGGCTGTTCGATTTCTTCTGGATGCTGCACATCATGGACTACACCGGTCGCAAGGACTTCAACAATCCGCTGGTGGTCAGCGCCGCCGTGGGTGGGCTGTGGCTGGCGCTCAGCGGGACCTGGCTGCTGTTCACGAGCTTCCGCCTGGCAGACTTCATTCCGCGGCGCTTGCGTGCCAGCAAGTCCCTGCAGGTCTTGTCGCTCGATGGCTCACGGTTGCGCACGTTGCGCGTGGCCTCCGGTGACACCGTGTTCGTCGCGATGGGCAAGCAGGGCCTGCAACTGCCATCGAACTGCGGCGGCGGTCAGAGCTGCGGCCTGTGCGAGATCAAGGTCTGTGGCAACGTGCCGGCAGCGACGCCCGCGGACCGTGCCCAGCTGTCGCTGGCCAAGTTGCGGGATGGGCATCGCCTGGCCTGCAATCTGCCTGTGACATCCGATCTGGAGATCGAGGTATTGGGCGGCGTGGAACTGTGGAGCCAGCACGGGGCGCGGGTGGAGAGCGTGAACGCGCTGTCGCCAACCCTGCGCGAAGTGGTCCTGGTTCCCGACGAGCGTGCCGACGCGGCCTACAGGCCGGGGTCCTACATCCAGGTCATCGTGCCGGCCTACCAGATGTCCGGGGCTCAGATCGAGCTTCCCGAAGCCCACCGCACCGCATGGGCGGCCTGGCGCCTGCCTTCGAGCTGGGGGAACAGCGCGCCGCTGCGCCGCTCCTATTCGCTGTCGGCCCCGGTCGAGCAGATCGATGGGCGCATCAGCCTGCTGGTGCGCTTCCTCCATGGACCCGCCGACGCGTTGCACCACCCGCCTGGCAAGGGCTCGTCCTATATGTACGGTCTGAAGCCGGGTGACCGGATCCAGTATGCCGGCCCATTCGGCGACTTCGCGCTGCATCCAGGGCAAAGGGAGAAGGTGTTCATCGGCGGAGGCGCCGGCATGGCGCCTTTGCGCGCGATGATCCGGTCGCTGCTGGAGGGTGGCGCCAAGGAGCGCGTGCACTTCTGGTACGGCGCACGCACACAGGACGATGCGCCCTACGTCGAGGAGATGCAGGCGCTGGCGACCCGGTTCGGCAACTTCAGTTGGCATCTGATCTTGTCGGGCGATGCCGCGCAGCCCACTGGCGCCGGCGATCGTTTGCCCCGCGCACTGGTGCACGATGCGGTGCGTGAGCAGTTGCTGGAGTCGCATGCCAATCTGGCGGCCTGCGAGTTCTATCTCTGCGGGCCGCCGGCGATGCTGAGCGCCACGCGCAAGATGCTCCGCAAACTGGGTATCGCGGATGCGCAGGTCTCGTTCGACGACTTCAAGATCTGAGCGCGCCAGGACGCGGCAAGGCCAATGCCAAAAGGCTCAGGCCTTGCCATTTCTTTTCATCCGATGGCAAGGAAGCCGCAGCAGTGTGTCAGCCGCCATGGCCCTCGCGCAGCAGATAGTCGAGCCGGGCCACTTCGTTGCCGACCGCGGCGATTTGGCGGCCGTCTCGTGCCGCGATGACCTCGCCGGGCCGGAGCATGACGGCGCGCCCATAGGCGTCTTCCTTGGCCATCTTCCCGTTCAGGAAGATGTACAGGGTGGCGCCGGCCGGAAGATCGACCTTGGCCTTGACGGAGCTCTCCAGCGCATGGCTGGCGAATGCCGGCGCGGCTGTGATGGCCAACAGGGTTGAAAGCGAGAAGGCGATGGCGATTGACTTCATGGTCTCAGTCCTTTCTTGAAGCGTCTCGCCAGCGAGATGCTGCGAGCTTGATACAACTCTAGGAAAGGAGCACCGTCATCAAGCGTTCCAGAACATTACAACTCCGTCATCAAGCCAAGCCCGCCTGCGAACGCTTGGCCTGCTCAAGCGCCTTGCAAACCAGAAAAGCTGCACTTCGAATGTGACACACGAAGCCAAGAATTTTTTACGTCTTCCGCATGAGGTCCTGACCATATTTCTGGTGGGCGGCTTGGTCAGTGCCCTCGCGTTGATCGGCCTGGCCATCTTCCTCGGGTACCGTCATGGGCGAAAGCCGGGGCAGAACAGTTCGCGAAAGGAGAAGCGGGCTCGGAAAGGCCGGCGACGGCGAAGGTGACCGGGGCCGTCGAAGCCCAGTTGCTAGCATCGTGCCAGGGAGACCGCCATGAGCGACAACGCAGAACGACCGCAGGAACCGCAGCCATCTGTACAACCCTGGATCGGCGGTGCTTTAAGGATGCTGCGCACTACGGATGCATCGCTGCAATCCATCGGACGTGTTGTGGGTGCAGCTTTGCAGGCGCTGCCCACAATTCTCCCAGGGCTACTCCAAGGCATCGAAAGGGTCAATGCCTTTCCGGACGCCGTACAGGAGGGCAGCGTAGCGCTTGCCAAGCTCGGTTGGTTCTACGACCTACAGTTCCCCGCTGCCATTTTCTGGGACATCAGAGACTGGGTCCGCGAAGGTCGGACGGCGGAGATTGATACCTACTTTGTCGAGCACTACGAACGATCTGCCGATGACATCCAGGCACAGTTGCTCTCCACCTACGCGGCCCGGTCGGAACTGCTGGGGCAAGCTTTTAGTGCGGCATCGCAGACCTTGTATTTTGCTGCGATCCCGGTGTTGCTCGCGCAGGCAGACGGACTCTCTGTGGACATCATGGGGGGCAAGCTCTTCAAGAGCGTGAATAGGCGTCCGCAGGCGGCGAGCAGTCTTGATCAGATGCAGTTGGAAAAGTTCACGCTGAAGTTCCTGGCAGCCCTGCAGCACAACGGCGGGTTCAATGCCGCGGAGGAGTACCGGCATGAATTTCCAAGTGCCCCGAACAGGCACGACATCATGCACGGGCGAGACCTTAGCTACGGCACCCGTATGAACTACCTGAAGACGCTTTCCCTTCTCGCTTTCATCGGCCTGCACGTACCCGACATACTTCGCGACGGGCAGGTAAAGGAATCTCCCGGCTAAACCGAGTTGGGGCGCCAATCGATCCGTGCCGCCGAAGGCATCCAGCGCATGACTGCTTTCTAACGCCTGCGCTGTAGACCCTCAAGTGTCAATCCGAACTGCGAGGTCCCCGACTCCAAGCGTAGTACGGACATGCTGCTTGACATTGCCATTGTTGGAGGGATCACGATGCGAGGCATCCCATACAAGGAGCATGTGATGCTGACCTACCGTATCGAAGACATGACCTGCGGCCACTGTGCCAGCACGATCGCTAGAGCTGTGCGTGCGGCTGATGCTCGCGCCAGGTTGCAAGTTGATGTCCATGAAAAGCTGATCCACATACAGCCTGGCGACGCCGACGAGGAAGACCTGGTGGCAGCGATCTCGGATGCTGGCTACCACCCCATCCCGGTGCTTGTCGCCGAACAAGACAGGGATCCCGCGCGAACTACCAGTTGCTGCTGCGGCAGCGGCGAACAAGCATCAGCCGCTGCGGGAATTGTGCGGCCCGGTGCTCAGCGTAAAACCGATACGTGTCGTGCCGTCGGCGGATGAGGCAAAGGGTTCGCCTCCGTGCATGCGCGCGATGGCATCGACGATGGAAAGGCCAAGTCCATGGTTGACGCTTGCCTGGGCCCTGGAGGGGTCCGCGCGGTAAAAGCGATCGAACAGCCTGGGCAGGTGGTCCGACGAGATGGCCGGACCTTCGTTGCACACGGACAGCGAGGCGTTGCCTTGTGGTGCGGCCGCAATGTCGATCTGGATCACCGATCCTGCCTTGGCGTATCGGGTCGCATTGCCCAGCAGATTGGACAGCGCTCGCTTCAGCAAGGGAGCGTCGACCTCGCCTGCGGCATCCCCCTTGATCCGAAGCTGAAGGCCAGCCTCTGCGATGGCGGCTTCGTGGTAGTCCGACACGTCTTGTGCGAGGGCGGCAAGGCTCTCGACTGGCTCTCGACGTGCGGCCGCGCCACTGCTGGCGTGCGAGAGAAAAAGCATGTCATTGACGATGCCGGCCATGCGACGAAGTTCTTCCAGGTTGGACCCCAACAGGTCGAGTGTTGACTCAGGCAACCCAGGCTGGCGCATCGCGACTTCGATGCCGGTCATCAGCGTGGCCAGCGGTGTTCGGAGTTCGTGAGCCACATCGGCATTGAAGCCCTCCAACTGCTCATAGGCGCGGCTCAGGCGGTCCAGCAGCGCGTTGAACTGCTGGACCAGCGGTTGCAATTCGCGCGGCTGCTGGGATCCGTCCAACTGCCGGTGCAGGTTCTGGGCCGCCAATCCTTTGGTCTGCGCGACCAGAGAGCGGACCGGGCGCAGGCCCAGTCGGACCAGGACGAAGCTGCCGGCGGAAACCAGCAAAGCACCGATCATTGACGCGCTCATCAACGCGATGGCCAGGCGATGAAGAAACTGGTCGTCTGCGGCGGTGTCCAAGGCCATGCGGGCAGACAGGGCGCCACCGGCCGACTCCCAGTAGGGATAGGCGAACGCGATCTTCTTGAATCTGCTGGTCGAGCCCGGACGCGACGCGTTGTCGTAGAGCGAACTCCCATCGGGTTTCAGCAAGGTCAGAACCATGTCGCGATGACCCAGGAAGAAGTCGTCGAGCTTGTGCAGCAGCGTGGGCAGGTCACGGTCGCTATGTGCCTCGGCCAGGACATGCTCGACCAGTTCGCGCTTGTGCTGGAGTGATTCCGTCTGGCGAGCATCAAGATCCGCGGCGGCAAACAGGTAGACAACCATGGAAACCAGTCCCAAGCCCGCAAAGGTTTGAGCGGCGAGCCAAATGGAAAGGCGCTCCCCGAGGGCCAGCGATGGCATCTTCATTGCGGTCGCTCTTCCAGTACATAGCCCATGCCGCGCACGGTATGCAGCAGATGGTGCTCAAACGGCACATCAAGCTTGGTACGCAACCGTCGCACCGCGACTTCGACCACATTGGTTTCGCTGTCGAAATTCATGTCCCAGACCTGCGAAGCCAGTTCCGTGCGTGTCACTACCTCGCCTTGCCGCCTGAGCAGCAGGGTCAGCAGACTGAACTCCTTGGCGGTCAGGTCCAGGCGCTGGCCGGCACGCGAGGCTCTGCGACGAAGCAGGTCGACTTCGAGATCGCCAATGCGCAGCGTGGTCTGCTCGCCTGTGCTGCGGGGGGCTGCCCTGCGCAACAGAACCTGGATGCGGGCCAGAAGTTCCGAGAACGCGAAGGGCTTGATCAGGTAGTCATCCGCTCCCGATTGCAGGCCCTGGACCCTATCGTCCACGCCCGAGCGTGCCGTCAGCATCAGGACCGGCGTCTGCTTGGTCCGGCGCAGAGCGGCCAGGAGGCTCAGGCCATCGATCCCAGGCAGCATGCTGTCGAGCAGTACGAGATCGTGGTCCCCCTCCATGGCCAGGTGCAGGCCATCGATGCCGTTGAGCGCAACTTCCACGGTGTAGCCGGCTTCGCTCAGGCCCTTGCGCAGGTAGTCCGCAAGCTTGGCTTCATCTTCGACGACGAGGAGTTTCATGGCGTCATTCTGGCGGCTTCCGTCGGTGAGGTAGATGACAGATTCGTAATGTGGAGGACGGGTTCGCGTTGGGGGTGAATTTCTACAGTGGCTTCCATGGCGTCGCAGAACGACGCCGCACCAGCAAGGCCGAACCGCGGCCGCTGGCTCAAGCGCAACCACAAGGAGTTCATCATGTCGCGCATCAGCACCCCCATCGCCATCGCCGCCACTGCCATCCTGGCTGCGATCTCCATTCCCGCCATGGCCAGCAGCGGCTTCACGCCGGCCAACACCGAATCCGGCGGTGCCTATCACGCCATGCCGGGGGGAAAGACCCGTGCCGAAGTTCGGGCGGAGTTGCAGAAGGCCCGGGAGGACGGCTCGCTGGCGAAGATCAACAGCGAGGCCGGCTACGCACCGGAGTTCGAGGCTGCGGCACGGCGCCCGGCCAATGTTGCGACCTTGCCCCCTGTCAAGCTCGGTGCTGGGCAAATCCAGTTCGACGCCCCGGCCGCGGGTGGTGGGCGTACCCGAGCCGAGGTGCTGGAGGAACTGCGCCGCGCCCGCGAAGACGGTTCGCTGCGCCGGATGAACACCAATCGCGGGTACTAATTCTCTAACTGTGCCGGCCGATTGATCTAAACTAAGACGATGAGCAAAATCCTGCGCTTGGCGTTGACGTGGATGCTTGCGGTGGCACTGCCGCTGCAAGGCTACGCCGTCCATGCCATGGCAGCTTGCGGGCCTGCTCATCATCGTCCGGCGGTCGAAGTGGTCGAGGTATCGAGCCATCATCATGATGGTGCTGTGGGCGAGCATCACGCCACCGCAGTTGATCAGGCCGATGCCGTCGACGACGTCGCAGCATCGGATGCGCAGTCCGCCAAAGCAAGCAAGTGCAGCCTCTGCGCATCCTGCTGCAGCGCTGCCGCGATCACGGCTGCTTCTTTCAGCTTCGATCCCGTGCCGGTCATGCCCGTGACCGTGGCAACCGTACCGGTCGCGCATGACCGTGTCCTGCCTGGTGGCCTTGAGCGCCCACCCAAGCTTCTCTTCGCCTGATCGACGGTCCCCGCTTCGCGCCTAGCGAAGCCGGGGCGATCCCGACCTTCTCCACTGCCGCTGCAGTCCGCTGCAGCGCGTGGGGCGATTCATCAGAAGCGAGTTCTACATGCCACAGACTATCAAGCGCCTTGGCGCAGCCGCTGCATGGGCGGTCGTGATGGGCTTGATGCCGCCCATCACATCGGTCGCGCACGCTCAAAGCAACGCCGCGGCCGACAAGCCGGCGGCCCGCCCAAACCCCCTGGACGCCAAGGCGGACGTGCCCGCTGTCATTTATCGCTCGGCCCTGCAGGGCTACCGTCCCTATGCGGACGCCGAGCCTGGCTCCTGGATCGAGGCCAACGATCGCGTCGGTCGCATCGGCGGCTGGCGCGTCTATGCCAAGGAGGCGCGCGAGCCGCAGGCTCCTGCTGCGGGAGCAAGCACCCCCCAGGAAGCGGTCAAGCCCGCGCCCGCCGCTCACAGCGGTCACAAGACGCACTGAGGAGCCCGCATGCCAACCTATCCAATGACACGTACGCCGTCGTGGGGCCGTCTGCGTACGCTGGCCCTCGCGGCATCCCCCTTGCTGCTTGCCGGCTGCGCCAGCCTGAGTGCCGATGGTGGTCTTGCGCCCGTCCAGCAGGCAGCCCAGCAGCACCTCGGCAAGACCGTCGAGATCGTCAAATCCGATGCCGACGAGGACAAGATCGCCTCTCGGGTCGGCGAACTGCTGAGCCAGCCGCTCAACGCCGACAGCGCGGTGCAGATCGCTCTGCTGAACAACCGCGGCCTGCAGGCCAGCTTCCAGGAGCTGGGCATTGCCGAGGCCGACATGGTTCAAGCCAGCCGCATGCCCAACCCGGGCTTCAGCATCGCGCGCATGAAGCGCGGGGACGAACGCGAGATCGAAAGAGCCTTCTCCTTCGACCTGGGCCACCTCATCGCGCTGCCGATGATGCGCCAGCTCGAATCCCGCCGCTTCGCCGCCACGCAGCGCGCGGTGTCGATGGAGATGATCTCGCTGGCGTCCGAGACCCGCAAGGCTTTCTACGCCGCAGTCGCCGCCGAGCAGACCTCGCGCTATATGCAGGACGTGCGCGCCACCACCGACGCCGGTGCGGAACTGGCCAGGCGTCTGGCACAGGCCGGCAACTGGTCCAAGCTGCAGCAGGCCCGCGAGCATGGCTTCTTTGCCGAAGCCACGCTGAATGCCGCACGCGCGGAGCAAGCCCGTTTGTCCAGCCGCGAGCGCCTGATCCGCCTGCTGGGCCTGTGGGGCACGCAGACGCAGTTCCGCCTGCCCGACCGGCTGCCGGATCTGCCGAAGGAGCCGGCCGACCGGCCGGACATCGAGCAGGTCGCGATGGCCCAGCGCCTTGACGTGCAGGCGGCCAAGCTGCAGGCGGAGGCGACGGCGAAAAACCTGGGCCTGACCAAGGTGACGCGCTTCATCAACGTGCTGGAGTTCGGCTACCAGCGCAATTCCTCCAATGAGGCGCCCCGCCAGACCGGCTACGAGATCGGCATCGAGATCCCCTTGTTCGACTGGAGTGGCGCCCGCGTGGCCCGGGCCGAGGCGGTCTATATGCAGAGCGTGCAGCGCGCGGCGCAGACCGCCGTCGAGGCCCGCTCCGAGGTGCGCGAGGCCTATCAAGGCTATCGCAGTGCCTACGACATCGCCCGCCACTACCGCGACGACATCGTGCCGACCGCCAAGCGTGTCTCGGAAGAAAACGTGCTGCGCTACAACGGCATGTTCATCAGCGTGTTCGAGCTGCTCGCCGATACCCGCGCCTCCATTGCCAGCGTCAATGCCTCGATCGAGGCGCTGCGCGATTTCTGGCTGGCCCAGGCCGACCTCGACATGGCCTTGATTGGCAAACCCAGCCTCAGCGGCCCCGGTGCTTCCGCAGCAGTTGCTGCCGGCGGCGGCGCCGCCGGCCACTGAACCAGGAGAAGAACCAATGGTTTCCCGACGTGATTTCTTCCGCGGCGCCGGCGCCGTGACCGCTGCGGTGTCCGCGGCTTCGGTCAGCCGCGTGGCCATGGCCGCGCTGCCCGAACCGGTGCTGCAGACCCAGCCCGACACGATGGCGCCGCTGGTACCCGACAGCGGGCGCCCCTACAACCCGGTGGTGACGCTCAATGGCTGGACCTTGCCCTGGCGCATGAACCAGGGCGTGAAGGAGTTCCACCTGGTGGCCGAGCCTGTCGTGCGCGAACTCGCACCCGGCATGAAGGCCCACTTGTGGGGCTACAACGGCCAGTCGCCCGGCCCGACCATCGAGGTCGTCGAAGGCGACCGCGTGCGTGTGTTCGTCACCAACAAGCTGCCCGAGCACACCAGCATCCACTGGCATGGTCAACGTCTGCCCAATGGTATGGACGGCGTGGCCGGCCTCAACCAGAAGGCCATCCAGCCAGGAAAAACCTTCGTCTACGAGTTCGTTGCGCGGCGCCCCGGTACCTTCATGTACCACCCGCATGCCGATGAGATGACGCAGATGGCGATGGGCATGATGGGCTTCTGGGTGACCCACCCGAAGGTCAAGAACCCCTTGATCGATGCGGTCGATCGGGATTTCTGCTTCCTGTTGAACGCCTTCGACATCGATCCAGGCACCGCGACGCCCAAGATCATGACGATGACGGACTTCAACCTGTGGTGCTGGAACAGCCGCGTCTTCCCTGGCATCGATACCTTGAACGTGCGCAAGAACGACAAGGTGCGCATCCGCATCGGCAACCTGACGATGACCAACCACCCGATTCATCTACATGGTCATGAGTTCTTGGTTACCGGCACCGATGGCGGTCCGACGCCCAAGAGCACGCGCTGGTACGAGGTCACGACCGATGTCGCGGTCGGACAGATGCGGCAGATCGAGTTCCTGGCGGACGAGGAAGGCGACTGGGCTTTCCATTGCCACAAGAGTCATCACACCATGAACGCAATGGGCCACGACGTGCCGACGATGATCGGCGTCGACCACCGGGAGGTGGTCAAGCAGATCACCAAGGTTGTGCCCGACTACATGGTGATGGGTGAGCGCGGCATGGCCGACATGGCCGAAATGGAGATGCCGCTGCCCGACAACACGATCCCGATGATGACCGGCCAGGGGCCGTTCGGTGGGGTGGAGATGGGCGGCATGTTCTCGATCCTGAAGGTCCGCAAGAACCAGAAGGCCGGCGACTACGGCGATCCGGGTTGGTATCAACATCCCAAGGGTGAGGTCGCTTTCGAATGGACGGGCGCACTGCCGGAGCCCGCACGCTTCGCTGCGGAGGGCGGGCAATCGATGCCCCGCCAGAAGCCCGGCCCTAGCGCCGAGGTCAAGGTCCGCAAGTCCTCCGGGCATTCCGGGCACTGAGTCCAACTCATCCCATTTTCTGTTTTCGTTTCTATAGAAAGACTCCTATGAAATTCAGCAAAACTCAGGTGCTTGGCGCCATCTTCGCCGGCCTGATGGCTCTCAGCGCCGGTGCTCACGCCCATGGCAATGAGGACCACGCCAAAAAGTCCGGCCCGGTCAAGAAGGAGCAAAAGGACTGGGGCATCGCTGCCGACGCCCCTGCCGCCAAGCGCACCATCGAGATCAAGATGTCTGACGCCATGCGCTTTTCGCCCGACAAGATCGAGGTCAAGCAGGGTGAGACCGTGAAGTTCGTGATCAAGAACGATGGCAAGGTGATGCACGAGTTCGTGCTCGGGACGAAGAAGGTCCTCGACGAGCACGCCGCCCTGATGATGAAGTTCCCGGACATGGAACACGACGAGCCGTATATGGCGCATGTGAAGCCCGGCGCCAGTGGTGAGATCGTCTGGACCTTCAACCGCGCCGGTGATTTCGACTTCGCCTGCCTGATCGCGGGCCACTACCAGGCGGGAATGGTGGGCAAGGTCAAGGTGGTCGCCAGCGCGGGCGCCAAGAGCGTCAAGAGTGCGCAGGCCGGCAAGGCGGACGGGCATGGCGATCACAAGCATTGAGCGTCGGCATGCCCTGATCGCGGGTGCCGTCGCGCTGCTGGCGCTGCCGGCCTGGGCTCGAACAGATCCACCGGGGCGCTCCAAGCCCATGGTGCAGATCTGGAAGAGCCCCAGCTGCGGCTGCTGCAAGGACTGGATCGTGCACCTGGAGGCCAATGGCTTTGCCACCCAGGTCAGCGACGGCGGCAATGCCGCCGCGCGCAAGCGCCTAGGCGTTCAGGACAAGCATGGTTCCTGCCACACAGCCTTGATCGGCGGCTATGCCATCGAAGGGCATGTGCCGGCCAAGGACATCCATCGCCTGCTGCTGGAGCGTCCCGCCGGCATCGGGCTTGCCGTGCCCTTCATGCCCGTCGGTTCGCCGGGCATGGATGGCCCCGAGTATGGCGATCGCAAGGACCCCTACGACGTGCTGCTGCTGGCCAAGGATGGCAGCGCACGTGTTTTTCAAAGTTACCGTTGAAGGAGACTCCGATGAAAGCACTGAAGCATCTCAGCATGGCCGCAATGTTCGGTCTGATCTCGACCCTGTCCCTAAGCGCTGTCGCGCAAGGCATGGACCCCAGCAAGACGGGTGGCACGGCCGCCAGCGCCGCGGCCGACATGACCGACGGCGAAATCCGCAAGGTCGACAAGGACAACAAGAAACTGACGATCAAGCATGGGGACATCAAGAACCTGGACATGCCAGGCATGACCATGGTCTTCCAGGTCAAGGATCCTGCGATGGTCGACCAGGTCAAGGTGGGCGACAAAGTCCGATTCAAGGTCGAGAAGGCCAGCAGCGGCTTCGTGGTGACCGAACTGCAGCCTGCTGCAAAGTAGGCCGCTTGCGAGATCAACCGGATGCGAACGCGTTTGGTTGATCCGGATCAAGTTGTGCACCTCGCCCGTGCCGCAGTATCTGCTCATGGTTCTACCGAGCTGAGCAGCGAGCACATCAATATGGGCACGATCCAACGAACAACATCACGGCGCCGCCTGGCCGCCATGATGTTGTGCCTTTGGATCTTCGGTTTGGTTGCGGGTATCGCGAACGCCTGTGCCTTTGGCGGAGTTCATGGTTCACATGGCAACTCTCAGCTCGTCCCGCATGGCCACGACCTCACGCCAACGGTCGAGGCACATCACCATGATGAGCCGGCAGGGGTTGAATCCACACCCCAGGCCCCGGATCCGGCCTGTCAGAAGTTCTGCGAGGACGGACGCTCCACGCTGAACCTGACGCTCAAGGGCTTGGGCGGCAGCGCTGACCTGATGCCGGTGCTGCTGCAGGCTCCCATCCTGGCCTGGACGTCGGTAGACGTGCGTGGGGTCATCCTCGCCAGTTGCTTTGCGGCCGTGCGCGAAGCCGGCCCACCTATCCCCATCCGACTGTTGCGCTTGACTCTTTAGTCGCTCTTCCGAGCGCCCCGGGGGCCAGCACCCCGCGTGGCGATGTGTCTGCACGCCCCGATTCGGCGCGTGCTAGATGGCGGGGCAGCACGCGTGCCGCGACCGACACCCGGTCGGCTTTTCTCCCCGCAGATTCTCGGAGAGCACCATGAACAAGATCGTACTGACCACTGCCGCGCTGCTCGTTGCCGCCGGCCTCGCCGCAGCGCAGACCAAGGAACCGGACCATCTGGCTCACCATCCGGAAGGCGCGGCCTCCGCACCTGCTGTGAAGTCGCCGGCAACTGCAGCAACCGCAGCTCCAACGAAGCCCGCCGACATGAGCGCCAGGATGAGCGCAATGCAGGACATGCACCAGAAGATGATGGCTGCCAAGACGCCCGGGGAGCGTCAGGCGCTGATGGGCGAGTACATGAAGGCCATGCAGGGGGGCATGGGCATGATGAAAGAGATGGCCGGCAAGGGCAGCGGCGCGGCGGGCATGCCGGCGGACCCCAAGGCCCGTATGGAGGCCATGGAGCAGCGCATGGACATGATGCAGATGATGATGGAAATGATGATGGATCGCATGCCTGCTGCGCCTGTGCGCGACGGCAAGTAAGCCTGGCTGCCACTTCGGGAGATCGCCATGGACCCCAACCATCAAGTCCCTCGATTCTGGCGTTCACGCGCCGGCATCGCCTGGATCGTGCTGGCCGGCGTGGCCGGCTGGTTTCTTTGGGCGGAGCACCGCGCCCATCTGCTCGGTGCCTTGCCCTACCTGATCATCCTGGCTTGCCCCTTGATGCATCTTTTCATTCATCGCGGGCATCACCAAGGCGGACAGCATGCCGACCATCACGATGCGCGCGATCAGGGAGGCAAGCCATGACGCATGAGGCATCTGCCTACGGGCTCTGGTCGCTGGTCATCCTGAACTCGGCCGTTTTCGTGATCTTCGCGTTCAGCTTCTTCAAGCCGCAGACGGCTCGTGACTGGCGCAGCTTTGGGGCCTTCGCGGCCTTTGTCGTGGCGCTGTTCGTGGAGATGTATGGCTTCCCGCTGACCCTCTACCTGCTGTCCGGTTGGCTGCAGACCCGCTATCCCGGCCTCGACCTGCTATCGCACAACACGGGCCACCTCTGGTCGACCCTGCTGGGGGAGCAAGGTGACCCGCATCTCGGCGTGCTTCATATCGCGAGCTATGTGCTGCTGGGCGGAGGCTTCTGGCTGCTGTCGAGCGCCTGGCATGTGCTGTACCACGCGCAGCGCCGCGGCAGCCTGGCGATCGTCGGCCCCTACGCAAGGGTTCGGCATCCGCAGTATCTGGCCTTCGTGCTGATCCTGTTGGGCTTCCTGCTGCAATGGCCGACGCTACTGACCTTGCTGATGTTCCCCGTGCTGCTGGTGATGTACGGGCGCCTGGCGATCTCGGAGGAGCGCGAGATGGGGCTGAAGTTCGGGCCCCAGTACCAGCAATACGCTGAACAGACCCCGCGTTTCATCCCGCGTTGGTCCGCGAGTCCGACACCGCCGAGTCGAGAAGCTTGACATTACCCTCATGGCAAGGATCAGACTGATGCCAGCCTTGCCGATGGCGAGCCTATGGATGCAACCGAACAATGCCGCATGAAACACGATGCCGATATGCCCGTTGATGCGAAGGTCTACGTCTGTCCGATGCACCCCCATGTCCGCCAAACGACGCCCGGCAGGTGCCCGGAATGCGGCATGAATCTCGTGCCTGAGGGACAGGCGAAGCAAGTGGGGCATGCCCACCATTCGCCGGCCGGGCACACCAGCGCGCATATGAGTCATCACCCTACCCATCAGCATGGGCAGCAGCGCGCGCCCCAGGACCAGTCCACCCAACCAGGGTTGGGGGACGCTGCTGGCGCCTCGTCGACCCTGTACACCTGTCCGATGCACCCCGAGATCCGCCAGGATCACCCGGGCAACTGTCCGAAGTGCGGCATGACGTTGGAGCCGGTGATGCCGGATCTGGAGTCCGACGAGAATCCGGAGCTGGTGGATTTTCAGCGCCGCTTCTGGTGGACTCTGCCGCTGACGGTGGTGGTCACGCTGCTCGCCATGCTCGGGCACCGGCTGCAGTGGTTCGAGATGGCGACGCAAAGCTGGATCGAGCTGGTGCTCAGCCTGCCCGTGGTGCTGTGGGCTGGCTGGCCTTTCTTCGAGCGGGGCGTCCAGTCCATCGTGAACCGCAGCCCGAATATGTGGACGCTGATCGGGCTGGGTACCGGTGCAGCTTTTGTGTACAGCGTGGTGGCCACGGTCGCGCCGCAGGCTTTCCCGGCATCCTTCCAGGCCATGGGCCGGGTTGCCGTCTACTTCGAGGCGGCCGTGGTCATCATCTCCTTGACCCTGCTGGGCCAGGTGCTGGAGCTCAAGGCCAGATCGCAGACCTCGGCGGCGATCAAGTCGCTGCTGGGCTTGGCGCCCAAGACGGCCCGTCGCATCGACGAGCAAGGCCAGGAAAGCGACGTGCCGCTGTCCCATGTGCATGTGGGCGATCTATTGCGCGTGCGTCCGGGCGAGAAGGTGCCGGTCGACGGCGTGGTGGTCGAGGGCCGCAGCGCCGTCGACGAGGCCATGTTGACCGGCGAGCCGATTCCGGTCGTCAAGAACCCGGGAGACAAGCTGATCGGCGCCACGATGAACACCAACGGGGCCCTGGTGATGCGCTCGGAGCGGGTCGGCTCGGCGACCATGCTCGCCCAGATCGTGCAGATGGTGGCCCAGGCCCAGCGCTCGCGCGCGCCGATGCAGCGCATGGCGGATCAGGTGGCCGGCTATTTCGTCGTCGCCGTCGTCGGCATTGCGATCCTGACCCTGCTGGCATGGGGCCTGTTCGGCCCCGAGCCACGCTGGGTCTACGGCCTGGTCAATGCCGTGGCGGTGTTGATCATTGCCTGCCCTTGCGCCTTGGGCCTGGCCACGCCGATGTCCATCATGGTGGCCACTGGCCGTGGCGCGACCGGCGGAGTGCTCTTCCGGGATGCCGCGGCCATCGAGAACCTGCGCAAAGTCGACACGCTGATCGTCGACAAGACTGGCACGCTGACCGAGGGCCGACCGGTCTTCGAGCGCATCGTCCCTGCGGCCGGCCAGACGGAGGACGAGGTGTTGCGGCTGGCCGCCAGCCTGGACCAGGGCAGCGAGCACCCGCTGGCCGATGCCATCGTGCGGGCGGCTCGCGAGCGGGGGCTGGAGCTACTGAAGACCCAGGATTTCGAGTCTGGTTCGGGCATTGGGGTGCGCGGGCGCGTCGGGGACCGCCAGCTCGCGCTGGGCAACACCGTGCTGATGGCGCAGGCCGGCGTGTCGGTGGACGCGCTCAAGGAGCAGGCCGAGGCCTTGCGCGCCCAGGGGGCCAGCGTGATGTACCTGGCTGCGGACGGCCAGTTGCTCGGACTGCTGGCGGTATCGGACCCGGTCAAGGCCAGCACGCCCGAGGCCCTCGCTTCGCTGCACGCAGCCGGGCTGCGTATCGTGATGGCCACCGGCGACGGCATGACCACCGCACGGGCCGTCGGCCAGCGCCTGGGCATCGACGAGGTGCATGGCGAGGTCAAACCCGCCGACAAGCTGGCCCTGGTTTCCAGGCTGCAGGCCGAGGGCCGCGTGGTCGCGATGGCGGGCGACGGCATCAACGATGCGCCGGCCCTGGCCAAGGCCGATGTCGGCATCGCGATGGGGACCGGCACCGACGTCGCGATGAACAGCGCTCAGCTGACCCTGGTGAAGGGCGACCTGCGCGGCATCTCCATCGCGCGCGGCCTGTCCGAGGACACCGTCGCGAACATGAAGCAGAACCTGCTGTTCGCCTTTCTGTACAACGCGCTGGGCATTCCGATCGCAGCGGGCTTGCTCTATCCCTTCACTGGCTGGCTGCTGTCGCCGATGATCGCTGCGCTGGCCATGAGCCTCAGTTCGGCATCGGTCATCGCCAACGCGCTGCGGCTGCGCAAGGGGTGAGCGTGGCGCTGCTCACGAAAGGACCATTGATGTCATGCACAAATCCATCCGCCGGCGGCTTCGCAGCGCTTAGCATTGATCTGCGCCAAGCAAGATCGTTTGCAGCGAGATAAGCTATCGACATGAACTCCGCCAGACGCATCGCCAGGCAGTGGGGCCGCTGGATCAGCAGCGGGCTCGTTGCGGCGTTGCTGTTCATGCAAATGGCGGTGGCAGCCTATGCGTGTCCGAAGCTCGATGCACCGGCGCACGCCATGCAGATGGCCGGCATGGTCATGGACGAAGCCATTGACATGACGGCCATGCCCGACTGTCACGCCATGCCGGGCAGCATGGATGAAGAGGCGCCGCAGCTGTGCCGGGCCCATTGCGGCACGGACAGCCAGCCTGCGCCCTCGGTACATGCTCCGGATTTTCATGCCACGGCGGCGCAGGCCCTCTGGCTGGCCTATGTGCTGCCAACAATTCTCGAAGGCTCAGCGACTGCCGAACGGCAGGCTTCCTCTGCCGAATCAGCCCCAGCGGCTGGTTTTCCACCGCTTTATCTGACGCTTCAGGTCCTCCGCAATTGACCCGCCGTCAGCCGGTGCGCGAGTCTCGCTGCACCTGCTTGCCGTGCGGATTTCGTTGTCGAGGACCATCATGAAAATCATCTATGCGGGTGCGCCTTCCGCGCATCTCCAGACGCGGTGCGTTGTCGCGCGCCGCCCCCTCTACGCCTGCGCCCTTTTGTTGGCCGCGGG
This sequence comes from Burkholderiales bacterium C2, assembly GCA_005503085.1. Classification (GTDB taxonomy): domain Bacteria; phylum Pseudomonadota; class Gammaproteobacteria; order Burkholderiales; family Burkholderiaceae_C; genus Roseateles_E. The sequence continues at coordinate 56,365 of SCOI01000017.1, read as the reverse complement.
ACTGGGTGCCGGCCCGGCGCAAGCACTTGGCTATCGCGAGGCGCTGCTTCTGGCTGAGCAGCAGAGCCCCAGCCTGGCAGCTCAGCAGTTGCAACTCGATGCGGCGGGCGTGGCCCATGGCGCCGCGGCGGCACTGCCGGATCCCAGGCTGTCGGTCGGCGTCGAGAACCTGCCCATCAGCGGCATGGATCGCTGGAGTCTCACGCGGGACTTCATGACGATGCAACGCATGGCCCTGATGCAGGACGTGCCCAACCGGGCCAAGCGAGAAGCCCGCGTGCAGGTCGCCCAGGCCCGCTCCGATCGAGAGCGCGCACTGATCGCGGTGCAGCGGCTGCAGCTCAGGCAGGCCCTTGGGCAGGCCTGGGTCGCCGCGCAGTCCGCTGACCGGCGTCAGGCCCTGCTCGACGCGCTGCTGACAGAGAACCAGCGCCTGCAGGACAGCCTCCCGGCCCGTGTTGCCGGAGGCAGCGCGCAGGCCGGCGACGTCCTGGCTGCCCGCCAGGAAAACCTGGCGCTGCTCGACCGGCGCGACGAACTGCAGCGGGACGCCCGCAAGGCCCGGACGGCCCTGCGGCGCTGGCTGGGAACACGTGCCGACGAGCCGCTGGACGATGCGCCGCCGCCCTTGGCGATCCCGATCGAACAGCTGCGCGCCGACCTGCACCGCCACGCGGAACTGGCGGTCTATCCGGCGCTGCGCGGCATGGCCGCCGCCGAGCTGCGCGAGGCCCAGGCCGAGTCGCGCGGTGACTGGTCCTGGGAGCTGGCCTACAGCCGGCGTGGCCGCCAATGGGGCGACATGGTTTCCTTCCAGCTCAGCTTCGATCTGCCCTGGCAGAAAGGGCAGCGCCAGGAGCCGCTGATCCGCGCCAAGCAGCTGGAGTCGCAGCGCGTCGAGGCCGAGCAGGAAGACGCCGCCCGGCGGCACCTGCAGGAGCTTGAGGAAAGCGCGCTTGAACTGCAGACCCTGGAGCGCCAGATCGAGCGCCTGCAATCTGACGGCATCGCCTTGGCCACTGACCGCTCGGCCCTGGCCCTGAGCAGCTACCAGGCCGGAAAAGCCGACCTGAGTTCCGTGCTTGCGGCCCGTTCGCAGGTACTGGAGGCCCGTCTGCGCCTGATCGAACTGCAAGCCCAGCGGGACGGCCTGCGGGTGCGGCTGAACAGCCTGATCACCGATTGAGCGGAGAAGACGACGATGAACACGAACACAAAGAAGCTTTTCGCCGGGCTCACGCTGATCGCCACCGGCATCGCCATGGGCTGGGGGCTGGCGCGGTGGAAAGAGGCGCCGCTGGCGAGCCACGGGGCAGCGACTGCCCCTGAAGCGGCCGCCTCGGCCGAACGCAAGGTGCTGTATTGGTACGACCCGATGGTGCCGACGCAGAAGTTCGAGAAGCCTGGCAAGTCCCCCTTCATGGACATGGCCTTGGTGCCCAAGTACGCCGATGAAGGCGGCGGGGCCGGGGCCGGAGTGAGCGTGTCGCCTCAGGCGATCCAGTCGCTGGGCTTGCGCACTGCCAGCGTTGAGCAGAAGACTGTTGCCGCCAGCATCGATGTGGCCGGCACGGTGCTGCTCAACGAGCGCGACGTGAGCCTGGTGCAGGCCCGCAGTGCAGGTTTCGTTGAGCGAGTCTATGCGCGTGCGCCGGGCGATGTGATCGCAGCGGGCAGCCCCTTGGTCGATTTGCTGCTGCCGGAATGGGTGTCGGCCCAACGCGAGTTCCTGGCCGTCAAGGCCTTGCAGGACGCGGCGCTGACCCACGCGGCGCGCCAGCGGCTGTTGCTGCTGGGCATGCCCGAAGCCCTCGTCGCGCGTGTCGAGAGTTCTGGCGAGCCGCTGGGCCGCTACACGGTGTCCGCGCCTCAGGGGGGCTTGGTGGCCGAGCTGATGGTACGTCAGGGCATGACGGTGTCGGCTGGCATGAGCCTGGCGCGCATCAATGGCCTGGGCTCGGTATGGATTGATGCAGCGGTTCCCGAGGCACAAAGCGGCCCGGTGCTGCAAGGCCAGATGGCCGAAGTGCGGCTGGCCGCCTTTCCCTCGGAGGTGTTCAATGCCCGTGTCATCGCCGTCCTGCCCGAGGCCAGCCCGGAGACCCGGACCGTGCGGGTGCGATTGGAACTCGCGAACCCGGGCTTGCGTCTCAAATCGGGCATGTCGGGACAGGTGCGCCTGGTCGGTCGCGAGCAGACCGCGCTGCTGGTGCCCAGCGAAGCCGTGATCCGGACCGGCAGGCGAGCCCTCGTTTATGTCGTGGACGGGCCGGGGAGATTCCGTCCGGTGGCCGTCCAGCTCGGCGCTGAGATCGGTGACATGCTGGTGGTGCAGCGCGGGGTGAATGCCGGCCAGCAGGTGGTGGCATCGGCCCAGTTCCTGATCGATTCGGAGGCCAGTCTCCAGGGGGTGTTGCCGCAGGAGAGCGTCGCCGCCACATCAGCCGCTTCCGCTCCCACCAGCGCGGCCGCGGCCTCGTTCACGGTCCGTGGCGTCATCGAGGCGCTGTCGGCCACCGAGATGACGCTCGCGCATGAGGCCGTGCCGGCACTGAAGTGGCCGCCCATGACCATGGGGTTCAAGCTGGCGAACCCGAGGCTGGCGGCGGGGCTCAAGCCCAGGCAGCCGGTGCGCTTTTCCTTCATCCAGCAGGGGGATGACTATGTGATCACCGCCGTCGAGGGGGTGTCGCCATGATCGCCCGCCTGATTCGATGGTCGGTCGCCAACCGCTTCCTGGTGCTGCTGGCGACCCTGATGCTGACTGCCTGGGGCATCTGGGCCGTGCGCAGCACACCGGTGGATGCCTTGCCCGACCTCTCCGACGTGCAGGTGATCATCCGCACCAGCTACCCGGGCCAAGCGCCCCAGATCGTCGAGAACCAGGTGACCTATCCGCTGGCCACCACGATGTTGTCGGTGCCGGGTGCCAAGACCGTGCGCGGCTTTTCCTTCTTCGGCGACTCCTTCGTCTATGTGCTGTTCGACGATGGCACGGACCTGTACTGGGCGCGTTCGCGCGTGCTGGAATATCTGAACCAGGTGCAGGGACGCCTGCCGGCCAGCGCGAAACCGGCGCTCGGGCCCGATGCCACGGGCGTGGGCTGGATCTTCCAGTACGCGCTGGTGGACCGGACGGGCAAGAACGACCTGGCCCAGCTGCGCGCGCTGCAGGACTGGTTCCTCAAGTTCGAACTGAAGAGCCTGCCCAACGTTGCCGAAGTGGCGTCGGTCGGCGGCATGGTCAAGCAGTACCAGGTCGTGCTCGACCCCCTCAAGCTGGCGGCTTACGGCCTGAACCAGGGCCAGGTGCGCGAGGCCCTGCTGGGCGCCAACCAGGAGAGCGGCGGCTCGGTGCTGGAGTTGGCGGGCGCGGAGTACATGGTGCGCGCGGGCGGCTACCTCAAGACGTTGGATGACTTCCGGGCCATCCCGCTGGTCGCGCGCGGCAATGTTCCGGTTCGCTTGGGTGATATCGCCACCGTACAGGTGGGACCCGAGATGCGCCGGGGCATCGCCGAACTGGACGGCGAGGGCGAGGTGGCCGGTGGCGTGGTGGTGCTGCGTTCGGGCAAGAACGCCCAGGAAACGATCGCCGCTGTGAAGGCCAAGCTGGCCGAGCTGCAGAGCAGCCTGCCCAAGGGTGTCGAGATCGTCACGACCTATGACCGCAGTGCCCTGATCGAGCGCGCGATCCACAACCTGACGAGCAAGCTGATCGAGGAGTTCCTGGTCGTGGCTGTCGTCTGCGCCATCTTCCTGTGGCATCTGCGCTCCGCCCTGGTGGCCATCATCGCGCTGCCGCTGGGCGTGATGACGGCCTTTCTGGTGATGCGCTATCAGGGCATCAACGCCAACATCATGTCCCTGGGCGGCATCGCAATCGCCGTCGGCGCGATGGTGGATGCGGCCGTGGTGATGATCGAGAACGCGCACAAGAAGCTGGAGGCTTGGCAGCACGCCCATCCTGGTCAGGCCCTGCAGGGCAAGGAGCGCTGGGATGTCATCACGCAAGCGGCCGAGGAGGTCGGGCCGGCGCTGTTCTTCTCGCTGCTGATCATCACCTTGTCCTTCGTGCCGGTCTTCACGCTGGAGGCTCAGGAGGGGCGGCTGTTCGGCCCGCTGGCCTTCACGAAGACCTATGCCATGGCGGCGGCCGCCGGCCTGTCGGTCACCTTGATTCCGGTGTTGATGGGCTATTGGATCCGCGGCCGCACTCCCGACGAGCAGAAGAACCCGATCACGCGGGCGCTGATCGCGATCTATCGGCCTTGCTTGGAATGGGTGCTGCGCTGGCCCAAGGCCACGATGCTGATTGCGCTGGCGACTCTGGCCACGACGCTGTGGCCGCTGGCTCGGCTGGGTGGCGAGTTCCTGCCGCAGCTTGACGAAGGCGATCTGCTCTACATGCCTTCGGCCTTGCCGGGCCTGTCGGCGCAGCGGGCGACCGAGCTGCTGCAGATCAGCAGCCGGATGATCAAGACCGTGCCGGAGGTGGAGCGCGTCTTTGGCAAGGCCGGCCGCGCCGAGACGGCGACCGACCCGGCGCCGCTGGAGATGTTCGAGACCACGGTCAAGCTCAAGCCACGCGAGCAATGGCGGCCCGGCATGACACCGGAGCGCCTGATCGAGGAGCTGGATAGCGCGGTCAAGATCCCGGGGCTGTCCAACATCTGGATTCCACCGATCCGCAACCGCATCGACATGCTGGCCACCGGCATCAAGAGCCCCATCGGCGTGAAGGTGAGCGGCAGCGACCTGCGGGTGATCGACCGCATCGCCGCGCAGGTCGAGCAGGTCGCCAAGGGCGTTCCGGGCGTCAGCTCGGCACTGGCCGAGCGATTGACGGGCGGTCGCTACATCGACGTCAAGATCGATCGCCTGGCCGCAGGTCGGTATGGCCTCAATGTGTCCGACATCCAGGCCATCGTTTCCGGCGCCATCGGCGGCGAGAACGTGTCGGAGACGGTGGATGGCCTGGCCCGCTTCCCGATCAGCCTGCGCTATCCGCGCGAGTGGCGGGATTCGCCCGAGAAGCTGGTGCAACTGCCGATCGCCACACCGATGGGCCAGCAGATCACGCTGGGCACGGTGGCGAGCATAGCGATTACCGACGGGCCGCCGATGCTCAAGAGCGAGAATGCGCGCCCCTCGGGCTGGGTCTATGTGGACGTGCGAGGGCGGGACCTGGCTTCGGTGGCGAACGATCTGCGCGCCACCGTGGCCAGCCAGGTCAAGCTGGAACCCGGGGTGAGCCTCGCCTACTCGGGCCAGTTCGAGTACCTGGAGCGGGCCAATGCACGGCTGAAGGTGGTGGTGCCGGCCACCTTGTTGATCATCTTCGTGCTGCTGTACCTGACCTTCTCCAGGCTCGACGAGGCCTTGCTGATCATGGCCACGCTGCCGTTTGCGCTGACCGGCGGCATCTGGTTCCTGTACCTGCTGGGCTACAACCTCTCGATCGCCACCGGCGTGGGCTTCATCGCCTTGGCCGGCGTGGCCGCGGAGTTCGGCGTCGTGATGCTGATCTACCTGAAGCATGCCTTGGCCGAGCGCTGTCCGGACGGCGCTATGCCGACAGCGGGGCAACTGCTGGACGCCATCCGCGAGGGCGCGGTGCTGCGCGTGCGGCCCAAGGCGATGACCGTGGCGGTGATCCTGGCCGGCTTGGTGCCCATCGTCTGGGGCAGCGGTACCGGCTCGGAGGTGATGAGTCGCATCGCCGCGCCGATGCTCGGCGGCATGGTGACGGCGCCGCTGCTGTCGCTGTTCGTCGTGCCGGCGGCGTTCCTGACGATGCGCAGGCGCTGAGATGATCAGCGACGCGTCTGACCACTCCATCTTGACAGCTGCCGCGAATCGCAGACAAATGCGGTTCACGGCCTCCAGCGATGCGAAATTAGCCGTCAAACTCGGCTCGATGCGCGCGACTTGAAATTCAATTTCTGATGGCTACGATGGAACCAATCCTGTACTGCGGCGACCCTCATGGGTCGTTCCGTCACATTATCGAAACCGCTGAACAAACCAGGGCCTTGGCCGTGGTGCTGCTGGGAGACATGGAGCCCGGGCGGCCGTTGCACGAGGAACTGCAACCCATATTGGATCGCGTCTGGTGGATTCCGGGCAACCACGACGCCGACTCGGACGACCTCTGGGGACGCGTCTGGGGCAGCAAACTCGCTGACCGCAACGTGCACGGTCGCGTCGTGACCTTGCGCGATGGGACGGGCCTAGCCGGCCTTGGCGGCGTCTTCCGCGAAGCCGTCTGGCATCCTTCACCAGGTTCCGCCCGGGGCGGAGCACCGGCCTTTCGTTCTCGCGAAGAGCATGCCGCGTCAACGCCGCGGCAGGATCGCTGGGCGGGCGGTCACCATCGCAAGCACTGGGGCACCATCTATCCGGACGAAGTCGATCGCCTGGCCGATCTCCAGGCTGACGTGCTGATTTCGCACGAGGCTCCCGGCTACCATCCCAATGGTTTCGACCTACTCGACACGCTGGCGCGTTCGATGAACGTGCGAGCCAGCGTGCATGGCCATCATCATGATCGGTTGGACTCGAGTCCGAGGTGGGAGGCGCAAGGATTCGCCTCGGTCGGCGTCGGACTTCGTGGCATTTCGGCCGTCTTCCTTGAGCCCGACGGTGTGCGAGTAGACATTGTGCGTGAGGGTGAGCTCGACGGCCAACGCGCCGGTCGCCCCTGCTAAGTTGTCCGGAGTCCCTAGGCTCAACGCCGGCCGAGGCGCGTCGGCGGGGGCTGAATCTCGTCGAGCTGCCTCTGCAGCGATCGGACTTGTTCGGTCAACTCGACAATGCGCACGTTGGCGCTGGCAAGTATCGACTGAGCTTGATCGCGTTGCCGAATTGCGTCTTCCATCCGCTCCTCCGCCGTCCTCTTTGCACGTTTCTGATCTACCTTGTCTGCGGTGGCTGAGGCCTCACCTTCTTCCTGCTCGCGGAGGTAGTCCTGAATCTCTGCAACAAGTTTGGGGAACCTTCGCTTCTTGAGTGCTGTTGAATCCCGGCCTGCCTCTTGGGCAACATTGTTCTGCGAGACCGGCGTCCCCGTCGGAAGCACCTTCGGTCTGCCGCTCTTCAAGCGTTCGAACGCTTGGCGGAAGCGCGATTCCGCGCTTTGCGGTTCTGAGGGATCAGATGGCATTCAGGTAGTTCTCCATGCTGCTCCGCTCGGCAACGAGGGCCTTGTATCGCGGCGAATCCGGCGGCAATCGGTTGATCTCTTCGGTGAATCGGCGCATGTCTGCAAGCACCTGAGGTTTCTTCTCGCGGTCGTACAGCACCTCTCTGCAGGGCTTCTCGCCGTCGCCCCCTGCGCAGCGGGCAATCGACTCGATGCCACCGTACTCGCACGCGCCTGCTTTCATGCAAGCGCCCAGCCTGTGTTCGCGAAAGCTGACTTTCCCCGTCTTCGCCAGCGAGACCAGGCTCTTCATGTCCTTCACGCTCATGACGCGCACAAGGAGTGCGTCCTTTCGCTCCTGTGAGTGAGGCGATACGAATCTGTCGTCACCGGCTGCGAGCTTGACCATCTCTGCCTGGGCTTCGTACATGGCCATCATCACCGACGACCGAACCTCATCGTTGAGGTGCAGCTGCGTGTGATTGCGGCCATAGTAGAGAGGCATCAAACGAGAGGAATGCTTCATCAACTGTTGCATCGTGCTGTCCGAGATATCACCTGAGGCGAACATGTTCACCGCGCCAGTGCGCCGATACTGATGCCAGGCCAGCGGCCAGATCTTCCCGATGGAGAACTCGTCTTCCGGCAGATTGGGCGTGAGCCTGCGGGCGATTGCCAAGTCTTGGCCCGAGATCCTCATTTGCTCCGTGTCGAACAGCAGCGGGTAGCGCGCCATGCCCTTGGCAAGATCCAGTAGCGGTTGCCGAATTTCGTAGGACTGTGCCAACCCTAGTGCCAGGCCCCAGGGCTCAGTCGCTGAACTCCATAAGTATGGGTCGTCGTGATCGGCTGACGACGGTCGAATCAAGGGGTTTGCTCGATCACAGAGCATCCTCAGCCTGGCAATGGCCGATACCGCTTGAACTGCACTTTCCACGCTGGGACTGGCGACCCACCTGGCATCCGAATCCGGGTCCGTCTTGGTCGTTTCGCCACAGATGATGGGCACCCGCCCCAACTTCTCGTCCACCTCCCAGAGAAGGCAACTGGCTCTGAGCGACGCGACCTCTTCCTTGCGTTGTAAGGTGAAATTGGCGATGTAGGCCAGTGCGGCATAGGTCACGACCGACAGGTATGCCGACAGAACCCTGACCTGAAGCCCATCCTCATCCCACGCGATCCACTTTCCCAGCAGCCCGGCGATCCCGAAGTGCGCCGCGACGTCAGAGAACTTGCCGTGGTAGGTGCAGTCGGTGCGGCGTTCCGAGGCTGCATTGAAGGGGGCTTTGCTCGCATCCTTGCCCGGGCGCAATGCATCCTCCAGCGAACCGAAGTTGGATTCGTAGGCTTCCAGACAGAACCGGAAGCAGCGCTCGACCTTGTCTCTGTGCGCGAGAAAGTCCTTGACGCATTCGTCCAGGCGCTGCACTTGGTAAAGCCAGATCCGAGGGGGGATATATGGGGTCTGAACCACGTCGTGGTCGTGTGCCGCCGCAGCCAGCCGCCTCAGGCCGGCTTCGTCCACCAGCGTGAATCCCAGCGTATCCCGGGCGTCATAGAGGCGGTGAAGGAGGCTGATCGTCTTCTCATACTTGCTCGACGCGATCTCCTCCGGCACTTGCTCCAAGACGTTTGGAAAACGCATCAGCCTGGCCGCGCTGATTCCGTTCCGGCTGCACAGGGCAACAATCTGGCGGACATTCGAGAAGCTCTCAAGCACGGTCCAGACCGAACCGGCGGCTCTCGGTCCCCAGATGAGCCAAGTCGCCACCATCCGCATCAGGTCGGCATTCTCAGCATCGAGACGCTCGGCGCGACCTGCGACGCCATCGCCGAAGTTGAGCCCACCAGGCTTTCCGGCCCAAGGCGCGAGGTCCCATCGTGGGTCTCCCCACCGAGACACGACCACGCCGTCCTTGTCGATGACCGTGGGCCAATCACGCGGTGGTGGCCAAGAAGGCGGCCGGTAGTTGCGCGAGGTCGGCGTGACGAGGCCGCTCTCGATCCCGATGGTGAACTCTTGCAGATTCGCGCTCATGCGACTGAGCCCTCCACGGCCTCGATCAGGTAAGACCACTGCTCGTGGTAGTCGCCCTCTTCAACACGCGTGAGCGCTTCTTCGACCCATTCGCGGCGCGTGGCGTTCGAATCGCGAAACCAGGCCAGCTTCTCGCTCATCCTTGCTATTGCATCGTCGGCAGGGTGTGTCGCATCGCGCTCGCGGGTCGGCGGGCGGTGCCCGCTCAACTCAAGAACTTTCAGATGCCGAAAGCAGGCCAGCGACCAAACATAGTCGAGTGAATCGATGTCCCTGTGATGTTCGCACCAGAGGCATCCAGACGGCTGCCTGCAATCGGGCTTCGGGGCAGATGCTGGCTTCGCAGGAGATGCCACCGGAATGCCGTCACATTCGCCGGGCGCAACGGAGAGCATCGAGTCCTGACCAGCGAGTACAGGATCGTGGCGCAGATGGAAACGGGTGATCTCGCTCACCGCGACTTGCAGCGAGGGCTTCTCATAGACCCGAATCAGCGTCTGCTTGAAATGCTGAGCCATGTCGGCCGTCATGTCCGGGTCCCCGCTTCGCCGAAGGAGCCAGTTCACCCGCGTCCCACGCAGTGTGCTCGGAGGAACCCAGGTAACCCCCGCTTTCTTGCACGCAGCCTGGACCGAGGCAAAGGCAGGTCGACGGCTCTTGCGAACGCCGTCGCGTCTGATCAACGGGAACAAGCGCTGCTCTGACTCTGGGAAGAGCGTCTTTCGCCATTCCAGGTATCGCTCGAAGTGACTGCGGTATTCGCTGTAGATTTCGAACAGGACCTCGCCCTGGCGCCGCGGCTTGTACTCTCTGACCTTGTAGCCGTCGATGTCGCTTGAATAGTTGAACCTGTGCAACGGGAGTTCCTGAGCCTGCGCCAAGTTCATCCCCGTCTGGCCGATGAACATGAGCAACTCGGCCTGGATGCGCAGGTTGACCAGGTTCCTACGTTCAGCATGGTCAAGCGATCGGTCATTTTGATAGGCGAGGGCAGCTGCGGCAGAGACCCGGACGTTGGAGGGCTGGCGTTCTTCCTCGGGGCGGGTTGAATTGCCGCCGGTTTTGCAGACCTCGATTTCCCCACCAGCGTGCAGCGAGATGCTGACGGGCCGCGGTCCCCAGATTGACTTCAGCGAGAGGCCATCGCAGATGTCCTGAAGCAGGCGGCCGAAGGAAAAGGTCTCATGGAGGACCTGCTTGTCCGCCTTGGCACCCTGGGGTGTCTTTCGATCGGTGGGTCGCTTGAGCCTCGTGAGTTCAATGAGGGGTGTGCGCCGGTCAAGTGCCCCGTCCAGGATCTGGCCTGTGAGTCGCGCGTAGTTGTAGGCAGAGATCTGCTTCAGATTCTTGACTACCTTGACGCGATGCAATAAGTGTTCAGACCAGTTGAGATAGCTTGCTTGCACCTCAGGGAGGCTCAGGGCCAAGTTCTGCTTCTCCGACTGGGCAAAGAAGTGGACGAGACTCTTGATTTGCTGGCGAGCCGTGACTTGGCTGCCGCCACCAGTCAGCATGCCTTCGATGAAGCTGTGCGCTCGGCGGACCAGTTCGACGCGCTCTGAAAGAATTTCGCCCAACGTACCTTGGCGAATCTTCTGGTCCGCTTGATCGACGGGCACGGAAGCTCCGCCCTCATAGAGCAAGCGGGCGAGGTCGGGTGGCGTCTCATCCTTGCCAACGGCAATGGTGGGAAACGTCAGGGGCGGGTGCGGCACTTCGCTACGCACCGTACTGCTTCCAGTCGCGGTTCACGGCACCTGAGAAGACATTGGTGTACTGGTTTGCCATCTCCACCTTCACATGCCCGTCTTCGTGGAAGCGGACATAGAGAAAGGTGGTCCTCTCGTTCTTGTGCAGCATCGCGTCCCTGACGAATGCCACGGCCGCCTTCGTGTTCGTGACCCGCAGCGCCATGCCCATCAGCCATGTGCCGAAGGTCGCGCGGGTCTGATGGAACTTGAATCGCTGCATGAACTGCAGTCCGGCATCCACGGCGTCGCGTCGAAGGTCGGTCATCAGGCGTCTAAGCGTGCCCTGTTCATAGGGGCTACCCCTGGTGGTCAGAAACAGCCTCTCGCGATTCGATTCGCTCGCCCGTGCTTGCCGGGTCAGCCTATGCACCGATGAGGCATAGGCCTTGAGTGCATCGATGAGGAACTTCGGCACCATCAAGTTCCCGGACACGTCGCCCTTGGTTTTCACGCCTGTCCCCGGGCCGACGCGCAGCAGGTAGGTGTCGGGCGCCTGGATGTCGGGGTAAGCGTTCTCAATGTCTCTCACTTTGAGGGTCGTGATGGTGCCGATGCGTGGTCCCGAGAGAACACCGAGAGCAAGCATGAGGTGCAGTTCCTTGGGGCCGTGGTCCTTGGTGAACTCCAACAGGCGCGCGGCGTCCTCGTTCCGGAGAGGCGTCAGGCCATCCTCAAGACGGAACCCGTCACTGCTCTTGTTGGGAATGGAAAGGTCTGACGATAGGCGCGACAAGCTTCGCTCGAAGCCGGCCGTGTCGAAGTACCGAACCACCACTCCGCGGTCTGTCCACATCGGCGAGTTCCTGTCCACGAATCCATAGACCTGGGCGTGCCGGTAAAACTGGATGACCGCTGCCATGCGGGCACTCGCGGTGGACGGCGCCAAAGTTCCTTTTGTCCGCTGCGCAATGAGTTCCCCTCGGAACTGCACGATGGGACGATCCTGCTTGCGCATGGGGAAATGCCGCCAATCGTGGTCTGGGTACAGCCAGGAGGCGTACGCGGCAAGGTGCTTCATCACGGTTCGGACGGTGCCGATGTCTCCGCCGACCGTGCTCAATGCCTTGGTAAGCGCCCAATGATTGGCTTCCGACCAAGGTTCGCCGTTGTCCCAGAATATCTGGGGGAGCTTGTGGATCTTCCGACCGAGTTTGTCTGGGACCCAGCGAATCTCGCCGTCTTCCACGACCTCACGCATCGGCGTGTATTCGATGAATTCGATATTCGCCAAGAGGCCCTCAACTCAGCTATGTACGTCGAACACACTGCGGAGGTAAGCGAGAAACGTCTCGTCGTCGCAAATTGTCTTGCCTGGCGAATCTGAAAGCTTCGCGACGGGCCGTCCGTTGCAGCGCACCAGCTTCATCACGATCTCAAGCGCCGGGAACTGCGGTCCGAAATCGTGGGTGAGGTTGGTGCCGATGCCGAAACCGGTCTGCGCGCGTCGAGCAAACTGGCGCCACAGCGCAATCGACTTCTCAATGTCCAGGCCGTCCGAAAACACGAGCCGTTTTGTCCGTCCGTCAATGCGAAGCCTCGCATAGTGCGCGAGTGCCTTCTCACCCCATTCGACCGGATCGCCCGAGTCGTGCCTTAAACCGTCAAACAGCTTCGCGAAATAGAGATCAAAGTCGCGCAGGAAGGCATCCATGCCCACCACGTCGGTCAGCGCAATGCCGAGATCACCACGATAGGTTTGCACCCATGCTTCAAGCGCCGCTCTTTGCGAGTTCCGCAGCGGCACGTCATGCACGGCCTGAAAGGTTTGCATGTACTCGTGCGCGACGGTCCCCATCGCTGTGAGCCCATGCTTCATGGCCAGGTGAACGTTGCTGGTGCCCTTGAAAAACTGGGGCAACTGGGTTTTCAGCGTGGTGACCACCTCATCGTGCCAGGCACCGCTGAAGCGCCGACGCAGCCCGAAGTCGAAGAATGCGAACGGAAATCCCTCTTGCTCGGCCTCCGCTTCAGCTTGAAACGCCTGCAGCCGTTGAATCTTGTTGGCAAGGCGACGACGGCCCTCCGCCAACGCTGCGTCTTGCGGCCAGCTCCGGGCATGCAGTTCGCCAACAATTGCCAGCACGAAGATCTCAAAGAACATCACGTGAACCTGAGGCCCACGCGCCACGATCTCCAGCGCTTCGCCATTCGATTCAATGCTGATGAAGCGACGTTGCAAGCGGAAAATGGAAAGGAAGTCGACGAAGCTGCTCTTCATGTAGCGCAGCGAGCGCAGATAGTCGAGTTCTTCCGCGCGGAAGGTCAGAGAGCACAAGTGATCGACTTGGTGCTGGACGGCCGCCTTGAGCGCCGCGAGCGGCATGGCGGGCGGTCGACGACACACAAAGCGGTACTCGGCATCGTTGTCGTTGTAGGCGCTGTTGAAGAGCGCCTGCCACATCGTGAACTTGTACAGGTCGGTCTCAAGGAGACTCGAAATGATGGGGCGGTCATCCGGCATGGGTTGCCTCCTCGGCGAGGGCATCCGGGAGTTCGATCCGCGCTTCCCCAAACTGGACCACGCGTGCCCTGACCGTGCCATCCATGACGCTGATGGTCTTCATCAGCGGTCGTGCTTTCGCGCGCCCGCCCGTGGACAACTGGCCCGCCCGCGCTTCGCGCGCCCCAAGGGGCACAGGCACTCGTTTCTCGGCCTGTGGACGGCCGCCGCGAGCGGCGGTTTCAGCCAGTTGACCACCGGCTCCCCGAGACTGACGCGCTCTCGGTGGACAGCCGTGCTGCCCACCGGGAGCTTGCCCCACCAGTGTGCAAAGCACCCGATCAAAATCTGGAACAGCCCTCTGCTTCAGCACCGCATGTCTCCATACATGGTCAGTTCATGTCCATGGTATCAACTATTCGCGGTTATGTGTCCATGCCTATTAATTCGCGGGTGTCGTGCGCCATCGTGCCGATCGGCACCAGGCCCAGGTCGCGGGCCAGCAGCACGTTCGAGGTGCCCTTGAAATACTGCGGCAGCTCGGCGGCCAGCGTCGCGATCACCTCGCGATGCCAGTCGCCCGAGAAGCGCCGGCGCAGGCCGAAGTCGAAGAACTCGAAAGGGTGGCCGCGCGCCGGCTCGGCGGCAAAGTCGCGCAGCTGGGCCAGCTTGGCCTGCAGCCGCTCGCGGCCGGTCCGCAGCGCCTCGGCGTGGTCGAAGCGGCGGAAGTAGAGCTCGTTGACGATGGCCAGCACATAGATCTCGAAACCCATCACATGGACCTGCGGGCCGCGCGCGATGATTTCCAGATGCGGGCCGTCGGCGCGGGCGCGGATGAAGTCGCGCTGGAAGCGGAAGATGCGCAGGAAGTCGACGAAGTCGGACTTGATGAAGCGCAGCCCGCCCAGATAGGCCAGCTCGTGGGCCGCGAAGCTCAGCGCGCACAGATGATCGAGCTCGCGATTGACATCGTCCAGCAGCTCGGCCAGCGGGTAGGCCGGCGCGTTGCGGCAGACAAAGCTGTACTCGGCCTGGGTCTGCGGGTGCCTATGCAGCATGGCCTGCCACATCGTGAACTTGTAGAGGTCGGTCTCCAGCAGGCTGGAGATGACGGGTCTGCGCTCGCCGCTCATGTGCTCAGCTCGCTGCTGCGGGCGATGCGCAGGCCTTGCGCGCGCATCCGCGTGAGGAACTCGGCCGCCTGGGCCTCGAAGCCGCCCACCGGGCTCATGCCGTCCTCGATCAGCACCAGCTTGCCCACATTGGCGCTGGGCAGATGAGCCACCAGATCCTCCACCGTGGCCTTGACGCAGTGGCTGCTGGCCTCGCCGGCGATCCACAGCTCATCGCAGGCATCCAGGCGCTCGACCAGGCTCTGGTTGAGCTGGGTGCCGGGATCGGTCGGGTCGGGCACCTCGGCCTGCAGCGCGCTGTAGTGCTCGGTCCAGGGGTTCATGCCTTTGAGCACGAACTGGACATGGCGCTGGCGCTGCAGCTGCCAAGCCACGACGGCGGCCTGGACTTCGGCATGGATGTTGTGGCCCCAGCTGCCCAGCTCGCAATGCACGGGCCAGACCATCAAGGTGTAGCGGCCGCGCGCCTCCAGCGCGTCCAGATAAGCCTGGGCGCGGGGCAGGGCCGAGGCATCGCGCGGCCTGAATTCGCCGGCGCGCAGCTGGGCCGCGGTGATCTGGGTGAAGGGCGGCACCGCCGCGCCATCGGCCTTGAACCAGAAGCCGGGATGGGCGATGTCGAGCCGGCGATGCGTGTCCAGCGTGACGGTGATGGCGTCCAGGCCGGCTGACTCGGCGCGTATCAGCGCGGCGACCCGGTGCAGATCGGCATCGGCGCCGGCCACCGGCAGGCTGGCGCCATGGATGTCGCAGAAATCGTTCTGCGGGTCGATGATCAACAGATGGCGCGTCAACGCGAACTCCCCAAGTCTCTCGATCGACCCACTATACGAGGCCTCAACCGGTGTTGCGCAGCCCCGCCGCAATGCCGTTGATCGACAGATGGATGCCGCGCTGCACCCGCTCCATCGACGGGTCCTCGGCGCGCTTGTCGGGCGCGACCGCGCGGTAGCGCCGCATCAGCTCGACCTGCAGATGGTTCAGCGGGTCGATATAGGGGAAGCGGTGCTCGATCGAGCGGGCCAGCGCGGGATTGGCGGCCAGGCGCTGCTTCTCGCCGGTGATCAGGGTCAGGGCCTCCTGGGTGCGGGCGAACTCGGCCTGGATGGCCGCGAAGATCTTCTTGCCCAGGCGCCGGTCCTCGACCAGCTCCAGATAGCGCGCGGCGATGTCCAGATCGGTCTTGGCCAGCACCATGTCCAGATTGGACAAGAGGGTGCGGAAGAAGGGCCACTGCTTGACCATGCGGCGCAGCAGGGTCAGGTTTTGCGTGCGCGCTTCCCCATCGCCGAGGAAGGCCAGTACACCGGAGCCGAAGCCGCACCAGCCCGGCAGCGCGACGCGCGACTGGCCCCAGCTGAAGCCCCAGGGGATGGCGCGCAGGTCTTCGATCGCGCGGGTGGCCTTGCGCGAGGCCGGGCGCGAGCCGATGTTCAGCTCGGCGATCTCGCGGATCGGCGTGGCCGCGAAGAAATACTCGGCAAAGCCCGGCGTCTCGTAGACCAGGCCGCGATAGGCCTTGAAGCTGGCATCGGACAGGGCCTGGGCGGCGTCCAGAAAGCTCTTGGGCGCGCTCTTGGTCGGGTGCAGCAGCGTGGCTTCCAACGTGGCGGCGACCAGGGTCTCCAGATTGCGCCGGCCGATCTCGGGGTTGGCGTACTTGGAGGCGATCACCTCGCCCTGCTCGGTCAGCCGGATCTGGCCGTTGACCGTGCCCGGGGGCTGGGCCAGGATGGCCTGGTAGCTGGGGCCGCCGCCGCGGCCGACGGTGCCGCCGCGGCCGTGGAACAGGCGCAGGGTCAGCGGGTTCTTCTTGCGCAGCTCGTCGAACAGCTCGACCAGCGCGATCTCGGCGCGGTACAGCTCCCAGGAGCTGGTGAACATGCCGCCGTCCTTGTTGGAGTCGGAGTAGCCCAGCATGATGTCCTGCTCGGCGCCACTGCGCTGAATCAGCGCGGCGATGCCTGGCAGCGCGTAGAACTCGGCCATGATGCCGGGCGCCTCGCGCAGATCGCCGATGGTCTCGAACAGCGGCGAGACGATCAGGTCGCTGACCGCTTCGCCATCCAGCGTGCCGCGCACCAGGCCGACTTCCTTCAAGAGCAGCAGCACCTCCAGCAGATCGCTGACCGACTCGGTGTGCGAAATGATGTAGTGGCGCAGCGACTCGCGGCCATAGCGTTGCAAGGCCTCACGAGCGGCCTCAAAGATGGCCAGCTCGCCAACGGTCTTGTCGCTGTAGGCCGCGCCGATCACGCGCAGCGGCCGGGCGTCGCCGAGCAACTGCAGCAGCAGCGTACGGCGCTGGGCCTCGTCGAGTGCACTGTAGTCGGGCGCGATGCGGGCGGTGGCCAGCAGCTCGGCGATCACCGCCTCATGCTGGTCCGAGCTCTGGCGCAGGTCCAGCGTGGCCAGATGGAAGCCGAAGACCTGGACCGCGCGTATCAGCGGCTGCAGGCGCGGCGCGATCAGGGCCTCGGCATGGTGGCTGCGCAGCGAGTGCTCGATCACGCGCAGATCGGCCAGCAGCTCATCGGGCGAGCGGTAGGGGTCCTGCGGCGCGACCGCATGGCGCAGCGCCTCGGTGCCGGTCAGCTCGTGCAAGGTGGCGGCGGTGCGCGCATACATGCCGGTCAGCGCGCGGCGGTAGGGCTCGTCCAGACGATGCTCGTTGCGGTCCGGGCTGCGCTCGGCCAGGGCCTGCATCTGCGGGCTTATGGTGGCCAGCATCGCCGAGATCGACAGCTCGGCGCCGAGCTCGTGGATCTCGGTCAGGTAGTGGCGCAGCGCCACCTCGCTTTGGCGCTTCAAGGCGTGGCGCAAGGTGGTGGCGGTGACATTGGGGTTGCCGTCGCGGTCGCCGCCTATCCAGTGACCCATGCGCAGAAAGCTGTTGAACTGGTGGCCGGGCAGGGCCTCTTCCAGCTCGGCATAGAGCTTGGGGATCTGGCGCAGAAAGGTCGAGTGGTAATAGGACAGCGCGTTCTCGATCTCGTCGGCCACCGTCAGCTTGGAGTAGCGCAGCATGCGGGTCTGCCAGAGCTGGGTCACGCGGGCGCGTATCAAGACCTCGTTGTCGCGCTTCTCGCGCTCGGTGTGCAGGCCGTCGCGGGCGCCGACCAGCTCGGCCACCGCGCGCTCGGCATCCAGAATGCTCTTGCGCTGCACCTCGGTCGGGTGGGCGGTCAGCACCGGCGAGATGAAGCCGTGCTGCAAGGTCTTGGCGATCTCGCTCGGCCGCACACCGGCCTGATGCAGGCGCTCGAGCGCGAAGGCCAGCGAGCCTTCGGCCAGGCTGCCGGCGCGGTCGTGGATCTCGCGGCGGCGCACATGGTGGCGGACCTCGGCGATATTGGCCAGGTGCGAGAAATAGCTGAAGGCGCGGATCACGCTGACGGTCTGGTCGCCCGACAGGCTTTTCAGCAGCTTGTCGAAGCTCTTGCCGGCCTGGGTGTCGCGCTTCAGTCGGAACGCCACCGAGAGCTTGCGCACCCGCTCGACCAGCTCATAGGCCTCGCGACCCTCCTGTTCCCGTATCACCTCGCCGAGGATGCGACCCAGCAAGCGGATGTCCTCCATCAGCGGTTTGTTCTTGTCGGCGGCGGGGGAGGGCTTGAGGGTCTTCGCGGGGCGGGAGGCGGGTCTTGCGGGCATGGCAGGGCTCGTCGTGGGTTGATGCGAAAAAGCGGGCGGGGTGATGTAACCGAGTTACTTCAATCTGACTTTAACAGTTTCTTCATCGTTTTCCTGCTGCGCTAGCATGCCGGCCATGAGCGCATCAAACACAGTCAAGCCGGTGATCATCGCGACCCGGGAAAGCCGCCTCGCCCTGTGGCAGGCCGAGCATGTCAAGGCGCGGCTGGAGCAGGATCTGGGCCTGGCCGTCGAGCTGCTGGGCATGACGACCAAGGGCGACCAGATCCTGGACCGCGCGCTGTCCAAGATCGGCGGCAAGGGCCTCTTCGTCAAGGAGCTGGAGACCGCGCTCGAAGAGGGCCGGGCCCATCTGGCCGTGCATTCGCTGAAGGATGTGCCGATGGACCTGCCGGCGGGCTTCGATCTGGTGGCCATCATGGAACGCGAGGACCCGCGCGACGCCTGGGTCTCGAACCGCTACGACAGCCTGGCCGAGCTGCCGCAGGGCGGCGTGGTCGGCACCTCCAGCCTGCGCCGGGTCGTGCAGCTGAAGGCGCAGCGCCCCGATCTGCGCATTGAGCCGCTGCGCGGCAATCTGGACACCCGGCTGCGCAAGCTTGACGAAGGCGGCTTCGACGCCATCGTGCTGGCGGCGGCCGGGCTGAAGCGCCTGGGCCTGGCCGCGCGCATCCGCAGCGTCTTCAGCGTCGAGCAGATGATCCCCTGCGCCGGCCAGGGCGCGCTGGGCCTGGAGGTGCGTGCCGACGCCGCGGCGCTCAAGGACCGGCTGCACGCGCTCTCGCACCTGCCGACCTGGCTGGCCACACAGGCCGAGCGGGCGGTGTCGCGGGCGCTGGGCGGCAGCTGCAGCATGCCGCTGGCGGCCCATGCGCAATGGCAGGGCGATAGGCTGACGCTGGCCGCCGCGCTGGGCCATGCCGAGCAGCATCAGCGGCCGCTGCTGAAGGTCGAGCTGACGGGCTCGCCACAAACCGAGGCCGAAGCCCGCCAACTCGGCGAGCAGGCCGCCCAGCTGCTGCGCGAGCGCGGTGCGCGCGACTACCTGCCGGCGCCCTGAGTGGCCCAGCCGCTGACGCTGCTGCTGACCCGGCCGCGCGAGCAGGCCGGCGCCTGGCAAGCGCGCCTGGCCGCCCTTGGTGTGACGGTGCGGACGCTGCCGCTGATCGAGATTGCCGCCGCCGCCGACCGCGAACCCGCCGCCCAGGCCTGGCGCGAGCTGCCGCAGGCGCGGCTGGCGATGTTCGTCAGCCCGAATGCGGTGACGCATTTCTTCGCGGCCCGGCCGGCCTGCCAGGCCTGGCCCGAGGGCGCGTTGGCGGCCACCGTGGGGCCTGGCAGTGCCCAGGCCCTGCGTGAGGCCGGCGTGCCCGAGGCGCAGATCGTCCAGCCGCCGGCCGATGCCGCCAGCCTGGACTCCGAACATCTGTGGCCGCTGCTGGCCGCGCAGGACTGGCAGGGGCGTTTGGCCCTGATATTGCGTGGCGATGGCGGTCGCGACTGGCTGGCCCAGCGCCTGCGCGAGCGCGGTGCCCAGGTGAGCGAGTACAGCGTCTACCGGCGCCGCTGTCCCAGGCTTGATACGCCCGAGCAGGCCACGCTGGAGGCGGCGCTGGCCGCGCCCGGGCAGCATGTCTGGTTGTTCAGCAGCGCCGAGGCGCTTGACCATCTGCAAACCCTGGCCGGCGCCGGCACCGACTGGTCGCGGGCCAGTGCCATCGCCACCCACCAGCGCATCGCCGAGCGCGCGCGTCGTCTGGGCCTGGCCCATGTGGTTTTGGCGCGACCCGATGCGGCGGCGGTGGCCCAGGCTGTGCTGGCCCTGCAAGAGCGCCCCCTACAATCGTTTTGACCGTGAGCGACAACACTTCCTCCCCCTCCTCGATGCCCGAGGCGGCCGCCCCTGTGGCGCCGCCCCCCATCCCCGTGGCCGCGCCCGCAGCCGTGGCCGGCGCCAAGGCGCCCCCCTGGGTGCCGGCGCTGGCGGCCGGCCTGACCGTGCTGTCGGTGGCCGCGCTGGGCCTGGCCTGGCAGGGCCAGACGCGGCTCAAGGAGCTGGAGCAGGAACTGGTCCGGCGCCAGGGCCTGAGCCAGGGCGAGGCCAGCGAGGCCCGCACGCTGGCACGCCAGTCGCAAGACCTGACCCGCGATACCGCTGCCAAGGTGGCTTTGCTGGAGGCGCGGCTGGCCGAGGTGGCGCTGCAGCGCGGCCAGCTGGAGGAGCTGATCCAGTCGATGTCGCGCTCGCGCGACGAGAACGTCATCGTCGATATCGAGTCGGCCTTGCGCGTCGCCTTGCAGCAGGCCGGCATCACCGGCAGCGCCGAGCCGCTGGTGGCGGCCCTGCGCCAGGCCGATGAGCGCCTGGCCCGTCACAAGCAGCCGCGCCTGGAAGGCGTGCGCCGCGCGGTGGCGCGTGATCTGGATCGAGTCAAGGCGGTCAGCGTGGTCGATGTCTCGACCTTGGCGATCAAGCTGGACGAGGTGGTGCGCCTGCTCGATGAGCTGCCGATGCTGTCGGCCGCGGACAAGACCAGCGAAGCGATGGCGGTTCGCCAGGCTCGGGTCGAACGGGCGGCAGCCAAGCCCGCCAGGACAGCTTCGGCTGCGGACGGCCTGCTCGCGCAATGGATGGGCGTCGCCGAAGAGCGCTGGCGCGATCTGGCCAGCCATGTCTGGCTGGAGGCCAAGTCCTTGCTCCGGGTGACCCGAATCGATCACCCCGAGGCCATGTTGCTGGCCCCTGAACAAGCCTTTTTCCTGCGCGAGAACCTGAAGCTGCGACTGTTGAACGCGCGCCTGGCGCTGCTGAGCCGGCAGTTCGACACCGCCCAGGCCGACCTGCGCGATACCCAGTCGCTGCTGGACCGCTATTTCGACGCTCGCTCGCGCAAGGTGGTGTCCGCCTCCGAGCTGCTGCGCCAGGTGGCCGGCCAGGCGCGCCAGGTCAATGTGCCGCGTCCCGACGACACGCTGGCGGCCCTGCTGGCCGCCGGTGGCCGTTGACGCGAAAGGCGACGCTTTCCTATGCGTACGATGATCTGGTTGGTGCTGCTGTTCGCGGTGGCGGTGGTGGCCGCGCTGACCTTGGGCAGCAATGACGGCCTGGTGAGTTTCTACTGGAATGGCTGGCGGCTCGATGTCTCGCTGAACCTGTTCCTGCTGGTGCTGGTGGGCAGCTGCTTCGCGCTGGTCACGCTGATCCATACGCTGAATGCCTTGACCAGCCTGCCCCAGCGCGCCCGCGAGTGGCGGCTGGCGCAGCGCGAGCGTACCGCGCAGCTGGCGCTGCGCGAGGCGCTGTCCGAGTTTTTTGGTGGCCGCTATGGCCGTGCCCAGAAGGCGGCGCAACGCGCGCTGACGATACAGGCGCAGACCGCCGAACTGCCTCAGGACGGTGCTTTCATGGCCCTGAGTCATCTGCTGGCCGCGCACAGCGCGCACCGGCTGCAGGACCGGCGTCGCCGCGATGAGCAGTTGCAGCAGGCGCTGGATCTGGCCCAGCGCGTGCCGCAGGCCAAGGCCTCGGAAGAGGGCGCGCGGCTGCTGGCGGCCGAATGGGCGCTTGATGATCGCGACGCGAGCCGGGCGCTGGATCTGCTGGCCGAGCTGGGGCCTGGTGTGGCACGCCGCACCCAGGCCCTGCGGCTGAAGCTGCAGGCCTCGCGTCTGGCCAAGCAGCCACTGGAGGCGCTGCGCACCGCCCGACTGCTGGCCAAGCATCAAGGCTTTTCCAAGGTCGCCGCCCAGGGGCTGCTGCGCTCGCTGGCCTTCGAGGCGCTGGAGGCCGCACGAGACGTCGATCAGCTGCGTCAGGTCTGGCTGCAGCTCGACGGCACCGATCGCCGCGATGTGTTCGTCGCCGCGCGTGCCGCCCAATGCGCGGCCGGGCTTGGTGCGCCGGAGGACGGGCGTGGCTGGCTGCGGCCGTTCTGGGAGCAGCTCGACGAGTTGGGCAATGACGAGCGCGTCGTGCTGTCCGAGGCCCTGGTGCTGGCGGTGCCGGGCCTGGGTCCGGAGTGGTTGCAGCGGCTGGAGTCGGCGGTGCAGCGCTTCCCGCGCGACAGGCATCTGGCCTATGCGCTGGGCCATGCGCTGGCCGAGCGCCAGCTCTGGGGCAAGGCCCGCTTGATGCTGGAGCAGGCCGCCGAAGACCGCAGCCTGCCGGTGGCCGCACGCCGCCGCAGCTGGCTGACCCTGGCGGCGCTGGCGACCCACGACGGCGATATGGAGCGCCGCGCCCGCTGCTTCGAAGCGGCCGCCACCGCTCAATGAGAAAGATGACAGCCAAGTGGCAAACATTTGCCCACGCTATAAATACCGTGCTATAGTAGCGGGCTTGGAGCGGCTGTAGCTCAGTTGGATAGAGTACTTGGCTACGAACCAAGGGGTCGTGGGTTCGAATCCTGCCAGCCGCACCAAAAAACATCGGATCCTGCCATCCCACGACGGGCAGGGTCGAGTCAGAAGAAGAAAGAACGTCGTGCGGCTGTAGCTCAGTTGGATAGAGTACTTGGCTACGAACCAAGGGGTCGTGGGTTCGAATCCTGCCAGCCGCACCATAAAAACAGAAGGCAAATCAACGGCTTAGAGGCTGCAACCTCTAGGCCGTTTTCTTTTGCTGGGGGACTTTTGGGGGAGTGGCTTTTTGCTCCCGCTCCAGCTGCTCTTTCTTCAGCGTCGCCAGGCTCTTGTTCCAGCGGCCTGTATCGTCCTTGATCTTCTCCAGCGCCTGGTGCAGCTCGACGATCTGCGCCACGCTGTAATGCTGGGTCATGGTCTTGCTGCTGTGCCACAGCAGATCGCTGATCGTGCCCTCGGCGACGCCGGCCTCGCGCAGGCGCATGCCCACGGTATGGCGCAGGTCGTGCACATGCAGGTCGCCCAGCTTGGCGGCCTTGCGGCCGTTCTGCCAGGCGGTGTTGTTCATCGTCTGGATCGGCCTGTAGGGCATCACCGGCGCCTCGCTCAGGTTCTTGACCCGCTCGCGGCGATAGACGAACACGCACTCGGCATGCTGGCCGCGCACCGAGTCGATGATCGACTGGGCCACGCTGTTGCACACCACCACCCGGCTGCGGCGCCGGCCCTTCACGTGCTCTTTGGGCACCTCGAATATCGAGATCCCCAGCTCGGGCACCTTGATCTCCCACTCCCAGCGCAGGCTGCAGGCCACATCGTCACGCACGCCGGTGTTCAGCACGAACAGCGCCATGCGGGCCAGGTGGTCGGGCAGCTTGGGCAGCAGCTTGCGCTGCTGGGCCCAGCTGATCGGCTGGGGCTCGCGCTGGTGGCCGACGAGCGGCAACAGCGTGAGGTGCGGGGCCTGCTGCAGCCAGGTGATGCTGTTCTCGTCCCGCCAGCTCGTGGCTGCCAGGTTGAGGATGCGGCGCACCACGCCCAGCGCCAGGTTGATGGTCTTGTTTGCACGGCCTTCGGCCTGCCGCTTGGCGATGTAGGGCGCCAGCGAGCCGTCGTGAACGTGCGGCAAGAGCAGCTCGCCGATGGTGGGCATCACGCTGTTGAGCATGTGGATCTCGGTCTCCAAGGACACCTTGTCCTGGTGCGTCAGCAGGTAGTGGGCTGCGGCCTCGCTGAAGGTGCGATCCGGCCGAGCGCCGTGCATCACCACCAGGCGCAGCTTTTCCAGCTCCCGAATCAGCCAGCGGTCCGCCTCTTCAAAACTGAGGAAGCCACGCTGCCGTAGTCGAGTTTTGCGCCACCACTTGTCGACTTGCCAGGTATCGTCTTTGTCGGGGTAGATCCCCGATGTTTGTTGGCCCATGTGTGGACTCCTTTCTGTAGGCTGGGCCGTCCGTTCCGGGGCGCATTGTGCGCCTCGCCGGGCTCGTTGGCGGCTTCGGCCGGCTGGCCAGCAGCGGCAGCCTTGAATTCCTCGAAGAGCGCATCGAGGTCTTGCCTGTCGAAAATCAGGCTGCTGCCCTGGGGCATGGCGACCAGCCGCGGGCGCCAGGCCTCATCGAATGTGCGGCGCTTGACGCCGACATAGTCCATGGCCTCTTGGTAGGAGAGGCCGCGCTTAAGCTGCTGCACGGTTGGCCTCCATGAACAGCCCGCTGCTGTGGCCCTGCAGAGCTGCAGCGCAAGCGGGGTTGAGCCAGACCACCTCGGTGCGGGTGCTGGTGCCTCGGGCGGCCGAGATCCGGGCGCTGGTGGTGTGGCGCGCCCAGCTGGCCAGCCGCGTGTCGTAAAGCGGGCTGGGGTAGCCGCATAGCACCACCATGCCGGCGAGGCCGTCGACGGCCTCCAGCAGCTCGGCGTGCTGCTCGGCCGTCATCTCGTGCCGATAGGTCTTGCGGCTGGGCCGGTCGCGGGTCTCGGGCATGTAGGGCGGGTCGACGAAGTGCAGCGTCTGCGGACCGTCGTGGGTGCGCATGACCTCGATCGCGGGGCGGTTCTCGATCAGCACGCCGGCGAAGCGCTCGCCAATCAGGCGCAGGCTGGCGGGGTAGCGCTCCCAGATGTGCTGGGCCGTGCCGTAGCTGCGGCGCGTGTCGGTGCGAAAGCCGCTGGTGCCCTTGGTGGCGCTGGCCGAGCCGAAGCCCATCGCCGCCCGCACTGCCGTGCGCCTGGCTCGCTCCACCGGGTCGGGCGTGGGCTGGTAGGCCAGCTCGAACTCAGCGCGGGCGTAGGGCGTCAGGTGCGAGGCCTCGATCAGCGCCTCGCGCTGGTCAGGATCTCGCAGCACGGCGAAGAAGTTGACGATGTCGTCGTCGAGGTCGTTGTACACCTCGGCATAGGCGCGCGGCTTCTGCAGCAGCACGCCGGCCGCACCGCCGAAGGGCTCGACATAGCAGGCATGCGGCGGGAAGAAGCGCTGCACCCAAGGTGCCAGCCGGAACTTGGCGCCGTGGTAACGGAGCGCGGGGCTGACCACTGTCATACTATGCGACCAACCTTGGAGATGCAGATGACGGACGAAATCACCGCCGTGAAACAGGCTCGTGTCGACAAAGCCACTGGGATTGCAAAGGCGCAGCACGAAGCGGCGATGGCCTTGGCGAAGGAGATGACTGGGTTCGAGGTGGCTGCGGATGATGGCTTGGTGCTCGCCCTGCTGGCGGCAATATCCAGGAACTTCGCTGCACTCTCACCGGCGTAATGCTGCGCTCGCATCAGAACAACCTTTCCTGCCCGACCTCTTCAGCCTCGGCCGCGCTGGCTTGCAGCGTGCCGGCGAGCAGCTCGTCGGGGATGTCGAAGTAGCCCAGCACGCCGCGATAGCGGATGAAAGGCACGGGGCGAGCCTTGTGCATCACATGGCCATAAGGGCCGGTGAAGTAGGGACTCGGGTGCTGGGTGACGCAGTCGGTCAGCTCGGCCACGCCGACGATGCCGCCGAGCTCGTACTGCTGCGGAAGGTGCTCGCGCAGCGCGGGCATGTAGTCGAGCAGAGCCTCCAGGCCGGCCTGGTCGAACTGCTGGCCGGCGTGGATGGCGACGGGGCCGCGCACCTTCGTCGGCCAGGTGCGGTTCTCGACCGGCTTGAAGCGGTGAACGATGAGCCAGGCCCAGGGCTGGCGGACGGAGAGGCACTTCATCAGCTGTACCTCAGCTCGTTGTTGCTGTTGTCGGCGATCAGGCCGTGCAACTCGGCAAGCCGGTAGAGCTCGGCCGCGCTGGGCAGGTGGGCTGTCAGCAGGTCGCGCATCGCCTCCATCTTGAGCGCGGGCTCCATGGGGAAGGCATTGACCTGCTGGCTGCAGTTGGGTACCAAGTCGCGGATGTCGACATGGACAAAGCCGATCTCTGTGGGCCGCTTGAACGCAAACCAGTAGGTGCTGTACCCGCAGGCCGGCTTGAACGAGTCGAGCAGGATCGCGGTGGACCGGTCCCGAAACTTGGCGTCAGTGCGGCCCGGGCGGACAGCCCAGTCTGAGTGGCAGTGCATCGCGTACATCTGGCCGTAATGCGGGTGGGTGGCGATGATCTTCTTCATGTTGTGGCCTCCGGGAAGCCGTCATGCGTGCGGCCGTCGAGCAGGCGGCCAGCGGACTTCTTACCAACGCGGATCGCATAGTGATTCGCACCGATCCATTCGAGGGGGGCATTCTCTGGCGTGCCGCACGGCGGCGCGTCTGGCAACCACTCGCCCCACTGCTTGAACAGGAACGGCACGCCAGCAGCCTCGCACTGGTCACGCAGGCCTCGGGCCCAGTCAGGGTGCATGGGTCGCGCGTGCGGCCCGCTCTCGCCGCCGGCGATGACCCAGTCGATGTCGTTCCCGACGCCGGTGTAGTCGCAAGCCTTGCAGCATTCGTAGGCGCCTGTCTCAGGGTCCATCACGATGTCGTCGGACCAGTTATCGCACTGGAGACCGAGATCTACTGAGCCAAGCATCGGCTCGATGCTCAGAAACCGCTTGCGCGCCGGCACCGCCAGCAGCTTGGGGATATCGCGGTCGGCCTCGTCCTGATTGACCACGGTGGCACCGAGCCAGACGTTGGACCGCCCCGCGAGCCAGTCGCCCGACTTGGCCTTTCGCACCATCTCCCGCACGTTGCCGATGCGCTTGGTCAGCAGCAACCAATCGAGGTTGGGAGTCAGCTCGATCAGGTCGAACAGATCGCGGCGCCACTCGGGCGGCACCTTGTTGTCGAACACATCGGCAAGGCTGGCGCAGAACACGCGACGGCGGCGGCCGTGGTCGGCAAAGAACGCCGAGTGCTTAGCGTCCCAGGCCAGCGGCTGGCGCCAGTTGGCGGCGCTGGTGCGCTGGCGGCGGCGGAAGTCATCGCCGAAGCGCTCGACCCAGCGCTTGGCATAGCAGTGGTCACAGCCCGGCCCGACGGGCTCGCAGCCCATCCAGGGATTGAAGGTGGCGTCGGCCCATTCGATGGCGGTGGTGTCAGCCATGCTGCACCTCCAGCGCGCGAGCTATCAGCGAGGGCGAGGCCTTGACCACGGGCGCCTCTATTGGAGGGCGCCCTGCCATGGCCGCGAAGATCTGGTCAATGCTGGCGGCCAGGCCCTGCGGCATGTCCACCAGCAAGACCTGGCCCTCTTGATTGACCAGCTCGGTGATGCCCATCAGCGAACCGGCCTCCACCACATGGCCCAGGTCCACGCCGTTGATGCGGCAGCGGTAGGCCTTGATGGGGGTCAGCTCGGCGGTGAGCGAGAGCGAGGGCGGCGATGTGCCGGCGAGGGCCTCGCGGAGCTTCTCCAGCTCGGCATCGACCTCGATGCTCCAGCCGTAGCGCTCGCGGGCCTTGAGGGTGCGCAGGGCGGCTTGTTGGAGGGTGGTCATGCTTGCTCTTTGCGATGGGGCCAAACACAGATCACCGGCTGATGATTGCCCATCGCCAGCGGCGCGCAGGGCTGGCGCTCGATGGTGACGACGACGCCGAGCTTCTCGGCCTCGCGCAGCAGCGCTTCGGCCAGCGCCTGGATCAGGGCCTTGTCGGCCAGGGTGGGGATCTTGGTCATGGGTCACTCCCAAATATTGCTGTCGACGCGGATGCGCGGGGCCGGCCTCTCGTGCGGCTGGCCTTTGACGGTGGACGCCAGGCGCTCCAGATGCTTCTCGCTGCGCGCCTGGTGTGCCTCGATGCGCTTCAGGGTGGCAAGCAGCTCGCGGAAGTAGGCGAGGATCTTGTTCATGCAGTCACCTCGAAGTCTTCGAGCCGGCCGCCCTCGGCGAGCCGTGCCTTCAGCCACTTGGGCTGCAGGCCTCGGCCGCTCCAGGTCTCGCCGGTGGCGGGGTTGCGGTACTTGACCGTGCCCTGCTTGCCGGCGGCCGGGTCGCTGAGCTGCGAGCGCACCCAGGCCTGGGTGGCGTCGGGGTTGTCGAGCGTGGCGGGGTCGATGCCGAGGCGGCGGGCCTCTTCGTTGAAGACCTGGATGCGGGCGCCGTCGGTGGCGTCGACCTCGATGGCGTCGAGATCGAGCCCGAAGTGATCGGCCAGCGGCGTGGCCATGCCGTCGTGGCGATCGCGCAGCTCGTCGGCGTCGATGTTGCTGTCGGTCAGCTCCTCGGCCACCAGGCACAGCGCCAGCGTTTCGCCCAGGCGGCGGCCGTCGAGGCTGTTCAGCACGGTGTCGAGGTAGCTCAGCAGGTTGCCGGCGCGCTGGTCATAGGCGCTCTCGGGCAGCTCGATGCCCAGGGCTTGGTACACCGCCAGGATGGCTTCATAGGAGGAGCCTTCCAGCAGCTCGGTGATGGCCAGGCGCAGCACGATCAGCGGCAGCTCGTCGGCCGCGACCAGCTGGTCTTGCAGCGCCTTGAGCACCAGCTGGCCAAACAGCTCGCTGCGGCGGGCGGTGATGTTCATCTGCAGCTGGGCTTTGCTCAGGGGCGTGGCGGCCTGCTTCTGCGGCTCAGGCGCGGGCGCGCTGGCCGGCGTCTCATAGGCGGCGTCGCTCAGGGTGGCGGCGGGCGGCTTGGTCTTTTGCACCGGGGGCTCGGGCTTGAGCAGGCCCTTGGCCTTGAGCAGCTTCTTGGCCGAAGCCTCTGGCACGATGGTGACGATCTGGCCGCCGCCCAGCTCGACGGTGATGGCGTCGCGCTGCTTGGCGCCGAAGATCTCGCGCAGCGGCCGCTCGTCGGTGGTCAGCGTGGGGGCGGGCTGGTCGAACCACAGATGCCCGTGCGGCAGGTAGTGGATGGTGGGCATCAGCTGCGTGGCGGCCGATCCGCTCAGCACGGTGTGGCCCGCGTCGCGGGCGGCCTGCAGCTTGGCGGCGCGGGCCTCGCCGGTCTTGGCGTGAAAGCAGGCGCGGTCGTGGCACATGTCGCCGCGCTTGACTTCTTCCTCGCCGAACAGATCGGCGTTGGCGCCGGTGCGCTTGGGGCAGGCCGTGCAGGGGCCGGCGATCTCGAAGGGCGCGGCGATGTCGAACGGGGCGGCGTCCAGGCGCAGCATGTACTTCTTGCGCAGCAGGTCCATCGCGGCGCGGAAGCTGAAGGGCTCGCCGGCCCAGCCGGCGGCGATCTCCTCGGCCGCGTCCACCTGGCCCGACTGCGCTGGGATCGTGGCGATCGCCGCCGCAATGGTGGCTTTGAACTTGTCGGCAAGGAACAGCTCACGGGCCTCGGGAGCCAGCTCCAGCAGCGTCAGGCGGCTGAACACCCAGCGCCGGCTCTTGCTGAGCATGTGGCCCACCTCGTCGGCGGTGGCACCGGCTTCTTCCATCAGCCGCTTGATGCCCTCGGCCTCCTCCAGCTCGTGAAGGCTTTCGCGGTCCACGTTCTCTTTGAGCTGGATCTGCAGGGCGGCGCGGTCGCTGAGGTCGCGCACCAGGGCCAGCACCGTGTCCATGCCGGCGATCTTGCTGGCGCGCCAGCGGCGCTCGCCGGCGACGATCTCGTACAGCGGCTGGCCGTTGCCCTCGCTGTGCGCCGGGTTGGGGCGCGCGAGGATGGGCTGGAACACGCCCTCGGTCTCGCGGATGCTCTCGGCCAGCTCTTGCAGCTTGGCGGCGTCGAACTTGCGGCGCGGGTTGGTGGGGCTGGGCGCGAGCAGGCCCAGCGGGATGTGCAGCGCGGGCTCTTTCTTGAGGCCTGCGCCGGGCTTGAGGGTGACGAGCACGGGCTCGGCGGTGGTGTCGGTGGTCATGCTGCGGCTCCCATCACAGCCCCGCCGCGCGGCGCCTGGCTGGCGGCCAGCGCGTAGGGGTCCACCACGCGCACGCCCGGCGCGGCGTTGCCGGCGCGGGCCTGGGTGATGCGGTTGACGACGCGGGTGACGGCCTCGCCCAGCTCGCCGCGGCTGCAGTTGTCGAGCTGCACCTTGAACACGAAGATGGCCAGGTCGAGCGCGGCGATCTCGGTGCCGCGCAGGGTCCAGCAGCCATTGGCTTCGGCGCGCTCATAGACGGCGGTCAGCGCCTCTTGCGCGGCCTGGAAGGTGGCCTTGTGGTCGCTGGCGATCTGGCGCTCGGCCAGCTCGCGGGCGATGTTCATGGTGTCGGCCAGCTGGGCCCAGGGTTCGATACCGCCCAGGCCGCAGCGGAAGGCCTCGAAGGCGGCATGCACCGGCCCGAGCAGCTCGGTGCGCTCGGTGGGCAAGAGCGCGGCGGCGCGGTGCAGGGCGATCTCGATGGGGCTGCTCAGCTCGCGCTCGCTGGCGGTGCGGGTAGTGACGAAACGGCGGCGCTTGTCGGGCCGCTTGGTGCGATGGGCCATGGTGATGGGCTCCTGTGGTGGTGGAGGGACAACAGAAAACGGCGGGGGCTATTCGTCCTCGCGCTCGCCTGAGGCGGCGCGCTTGTGGTCGAAAACGGGCGGGTGATGGGGCAGCGGCACGGGGCGCGCCGAGGCGCCGCTGGCTGGCTGGGGCGCCGGTGGGGGTGCAGGTGTTTGCACAACTCTCGCCAGGCCGGCGGCGCGGCGCTGGGCTGCGCCGAGCACCAGCCGGTAGAGCGCTGCGGCACGGGCCAGCTCTTCCAGCGGCGGCCAGTCGCGCTTGGCCAGTTCGCGCCAGGCGGCGCTCATGTCCTCGGTGCTGGGCGTGGCGGGGGTGCGGTGGTCGCTGCGCATGGCGGCTGTCTTTCAGGCGGCCTGCAGCCAGGGCGCGCTCATGTGCAGCGCCTCGGGGCCGCAGCCGCCGTGGGGCAAGCGCACGAGGTGCACCGGGCGGGCCTTGCTGTCGCCCCACATCAGCGCCGGGCAGGCGCAGCGCAGCTCGGCATCAGCCCAGCGGTGGTGGTCGCAGTGGTTGCAGGCGCTGTACTGGCGCTGCTCGGCCTCGCGCCAGGCCTGGGCGATGGTGGCGAGGGCGGCGCTCATGGCTGGACCTCGCGTGCTTTGGCGATGACCGCGTCCGCAGCCTGGATGCGTCGGGTCAGTACCGAGTGCTTAGGTTCATCGTCGGCGCTGGTTTCGCCCAGCACGGTGCTAAGTACCGCACGGCACTGGATCAGCACGTCCAGCAGATCGGGTGCTGCAGCGATCAGGCGAGCGTTGGCTGCGTCAGTCCTCTCTTCGCCAAGCCCTTTGCAGTTGGCGATCCGCCGCCGGGCGGCCCACACCTCGGCAGTAAAGCGAGGATGCAAGGCCCATGGCCCCGGCGTGTGCTTTGCGGCGCTCACGGCTGCAGCTCCTGCGCGCTGACCAGCTCCTCGGCGCGCTCGGCGCTGAGCTGCTCGATCTCGGGGTCGCCGCTGCCGGCCACGCCCATCAGCAGGACGATGCCCGCCGACACGACCCAGGGCGCCAGGCGCGGCCACCGGGCGAACCAGCGGGCCAGCAGCCAGGCCTCGGCCGCTGCGGGGTTGGGGCTTTCCGCGCCCAGCTCGGTGCAGGCCTCGGCGGGCTGCAGCGGCTGGCTGGCGAGGTGGCCGTGGCTGAAGTCACCCCAGCCGCTGCCCTCGATGTCGTGGTCGGCGCGCTCGGCGATGAGGCGCAGCAGCTCGGCCTCGGTGACGTGCGTCATCGGGTCATCGCTGCGATTGAGGTTGACCAGCGCGCCCATCATTGCAGCACCTCGGCGAGGGCGGCCAGGGTGTCGGCGTCGTCGACCAGGTCGACATCACCGGCGCAGGGCGTGAGCTGCAGGCTGAGCACCGCAGCGGCGGCAGCGACGAGGCCCTGCAGCTCGCTGCGGGTGGCGTAGACCAGGTCGTTGCTGCCGATGTTGAGCAAGTAGAAGGGCTCGCCCACCAGCGGGCGGGCGGTGCTGATCTTCAGCTCGGCGGCGTAGCCGATGAAGTCGCCTTCGTCGGCAGGGAGGATCTCGGCGCGGATGCGCGAGGCTTGCGGTTCGAGGCCGCTGCTGGGAGCTGCTGCGGGAAGTGCTTGCTGCATGGTCGCCTCCGGTTGGGATGGAGGCGATTAAATCAAATGGTTTAGTGTTGGTCAACACCATTTGATTTATTGATCAACCAAATCGCTTGGGGCAGGATGCGACCAGGGGGTGATCAGATGCTTTATGGGGTGGGCAGATTGGCTGGCCGGGTGTTCTCGCGGGCGCCGCTTGCATCGTCGGTTGTCATCGTTACGGGTTTGGCCTTGCTTGGCGCGAAGTGCTCCGGCGGGCCGGAGCCTGACATGAGCGACCCCAACGCGGTGGTCAAGTACCAGGAGCGGATGGCAAGAGAGGCTGAGCAGCGGGCCGAGGCTGAGGCGGCCAGGGTGGAGGCGGCGAAGTCACCCGAGCAGCGCGCCAGTGAAGCGGCGGCCAAAGTGATTGCAGATGCCCAAGCTGAGCGAGCGGCACAGAAGCAGCGGGCGACCGAGGAGCGGCGGGAAGCTGCCATCGTGAAGGCAAGTCAAGGCCTAGACCGCTTGGAGTGGTGGCAGCTCTGTGCGCGATGGGGCAGGGAGCACCGCAAGCAGATGGGGTCGCCAGGTGCTGAGGCTGTCTATCGCCGGCTGAAGCAAGAGAACTTGATCAACTATGCAGACGAGATGGCTGTCGGCGTGCGGCAGAAGCGTCCGGACGTTGGCATGTCGGGGTGCGGCGCCATCGCAATCCTTGGCGTCCACGAAAGCTCCAACGTCACGACCAATGCCTTCGGCACGCGAGTGCAGATGGTCTATCGGGATCGCGGCGTCTATGTCTACACCGAGGGCAAGCCGGGTGACCACAACGGGGTGGTCACATCGGTCCAGTACTAGGCTCGCCGTCGCCTGTATCGGCGGTGCTCGACCATAACGGCGACGACGTGTGCGTCATCGTCGGTTGAGCTGAGCGACTGATAGTTGGTGTTGATGGGGGCAGCTTCCCAGTGATGGGCGGTGCGAGGGCGGAACACCCGCACCAAATGCTCGCCGGTGGAGAGGCGCACCAGCACCGTGTCGCCCGCGTGCGGTGCCTCGGCGGGGTCGAACAGGATGTGATCGCCAGCGCTGTAGACGGGCTCCATCGAGTCGTCAGGCATCGCAACGAACTTTGCACCGTCAGTGTGCTCGGCGAATGTGTCGAGGGTCGGCAACTTCCCGACCAGCTTTGAGTTGAGTTCCAACAGCATTTGGCTTATCTGCTCCCACTTCAACACTGGCACCTTTGTGCCAACATCAGGGGCAGAAGCGCTCTTGGCGCCAGTGATTAGCTGCGAGTAGCCCTTGCTGCCTTCCTTTGCTTCGAGCTTAGACTTTGTTACAGGTCTCTCGTCTAGGGAATAGCGCGGTAGCTTGAGCTCTTCCTCAAGCGACCTTGCGAGCTTCTCGCCGATCTGCCGGCCGCCCTTCTCGGGGTAGGTCCACCACGCCCGCAACTGCTGAGGCTGCCGCCCGCACTGGCGCGCCAGGTCCGCGTCGTTCCAGTCGCGCTCCTGTTTCAGGCGTTTCAGGTTGTCCACCCGCACCAAATGATCACTCATAGAGGCGGAGTTGACCGCCTCGCCTAAATCAATTGGTGTTGTCGTTTTGTAAACCATATGATTTAATCCGCTCCACTATGGAGCTGCTTGACTACCTGAAAACGCTGGACCCGGCGGAGCACGAGCCGTTTGCTGTGCGCGTCGGCACGACGATCAATCACCTGCGCAATGTTGCCTACAAGCAGCGAGTGGCAAGTGCGGCTCTCGCGGCTCAGATAGAGATCGAGACGAATGGCCTGGTGCCAGTCTCGGTGACGCGCCCGAAGGACTGGCATTTGATCTGGGACGCCCGTCGCAATCAAATGGTGAATGCCCGGGCGATTGTCATACAAAACGATGCGACACCAGCTGGTGCTCCCCCCATCCCCCTGGCCGAAGAGGAGGCGCGCCATGCAGCCTAAGCCGAGCCCGAACGCGCTGCTGGCCCAGGCGCTGGGCGTCGAGACGGCTGGCTTAAGCAAGCTGGTCCTCACGCTGCAGCCGGGCAAGCCGCCGCTGATCGAAGCCAGCTACCTGATCCGCGACGCGGGCCAGGTGTCCGAGTGCGTGCGCCGGCTGGAGCTGGTGTGCGGCCCGGCTGAAACCCCACCCACGACCACCACAGAGGAGCGTCCTCATGCTGCCTGACAAGATCGCCAAGCCGAACCCGAAGTACCGTGCGCGCCGACAGGCCCGCGTGCAAGAGGCGCGCAAGTTGATGCGTTTTGCACACCGGCCCGCGCATTTGCTGTCGCCGATGGTGCTGAGGGCGGTGGCGCTGCTCCGCGCCAATGGTGTGCCGGTGCCGGTCAGCGTGGACCGGGCAGATTGAAGATGTCGCCCTTCCACTCTTCGAGGCACTCGCGATACAGGCCCATATCGACGCTGCCCAGCCGGGCTTCGTGCGCTGGGCGGAGTTCCTCGATCAAAGTCAGCAGCTCGTCGCTGAGCCCCGGCATGCGCCGAGCGCATGCCGTCAGCAGTGCCTGCAGCACCAGGCCTTGCGCATCGGCTGCGGCTTCTTTTTCGTGTTCCATGGGTGCCCTCCTTGGGCTGTTGTGTGTGAGAGCCAACAGCATATCCCCCAGGGTGGGGCGCCCACCCCTTTACCCCACCCGCTGGCAGTTCGCCGGCTCGCCTCTGGCACCGGTTGGCCAGCGGCGTACCCCTCCCTGCGTTTGTTTGGCGCGTCGGCAGGCGGGTGGGTCTTTTCTTGTTCTTCCCTTGGTGCATGCCTTGCAGTCTGGCCGCTCTATCGCGGCGGGGCAAAGCAGCGGCATGCGCGGTTTGCTTCGAGGAGTCTCCTGATGGACACCACACGGGCCCTGAAACGGGCAGTCGACCAGTATCCCGGCGGCACGGCGGCGCTGGCCGCGCTGATGGACATGAGCCCCACCACGCTGCGCCACAAGGCGAACCCGCACGACAGCAAGCAGTTCTTCTCGCCCGAGGAGGCGCTGCAGTTGCAGTTGGAGACGGGCGACCATGGCGCGCTGCAGGTGGACGCTGCTGTGTTGGGCTATGTGCTGCTGCGCAACCCGGCGGCGTTGAGCACCGACGAGGCCGCGCAGCTGATCAACGGCACGGTGCGCGAGTTCAGCGAGTTTCTGACCGAATGCACCAGCACGCTGGCCGACGGCCGCGTGACGGCCAATGAGCTGCGGGCCGTTGACGACGAGCTTGCCTCCGCGATCGCGCAGATGCAGGCCATGCGCGCCCACCTGGCCGGACTGCACCAGGCGGGCAAGCCCGCAGCCGAGCGGGGTGCCGCATGAGGCCCGCCGGCGAGATCCATATCGCCCTCCGGCGCGCGCTGTTCAAGCACGGCCCCGGCACCACCCGCCAGCTGGCCCGCGTGGCCTGCACCGGCCTGGCCGCCACGCGCCACACGCTGGACAACATGGTGCGCGCCCGCAAGGCACTGCAGCTGGAGCCCCGCCGCGAGCCCGGCGTGAAGCGCCCGGTGCCGGTCTATGCGCTGCCCGGTACGGTGCAGTTGCCGCTGCCGCTCGAAGTGCGCGCATGACCCGCGCCGACCTGGCCGAGGGCCACGACACCACCGAGCGGCTGAGCCCTGACGACATGGCCACGCTGCGCGAGCAGCAGAACCTGAAGGCCGCACTCTTGCGGCAGCGCCAGCTGGCCGCAAGGCACCCGCGCGATGTGCCGGGCATCTGCAGCAACTGCGCCGAGCGCTGCCTGCCGCTGGCGGTGTACTGCGACGAGGACTGCCGAGAGGACCACCAGCACCGCCTCGGCGTGCTGGCCAAACAACAAGCCCGGCGCTGACCGGCTGACCCTATGCCCACCAAAGATGAGTTGAGGGCGCAGCGTGCTGCGCTGATTGAGCGTTTGCACGCCTTGCCGGTGGCGATGAAGAGCCGGCCGCAGTGGCTGGTGTGGAAGTTCATCAAGAAGCCGAAGGTGCCCAAGCCGGCCAAGGTGCCGTTCTACACGAACGGGCACGCTCGCGGTTGGCCGAACGGCAAGCCTCGTGATGGCAAGGCTACCGACGCGCAGCCGCAAGTGGAGCAGGGCCACGAGCTGGACCGGGCGGCGTTGGTCGGCTTCGAGGCTGCGTTGGCTGCCATCGAGGCGCAACCGAGCTGGCACGGCATCGGCTTCGCGTTCTTGCCAGGTGATGGGTTGATCGGTGTGGACATCGATGGCGCCGTTGACCTGGAGACGGGCGAGATTTCGCCTCGGGCGCTGCTGGTCATGAAGATGTGCAGTGGCTTCACCGAGCGCAGCGTCAGCGGCACGGGCATGCACATCATCATGACCGGCCAGGTTGAGGGCTTCAAGTCCGACGCGATTGGCCTTGAGGTCTATTGTGGCCGGCAGTACTTCATCTGCACCGGCGAGGCTTGGAGCGGCCGCCCAGCCGAGCCGGAGCCTGCGGACCATGAAGCGCTGGCCGTGATGCGCGGCATGTGCGAGCAGGCCAATGAGAAGGCCAAGGCTGAGGCGGCAGCGCTGCGAGCCGCAGCAGCCGATGGGCAGTCGGCGAAATCGGCCCCGCCTGTGCGCGCTGCACCGGCGCCCAGCTCAGCGGCTGCGGATGGGGAAAGCGACTTCAAGCGCGTCAATGCCGAGGCGATGCTGCGTCTGTCTGCGTGGGTGCCTGAACTGTTTCCCGGGGCCAGGCCCTACTCCACCAAGTACAAGGGCGACGGCTACCGCATCAGCTCTGCGAGCTTGGGCCGAGAGCTGCAAGAGGATCTCGGCATCATGCCAGGCGGAATCAGGGACTTCGGCACCGGTGTGGAGGGGACGACCATCGGCAACATGACGGCGATCGATGTCGTCGTCAAGTTCGGCCACATGACGCCCCGAGAAGCGCTGCACTGGCTGGCCCAGCGCGTGGGCGTCGACATCAGCCGGCGGCCGCAGCGCCCCGCCTCGGCGTCGCGCCCTGAGCCGCCGGCCGAGGGCGCGGCGGGGGCTGGGTCGGACGGGCGGCCAGATCCTCCCCCCACCCCCCTCGGCAAAAACGCGGCGCACGCACGCTCGGGCGGGGGAGGGGAGGCGGCCGAAGAGGCTGATGCAGGCCAGGAAGCGGGCGCGCAGGCGGGCGGCGGCGGCAAGGGACGGGGTCCGCTGCCCAAGCATGTCCAGGCGAACCTGGAGGCACTGCGTGCGGGGTTCGCGTATCAGTACGGCTCGAAGATCGCGTGGGATCTGGCGCGCCGCGAGTCCATCGAGATCGCGAACCTGCGGCACACGTTCGGGTCGGACGCGGTGCGGATCTGGATGAACAGCCCGGACCGCCGGGTGATCTATGGCGAGCAGGTGATGTTTGAGCCGGGGCAGGAGCTGCCGGCCGATTGTCTGAACCTATTCGGCGGCTTGCCATCAGAGCCCGAGGAGGGCGACTACGCGGTGATGCAGGAGCTGCTGCGGCATCTGTGCGCCACCAGCGAGGCGCCGGGCATGGGGCCCGAGGATATCGCCGACTGGGTGATGCGCTGGTGTGCGCTGCCGCTGCAGCAGATCGGCGCCAAGATGACGACGGCGCTGGTGTTCCACGGGCCGCAGGGCACGGGCAAGAACCTGTTCTTCGACGTGCTGCGCGACATGTATGGCGAGTACGGCGTGATGGTCGGCCAGACCGAGCTGGAGGAGCGATACAACACCTGGTTGAGCGGCAAGATGCTGATCATCGGCGACGAGGTCGTGAGCCGGCAGGAGATGTACCACACGAAGAACCGGCTCAAGTGGATCATCACGCAGGAGACCAAGATCCCGATCCGCGCCATGCACGCGGACACGCGCTGGGAGAGCAATCACGCGAACCTGATCTTTCTCTCCAACGAGAGCCAGCCGCTGGCGCTGGAGGCCGGGGACCGGCGCTTCATGGTGATCTATACGCCGGTGGCCGAGGACGGCGATCTGTACGCGCGGGTGCGTGAGTTCTTGGCGGCCGGCGGGGCGCGGCGCTTTTTGCACTATCTGCAGACGCTGGATCTGCAGGACTTCAATCGCCACACCAAGCCGCCGCTGACGAAGGCGAAAGAGGCGCTGATCGAGCTGGGCTACAAGCCAGCCGAGCGCTTCATGCATGAGTGGCTAGGCGGCTATCTGCCGCTGCCCATGCGGGTGTGCAGCACCGAGCAGCTGTACCGCGCCTTTCGCCGCTGGAGCGACAGCACCGGCGAGCGCTACTACCCCAAGCAGGCCGAGTTCACGCTGCAGGCCTCGCGCTTCGCGATGGAGCGGATCGAGCGCGATGCCGAGGGCAAGCGGCTGGATCCGCCGTTCAGGGTCAAGACGGTGCAGGTGCCGCACGAGGCGGCTGTGACGGGCCGCAAGTCCTATCGCTGCTGGATTCCTCGGGGCTGTGGCTTCCGCGAGCTGCCGCCACCCGATGACGCCACCGAGCAGGAGAAGGCCGAGGCGCCGACCGAGGGCGGCTGGGCCCGCGAGTGCATCGATGAGTTTGAGGCGGTGCTGAAGGGCTTCTTGCGGCCCTCCCGCCTGGATGGCGGCGGGGATGAGCGGCCCGAACCGCCATGACTGTTTCGCCTGTTGCGCCGGCTGTTGCGCCGCAAACCCGCGCCGTTGCTTGTGTTGCGCTGTTTCGAGCCCCTCGCGTGTGTGCGCGCCCGGGCGTGTTGGTGCACTGATGTGTGTTGGCGTGTCTTGCTGCTTATCTCTCATGTGTGCGACCCCCTCGAAACGGCGCAACACAAGCAACGGCGCGGCCTAGCGGCGCAACAGCGCTCGCAACAGGCGCAACACCTACCTCCATGCGTTTTGTTTTTTGAAAGAGAAGGGAAGGTTGAGATGGGAAAGGATGATCGGATCGAGGCGCTGCTGATCGAGTGGGCGCAGTGGGTCAAGGTGGGCGATGGATCTGGCTACAGCACGATGTCGGTGCTGTCAGCCGACTGGATGCCGCCGACCCCGGGCATGACGCCCACCATGAAGACATCCAGGCACAGCACCGCCCAGGCCACGCACCGAGCTATCACTCAGCTGAGCCAGCGGATTCGCAACACGCTGGTGGTGCACTACGTCCAGCGGCCTGCTCTGTCGATTGCCCAGCAGGCCGAGCGGCTCGACTGCGCCGACAGCACCGTGCTGGCTCGGGTGACGTTTGCACACCGCGAGCTGCGCCGAATCCTGTTCGGATAGCCGCCTGCAAAAAAGAGTTTTACGCGTTATTGTTTGCTGCTACATTTCAGGCACTCTCGGCGATCTGTCACTCGACAGCGCCACATCAAACGCCCGCCACTCGGTGGGCGTTTGCACATCTGCCCCACCTCAATGCCATCCGCAGCTCCTAAGCCCTGCATCAAATGCAGGGCGCTCGTCTATGACGGGTCAAGCCGCTGCATGGCCCACAAGATCAAGGACGGCAGCTTTGCCGACAGCCGGCGCGGCAGCCGCCACAAGCGCGGCTACGGATCGGAGTGGGACAGCAAGCGCGAGCGCATCAAGCAGCGAGCTGCTGGCCTGTGCGAGCCCTGCCTGCCGTTGGGCATCGTGCACGCTGGGCATGAGTGCGACCACAAGATCAGCAAGGCCGTCTGGCAGCGCACCTACGGCTCGCTCGCTGGCGTTGACGATGACGTCAACCTGCAGTGGATCAACCGCGACTGCCATCGCATCAAGACCTTGGCCGAGGCCGCCGCTGCGCGCGGCATCGTGCCTGCCACCGATACACCCCCCGCAGCGACCGTCGGCAAGCCCTCCGGCCCGGCTGCACCCGTCCGTGGTGCACCCGGAGCCGGAGGCCAGCAGGCAGGGGGGGGTGAAAAGTCTGGGGTCTCGTCGCTCCGGACCGATCGGTTAGGCAAACTTTTGCGAGCGGGAAATTCGACCGGGGGGGGTATCCCCGGTGACGCGGAAGGGGTTGCGTGATGGGGCGCCGCCCTCTGCCGTCGAACGTCCACATGATCCGTGGCAACCCGTCAAAGCTGTCGGCGACAGATCTGATGGACAGCTTCCAGCCGCAGGTCGAGATACCCGATTGCCCGCGCCACCTCTGGCCCGCCGCGAAGAAGGAGTGGAAGCGCATCACGCCCGAGCTGGATCGCTACGGCCTCATCAGCAAACTCGATCGCTCGGCGCTCGCGCTGTACTGCCAGTGCTACGCGCGTTGGGTGTGGGCTGAGGAGCAACTGACGCGCGCGATGGATGAGGCGGCCACCAAGCGCGCCGAAGCCGAGGCGAAGGGCGAGATGTGGACAGGCGGCGACGGGGTCACCGTGCCGACGCCCAACGGCCATGTCGGCTACTCGCCGCATTGGGTCATTGCCAACCGCGCGATGGAGCAGGTCAACAAGTACCTGGGCGCGTTCGGCCTGGAGCCTTGCAGTCGCGGCAAGGTCCAGCAGAGCAACAACCGTCAGTCGCAGCTCTTCGGTGACGGAGAAGACGACACGCCCGTAGCGCAGTCCGGCGGATACGGCTCCCTCTAGGCCATGAAGGACTACGTTGCGATCGCGCTGCAGTACGCGAGGGATGTGCTCGACGGCACCATTCCCGCGTGCAAGTGGGTGCGTCTGGCCTGCCAGCGGCAGCTCAACGACCTCGACCGCCAGGGCACCGATGACTTCCCCTACGTCTTTAACCCGCAGCTCACCGATGTCAAGGGCAAGCAGTACTACCCGGCCGTGCGCATCTGCACCTTCGCCGAGCTGCAGCCTCACATCAAGGGCGACTGGGCCGCGCGTGGCCAGCGCATCAAGCTGGAGCCCTGGCAGTGCTTCTTCCTGGTCTGCGCCTTCGGCTGGGTGCATGCGGAGACCGGCAAGCGCCGCTTTCGCGTCGTCGACCTGATCGTGCCTCGAAAGAACGCCAAGTCCACGCTGGCGGCCGTGATCGGCAACTTCATGCTCGCGGTGGACGGCGAGTACGGCGCCGAGGTCTACAGCGGCGCCACCAGTCTGAAGCAGGCGATGGAGGTGTTCAAGCCAGCGCTGCTGATGGCCCGCAAGAGCCCAGAGTTCCGTGCGCACTTCGGCGTCCTGCCCAATGCATCCAACCTGGCGGTGCTCGACACCAACAGCAAGTTTGAGCCCGTGATCGGCAAGCCAGGCGACGGCGCCAGCCCCAGCTGCGCCATCGTCGACGAGTACCACGAGCACAACACAGCCGACCTTTACGACACCATGAAGACCGGCATGGGCGCGCGCAGCCAACCGATGCTGCTGATGATCACCACGGCGGGCGCCAACATCGGCGGGCCTTGCTTCGTGCACCAGGGCACGCTGCAGAAGGTGCTCGAAGGCGTCATCGTTGACGAGCGCCGCTTCGGCCTCATCTACACCGTCGACAAGGGCGACGACTGGACGCACCTCTCCAGCCTGCGCAAGGCCAATCCCAATTTCGGCGTCAGCGTGAACGCCGACTTCCTGCTGGCCCAGCTGCAGGACGCGCTGAACGACCCGCGCAAGCAGGCCGTCTTCAAGACCAAGCACCTCAACATCTGGGTCAATGCCGCCTCGCCGTGGCTCAACCTGCAGAACCTCCAGAACTGCGGCAACGCGGCGCTCGACATCCAGGACTTCTTGCGCGAGGCCGCCACCCTCGGCCTCGACCTGGCCAGCAAGATCGACATCGCCAGCAAGATGAAGCTCTTCAGGCGCGAAGAGCCCACGGGGGAGGGCGGTCAGCTGCAGACGCACTACTACCTGTTCAGCCGCCACTACCTGCCGGGCGACACCATCGACAAGCCGGAGAACGAGCACTACCGTGGCTGGGTCGAGGCCGGCGCCCTGGTGCGCACGCCGGGCAACATGATCGACCTGAACCAGATCAAGGAAGACGTCCAGGCCGACGCCGAGCTGCACCCCATCAGCGAAGTCGCCATGGATGCCTGGGGCTCGCGCGAGATCGCGCCGGCGTTGCAGGCCGATGGGTTCACCGTCGTCGATGTGCCGATGACCACGCGCAACCTCAGCGAGGCCATGAAGGTTATCTCCGCGCTGGTCGACGCGGGCCGCTTCCACCACGACGACAACCCGGCCACCGTCTGGATGTTCAGCAACGTCGAGGTCCAGGAAGACCGCAACGAGAACGTCTTCCCCCGCAAGGGCAGTGCCGACAAGAAGATCGACGCAGCCGTCGCCACCATCATCGCCGTCTCCCGTGCCATGGCAGGCGTCACGAGCGACACCGGCAGCGTCTATGACGACATCGGCCGCGAGATGGCCGCCACCCAAGCCGCCTGAGGAACACATGCAGCTCTTCGATCGCATCAAGGCCGCCATGGTGGGGTTCTTCCCGTCCCGCCGAGGCGAGGACACCGCCAGCTCGCGCATCTATCACTATGGCAAGACCACCGGTGGCGTGAGCGTCGATGCCGACACCGCGCTGAAGAACTCCACGGTGTGGGCCTGCATCCGCTACCTGTCCTCGACCGTTGGGCAGCTGCCGTGGCGGGTCCACCAGTCCACAGACAAGGGCAACGTTCGCCTGCCCGCCCACCCCGTCGACAAGCTGCTGCAGCGACCCAACCCCGAGATGGGCAGCTTCACCTTCCGCGAGACACTGATCGGCTGGGCCGCTCGCTATGGCAATGGAGTTGCCGAGATCCAGTGGGACGCGCGAGGCGTGCCTGTGGCCATGTGGCCTATTCACCCGACGCGCGGCGAGTTCAAGCGCGATGTCGACACCAAGTCGCTGGTTTACGAAGTGACCGGTGACGACGGCCAGAAGCGGCCCCTGAAGTACGAGGACATCTATCACGTGCGCGGCTTCGGCGAGGGCGCCGTCGGCCTCAACGTGATCGAGTACGCCGCCGAATCCATCGGCTGGGCCCAGGCCACCGAG
Organism: Burkholderiales bacterium C2; assembly: GCA_005503085.1. Classification (GTDB taxonomy): domain Bacteria; phylum Pseudomonadota; class Gammaproteobacteria; order Burkholderiales; family Burkholderiaceae_C; genus Roseateles_E. Next base: position 13,659 of record SCOI01000017.1, on the reverse strand, counting down.
CTCTTCGGCGCGGCCTTCTTCGGCAACGGCATGAATCCCAGCATGCTCGTCGAGGTGCCCGGCAAGCTATCGCCCGATGGCAAGAGGGCCCTCGACCAAGAGCTGGCCAGCAAGCACGCCGGCCCCGCCAAGTCCAGCCGCATCGCCATCCTGGACGCCGGCATGAAGGCTCAGAAGGTCAGCGTCGAGCCCGACGCGGCCCAGTTCATCGAGACCCGCCAGCACCAAGTGGAGGAAATCTGCCGCTGGTTCGGCGTGCCGCCCCACAAAGTGATGCACCTGCTGCGCGCCACCTTCACCAACATCGAGCACCAGTCCATCGAAGTCGTCGTCGACAGCGTCACGCCTTGGGTGCTGCGCATGGAGCAGGAAGGCGACTTCAAGCTCTTCGGCCGACGCGCGACCAACTGCTACAACAAGATGGACCTGAAAGGCCTGCTGCGCGGCGACTTCAAGAGCCGCCAGGAAGGCCTGCAGATCCAGCGGCGCAATGGCGTCATCAACGCCAACGACTGGTGCCGGCTGGAGGACATGCCCGAGATCGGACCCGACGGCGACAAGTACATCGTCGAAGGAAACATGACCACGCTGAAGGCCATCGGCGAGCCCAAGCCCGAGCCGAGCCAGCCGGTGAGCCCGCCGCCCCAGTCGGACACGACCGACGACGACGACAGCGACCACACCCCCGTCCAACGCGCCCGCCGCCAGGCCGCGCGCGCCCAACTGCACTAAAGGAGCGCCCCATGCGTCTTGCCGACTGTGAGATCACCCACCGCCACATCCGCGGCCACAACGTCGCCTTCGTCTTCGGCGCTCGCGCCGTCAGCGACGACGAAGCCCAGGCGCTGGCTGACGAATGGACCGAGGCCTATGGCCCCATTGCGCTGCCCGGCTATGTCAGCCCCCAGGGTTGGCAGTCGCTGGCGCCGCTGGAGCGCGGCCCCATCGCCTCGCGCTTGAAGGTCGACGAGCTGGCGCAGGTGGTCGAATTCGACGGCGTCAAGATCTCAGCCGAGCTGCTGGCCACCTTTGGCGAGCCCAGCCCACAAGGCTGGGCCTTCCGCATTCTTCAGTCCAAGGACGGCGTTGCCACGGTCGGCCGTGTCCAGCTGAACGACACTCCGCGCCCCAACAAGCGCGCCGCTGGCCCGGCCGCAACACCGCCGCCCGCCGCGCCCCCGGATGAGGCAGCCTCCCCACAGGAAGGCAGGGGCAAGGGAGAGGAAGCCACGGCGTCTGAAGCCACGCAGGCGACATCCGCGATCGGCTCCGAGGTGCAAACGACCGGCACGGCCGCAGCCAACAGCAACGCAGACAGCGAGGCCTGACATGGGCGCCGGCTACCGCTTCTTCGCCAAGAAGGCCGACGACTCGGCCGAGATCCAGATCTATGAGGACGTCGGCGCCGGCTGGTTTGGCGGTGTCACGGCCAAGCAGGTCGCCGACGACCTGAAGGCCGCCGGCCGCGTCGGAACGCTGCATGTTCGTATCAACAGCTACGGCGGCGACGTGGCCGAGGGCATGGCGATCTACCGCCGCATCGCCGAGCACAGCGCCCACAAGATCGTCCACGTCGACGGCATCGCCGCCTCCATCGCCAGCGTGATCGCCATGGCCGGCAACGAGATCGTCATCGGCGAGTCCGCGCAGATGATGATCCACGACGCCTGGACCATCGCCGCTGGCAACGCTGACGACTTCGAGGTGCAGGTGGCGAACCTGCGCCGCACGAGCAGCCTGATGGCCGACCTCTATGTCGCGCGCACCGGCAACACGCTCGACCAGATCAAGGCCTGGATGAAGGAAACGAAGTGGTTCACAGGGCAGGAGGCCCTGACCGCTGGCTTCGCCGACAGCCTGGCCGCCAATGTCGGCGCCGTGGCCAGTGCGAGCCTGTGGCTCAGCCACATGCAGGGCCGCATCACGACGCAGCTGCAAACCCAGCGCGCCGACTCTGTCGAGCCGCACCCTGCCAACGAGGACGTGCGCGGCCAGCTCGCCACCCTCACCAGCCGCCTGCGCCAGCGCGCCGTCACCCAGTCTCGCGGGTCGGGCACCTAAGCCCTGCCGCGTTCCCGAGCCGCGAGGCTCTGCCACTAGGCTCACTTCGGTGGGCCTTTCTTTTGACCTGAAAGGAAACGCCATGCGTACCCCCAAGCACATGTTCCATCTGCGGCAGGCAGCCATCCTCGGCTTCCTCGCCGTCGCTTTTGCCGGCCCCCGCGCCGACGCTGAAGACGCCGTCATCACCGGCTACCGCACCCGCCAGGAAGACCTGGTGCAGCGCTCCAACGTCATCCTCGCTGCCGCCGACCAGGCCGGCCGCGAGCTGACGACCGAAGAGCGCAACACCATCCGCGACAACACCGCCGAGGTCGAGCGCCTGGAAGGCGAGATCAGCCTGCGCGCCACCGTCGCGGCCCAGGATGACCGTCTGCGTGCCCCTCAGGCCCGCCAGGCGCCCGCGAACAGCGGCGAGCCGCTGCAGGCCCAGGCCTCCGGCGCGCAGGCCCGCGCGCAGCATCAGGACGGTGGCCCGGTCATCCAGACCACGCACCTGAACACCGCTGCGCATCGCGCGGCGCGCACCGGCAATGGCGGCTTCAACAGCTTCGGCCACTTCGCCCAGGCTGTGCGCGGCGCGGCCCGCAACCCCGGCAACATGGACAACCGCCTGGCCGCAGCACTGACGACCTATGGCAACGAGGGCTCGGGCTCGGACGGCGGTTTCGCAGTGCCGGCCGACTACCGCAACCGCATCGTCGACATCGGCATGCTCAGCGAGGACTCGCTGTTCAGCCGCACCGACAACTCCCCGACCAGCAGCAACAGCGTCACGCTGATCAAAGACGAGACGACGCCCTGGAGCACGAGCGGCATCCGTGTCTACTCGCGGGCCGAGGCCCAGGCGATGACCCAGTCCAAGCCGCAGCTCAATGAGATGACGGTGAAACTGCACGAGATCTACGCCTTCGTGCCGGTCACCGACGAGCTGCTGGAAGACGCCCCCCAGCTGGAAAGCCACCTCACCACCAAGTCGGGCGAGGCCATCCAGTTCAAGCTGGAAGACTGGATCGTGAACGGCTCCGGCGTCGGTCAGATGCTCGGCATCCTCAACTCTCCGGCCCTGATCACCGTTGCCGCCGAGGGTTCGCAGACCGCCGACACCATCCACGCCGACAACATCATCAAGATGTGGACGCGCATGCCCGCGTCGGCCCGCCGCCGCGCCGTCTGGCTGTGCAATCAGGACGCCGAGGGCCAGCTGATGCAGCTCGGCTCCGTCGTCAAGACCGCCGCCGGCACGGCTGTCGGCGGCATGCCCAGCTATCTGCCACCGGGCGGACTCTCGGCCAGCCCCTACGGCACGCTGCTGGGCCGCCCCGTGGTGCCCACCGAGGCCTGCCCGCAGCTCGGTGATGTCGGCGACATCGTGCTCGCCTACATGGGCGGCTACTTCGCCCCGTACAAGGGCAACGTCAAATCCGACGTGTCGATCCACCTGTTCTTCGACCAGGGCGTCACGGCGTTCCGCTGGACGCTGCGCGTCGGCGGCCAGCCGTGGCTGTCGGCTCCCATCGCCCGCAAGGCCGGCTCCAACACCCTGAGCCACTTCGTGGCCCTGGCAGCGCGCTGACCGCTGGCACCCCTGGTGCAAACACCTGCACCCCCGCCCCTCGCGGGCGGGGTTTGAAGACCCCATCCTGAAAGGACACCATCATGCTGAGCACCAATGCGCGCCTGGACGAACAGGCCGCCATCATCCAGGCCACCGCCATCGCTGCCCTCACCGGCGCGGCCGGCGATGCCGCCTACGTCTCGATGAAGGGCTACCAAAAGGCCACCGTCATCATTGACATCACGAACGGCACCACGGTCACCGGCGGCGCCGTCACGCTCAAGCAAGCGACGGCCGTTGCTGGCACGGGCGAGAAGGCTTTGGCCTTCAACCGCATGCTGGCAAACATCGACGTTGCCGCCAGCCAGGCCAAGGTCGAAACCGCCGTGGTCAACAACACGTTCACCTCGGATGCAACCAACGGCAAGCGGCTCCAGTACATCCTCGAAGTGAACTCGGACACGCTGGACGCCGACGGCAATTTCGACTGCTTCCGCGTCGATGTGGCCTCCATGGCGAACGCCACCGGCACGGTGACCTACATCCTCTGGGGTGCTCGCTACTCCGGCCTGAATCCGACCGCCAACTGAACCGGCTCGCACTGAGCTGACGACGCCGGGCGCCCAGCGCGCCCGGCTCAACCCCACCCGAGACCCACCATGAACCGACTCTATGACAAAGCCGTCGAGGCGGCGCAGAAGGCGCGCCCGATGAACCTGCTGGCTGGCACCATCAAGGCGCAGCTGGTGGATCTCGGCGCCTACACCCCCAACTTCAGCACCGACGAGTTCCTCGCCGCCGTGCCCTCTGGTGCCCGCATCGGCACCGCTGCCACCCTCGGCAGCAAGAGCATCACCGCCCGCGTGTTCGATGCCGCCGATGTCTCCATCACCGGCATCTCCGGCGCGCCCAGCATCGAGGCCGTGATTCTCTTCGAGGACACCGGCGACGCCGCCACCTCGCCGCTGCTGGCCTACATCGACACCGCCACCGGCCTGCCCGTGGCTGCCGGCGCCACCCAGGTGGACATCGCCTGGTCCAACGGCAGCGACAAGATCTTCAAGCTCTAAGCCGCACACGCCGGAGACAACAACATGGCTGCATTCGTCGTTGACGACTTCCTCGAAGCCGGGCCCACGCTGCTGACGGCGCACACCCCGGCCGTCGGCGGTGCGTGGGCGCTGCAAACCGGCTACGCCTCGGCGCTCTACTGCGGCAGCTCCGGCTTGTCCAACACGGGCGCAGCCACCCAGGGCGTGGCCCGCAACGCTGCGACGCCGCCGGCCGCCAACTACTCCGTCACCGTCGTGGGCCGCATCACCGGCGGCGTGACGACTGACTTCTTCGGCGTCACTGCCCGCGCCCAGCCGAGCGCCAACACCTTCTACTTCGCGTTCGTGCGCAACGGAACGCTGTTCCTCGCCAAGTACGTCGCCGGCACCTACACCCAGCTCGGCTCGGCTACCTTCACGATGTCGCTGGACACCGACTATGCGGTCACCATCACCGTCAACGGCACCAGCATCTCGGCCAGTTGCGACGGCGGCGCCACCATCTCCCCCGTCACCGACAGCGCCATCTCCGGCGCCGGCGCCGCCGGCTTCACCACCTTCGGCGCCAATGGCTATGTGACCAGCATCTCTGCCGACGAGCTGGCCGCCTCGGTCTACACCGTCACCAGCCCCCCGGGTGGCAAGGTCTGCCCCCTCAGCGGCGGCACCACAGGCACCGCCACCATCGCCGTGGCCGGCACCTACACCGGCACCGCCCCGAACCAGGTGCGCCTGGTGCAAGACGGCACCAACACGCCCGTCGCCGGCTTTGACTGGACCGCTATCGCCAGCGCCAGCGGCGGCAACTTCTCCCACAGCTTCACCTCGGTGCCCAAGGGTGCCGGCTGGTACAACGTCCAGGTGCGCGACACCGTCTCGGGCACCGTTGGCGTGTCTGGCAAGGTCGGCGCCGGCGTGCTCTTCATGGTCGACGGTCAAAGCAACGCCTGGCTGTGGTTCAGCAGCCAGGCCTATGCCGGCAACTCCACGCTAACCCCAAGCCCGCTGCTGCGCGTCACCGGCATCCAGGCCAGCAACGCCTGGGTGGCGCCCAGCGCCGCGACGATGAACGCCGCCATCGCCTGCGGTAACGCCTTGGTCACCGCGCTGGCCTGCCCCGTGGCGCTGGTCGACGGCGCCACCAACGGCTCCGGCCTCACCGTGCCCGGCTCGGGCGCGCAGTGGGTCAACGGCGGCGGCAGCGGCGGCGCGGCCTACACCTCCAGCAACAACGCATTGACTGCAGCTGGCGGCAAGGTGGCCGCTACGATCTGGATTCAGGGCGAGGCCGATGCCGAGGCCGGCGTCACCCAAAGCGCCTACTACACCGCGCTCGGCCAGCTGATCACGCTGCGCCGCGCCGTCGTCGCTGACGCTGCGCACCCCTACATCCTCGTCGGCCTGGGCCGCTGCACCAACGGCGCGATCAACGACGCCGAGGCCGAGCCCATCAAGCTAGCCCAGCTGCAGAAGTGCGCCGACGCCAACATCCGCCGCGTCGATCGGCTGGACCTTGCGCTGCACACCGATGGCATCCACCACACCGCCAGCGCCTTCACCAAGCTCGGCCAGCGCTGCGCCCAGGCCATCCTTGTGGCGCTGGGTCTGGAGAGCTATGACCGTGGCCCCCGCATCACCAGCGCCACCCAGGTCAACAGCACCACCGTTGATGTCGATGTCACGCTGACAGCGCCGGCCACTACCGTCGCGCCCGCCTCCGGCATCACCGGCTTCCGCGTGCTCGATGCCGGCTCCCCCGTCACCATCATCAGCGCCACCCGGCAGAGCGCCACCAAAGTGCGGCTGGTGCTGGCCGCGCCGCTGACCGGCGCACCCACCGTCCAGTACCTCTATGGCGCCACGCCCGATGTCGCCACCCCGCTGACCGATGACGCCACGCTTGCGCTGCCGCTGGAGTACAACGCCGGCGTGCTGGCCGGCGTCACCGCCTCGGGCGTGTCCATCACGCTGACCACCAACGGCTCGGCCCCGGCCGCCGGCCTCACGGGCCTGCGTGTGGCCCTGCTGCGCAAGTCCGGCGGCGTGCTCTTCTCCAGCCTCGCAGCCTCGTGGGACGCTGAAACCACCGACGGCTCCGGCGTGCTGGCCCTCAGCCTGGCCGGCCTGGGCATCCCGCCCGGCGAGGTGCTCGGCGTGCTTGTGACCGACAGCGACGGCACCGTCGGCCAAGACCCGTCCCACAAGGCCTACTTCGGCCACGGGGTGGCAGTCTGATATGGCCGCGATTTACCGCGCCCAAGAGGTCGGCGGCGGCGCCGTCTATAGCGCGCAAGAGGGCGCCGGCGGCACCACCGCCACCATCACCGGCGCCGGAGGCATCCCCAGCGCCGAAGCCGTCGGCACGCCAGCCCTCACGGCCACCGGCGGCGGCAGCGCTGGCGTCATCACCGGCGCCGGGGGCATCGCCAGCGCCGAAGCCGTGGGCACCCCCACGCTCAGCGCCTCCCTCTGGCCTGTCGTCAGCCCGCCGGGCATCCCCAGCGCTGAGGCAGTGGGCACGCCCACGCTCATCGTGGTTGCTGCCGAGTTCGACGAGCCTGTCACCGTCGCCGAGGCCAAGCTCGCCGCCCGCATGGACGCCGACATCACCGTGCTCGACGAAGAGGTCGCCGTCGCCATCAGCGCCGCGCGCCAGCAGGCCGAGCTGATCACCGGCCGCCGCTACCGGCCCACCGTCGTTGTCTACGAGCTGGCCGCATGGCCGCTGCCCACCGAGCCGCTCAGCGTCCACGCCGCCCGGGCCTGCGCCATCGACTACTGGGACGGGGCCGCCTGGCAGACATTGCCGCCGAGCGAGTACGTCTTTGCCCCCGGCGGCATCGGCGGCAACGCCACCTGCCTTGCCCCCCAGCTCGACCGCCGCTGGCCCGCGCTGGGCGACGTAGCCATCGGCCCGCGTGTGCGCGTCTCGCTCACCTGCGGGCCCGTCACCCGCCAGGCCGTGCCGGCCGCCGTCAAGCTCTTCATCAAGGCGCATGTGTCGGCCTGGCTCAAGAACCCCGAGGCCACCGCCAGCGCCTCCATGGCCGTTAACCCGCTGCTCGCCCGTCTGCTCGATGCCGAGCGACTGTGGGGCTGACGTTTCCCATCCCCTCCGCGAGCCCACCATGATCGAACGACGCGACCCCAGCACGATGGCCATAGCAGGCGGCAACCAGGCCGACCTGCAGCGCGCCATCGAGAGCGACTACCGAATCCGCAGCGGAATGTGCCCGAACGGCTGCGGCCTGATGGGGCCGTGCGAGTACGGGCAAGAGTGCCCGAAGTGCCACTTCAGCTGCAACACGCAAGCTGAGCTGACACCCCAATAGCGCCAGTTCCACCCGTTCCAAACCAGCCTTGAAAGGGCAGACCATGACCAAGCAAGTCCGTATCGAGAACGCCGACACCAGCAACTGGCCGGTGCGCGTAACGATCGAGCACAAGGACGCCGACGGCAACTGGGTGCCGCAGCCTGGCTCGGTGCAGATCGACATCCCCACGGCGATGACTCAGCAGTACCTGACCAGCCACCGCCGCCTGGTGATCGAGGAACGCGCAGCCGACCCGGCCCCTGCCGCCGCCTGACATGCCGACCTCCGGCTACGGCCTCAAGCCATACGACATCGACCCGCGCCGCTGGGAGCAGTGCATGCGCCAGGCGGCCGAGTCGATGGTGGCTCAGGGCCGCCACCCCAGGGCGCTGTGCCCGAAGGTCCAGGCCAAGCGCGCCTACCGCCTCTGGCGCGCGGCCTGATTCCAATACCTTGCCGACGCCCATGCCACACCTGAAGTCCTTCGCCAACAGCCCGAAAAAGGTCAATGGCAAGACGGTCTATTTCTGCCACGGCTGCGGAAAGCCGTTGCGGCAAAGCGACCTGAGTGCCGGCCTGACGGCTCACTGGCGCCTACCTGATAACCCGTGTCTGCGCGAAAGCATCCGCAAGAGCGAAGTACGGGCGGCGCGCGAAGAGGGCGTTCCGGTGGCCAAGTGGCGAGCTGCACGTACTGTCATCGCGCAAGCGCCTGGGCTGAACTCCAAGGAGCGGGTCGCATGAGCCGCAACCGCTTCCGCTGGACCCGCAAGACCTACAAGCAGGCGGCCTGGCTGGCTCGCTTCATGGGCCGCCACCTGTACGAACTCGGCGAACAACCGAATCTCCTTCGCCGCTACTTCGAGCTGTGGGACCGACACCCGCAGAAAGAAGACCTGCTCCTAATGCCTGTCCGCCAGCGGTTGAACTGCTGGAGCGACGAGATCCCTTTCTGACGATTCCCCTACCTTGCCGGTCAGGATTCCGGCGGCGCCTTCGGCCGCCATCGCTCTAGCAGCGCCTCAAATTCGGCTTTGCCGGCCGCGTCGATCTTGTCCCAGTGACGGGGCAGCAGGCGGATAGACCGCTGAACGCGGCGCTCGTCCTCGGGCTTGAATGGTGGCCCTCGCTTGGGCTTGGCGTCGGTAGTCATGCGCTAATTGTTGCATCACGCGAATCGGGGGTGCCATCCCTAGATTAATGTGATTCAATAATCACATGACTGAGCGCACAACATCATGACGGCGGCGCATCTAGCGGGCGTGCTGGAGGCCATCGCGCAAGCACTCCGTGCGCTGCCATCCGGCGACCAGGCCGCGTTCGTGATGCCGGCGATGTCGCCGGTCCCTGCGCCGCCACCAGCGCCACCGCCACCGCCGGCCGAGCAGCCGGCGCAGGCCCAGGAGACAGCACCGGGCGGCACCGTGGCCGACTGGCTGAAGACGTACCGCATGATCATTGCGGATCGGGGCTACGACGCGCAGACGGTCAAGAACCGCACGACCTCGCTGCGCTACATCGAGACGCACCTCGGCGCGCGGCCTCTGCGCGCGATCAAGCCTCACGAGATCGCCAGCCTCCTGAAGACCTGCACACCGCACAAGGCCGGCCGCGTGCTGGGCGAGTTGCGGGACATCTACACGGAGGCGATCAACAACGGCGAGGCTGAGAATTCGCCGGCCGCCCATGTCAAGCCACCGCGCGCGCCGGGCCTGCGCAAGCGCCTCACGCTCGAGGTCTGGCAGTTGATGCTGGAGCTGTCGAAAGCCGGGCCGCAGCGCTGGGTCTACGCAATGCTGCTGCTGTCGCTGGCCACCGGGCAGCGGCGGGCGGACCTCGCGAAGATGAAGTTCTCGGACGTCGTCGACGGCTGTCTGCGGATCGAGCAGCAGAAGAAGGCCCGCAAACTGATTGGTGCCCGAGTCGCTATCCCGCTGACGCTGCGCCTGGCTGCCACCGACATGACCTTGGGCGATGTGATCGAGCTGTGCCGCGACATCGGAGCGCCAGGCGAGCACCTGCTGCGCAGCAAGGGCGGCAAGCCGATTGAGATGTCATCGCTCAGCGCGCGGTTCCGGGAGCACATCGTCGCGGTGCTGGGCCCCGACGCGCACAAGCAATTCGAGTGGCCCAGCCTGCACGAGGTGCGCAGCCTGTCGGCCCGGACCTACATCGCCGAGGGCATGGCCCCGGCCACCGTGCAGACCCTGCTGGGCCACAAGCACGCCGAGATGACGGCGATCTACCTCAATGACCGCGGCTTGACCGATGCGGAGTGGAAGACGGTCGAGTGCGCATGACTCGGACGGGTTGACTCTGGCACTTCTGCTCTGACGATTCCCGCATGAGCATTGCAATCGTCGGCATGGCCGGCGCCGTGAAGGCGCTGGACGCCCATCAACTTGACCCCAGCATCGGCGTTGACTCGGTGAACCAGCGGCCCCGCTTCGGCGAGATGGTCCCGTGGCGGCAGCCGCTGGCGGTGGCCAGCGTGCCGGCCGGCCGGAAGACCATCTACCGATTTGGCCGCGACGTAGCGTCAGATGCGAACTACTGGTTCAGCTGGACGACTGTCGTGCATGCGGTGCGAGGCTTCCTGGCCAGCGACACGACCGAGCGGACCTACTTCACGGGCTCAGGCACGCCGAAGGTCACCGACAACATCATTGGCCTGGCCGGCGCGCCGTATCCGACATCTGCCCGCGAGCTCGGCGTTCCGGCTCCCAGCGGGACCTCGACGATCACCCAGGTGACGGCCGGCACGGGCACGGCCAGGCTGACCTTCTATGCCGACACGTTCATCACGGACAAGGGCGAGGAGTCAAAGCCTCGATTGATCGGCTCGATCACCACGGCTCCGGGCGCAATCGTTGACATCACCAGCTTGCCGCCGGTGCCGGCCGGCAACTATGGCGTCACGACTCGGCGCCTGTATCGCAGCGAGGTCGGCACGAGCGGGCAGGGCGAGTTCTTCTTCCTGCGCGATGTGCCCAGCGGCGACACCTCGGTGCAGGACGATGCGCGCGCGCTCGGCGCCGGCACGATGGTGACGACGGGATGGGAGATGCCGCCGGCCGACATGCATTCGCTGGTGGGCCTGTGGGGCGGGATGATGGCGGGTATCTCGGGCCGCTCCATTCGGTTCTGCGAGCCCTACAAGCCCTACGCATGGCCACTGAGCTATGAGATCGTGCCGCCTAATGTGACGCCAGTCGGGCAGGCCGTGTGGGCGAAGAACCTCGTTGTGCTGACGAACGGCCGCCCGCTGCTGGTCAACGGATCGACGCCGTCGGCGATGGGCGATGAGCCCATCGAGTTTGACCAGGCCTGCGTGTCGGTGCAGTCCATCGTCGCATCCGAGTCCGGTGTGATCTGGGCATCGCCTGATGGCCTGGCCTACTACGGGACAGCCGGCCCGAAGATCCTGACCGACGGCATCCTCACGCGAGAGCAGTGGCAGGCCATGGCTCCTGAGACGATGGTCGGGACGCTCTTCGACGGGCTCTATCTCGGCTTCTATCAAGTCGGCGGGGTCTGGAAGGGCTTCGCGATCAGCGCCACTGCGCCGGCCGGCATCTACTTCTTGGAGACGGGCTATCCGGCCGCCTACCTGGACAAGCTGCGCGAGGCGGTCTATGTGCTGGATGGAACGTCGGTGAAGAAGTGGGATGCCGGCGCCGCGTTCATGACGGCCAAGTTTGTCAGCAAGACATTCAAGCTGGCGCATCGGGTCAGCATGTGCGCGCTCGAGGTGGTTGCCAGGGTGTGGCCCGTCACCGTGCAACTGTTCGCCGATGGCGAGGCGCGCGGCAGCCGGACGGTGACCAGCAGCGAGCCGGTGACCATCAAGGGCGGAGCGCCAGCCAGAGAATGGCGCGCCGAGATCACCAGCGCCGGTGTTGTGCTGGGCGTGAACATCGCCCCTTCGATTCGGGATCTGCGCGATGAGTAATCTCCCAGACGTCCCCGGCGTACCGAAGACCCTGGACCGCAGCATTCGAACGGTGCTGGAGAGCCTTCGGGAGCATGTGCGCGAGCTGCGTGGCTTCGGCGGCAACGCGGATCAGCGGGCCGTCACCAGCAAGGAATACGTATCGGGCGGCGGCGGCACGACGGTTATCGTCCCTGGTGGTCCTGGCGGTGGCGGAACGACGCCGGACTACACGCCGCCACCTCAGGTCAGCGGGGGCTCAGTTGGCGCCGGCATCGACTTCCTGTTCTACGAGACGGACGCTCCCATCTTCACCCAGGGCAACGGCTACGGCCGTACTCGGGTCTATGGTGCCAAATGGCCGGCCAGTGACCCTACCGCGCCGACCTTCAGCGAGGCGGTGCTGATCGATGAGTTCGTAGGCCGCGTCGGCAACACCGCGACAGATCCGGCCACTCGCTGGTGCATCTGGCTCAAGTGGGTGACCCGCGATGGCATCGAGTCCGTCGACCCGGCGGGCGGCACGAATGGCTTTCAGGCCACGACCGGGCAGGATGTCGAGCTGCTGCTGGAAGCCCTGCAGGGCATGCTCCGCAACGAGCAGTTGGACCCCACCAGCAATTTCCGCTTCAAGGCCAACCTCTTCACGATCGAGAGCACCAGCGGCACTCCGGCGATCAACCCGTTCACGGTTGTGACCACGCCGACCCTGACCCCGGCCGGCGAGCTGCTGCCGGTGGGCGTCTACATGGAGGCTGCCTACGTCAAGAATCTGGAGGTGGCCCTGGGCCGCTTCCAGAATGCGTTCATCACGAACGCCATGATCGTTTCGGTTTCGGCCTCGCGCATCACCGCAGGCGTGATCTCGGTCGGCAACTACATCCAGTCGAGCAACTATGTGCCCGGGGTGAGCGGCTGGCGCATTCATGGCGATGGATCGGCAGAGCTTGCTGCTGCAGTCATTCGCGGCCAGCTCACCGCCTCCCAGATCGACTCTCGCGGCCTGACGATCCGCAAGGCAGACGGCACCATCATCCTCGACGCCGGCGCCAGCGTGCCCATCCCCAGCAGCATGGTCAACCCTGCGGCGGGGTGGCTGAACAGCAATGTGACCTCGCAGTCGCTGGGGATTCGGACGTTCAAGATCAGATGTCGGGGCGGCGGCGGTGTTCACCCGGACATCACGGATGGCAGCTACGGCTACATCCTTGACCTGGATACCGGACTAAAGCTGACCTACAACTCGGTCACAAACGGTCAGAGAAGCTATGTCCTGTTCGAGTTCAGCAAGGCTTCATTTGGCATCGTCTATGCCAACACTTACGACTTGTGGGGCAATGGTGAGATTGCCTCCCCAGATGGTACTTTTCGCAATGCTGCCTCGCTTGCTGGCGATCTGAACTACATCTGCGACAACCGTCCAGGCAACTACATCGTCATCTTTACCGTCGATGAGCCATGGTCAAATCGCCATGTCAGCGGTCTGCCAGCTGCGATGTACCGATGCGGGGCAACACCCACGAAGTTCGGATCGCCGAACTTTCCGGCTGGCGGCGCCTACATCCTCGTAGGGCGTGCAGGGATCGGCCAGGGCGGCGGCGTGGAAACCTTGTCTCAGGTCGGCTACTCGGCTGGCGCATGGGCCGACCTGACCATGACCTGGGCCAAGGGCGCGCTGACAGTAACCGGCGCGGGCGCCCCTCGGAGCATTGGGGACTACGGCTACACCGGCGACCTGAATGC
>SCOI01000016.1 GCA_005503085.1 Burkholderiales bacterium C2 | reverse complement strand
TTTTTTTTTTTTTAAATTCTCCGGCACCACCCGTAATCTACTCTGGGTAGATTGTCGGCAGGGTCAGATGTTGATAAGAGTCAGGGGCTGGATGGCGGCTCGGCAGCTTCTCTGCCATCGAGTGACGGATGGCCTACTTACGCTGTCCGGCACCAAGCGATCATTGCGCTTGGCGACGGGTGCCGATCAGAATGGCGCTTGTCCAGCGTACTGCGGCCGTCGTGCTTTGAAGATGCCGCTCAAGCGCGGTGGCTATCCATCTGATCCCGTCTCTTTTCCAGGAATCTGGTCCTGTATTCTTTGTGCCATGGAGCGCACAGTGGCAGCTCGTGAGAAAGCGCGCTACTGGCATATCGAAATCATGGAATGGGTCCCTGCTGTCTTTATCGCGTTCAAGGTCGGCGTGCTGAGCATTGGCATGTTCTATGCCGTCAAATGGCACTACGACCAAGGGCAGAAGAAGGGGACCGAGACGCAGCGCGCGGTACTTCGCGCGAGCCTGAAGCTCGCCGCATTGTTCGTGGTGTTAGTCGTCGTCCTGTTGCTCGTCACCTTCAGCGTTGGCACAAGGCTTGGCTTGGACTTGAACTTTCCATGATTGCAAAGGCTGTCATCGCGGCGCACGCCCTCGCAGCTCCAGAAGCCACCGGTGCGGCTGCGGGAGTCCCGGGCTCCCGAATGAATGCTCGTCCCATGCCGCTGCGTTTGCCAGTCAGCATGATGTGGTCGGCTGGCTGAATAAGCTCATGAGGGCTCACCTCATCGTCCGGCGCGGACCAAGTAACGCCCGCGGTCACGCCCTCCGTGACCACAAGTCCTGACATCAGCGTAACCGGCTCGCTCACCGAGGCGATGCCTCGATTGACAGCGGCCCCCACTCCCCGTCTACTGTGTCAACCGGCACCAACACAAGCTCGTCGCCGCCCTGGCGGCTACCTTGCCCCATCGTGGGGACGCAGTTCTAAGCGGACTGTGAAGGGCGGTGCGCTCGATGTGAGCGCATGACAGCTCACGGCTTCAACCAGCATGCAGGCGGTCTTGCCGCGAACGTCAGCTACCGGGGCTGGCGCTGTGCTCACAGTCTCGGCCACGAGCAGCCGTTGGTCGGCGCGAGGCTGGCGGCAGCTTCGTGCCAATTGCAGTCTTCCACTGCGCTAATTCGCTCGGCGCTGGAAGGCGAATCTCAGACATTGGGCCGCTCACCGTGAATGGCGGCGGCCGCGGAAGGCGGTCAACCGCCAGTGCTTATAGACCTAAGTGGAGGCAAGTTCGCTGCGGCCTCTTCCCGCCGACTTCGCTCGGTACAGCGCCGCATCAGCTCGACTTAGGAGATGCTCCACTCGATCCTGAACCGATTGCGCCAGACTTCCGATCGGGCGCTGGGAACTCAGTGCGGTGAGCGTCGCCACGCCAACCGAAGCACTCAGGCGCCCTTGTGGACTTGCCTCATGGGGGTATGCCAGTTCGGCAAAGGCCCGATGCAAGTGGGAGGCGACCGCCATGGCGCCGTCGCTATCGGTATCTGGAAGTAGAACGACAAACTCTTCGCCACCCCAGCGTGCGCAGAAATCATTGGCACGGCTGGCCGCCTTGCTAATGCATTCTGCAACCTTGATCAAGGCCTGATCACCGGCTGCGTGACCATAAAGGTCATTGAAAGCCTTGAAGTGATCAACATCGATCATCATGACGCTGGTCGAAGCGAGCAAGCGATCCGCCCGAAGGACCTCGCGCTCAAGCCGCTCCTGCATCGCGCGTCGGTTCGCCAGACCGGTCAGCGCGTCAGTGCGCGACAGCCGCCGCACTTCCGCCAGGGCACGGCTCAAACGAAGCTGGGTGTTCACCCTGGCCTTCAACACGCCGGGCCGGATGGGTTTGGACAGGTAGTCCACCGCGCCCGCCGCAAAAGCTGCTTCTTCGGTGGCTTCGTCTCGATGGCTGGTCAGCAGGACAACGGGGATATCGGCGAGTTCACTGGACTTCTGCATCACGCCGAGCATCTCAAGCCCGCCCATCTCCGGCATCTCGGCGTCCAGCAGTACCAGGTCTACCCGCTCATTGCGCAGCAGTCGCAGCGCGTCGCTAGCGCTCCGGGCGAATCGGCAGCGGCCGAAATCGCTCAGCAAGCGGCTGGCGGCCTGAATGATCGACGGGTCGTCATCGACAAGAAGCAGCGTGGCTGGAGGCGAGGCGGAATCGTTCATAGCCTATTTTTGCATTGAGATTGGAGGGCTCGGCCGGCGCCGGTGCAGGGATTATTGGAAATCATCGGGCTCTAGTGCGCCGCAGCCCAAGATGCCTGCCAAGCGCAGAGAAACTGAAGCACGGGATCAAAGTCCAACTCAGCCAAGCCGTGCTGGAGTCTCTGTAGTTCATCGTCGGGCAGGCCCATCTGGCGCAGCCAGGGTAACAGGACCTCAAACTCCGTAGCGGCGCCGAGATCCTGCTGACGCAGCAGGGTCAGCAGGCCCGTGAAGCGCTGGGCGCTATCGCCCGGCGGCTGCAAGGCAGCCCGCGTTGGCGGGGCTGATCGGGCTGACGGGGTCACCAGTAGGCCTTCCGCAGACTGCCGCAGCATGTCCAGGGCCTCGGCCAATGCGTTCAACTGCGGCTGAACCTCGCCGGGCTGTCCACCCTGCCGCAGCCGGTCTTCGGCTTGAGTCGCCAACTGGTCGATGTGCACAGCGCCCAGTGTGGCGGCGGAACCCCGCAGCTTGTGCAGCGTGGCCGTCAGTCCGGCGGCATCCAGCGTGTCTAGACCTGCCACCCAGCGACGGTCGTATGTCGCGAGCAGACGCCGGACCAAGCGTTGGAACAAGGCAAGGTCGCCACCCAGCCGGGGCAGGGCCTCGGCCATGTTGAACCCCTCGATGACGGGGTAGTCGGCTGACGGAGGTGTCGGAGTAGCAGGGGCTGCCGGAGTTCCGAGCCCAGCGGCGTGTGCCAACACCCGGCGGCGCAAGGTGTGCACCAGCTTGCCGGGGTCCAGTGGCTTGGTCAGGAAATCGTCCATCCCCGCCTCAAGGGCGCGACGACGCTCCTCTGCCAGCGCGCCGGCCGTCAGTGCCAGCACCGGAAGCATCTCCAGACCCGCTAACTGCCGGACCCGCCGGGTCGCCTCCAAGCCGTCCATCTCCGGCATCTGAATGTCCATCAGCATCGCGTCATAACGTTCTCCTCGCTGGAGCCGCGCGATTGCCAGGGCGGCCCTGGTTTCGCAAACGGCCTCGGCGCCCTCCTGCTCCAGCATGCGTCTCACCACTTCCAGGTTGATCTCGCTGTCATCGACAACCAGCACACGAACACCCTGAAGTCGCTTGCCATCTACAGCTTGGGCTGAAACATCGATCGGCTGATGGAGCGCTTGATCCAAGGCTGCCGCATCGGTGGGTTCGAGCGGCAGCGTGACGATGAACTCTGCACCTTCGCCCGCTGCGCTGTGCAAGGTCAGCGCCCCCCCCATCAGGTCCACCAGGCGTTTGGAGATGAACAGCCCCAGGCCGGTGCCCCCGAAGCGCCGGGTCATCGACGCATCGGCTTGCACGAACGGCTGGAACAGCTTGCTCTGCGACTCGACAGCAATGCCGATGCCGGAGTCGCGAACCGTGAAGCGCACCTGGTTTCCCTCGACGTGCGCGATCAGACTCACGCCACCGGCCTGGGTGAACTTCAGCGCATTGCTGAGCAGATTGCCCAGCACCTGACGAAGACGGGCCGCGTCGCCGATCAGCCACAGAGGCAATTGAGGGGCCACGCTCAGCGTCCAGCTCAGTCCCTTGCTATCGGCCTGGATGGCGAACACTGCATCCAGCACCTGCAGCACATCGCGGGGGCTGTAGGCAGCGCGCTCCGCTGTCATCTCACCGGCCTCGATCTTGGCCAGATCCAGCACATCGTCGATCAGCGACAGCAGTGCTCGTCCGGAGATCTGCAACTTGCCAAGCAGCTGACGCTGGTCCTCGCTGAGTGGGGTATCGGACAGCAGGTGCGCGATGCCGATGATCGCGTTCATCGGCGTGCGGATCTCGTGGCTCATATTGGCCAGGAACATACTCTTGGCTTCGCTGGCCGCTTCGGCGTCGAGCTTTGCGCGACGCAGCGATTGCATCAGCCGATGCGGATCGGTGACGTCCTGCAGGGCGCCCATCAGGCGCACCGGCCGGCCATCTTCCCGGTCCACCATGCCGAGCGAACGCACCACCAGCGGCGTGCCGTCTCTTTGCACGAAGGGAACTTCCAGATCCCAGCCGATGCCCTCCTTCATGCCACTGCTCACGGCTGCTTCGATCTGCTGGCGTGCGGCCGGAGGGTAGAAGTCCAATGACTCATCCAGATGGGGCTGGTGGTCAACGGGCACCCCATGGAGTCGGCACGTCTGCGCCGACCAGAACAGGGTCTGGGTTCGCAAGTCCAACTCCCACCCGCCGACACCGGCCAGCTCATTGGTTCGGCTCAGCAGCGCCTCGCTGCGGCGCAGCGCAGTTCTTTGCGCCATGTTCTCCGAGATGTCGATCAAAGTGCCGAAGACCCATTCGGGGGCGCCATCCGGCATTCGACTGATCACCCGGCCGCGCTCCTGGACCCAGACCCAGTGGCCTTGCCGGTGCTGCATCCGATGCTCGCTGAGGTACTCCGCCTGCGTGCCGCTCTGCAGCGCCTCCAACTGTGCCGTGATCCGCTCGCGCTCCTCGGGGTGGAGTCGCGCGACGCGCAGGCCGAGGTCCGGCAGTGTGATATCCGAGATCGGCCAACCCAACATCTCGGCCCACCGCTCATTGACCTTCAGGGCGCCTGACGGCACATGCCACTCCCAGGTGCCGGCGTTCGAGCTCAGCAGCAGGTTCTGCAGGCGCTGCCGTGCTTGCAGCAACTCGGCCTCAAAGCGCTGCCTTTCCTTGGTGACGAAGAACGCCCAATGAACGCGCATCGACGCCGGCGGTGCGCTGCCCGGATCGCAGCGGGCATTCAGCAGCACGGCACGCTGTTCGCCGCCCGCACCGCGCAGTTTCAGATGGATCTCGTCCACACGCCCCTGCCGCCGCAGCAAGGGCCAGACATGGGTCTGCACAAAGATGCGCGAGGCTGGCGGCAGCAAATCGTCAAGATGCCATTGCGCGCCAGATGGCGGGGCCATGCCGAACTGTTCGTGCAGTTCGGCATTCGTCAATAGCGTCTGTCCCTGCCCGTCGGTGACCAGCACGGCGCAGGGTAGCAAGTCGAGGTCGTAGGCCAGTTGCTCCACCTTCAGCCAGCGTCTGCCGTGTCGGCCAGATAGCGTCGCATCGCATCGATCACAAGCTCGGGGTGGCTCATGTGCGCGCAATGGCCAGCGACATCCAGTAGCTCGTAGCGACTGTTCGCCAGCGCGCGGTGCAGATACTGCCCGACTGCCTGCGGCGCCAAGGCATCGCTGGCGTGCTGCAGGATCAGGCTTGGGCAGCGCACCTTGGGCAAATCGGCGCGGTTGTCCGCAAAGAAAGTGGCCCGAGCAAACACACGGGCGGTCTGCGGGTCCGTCGAGCAGAAGCTGCGCTCCAGCTCCGCACCCGTATCGGCAACCTCGGCACCCGCCACCACAGGCGCCAGGTAGCTGGCCCAGCCCAGGTAGTTCTGATCCATCAACTCCAGCAGACCTTCCAGATCCGCAGCCTCGAATCCCCCTTGATAGTCGGGAGGATGGTTCAGAAAGCAGGGCGATGGCCCGATCAGGATCATCCGCTCGAAAAGATTCGGCCGCTGCAGATGTGCCAGCATGCCGATGCTGCAACTCACCGAGTGTGCGACCAGGGTGACGCCCTGACTCAGTCCCAAGGCGTCGCAAACCTCGATCAAGTCCTGGGCATAGCCCTCCAGCCGACCGTAGCGCTGCGTGTCAAAGGGGGCTGAATCGGACGCAGGCCCGCTGCCGGTGTAGTCCAGCAGAATCTGCCGGTGGCTGGCTTCAAAGGCCGGCGTGATGCCAGACCACATGCCCTGATGGCAACCAAAGCCGTGGGCGTAAAGCAGCACCGGTCCTTGATGACCAAGGCTGCGGACATGATTTCTCTCTAGGGGATTCATGCGGTCCTTTCAGTGTCGTCTCAATAACAGATATTTGTCCCTCGGCTGGGCTCACGAACCCAGACTCCGCGCTTCCAGCAGACTCAAGGCCTTCTCGAAGTCGAGATCCTCCACACATCGCTCGACCGCTTCCAGTTCCTCGGCACGCAGCCCCTGCTCGCGGAGCCAGCGGCGCAGGCTCTGCAGAACGCTGCCAGCCTCAAGGTCCTGCCTGCGCAGCAGGCTGAGCAGTTCCGCAAAAGCCGCTTGGGCGTCTGCCAGCGGCGCCTCCTCCGGTCCGGCAGACTTGTCCAGGGGTTGCGCCATCCAGGCCTCGGCAGCGCCGTGCAGCGCCGCGATCGACTGTGCCAAGCTGCCCAGCAGCGCCGTCAGCTCTGCAGGTGTCGCTCCGCCACGCAGGCGCTCCTCGCCTTCGGCCGCCAATGCCTGCACGCCCTGCGCCCCCAGCAGGCCAGCCGAGCCACGCAGCTTGTGCAGCTGAGCTGCGGCCTGTTCCGCAGGGAGTTCGGCCAGGCCCGTCACCCACTCGGCGTCATGCGATTGCAACAGCCTTGCCAGCAGCCGGTGGAACAGCCCCGTGTCGCCGCCCAGCCGGTGCGCCGTGCCCTGGGCGTCGATGCCCTCGATCTGTGGCCAATCCGCGGGCAGTGCCGCCTGTGCGTCGCTGCCGCGTACCGGCAGCGGTGCGCCGCGCCGCGCTTCGATGTGTCGCCGCAGCGTGCGCACCAGGGCTTCAGGGTCCAGCGGCTTGGTCAGGAAGTCGTCCATGCCCGCCTCCATTGCGCGGCGGCGCTCCTCCGCCAGCGCACCTGCGGTCAGGGCGATCACCGTCAGCTCGCGCAGCTGCAGGCGCTCGCGGATCTGCCGCGTCGCCTCCAGCCCGTCCATGCCGGGCATTTGGATGTCCATCAGCACGGCATCGAAGACCTCACCCTGGGCCAATCGCTTCAAGGCAGCCTCGCCATGGTTGTCGCACAGCACCACCGCCCCCTGGCGCTCAAGCATGCGGCGCGCCACCTCCAGGTTGATATCACTGTCATCCACCACCAGCAGGCGCACGTCGGGCAGCAGGCCGCCACCCAGGCGCCGTATCACCGATTGATCCAGCAGGTGCTCGCTGCCGCCCTTGCGCTTGGCAATGGCCTCGTTGACGGCGTTGAACAAGGTGGAGGGGTTGGCCGGCTTGGCCAGTACCGCGTCCACTACCTCGGCAATGTCCTCGGTCTGCAGGGCCTGGCGCTCATCCTGAGTGATCAACAGGGCTGCCGGCACGCTCCCTGCAGGGAGCGACTCACGAAGCCGACGCATCGCGCTGATGCCGTCCAGACCGTCGCCCAAGTTCCAGTCGACGAGCAGCACGTCAGGCATGGGTTGCCCCGCCCGCTGTCGCTCCAGCATCAGCTCCAGCAAGGGGGCCGCCTCCGCGAAGCTCCGAGCCTGCCATCCGAAGCCGGAACACAGGGCGGACAGGCGCTCACGCTGCACTGCATCGTCCTCGACGACGATGGCTTCCATCCGGTGGGGTGCGTTGCTGACGGCGTAAGCATGCGATTGCAGCGGCAGCTCGAGGGTGAACACGCTGCCTTGGCCCGGCTGGCTGACCAGCCCCACCGTGCCGCCCATCAGCCCGGTGAGGTGCTTGACGATGGACAGCCCGAGCCCCGTGCCGCCAAACCGCCTCGTCGTCGACGCCTCGGCCTGCGCAAAGGGCTGGAAGATCTGCGCCTGCGCCTCGGGCGGGATGCCCACGCCGCTGTCCGTGACCGTGAAGCGAAGGCCTTGGCGGTAGGCGTCAAGGTCGAAGCGCTCGACACACAGGCTGACCTCGCCGCTTGCGGTGAACTTGACCGCGTTGCTGAGCAGATTGCTCAGCACCTGCTTGAGCCGCTGGGGGTCGCCGACCAGCGCCTCGGGAACCCCGGGTGCGCTCGCTACCTCCCACCGCAGGCCCTTGGCGCGAGCCTGGTCGGCGAAAACCGCGTCCAGGTCGCACAGCAGCGCCGAGAGCTGATAGCCGATCTGCTCTACGGTCAGCTCGCCGGCCTCGATCTTGCTCAGGTCCAGCACATCGTTGATGACGCCGAGCAGCGAGCGACCCGCCACCTGCAGCTTGCTGAGCAGTTGTCGCTGGTCCTCGTTCAAGGGGGTGTCGGCCAGCACATGGGCGATGCCGATCACCGCGTTCATCGGCGTGCGGATCTCGTGGCTCATATTGGCCAGGAACATCCCCTTGGCCGCGCTGGCCGCCTCGGCGGCTGTCTTGGCATGGCGCAGCGCCCGCTCGGCAGCCAGACGCGCTGAGATGTCCTGGGCGATGCCCAGGTAGCCGACGATGCTTCCGCGCTCGTTGCGCACCACGGTCACGGTCAGAGACACCGGCACATGGCTGCCGTCCTTGTGCACATAGGTCCACTCTCGCTGCTCGCTGCCCTGGCGCTCGGGCAGGGTGACAAAGACTCGGAAGCCTTCCACCGCATGCCCTTCGGCGGCGCTCAGTTCAGCGCCACGCTGTACGACTTCGTCTGGCACATGCATGATGGCCGGCGTCTGCCGCCCGATCATCTCGTCCGCCGTGTAGCCGAGCAGGCGCTCGGCCCCGGCGTTGAAGACGGTGATCTGCCCGTCGGGCTCCGTGGCGATGATGGAAAAGTCAGTCGCTGCTTGCAGCACGCTGCGCAGCAGGTTGCCAAAACGCTCGCGTTCAACCTGGGCGGCGCGCATCTCGGAGATGTCCAGCAAGGTGCCGCTGACCCACTCGGCGCGCCCGTCGGGCGTGTGAGTCATCACCCGTCCGCTTGACAGTGTCCAGACCCAGTGGCCGTCTCGGTGACGCAGACGGCTCTCGCACACGTACTGCGGGCTTTCGCCCTTGAAATGCGCAATGAGCAGTTGGCGTGTCTGCTCCAGGTCTGCGGGATGAAGGTATTCGACCCAACCATCCCCGGTCATCGGCGGCAAAGCGTCGAGCTGATAGCCCAGTATCTCCGCCCAGCGCGCATTGAAATGGGTCTCGCCGCTCTGGCAATTCCACTCCCAGGTGCCGGCACCCGTGCCTTCCAGGATGTTGCTCAAGCGGCTGCGCTCACTTTGGAGCTCCCGAGTCTGCTCGATCACGCGACGCTCCAGACTGCCGTTCAGCGCGGCAAGCCGGCCCTGATGACCCTGCTGCAATCGCCAGTAGAGAAACAGCAGCGCATAGAGCGCGCCGGCCAGCAAGACAGGTAGCCACAGCCGGTCTTGCCATTGCGACAGGACCTGCTGCTGCATGGCACTCATCGGCACGACTGCGCGGTAAAGCACGCGCGCGCTGCGGTCGCCGGTGTTCGGGTCAACAATGCTCTGTGCGGTCAGCACTTCGCCCTGCGGGCCAAGCCAGGCTCGCAAAGTGTTGGCAGGTGTCCGAACGCCCACCGAAACTGGGTCGTAGCGATCCGACCAGACTTCGCCCGGCCGGCCTTCCATCACACCATGCCGGCTCAGCCAACGCTCTTCACTGCTCAGCACGTGCAGGCTGCCTTCCCAAGGCAGGCGCAGTGCCTCGGCACTGAAGCGCGCGGAGATGTCGATATCCATCTCCAGCACCCCGAAGAGCTTTTCTCCGTCCAGCACCGGCATCGAGTAGCGGAGCAGCTGCTTCAGCGGTTCATCCGACTTGCCCTCGCCTGGGCGATTCTGCGTCTCTATGGGGTGAGCCCAGGCCTCACCCCTTAGCAGTGTGGAGCGCAGGTCGTTCAGCGAAATTGTCCGGGCGGTGTCGACCCGCTGATCGAACAGAACTTCGCCGCGTTCACCTGGCTGGCGCCGCCAGCTCACCACCTGGCTGGCCGGCCCGGTAAGTCGAATCAGCCGGATCTCCTGCGCATCCAGGTTGGCCCTGCCATAAGCTGCAAAGATCTGGCCCATGCGTTGCTGCCAGAGACGGCGGCTGGAGCCATCCAGCGGGTCCCGCCCGGAAGCATCGCTGCGAATCAGCCCGTCAACTGGCGGCGTGCCGCGCAAAAAGATCAGCGCCGTTTTGCGGCCTTTGATGGCCGTGTTGCCTGCGTTGCCACGTTGGTCGGCCAAGGCTTGCAGCTCCCGCTCAAAGCGGGCGGCAACTGTCTCCCACACCTGCCACCAGCTGAACGCGGCGTATGCGCTTCCCAGCGTCAGCAAGGCCAGCAAGGACCAGCGGGCGAGTTGGCTGCGCGCAAAATCCATCAGGCTGCGTCCGTGCGCCCCATCGTCGAGATCGGCCCGCGATGTCGCCGTGACGAGATGGGTGATCAGCGACGCCAGCAGACTCAGCAAAGCCCCAAGCGCCAAGATCAGCCCGACGGGAGCCATACGGGCCTGGCTCTGCAATGCCGGGCTGGCCTGCAGCTGAAGTTGCCAGCGCCGCCCGAACACCGAGAGCTGTTTCTCGACGATGCGCCCAGGTGCCGCTGCAATCTCGGTGCCGCCTCGCTGTGTCGTGAAGAAGGGACGAGGCTCGCCCACCTCACCAAGACTGAGATCCACCAGCGCGAACTCGTCGAGCAGGGGCTTGAGAACCTCCTCGGCAAGCAAGGGGGCATAGGTCCACCCCAGGGTTGCGGCCAGGCGGCCAGCCTCGTCCGACGGCAGGGCACCCGGCGAGTACATGGGCAGCAGGATCAGGAAGCCTTGCCGAGGTTTCTGGTCAGCCTGCACCAAGGTGAGCGGCGCAGTCAGGCGGACCGCAGCGTCACGTGAAGCCGCCAAGGCGGCGTCGCGTCGGGTGGTCTCGGAGGCGATATCCAGGCCGGTTGCGCCTTGGTTGGCTGCCTGGGGGTAGATGTACTCGATGACGAATCGATCAGCTGAGTTGGGTGCCAGCTCGCGAAGTTGGAAGCTGGGCATGCCGTCACTGCGGGTGCGGCGCAACTCGTCGGCGTCGTGGCCTGCTGGCCAGCGCCGGATGAAACCGAAGCCCCGCGCCCCAGGAAACTCTCGCGACAATTCGCGGCTTTGCGAGTAAGCGGCGAAGGTCTCCCGGCGTATGTCGGCCCCGCCGCCTGCGAGGATGGCGCCGCGAGCACCGCGCAGGCCGTACTCGTAGAGCCCGAATCGGGCCTCGACTTGCTGCGCGGCACGGGCAATCTGGCGTTCTAGTTCTGCGGCTAGCCGCTGCTCGTTTTCGCGGGCTAGCCACCAGGCGGCCATCGCCGTGACGACCAGGCCAACCAAGCCGACCCAAAGCCAGGGGCGTCCGTTCCATGGCTTCCTCAACATCGCGCTCCTTGCCGGCTGGGTTGTCCGCGGAGCTCCCCGCTCCACGAACGGACTTTAATTGCAGAATGGGCTGCGGCTCGCACACGCACAGCCTGTGGAACACGAAAGGGAGAATACAAATGGCAGATAAGCCACGCCTGCTGCTGGTCGACGATGACACTGTCGCCTTGCAAGTCCTGAGCAAGACGCTGGCGCCCTATGCGCGCATGCGCTTTGCGCGCAGCGGTACCGAAGCACTCAAAGCCGTCAAGGAGGAACTGCCCGACCTGCTGATTCTTGATGTCAATATGCCGGGGCTTGGCGGGATGGATGTGCTGGCAAGCTTGCGCGCCAAGCCGGCCACCGCGCATCTGCCAGTCATCCTTGTCACCAGTGCCAGTGACGAGGCGTTGGAAGCGACGGCGCTGGAGATCGGCGCGCAAGACTTCATTCGAAAGCCGTTCCAGCCGGAGCTGCTGGTGGACCGGATGAGAGCGCTGCTGCGACTGTCCGCACTGCGCCAGCCGAACGCCTCGCTGATCAGGGACCGGCTCCGCCAGGGCGCTCGCATCCTGCTTGTCGACGACGATCCGGTGGCCATCGAGTTCATGCGCGCCTCGCTGGCCCCGCTTGGGGCCACGCTAATGGCAGCTGCAGACGGAGAACAGGCTCTCGCCTCGATGCATGACGATGCGCCCGACCTGGTGCTGCTGGACGCGGAGATGCCGCGTCTGGACGGCTACGCGGTGTGCCAGGCCATGCAGGTTGACCCGGTGCTGGCCCAGGTTCCGGTGGCCTTTGTCAGTGTCAATGCCGAAGCCAAGTTCGAAACGCTCAGTTTTGCTGTGGGGGCTTCCGACTTCGTGGCCAAGCCCTTCAAACCTGAGGTCTTGCTGGCCCGGGTTCGCAAATTGCTTCAGTTGCGCAGCGAGCGGGAGGAGGCGGTCGGTGCCATTGCGGCCCAGTGGCAGGAACTGGGTGACCGCCGAGTGGCCGAGTTGGTCTCGGTCGCCTCGGACGCTGTCGTCTCGGTAGACGCCGCCGGCGTGGTGCGTCTGATGAACAAGGCGGCGGCGGCCTTGTTTGGCATTTCGATTGAGCGTGCACTGGGCCAGGAGGCCGAAGCGGTGCTCCCCGGCTGGATGGCGATGGGCTTCGCCAGTGAGGCCTTCACCCTTGCCAATGAACGACGGCGCAGCGGCCGGGCCGCCCGGATCTTCCGCCTGTACCGCGGCGACGGGGGCGTCCGCTCGGTTGAGCCGGTGGTGTTTCAACAGGGATCGGCGCAGCACCGAATCACCACCGTCGTGCTGCGCGACGCCACGGACCGGATCGCTGCGGAGCAGCTCCGCGAGGCCCATCGTGACCTTGTGGTCGCTTCTGCCGTTCAACTCGCCCTGCTCCAGGCGCTGACCAGTGGAGAACGATCGGTCGAAGACCTGGTTGCTGCCTCGCAGGGCCGAATCGCCCTGCCACTGAACCCGCCGCAGCTCAGCGAGTTCAGCCTTGCCCCGGAGTTGCT
Source organism: Burkholderiales bacterium C2 (assembly GCA_005503085.1). GTDB lineage: Bacteria > Pseudomonadota > Gammaproteobacteria > Burkholderiales > Burkholderiaceae_C > Roseateles_E. The sequence goes on along the minus strand of SCOI01000016.1, from coordinate 127,506 downwards.
GCGCGTGGAGAAGTGGGGGCTGGAGCGGCCGGTGCCGGTCAGGCTGAATCTGGCGCTCCCGGCCCGAGCACTCAGCGTGGTGGGGGACGCCAACAACTTCCGCCAGGGGCTTGAACAACTGCTGATCGCAGCGGCATCGGGCGTCACGCAAGGTTTGGGCGTCGACATCCAGTGCAATGTCGAAGAGACCATATCGCTGAATGTCTGTCTTCATTTAGAAATTGCGGATCTCAGCGTCGTCGAGTCCAGTGCTTGGCGACTGGCTTTGATGCAGTTGGCGGCAGGCGGGGCGCTTATCGTAGAGAGTGCTGGATCTACACATCCACCGACAAACCTCAGCTTCAGGCTCTTCAGACCCAACGCGTCCACGGGTATCGTCGACTGAGAAAGAAGCCTCATCATGTGCTCGTCACGCTGGACCGAGAACGAGCGTGTAGTGCAAAAGAAATCACATCAACTTCGAATTTCTCGGTTACCAGTTCGTTGATCCGGCTGGGACTATGCTGTGCGCTCGTGTGCAGTTTCGACGCTTGCATGCAAGCGCCTCAGGCTAGGCTAGGGCTCTCGATAAGGCGACGTGTTCAGGGAGACATAACAATGATGACGCAAGACCTGCTCGAATCTCGCATCCTGCTCGTCGATGACGAGTCTGGAGCGATCCGGGTGATGCGCAGCATGCTGTCCGATTTCCGGCAACTGACGTTTGCTCGATCGGGCGTGGAGGCGCTGCGCCAGATCCGGGCTTCGCGGCCTGACCTGGTCATCGTGGACGTCAACATGCCTGGCATGTCGGGCCTGCAGCTCTGCGACCAGTTACAGGCCGATCCGGCGCTGAAGGACCTGCCGGTCATTGTGGCCACGGCGGAGCAGTTGACGAATGTCGAGTCGGCTGCATTGCAGCGTGGCGCTGTCGACTTCGTCACCAAGCCCTTGGTGCAGGAAACCTTCATCGCCCGCGTGCGCTGTCATTTGCGCGCCCGCGAACTGGCAGAGCGTGTGCACCAAAGCATCGCCGGAGCGCAGCTTGCCAGCGCTCCGAGCCAGGCACCCGCGCGGCTGCTGATCGTCGACGACGACGTCGCGGCCATTACCTTGTTGCAGAGCACGCTCGCGGACCTCGGCACCATCCACTACGCCACCACTGGGACCGATGCCCTACGGTTGGCGCACGAGATCCGTCCAGACCTGGTGATGCTGGATGTGCATATGCCCGGCCTGGACGGATTTACCGTCTGCGCCGCGCTGAAGGCACAGCAGGAGTTCAAGCATGTGCCTGTCGTCTTCGTAACCCGTTTCAGCGACGCGGCGAACGAACAGCGGGGCCTTGAGCTGGGGGCGGCCGACTTCATTCGCAAGCCCATCGAATCCACCGTGTTGCGTGCGCGGGTGCGCAACCTGCTGGCGCTCAAGGCGCGTATCGACAGCGAGCTGCGCGCACTCAGCGAGCATTGGCGCCAGCTGGCTGACGCGCGGGTGGCCGACATCGTCAGGACGGCAGGCGACGGTGTAGTCAGCTGCGACGCCAGCGAGCATGTGCTGCTGGCGAATGCGGCGGCAGCGCTGCTGCTGGGAAAGCCTGGCGATTCGCTCGTGGGCATGGCGCTGAATCAACTGCTGCCGAACTTTGCGCCGCTTTTGGATCTGGCGCTGGCCATGCCCGTCCGGCTCACGGTACCGGGCGTTAGCGATCGGGGGAGGCCCCTGGAGATCAGGGCGTCACGTTCGGAAGACCGGCTGCTGTTGACGCTGGTGATCCGCGACATTTCGGAACGTGAGCAACTGGAGGCCGAGCAGCGCGCCCGCGCGGTGGCCGAGGCTGCCGCACAAGCCAAGTCCCGCTTGCTCGCCTTCGTCAACCACGAGATGGGAGCGCCGCTCAACGCCGTGCTCGGGTTCTCTCAGGTGATGAGCTGCGACAATCTTCACCCCTTGCCACCGGCCCAGCTCGCCCGGCTGGGCCGCATCGTCGAGGGGGCGCAAATGGCCCAGCATCTGATGGCCGACTTGATGGACTGGTCGCGGCACGAAGCGGGCAAGCTGTCCGTCGACCTTGGCCCGGTGGATGCTGAAGCCTGCCTGCTGCAGGCCATCGAATCCGTTCGGCCCGCAGCTGAACGTGCCAGCGTTGAACTGATGATGACCAAGAGCGGCAGCGTCGTGCCCGTGCTGGCCGATACGCGGCGGCTGGTTCAATGCATCACCAACCTGCTGACCAACGCCATCAAGTACAACCTCAAGGGCGGCAGCATCCAGGCTGAACTCTCGCGGTTGGGCGCCGAAGTCAGCATTGCTGTGCGCGATCAGGGCATTGGCATGACGACGGCCCAATTGTCCCAACTGTTCGAGCCTTTCAACCGGCTGGGGCTAGAGAACTCGACGCTGCCCGGCACCGGCCTGGGCCTGGTCATCACGAAAGGCCTGGTCGAAGCCATGCAGGGCAGCTTGCTCGTCGAGTCCAAGCCCGGTCAAGGAACCTGCTTTTCCATCGTTCTTCGGATTGCAGCCCGCTAGAGAATCTTGCACGCCGAGCTGATCATGCACCTCCAGCCTGCGGATGTGGCGACGTCAACTGACGGCATGCGGGCCGGTGGAGATCCGGCGTCGGCGATCCGCAAAAGCCGGCCTCGAACGGCCTGCCGGGATGGAAGCGCCGAGCCGGTGTGGGCTCAAGGGCTACTTCGGCGCAGGCCTGGCCAATGGCCGGCCCATAATCGAGAGAAAAGGGGGGCACGCTTTGAAACCTTCGAATCGACCGAGTCGGGCAATACTGCCGTGCCGGTTCTGGCTCTCGGCATGTTGGGTTGGGCTGACGCTGTTCGCCGGTGCAGCCCGGGGCGAGACGCTGACGCTGGCGGTGGCCGACATTCCCTACTCGGCCCCGGTGCTCATCGCCGAAGCCGAAGGCTACTTCGCGGCCGAGGGCCTGGCCCTGCAAGTCAAGCACTACCCGGTCGGGCGCATCTGCCTTGAACGGCTGCTGGCCGGCGAGGCACACTTCGCCACCGTGGCCGACACGCCGATCACGCTGGCCGGCTTCACCCGGCGCGACTTCGGCATCCTGGCCACGACCACGCTCTCAGGGCGAGAGAACCAGGTCGTGGTGCGCACCGACCGGGGCATCCGGCAGCCCGCCGACCTGCAGGGCAAGCGGCTGGGCGTCATTTCGGGGACCAGCGGCCACTACTTTGCCGACACCTTCCTGCTTTTCCACGGGGTGAGGATCGACAAGGTGACCGAGCAGCCCCTGGACCCCAAGGACCCGGTCGGCGCCTTGGCGCGTGGCGAGGTGGATGCGGCATCGCTTTTCGGCACCTATGTCACGGATGCGCTGAATCGGCTGGGGCCGCAGGGCCAGGTGCTGCCCGGGCCGGCCTTTTTCAGCGTCACGTTCAACATCGTTAGCCGGCCCGCCAGCCGGGGCGTCAGCGACGACGATGCCATGAAGCTGCTGCGGGCCGTGCAGCGCGCAACGGTCCTGCTGCAGCGCGAACCCGAGCGCGCCCGCGCCATTGTGGCCAAGGCGCTCAAGGTGTCCGTGGAGGACCTGGCAAAGACCTGGAACGGTTTCGAGTTCCGTCTGCACCTGTCACAGGCGCTGATCACCACGCTGGAGGCCGAGGCCCGCTGGGCCTTGCGCCGACGGCTGGTGCCGGCGGGCGAGGTCCCCGACTACCTGGACTTGGTGCGCCCCGAGCCGCTGAAGAAGCTCGACGCGCGTGCAGTGAACCTCATCAAGTGAGCCCAGCTTGCAAGTCCGCCGATTGATGTTGTGGGGCATGGCCCTGGCCTTCGGGCTGGTGGCCTTGCACCAGATCGCCGCCGAGTTGCTGGAGCGGCAGCGCGAACGCATCGACACCGTGCAACTGGCTGTCGGCAAGGTGTCGCGCGACGCCGCCGGTCTGCTGGTTCTGACGCAGGACTATCTGCTGCACGGCCATGCGCGAGCGCGGCGCCAGTGGCACGCCGTGCACGCCGAGGTGACCCAGACCCTGCACGCGCTCGACGGCCCGGCGGTGGGCCTGAAGAACGACATCGACGATCTGGTGGCCGTGACCGAAGGCCTGCCGCCCCTCTTTGTCGCGCTTGAATCGGCGGCCAGGGCGGGCGCAGCTGATGCCGATGCCGAAGGCGCGCGGCGCCAGATGTTGTCCGACCACCTGGTGGCTGAAACGCGCCGCATCAGCGAAGGAGCCTTCGACCTGGTCAGCCGACTGACCGATCTGCGCAACCAGCAGCAGCACCGGCTGCGCATCGCGACCTTGGCCGCGAATACGTCGCTGGCTGCGCTGCTGGCAGGTCTGGTGGCCGTGGTGATGCGCCGCGTGCTGCGCCCGATGCGCCGGCTGCAGGACACTGCGCGCCGCATCGAGGCCGGCGAGTTGCAGGCCCGCAGCGCTTACCCGGCGCCGGATGAGTTCGGCTCACTCTCGCATAGCTTCGACGCCATGATCCAGTCCCTGCAGGACCGCCAGGCCGCGTTGGAAGCCACCCGCCGTGACCTCCGCACCGTGCTCGACACCATGCCCTCGATGATCGGCTACTGGGACCGCAACCTCGACAACCGCGTCGCCAACCGGGCCTACCACACCTGGTTCGGCGTCGATGCCGACACGCTGCCCGGGCGCAACATGCGCGAGCTGCTCGGGCCCACGCTGTTCGAGGCCAACCGGCCGTATATCGAGGCGGCGCTGCGCGGCGAGCCGCAGACCTTCGAGCGCTCTATACAGCGCCCAGATGGCCAGGGCCTGCGCCACTCGCTGGCCCACTACTTGCCCGACCGCCAGGGTGACGAGGTGAAGGGCATCTACGTCATCGTTCACGACGTCACCGAGCTGAACGAGGGCCGCCTGCAACTGGCCGCCGCATTGCGCGAGAACGAGGCCTTGCTGGCGGCGATCCAGCAGCACGCCATCTTCTCCGAAATGAGCCCGGACGGCCGCTTCATCACGGTCAACGACAACGTCTGCCAGATCACCGGGTTCTCGCGCGAGGAGCTGCTCGGGCAGACCTATGCCGTCCACCAGCCCCATCTCGGCTCGGGCGACTTCGACAGCGAGATCTGGCCCGCCCTGCGCGACGGCCGGGCCTGGCAGGGGGAGATCGCCGGCGTCGCAAAGAATGGCAGTGTCTACTGGACCTACGCGGTGATGGTGCCCGTGAAGGGCGCGGACGGCTCGATTCGGAAGTACGTGTCGATCCGCACCGACATCACCGCGCAGAAGCGCCTCGCGCAGGAAGTCCAGCGCAGCAACGAGCGCTTCGAGCTGGCAGCCGGTGCCGCAGGCATCGGCGTGTGGGACTACGACATCGTTGCCGGCAGCCTGGTCTGGGATGACCAGATGTATGCGCTGTACGGGCGCCATCGCTCGGGCGGGATCGAGCCCTACACGCTGTGGAGTGACAGCATTCACCCCGAAGACAGGGCCGCCAGCGAGAAGGCTCTGCAGGACGCCATCGACGGGCATGCCGACTTCGAGCCCCAGTTCCGCATCGTCCGGCCCGACGGCGAGGTGCGGCAACTCAAGGCCATGGCTCGCGTCGTGCGCGACACTGATGGCCGACCGCTGCGCATGATCGGCGTCAACTCCGACGTGACCGCGAGGCTGCACACCGAAGCCGCGCTGCAGGCCAATGAGAGCCTGCTGAGGCGTGTCGGGCGCATGGCCCTGGTGGGCGGCTGGCGTGTCGACCTCCGGGCGGGCCAGGTGCACTGGAGCGAGCAGACGCGCGCCATCCACGAAGTGCCGGCCGACTTTGAGCCGACGCTGGACACTGCCATCACTTTTTATGCGCCCGAGAGCCGCCCGGTGGTCACCGATGCCGTGAACCGGGCGATCGCCAGCGGCCAAGGCTGGGACCTGGAGTTGCGGCTGATCACTTACACCGGCCGCTCGGTCTGGGTGCGGGCGATGGGCGAGGTGGAATTCGACGCCCACGGCGAGCCGGCGCAGCTGGTCGGGGCCTTCCAGGACATCACCGAGCGCCGGCTTACCGACGACCTGCTGCGGGCTGCAACCGCCGCGGCCGAGGCGGCAAGCATGGCCAAGAGCGCCTTCCTGGCCAATATGAGCCACGAGATCCGCACGCCGCTGAACGCGGTGATCGGCCTGGCGCACCTGCTGCAGCGCACCCCGCTGAGCAACGAGCAGACGCACTTTGTGCAGAACATCCAACTGTCGGGCAAGGCGCTGCTGGGCATCGTCAACGACGTGCTGGACTTGTCCAAGATCGAGGCCGGCGAGATGGGACTGGAGCGCACCACCTTCAGCCTGCGCGACATCAGCTCGTCGCTGCAGGCGCTCTTCGAGGAGCAAGCCCGCAACAAGGGCCTGTCCCTGGCCATGACGCCTGAAGCCACGCTGCCGGACGCCCTGCAAGGCGACCCCACGCGGCTGCGCCAGGTCCTGGTCAACCTGCTGGGCAATGCGATCAAGTTCACCGAGCAAGGCCAGGTCTCGTTGAGCATCCTGGCGCTGGCGGCGCCGGCCGGCCACTGCCGGCTGCGCTTCGAGGTGCACGACACCGGCTTGGGCATCGCCGCCGACGTGCTGCCCGCGCTCTTCGCCCCCTTCGCCCAGGCCGACACTTCCACCACGCGGCGATTTGGCGGCACGGGGCTGGGCCTGTCGATCACCAAGCACCTGGTCGAGCTGATGGGCGGCCGCGTGGGCGTGCATAGCACGCCGGGCCAGGGCAGCTGCTTCTGGGTCGAGCTGCCTTTCGAGCTGGGCGATGCCGCTCAGCTCGTGCCCGCCAGCCCTGTTCATGTGGACGGCCCGCGTCTGCAGGGCGTGCGCGTCCTGTTGGTGGACGACAGCGACATCAATCTGCAGGTGGCCGGACGGTTGCTGGAGCTCGAAGGCGCGCTGGTGCAGCCCGCACGCGACGGCGCCGAGGCGCTGCGCTGGGTGCAGCAGCGCGCGGACTTCGACATCGTGCTGATGGACGTGCAGATGCCCGTCATGGACGGGCTGGAGGCGACGCGGCGCATCCGCGCCATGCCCGAGCGGGCCGGCCTTCCCGTCGTGGCGCTGACTGCGGGCAACACCGACACCGAACACCGGCGCGCACGCGAGGCCGGGCTGCAGGACATCCTGTCCAAGCCCATCGACCCGGAACTGCTGGTGCAGGGCGTGCGCCGGCTGCTCGGGCGCGCGCCGGTCGCGCCCGCCGTAGCTCCGCTGGTGAGCGACTCACCGGACTGGCCGCAGATCGAAGGCATCGACGCCGACGATTCGCGCAGGCGGCTGGCGGGCGACGTGAAGCTTATGCGCAGCATGCTCCGGCGCATGCTGGTGCTGTGCGAGGAATGCTTGGGAGCACCGGCCGCCACGCCTAAGCAGTGCCAGGCGCTGGCGGCGCTGATGCACAAGCTCAAGGGCAGCGCGGCCACGCTAGGGGCTAAATCGATTGCAGTGCTGGCTGGGCAGGTCGAGGCGGCTTGCCAGTCGGATAAGGCGGGGGCCGTGGCTCCGCTGCTGGCTCAGCTCGGCGAGGAGACCCGGCGACTGAAGGCTGCCGCGGCCGCCTGGCTGAAGGCGCCGCCTGAGCGGCCACTTACAGAGGCGGGCGTGCCACTGCTGGACACCCAGCGCATGGCCGAACTCATGCGCGCGCTGGGGGCCAACGACCTGATGGCAGAGGCTATGTTTGAGGCGCTGGCGCCTGTGCTGCGCGGCGTGCTGGACGCACAGGTCTTTCAAACGCTGGCTACCTGTATCGAGGACCTCGAATTCGAGCAAGCGCTCGTCATGCTGCAGGAGCTGTCTTCGATCCCGACGGACCAGCGAAGTTAGATTTTCTATGGCCGGTCGCTGCCCGCATTAGGTACACGGATTTCGAAGCGTACAGTTACGGCGGCTCATTGCATCGTTCACCCGAAACAGCTGGCTCTCGACCGAACGAAGGCGCAGAAGACCGCCAGCCGCGGGCTTTGACCGTTGCACATTTACGCCGGCCCAACAGTGAAGCGGACTGCTAGCGACGCCCCAGTGACCGCAATACGGCCGGAAGCGCGAGTACACATCTCGGCCGCGAGCGGCTTAGTCCATTGCTGCAGTCGCGACCGTCAACCCTGGCGTTGTACTTCGGCTTTGGGCACCTTGCGGTCACTGAGCACGGTAGAGCCTATGGCTGCAACGGGTCGAGAAGAGCCGGTCGCGCAGCGCAGAAGCAGTCGTTCAAGCTGACGAGGGGGGCGCCAGGCGAGCGGCCGGTTCCAGGGGTGAAGCTGTCGACCGGGCCAGCCGCGCTCAGTGACCCTCCATCAGCGCGGGACCGACGCTCCCGCCTTCCGCACCCCGCCCCGCCTCCCCCCCGGCTTCCTCGCTGCCACCGCCGCCTGCATGGCCAACTCCGCCCAGGCCTGCATCGCGGCGCGCGACTCCAGCGCGCGGTCGGGGGCGGTGTAGTAGTGCAGGCGTCGGGTCTTGCCCTGGGCTTCGTATTCGAAGAGCTGGCAGCCGGCGGCGGCGAAGTGGGGCTGGGTTTGGGCGTTGGTCTTGAGGTAGAGCCGGTCCCAGGCAATGATCGCGACCGTGAGGCCGTCCACGCTCAGGCCCCAGCCCGAGAACATGCGCTTGGCCTGCACCTCGCCCAGGCTGCCCAGCAGCTCGCAGCAGTAGTCGGCGAAGTCCGCGCCCGGCGGCCGGGCTTTGGCGCGGGTGAACTCGGGGGCGGTGCTGCGCGGCATGGCGACTCCAGGAGGTGCGGAAGGAACGAGGAGAGTAAAGAAGAACGAGCAGTGGTCAGCAGCGCGGGGCGCGATGGCATCGGCCCGCCCGGGCGATGCTAGCGGCCCAAGTGCCGACAATCCTTCCATGCACTGGCTCCTGAATCTCCTGCTGGCCCTGGCTGCGATCAGCGTCGCGCTGCTGCTGCGCCCCTGGCGCGGCCTGCCGCCGGGCGGTCCGCCCTGGCCCTGGCTGGCCTGGGGCGTGGCGGGGATGCCACTGCTGTGGAGCGCCGACCGGCTGGCGCAGTCGGCGGTGCTGCAGCCGCTGTCGGGGGCCTGCCTGCTGCTGCTGATGGCGGGCTGGCCGCTGGCGGTGCTGGGCCTGGTGCCGGTGACGCTGTTGACGGCCTGGCTGGCCGATCTGTCCTGGGCCGGGGCGCTGCAGCGCGGCGTGTGGCTGGGCCTGCTGCCGGCCACGCTGGCGCTGGGACTCGGCGCCGGCGTGCGGCGCTGGCTGCCGCCGCATCTGATGGTCTACATCCTGGGCCGGGGCGTCTTCGCCACCCTGCTGGCCGGCACGCTCAGCGGCGCGGCGGCGCTGGTCCTGCACGGCGGCATGACCTCGCTGAGCGAGGCCGACCTGATGCTGGGCCGCTGGCTCAGCGCCTGGGGCGACGCCTTCATCACCGGCATGTTCAGCGCCATCTTCGTGGCCTTCCGGCCGCAGTGGCTGGCCACCTACTCGGACCGGCTGTATTTGCCGCGGTGATCAGCCATGCGAGCCGGCGGCCGTGCCGTCCAGCTCGGGCTGGCGCGCCTCCAGCCATGCGGAGGCGAAAGCCACAAAGGCGCGCACCCGGGCGACGCGCCGCAGGTCCGGGTGCGTCAGCAGCCACAGCGCCGTGGCCATCTCAGGCAGCGGTGGGCTCAGCCGCCGCAGACGTCGGTCGTGGTCGGCCAGGCAGCAGGGCAGGGCGGCCACACCCAGGCCTTGCTGGGCCGCCATCGCCAGACCCATCAAGGTGCTGGCGCGGAACACGACCCGCTCGGGCGCCACCTCGCGCGCAATCCAGCGCGCCGAGGCCAGGTGCGACAGGCTGTCGTCCGGTGCCGCCCATGGCAGGGTCCGCACGTCCGCGCCACGCTGCAGCGACTTCAGATGGGCCGGCGTGCCGTACAAGCCGGTCGCCAGCGTGGACAGGCGGCGGCCGACCAGGTGTTCGGGCGCCTCGGCGGCCGGCCGCAGCGCGACATCGGCGTCGCGCCGTGACAGTGTGAAGAAGGCATTCGAGACGATCAGCTCGAGGGTGATCTCGGGATGCGCGGTGCGGAACGCCGCGAGCATGGGCCCGAGGACATCGATCAGAGTGTCCGTGGTGGTCAGGCGCACGACGCCGAAGGGCCGCATGTCCGCGCCGGCCAGGCGCGTGTGCAGCGCGTCCAGCTCGTCAAGCAGATGGCCGACCGTAGCCAGCGCGGCTTCGCCGGCCGGGGTCGCTGTGTAGCCGTCGCGGGCTCGCTCGAACAGCCGGGCGCCGAGCTGATGCTCCAGTGCCCCCAGGCGCCGGAACGCCGACGAATGATTCACGCCGAGCTGACGCGCGGCAGCCGACAAGGATCCAGCGTCGGCGATGGCGCGGATCAGGTGGAGATCGTCGAGGCTGAGTCTTCTTTCCGTTTGCATGCTGCGCAAAGTCTACTTGCGCCGCCGCCGTATTCACTTGCGCGGCAGGCCAGGTCAAGATTCGGCACCGACCTATCGAGGCCACCGCCCGCCATGACCGATCTTCGCCTTGCCCCCATCGCCACGACCCTGCTGCGCATCGCGCTCGGGGCCATGTTCATCGCCCACAGCCTGTGGCTCAAGCTCTTTGTCTTCGGTTTGCCCGGCACGGCCCGGTTCTTCGGCTCCATCGGCCTGCCGGAATGGCTGGCCTACGCGGTGTTCGCCGCCGAAGCGCTGGGCGGTGTGCTGCTCGTGCTGGGCCTGCAGACGCGTTGGGTGGCGCTGGCACTGCTGCCGATTCTGCTGGGCGCGACCTGGGCGCACTGGGGCAATGGCTGGATGTTCGGCTATGCGAACGGTGGTTGGGAGTACCCGCTGTACCTGAGCCTGCTCGCTGCGGTCCAGGCCATGCTCGGCGATGGCGTGCTGGCACTCTCGCCGTCCCGCGATCTCGGCCGGCCCGCCGCGCCGCGCCCGGTGTACGCTAAGGGCGCCAAGGCATGAGCGGCTACACCCTGGTCAGTCATGCCCTCTGCCCCTATGTGCAGCGCGCCGCCATCGTGCTGGCGGAGAAAGGTCTGGCCTTCGAGCGTGTCAGCATAGATCTGGACGCCAAGCCCGACTGGTTCGGCGCGATCTCGCCGACCGGCAAGGTGCCCCTGCTCAGGGTCAGGCGAGCGCAGGGCGAGACGATTCTGTTCGAGAGCTCGGTCATCTGCGAGTACATCGAGGACTGTCATCCGGCGCCGCCGCTGCATCCGGCCGATGCGCTTGCGCGCGCCGTGCACCGGGGCTGGATGGAGTTCGGCTCGACCCTGCTCGCCGACATCTGGGGCCTGGAAACCGCCCGCGACGCGGTGACGCTGGAGCGCTACCGGCGCGCGGTGCTCGCGAAGGCCTTGCGCCTCGAAAGCGTGCTCGGCGACGGACCCTACTTCGCCGGTGCCGGCTTCGGTCTGGTCGACGCGGTGTTTGCGCCGGCCTGGCGTTATTTCGACACCTTCGATGGGCTGTGCGAGCTCGGCGTCTTCACCGACACGCCCAGGCTGCGCCGCTGGCGCCACGCGCTGGCGCAACGGCCCAGCGTGCGGGCCGCCGTGGCGGCCGACTACGGTGATCGGCTGATCGACTTCCTGCGCCGCCACAACGCCGTCTTGCTGCACTCTGCCGTAGCGACCTCTGGCCGCAGCGGCCCCTAGTCCGACGCCGCCCGCGCCAGCGCCTCCCGCGTGGCCGCATCGGCCGGGAAGAAATGCTCGACCCGCAGCGAGGCCACGGTCACGTCCAGCGGGGTGCCGAAGGTCGTGAAGGCCGAGAACAGCGCGAGTTCGCCGGCCGAGGAGCGCAATCGGGTGTGCATCAGCGGCGTCACCGGCGCGGGTGCCAGCGCCTTCGGCACATGGGGGCGCAGCTCCTCCAGCAGCGGGCGCAGCGCCGGCACATGGTGGGCTTCGCCGCTGGCGCGCTGCCACAGGCCGGCACAGACCTCGTCCTCGTTGACGCACAGATGGCGCAGGCCGCCGGGCAGCAGGCAGGCGCGCAGCAGATTGAAGTCGCCGCTGTCCAGCAGTGCCGGGTCCACGCCCAGCAGGCGCATCAGGCCGCGCATGCCCTTGTTGGCCATCAGCAGCGTCCATGTGCCGTCCATCACCAGGGCCGGGGCCGGGTCATGGGCCTGCAGCAGATGGCTCAGGGCCGCGCGCACCGGCGCCATCTCGGGGTCGTCGAGGCTGGTCTCGGTGTAAGCCGGCGCATAGCCGGCCGCCAGCAAGGCCTTGTTGCGCTCGGCCAGCGGCGCGTCGAGCGCGTCCAGCACGGCCATCAGCATCTCGCGGCTGGCGCGCGAGCGGCCGGTCTCTATGCAGCTGAGGTGGCGTTGCGAGACGCCCACCCGCATCGACAGTTCCAGCTGGCTGATGCGGCGTTGGGTGCGCAGGGCGGCGAGGGTGGAGGTGTTCATGGCTGCCATCCTAGCGGGGCCAGGTCTTGCCGCAATGACCTGGCAGGTCATCGCCAGCAGCAGCCCAACTCAGCGCAGGTCTTCGGCGCGCGGCCTGATGCCGTAGGCCTTGAACAGGCGCTCGATGCTGCCGTCGCGCAGCATCGCCTGCCGGGCGTCCTGCAGCCGCGCCAACTCGGCCTCGTCGATGCCGGCGCTGGCCGCCAGCCAGACCTCGCCGGACTCCAGCTCCAGGCCGACCTGGAACTGCGCGGGGTCGCGGCCGCTGCCACGCACCTTGTCCATATTGATCACATCGCCGCCATAGATCGCGTCGACATGGCCGCGTTCGAGCTGGCGCAGCATGTCCTCGACGCTGTGGGCCTGCAGCACCAGCTCCTCCCTGAAGCCGTGGCGCTGCAGTTGGGCCAGATTGGGGCTAGCGCGCAGCACCGTCAGCTTGAGCCGCTTGGCCTGCTCCAGGCTGCTGACCGGGGGGCGGCCGGCGCGGTTGATGAAGACGAAGTGCTGCACATAGAGCTTCAGCAGCCATTGGTAGTGCGGCTCGCGCTCGGGCGTGCGCGTCAGCGGCAGGATCGCGACGCGGGGCTGGGCGCTGGCCATCTGCATGGCCCGGGCCCAGGGGTAGAACTCGACCTTGACGGCGTGGCCGGCGCGCCGCGCCAGCTCCTCGACCAGCTCCACCAGCACGCCCGGCCGCCCGGGCTGGCCTTCGATCGCAAACGGTGGCAGATCACCGCTGACGATGCGCAAAGAGGGGGTGGCTTGGGCCCCCGCTGGCAGGGCCAGGGCGGCGCCGAACAGATGGCGTCGGGAGATGAAGAACATGGGGCGATGCTCGCACAGCAGACCGGCTACCGCCAAGCGCACGGCGCTAGTCCAGTGGCGGTGTGTCCTTTGCGACCAACGCCGCCTGGCCCTGCTTGGCGAACTGGGCCAGCGCGACACCGCCCAGCGCCACCGCGGCGCCCAGCAGCTTGACGGCGGTGTAGGACTCGCCGGTGCTGGCCCAGGCGGCCAGGCCGGCGATCGGCGGCATCAGATAGATCAGCGGCGCGGTGCGCGCAACGCCGCGCTTGGCATTGACCCACCCCCAGGCCAGCCAGCCGATGAAACCGCTGGCGACCACGGCCCAGACCGCGCCCAGCCACAGCCAGGGCGACAGGCCGGCCCAGTCGACCCGCAGCGCGGCCGGCGCGCTGAAGAGCAGCACCGGCAGCGTGGCGATCAGCGTTGCATGGCCCATCACCAGCACGCCGCCATGGCGCGCGATCAGCGGCTTGCTGGCCACCGTGTAATAGCTGAACAGCGCCGCCGCCAGCAGCAGCACCAGGTCGCCGCCGCTGGCCTGCCATTGAACCTGATTGGCGCCGAGCAGCTTGTCCGACATGAAGAGCAGCGCACCGGCCGCCGCGACCGCGACGCCGCCGACCTGGGCGCGGCTGAGCCGCTCCAGCCCCGAGGCGCGCAGTATCAGCAAGGTGAACACCGGCCCGCAGGCCAGCAGCACCGAGCTGGAGAAGGCGGTGGACCAATGCACGCCATAGGTGGCCAGCGCCAGATGCAGGCCCTGGCCGATCAGGCCCAGGCGCAGCAGTGCCAGCCAGTCGGCGCGCGGCAGGCGCGGCCAGGCCAGGCCGAAATGCCAGAGCAGCAGCGCGGCCGCGCAGATGGGCATCAAGAGATAGCGCAGGAACAGAAAGCCTTCCGGCCCCATCGCGCCGAACAGGGTCTTCTGCAGCGGGAAGTTCAGGCCCCAGACCAGGATGGTGGCGAGGCCGACCCAGAGGGCCTGGCGGGCGGCGGCGGCGGCGCTGGCGGGCATGGGCGCCATCTTGCATCAGGCGCGGTCGGGGCTTGTGCGCCTGGCGGCCTGCGCGCGCAAAAAAAGACCCCGCAGCGCCGAACGCTGGACGGGGTCACAGGGGAGGAACTCTGGGAAGGGGGCGTCGGCTCAGCGCTCGCGGCGCAGGGTGCCCTGGATGTTGTTGGCGCCGCCCATCATGAAGACGGTGTAGATGCCGCCGGACAGCACCGGCAGGCTGGAGACGCTGTAGACCGGTGTGGCCGAGGTCGGCGCGGTGATATTGAGCAGGGAGCTGCTGCTGCTGTTGACCGTGGCGACCACCGAGGCCGTGCCCGGCGTCACATTGCTGGCGATGGCGCTGTAGTCCAGCGTCATCGTCAGGCCGGCGTTCAGGCGCGCGACGCCGTTGATGACGCGGAACTTGGCCGTGCCCGTGGTGGCGGGCAGGCGGTTGTCATCGCCGATCACGCTGACCTGCGGCGCGCCGGGCTCGCCCCAGACCAGCACCGTGTAGTCATTGCCGGCCGTCAGCGCCGGGGCGGGCACGGGCACGGCCTGGCCGTTGACATGGACCAGCAGGCTGGGGCTGCCGGCGGCGACGATCTGGTACTCACCAATACTGGGCGCGGTCGAGGTCGGCATCAGGGCCGTGCCGGCCAAGCTGGCATTGACCTGGGCGCCGTCGGCCACCGCCGCGACCACACGGGCCCGCGCATTGGTGGCGCCATGGGCGGTGGCGCTGCCCTGCTGCGTCATCAGGATGCTGTTGACCAGCACGCCGCCGGGGGTCGGCGTGATCACCAGCGAGCCGACCTGCTTGCTGCTCAGCGTGATGCTGGGAATGTCCAGGCGCAGATCGCTCTTCTTGCCGGCGCCGGTGACGCGCACGCGGTAGGTGCCGCTGCTGATCGAGGTGTAGCCGCTGCTGCCGCCGCCGGTGATGGCGCTGATGGTCGGCGAGGCGTTGTCCAGGCTGTCGGTGTTCTGGGTCAGGTAGACGTCCAGCGTACCGGCGTCGGCGGCCAGATTCAGCACCAGCAGCTTGCTGTAGTTCTCGGCCGGCGCCACTTCCTCTTCCTGAAGAATCGTGCTCTTCATATTGCCGGACCAGCCATAGGCGATCAGGCTGTAGTGGCTGCCCTTGGTCAGGGTCGGGTAGAGCGAACTCAGGGTGCTTCCGGCCGACTTGACCAAGGCGGTGACACTCTCGCCCGCCTTGGCCGAGGCATAGCTGCTGGCGCCGCCGTAGGCCACGCCGGTGGCCACATTGCTGTCGCTGACCGTCAGGTCCAGCGTGCTGTAGGCGCTGCTGGCGTTGACCAGGCGGATCTGCGCGCTGCCGCTGTCGTCGTCACTGCCGCCGCCACCGCAGGCCGCCAGCATTGCTGCGGAAACCGCCACACCCATGATCAAGCGCCTCGAAACCATCTCTCACTCCTTGTTGTTGGGCGCGATTGGAGCGGGCCGACATTGCTGGGCTTTGTCCTGGTATTGCTGAGTGTGAAGAAGTGTTGGGGCTACCATCCCAGGCGTCATCCGACACGACCTGACCCCCGAGGATTGCCCGCCATGTCTTATCCCCATCTGCTGCAGCCGCTGGACCTCGGTTTCACGACCTTGAAGAACCGCGTGCTGATGGGCAGCATGCACACCGGGCTGGAGGACGGACGCAAGCACTTCGAGCGCATGGCGGTCTACTTCGCCGAGCGCGCGCGCGGCGAGGTCGGGCTGATCGTGACCGGCGGCTTTGCGCCGAATATCGAGGGCTGGGCCAAGCCTTTCGCCGGCACGCTGGCGAGCTCGGGCGCGGCGCGGCGGCACCGGCAGATCACCCAGGCCGTGCATGCCGAGGGCGGCAAGATCGCTTTACAAATCCTGCACACCGGGCGTTATGGCTACCACCCCTTCTGCGTCGCGCCCTCACGCATCCAGTCGCCGATCTCGCCGTTCACGCCGCGCGAGCTGTCGGCACGAGGCATAGAGCGCCAGATCCGCGCCTTTGTGCGCTGCGCCCGGCTGGCCCGCGAGGCCGGCTATGACGGCGTCGAAGTGATGGGCTCGGAAGGCTATTTCATCAACCAGTTCCTGGTCACCCACACCAACCAGCGCAGCGATGGCTGGGGCGGCTCTTATGAAAACCGCATGCGTCTGCCGCTGGAAATCCTCGCGCGCATGCGCGAGGCTGTCGGGCCCGACTTCATCATCATCTACCGGCTTTCGATGCTGGATCTGCTGCCCGGCGGCAGCAGCTGGGACGAGGTCCTGACCCTGGCCAAGCGGGTCGCGGCCGGCGGCGCGACCCTCATCAACACCGGCATCGGCTGGCACGAGGCGCGCATCCCGACGATTGCCACCAGCGTGCCGCGCGCCGGCTTTGCCTGGGTGACCGCCAAACTCAGGGCCGAGCTGCGGGCAGCGGGCATCACGACGCCGCTGATCACCAGCAACCGCATCAACATGCCCGAGGTGGCCGAGCGCCTGCTGGCCGAGGGCAGCGCGGACATGGTCAGCATGGCGCGGCCCTTTCTGGCCGACCCCGAGTTCGTCAAGAAGGCGCGCGAGGGCCGGGCCGACGAGATCAACACCTGCATCGCCTGCAACCAGGCCTGCCTGGACCACACGTTTGCGCAAAAGATCTCGACCTGCCTGGTGAACCCGCGCGCCGCCTTCGAGCAGGAGCTGCGCATCGTGCCGATCTCGGCCACGCAGACGCCGCGCAAGAAGATCGCCGTGGTCGGCGCCGGCCCGGCGGGCCTGGCGGCGGCCACCACCTTGGCCGAGCGCGGCCACGAAGTGCATCTGTTCGACAGCGCGGCCGAGATCGGCGGCCAGTTCAACCTGGCCCGGCGCATCCCCGGCAAGGAAGAGTTCAGCGAGACCCTGCGCTATTTCGGCCGCCGCCTCGAGATCACCGGCGTGCGGCTGCATCTGCAGCAGCGGGTGGCCGCCGCCGAGCTGATGGCGTTTGACGAAGTGCTGCTGGCGACCGGCGTGACGCCGCGCAACCCGCGCATCAAGGGCCAGGACGATCCGGCGCTGGCCGGCATGGTGCTGTCCTATATTGATGTGCTGCTCAGGCGTGCGCCGGTGGGGCAGCGTGTGGCCATCGTCGGCGCCGGCGGCATCGGCTTCGATGTGGCGGAGTTTCTGGTCGACGGGGGGCACTCCCTGACGCTCGATCCGGCGGCCTGGCAGCGCGAGTGGGGCGTGGCCGATCCCGGCGAGGTGCGCGGCGGCGTGCGCCGGCCGCAGCCCTCGGCGCCGGCGCGTGCGATCACGCTGCTGCAGCGCAAGGCCGGCAAGCCCGGCGCGGGCCTGGGCAAGACCACCGGCTGGATCCACCGCGCGGCGCTGAAGATGAAGCAGGTCGAGATGCTGGCGGGCGTCAACTACGAGGCCATCAGCGCCGAGGGCCTGTGGGTCAGCTATGGCGAGAAGCGCCAGGACATGCAGTTGGTCGCGGCCGACACCGTGGTGCTGTGCGCCGGCCAGGAGCCGCTGCGCGAACTGGAGGCGCCGCTGCGCGCGGCCGGGCGCAGCGTGCACCTGATCGGCGGCGCGCTGGAGGCCGGAGAACTCGATGCCAAGCGTGCAATATTGCAGGGAACCCGGCTCGGCAGCAGCCTGTAAACCCTAGCCAGACTCAAGCCGGGCGCAGACACTTCCGACAGCCTCAGGGAATGATGAGGGCACAAGCGCCACGAGCGCTTGTGACACATAAAGCAGTCACCACCGGTGCAGCGTCGCGCCGGCATGTCGTGAACCGAGGGTCTGTCCGTCCATGAGCTTGATCAACCGTCGCCGTCACCGGCCGCTGGCTGGATTCGCGCTGCTGTCGCTGCCGGCGGCCGCCGCCTGGGCGGACACCGCCGGCGGACTGCACGACCCGACGCTGTGGCTGGGCGCCTTCTGCGTGGTCGGCGCGCTGGCCATGGGCGCGACCCTGGGCCTGGTCTGGCAGCAGCGCCGCTGGCTGCGCCAGCGCCGCGCCGAGCTGCTCACCGCGCGGCGCGAGCGCAGCCGCCTGGCGGCCCTGCTCAATGCCATCCCCGACGCAGTCTATCTGAAGGACGCTAGCGGCGCCTACGAGGCCTGCAACCCGGCCTTCGAGCGCCTGATCGGCCTCAGCGAGGCGCAGCTGCAGGGCAAGCGCGATGCCGACCTGCCCGAGCCGCTGCCCGAGCGCGGCCGCGCCTGGGCGCGCGGCACCGACGGTGTGCGCCTGTGCCTGGACATGCAGCAGGCGCCGGTGCGGGCCGACGGCCAGTCGCTGGGCCTGCTGGGCGTGGCGCGCGACATGACCGAGCTGCAGCTGGCGCTGGACGAGCTCAAGCGCGCGGCCATGGTGTTCGAACATTGCGCCGAGGGCATTCTGCTGCTCGACGCCCAGGTGCGGGTGGTCGATGCCAACCCGGCCTTCTTCCAGATCAGCGGCCTCGACTCGCGCGAGGTGCTGGGCCAGCTGCCGCAGCCGCTGCGCCCCGGCGAGCAGGCGCCCGAGCTGCAGGCCCAGCTTGCCGAAGCGCTGGAGCGCGAGGGCAAGTGGTGCGGCGAGCTGACCTTGCGCCGGCGCGACGGCGAGCCGGTGCCGGTCTGGGCGACGCTGGTGCGGGTGCAGCCCGGCAGCTCCAGCCCGCTGCAGCATCTGCTGGTGCTGACCGATATTTCCAAGATCAAACAGACCGAGGCCGAGCTGCTGCACCAGTCGCTGCACGACCGCCTGACCGGCCTGCCCAATCTGGCCCTGCTGCGCGACCGCGTGACGCGCCAGATCAGCATCGCCCAGCGCGACCACACCTGCGTGGCCGTGCTCTATATCGATCTGGACGGCTTCCGCGATGTCAACGACATCGCCGGCCATGCCGCCGGCGACGAGGTCATCAAGGTCACGGCCGAGCGCTTCATCAATGTGGTGCGGGCCAGCGACTCGGTGGCGCGGGTCGGGGCCGACGAGTTCGTCGTCGTGCTCTCGGGCCTGGTCGACGAAGAGACCGCAATGCGCCTGGGCGACCGGCTGATCCAGGCCATGGACGAGCCCATCATGGTCGGCGCGCAGCGCTTCAATCTGGGCGCCAGCATCGGCTTGGCGCTGTTCCCGACCGACGGCACGACGGTGGACGATCTGCTGCGCAATGCCGAGGCCGCGATGTGCCGCGCCAAGCTGAGCGCGCGCAACACGGTCCAGGCCTACCGGCCCGAGCTGACCCAGGCGGTGCAGCAGCGCTTCGAGCTGACCCATGCGCTGCGCCTGGCCAATGAGGCGGCGCAGTTCCGCATCGAATACCAGCCGCAGGTGCGCCTGTCCGACGGCGAGCTGATCGGCGCCGAGGCCTTGCTGCGCTGGCGCCATCCGACCCGCGGCCCGATCTCGCCGGCCGAGTTCATCCCGCTGGCCGAGGACACCGGCCTGATCATTCCGATCGGTCGCTGGGTGCTGCAGGAGGCCTGCGCCCAGGCGGCGCGCTGGCAGGGCCAGCCGGGCAAGCCGCAGCAGATCGCGGTGAACGTCTCGGCGCGCCAGCTGCGCCAGGCCGATTTCGTCGAGACCGTCGATTTCATCCTGGCCGAGACCGGCTGCCCGCCGCAGGCGCTGGAGCTGGAGGTCACCGAGAGCCTGCTGCTGGAGGACGCCGAGGCGGCCATCGCGCTGCTGACCCAGCTGACCGAGCGCGGCGTGCGGGTCGCGATCGACGACTTCGGCACCGGCTATTCCTCGCTGTCCTATCTGAAGCGCATGCCGGTGCAGACCCTGAAGATCGACCGCAGCTTCGTCTCCGAGCTGGGCACCGACAGCAATGTGGCGGCGATTGCCCGCACCGTCATCGTGCTGGCGCGCAGCCTGAACCTGGATGTGCTGGCCGAGGGCGTCGAGACCGCCGAGCAGGCCGCCTGGCTGCGCCGCGAGGGCTGCGACTGGGCCCAGGGCTGGTTCTACGGCCGTGCGATGCCACCCGAGGACTTCAGTTTCACGCCGCCGCCCGAGCCCGACCGCAAGCCGGCCGTGCGCCGCCTGCAGCTGGCCTGATCGGCCGGGGCGTCATCGCGTAGCATGCCGGCCATGCTGGAAAACCCGGACTCTTCACCGCTCGCCGTCTGGACGCTGCTGACCCGGCTGGGCGAGGCGCAAATCCTTGTGCCGCTGCTGCTGGCCGCGATGCTGTGGCTCTGGCTGGGTGCCGGCCAGGGTCGGCTGGCGCTGCGCTGGCTGGCCTGCCTGGCCCTGGCCGCCGGGCTGACCGCGCTCAGCAAAGTGGCCTTCATGGGCTGGGGCCATGGCTCGGCGCGCTGGGACTTCACCGGTTTCTCGGGTCATGCGATGTTTGCCGCCGCCTGCTTTCCGCTACTGGCCTGGGTCGCGCTGCTGGGGCGAGACAAGCTGATGCAGAAGCTGGCCGTGATCGCCAGCTTTGTGCTGGCTGCCCTGGTGGCCTACTCCAGACTGGAAGTACGCGCTCACTCGGCCTCGGAATCGGCGAGCGGTTTCGCGCTCGGCGCGCTGGCCAGCGTGATCGCGCTGCGCGGCGCGCCGGCCTTGCGCCTGGCCCTGCCGCTGTGGTTGCCGGCCGCGCTGGCCACCGGCCTGCTGATCCTGCCGCTGAGCGCGCCGCGCTCGCGCAGCCATGATCTGATGGTGGAGCTGTCCTTGCAGCTCTCGGGCCGGCCCCAGGTCTATACCCGCCAGGACCTGCATCGTCGCCGGCTGCCGCTCAAGCTTAGAGGGTGAGAACTTTTGTAGCGAGCGGCCGTCAGGCTAGGCGGACGGAGCGCAGGAACCGGAGCGTACTTCTGTACGTGAGGATTCCGAGCATCCGGCCAACGACGCATGGCGGTCGCGCAGTAAAAAGTACTTACCCTCTCAGTGCAGCGCCGCACCGCCTTGTTGACACCACAGCGCCAGCACCGTCTCGTCCGCTTCCTCGCTGATCACCAGGCCCTGGCTCAGCTCGAAGCTGGAGTCGAACCAGCCGCAGCGCGCACCCGGCTCCGTCAGCAGCGCGGCCATCAGGGCCTGGCCGGCTTGGGTGGCGGTGGTGGTCTGGCGGGCCTGGACTTGCATGGTGGACTCCGGGAAAGTGGGCTGGCGATGGATTCAGTGTGGTCGCCGGCCGGGCGCTTTCCCATCACACGCAGGGAGGGGCGATGGGGGAGGGGTGGTCTTGCCACCCCCCGCCGGGGGGCTCCGAAAGACCTTGAAACTCAGCCTTTCACCGCCTAGGCACCTCAGATCGGCAGCGCCGTCGTGTGCTTGACCTCCTCCATCACCGCATAGGTGCGGGTCTCCCGCACGCCCGGCAGGGTCCAGATCACGCTGCCGATGAACTCGCGGTAGTGGCCCATGTCCGCCACCCGGGTCTTCAAGAGGTAGTCGAAGCCGCCGGCCACCAGATGGCATTCCATGATCTCGGGCCGGGCCTGGACGGCGGCCTTGAAGTTGTCCATCACATCGTGCACCGTGCGGTCCAAGAGGATCTCGATGAAGACCAGCATGCTGGCCCCCAGCTTGGCCGGGTTCAGCCGCGCCTCGTAGCCGAGGATGTAGCCCTCGCGAGTCAGGCGCTTGACACGCTCCAGCACCGCGGTCGGCGACAGATGCACCGCCTCGGCCAGCTTCAGGTTGGAGATGCGGCCATCGGCCTGCAGCGCGCGCAGAATGCGGGCATCGATCTTGTCGAGTTCGTCTGTCACGGGATTTTTGTCGTCTGAAGTGTCTTGCTTCCGAATTTAATCCATGTGAGAGATCAATAAAGTTCAGGCATTCACTAGCTCCACCCTTCTGGGGACCGTCATGACCGCCTTTGCCCTGCTGCCCGAAGCTGCCCGCCTGCCCGATCCCTACCGCGCCGAGATCCCGGTGGTCAGCGCGCTGGCCGCCAGCGTCAGCCTCGACTGGCCGGCGGTGATCGATCAGGCCGGCCCCTGGGTGCAGCAGGTGCGCGCCAACCCGGCGCCCTTCTGGGCCATGGAATCGCTGCTGCGCGAATACCCGATCACCAGCAGCGAGGGCCTGGCGCTGATGCGTCTGGCCGAGGCGCTGCTGCGCGTGCCCGATGTGCCGACCGCGATCGCCTTGACGGCCGACCAGCTGGGCCGGGGGCAGTTCGATGGTGCGTCGGAGGGGCCGCACAAGATGCTGGCCAGCCTGTCCGCCTCGGCCATCTCGCTGTCCAAGAAGTTCCTGCCCAATGCCGAGGGCGAGGGCGGTCTGCTGACCCGGCTGGGCGCGCAGACGGTGGTCGCGGCCACGGTGCGCGCGATCCAGCTGCTGGGTCGCCAGTTCGTCTTGGGCCGCCAGATCCAGGAGGCGATGGGCGAGGCGGCCGACGCCCGCAAGGCCCAGCCGATGCTGCGCTTCTCCTACGACATGCTGGGCGAGGGCGCCCGCACCGAGAGCGACGCGCGCCGCTACCAGGCCGCCTATGTCGGCGCGATCAAGGCCATCGCGGCCGGCGCCAAGGCCGCCTCGCCGGAGTCCGCTGACGGCATCTCGATCAAGCTCAGCGCGCTGTTCTCGCGCTACGAGGTGCTGCAGCGCGAGCGCGTGTTCGCCGAGCTGCTGCCCCGGGTCTGGCAGCTGATCGAGCTGGCCGCCCAGGCCAATATCAATCTGACCATCGATGCCGAGGAGGTCGACCGCCTCGAGCTCTCGCTGGATGTGCTGGACGCGCTGGCGGCCCGCATCGCCGGCCACTACCCGCAGTGGCGCGGCTTCGGCCTGGCCGTGCAGGCCTACCAGACCCGTGCGCTGGATGTGGTCAACGAGGTGGCGGCGATTGCCCGCAAGCATGGGCTGCGCTTCATGGTGCGCCTGGTCAAGGGCGCCTACTGGGACGGCGAGATCAAGCGCGCCCAGGAGCAGGGCCTGGCCGCCTACCCGGTGTTCACCCACAAGCAGCACACCGATGTGTCCTATCTGGCCTGCGCCCAGGCGCTGATCGCGCATGCCGATGTGATCTATCCGCAGTTCGCCAGCCATAACGCCGGCACCATCGCGGCCATCGTGCAGATGGCGCGCAAGGCCGGTGCGCCTTTCGAGATGCAGCGCCTGCACGGCATGGGCGAGGGCGTCTACCGCGAGGTCTTGAAGGACGGCACGATTGCCTGCCGTGTTTACGCCCCGGTCGGCGAGCACCGCGATCTCCTGGCCTATCTGGTGCGCCGCCTGCTGGAGAATGGCGCCAACAGCTCCTTCGTCCACCAGTTGGCCGATGTCAATGTGCAGGTGCCCGAGCTCCTGGGCTCGCCGCTGGAGCAGGTGGCCGCTCAGGGCGCCCTGCCGCTGCCGCTGGCGCTGTACGGCAGCCGCCGCGCCAACTCCAGCGGCGCCGACCTGACGGCACCGGCCCAGCGCCAGCCCTTTGTCGAAGCGATTGCCGCCGCCCGCATCGCGCCGGTGGCCGAGGCCACGGCCGCCGAGGTCGAGGCCGCGATGCAGCGCCTGGCGGCCGGCTTCCCGGCCTGGAACGCCACGCCGGTGGCCGAGCGCGCCGCCATCCTGCGCCGCGCCGCCGATGCGCTTGATGCGCGGCTGCACGAGTTCAGCGGCCTGCTGGTCAAGGAGGCCTTCAAGACCGCCGGCGACTGCATCGCCGAGGTGCGCGAGGCGGTCGACTTCCTGCGCTACTACGCCGACGAGGCCCAGGCCCAGCCCTCGCCATTGAGCGGCCGTGGCGTCTTCGTCTGCATCAGCCCCTGGAACTTCCCGCTGGCCATCTTCGCCGGCCAGGTGGTTGCCGCCCTGGTGGCCGGCAACACGGTGGCGGCCAAGCCGGCCGAGCAGACCCCGTTCGTCGCGCAGAAGCTGGTCGAGCTGCTGCATGAGGCCGGCGTGCCGGCCGATGCACTGCAGCTGCTGCACGGCGCCGGCGAGACGGTCGGCGCCGGCCTGGTGGCCCATGGGCAGACGGCCGGCGTCTGCTTCACCGGCTCGACCCAGGTCGCGCAAATCATCAACAAGACGCTGGCCGCCAAGCCCGGCCCCATCGTCCCCTTGATCGCCGAGACCGGCGGCATCAACGCGATGCTGGTCGACTCGACGGCCTTGCCCGAGCAGGTCATCGACGCCGTGGTGCAGAGCGCCTTCCGCTCGGCCGGCCAGCGCTGCTCGGCGCTGCGCCTGCTGTGCGTGCACGAGAGCATTGCCGACGGCCTGATCGAGATGCTGGCCGGCGCGCTGCGCGAGCTGTGGGTCGGCCGTCCGGATGATCTGGCCACCGATGTGGGCCCGGTGATCGACGACGAGGCCTTCGAGAACATCGGCCGCCATGTCGAGCGCCTGAAGCGCGAGGCGAAATTGATCGCCGAGGCGCCGGTGCACGACAGCATGCCGCGCCTGGTCCAGCCGGTGGCCTTCGAGCTGGGCCGCATCGCCCAGCTGGGCGTCGAGATCTTCGGCCCGGTGCTGCATGTGGTGCGCTGGAGCGGCGAGCCGGACGCGGTGATCGAACAGATCAACGCGCTGGGCTTCGGCCTCACCTTGGGCATCCAGACCCGCATCGACAGCCGCGCCCAGCGGCTCGCGAGCCTGGCCAGGATCGGCAATGTCTATGTGAACCGCAACATCATTGGCGCCGTGGTCGGTGTCCAGCCCTTCGGCGGCGAGGGCTTGTCTGGCACCGGCCCCAAGGCCGGCGGCCCGCACTATCTGCAGCGCTTTGCGGCAGTGGCCGAGGCCGGCCTCGAATCGTCCGCAGCGGCCGTTCCCACTTCAGGCACCAGCGGCAACGCGGCACCGTTCCCCGCCGACGCGCTGGCCGCGCTGCAGCAGGCCCAGGCGCACTGGCGCGAGCGCCCGGTGGCCGAACGCGCCGCGCTGCTCAAGCGCGCCGGCGCGGGCCTGGACACCGCCAGCGCTGCGCTGATCGCCGCGCTGGCCCAGCAGGCCGAGCAAGACCTGACCCCCAAAACCCTGCCCGGCCCCACCGGCGAAAGCAACGAGCTGCGTCAGCATGCCCGCGGCGTCTTCGTCGCGCTGGCCGCCGGCGCCGGCCAGCGCGGCCTGAGCGGTGTGGTCGCCAGCGCACTGCTGGCCGGCAATGCGCTGGCCCTGTTGGTCGATGAGCACAGCCGGCCGCTCGCCGAGAAGCTGCTGCAGGCGCTGGGCGGCGCCGGTCTGGACCGGAGCCTGGTGCAAGTCATCGGCCACGACGGCCAGACCGCCTGGATCGCCAGCGTCGGCATCGCCGGCGTCTGCCTGGCCACGCCCGACGCCGCCCTGGCCCGCCAGGTCCAGCGCCAGCTGGCCGAACGCCCCGGCGCCATCCTCCCGCTGATCACGGTCTTCGAAGCCTGCAGCGTCGGCCAGCTCTACCGCTTCGCGGCGGAGCAGACGCTGACGATCAATACCGCTGCCGCCGGGGGGAATGCGGCGTTGTTGGCTGGGGGGCATTGAGGGGCTAGGTGTCGCCGCTCACTGCCGAAGCACCTCTAGGTGGAAAGCCCGGCCAAGGCGTGATGATGACACCGTCAGGACCGCGCATGTCGAGACTGGCCACAACCAAGGCCTTTGCTGCTGATTCAGTTTGCCATTGCTCGATGAGAGGCAAAGCATGCATGCGCAAGGCCTCGCTGACTGCACGTGCCGCTGATTTCGCCTCACTCTCGGTAGAGAAGTACCAATCGTCTCGCCGCCCACAGACGACGCGAAGATAGAAGTCGGCAAAACGCGGGTACGCTGTTTGAGGAAAGAAATCCCCGAACTTCGCGCGTAGGGCGTGATTCTCGACGGCAACCACCGGATTGAGTCTTGGCGACGCATGGTGGCTACGAATCTGAGGGAAAACCAAGACCTCGCTACTTGCACCAATGCCAGCCGTATACGGTGATGTCCGATTGGCTCTTGTGAAGCCCAACGGCAGCAGCATTGCCTGCAACTCCCTGTCCGCGATCGCCAGAAGTTGTTTTCGCTGTTCCGGTGACTCGACCATGTTTGCGATGTCCAACGAATGTAAGGGACTTCCGCCTCCCGAGCTGGCCTCAGTCACTGGCGGGGTCAAGCGTCCGCTGCAATGACCAGTTAGAACCCATCACCATGTTTTTACGCCTAGAACGAAGTGACCGGTAAGTAGTGCCAAACAGAATGGCGCGGGCAAGACACAAACAACTGCGGCCCATGAAGCTCGCCGCAGGGCAAAGAACATCCCAACGAATGCACCTATCGTCCCGATCACCCACAGGAGAAGCCCGATCCGTATCGCGTCAGCATCGCCGGTCATTAGCGCCCCTGTACCGACGACGGCAAAACCGAGAAGCGAACTCCCTGCCAAGACTAGCCAAACGATAAAGAAGAGGGGGCGGCTCACTGCGTTCTAGCAGTCAGCGTCTATCTGCTGCCCCAAAGCGCAGGCTGTGCTGCTGAGCGTGACAGCGGCAGATAAATCGCATTGAACTGAAGCACCCCGCCCGACATCGCTGGCTCTTGGTGATTGAATCAAATCCGTCGAGGCCATGCGGCTAATTATCGGCGGGTGGCCTGATGCGAGGCTGCGGAAATGCCCTCGCCACCCCTTTTGGGGGGATCGTTCGGCGCTGTCGGCGTTTCCGCAAGACGGCGCTGAGCGCTGAGCGGCGCGGCCAGCGACATCCTTCATCAAGACCTGTCCCCGGACGAGCCTAGGGGCCGGGTTGAGGGTCAGCTCAAGAGCACACGCTGACGATCAACCCGGCCGTCACCGGGACAAGCGGCACCGACGAGCAGCCGCTTGCGTCGCTGCCTTGCCGTCCGTCAACTGACCGCAGCCTCGGCAAGCCGCCGTCGATGCTCCAGGGTTGGCAGACCGCCACGGCCCCAGTTGTCGGTCGGGACTTCTTCAATGACGACGAAGGTGCTGTCGAGCGGTTTGCCGAGGACATCTCTGAGCAGTTCGCTGACGCCGCGGATCAGGGTGGCCTTTTCTTCGGCGGTGGCGCGATCCTGGCCGGGCTTGGAACCCTCGCGGGTGATCTGGATGGTGACGATGGGCATGATGGCTTGCTCCTGTGGCTGGTCTCGATCTCAGTGACCGGCGCTTTGGCCGCCATCGACGTGCAGGATCTCGCCGGTCACGAAGTTCGCACCATCGAGGTAGAGTACGGCGTCGACGATGTCGGCGATCTCGCCGTTGCGGCCGACCGGGTGCAGCGCGGCCAGCCACTCGTGCGTGGACTCGTGATGCATCGGCGTCTTGATGATGCCGGGCGAGACCGCGTTGAAACGGATGCCCTTCTTCGCGTACTCGATGGCCAGCGATTTCGTCGCGGCGTTCAGCCCGCCCTTGGTCAGCGAGGCGGTGACCGAGGGCACGTTCGAGTTCGCATGGTCGACCAGGCTGGTCGTGATGCTCACCACATGGCCCGAGCCCTGGCGTTCCATCTGGGCGACGGCGGCCTGGGTGATGTGGAAGAAGCCGGCGACATTGGTCGAGATGTTCGCTTCGAAATCCTCCAGCGTGTACTGCGTGAACGGCTTGGCGGTGAAGATGCCGGCGTTGTTCAGCAGCAGGTCGATGCGGCCGAAGCGTTGCAAGGCTTCGTCGATGACGCGGCGGGCGGTGTCGGCCGAGCCGATGTCGCCGGCCACCGTGACCACGCCCGGATCGTCGGACGGCTTGATCGAACGGGACGTGGCGACG
Organism: Burkholderiales bacterium C2; assembly: GCA_005503085.1. Lineage (GTDB taxonomy): Bacteria > Pseudomonadota > Gammaproteobacteria > Burkholderiales > Burkholderiaceae_C > Roseateles_E. Next base: position 99,732 of record SCOI01000016.1, on the reverse strand, counting down.
ACGCGGTAGCCGCGCTCACGCAAGCCCTTGACGACGCCGGCACCGATGCCTTGGGATGCGCCGGTGATGACGGCGACCTTCTGTTGTTGATTGCTCATGTTTCATTGCTCCTGATGGGACGCCATAAAGAGAGTGGCGACGGCTCCGTGGCCGAAATCGACCATGGCCTGAATCTAGGGATGCCGGGCCGGCAGCAGAAGTCACCACGATGGAACGACTGAATTGCGCGCTGAGGCCACCCGGTTGTGCCGGGCTAAGCCGGCGCTGCGGACATGCGCGACAGGATCAACGCGCTGCGCGAGCGCTTCGAGGGGGCGGCGGTCAGCCGCTGAACCCAGGCTTCAGCGTTCGGCGCTGACGGGGCCGTGCGCGAGTTCCTCGATCAGGAACTCGATGAAAGCCCGTACCCGCAGCGCGGTGTGCTCGCGGTTGGGATAGATCAGCGAGAAGGCGCGGGAGCGTCCGCCAAATGCCGGCAGCAGTTCCTGCAGGCGTCCCGAGGCGAGGTCTTCCTGAACGATGTAGCGGTAGGTCTGCAGCAGTCCGGCCCCCTGGCGTGCCAGTGTCACCATGCCCAGGTAGTCCTCCACGCAGCGGTAGCTGGGCGGCGTGGCCAGGTCGACGTCGCGGCCGTCGACGCGGAATTGCCATGCGACGAACTGCCCCGTGCTGGGCAGCACGAATTGCAGGCAGTCATGCCGGGACAAGTCGTCCAGCGACTGCGGCACGCCCGCGCGGGCCAGGTAGGCGGGCGAGGCCACCAGCACCAGCTCCGCATCCTCCAGCTTGCGGGCGATCAGCGAGGAGTCGGGCGGCGTGCGGCCGCGTATCGCCAGGTCGAAGTCCTCGGCGGTGAAGTCGACGTTGCGGTTGCTCAGGTTCAGCTCGAACTGCACCAACGGATAGCGCAGGCGGAATTTCGGCAGCAGCGGCAGCACCCGGTAATGCCCGTAGGGCGAGGCCATGCTGATGCGCAGCAGTCCGCTGGGCGCTGTCTGCGCGCCGGTCAGCTTGCTTTCGGCCTCACGCATCAGGCTCAGGGCCTGACGGCAGTGGTCGTAGTAGGTGCGCCCGCTGTCGGTCAGGTGGATGCGCCGCGTGCTGCGCACAAAGAGACGCACACCCAGGCGCTGTTCCAGGCGGGCGACCGACCGGCTGACCGCCGCCGGGTTCAGCCCCGCCGCCTGCGCCGCCGCCGTGAAGCTCTGCAACTCGGCCGCCAGGCAGAACAGTTCGAGACTGCCCAGCATCACGTCGTTGAGATGGCGTTCCATGGCTTGCGTCGCGCGGTGGGGATTCATGATTCTATGGAGCAGCTGGGGCCTGTTGATCCGCCTTCCCCTGGGCGATCCGGCGGCGCACGCAATCTCGCCGTGCCGGCCGGGACAGGCCGCTCAGGGACGGCTCGACCCCAGCGCATCCCCCGCCATCAACTCCTCAATCCAATCCATGAACACCCGCAGCTTCGCGCTGACATGCCGTGTCGGCGGGTAGGCGAGGTACATGGGCATGGCGTCGATCTGCCAGTCGTCGAACAAGGGCAGCAGCTCGCCGCGTGCCGCATGGGGCTCGGCCATATAGCGCGGCAGCCAGAGCACGCCCATGCCGGCGAGGCCGGCCGCGAGATAGGCGTTGCCGTCGTCGGCCGCGACGATGTAACGGCCACTGACCTCGACGGACTCCCCGGCGGCGCCCCGACCGCGGCGCATCGGCATCGTCGCCACCCGGCCGCTGCCGGAGCGCAGGAAGCCGACGATGCGGTAAGGCGTGGGCGTGGCAGCGTCGTTCAGCTCGGCGGGATGGGTGGGTGTTCCGGTGCGCTGCAGATAGTCGGGCGCGGCATAGACGCCGAGCGGCAGTTCGCCGACGCGCCGCGCGATCAGCGAGGGCACGGTGACCTCGCCGCCGCGCAGCACGCAGTCGACCTTGTCGCCGATCACATCGACGATGCGGTCGCTGACGCCCATATCGATCTGGATCTCCGGATAGCGCGCATGGAACTTGGGTAGCGCCGGCATCAGGACCAGGCGTGCGAACGGGCTCGGCACATCCACCCGCAGGCGGCCGCGCGGCGCGGCCGTGAGGCCGGCCAGCCCGGCATCGGCTTGCTCCAGGTCCGCGAGCACGCGCACGACCCGCTCGTAGTACGCGGCCCCCTCGGGCGTCACCGTCACCCGGCGGGTCGTGCGATGCAGCAGCTTGACGCGCAGCCGCGCCTCCAACTGCTGCACCAGCTGGGTCACGGTGGTCTTGCTCAGGTGCAGGGTCTGCGCCGCTTTGGTGAAGCTGCCCGCCTCCACCACGCGGGCGAAGGCTTGCAGCGCGTCGAATCGGTCCATCGGCTGGGGGGCTTGGCGAAAAGAATGGGGGCTTGGCGGCGATTGTCCTGAATCGCCAAACAGTCATTGTGCGAGCTGCTTGTTTATCGCGCGGCGCGGTCTCCCTAAAGTCCGGGGCATCCGGTCCCTTTTCACTTTTTTCATTCATGCCTTCAAGGAGTTCCCGCATGTCCTCACGCGATGTTGTCATCCCCGCCGGCCGCCACGCGCTCTACGAGCTGCACCGCTACTCACCGGCCATCCGCTCGAACGGTTTGCTGTTCGTTTCGGGCCAGGTCGGCAGCCGGCCCGACGGTTCGCCCGAGCCTGAGCTCGATGAGCAGGTGCGCCTGGCCTTCCGCAATCTCAACGCCATCCTGGCCGAGGCCGGCTGCAGCTTCGCCGACGTGATCGATGTGACGGTCTTCATGGTGAACCCGCAGGACCATTTCGAACGCGCCTGGGCTGTGGCTGCAGAGTACTGGGGCGAGGCGCCGTACCCGACCGCCACCGCCGTCGGTGTCACCTGGTTGTCCGGCTTCCAGTTCGAAATCAAGGTGATTGCCAAGCTGCCGGAGGCCGGCGCGCGCTGAAGCGCGGGCTCAGCCCTCCGCCAGGGCCCGCGCGCGCCAGAACCCCGCATCGATCAGCTGCTCGGCGCCGCTGACTTCGTTGACCAGCCAGAACTGCCGACCGTCCGGGCTCAGCCGGCTGACCTCGCCGGTGTGGCGGCCGGCCCGCACGCGACGGCCCAGGGCATTGGCCGGGAAGTCTGGCTGCCGCGCCAGATCCCTGAGATCCAGTGCCACGCGCGCATCGCCGGCCAGGCGCAGGCGCTGCACCAGGGGTGCGAGCAGGGGGCTGGCCGCGTCGCTGACCGAGAGATAGACGATCAGCTTGGCCTGGGCGCGGCTGAACGCGACATTGAGCAGGCGTTGCGCCTCCTCGCCATGCAGAAAAGGCTGGCTGCCGTCCACCGGATCGAACAGCACCACCGGCGCCTCGCTGCCCTGGGCGCGGTGCACGGTGCTGACCTTGACGGCCGCGTCGGGCACGCCGCGCTCGCGCAGGCAGCGGCGTATCAGCGCGCGCTGGGCGCGAAACGGCGTCAGCACGATCAGCTCCTGCGCCCGCCAGTCGCCGCTGGCGAGCGCTGCTGCCACGGCCTCGGCCATCGCCTCGGCCGATTCGCGCCGCACCGGCCCGCGCTCGGCCGCCGACCAGGCGCCGTCGCTCCTGACGCGGCGCAGCTGCACATGGGTGTCGGCATCGGCCTCGCCCAGCGCGCGCCGGCGCGCCGCTGCCCAGGCGGGCGCGGCCTGCGCGTCGGCGGCCACCCGCAGCGCGCCCGCGTAGAACAGCGCGCTGACCAGCTCGCTGATCGGCGCAGCCATGCGCGACTGCTCGTCCAGCAGGGCCACCGAGGGACCCTGGCGCGGCATCTCGGCAAAGGCCGAGCGGCCCAGCCAGCGGCGCGCGCCGCGATCCGGGCTGCGCAGCACCGGCGAGAGCTGCTGCGGGTCGCCGGCGAACAGCCGGGCGCGGCCCAGCGGCATCAGCGCCAGCGCATGGGCCAGGCTGACCTGGCTGGCCTCGTCGAAGACCAGCAGGTCGAACGGCGGCTCGTCGGCATCGCTGCCACTTAGCTCGCGCAGCGTCTTCAGCGTGAAGGCGGCGCGGGTGGTGGTCATGCTGGCCAGCCGGCAGCGCCGCAGCACCTGCAGCGAGGCGGCGCGCAGCTCCTCGCGCAGCGCCGCGACACGGTCGGCCCAGGCCTTCAGCGCGCCGGCGTCGCCGCGCGCCGAAGGCCGCGCCGCCTCGGCCCGCGCCAGCCGGCCGATCAGGCCCTGGTCGTCGCTGGGGATCAGGTGCTCGCGGCCGGCATAGGCCGCTGCATCGAAGCGGGTGCCCAGGCGCTGCACGCTGGCCCGGTACTGCTCGCGTCGGCCTTTTTCCAGCGCCTTGTCGACCGCGATGGTGGCCAGGTCCACCGCCTGGTTGGTGGTCGAGAGCAGCAGCACGCGGGCCTCGGGCCGGCGCTCCAGGTACTCGGCCAGCAGCACGCCCAGGGTCGTGGTCTTGCCGGTGCCGGGCGGGCCCCACAAAAAGGCGCTGCTGTGCTGCACCAGGGCCAGCGCGGCGCTCTGCGCCGGGCGCAGCCAACGGAACGGCGCGCCGCTCAGCGCCGTGGCGGCGTCTACCGGGCGAGGCCGGCCCAGATCGGGCAGGCAGGCCAGCGCGCGCTCGGCCCAGGGCGTGTCCCACCAGGCCTCGGCGACGGCGTTCAGAAAGCGGGTCGGGTACAGGCGTATCAGGCAGTCCGGCCCCGGCGGCGCGCTGCTGGCGTTCTGCAGCAGCAGCTGGTCCTCTTCGGCCAGCACGGCCAGCACGCTGGCCCCGCCCTTGACCGGCGCGCCCCACCAGGCCGAGGCCCCGTCCAGGCTGTCGTCCAGCAGGACCTGGGCCGAGGCGGCGCCCGGCCGCTGGCCTTCGGCATAGACATAGCCCGGCTCCAGCGTGACGCGCCACAGCGCGCCCTCGCGCTCGCTGCGCAGCACCTTGAAGTCGTAGAACTCGGGCGTCGCCGCCAGCTCGGCGGCCAGCGCCGCGCGCAGATCGGCCAGGCTCATCGGGAGGAGGGAGGGGAGGCCGGCAGGCTTGCCAGATAGGCCAGCAGATTCGCCATCTTCTGGTCGCTGAAGCCGATGCTGAAGAAGCGCATCTTGGTGCCCGGCACACTGCGCTCGGGGTCGCGGATAAAGGCCGCCAGGCTATTCGCCGACCAGACGATGCCGGAGTTCTTCATCGCGGCCGAGTAGCTGTAGTCGGGCGTGGACCCGGCCGGCCGGCCGACGATGCCGTTGAGATGCGGCCCGAAGCCGCCGCGCGCCGAGGGACCGAGCTGATGGCAGGACGCGCAGGCAGCCACAAAAGTGGCCTTGCCGGCCGCGATATCGCCCACCGGGCCGGCCGCGCTGGCGCCCGAGGGGCCGAGCGCGAGCAAGGCGGCGAGGGCCAGGCTGGCGTAGGTCGACAAAGTCTGGGAAGGCAAGGCCGCGAGCACCGGGGTCAGGACTTGATCTGCCCGCCGCTTGCACTGCTGTCGTGGGGGCGCTTGGTCGCGGGGCTGTCAGGGCAGCCCACGAACTTGGCCGGCTCGACAGGCACAGGCCCGAACCACTCGACAGCGCCGGCAATGCCACCGAAGCGAACAATCCATGCCCGCGTCCCGCCCATATCGACCAGGCCGTTGTATTTGTAGCCATCCATCGCCAACGGCGAGTCGAACAGCACGAAGCGCTTGAGCTGGGTCTCGAGCTTTGCCGGAAATTCCGGTGCGGCGCCAAGCGCCGGCGCCTCGCTGAACTTTGCCAGCAAGCCGGCTCGATCACAGGGCGAGGCAGTGGCCGCATGAGCCGAGACGGCGAGCATCAGCGAGACGGCGAGGGTGGGCTTGCGCATGTGAGTGATCTCATGGATTGCGTTGATCTGCCACCGCGAGGCGCAGGGCTGATGACGACAGTATCCCAGCGCAAACGACGCCGCCACCTCGCGGATGCGTATGGCTTCACGCGATCTGGCTCGGCGACATGCCCCCAAAAGCGAAACCCCAAGCCACATCGCTGTGCTTGGGGTCGGGTGGCGTTCAAACCGGTGCTCTTGTGAAGCGGTGGTCCTGACGCGAGATCGGGCGGGTGGCCTGGGCGCTGTCGGAGTGGATAACTCAGTGACTTCAGTGTAGGGAACAGGGCTTGGCAGATGATTGCGAAGATGGCTTTGAATTCATTCAATGCGCAATAATCTGCCAAGAATCAATTTCTTTGAGGTTGCTGATTGGCCATAGACAAGTTTGACAGGCAGATTCTGGAAATCCTCCAGAAGGAAGGCCGCATCCACAACCAGGAGTTGGCGGACCGGATCGGGCTGTCGCCCTCGCCCTGTCTGCGGCGGGTGCGGGCGCTGGAGGAGGCCGGGCTGGTGAGCGGCTACCGCGCGGTGGTGGACGCCAAGAAGCTGGGCCTGACCCTGATGGCCCTGGTCCATATCTCGATGGATGTGCATACGCCGGAGCGTTTTGCCGGCTTCGAGGCGGCGGTGGCGCTGCTGCCCGAGGTGCTGGAGTGCCTGCTGATCACCGGCCAGGCCGCCGACTACCAGCTGAAGGTGGCGGTGCGCGATATGGACCATTACCAGGCCCTGCTGCTGGGCCATCTGACCCGCATCCCCGGGGTGACCGGCGTGCACAGCAGCTTTGTGCTGCGCAATGTGCTGAAGGACTCGGTGGTGCCGGTCCATCTGGCGGCTTGAGCGCCAACATCTGGGCTCAGGCCTGCCAGACCGCGTAGCCGGCCTCGCGCAAGCCGATCGCCAGCTCCACCTCCATCTCGCGGGCGGCCTCGTAAGGCATGGGGTTGTAGACCGCGTAGAGCTCGGGCAGCAGGCGCAACCCGTAGTCGCGCACCAGGCGGTTGGCCTGCACGCCGGCCTTGTGGCGGTCAAAGCGCAGGTCCGGGTCGAGCCCGGTCATGCCGACATAGACGCAGGGCTTGCGGATGTCGTGGTCGGGATTGGCGCGGCGAAAGCTTGCCAGGTTCCAGACGCGGTCGGACAGTTCGACGACGTAGACGTGGTGATGATGGTGTTGGCGCGGGCGCGGCGGCATCGTGCCGCCATTGTCCCGTGGCGCCTGCCTCGAAGAACGTCATGAATTCAAGCCAGCCCGTCATCAAGTCGTAGGAGGCCCGCCGTCGGCGATGGCTTGCGGGGGGCCGACAGGTCCCTCAGACTGGCCCGATGGCTGGGTCACAAGCCATCCAGATGCTGCAAGAGCCGGGGGGATTTGCACGATGACGCTGCTCACATCGCCTGTCGCCGTGGCGGCGCTGCTTCTCGCCGTGGCGGCAGAGGGTCACGCCTCAGGCGCGCCCTGCGCTCCGTCCTCTGCGGCCGAGCGTGTCCCTGCGGCGGCCCGCGCCATGGCGGACTGGGAGACGGGGCACAAGATCCGGCTGACCCTGGCGGCGCGGCAATCCATCCTGGTGGAGATGTGCGAAGCCGCTGCGGCGGCGGCACCCGGAATGCCGCCGTCCAAGCTGGCGGCGGCGAGCGAAACGGCCATGCGCGACTACCTGGACCGCGAGCTCAATCTGTCATTGCCGCCGCGCACGATCAGTGCGTCGCTGCGTTCGGCGCTGGGCGCCTCCGGCTTCTCCCGACCCGCGCTCAGGAAGCTGGGGCGGCTGAAGATCGAGGGGGGCGCAGGCCCGTTCAAGATCCGGGTGGAGGGCCCGATCGGCAGCGAGGAGACCGAGGCACCGATCGAACTCTTCCTGGCGCCCGGCTCGGTGAAGATTTTCAGGCTGGCGCCGTCTGCCGGCGCTCGGCTGTGTGGCGGCCAGGTGGTGGTGGTCAGTGCCGGTGCCAACCCTGCCTTGCAGTGCTGATGCCATGCGTGCCTTGCCGCAGCGCTACATACCTTACTGGCTGATCTTTCTGCTTCTGGTCGCCTTGCTGTATGCCGCATCTTTGCTCGTCCCTGACGGTCTTTTCTCGCCTGTGCACAGTTTCGGGCCGGGCGAGGCTGCCAAGGCAACCGTGGATCAGCTGAATCTGCTGTCCACGCTGATGGTGACGCTCAATACCTCGCTCATCACCGGCAGCCTGGCCGTGGCGGTCAACGGGCATGTCTGGAACCCGCGCTGGAGCGTGATGGACCGCCTGGCGGTGCTGCTGGTGCTGAGCAGCGGGGCCATCGTCTACTACGGCGTCTACATGGCTTTTGCGGTGACGCTCGAGATGATCGCGGCCGGCTTTGTGGACCCGTTTCAGCGCCGACTGGCACTCTCCCTGAGCATTCAGTACCACGCCTTCATGGCGGGCTTCCTGATGCTGGGCATTGTGTTCTGCCGGATTCTCGAGTTCCGGCTGGCGCCACCGGCGCAGGCCGAGTCCGCGCGCGGTTCCGCCGGCAGAAAACTCATCCGGCGCCCGCGCGTCTGATCTTCGATCAATGTCCAGAGGGAGCTGCACCATGACCAAGCCACGGACAAGCATCTGGCGCTATGTGTGTCTGGCCCTGCTGCCAGCCTCCGGCTTGGCGCTGGCGGACGTGGCTGCCGAGAACCGGGGCGCGCAGCGCTATATGGCGCAGCTCGAGCAGCGCTTCAAATGCCCGGAAGCTGTTTTTCGCAAGGTGCAGCAGGCCCTGGATGCCAAGGATCTGCCCGTACATCTGCAGGCTTCGCAGGCCGCCCGTCGGCAGACCAAGCTGGTTTTCTATGTGGAGTACTTCAAACAGATGCCGAAGATGAACCAGCAGATGCTGCTGGCCCAGCCGGAGGCTTTGCAGCAGATGGCGGCCGAGATGGGCATGTCGGCCGCGCAGCTGAAGGCAGCGCTGACCAGCGGGGTCGCTGCGGTCGCCAAGCCGGCTCAGTTCATGTCCAGGCGTTCAGCCGAGATTTCGCTGAAGAGCGATCTGGGCCCGCTGTGCGACGCGCAGTGCCTCGACAACCTGCGCTGGAGCCTGATCATGGCCCTGACCGGCTGGAAGACCGCCTGCCTGAGCTGCTCGGATGACTTCTTGTCCCTGGTCGTGATCGATGGCCGGCTCTGGCTGGATCAGCGGGTCGGCAAGTGGCTGCGGCAGGCGCCGGTTCTATCTCCCGAATTGTTCCCGCTGAAGGGGGAGGCGAATGCGACGCGCGCACGGGTGTCCGCGCAAGCCCATGGCATGGCTGCGCCCGAGCCGCTCAGCAAGCCGATGGAGGCGGTGCCTTTCGAGCTTGTTGACATGGGCGACCCCACCTTGCGCCGCGTCTGCACGGCGCCGAAGCCGGCCGCCGGACAGACGGATGTGCTGCAGCGGGTGCAGGGCATGGTCTGCGGCACCGACCGCAGCGCGCACCTGGCGACGGCCGCCCGCATGCAGCTCCAGCTCAAGAACGGCCCCACCTCCTGCGGCGCATCAGAGGCCTTTCTGGGATGTGGCCAGCCGGACAACACCATCGAGATCACCTTCGACAAGACCCGCTACAGCTTTGCCAACGTCTTTGGCACTAAGGATATGGTGGTGGGGCCGGGCGACTCGCCCGTCTTGTCGGGCATGGCGGTGCTGTTCCATGAGGTGGGTCATTGGTTCGGGCTGCCGCATCTGGGCTACAAGCTCGACGAGATTCCGGACATGATGCAGGACACTTATCTGGACAATGCCTGCGCCAGCGAACTGAACCTGTTGCTGATGTCGAATATGAGCGACGAAGCACATGCCCAGCGATTCAGAACCGGCGGCGGCTACAAGCGTGCCAAGCAGGGGACGGGCCGACAATAGCGGTGCTCATACAGCCTCCTTGCCGGCGCCTGTTGGGGTTTGGCGAGCTCGGTATGGGGCCGGTCGCTCAGCCCTTACCATCACGGCATGAAAACAAGCTATCTCTTCGGCGCCATCCTGGCCTGCAGCGTCATCGGCGCCGTGCTGGGCAACCGCTCGGCCAAGACCCTGGCCCTGATCGCCTCGGGCGCGCTGTCCATCTACGGCCTGGCCCGCGTGCTGGGCTGATGAACCCGGGCTGACATCGCCGCCATGTACGCGAACTTCTTCGGCCTGCAGCAAGAGCCGTTCTCGATCGCGCCGGACCCGCGCTATCTGTTCATGAGCGAGCGCCATCGCGAGGCGCTGGCCCATCTGCTCTATGGCCTGCGCGGCGGCGGCGGCTTCGTGCTGCTGACCGGCGAGATCGGTGCCGGCAAGACCACGGTGTGCCGCTGCTTCCTGGAGCAGATCCCGGCCCAGGACTGCAATGTCGCCTACATCTTCAACCCCAAGCTGACCGTCACCGAGCTGCTGAGGACGGTGTGCGAGGAATATCACATCGAGCTGGGCCCGGGCGAGCTGCGCACCGTCAAGCCCTATGTGGACGCGTTGAACATCTTTCTGCTGGCCCAGCATGCGGCCGGCCGCAACACGGTGCTGATCATCGACGAGGCGCAGAACCTCGCGCCCTCGCTGCTGGAGCAGCTGCGCCTGCTGACCAATCTGGAGACCCGCGAGCGCAAGCTGCTGCAGATCATCCTGATCGGCCAGCCCGAGCTGCGCACCATGCTGGCCGCCCCGGAGCTGGAGCAGCTGGCCCAGCGCGTCATCGCGCGCTTTCATCTGCAGGCCCTGTCCGAGGCCGAGACCGCGCAGTATGTGCGGCACCGGCTGGGCGTCGCCGGTTTTGGCGGCGCGCTGGCCCTGCCTTTTGATCGTGCGGCGCTGCGCCAGATCCACCGGCTCTCGCGCGGTGTGCCGCGACGCATCAATCTGCTGTGCGACCGCGCCCTGCTGGGCGCCTATGCCCAGGGCCGCCAACGCATCGATCGCAAGACGCTGGACAAGGCCGCCGCCGAGGTGTTCGACGACGCGGCCTCGCGGCCCAATTCCGGTTTCGGCGGCTTTGGACGACGGCGGGCCTGGATGCTCGGTGCCGGCGGCGCGCTGACCGCCGCCGCCGTGTTCGCACTGGCCACGCGCGCGCTGGGGCCCGAGGCCGGGCGGCCTGTCGCTGCTGCTGCTGCTGCTGCATCGGCCGCTGCCAGCGCCGCGCCGAGCGCTGCTCCCGTTGCTGCGGCGTCTGCCGCCAGCGCGGCCGCCTCCGCCCCGGTGCCGCGACCCGATCCGGCCGCGACGATCACACTGGCCTTGCGCAGCGAGGCCGATGCCTGGCGCGAGCTGGCTGCGCTCTGGGCACTGCCGCCGCCCAGGGCCGAGGCCGACTTCGCCGAGCTTTGCGCGGGCCTGCGCAAGACCGCGCAGACCAGCGCCGATCCGGCGCCCCAATGTTTCACCCAGAGCGGCGCGGCCGACGGCGGACTGGCCCTGCTGCGCCTGCTCGACCGCCCGGCCATCCTGACCCTGCACGACGCCAGCGGCGAGCCCGCCTATGTGCTGCTGCAAAGCCTGGGCGGCCAGCACGCCACCGTCAGCGCCGGCGGCCACACGCAGACCGTCAGCCTGCTGGCTTTGGACCGGCAGTGGCGCGGCGAGTTCAGGACCCTGTGGCGGGCGCCGCCGGCCTACCAGGGCCGCATCACCAGCGGCCCGCTGCCGGCCTGGCTCGATGCCCGGCTCGACCAGGCTTTCTCCGGCGCACCGGCTGCGGATGGGGCGCCGGCGCCGCTCGGCCTCAAGTACGACCAGGCGCTGCGCGCCAAGGTGGCGGCCTTCCAGCGCGCCCAGGGGCTGCGCAGCGACGGCCTGGCCGGCCCCGTCACGCTGATGCTGCTCAACCGCGCCAGCGGCATCGACGAGCCGCGCCTGCAACAAGCCCTGGCCGGGCACTGAAGCACCATGTCCTACATCCTCGATGCCTTGCGGCGCGCCGAATCCGAACGGGAGCGCGGCAACGTGCCCGGCCTGCACGCCAACCCCATCCCTGCCGACCATGCCGATGATGGCGAGACCGCCGCGCCGGCGCGACGCTGGCTGTGGGGCGCGGCGGTGCTGGCGCTGGGCGCCGCGGCCCTCGCCACCTGGCTGCTCTGGCCCGGTGCCGCGCCGGCCCCGGTGCAGCTGGCCAGTGCGCCGCCACCTATCCAGCGCCCACCGGCCGCCGCGCCCCAGCCCGGCCCCGAGCTGAAGCGGCTGGAGCCGGCCCCGTTGATCATCGAGACGCCGATCGAGACCCGAGCCAGCCCGGCCCCGCCCGTCATGGCCAGCGCCCCGATCACCCCGCCTGCCTCCACCGAACGCGCGGTGCCCGCACTGGTCGAGCTGCCCGAGGCCTTCCGTCGCAGCCTGCCGCCGCTGGCGACCAGCGGCGCGATGTACTCCGACGCGCCCGCCCAGCGCATGCTGATCGTCAACGGCCAGCTGTTCCGCGAGGGCGACAAGATCGCCGACGGTCTGGTGCTCGAACAGATCCAGCTCAAGCGCGCGATCTTCTCGGCGCGCGGGGAGCGCTTCAGCGTCAGCTACTGAAGCCGCAGGTGGCGAGATGACGACCTGCGCGGACTATCAGCAAGACCTGACCCCGCATTCGCACAGCCGGAGCTGACGCGCGATCCCAAACTCGTAGGGTGGGAAAACCATAGGCGCCATCCGGCAGGGGCAGCGTTGACTTTTGACACCCCCGCGTGCTCCACTGCGTGCCAAGCGGAGCCCGTCAGACATCTGGAATGAACCCTGGATGAGTGGTTCCAAAGCCGTCGTTGAATGGCAAAACCAGGGGGGAAATGTGGGCTCAAGCAGCGACCTGTTTGTTCACGCGACCCGCGCATTGCGCAGGGGGGCCGCTGGCTTGCTCATGGTGCTGGGCCTGCTGCTGGCAGCACCCGCACAGGCGGCTACCGAACGCTATGAATATGACGGCCTGGGCCGGCTGATCCGCGTCATCGATGGCGCCAACAAACTCACCGAGTACGAATACGACGCCGCCGGCAATATCCGCGCCGTGCGCACCGATGGCGTGGCCCAGCCGCCCACAGTCAGCGCCATTGCACCCACCGCCTTGCGGCGTGGCAGCAGCAGCCGGGTCACGCTGACCGGCACCCAGCTGGCCACGGCGGCGCTGACGGCCGATGATGCCGAGCTGTCCATCTCCAAGGTCAGCCGCACAGCCACCAGCCTGAGCTTCGATCTGGCGGTGTCGCCGCTCGCGGGCCTGGGGACCAGCCTGCTGCGCCTGAGTTCGGTCGCCGGGACGGCCAGCATCGCACTGCAGATCAGGCCGGCCTTGCCGGTGCCGACCGTGGCGCCGCTGCCGATTGCGATCTCGCCCTCGGCCGGCGCGGCCGGTTTTGACCTGACCCTGGATCATGTCGACGACGAGAGCCACCAGTTCGCGCTGACGGTGCAACGCGAGGACATTGCCACGGTCAGCCCCGCCAGCCTGAGCATCACGGCCGGTCAGCTGAGCGCGCGCTTCAGCGTCCGCGGCCTGAAGGGCGGCAATACCGAGCTGCGTCTGGTCTCGCCGACGCTGGGTCTGCTGCAGGTGCCTATCTTCGTGACCATCAACCCGGAAGGCATCAGCACCGCACGGGCCGCCCTGGTCGGTGTCGAGCTGGCGCAGACGGCGCAGCCGCAGCCCACATTCGCGACCCTGCTGGGTGCGCCGCTGGTGGGTGTGACGCTGGGTGGCAGCCCATGGCTGGATACGCAGCCGCGCTATCTGTCGCAAGGTGCGACCCAGACCCTGACGATTCTCGGCGAGGGTCTGCCGGCAGACCTGAGCGCCAGCATCGACCCGGCCCTGGGGCTGAGCCTGGGTAGCCTGAGCGTGAGTCCGGATGGCCGCCAGGCCAGCCTGCCGGTGACCGTCGCGGCCAATGCCGCCACCGGCCTGCGCAGCCTCACGCTGCAGTCCGGCGGGGTCACGCTGCGGCCCGCCGTGCTGGGGGCCGATGACATCGACATCGTGCTGCCGCGACCGCAGATCCTGTCGGTCTCACCGATCACGCTGACGGCCGGCAGCACGGTCAGCGAGTTCGTCATCCGCGGCCGTCATCTGCAGGATGTGACGGCGGTCGAGGTGCGCGGCGGCGCCGGCCTGCGCCTCGGTTCGACCTTGACCTTGAGCCCCGACGGCAACAGCCTCACGGTCGGCCTGCAGGTGCTGGCTTCGGCCGCACCCGGGCCGCGCGTGATCGTGCTGAGCAGCCCCAGCGGCGGCAGCGATGAGGCACCGACGGCGGCCAATACCGTCACCGTTTACGAGGACAACAGCGGTTGGCAGGCCATCCAGCAACTCTCGGCCGGCTTGGTGGGCGTGGAGCTGGCGCAGAACGCTGAGCCCGGCGGCCTCGCGACCCTGAGCGCCGCGCCGCTGGTAGGCGTGACCGTGGGCTCGGTGATCAGCGATTTCAGCCCGCGCAGCATCGCCAAGGGCGACAGCCTGGTACTGCGCCTGCACGGCGCCGGTTTGCAGGCTGTCGATGCCCTGAGCCTGGAGCCGGCCACCGGCCTGACGGTGGGGGCCGTCACGCCGGCCGCCGACGGGCTGAGCGTCGATGTGGCGGTGACCGCAGCCGGCGATGCGCCCTTGGGGCTGCGGCGCCTGCGGGTGACGGCCGCCGGCACAGCGATCGCCTTCGCCGCTGTGCAGGAGCCGCTGCTGCTGGTGACGCCGGTGGTGCCGGTGCTGGAGTCGCTGGACCCGCCGACGGCCAAGCCCGGCAGCAGCATCGCGCTGACCCTGCGCGGCCGCAACTTCCTTAACACCCAGCAGGTACGCGTCACGCCCTCGGCCGGCGTGTCGGTGGGCACGCCCAATGTCAATGCCGAGGGCAGCGAAGCCACGGTGTCGCTGATCATCGCGGCCGATGCTGCTAAGGGCCCGCGCACCGTGACCCTGCTGACCGCCGCCGGCGAGACTAGCGCAACACCTGGCCCCAACAACCAGTTGAGCATCGGCGATGTGCAGAGCACGGTCAGTGCGCTGATGGCCCCGACGGTCGGGGTCTTGCTGGGTGACGGTCCGACCGGGCCTGGCATCACTGCGCTGCTGCCGGCCTCGCTGGTCGGCGTGGAGCTGCTGCAAGACTCGCCGCCGGCATCAAGCCGGGAACTGTTGCTGCGTGCGCCCGCGACCGGCGTGCTGCTCGGTGCCGGTGTCAGCGGCCTCAGCCCCGCCGCCTTGCTGCGCGGCCAGAGCCTGGAGCTGGTGGTCAGTGGTGTGGCCCTGCCGACCGATGCCAGCCTGCAGCTACAGCCGAGCGGCCAGCTGGACCTGCAGGGCACGGCCCAGGTCAGCGCCGATGGCAGCAGCTTGCGCCAGACCGTGGTGGCCAAGGCCGATGCGCTGGTCCAGCCCTACCAGCTGCTGGTGCTGGATGACATCGGCAAGCCGATACCTACCCTGGGCAACGCCGCGCGACTGCAGCTGGAAGTGGTGGCGGGCCTGCCCGACATCGTCTCCATCGAGCCCATCCTGGCGCGCCAGGGTGATGTCCTCGTGTTGCGCGTGCGCGGCACCCGACTGCAAGGCGTACAGCGCGTTGAGGCCGTGCCGGCCGGTGCGCTGGTATTCGGCGACACGGCCGACATCAAGCCCGATGGCAGCGAACTGACGATACCCGTCGCGGTGCGCAGCGATGCGCCGACCGGGGCTTACACGATCCGGGTCTTCAATCTTGCCGGCGGCTCTTCGACCCTGGCGACGCCGGCCAACACCTTCACCGTCTACGTCAAGGAGGCCGCGCCATGAAGGCCCATGCCCACGTTTCACTCGACAAGCACCACCACAGCAAAGGAGGCCGCGTCATGCGTGCACATCACCTCAGCACTATCCGACACGCCGTGATGACGCTGGCACTCATGGCCACAGCCCACGGCGCCCATGCCTTCAACAGCGGCAGCACCGGCGCCGATGGCGACCTGGCACCGGCGGTGGACACCGTCGTCACCCTGCCGCCCTCGGGCATCCTGAACTACGCCAGCATCAACATCCCGGCCGGGGTCAAGGTGACGTTCAAGAAGAACACCACCAACACGCCGGTGGTGCTGCTGGTGGCCGGCAATGCGACCATCAGCGGCGTGATCGATGTCGGCGGCAAGCCCTCGGCCGCGTCTGGCACGGCGGGGGATGGTGTGCTGGCCGATGATGGCAACCCGGGCGAAGGCGGGCCTGGCGGATACAGCGGCGGACGGGGGGGACGGCCTGGGGCGATTGACCTGCTCGAACGCATTGGTGGCAAGGGGCTGGGTCCGGGTGGCGGCTCGAGCACCATGCGATCGACCTGCAACGGGGTGGATTGGGAGAGCAATAACGCGGTGGGTTACGGCGGCGGCACCGGCGGCGGTTTCGGCTCGGTGGGTGGAACCAGCAGTGCCTATTGCGTCGAGCCGCCTGTCGGCCCGATCTATGGTGCGACCGAGCTGCTGCCCTTGATTGGAGGCTCTGGCGGCGGTGGCGGTCAGGCGGGCCGCAACTGGGCCGGCTCCGGCGGCGCCGGCGGTGGTGGCGCACTGCTGATCGCCGTTTCCGGCACGCTGACGATCACCAACACGACCGGCAAGATCCTCGCATCCGGTGGGCGTGCCGGTGATGTCGCGACGGTCGGTTGCGACAGTCTGAATCGGGCATCCGGTGGCGGTGGCGGCAGCGGGGGCGCGATCCGTCTGGTGGCGACAACGTTGGCCGGCAACGGTGAGATCACCGCCAGCGGCGGAGGTTCGGGCAGCTACACCTGCGGCTACCGGGGCGGTGCCGGCGGAACCGGTCGCATCCGTCTTGAGGCGGAGAGCGTCACCCGGACAGCCGGTACGACGCCGGCCGCATCGTCGGCCCAGCCCGGGCCTATCTTCATCGCCGGCACGCCGACCCTGAAGATCACCAGCGTGGCCGGGGTCAATGTGCCCGAGCAACCCACCGGCGTAGCCGATGTGAAGCTGCCGGTCGGCACGGCCAATCCGGTCACGGTGACCTTCGCCACGACCGGCGTGCCCTTGGGCAATACGGTGCGTCTGGCCGTCACGCCCAATAACGGCTCCGAGGTCAGCACGGTCAGCACGGCGCTGGCCGGCGCGCCGCAGGCCGCCACGGCCAGCGCCAGCATCGCGCTGCCGGGTGGGGCCAGCACCCTGCAAGCGACGATCACCTACACCGTGGTGGTGGCGATGGGCGAAGCCTTGTCGCGCTTTGCGCAGGGGGAGCGGGTCGAGCGCATCACGTTGACGGCCAGTCTGGATGGGCGTTCGCGCACCACCTTGATCACGGTCAGCGGCCGCGAGTTCGAGGCCAGCGCCGAGGCCCTGGCCGCGATGCGGCTGGCCAGCCTGGGTGGCTGAGCGTGGCCCGCCCAACGGTTTGGTGATTCGACGGTCTCATTAACGAACGCAGCTTGGTCCAGCACTATGTGGCAGCACAGCAAATTCCTGATGACGATGTGGTGGCCGCGCGCGGCCCTGCTGGCGCTGCTGTTCGCCCTGGCTGCACCCGCTGCCTGGGCCCAAGTGCCCAGCGTCGGTGCACCGCTGCTGTCCGTCAATGAGCTGAGTCTGGAGAACGGCGCCAGCGCCAAGCTGCAGATCCGCATACCCGGGCCGGCGGAGCGCGCGCAGACCTATGTGATCAGTGTCACCCGGCCCGGCGTCCTGCAGGCGCCCGCCCGTGTCAACTTGGAGCAGGGCGCCAGCATGGTCGAGCTGCCGGTGCAGGCCATCGGCGTCGGTACCACGGTGCTGCGGGTGGCCGCGCCGGCGCGTGTCCTGACTGCCAGCATCACCGTCATCGCCGGCCAACCACGGTTGGTGCTGCTCGAACCTTCGCCGGGCGGCGCGACGGCGGGTGCCCCGCTGAGCCTGAGGCTGGGCCTGAGCGCGGTGCCGCGTGAGGATATGCGCGTCGCTCTGCGCAGCGCGGCCGGCGCGATCGCGCTGCCCGAGCATGCGATCGTGCCGGCCGGCCAGCAAGGCCTCAGTGTGCCGGTCACCGTGCTTGAGGCGGGTGTGCACCAGGTGCAGGCCGAATTGGCGGCCGATACGCTGGAGGCCTGGTTGCGTGTCACCGAGGCCGCTGCACGGCCGCTGGCTCTGCTGCCCGAGCGCAGCCATCTTGAAGTCGGCGCCAGCAGCAAACTCAGTCTGCGGCTCAGCGGCTTCAGCAAGCAGGCGCAGGATCTGGTCCTGGGCGTGAGTCCGGCCGGGCTGCTGCAGGCGCCGGCCAGCTTGCGCGTGCCGGCCGGCGTGGACCGCATCGACATCCCGGTCAGTGCGCTGAAGGCCGGCCTGGCCACCGTCAGTGTTGAGGGCGGTGGCAGTACGCTCAGCGCGCAGCTGCAGCTGCGCGACCCGGTCGGCGCGACCATACCCCCGAGCCTGACGCTGGCCCCACCCTCGCTGGTGCTGGCGGCCGGTGCGTCGGCGCAGGTGCAGGTGCAGCTGGATGCGGTGCGCAACTACGACCAGCTGCTGAACCTCAGCATTGCCAGCCAGCAGAACGCGACGCCGGGCAGCACCGAGGCGGTGGTGCAGATCCCGTCCACGCTGTTCATGCCGGCGGGCGAGCGCCAGGCCACTCTCATGATCCAAGGCCTGGCGGCTGGCCAGGCCAAATTGAGCTTCAAAGGCTATGGCAATGCACTGGTGGCGACACTGGATGTGCGGGTGCGCAGCGACCTGCCCCTGCTGACCGGCCTGAGCCCGGCGCAGCAAAGCCTGCCCAAGGGCACGATAGGCCAGGCCCTGGTGCAGCTGGCGCCCAGCGTCGCCGCCTTGAGCGAGGTGGCCGTGCAGGTGGATGCGAGCAATGTGATCGCTGTACCGGCCTTGGTGACGGTGCCACCCGGCCAGACCACGGCCAGCGTGCCGATCAGCGCGCTCGACGAGGGCCTGGCCCAGCTCAGCGTCGGGCTCAACGGCAGCCAAGCGACCGCCCAGGTGCGGGTCACGCCGGCCGTGGTCGAGGAACTGCGCCCGCCGGCCGAGTTCGAACTGGGGCTGGGCAATACCGCCGTCTATCCGCTGAAAGCCTTGATGACGGACGGCACGGTCAGCGACAAGGTCGAGGGCGTGCTGCTGCGTAGCGAGGACGAGAAGATTTTCAGGATCACGGCCCAGGGTGAGCTCGAAGGCCTGGGTCTCGGTCAGGCCTGGCTCGAGATCAAGCAGGGCCCGACCAAGCTGCGTGCCCGCGTGCTGGTCAAGCAGCTGCCGGCGCTGCAGCTGGCGCCGGCCCGGGCCGAGCTCGCGGTGGGCGCGACCCAGCAGTTCGTGCTCAGCAGTGCCGCTCCGGCGCCGACCGGCGGCCTGGCCGTCCAGCTGAGCTACAGCGGCCAGGGCAGCGCCGAGCTGCCCGCCGGCGTGTTGCTACCTGCGGGGACCAGCAGCATCAGCTTCGCACTCAAGGCCCTCAGCGAGGGCAGTCTGGTCTTGCTCGCCGAGGCGCCAGGGCGCCAGAGCGCGCGCGCGCAGGTGTTGATGCGCCAGAGCCAGCTCAGTATCAGCGGCATCGCGCCGACGCGGGGCGCCCAGGGCAGCGTGGTCAAGATCAGTGGCCAGGGCTTCGACACCGTGCTCGGCAACAACCGGGCCTGGGTCGGCGAGGCCCAGGTGGAGCTGCTGTCGGCCACGGCGACAGAGCTGCAGATCCGCATTCCGGCCACGGCCAGCACCGGCGCGGTCCGTGTCGCCAATGCGCTGGGCTCGGTCACTGGCCCGGTGTTCACCGTCGACCAGGCCCAGGACGCCGGCCTCAGCGCGACGCCCAATGCGCTGCGCCTGCTGCGCGGCAGCGAGACGGCGGCCGTGATCGCCATCGTCAGCACCGGCAGCCAGGCTTATGCGGGCGCGATGAGTCTGGCCATCGGCGGCCTGCCTGCCAGGGTCAGCGCAAGCTTCGATCCCAAGCTGCTGCCGGCCGACCGGCAGGCGACCCTGCGTCTGCAGGCCGCCCCGGACGTGAAGCCGGGCAATTATGAATTGGTGGTCAGCGGCAGCGGCAGTTCCTCGGCCGGCGCCATCAGCCGCAGCGTCAGGGTCATGCTGACCGTGCCCGATCCTGCCAGCACACCCAGCACCGGCGTGCGCGGCCGCTTCATCACGCCCGAGGGCCTGCCGATCGCCGGCGTGATTGTGCGTGCCGATACCGGTGCCCAGAATTCGCCGGTCACGGCCACCGATGCGGCCGGCGGTTTCGAGCTGGCCGGGCTTAGCGAAGGCGCGCTGACCCTGCGCTTCGACGCGACGCCGGCCAACCCGCTCTACCCGATCTGGCCTTTCAGCGTGCAGGTGCAGGCCAACCAGATCGTGGTGCTGAAGGACTTCGTGATTGCGCCGCCGCCGGTGGTCGAGAACTTCAAGACCATCAATAACGCGGTGACCGAGCAGCGCATCAGCGACGAGCGCTTCCCCGGCCTGGAGATCGTGCTGCCCGCCGGGGCCGAGATCATCGGCTGGGACGGCGTCAAGAAGACCCGCATCGCGGTCGAGAAGCGCGAGATCTCCGAGCTGCCGGTGGTGACGCCGCCAGTACCCACCGGCGCGGCCTACCAGCTCTACTTCGGCACGCCGATGGGCGGCATTCCCAGCAAGCCCATTCCGATCACCTTGCCCAATGACACCGGGGCCGAACCCGGCGAGGTCATCAATGTCTGGTTCTTCGATGGCAGCCCGATGGGCGGCACCGGGGAATGGAAGATCGCCGGTCAGGCCATGGTCAGCGCCGACGGCAAGACCGCCAAGATGATCAATGGCGGCTTGACGCGCTTCTGCGGCGTCTGCGGCCTGGCTTGCCTGGAGCGTCCACCGAAACCGCCGCCGCCGCCGCCCGACTGCCCCAAGCCCAGTGGCGGCAACCCGGTCGATCTGCTGACCGGCCAGGAGCTGACGCGCACCGGTGGCATGAGCTGCAAGGGCCATACTCCGGTGGAGACCGGCCGCAACTACAACCCGATCGACGCCTTCAACAATATCGGCGGCACCGAGGGCTCGATCGGCTATGGCTGGACGCTGGACTACGACGCCATGCTGCTGGCCGGCAACACGGTGCGTCTGGTGATGCCGGGCAATATCCACCATGTGTTTGCCCCCGAGGCCGATGGCTCGCTGCGCAACCGCACGGAGCCGGCGTTTGATGGCGCGCGCATGGCCCAGATCGACGGGCTGTGGCGCCTGCTGTTCAAGGACGGCACGCGCTGGACCTTTCAGGCCTATGCCGGAGCGCCCGGCAATGTGCGCGGCCAGCCGCAGTTCCTGATCGAGACCCAGTCGGCGAGTGGTGCCAAGGTCACGGTGGCGCGCAACACGCGGGGTCAGCTCTTGTCGGTCGGCACCGAGCAGCGCCGCATCACGGCCAGCTACGGCAACAGCGGCTTTATCGAGGCACTGACCGACCCCGAAGGCCGAGCCGAGCGCTTCAGCTACACGCCCAGCAAGCGGCTGGCCACGGTGACCGATGCCGACGGACGCGAAACCCGCTACAGCTATCTGAGCGATGCGGACATGCCGGTCGATGCGGCCTGCCGCCATGTGCTGCCGCCGGAGACCGGCGAGCGGCTCAAGACCATCCACTACCCGGGCCTGACTCATCCGACCGAGAACTTCTACGGCTCGGGCCGCCGCGTACTCAAGCAGAACACCGCCCAGGGCAAGGAGTACCGCTTCAGCTACCGCGTCTCGGGCGCCTGCGTGACCCAGGTCGGCAACCCGGGCAAGGTCTGCAGCGGTGCTGCCTGCCCGACCGAGGACAGCTGGGCCAATCATGAGGCCGGCTGGCGCTTCCACGGGGGGCAGGTCTTGTCGACCACCGTGCACGAGCCCGATGGCACGACCCGCATGGCGCGCTTCGGCAGCCAGGGCCAGGTGCTGGAGATGAGCGACAGCGCCGGTGGCCGCACGCAGTGGACCCGCGATGCCCAGAATCGCCGCACCAAGGTGGTGGACGCCATCGGCCGCGTGTCGCGCATGAGTTACGACGATCAGGGCAATGTCGTGCGCCAGGTCGACGCGCTGGGGCGCATCACCGACATCCAGTACGACCCGCTGTGGAACAAGCCCAGCAGCGTCAGCCGCTATGCCGAAGACGGCACGGCCCAGACCTGGCGCATGGGCTATGACAACAAGGGCAATCTGAACCGGCTGACGGATCCGCTGGGCAAGGTCAGCGGCATGGCCTACAACGCCCAGGGCCAGCTGACCACGCTGACCGATGCGCTGAACCAGAGCAGCAGCATGGGCTACAACGCGGCCGGCGATCTGGTGCGCCTGGTCGACGCCCTGGGCAATACCACCCGCATCACGACCGACCGCAGCGGCCGACCCGTGAGCAGCACCGATCCGCTGAGCTACACCAGCAGCAGTCTCAGCAACGGCATCGGCCAGACCATCGAGATCGAGGACCCGCTGGGCGGCAAGACCTTGATGAGCTACGACGAAGGGGCGCGGCTGAAAGCGGTGCGCAACCCCTTGGGCAAGACCATTGCCGGCTACGGCTACGACGAGTTCGGTCGCCTGGCCAGCCGCAGCGACGCCTTGGGTGCTCAAGAGCGCTACAGCTATGACGCGGCCGATCGCGTGTCGGAGGTGGTGGACCGCAAGGGTCAGGCCACGCGCTACAGCTACGACGAGGCGGGCCGCATCCTGCGCATGGAGGCGCCGGACCGCACGGTGGACAACGCATACGACGGCGCGGGCCGCCTGATCCGCGTCGAGCAAAGCGGCGTGGCCGGTGCCAGCCGGGTGGACTACGAGTACGACGCGGCCGACCGCATGGTGCGTGAAATTCAGACCGCCCAAGGTCGCAGCCAGGCGGTCAGCTACACCTATGACAGACTGGATCGCCGCATCAGCCGCAAGCTCGATGAGCAGGACGAGGTGCGGTACGACTGGGACCTGGCGAACCGTCTGACGGCCATTCACTACGCCGGGCAAAGCACGCGCTACGCCTGGGACGACGCGGGCCGTCTGACCAAGAAGACCTTGCCCAATGGCATTACCGCCGACTATGTCTATGACGCGGCCAACCGCCTGCTGAGCATCGATTACAAGAAGGCCGACGGCAGCCGTATCGACAAGATCGTCTACGCCTACGATGCCCGCAGTCAACGCACCAGCAAGACCCTGCTCAGTGCCTCGACTCGCGCCGAGACGCCGATGACGGCCGAGTACGACTCCGCTGATCGCATGAGCAGCATCACCTTGCGGCCCGGCCGGCCCGATGCGCAGACCTGCACGTTGAGCTACGACCCGAACGGCAATCTGAGCGAGAAGAGCTGCGGTGCTGCTGGCCAGACTCGCTACAGCTGGGACAGCCTCAACAAGCTGGTCAGCGTCAGCGGGCCAGGCTTGGATGCCGTGTTTGCCTACGATGTGCTGGGCCGGCGCGTCAGCCGCACGCTCAACGGCGAGATCACGCAATATGTCTATGACGGCACGCAGGCGATCGCCGAGACCAGGAGTGGCGTCAAGACCAGCTTGCTGACCGGCCTGGCGGTGGACGAGTTGATCGCCAGCTACAAACAGGGTAGCCAGAGGGTCATGCTCAGCGATGCACTGGGCTCCGTCCTGGCCGAGACGCGGCCTGATGGTTCAACTGCGACCAGTTTGGCCTACAGCGCTTACGGAGAACCAGGCATCAGCGGGGAGGCGCCGAGCAGTTCCACCGGCTACACGGGACGCGAGCAGGATGCAGCGAATCTGTATTACTACCGGGCGAGGTTTTACGATCCGCAGCTGAAGAGGTTTTTGAGTGAGGATCCCGTAGGTATTCGGGATGGACTGAACGTCTACGCATACGTGAGCGGAAATCCGGTTGAAATGTCTGACCCTACTGGCGAGGTTGGAATTGTTGGGGCGCTCGTGGGGGCCGGATTTGAAATTGGAATGCAAATGGCGACCAACTACATGAAGGGCTGCGATATCTGGGATCTTGACAATTATGATCTTTGGGATATTGCGGCATCTGCTGCTGTCGGTGCTGTGGCGCCAGGCTGGTTGGCGGTCGGAAAGAAAAGTTGGACATCGGGGCAGGCGATCCGAACGTTGAATGGGCAACTCGCTGGCGCAAGAACGGCAAATAGAGTTGGAAAAATTCAAGGGCGAATTAATAGTCACCAAGGTCAGATAAAGGAAATAGTAGGAACTCAACTGGCTTGGCAAGGCGGAAAAGCAGTTGGGAAAGCAATGAATGGATCGGTTGATCGCGACTGCGAATGCAGAAAGTGATGAGTAAGCCGCCAAAATACGTGGTTTATATAATTGGCGTATTTATTTTGGGGGTGGCTTATCCATTTGTGAAGGAGTGGCTAGGTGATCTTGGTGGGTTTTTGGTATTTCTTGCAGCGATTCTTGTTATACGACTTACTGCCGAGCGTCTGGGTCGTTAGCTAGTTGGCCGAACCGGTGCTCGGACATTGGAATGTGCGCAAATGTCAAAACCGATGCAACGCGCTGCGCAACAGAGATTCACGGAATTTCAGTGAACAGTTTTGCAGCTCGTCATTAGTAACGAAAAGCATATCGAGGGTGCCGGTATCGCATTGGGGACTTCTTGGGAGGGAAGCGAAATGATGGAAAAGAAAAATAGAAGGGCTCTGCGGCGCCTGGGTGCGCTAGTACTGTCGATTTACAGTGCCCTTGCTTTCAACGGGGCGAGCGCTCAGATTGTTGGCAGCCCCGGCAATGGCAGCGCGGCGACCACGACCGACCGCCTCATCGTCAAATACCGCAGTACCGCACTCCCCAAGGCTGCAGCGACGACGGGCCTGCAGTCCGAGCAGACCCGGCGCGCCGGCAATGCCGCTCATGCTTTTGGTTCGACCTTGATTGCGCTGCGTCAGACCGCGCAAGGCGCTCAGGTGTTCAAGCTCGACCGTGCGCTCGATGCGGCCTCGGTCGCCCAGATCGCCGAGCAGCTGCGCCGGGAGGACCCGACGGTCGAGTACGCCGAGCCGGATCTGCGCATGTTTGCGCATTGGACGCCCTCGGACCCGGCTTATGGCTGGCAATGGGATCTGCATGACCCGGTTGCCGGCATCCGCGCGCCGGGCGCCTGGGACCGCTCCAGCGGCCAGGGCGTGACGGTCGCGGTGCTGGATACCGGCTACACGCCTCATACCGATCTGCTGCCCAATATCGTCGGTGGCCATGACTTCATCGCCGATGCGGGCCGGGCAAGGGACGGCGGCGGGCGTGATGCGAGCGCCATCGACGAGGGTGACTGGCGCTATGCGGGCGAATGTGCGGCGCCGATGGCCAACGCCAGCAACAGCAGCTGGCATGGCTCGCATGTGGCCGGCACCATCGCGGCGGCGGCCAATAACGGCCAGGGCATTGCCGGCATCGCCTATGGCGTCCGGATCCTGCCTGTGCGTGTGCTGGGCAAATGCGGTGGCTATACCTCGGACATCGCGGACGGCATCATCTGGGCAGCCGGCGGCCATGTGTCGGGCGCACCGGGCAATAGCTATCCGGCACGAGTGCTGAACCTGTCGCTGGGCGGCACCGGCGCCTGTGGTCAGACCTACCAGAACGCGATCAACACGGCCCGCTCACTGGGCGCGCTGGTGGTCGTCTCGGCCGGCAATGACAACGCCGATGTGGCCAATGCCACGCCGGCCAACTGCCTGGGTGTGATGGCCATCGCGGCCACCGATACCCAGGGCGGCAAGGCCTCGTTTTCCAACCATGGCTACGGTATCGCGCTGGCCGCGCCGGGCGTGTCCATCTACTCGCTCTACAACACGGGCACCACCGTACCGGCGGCCCAGAGCTACAGCTATATGCAGGGCACCTCGATGGCGGCGCCCCATGTGGCCGGGGCGGCAGCCCTGATGTTCTCGGTGAATCCCTACCTGAACGACCGTGATGTGGAGCGCAAGCTGCGAGCCAGTGCCCGACCGTTCCCGGCGAGCTGCACGAATTGCGGGGTCGGCCTACTCGACGCGAACGCAGCCGTCGCCGCCGCCCAGGGCAACTCAGCCATCGCGCCCACGGTGGAGATCGCTCAGCCTCCGTTCAGCGGCGGGCTGGGAGTGACCGCGCGCGAGGCTTTTGCGAGCGACGGTCAGGCGCCCTACAGCTATCGCTGGACCGTCAGCGACAGCAGTTTCCGGCTGGAGAGCCCCACCGCCCGCTCCACCAAGATCTCGGCGTCGGTGCCCTATTGCGAGTTCGTCAGTTCCAACCTGACCATCACCGTAACCGACGCGCTGGGTCGCACAGGATCAGCCACCACCAACATCCGGTTCAGCAACCCGCGTGTGCCGGGCCGTCAATGCCCATGACGAGCTTGGCTTGTCGCGCCGCTCTGGCTGCCGCGCTGATGATGGCGGGAGCGAGCAGCGTCCTCGCCGCCGAGCCGCCGGCACCCCAGGTGCTGCTGAGCGCCGCCGAAGCCACGGGTGAGCTGGTCGAGGACCTGACGCATCGCAGCAGTGCTCTGGTCGTGCGCATGCGCCAGCACAACCCCTTGCGAGCGGCGCGCATCTTCAGCTATCTCCGTGTGGCGCAATGGCAGGCACTGCAGTTGGCAGAGCCCGCGGGCGTGCCCAAGGATGCCGAGTCAGCGCTGATGAAGGCCACATTGGCCCAGACGGCCGCCTGGCTGCTGCCGCAGGAGGCGCAAGCCCAGTGGCAAGGGCCGGCACTCCAGGCTCAGCAGGGGCTCGGCCCGGCGCTGCGCACCCAACTGCGAGATGCCAGCGAGCGGGCCAGTGCCGGCCTGCTGCAGCGCAGCCTGACCGACGGCGCCGACGCACGCCGCCGCCCGCTGGCCAAGCCGGCTTGGCAGCCCGGGCTGTGGGCACGCACGCCGCCGCTGTTTGCCGAGCAGCCGACCGAGCCGCAGGCGCCGCAGTGGCGGCCCTGGTGTGAAGGCACGCAGGCGCTGCAGCCACCGCCGCCGCCAGCCTACGGCACGGCTCAGTGGGTGACGGATATGCGCGAGGTGATGACTGTGCGCGCCAGTCTGAGCGCGGTGCAGAAAGAGGCGGCCGAGCGCTGGAATCTGGATGCCGGCAGCATCACGCCGCCCGGGGTCTGGAACGCGGTGGCGCTGGACCATCTGGCCCGGCACCCGCTGCCGCTGCGGCAACATCATGAGCTGCTGGCCCGACTGAATATGGCCATGCACGACGCCTTGGTGGCGGCCTGGCGCATCAAGGTCCAGTACTGGAGCGAGCGGCCTGTGTCGGCGATCCAGCGCGAGTGGCAGCCCGACTTCCTGCCCTGGGTGGTGACGCCGCCGTTCCCCGGCTATGTGTCCGGCCATGCCACCGTGTCGGGCGCGGCTGCGGCGGTACTGAGCCATTTCGCGCCGGAGTCGGCCACGCGTTGGCAGGCGCTGGCCGAGGAGGCCGCGATGTCAAGACTTTGGGGCGGCATTCACCCCAGGTATGACAACGACGCCGGTCTGCGTCTGGGGCAGCAGGTGGGGCAGCGCTGCCTGCAGATCCCGCCGGTGATGGCCGCTCAGGGCAGCAGCCAGTAGCTCGCCGCGCTGCGCTGCTTGCTGCCGCACAGACGCTGCGCGCGCACCAGCCAAGCGTCGCCGGGCCTGCCCGCCGGCAGGGTCAGCCGGGCTTCATCGACCTGGGCTTCCCCGGCCAGGGACTCGCTGCGGCCATCGGCCGGACTCCAGCGCAGCGCAAAGCGCTCATGCGGCGCCGCCTGCCAGCGCAGCTGTACCGGGCCCGCTGCCGCCGTCGTCGTGGCCAGCAGCTCCGGCGGTGGGCAGGCCTGGCCGGGTGCGTGCTGGAACTGGCGCAGCAAGGTGGGCCTGGAGCGCTGCCCGTTCTTGCACAGGCTGATGATTTCCACCTGCAGTTTCAGCAGGCGCCCTGGTTCGGGACTGGCGGGCAGCTGGTAGCTGGGATGCTCGATGCGGTGCTCCAGCGTGTGGACCACCTCGGCTTCCGGCGCGCGCCACTGCGCCCAGAGCAGGTAAGCGCCGGAGTCCGGCACCGCAGACCAATGCAGAACCATCGCGGCGCCATCCCCTTGGCTGGCCAAGGGCGCCACATCGGGGCTGGCGCAGGTCTGTGCCCCGGCCGAGCCCAGGCCCGACAGAGCCAGCAGCAGCAGTGACCGTGCTGTCACCTGTTCAAGGGGTAGTGAAACCGTCATAGCCATGTCCCGACTTGTATCCTAGGATGCGGTGCGCTGGTGTCAGGTCTTGCCTGCATGCCGGCGAGGGCCGGCCTCGATGGCCAAGGCCTGCTGTGTGATGGACGGGGAGGATAAGGTGATGCGAGATATTTTGAGAAGCACTTTGTTGGTGACAAGCCTGGCCATCGCCGCTGGCGCCGTGCAGGCCTCGCCGGTGGCGCTGGCGGCCGATGGCAGCTGGTTCAGCTTCAATGTGCTGGATGGCGAGAGCGGCTGGTACACCGATGACCTGAGCCCGCTGGAGTTCAGCTTCAGCAGCGCCTCCGCTTTCACGCTGCGCATCACCGACTACATCACCGCAGGTGATGACACCGGCTTCAAGGTGAATGGCAACTTTTTCGACCGAACCAATGCGGTGCCTGAAGACTTCGCTGAGGTCGCCTTCACGCCGGACGAGGCCTTCGGCAACCCGCTGTGGAGCCAGGGCAGCTGGCTGTTCGCGCCAGGCAGCTACACCTTCAGCGGTGATCAGGCGCGTGCGCCAGGCCTGCAGGGCCTGATGGCGATCTCGGTGCTGCGCAGCCAGACCGTGCCCGAGCCGTCGGCGCTTGGCCTGCTGGCTGTGGCCTTGGCGGGTGCCGCCTTCGCAGCCCGGCGGCGACAGCAGCGCGCCTGACAACGAGCTCGGGCTGACGCAGCACTCTCAGCCCTGCGGCAGCTCGAAGGCCTCGACCTGGCGACCATCGATATCGCTGAAGCCGTACTCGCGTGCCAGATCGGCGACCCGCAGCACCCGGCCGCTGCGCGCCAGCACCTGCGGGTCGGCCGCCAGCGCGGCCACCGCGCGGCCCAGATAGCGCGGCGACTCGGTGCGGGCCAGCGCGGGGCTGTCCTGCCAGTGCGCCTCGTCGGTCCGGTGCCCGCTGAGCACGAACTCGGTCCGCATCCAGCCCGGCGACAGCGCCAGCGAGGCCACGCGATGCGGTCGCAGCTCCTCGGCCATGCCGAAGGCCAGCCGGCCGATCGCGGCCTTGGCCAGGTCGTAGAACAGATTGCCGCGCAGATAGCGGTCGCGGTCCCAGAAGGTGGTGCCGATGATCAGGCCGTGGCGCTGTTCCACCATCAGCGGCGCCGCATGGCGGCCGGCCAGCAGATGGTTGCGCACGCCACGGTCCATCATCGCGTCCCACTGGGCCAGCGGGTGCTGCCAGAACGGCGCCTCGAAGACCCCGTCAAAGCACTCATGGCCGCCCCAGGCGTTGTTGACCAGCAGATCGAGTCGGCCCTGCTCGCGCCAGACCCGGGCGAACAGCGCGGCCACCTGCTCGTCCTGCGTGTGATCGCAACGCAGGGCGATGCCGTGCCCGCCCAGCCGGGTCAGGTCCTCGGCGCAGTCGTCTATCGTGCCGGGCAGGCGCTCCAGCCCGGACAGCGCCAGGATCTGGCCATAGCCGTCGGCCGGCTGCTCGCGGGTGCTGCGCCCGGTCACATAGACGGTGGCGCCGGCCGCGCCCAGTTCCAGCGCGATGCCGCGCCCGGCACCGCGGCTGGCACCGGTGACCACGGCGACACGGCCTTGCAGCGGTCGCGGTGTTGGAGAGTCCTGCATGGCTTGTCCTTGCTGATGTCGAAGCCACACGGTAGCGCCGGCTCAGGACCCTGTCTTGGAAGAACCCGAAACGGCGCGGGCCAGGAACTCGGTGGGGCTGAGGCCGCACAGCGCGCGGAACTCCTTGGCCAGATGGGCCTGGTCGTAGAAGCCGCTGTCCAGCGCCAGATCGACCCAGCCCGGCGTCGCGCCCTGCAGCCGCAGCCGGCGCAGGCAAGCCTGCAGCCGGGCCAGCCGGCTCCAGGTGCGCGGCGACAGACCCACCTCGAGCTGGAACAGCTGCTGCAGCCGGCGCTCACCGACACCCATGGCCGCCGCAATCTCGCGCAGCGGCCGGCGCCCCTCGGACCTGCCAATCAGCTGCAAGGCTTGCATCACCGCCGGCCGGCTGGTGATCGTCGGCCCCGGCAAGCGCCGTTGCAAAAAGGCCTGCAGCACGGTCAGACGAGCGGTGTCACCCTGGCTGGTGCCGAGACGCTCGCCCAGCTCGGCCCCGGCACCCCGCCACAGGCTGTCCAGTGGCAAGACCTGACCCGTCAGCTCGCCGGCAGGCAGCCCCAGCAAGGCCGCTGCGGCACCCGGGCGCAGGGTCAGCGACAGGCCCTCAAGACGACCTTGCAAGCGCAGCAGCACCGGTGCTGCCGAGGCGCCCAGCACCTGGACGGTCGGCGCATCGCCGAGCTCGACGATCAGGCGCAGCGCGCCGTCCGGCAGCACCCGCTCCAGGATCTCGGAGCCGGCCGGGATGGTCTCGCGGTAGGCCAGGATGTGCGACACATAGGGGCGCAGCGGCGCTACTACCGGACAGGCGCGCAGCGTGCCGGGTGGCATGTGGGCTTCGGGCCCGTGCAGCTCGTCGCCGTCCAGGCGCAGAAACAGGCGTTCGCTCATGGTGTGTTCGGATGCTAGCGGCTGAGGCGGCGGCGAGCTGGCACGGAAGCTGCTGTAGTGAAAGTACTTTCGTTTGTCTCCTCCATCCGCCTGGATGGATTCAGGCCCGGGGCTCACGCCCCGGGCCCTTTTTTTGCCCGCTGCGGTGCGCCCACCCTATTCGGGGGCAAGACCCGCACCCGGCTGGTGCATGGGCTGGGTCGGTGAGCCGGGCTCTACACTTGCGCCCCATGAGCACCCCCATTGCATTCATCGGCGGCGGCAATATGGCCAGCGCCCTCATCGGCGGCCTGTTGCGGTCCGGCCGGGCTGCGGAATCGCTGATCGTTGTCGAGCCCTTCGAGGCGCAGCGTGCCAAGCTGGCAAGCGACTTCGGCCTGCATGCGCTGGCGGCCCCCGATGCCAGCTTGGCCGGCGCCGGCCTGGTGGTCTGGGCCGTCAAGCCCCAGCTCTTCGCCGAGGCCGCCGCGCCCTGTGCCGGCCTGCTGGGCCAGGCCCTGCAGCTCTCGGTGATGGCCGGCATCCGCAGCGATGCGATAGCCGCCGCCACCGGCAGCGAGCGGGTGGTGCGCGCGATGCCCAACACCCCGGCCCTGATCGGCCAGGGCATTGCTGGTCTGTTCGCGCGCGGCGCCGTGTCGGCGGCCGACCGGGCCCTGGTCGAGCAAGTCCTGGCCCCCACCGGCGCGACGCTGTGGGTGGACCAGGAGGCGCAGCTCGACGCGGTGACCGCGCTGTCGGGCTCGGGCCCGGCCTATTTCTTCTTTGTCGTCGAGGCGATGATGGCGGCTGCCCAGCAGATGGGCTTGTCGGCCGAGCAGGGCCGGCAGCTGGCGCTGGCCACCTGTGGCGGTGCGGCGGCGCTGGGCCTGCAATCGAGCGATTCGCCGACCCTGCTGCGCGAGAAGGTCACCTCCAAGGGCGGCACCACCCATGCGGCGATCAGCAGCCTGCAGGCCGACGGGGTCGACGCCGCCATCGTGCGCGCGGTGCGCGCGGCCGAGCAGCGTGCCCGCGAGCTGGGTGACGAGTTCGGCAAGACCTGAGCGCAGCGTTCCGTGGGGATTGCTAGCCGTGACGGCCTGCGCGACTGGCTGCGCGCGCCGGGCTCCTTGAGCCGGCGCCTGGCAGCGCTGGGCCAGCGCTACGAGGTCCAGGTCTTGCGGCAAGAGGTGGCCCCGCTGCGCGGCCCCGAGCGTGCCGCGCTCGGCCTGCCGCGACGCGGCTGCACCGTGGTGCGCGAGGTGATTCTGCGGGTCGACGGCCAGCCGCTGGTCTGGGCCCGCTCGGCCCTGCACGCCAGCGCGCTGGCCGGGCCCTGGAAGGCGCTGAAGGGCCTGGGCGCCAAGCCGCTGGGCCATCTGCTCTATGCCGACCGGCGTGTCGCCCGCAGCGAGCTGCAGCCGCGCCGGCTTGCGCGCCACGGCCATACGCGGCGCCAGATGCAGAAGCAGTGGCTCGCTGCTACCGGCACCGAGGCCTCGCCGCAGATGCTGTGGTCGCGCAACTCGGTGTTTCGCCGCTGCGGCGCGCAGCTGCGGGTGATGGAGCTGTTCGCGCCGGCGCTGGCCGGACACAAGCCCCGGCGCTGAGCAAGGAATAGCGGCTTGCCCGCATGATGGGCGCGCAATTCAGGAGCGCCGCCACCATGCCGACTGTTGACCGCCGCCATCTTCTTGCCGCCGCCGCCGGCCTGGCCCTGCCCGCATGGGCGCAGCCGGGCGATGCGGCCGCGCTGCTGAAAACCGGTGGCGTCGTGATCGCCTTCCGCCATGCGCTGGCGCCTGGCACTTTCGATCCGCCCGGCTTCAAGCTCGGCGACTGCGGCACGCAGCGCAATCTCAATGACGAGGGCCGGGCCCAGGCGCGGCGCATCGGCGCCTGGTTCCAGGCCCAGGGGCTGCGGCCGGCGGCGGTGCGCGCCAGCCCCTGGTGCCGCTGCGTCGAGACGGCCGAGCTGGCCTTTGGCGCGGCCTCGGCCTGGGCCGCGCTGGGCTCGCCGCGCGCCGGCACCGAAGCCACCAATGCGCAATCGCTGGGCGAGCTGCGCCGGGCCTTGCTGGCGGCGACGAAGCAGCCGGGCCGTTTCGAGGTCTGGGTCACGCATATGTTCGTGCTCGCCGATCTGCTGGGTGCCAACACCGTGTCGGGCGAAGGCCTGGTGCTCGGGGTACAGGCCGATGGCACGCCGCGCCTGCTGGGCCGGCTGCTGGTGGACTGAGCCCGCAAGTCCCTTGAACAGGGCGGCCGGCGAACCTTGCGGCCCCGCCATAATCCCTCTGAAACACAAGTGACAACGCCGTGCTGCTGCGGCAGGCGTGCGATCAGGGTGAATCTTGCAGACGGGAATGGCCGAGATGCCCTTCAGGCGCAGCCTATCGAGGCAGGAGCCCAACTCCCTCGGGCGCGGAGTGATGCTGCTGTTGCTGGCCCTGGTGGCGATGGCGGTGGTGACGACGGTGCTGGCCTTGCGGGCCAGGCAGGCGGCGGCGCAGATCGAGCGCCAGGACGCCATCAATATCGAGCTGCGTTCGCACAACAATCTGTTGATCGATCTGCTGAATGCGGAAACCGGCCAGCGCGGCTATCTGCTGACCGGCCGCGCCCACTATCTGCAGCCCTATCTGGCGGCCATGGAGACGCTGGATGCCCGGCTGGCGGCGGTGCTTCAGCTGTATCCGCAGGGCCAGCAGCGCCAGGATCTGCAACGGGTGCGCGAGCTCGTCAGTCTCAAGCTCGACGAGCTGACCCGCACGATCGCGCTGCATGACGGCGGCCGGGCTGAACAGGCCCGGGCCGTGGTGCTCAGCGACGAGGGCCAGCGGCAGATGGACGAGCTGCGCCGCCTGCTGGGGTCCACGATGACCAGGCTGCGTGCCGAGCGCACGGCGCTGACCGAGCAGCTCGGCCGTGATGCCGGTCAGACCAAGCTGTGGCTGCTGCTGGGCCTGTCGCTGCTGGCGCTGTTCGCCGCGCTGGCGCTGTGGCAGGTGCTCAGCGCCGGCCGGCGGCTCAAGGCCGCCGAGCAGCGCATGCGCAGCATTGCCGACAATGTGCCGGCGCTGATCACCCAGTTCGATGCCGCCCAGCGCCTGGTGTTCGCCAATGCCCAGGTCAGCAAGGTCTACGGCCTCACGTCCGAGGAGCTGCTGGGCAAGACCGTGGCCGAGGTTCGCGGCGAGGCAGCGGCGGCCAAGGTGCAGCCCCAAATCGAGCGTGTCATGCAGGGCCAGCGGGTCGAGTTCGAGAGCAGCTCGACGATCGCCGGGCGCGAACACCACTTCCAGCAAAGCTATGTGCCCGATGTCGATGCCGACGGCGCGGTGCGCGGCTTCTACTCGGTCTCGGTCGACATCAGCGAGCGCAAGGCCATCGAGGCGCGCGTGCTCGCCAGCGAGCAAGGCATGCGCGCGATCGCCGACAGCCTGCCGGTGCTGATCACCTATCTGGACGCGCAGCTGCGCCTGCGCTTTCTCAACGCCACCTTTCTCGAATGGCTGGGCATAGACCCGGCTGCCGCGCTAGGCCGGCCGCTGCAGGAGGTCATCGGCCCCGAGCTGTTTGCCCAGCGCGAGGCGCGGCTGCGTCAGGCGCTGGCCGGCGAGCGCCAGCAGTTCGAACTCTGCTCGACCGCGCTGGGCATCACCCGTCACATCCAGAACACCTATATCCCCGATCAGCGTCCCGATGGTCGCGTCGTCGGCATCTACGCGCTCAGCACCGACATCACGCCGATGAAGCTGGCCGAGCAGCGCCTGGCCGAGCTGGCCCGCTCCGACACCCTGACCGGTCTGCCGAACCGGCGCCAGTTCGACGAGCGCCTGGCACTGGCGCTGGCCCGTGGCCGCCGCGATGCCGACAGCCTGCTGGCCCTGCTGTTTCTCGACATCGACCACTTCAAGTCCATCAACGATGGCCACGGCCATGGCGTCGGCGATGCAGTGCTGCAGCAGTTCGCCGCGCGGCTGCGCGACTGCGTGCGCAGCACCGATCTGGTGGCCCGGCTGGCCGGCGATGAGTTCGTGCTGGTGCTCGAAGGCCTGGCCGAGGCCGGGGATGCGGCCGCCGTCGCGCAGAAAATCCTCGACGCAATGCGCGAACCCGTGGACATCGGCGAGGGGGGGCCTCTTAGCGTCGGCACCAGCATCGGCGTGGCCACCTTGCGCGGCGGCACGGCGACGCCCCAGCAACTGACCGCGCGCGCCGATGCGGCGCTCTACCGCGCCAAGCGCGAGGGCCGCCGGCGCTACGCCTTCGACTGAGCCGCCAGCAGCGCCGTGCGGCGTGCCAGGCTCTCGGCCGGCCAATAGCTCTTGCGCTCGTAGTACTCGGGCACGGCCGGCGTGCCCGGCGGCAGCAAGACCCAGGGCTGCTTGGAGGCGGTGAAGATATGGATGTCGGGCGGCAGGCGGTCGGGCTCATCCAGGCTGCCGACCCGCACAAAAGCCACCAAGCGGCCGGCGCCGGCGTAATGGCTCCACAGCGCGATCCGGCATTGCGGGCAGCGCGCGATCAGCTGGCCCTTGCCGCTGGCCGAGGGGGTATCGACCAGCTCGGGCGTGCCGGCCAGCAGGCTCAGGCGCTCGGTCTCTATCATCGCGTTGAGCGCGAAGGCCGAGCCGCTTTCGCGCTGGCACCAGCGGCAATGGCAGCAGTGGACGAACAGCGGCGCGCTCTCGAGCTGGTAGCGGACGCTGCGGCAATCGCAGCCGCCGGCCAGCGGATAGGCCGGCGTGCTCATCGCTCAGGATTGGTGCAGCACCGAGGCCGCCGGCGTGGCCAGCGGCGCGGCGGAGCGGGCCGGCAGCCAGCCGAGCTGACCGGTCTTGATGTGGCGCATGCACTGGGCCAGCAACCGGCTCGAACTGAGGCCGGGGCAGCCGACGGCGGCCTGCAGCTCATGCTCGGCCGCCAGCGCGATCGGCACGGCGCCAAACTGGCCCTGGGCCACGGCACTGGCATCGGGCGCGCTGGCGTACAGGGCCGCCACCTTGCCAAAGCTACCGTCGCCATCGAGCTCGGCAAGGCTTTGGCAGCCGCTGCACAGCAGGACCAGCACGAGGAGGGCGGACTTGGAGGGCAGGAACATGATGGCGTGATTTTGCGCAGCGCCGCGCCGCACTGACCATCGGTACTAGCCCGGGCGAGCTCCGCACGGCTTTGCCCGGATGGTCATGCCGCGTGGCGCGGGCTCTAATGCGGGCATGAACGCTACATCCGACCTCAGCGCCGCCATCGCCCTGGCCCAGGCCCATGAAACCCCCTGGCCGCGCGATCCGCTGGCCGATCCGGCCGTCTGGGGCGTGCATCACGAAGACCCGCCGCCCTACAACCGGCTGCGCGGCCCGGTCCATGCGCGCGGCCCGCAGTCCGGCGTGATCCTGCAGCGCGGCCGCGAGATCGCCGCCTGGGGCGAGCCGGATCGGGCCGATCTGACCTTCAGCGTGGCCAAGACCTATCTGTGCCTGCTGGCCGGCATCGCGCAGCGCGAGGGCCTGCTGCCCGATCTGCAGGCGCCGGTGGCGCAGCGCCTGCCCGGCATCGGTTTCGACACCGAGCACAACCGTCGCATCAGCTGGGCCCAGCTGCTGGACCAGAGCAGCGAATGGGAGGGCGAGTGCTTCGGCCTGCCCGACACGGTGGACCGCTGGCGCAAGGTGGCCAATGACCCGCGGCCGGCCGGCGGACCCAAGGGCGGCGCGCGGCCGCTGCAGGCGCCGGGCACGTACTGGGAATACAACGATGTGCGCATCAACCAGTTGGCGCTGGCTCTGCTGCAGCTGTTCCAGAAGCCGCTGCCCGAGGTCTTTCTGCACGAGATCCTGAAGCCCCTGGGCGGCGGTGCGGGCTTTGCCTGGCGTGGCTATGACGATGCCTGGGTGACGCTGGCCGATGGCCGGCGCGTGCAGTCGGTGCCGGGCGGCACGCACTGGGGCGCGGGCGTTTCGATCAGCAGCCGCGACCAGGCCCGTGTCGGCCAGCTGCTGCTGCAGGACGGTCGCCACGAGGGCCGTGCTTTGCTGCCGGCGGGCTGGGTGGCGGGCATGACCGAGCCCTGCGCGATCGCGCCGTTCTACGGCCGCCTGGTCTGGCTCAATCGCGAGGGCAAGGCCTTTCCCGGCGCCTCGCCGCAGGCCTTCTTCATGATGGGAGCGGGCGGCCATGTGGTGTGGATCGAGCCGGCGCTGGATGCGGTGGTGGTGCTGCGCTGGCTGGACGGGGCCCACCATGCGGCGGTGATGCGGGCCATTGCCGCTGCGCTGGCCTGAGCGCAGGCCGGAATCGTCGGAGCGCCAAACTTGATGAGGGAAACCCGTCAGCGGCTTGGCAGCTAAGCCCGCTAAATTGAGGCCATGACGCTCCGCTGGTTTTCTCTATTGCTGCTGTCCTTGCTCCTGCTGCGCCCGGCGCTGTCCGCACCGCCGACCCTGCGCATGGGCGGCTTTGCCGTGGCGCCGCTGATGCTGGGAGGGCCGGAGCAGCCGGTGCACGGGGCCTTGCCCGATTTCATCCGCAGCGAGATCGCGCCGCAGACACGGATCCGTTTCGTCTGGCAGCCGGTGATGAGTTTTGCCCGCGCCCTGCGCAGCCTGCGCGATGGCAGTGTCGATGTGTTGCTGATGTACAGCGCCGACGGCGCGCAGTCCCGCGAGATCGGCCGTTACGACTGGGTCTATCTGCAGACGGCGCCGCAGCTGGCGGTGCTGGAATCGTCCAGCTTGCGCGAGGTCGGCTCGCTGGACGAGCTGGCAGGCCTGCAGATCGGCTGGGTCTCGGGCAGCAAGGCGCCGCGCGAGCTGGCGGCTCTGCCCATCCACTGGCAGCCGGCCTCAGGGCAGAACTGGCAGACGATCAATCTGCGCAAGCTGGCCGCCAAGCGCATCCAGGCGGCTTATTACGCCAACCCCTATTCGCCCGTCTATCTGGCGCGCCAGCAGGGCGTGGCGATACGCCTGGTGCCGCTGCCGATGCCGGCCCGGCCGTTCACGATGGCTTATTCGATGAAGACCGACCCGGCCCTGATTGCCGAGTTCGGTGCGCTGGCGGCCAAGGCCTTCAAGGGCGAGCTCTTCAAGCAGTACCTGGAGGCGTATCGCTAGCCGCCGGTCGAGGCGCAAGCCGCGCAGCGGCCCTTGATCTCGATCGCGGCCGGTGTGAAGCCGCTGGCGTCGGCGCGCAGCGCGGCCTTCAGCCCTTCGAACCAGCCCGGCGCCTGCCATTCCTGGATGCTGCCGCAACTGCTGCAGATCAGCATCATCGTCGGGTGCGCATGGTGGCCGTGCTCGCAGACCACATAGCTATTGGTCGTGTCGACCTTGTGGACCAGATGCTGATCGATCAGAAAGTCCAGCGCGCGGTAGACCGTGGTCGGCGCGACCCGGCCATGGCGGCTCTGCATGTCTTCCTGGATGTCATAGGCCTTGGCATGGCCGGCGCGGCGCAGCAGCAGCTCCAGCACCTCGCGGCGCTGCTCGGTCAGCTGGGCGCCGCGCGCCTCGCAGTGGCTGCGCGCCTCGTCCAGCCGACGGGCCAGCGCCGTTTCGGCGGACTTGGTTTTGGTGGCGCTGCTACTCATGCGGGCAGTTTAGCCGGGCGCAGCAGGGACAGGCCGGCCAGGCCCACCAGGCTCAGCACCACCATGGGCCCGGCCGGCAGGTCCAGCCGCCAGCTCAGGCCCAGACCCAGGGCATAGGCAGCCGCGCCCAGCAGCGCGGCCAGCCAGGCCGGCAGCCGCCGCGCCGCGACCAGGGCCGGCACGATCAGCGTGGCGAACACCAGATAGAGGCCCAGCAGTGGCACGCTGAGGCTGACCAGCAGCGCGAAGGCCGGGTAGAAGCCCGGGCCGCCGTCCAGCAGGCCGGGCTTGAGGCGGCGCAGGCCCAGATAGAACGCGCTGGCCCCGGCCAGCGGCACGAGCGCCGACCAATCCACCCACAGCACATCGCCGGACAGCAGGGCGCCGAGCTTTTGCGCGCCATGGGGGTCGGCGCTGACCCAGAGCACGGCGGTGGAGGCGGCCGCGATATAGAGCAGGCCGATCAAGGCCTCGCGCCGCTCGGGCCACAGCCGCGAGAGCCCGGCCACCAGCAGCGCACCGGCCAGGGCCGCCACCGCACCGCAAAGCTGGGGCAGCACGGGGGCCAGCGGCTCCAGCCAGGCCGGCAGCTCGTTCGGATGCTCGGGGTGCCCCAGCAGCTGGCCGGCCATCAGCACGCCCAGGCCGGCCATCTGCGCGATCGCCAGGTCGATGAAGACGATGCCGCGCGCAAGCACCTGGCGGCCCAGTGGCAGATGGGTGGCCAGCACCAGCCAGCCGCCCAGCAGCGGTGCCAGCAAGAGGGTCAGGTCTTGTGGCATCAGGGCTTGCTGCTCGCGAGCAGCTGCGCGATCAGCTGGTCGAACAGGCCGGCCAGGGTCGCGGCGGGGCCCTCGTCGGTCACGGTGGCCGGCAGGCGCAGCAGCGGCAGCTTCGTCTGCTCGGCCAGCCAGCGGCCGGGCTTCTCGTCCTGGTAGAGGCTGGTGACGATGGCCAGCGGTTTCTCGCGCGCCACCTGCTGTCGCAGCTGCTGCAGATGGCTCATCGTCGGCGGCAGCCCCGGCTTGGGCTCCAGGTCGGCCACCTGCCTGAGCTTCAGCCACAGCCACAGATAGGCGTAGGTGCTGTGCTGGCCGACCACGGCCCGGCCCTGCAGCGGCGCGGCGCGCTGCTCCCAGGCCGGGATGCGGCGCTGCCAGTCGGCCGCCCAGGCGGCGTGGCGCTGGTGGATCTGGGCGGCGCGTGGCGCATCCAGCGTGGCCAGGCGCTCGGCCAGCGCCGCCGCCACGCTCAGCAGGCGCCGCGGGTCCAGCTGCAGATGCGGGTTGCCCTCGGCGTGCACATGGCCCTCGTTGAAGCCGACCGCGCTGCGCTTGTCGATCAGCTCGACCACGTCCTCGACATAGAACATGCCGGGCTTGCCGTCCTGCACCCGGGCATTGCCGGAGCGCTGCTGCAGCATCGGCAACCAGCCGGCCTCCAGCGAGGCCCCGGTGCAGATGGCCAGATCGGCGCGGCGCAGCGCTGCGATCAGGGCCGGGCGGGCCTCGATATTGTGCGGGTCCTGCAGCGCATGGGTAGCACTGGTGACGCGGGCCTCGGGCGCCAGTTCGCGGGTCAGCGCCGCCCATTCGGGCTCGCAAGTGAAGACCTCCAGCGCCTGGGCCGGCAGGGTGGCGCAGGCGCTGATCAGCAGGCCGGCCAGCTTAGAAACTGTGCGCACCATGGGCTCCGAAGCTGACGATGTATTGCAGCTGCAGCGAGCGCTTGGCGGCCGCATCGAAGCCGCCTCTATCATCCTGCCGGCTGTACTGCAGGCGCAGCGACTGCGCATGCGAGGGCTTCCAGGCCAGCATCAGGGTCTGCTCGCGCAGCTTGGCCGGGTGGAAGTGGTCGCCATGCGGCTCGCGCAGCGACAGGCTGTCGACGCGCAGCCCGGTCTCCCACTGCGGTGAGAAGCGCCAGACGGCGGCCAGATAGGCCGAGCGGTGCTTATCGCCGGACCCTGCGAACTCGTTCAGGCGGCTGACCTGGGCCAGCTCGCCCGACAGGCGCAGCTGCTGCGCGCCGTTGTTGCCACCGGGCGACCACTTCCAGACCCCGTCGACGATCCACAGATGGCGGCCCTGGTAGCGCGCGCCATGGGCGTGGTCGTGGCCCTCCTCTTCTTCGTGGGCCTCCTCGTGTTCGTGCTCATGGGTGCCGCTGCCCGGTGCCTTGTTGCGCAGATAGGAGAGGCCCAGCTGCCAGCTCTGGCTGCGGCCGATATCGCCGCCCAGCTTGGTGTTGGCGGCCCAGGCGGCGATGCTGGGGTGAGCGCTCCCTGCGTCGGGATTCAGCTCGCGGCCGCTCAGCAGCTCGATACCGCTGCGCCAGTACAGCGCGGTCGGTGCGGTCCATGACAGGCGCAGGCCGTTGTCGAAATAGTGGCCGCCGAGAAAGCTGCGGTAGAGCAGCGGAC
Source organism: Burkholderiales bacterium C2 (assembly GCA_005503085.1). Taxonomy (GTDB): domain Bacteria; phylum Pseudomonadota; class Gammaproteobacteria; order Burkholderiales; family Burkholderiaceae_C; genus Roseateles_E. Next base: position 59,391 of record SCOI01000016.1, on the reverse strand, counting down.
GCTCGCTGAAGTCGTCGGCATGGGGATGCTGCTCGTTCAGATAGCCCAGCTGGGCCAGCATGCGGCCACCACGCAGCTGCAGGCCGGCCGGCAGGCTGCGGGTCTCGAGCCAGGCTTCCTCCAGCTCGGACTCGATCTTCTTTTTGCCATCGTGGCTGTGGCTGTGCGCGGCCAGCGTGGCGCGGCCGGCGAAGTGCTCGCCCAGATGGCCGGCCACGCCCAGCTCCAGCCCGCCCAGGTGGGCGCCCTGGGGCCGCGCACCCAGGGCCAGCTCGCGCGAGGCCGCGCCGACATCGAGTACCAGCCCCCACTGCAGCGCATCGGACTTGGCGAACTGGGCCTGGGCGTTGGCCATGAGCGGGGTGGCCAGGGCCAGGGTCAAAAGTTTCAGTTTCATGGGATCAGGTCTGTTGGTTTAGCGTTTGATACCCAGCCAGGCCAGGCCGGCGGGCGCGAAATCGAGCTTCAGGGCCGGGCGCAGCGTGGCGGCGGCGGTGTCGACGGGCAGCAGCTGGCGACCCAGCGGGTCGGAGATCCAGGCCTCGTCGCGGGCCTGGCTGGTGGCAATGGCCGGGAAGGGCGCGGCCGTGGGCATGACCGGCACGGTGGCCAGACTCTTGATGGCGGCCCACTGCCGGCGCGCATCGAGCAGGTGCAGCGTGCCCAGATCGTCCAGCAGCATCAGCTTGCCGCCCTGGCGGTCGAAAGCGTGGGCGCGGCGGGTGCGGCCCTCGGCCCAGGCGATCTTCTTGAGGCTGCCGGCCACCGGGTCGATCTCATAGACCAGGCCTGGCGAGGCCAGGCCCACCAGGGTGGTCAGCTGGCTGTGGCCGATGACGGTGCCGATGCGCGCATTGGCCGGCATATCGGCCGGATTGGCGAGCTTGCGGGCCGTGAAGTTCTCGCCGCTTTGCGTCACCAGCAGCACGCCGTCGCTGCAACCGAAAGCGCTGTGGTCCTTGTTCGAGAAGCTGCCGTGCAGATCGGGACAGGGGGTGTCGAAGCGCTGCACGAACTGCCAGCTGCTGCCGCTGCGGCGGTAGAGCTCGACATGGCTGGGCAGGGTCGAGGCGGCCGTCGCGGCGCGCCAGGTGCTCAGCAGGAACATGCCGCGCGGCTCGGCCGTGCCGTGCATGGCCAGCGGCAGCGTGAGGCTGGATTCGGGCGTGCCGCTGGCGATGGCGGCCTCGTTGAAGACCTGGACCTGGGCGCTGCGGTTCTCGGCCGCGACCCCGTCCATGAAAAAGGCGGCGCGGCCCTCGTGCGTCTCGTAGTGGGTCGGTCGGGCGCCGCTGATGCGGGCGGCGAGCAGCTTGGGCGCCTGCTTGTAGTCGTGCAGATGGTCGACATGGTCTTCCTGCCACAGGCCGCCGTCGGCGATCTGCACCAGGTCCTGGGTCCGCTGCACCGCCAAGGCATGGCGGTGGCCGGGGCTGGCGTAGATGGCCGAGGGCGGGTTGGCCAGCGCGAAGCTGCTCAGCACACTGGCGCTGTCCAGCTCGTACAGGCGCAGGCTGGGCGAGTTGGCCTCGATCAGGGCCAGGCGGCCGGCGCTGTCGATGCGCAGCGCCTCGTCATGATCGTCGTCGCCGTCCCCCGAGCCACCGCCGCAGGCGGCCAGCAGCAGGGAGGACAACGCAGCCAGCAGGTGCAGCCGGGGCTTGGAGAAGGGGGCAGCAGGGGTCATGGATATTGAATCTATAACGATGTAATAACGTTACTGTAACAGTATAACGTTCATATGAAAAGGCGACAGCGGCGGCAGGAACTGGCAAGCTGTGCGCCATGACGATCACGCCGCTCCCCTCTTTCCCTTCCTTCGACAACAGCTATGCCCGCGAGCTCGACGGCCCCGCTTTCTATGCCGCCGCCCGGCCGGAGGCCGCGCCGGCACCGCGCCTGCTCTATCTGAACCAGGCCCTGGCCGATGAGCTGGGCCTGCCGCCGCTGGCTGCGGAGCAGGCTGCCGCGCTGTTTTCCGGCAACAGCCTGCCTGCCGGCGCTCAGCCGATTGCCCAGGCCTATGCCGGCCACCAGTTCGGCGGCTTCTCACCCAGCCTGGGCGACGGCCGGGCCCTGCTGATCGGCGAGCTGATCGACCGCGAAGGCCGGCGCCGCGACCTGGCCTTCAAGGGCTCGGGCCGCACGCCCTTCTCACGCAACGGCGATGGCCGGGCTGCCGTCGGGCCGATGCTGCGCGAGCTGCTGATCGGCGAGGCCATGCAGGCCCTGGGCGTGCCGACCACCCGGGCGCTGGCCGTGGTGGCCACCGGCACGACGGTGCGCCGCGAGCAGCCGCTGCCCGGCGCGGTGCTGACCCGGGTGGCGGCCAGCCATCTGCGCGTCGGCACCTTCCAGTATTTCTCGGCGCGCGGCGACATCGATTCGCTGCGCCGCCTGCTGGCCTATGCGCTGGCCCGCCATGATGCGGAGCTGGCCGATGCACCGGTGCCGGCCCTGGCCCTGCTGGGCGCGGTGGCGCGGCGCCAGGCGCGGCTGATCGCGCAGTGGATGAATTTGGGCTTCATCCACGGGGTGATGAATACCGACAATATGACGATCTCGGGCGAGACCATCGACTACGGTCCCTGCGCCTTCATGGAGCGCTATGACCCGGCCACCCGCTTCAGCTCGATCGATCAGCAGGGCCGCTATGCCTATGGCAATCAGCCGGCGATTGCGCGCTGGAACCTGGCCCGGCTGGCCGAGGCGCTGCTGCCGACCATGGTCGATCCGGACGGCCCGGAGGCCGAGATCGAGCAGGCCATCGCCCAGGTCAGCGAAGTGATCGATGCCTTCCCGGCCTGGTACGAGACGGCGCTGCGCGAGGGCCAGCGCCTCAAGCTGGGCGCGCCCGATGCGGCGCTGGCCGACGCCTGGCTGGCCCTGCTGCAGCGAGGCGGTGCCGACTTCACCCAGGCCTGGCGCGCGCTGGCCGAGGCCCGCGAAGGCAATGAGGCCGCGCTGCATGCGCTGTTCGATGACAGCACCGGCCTGGCCGCCTGGCTGGCGCACTGGCAGGCCGCCTGCACAGCCACGCCGGCCCAGCTGCGCGCGGCCAACCCGCGCCTGATTCCACGCAACCACCGCGTCGAGGAGGCGCTGACCGCCGCTTCGGAGGGCGGCGATATGGGGCCGACCGAAGCGCTGCTGGCCGCGCTGCGCCAGCCTTTCAGCGCCGACCCGGCACTGCAGCGCTATGCCGAGCCGGCACCGGCGGCCTTGACTGCGGGCTACCGGACTTTTTGCGGCACTTGAGGATGCCTCCTCAGCCGCGCAGCGCCAGGTCGGCCACCGCGCCGGCGAACAGCGCGAAGCCCAGCCAGTGGTTCTGTCGGAAGGCCTTGAAGCAGCCCTCGCGGCTGCGGTCCTTGATCAGCGTGTAGTGCCACAGCACCTGGGCGGCGGCTGCCGCCACGCCCAGCAGAAAGACCCAGCCCAGGCCGAAGCGCAGGCCCAGCCAGGTCCAGCTGGCCAGAAAGATCGCGTAGAAGGCCATCACGCCGGCCACATCGAAGCGGCCCAGCGTCAGCGCCGAGGTCTTGATGCCGATGCGGATGTCGTCGTCGCGGTCCACCATCGCGTACTCGGTGTCATAGGCCAGTACCCAGAACAGATTGGACAGCAGCAGGGCCCAGGCCGACAGCGGCACCGCACCGCTGAGTGCCGGCCAGCTCCAGTTGTTGCCGCCCAGTGCGGCCGAGAAGGCCATTGGGATGCCGAAGCTGAAGGCCACGCCCAGCACGGCCTGCGGCATTGCGACCAGACGCTTGGCATAGGGATAGATCAGCGCCACGGCCAGCGCGGCGAAGGACAGCACGATGGTCGGCGCGTTGGTCGTCAGCACCAGCGCAAAAGCCACCAGCGCAAGACCTGCCCCTAGCAGCAGCGCTTCCTTGACCGACACCGCGCCGCTGGTGACCGGGCGGTTGGCGGTGCGCTTGACATGCTTGTCGAACTCGCGGTCGGCCACATCGTTGACGCAGCAGCCGGCCGAACGCATCAGCACCGTGCCCAAGGTGAACACGATCAGCAGATGCCAGCCCGGCCAGCCATCGGCCGCGATCCACAGCGCCGACAGGGTAGGCCACAGCAGCAGCAGCCAGCCGGCGGGGCGGTTCCAGCGGATCAGGTCCAGGTACCGCGACAGGCGGGACGGGGTGGTGGGGACGACGGTACTCATGACCCCGGCATTGTCTCAGCTGGGCGCAGCGGCTTGCGGTAGATCGTCAGCGCCTGGCCCTCATGGGCGATGTGCTCGATGGCCTGCCAGCCGGCGCGCCGCAGCAGGCTGTCGGCGCTGCCGGTGGCGCAGTAGAGATGCTCGAAGCCCTGCGCGGCCGCCCGGGCCTCCAAGCCGCGCAGCAGTTGCAGGCCGATGCCTTGGCCGCGTCGCGCCGGGTCCACGCAGCCGGCCGCCGCCCAGGGGGACAGATGGCCGTGGCTGGCGATGGATTCGGCCTTCAGCGCCGCGATGCCCAGCAGCCGGCCCTGCTCATCGAGCGCGATCAGGCCCAGCGGCAGCCCATCCAGCCGCGCGAAGTCCTGCAGGTCGGCCGCCGCATCGCCACGCCCGCTGCAATACCAGCCGGGCCACTCGGCCTCGAACCAGGCCGCCAGCGTCGGCAGGGCCTCGGGATGGTGGGCGAGGGCTTCGATCTGTACGGAAGAGGGCTCGTGGGCGTGCTGGGGCATGGTGCGCGCATTGTGTGCCAGCGGCGAGGGTGTATAACCCCGCCCCACCAACCCGCAGATCAGCAAGGAGCAGCCGCCATGGGCGCACAGTGGAAAGCCAAACACAAGGACCTGGCGGCCAATGCCAAGGGCCGCATCTTCACCAAGCTGTCCAAGGAGATCATGCAGGCCGCGCGCGGCGGCGCCGATCCGGACATGAATGCGCGGCTGCGCATGGTGGTCGAGCAGGCCAAGAAGGCCTCGATGCCGCGCGAGACCCTGGAGCGCGCGATCAAGAAGGGCGCCGGCCTGCTGGGCGAGGCGGTGCAGTTCGAGCATGTCACCTATGAGGGCTTCACGCCTCACCGGGTGCCGCTGATCGTCGAGTGCCTGACCGACAACGTCAACCGCACCGTGTCGGAGATCCGCGTGCTGTTCCGCAAGGGGCAGCTGGGCGCGGCCGGCTCGGTCTCATGGGATTTCGACCATGTGGGCCTGATCGAGGGCGCACCGGCCGCCGCCGGCGCCGATGCGGAACTGGCCGCGATCGAGGCCGGCGCGCAGGACTTCGAGCCGGGCGAGGAGGAGGGCCAGACCCTGTTCATCAGCGAGCCGGCCGATCTGGACGTGGTCGTCAAGGCGCTGCCGGCCCATGGCTTCAACGTCCTCTCGGCCAAGCTGGGCTACCGGCCCAAGAACCCGGTGGCGGGTCTGGGCGCGGCCGAGCTGGAGGAGGTGGAGGCTTTCCTCGCTGCCATCGACGCGCATGATGATGTGCAGGAGGTCTACGTCGGTCTGGCGGGATGACCGCTAGGCGGGTCGCTTGGCCTTGAGCTTGTCCCACAGCGCCAGCGCCTCGCCCACCACGCCGCGCCTGAAGGCCAGCACGCAGATGATGAAGATCAGGCCGGTGACCAGGCTGACCGATTCGCCCAGGCCGTTGAACCAGTTGATGCCGGTGATCTCGGCCAGGGCCTTGCCGGCGTCGCCGATCTTGTTCTCCAGCGCGATGATGATCAGCGCGCCGACGATGGGGCCGATCATCGTGCCCATGCCACCGACCAGTGTCATCAGTATCACCAGGCCCGAGGTGGTCCAGATCGCATCGGTCAGGGTCGCGAAGCCCAGCACCAGGGTTTTGGTGGCGCCGGCCAGGCCGGCCAGCGCGGCCGACAGCACGAAGGCGACCAGCTTGAAGCGGTCGACGTCGTAGCCCAGCGAGGTGGCGCGGGCCTCGTTCTCGCGGATCGAGGTCAGCACCTGGCCGAAGGGCGAGTGCACGGTGCGGTAGATCAGCCAGAAGCCGCCGCCGAAGATGGCCAGCACCACGTAGTACAGGCTCAGGTCGCTGCTCAGGTCAATGCCGAAGAAGCTGCCGCGCGGCACCGACTGCAACCCGTCCTCGCCACCGGTGAAGGGCGCTTGCAGAAAGAAGAAGAACAGCATCTGGGCCAGCGCCAGCGTGATCATCGAGAAGTAGATGCCCGAGCGGCGGATCGCCAGCAGGCCGAACACCAGGCCCACGGCGGCCGCGGCCCCGGCGCCGAACAGCAGGCCCAGCGGCGCCGGCAGGCCCCAGACCTTCAGCGCATGGCCGGCGCCGTAAGCGGCCGCGCCCAGAAAGGCGGCATGGCCGAAGCTCAGGAGGCCGGTGAAGCCGATCAGCAGATTGAAGGCGCAGGCGAAGAGGGCATAGCACATGACCTTCATCACGAAGATCGGATAGACACCCAGCCAGGGCAGGAGGGCGACGGCCAGGAATAGCGCGCCGTAGCCGATCAGGGGGTTGTTCTTTTTGTCGTTCATTTCTCTTTACCGAACAGACCGGCGGGGCGCACCAGCAGGACGATGGCCATCACGACAAAGACCACGGTGTTGGAGGCCTCGGGGTAGAACACCTTGGTCAGGCCCTCGATGATGCCCAGGCCCAGGCCGGTCAGGATGGAGCCGAGGATCGATCCCATGCCACCGATCACGACCACCGCGAACACGACGATGATCAGATTGCTGCCCATCAGCGCGGTGACCTGCAGGATGGGCGCGGCCAGCACGCCGGCAAAGGCCGCCAGCGCGACGCCGCCGGCATAGGTCAGCGTGATCATGCGCGGCACATTGATGCCGAAGGCCTGCACCAGCTTGGCGTTCTCGGTGCCGGCGCGCAAGGTAGCGCCCAGCGAGGTCTTTTCGATCAGGGCCCAGACCGCGAAGCAGACGATCAGCGAGGCGACGACGACCCAGGCGCGGTAGTTCGGCAGGATCATGAAGCCCAGATTCGTCGCGCCCTGCAAGGCCTCGGGCACGTTGTACTGCTGGCCCGAGACGCCGTAGAAGCTGCGGAAGATGCCCTCCATCACCAGCGTGATGCCGAAGGTCAGCAAGAGGCCGTAGATGTGGTCGAGCTTGTAGAGCCACTGCAAGAGCAGGCGCTCGATCAGGATGCCCAGCAGGCCGACGATCAGCGGCGCCAGCAGCAGCATCACCCAGTAATTGAGGCCCAGGTATTCCAGGCCCATCCAGGCCAGGAAGGCGCCCATCATGTAGAGGGCGCCATGGGCGAAGTTGATGATGTTGAGCATGCCGAAGATCACGGCCAGGCCCAGCGACAGCATCGCGTAGAACGAGCCGTTCACCAGGCCCAGCAGCAGCTGCCCGAGCAGCGCCGGCAAAGGAATGCCAAAAAAGTCTGTCATGTCTTCAGCAGCTCAACGTCGTCAGGTCACTTCTTGATCAAGGGGCACTTGCTCTCGGAGATCTTCGTATAGGCCTCGTTGGCCGGGATCACCTGGGCGACCTTGTAGTAGTCCCAGGGCTCCTTCGATTCGGCCGGGGTTTTCACCTGCATCAGATACATGTCGTAGCGGTGCCGACCATCGGGGCCGATCTCGCCGTTCTTCGCGAAGAAGTCGTTGACCTTGGTGGCCTTCATCTGCGCGATCACCTTGTCGGCGTCGTCGGTCTTGGTGGCCTCGACGGCCTTCAGGTAGTGCGTCGTGGCCGAGTAGTCACCGGCCTGCAGCATCGAGGGCATGCGCTTCATCTTCTCGAAGAAGCGACGCGCCCAGACGCGCGATTCGGGGCTCTGGTTCCAGTACCAGCCGTCGGTCAAGTACATGCCCTGGGTCGCCTGCAGGCCCAGCGAGTGGATGTCGTTGATGAACATCAGCAGGCCGGCCAGTTTCATCGTCTTCGTGATGCCGAACTCGTTGGCCGCCTTGATCGAGTTGATCGTGTCGCCGCCGGCATTGGCCAGACCCAGGATCTGGGCCTTGCTGCCCTGGGCCTGCAGCAGGAAGGAGCTGAAGTCGCTGGCCGACAGCGGATGCTTGACGCTGCCGACGACGGTGCCGCCGGCCTTCTGCACGACGGCCGTGGCATCGCTTTGCAGCGAGGCGCCGAAGGCATAGTCGGCGGTCAGGAAGTACCAGCTCTTGCCACCGCTCTTGACCACCGCATTGCCGGTGCCGTTGGCCAGGGCCACGGTGTCATAGGCGTAGTGGATGGTGTAGGGCGTGCAGTCTTCGTTGGTCAGGCGCGAGGAGGCGGCGCCGACCGAGATGAAGGGCTTCTTCTTCTCGGCCGCGATCTTGGCCATCGCCAGATTGGCGCCGGAGTTGGTGCCGCCGATCAGCAGGTCCAGGCCCTGGGTGTCTATCCACTCGCGCGCCTTGGACGCGGCCACATCGGCCTTGTTCTGGTGGTCGGCATAGATCAGCTCGATCTTCTTGCCGGCGACCATGCCCTTCATATCGGCGATGGCCAGCTTGATGGCCTCGACACCGCCAGCGCCGTCGATGTCGGCATAGAGGCTGGACATGTCGGTGATGATGCCGATCTTGACCACATCGCCGGAGACCTGGGCCTGGGCCTGGAAGGAACCGCCGGACAGCGCGCAGGCTGCGGCGGCGGCCAGGGCGACGCGTTTGAGAGAGTAGGTCATGCTTGTCTCCTTGATGGGCATGTGAAGGTGATGGGGGACTCAGACACTGAGCAGCTCGTCGAGCACGGCTCTCTTGGCCTCTAGCTCGGCGGCGGGGAAGGATTCGACGACGCTGCCATGCTCGATCACGACGAAGTGATCGGCCAGCGGCGCGGCAAAGCGGAAGTTCTGCTCCACCATCACGATGGTGAAGCCCTGGGACTTCAGCGTCTTGATCATGCGGGCCAGGGCCTGGACGATCACCGGGGCCAGGCCCTCGGAGATCTCGTCGAGCAGCAGGATGTCGGCGCCGGTGCGCAGGATGCGGGCCACGGCCAGCATCTGCTGCTCGCCGCCGGACAGGCGTGTGCCCTGGCTCTGGCGACGCTCTGCCAGGTTCGGAAACATCGCGTAGATCTCGGCTTCGCTCATCGGCTTGCCCCGGCCGCCGGGCAGGCGCGGCGGCAGGCGCAGATTCTCCTCGGTGGTCAGCGAGGCGAAGATGCCGCGCTCCTCCGGGCAATAGCCCAGCCCCAGATGGGCGATGCGGTGGGTCGGCAGGCCGATGGTTTCCTGGCCATGCACCTTGATCGAACCCTTGCGCTCGCCGGTCAGGCCCATGATGGCGCGCAGGGTGGTGGTGCGGCCGGCGCCGTTGCGGCCCAGCAAGGTCATGACCTGACCCTTGGGCACGCTCAGATTGATGCCGTGCAGGATATGGCTTTCGCCGTACCAGGCCTGCAGATCGGTGATTTGAAGTGCAATCTCGCTCATGCTCAGTGGGCCCCTTGAAGCTCGGTCGCCTCGCTGCCCATATAGGCCTCCAGCACCGCCGGGTGCTTGGACACCTCGTTGTAGTCGCCCTCGGCCAGCACGGCGCCGCGCGCCAGCACGGTGATGCGGTCGGCAATCTTCGAGACCACGCGCATATTGTGTTCAACCATCAGCACGGTGCGGCCCTCGGCCACCCGCTTGATCAGATCGGTGACACGCTCCACGTCCTCATGCCCCATGCCCTGGGTCGGCTCGTCCAGCAGCATCAGCGCCGGCTCCATCGCCATCGTCGTTGCGATCTCGAGCGCGCGCTTGCGGCCATAGGGCAGGTCGGCCGCCTTCAGCGCCGCCATCTCGCGCAGGTCCACCAGCTCCAGCAGGGCCAGCACCCGGTCGTCAAGCTGCTTCAAGCCGGTCAAGCCCTTCCAGAAATGGAAGCTGGTGCCGGTGAAGCGCTGCAGGCCAATGCGCACGTTCTCCAGCACCGTCAGATGCGGGAACACCGCCGAGATCTGGAAGGAGCGGATCACGCCGCGCCGCGCGATCTGGGCCGGCTTCTCGCCGGTGATGTCGACACCGTTGAAGACGATGGCGCCGCGGGTCGGTTCCAGGAATTTGGTCAGCAGATTGAAGCAGGTGGTCTTGCCGGCGCCGTTGGGGCCGATCAGCGCATGGATATGCCCGCGCTGGACCCGCAGGTCCACGCCATCGACGGCGGTAAAGCCCTTGAACTCTTTGGTGAGTCCACGTGTCTCCAGGATGAGTTCGCTCATCGGCATTTCTTAGAGTTGGAGGCCCAATGTAGGGCGATCCCGGGTGGCCGGGGCAGGGTGAAGACCTTTACGTACGATTGCGCAAGGGCTTACCCGGATGACGTTCACGGCAATCCCAGCACCCGGCCCATCAGCCCGGCGGCGGTGTGCACGCCATAGCGCTGGCGCAGCCGGCCACGCAGTTTTTCGATGGTGCGCGGCGAAAGCCCGAGCTCGCGCGCGCACTCCTTGGCGGTCTGGCCGCCGACCATGCCGGCCAGCACCTCGCGCTCGCGCGGGCTCAGCGCGTCGGGCGCGACACCGCCGGTCAGCGGCTCGAACACCCAGGCCGCCTCTCGCAGCGGCGCCGAGCGATCGCTGGTGTGGCCATGGACGCGAAACCACTGCAGCCGGCCGTCTCGGCAGCGCATCAGGCGCTCGTCCTGGTAGTGGCCGCTCTGGCCCAGCGCGGTCTGCATGCGCAGGCCGATGCGCTCGAACTCGGTCCTGGTCGCGAACAGCAGGCAGAAGCTCTGGCCGATCAGGTCCTCGCGGGCATAGCCGAACATCGTCGCAAAGGCCTCGTTGACCCACAGCAGCACGCGCTCGCGAGCCAGCACCAGGCCTAGCGGGCTCAGGGCCGCAAAGGTCTCGGCTGGGGAAAACCCGGGCGTAATCACGGGGCTGTTGCTGATGTGCATGGCTGCCTAGCCTAGCGGACTGCCAGCCGTCCCGACTCGGGATTGTCACCATGGGCTGAGCGGATCAAGGCCCCCATCGAGAGGCCCCACCGAACCACCGGAGACATCATCGATGAAACGCTTCACCGCAACCTCCTCCTGCCTGGCCGTCGCTTTGCTGAGCGCCTGCGGCGGTTCCGACGATCCGCCGCCGCCGCCGGCCCCACCGCCGGTTCCGGCACCGGTGGTCAACACCCTGCCCAGCTTCGTCAGTGGCGCCGTGGCGGCGGCGAGCTATGACGGGGCCAGCGACGACCTCTTGACCGGCGGCCTCGGCAAGACCGGCCTGCTGGCGGCCGCCGCGCCGGCCTTTGCCAACCCGCTGGCGCCCACCGTCGCCGAGGCGCGCCGCAACGCCATCTTCACCAACTACCGCGCCCTGGTCGACTACACCGCGTCGGGCGGCTTCGGCCGGCTCTATGGCCCCAATATCGACAACGCCGGCGCCGACACGCTGGGCGAGGGCAAGGTGGCCGGCAGCGAGCACATCGCGGTGGCCGACGACGGCTCGGGCAAGCAGAACGTGGTCATGATGGTCCAGGTGCCGGCCGGCTTCGACGCCACCAAGCCCTGCATCGTCAGCGCCACCTCCTCGGGCTCGCGCGGCGTCTATGGTGCCATCGGCACGGCCGGCGAATGGGGTCTGAAGCGCGGCTGCGCGGTGGCCTATGTGGACAAGGGCTCGGGCAACGGCCTGCACGACCTGACCAGCGACAACCTGATCCAGATCGACGGCACCATCGCCAGCGCGACGGCGGCCGCCAAGAAGGCGCACTTCAAGGCCGATCTCAGCGAGGCCGAGCGCCTCGGCTATATCGCGGCCTTCCCGAACCGGGTCGCCTACAAGCATGCGCACTCCCAGCAGAACCCCGAGAAGGACTGGGGCCGCGACACCTTGCGGGCGATCAAGTTCGCCTTCTATGTGCTCAACGAGAAGTACGGCAAGGACATCGCCGCCCAGCCTGGCAAGAAGGAAGTCGTGATCACGCCGGCCAACACCACGGTGATCGCGTCCTCGGTATCCAACGGCGGCGGCGCCGCGCTGGCGGCCGCCGAACAGGACACCGAGAGCCTGATCGACGGCGTGGCCGTGACCGAGCCGAATGCCCAGCCCGGTGCCAATACCGGGCTGACGATCAAGCAGGGCGCGGCCACGGTGGCCACGCACAGCAAGCCGCTGATCGACTACTTCACCTTCGCCAATATCTACCAGCCCTGCGCGGCCCTCTCGGCCCAGGCCGGGCTGTCGCTGAACGCAGCCTTCTGGCCGACCGCCTACACCACGGCCGCGCAAAACCGCTGCGCCGCGCTGAAGACCCGAGGACTGCTGGCCGGCGCGAGCCTGGCCGAGCAGGCCGACGAGGCCCTGGCCAAGATGAACGCCTACGGCTGGATGTCCGAGACCAACTATCTGCAGCAGTCGCACTTCCGCTTTGCGACCAACTCCATCGTGATGACCTATGTGAACAGCTACGGTCGCTTCAAGGTCACCGACAACGTCTGCGGTTTCAGCTATGCCAACACCAATGCCACCGGCGATGTGGTCGCCCAGGTGCCGGCGGTGCAGGCCTCGCTGTTTTCCAACGGCAACGGCGTGCCGCCGACCTCGGGCGTCAACATCGTCTACAACGACGCCGTTGGTGGCGCCAAGCTGGACTTCCTGGCCGTCTCGCCGACCAGCGCCACGGCCGACTTCGCGCTCGATGGCGCGCTGTGCATGCGCGCGCTGGTGACGGCCAAGGACCCGGTCAGCGGCGCCGGCCTGTTCGGCAATATGAAAGCCTGGTCGGACCGCGTGATCGCCGGCATGAACGAGGTGCAGCTCAGCGCCAAGCTGCGCGGCCTGCCCACCATCATCGTGGCCGGCCGCAACGACACGCTGATCCCGGTCAACCATGCGGGGCGGGCCTATTACGGCAAGAACCTGGTGCAGGAGGCGGCCACGGCCAAGACCCGCTATTACGAGGTCACCAATGCGCAGCATTTCGACAGCTTCATCGCCTTCGGCGCGCTCTTGGGCTATGAGACCCGCTACATCCCGCTGCACGTCTACTTCGTGCGCGCGATGGACCAGATGTGGTCCCATCTGAAGAACGGTACGGCCCTGCCTGCCAGCCAGGTGGTGCGCACGACACCGCGCGCCGCCGCGACCGCGCTGGCGGCCAGCGATGTGCCACCCTGGGCCGCGACGCCGGCCGCCGCGGACGCGATCGGCTTTGACGCCGGGGTGTTGAGCGTGCCGCAGTAAGCCTTGTGCCCGGGTGCCGGTTTCAGGCGCCCGGGTTCAATCCTTCATACAAGGCGACCAACTCCAGGCTCAGCTTGTGGCGCGGGTCCAGATGGATCATCGGCCGCGCCAGCTCGTGCGATTCCTTGATCTTGACGCTGGCGCTGAGGTAGGGCTGCAGCACCGGCAGGCCCTCGTCGATCAGCTCCTGCACGGTGCGCTGCGGCAGGCTGGCACGCGGCTGGAACTGGTTCACCACGATGCCCTCGACCCGTAACTCCGCATTGTGGTCGGCGCGGATCTCCTGCACGCTGTCCAGCAGGCCGTAAAGAGCGCGGCGCGAGAAGTCGTCGCAGTCGAAGGGGATCAGGCAGCCCTCGGCCGCGATCAGCGCCGAGCGGGTGTAGAAATTCAGCGCCGGCGGCGTGTCGATCCAGATTTCGTCGTAGTCCTCGGCCAGCTCGAGCAGCGCGTCGCGCAGCTTGTAGATCTTGTAGCGGCTCTCCAGCTTGCCGTGCAGCTCGTCCAGCGCCGGGCTGGCGGGCATCAGCTGCAGACCGGGCCAGGGCGTCTCGACGATGAAGTCATCGGTCTTGGGCGCGCGCACGCTGAACTTCAGCGTGCTCTCGAAGAACTCGGCCGCCCCGGCAGCCGCGTCGTCGGCCATGTCGCCCAGCAGATAGCGGCTGCTATTGCCCTGCGGGTCGAGATCGATCAGCAGCGTGCGCCGACCGCGCGCGGCCGCGATGGCGGCCAGATTGCTGGTGATGGTCGACTTGCCGACCCCACCCTTCTGATTGAAGACAACGCGGCGCATGCAGGCTCCCGAGGCTGGTGGAGCACCTATTGTGCACTGCAGCAATGTCCGGTTGATGATGATGGCTGCGCCCCGGCCGGCGCAGCATCGCGGCGGCTACTGGCTGGTGGCCAGGTCCGCGTCGAAATCCATCAGCACGCTGGCCTCCTCCAGTGCCCGCCACAGATGGGGCGGCATCTGCATGATCTTCTCGGGTGTCTTGGCCCGGCGCGCCCAGGCGCGGATCTCGTCATGCTGGTCGGGGGTCAGCAGCTTCAGCGTCAGCATCTCGTCGAGGGTCTGCATCGTGGGCCTCCTGACTAGGATCCGGTCCGTATCTGCCAGTCCGCGCGGCTGATTTCGTAGACCGACGTGTCCATCTCGTACCAGCGCTCGCTGCCACGATAGCTCATGCCCAGGCGCTGCATCACGCGCGCCGAGCCCTTGTTGTCGGGGTGGCAGACGGCGCATAGCTGCGGCGTGTCCAGCGTGTCGAAGGCGAAGGCGGCCATGACCTGAGCCGCCTCCGAGGCCAAGCCCTGGTGCCAGCGGTCGCGCCGCAGCCGCCAGCCGATCTCCAGCGGATTGGCCTTGTCGCGGGCTAGGTGCTGGATGCAGCCGGAGCCGATGATCTCGCCGCTGTCCTTCTCGATGAAGGCCCACCAGGAATAGCCCCACTCGGCCCAGCGGGCCTTGACCCGGGCGATCCCGGCCGCCGTGTCCTCGCGCGTGTCGGGCTTGCCGCTGATGTAGCGCATCACCTCGGGGTCGCTGTCGATCGCGTGCAGACCCTCGAAATGATGGTCCGCAAAGGGTTCCAGGCGGAGTCGTTCGGTCTGCAGAATGGTCATGGGCGGCCTTGGGCGACGGTGGGCCGTGCCAGTCTAGCGGCTCAGGCGAAATAGCGCTGCCGCAGCTGCGTATAGCGGCCGTCGCGTTTGATGCGGTCCAGCGCCGTCTGCAGCCGCTTCACCAGGGCCGGGTCGGTATCGGGCGGCAGGCCGTACCAGTAGGACTTGTCGGTGTCGTAGGGCAGCACGGCACTCAGCGTGTCCAAAGGCAGCTGCAGCCGGCGCAGATGCCAGGCGGCGGCCCAGTCCAGCATCAGCAGCAGCGACATGCGGCCCGCCAGCAGCTTGCGAAGATTGCTCTCGTCATCCAGCGCCCATTCCAGATGCTCCTCGGGCCGCAGCCCGTCGGCCAGCAGCTGGCGCGCCGCCGCCGAGTCGCGCACCACGCCGATGCGCTGGCCCTGCAGCTGCTGCAGGCTGCTCGGGCGGATGTCGGCGCGGCTGTCGAGCCGGTAAATCATGATGCGGCGCGGGCCGATCGGCCCCACCCACTGGAACTGCGCTTCCCGCTCGGGCGTGCGGGTCAGCGAGAACAGCAGGCTGGCCCGGGTCTGCGCGGCACCCTGCTGAGCGCGCGGCCAGGGCATGACCTCGATGTTGATCGGCAGCTCCACCTCGGCGGCGATCAGCCGCAGCAGCTCGACGCTGAAGCCGCCCGGCCGACCCTCGATTTCATGATTCAGCGGCGGCAGGTTTTCGGTGAAGCCGCGCAGCCGGGTGTCGGCCGCCCGCGCGCCCCCCAGTCCCATCAAGGCCAGTACCGTGAACGCCCGCCGGTCCAGCCGGGCGACTCCCTGTTTCTTCTGCATCGGGCCAGTGTAGGCAGGCCCGGTGATGGTCCGATGACGCCCGAGCGCCGGCAATGCCAAGCTTTTCGCGTCAGCCGTCGATTCGTTTCTGGAACACCAGCCCCGCATGCTCGCGCAGCGCGTGGAACTTGATCTTGGGCCAGTTGGCCTCGATCGCACGCAGCTCGGGCGCGTACTCGACCAGCACCGTCGGCGCGTCCACCGCGTCATAGGCCATGCGGTGATCGTTGGCGTCGATGAAGCGCTTCAGCTCCTTTTCATCGTCGCAGGTCACCCAGCGCGCCACCTGGAAGCGGCTGCCGGTGATGCGGGCCTTGACGCCGTATTCATGCTCCAGCCGGTGCGCGACCACCTCGAACTGCAGCTGGCCGACCGCACCCAAGAGCAGCACGCTGCCGACGATGGGGCGGAACACCTGGATCGCACCTTCCTCGCCCAGCTGGGTCAGGCCGGCCTTCAGCTGCTTGGTCTTCAGCGGGTCGGCCACCTCGACGCTGCGGAACATTTCCGGCGCGAAGAAGGGCAGGCCGGTGAACTGCAGCGCCTCGCCCTCGGTGATGGTGTCGCCCAGCTGCAGCACGCCGTGGTTGGGGATACCGATGATGTCGCCGCCGAAGGCCTCGTCCAGCAGCTCGCGGCGCTGGCTCAGGAAACTCACCACCGTGTTGGGCCGCAGCTCCTTGCCGGAGCGCACCACCTTGAGCCGCATGCCGCGCTCGAAATGGCCTGAGGCCACGCGCAGGAAGGCGATGCGGTCGCGGTGGGCCGGGTCCATGTTCGCTTGAATTTTGAACACCACGCCGCTGAATTTGGTTTCCTCGGGCTTGACGACGCGCTGCAGCGCGGCGCGCTCGCCGGGTGCGGGGGCCAGCTCGACCAGCGAGTCCAGAATTTCCTGCACGCCGAAGTTGTTGACGGCCGAGCCGAAGAACATCGGCGTCTGCCGGCCGGCCAGGAAGTCGTCCAGGTCAAAGGCCGGCGCCGCCTCGCGCACCAGCTCGATCTCGCCCTGGGCCTGCTCGTACTGCATGCCGAAGCGGCCCGCGTACTCGGGATTGTCCAGGCCCGCCAGCACCTCCTCCTCGCCGGCGGCCCTGTCCTCGCCCGGCGCGAACACCCGCATCTGCTGCTTGCGCAGGTCCATCACGCCGTGGAAGGCCTTGCCCATGCCGACCGGCCAGGTGAAGGGCACGACCGTCATGCCCAGCTCGCGCTCGATCTCGTCCATCAGCGCCAGCGGGTCCTGCACCTCACGGTCCATCTTGTTGACGAAGGTCAGGATGGGCGTGTTGCGGGCCCGGCAGACCTGCAGCAGCCGGCGGGTCTGCGGCTCCACGCCGTTGGCCGCATCGATCACCATCAGCGCCGCATCGACCGCAGTCAGCACGCGATAGGTGTCTTCCGAGAAGTCCTGGTGGCCCGGGGTGTCCAGCAGATTGATCACGCAGTCGCGATACTCCATCTGCATCACCGACGAAGCCACCGAGATGCCGCGCTGTTTCTCGATCTCCATCCAGTCCGAGGTGGCGTGACGCGAGGCCTTGCGGGCCTTCACCGAACCGGCAATCTGGATCGCACCCGAGAACAGCAGCAACTTTTCCGTCAGCGTGGTCTTGCCGGCGTCCGGGTGGGAAATGATGGCAAAGGTGCGGCGGCGGCGCACTTCGGTTTCGATGCGCGTCTTGACGGGATTAGGCTGCTGGTCGGCGGACATGGGCGGGTGCTTCAGGAGGGCAAGCGGCGGATTATCGCGCTTGCATGTGCTGGACATCGCTCGGAGACTATGCCGGCCCGCGTTGTCGCCAGCCTAGGCTTTGACAAGCGTGTTGGTGGATTGCTCGCCGTGTTGGCATTTCTGCCTTTGCTTGAACAGGCCCTTGAGGCCAGCCACCATGGACCATGTCACCACGGTGATCGATATCGGGTCCTGCGCGAAATGCCGCGTTGGTGACCGTCGCCTCGCCCGCAACGCCTGCTACCTGATCGTCCAGACCTGCTTTGCCCTGCAGACGCGGCGCCAGGCGTTGCAGAACAGCGCCAGCTTCGCCCGGCTCAGCAAGAACGCGAGGCGTCGGGCCGTGACAATGAGCTGGCCGTCACACATCCATCGGTTTAGATCTCAAAAACATGCTCAGGCGTACATCCTTCAGCCTCCCTGCGAGTGCGGTGCATGGAACCTTGCTTCGTTATCAAGTGCGGCTTGCACTCGCCGCCGGACTGCTGATGCTGCCTGGCTTCCTGAAAGAAGGCGTGTTGGGTATCGCAGACCTGCTCTTGAGCATGGGTGCCATGCTACTGCTGTACTTCTTTGCCAGGACGTTCACCTGGATCACGCTCACAACGGAGGGCATTGAAGGGGCGATGCAAGCGAGTGGAGGTAGGACCAGGTTGGACTGGCAGGACAATTTGGTTGTTCGCCGCACGTCCTACATCGGCCTTCAATGCATAGACCTGGTCACGCTCGATGGAAGCCAATCGATCCGTGTACCCACCGAGATCACCCGATCCTCTGCTTTCCAACGAGCGGTGAGCGAACTGGCACCTCCGGGACATCCTCTGCGCAGGCTGAGCAAGAGTACTTCTGCGAACGACCTCAAAGGCTCGCGTCCCCCGACCTAACCCTGGCCAGCAGCCGCTCGACATAGGCCTCTTTCTCCCCCACCGGCGCCACATAGTGCAGCGCCTCGCGGGCGGCGGCCTCGCCGGCTTTCTTCAGCATCACCCAGGTGGCCAGGTACTGCGAGGCCAGGCAGCCGCCGGCGGTGGCGATGGGGCCGCGGGCGTGGAAGGGTTCGTCCAGCACCACGGCGCCTGCCTCGACGACCCAGGGCTTGGTCGTCAGATCGGTGCAGGCGGGGCAGTCGCCCAGCAGACCCAGGCGGGCCATCAAGAGGGTGCCCGAGCATTGCGCGCCGATCAGCTGGCGCACCGGGTCGAGCTGCAGCCGGTCCAGCAGCGCGCTGTTCTCGGCGATCGCGCGGGTGTAGAGGCCCGAGCCGAACAGCACGACATCAGCCTCGTTGGCCCACTCCAGCGGGCGCTGCAGCTGCACCGTGACGCCGTTCATCGATGTCACATGGCTGCCCGGCCCGCACAGCTCGGCGCTGAAGCCCTGCGGCCGCAGCCGGTTCAGCAGACCCAGCGCGATGAAGCTGTCGAGCTCGTTGAAACCGTCGAAGCTGAGGATGGCGATGCGGGTGGGGCGGAGCATGAGCCATTGTGACCTGAGCCCGCGCGCGCGCCAATGCGGCTGGCACACTGCGGTCCGAGAAAACTCGGGCCGTCCCACCATGAGCACAGCAAGACCAAGCCAGAACAAGATCCTGATCACCGGGGCCGCCGGCCGCATAGGCCGTGCCTTCTGGCGTGCGCAGCCGGATCGCTCGGCCCTGCGCCTGGCCGATATCGCCACCGCCGGCCTGGCCGAGTCCGGCGCCGAGGTTCTGGCGCTGGACATCAGTGATGCAACGGCCTGCATGCGCGCCTGTGCCGGCATTGACACGGTGATACATCTGGCTGCTGACCCCTCGCCGGAGGCCGACTTCATGGGCTCGCTGCTGCCGGTCAATATCGTCGGCAGCTACAACCTGTTCACGGCCGCCCAGGCCCAGGGCTGCAGACGCTTTGTCTTTGCCAGCAGCGCCCAGGCTGTCGAGGGCTATGCGCTCGATGTGCAAGTGCAGGAGCAGATGGCGCCGCGCCCCAAGAACCTCTACGGCGCCAGCAAGGCCTTCGGCGAGGCGCTGGCCGCGCTGTTCGCGCAGGACGGCACGATGACGACCGTGGCGGTGCGCATCGCCAATGTCGCCGAGTTCGCGCCGGGCCAGTGCCACAGCCCGCGCGATGTGGCCGCCTTCATCAGCGAGCGCGATGTGGTGCAGCTGCTGCGGCGCTGCGTCGAGGCCGAGCTGAGCGGTTTCAATGTGGTGCACGGCGTGTCGGACAACCGCTACAAACGCCTGGCCATAGACCAGACGCGCCGGCTGCTGGACTACCGGCCGGCCGACGACGCCTTTGTCATCCTGGAAGGCCAGGCACCGCCGCAGACCTGATCGCGGCCGGCCGGCGCCGCAGCGCCCAGACCGCCAGCAGGCTGTAGCCCAGCGCCTGGCCGCACAACGCCAGCAGCTGCGGGCCGACGGCGGGCAGCGGCGCGCCCATCTGGTTGAGCCGCACAAAGCCCTGGATGCCCGGCACCGCCGGGATCAAGAGCTCGCCCACCCACCACAGCGGCGCCGGCAAGGCCTCGCGCGGCCACGAGAAGCCGGCCAGAAAGGCCATCGGCAGCGAGCTGCACAGCAAGAGCTGCATCGCACGCTCGCGCTCGGCCAGCAACGCGCCCAGCGCCACACCGGCCGCCGCGATGGCCCAGCAAAAAGGCAGCAGCAGCAAAGCCGCGCCGGACGGGTTGCCGCCATGGGCATAGCCGAAGAAGGGGAAGATCAGTACAAAGAACCAGGCCGCGCTGAGCCCGCCGAAACTGGCGAAGGCCGCAGTGCGGGCGCTCCAGATGGCAAGGCCCTCGGCGGGCTGCGCGCGGTCCTCGAAGCGCTGGCCCACCCACATCGCGACACCAATCAGCAGCAGCTGCTGCACGATCAGCACCGCCACCGCCGGTACCACCGCGCTGCCATAGCCCTCATGCGGGTTGTAGAGCGCGGCAAGCTCCACATTCAGCGGGCTGCGGCTGGCGGCGGCCTGCAGCGGCGACTGGCCCTGGGCCTGCAGCTGGCGCAGCTCGATGCCGGCCGACACGGTGCCCAGCACCTCGGCAAAACCCATCAGCACGATCTTGTTGGCGAGGAAGTAGGCGCCGTCGGCCAGCACCGGCACGACCTGACCGCGGCCGCGGCCGGCCTCGCGCTTGAGCCCGGCCGGCAGCAGCACATAGCCCTGGATCTCGCCGGCCGCCAGCGCGGCCCGGGCCCGGCCCTCGTCGGCCGTCAGCAGCGCCAGCTCCAGACGCGGGCTGGCCTGGGCGAAGCGCTGGATCTGGCGGCTCAGGGCGCTGTGATCCTGGTCGACGATGGCCACCGGCACGCGCTGCAGCTGCTCGCTCGCATAAGGCCAGGGGTAGAAGAAGGAATAGATCAGCGGCGCGATCAAAAGCATCAGCAGCACGCCGGGATCGCGCAGCACCGCGCGCCAGGTGCCGACGACTTCGCGCAGCCAGCCGCTCATCAGCGCTTGCCCCAGGCGGCCGGGTCATAGGCCACGCGTGGCAGCCGCCAGGCGGCCAGCGCCAGCAGGGCCAGCGCAGCAGCCGTCAGCGCGGCCAGCAGCGGCAGCGCGCGCTGCGCCGCCCAGCCCTGCTGCAGCAGGCCGACCTGGGCCTGCATCAGCCAAGTCAGCGGCAGGGCCTCGGCCCAGAGCCGCGCGCCCTCGGGCATGGCCATCAGCGGAAAACCGATGCCTGAGAAGGCAAAAGCCGGCGCGGTGATGAAGCCGGCCGCCGACAAGGCCAGGCGCAGCGAGCGCGCCAGCAGGGCAACCGCCGCGCCCAGCGCCAGATACAACGCCAGCAGCGCCGCATGCAGGGCCAGCAGCATCGGAGCGCCCGAGGGCAGCAGACCGAGGCCCAGCAGCGCCAGCAGCAGGGCCGCGTCGATCGCGCCCAGCAGCAGCCAGGCGGGGGCCAGCTTGGCCAGCAGAGCCGGCCAGACCCGCCCCCCGGCAGCGTCCAGCCAGGCCGGGCTCGTGCCGTCGCGCAGCTCGCGGCCCACGGTCCAGGCGCCGGCCACCATGGCCAGCAGATGCAGCAGGGCCGGTATCAGCGCGGTGGCGAGGAACTGCTGGTAGTTCAGCGCCGGGTTGTACTGCGAGCCCAGGCCGGCGCGCAGCGGCTCGAAGCCCTGCGTCGCGGTCTGTGGCGCCTGGCCGCGCTTCTCGCGCGCCAGGATCTCGATGCCGGCCGACATCGTGCCGACCGCGCCGCGGACATCCTTCTGGATCAGGCCTGAGTGGGTCGCGAACTGGGCGTTGTGCAGCAGCGTGACGCTGGCGGCACGGCCGCTCTTTAGCTCGCGGGCCAGGCCCGCCGGAATCACCAGCACAGCATAGACCGCGCCGCCCTGCAGCGCGCTGCGGGCCTCGGCCGCATCGGCCAGCGGCCGGGCCAGACGCAGGCCTGGCGCGGCATCGAGCAGGCGTTGCAGCTGGCGCGAGGCGGCGCTGTGGTCCTGATCCAGCACGGCGATGGGCAGCCGGCTCGCCAGGCCGGCCGAGAAGGTCCACAGCATCAGCAGGCCCAGCAGCAGCGGCACCCAGGAGAGCATGGCCAGGTCCAGCGGGCTGGCGTGCAGCTGTGCCCATTCGCGCGCCCAGACCTTGGCCCAAGCCGAGCGCCGGCCCGAAGTCACGGCAGC
The DNA here is from genome assembly GCA_005503085.1 of Burkholderiales bacterium C2. Lineage (GTDB taxonomy): Bacteria > Pseudomonadota > Gammaproteobacteria > Burkholderiales > Burkholderiaceae_C > Roseateles_E. Next base: position 37,487 of record SCOI01000016.1, on the reverse strand, counting down.
AGCACGCTCATGCCCGGGCGGGCGCCCTGGATGGGCTGCAGCGGCCGCGCCTTGACCTCGAAGGTGCGCAGGTCATAGCCCTGGTTGCCGCGGGTGGCGCGCCAGGTGGCGAAGTCGGGCAGCACCTTGGAGGCCGTGACCTTGAAGCGCAGGCGTGGCTGCTCGGGCAGGGCCGGCAGGCGGGCCTCGAACTCGGCCCCGATCGCGAAGCGCGCCAGCTGGTCCTCGCGCACGTTGAACACAGCCCATTGATCGGCCAGGTCGACAACGGTCACGACCGGCACGCCGGCCGGCGACAGCTCGCCGACCTTGGCCAGCAGCTTGGCCACGGTACCGGCCACCGGGCTCTTCAGCTCGGTCTCGGCGCGGGCCGCCTCGACCTCCTGCACCAGGCCGGCCACCTGGCGGGCCTGGGCGCTGGCGGCCGCCTGGTCCTCAGCACGGGCGCCCGCCTGGGCCAGCTCCCATTGCGCCTTGGCGGCCTCGGCCAGGCGTTCGCTGGCGCGCCAGTTGGCCTCGGCCTCGTCGCGTTTTTGCGTGGCCACCAGGCCGTCGCGGTGCAGGCTCTCGACCCGCTCATGGCTTTTCCTGGCCAGCTCGGCGCCGGTCTGGGCGCGCTCGTAGTTGGCGCGTGCCATCCGGATCTCCTGCGGGCGTGCGCCGTTGTGCGCCTTCAGCGCCACCGCCGAGGCTGCGGCCTCGGCATTGCTGGCCTGGGCCAGCTTGGCCTGCACCTCGGGGCTATCGATGCGCAGCAGCAACTCGCCCTTGGCGATGGCCTGGCCCTCCTGCACCCGCAACTCGGCGATGCGGCCGGTCAGCTTGGGCGCGATATCGGTTTCCTGCGCTTCCATCATGCCCTGGATCGGCGCCTGCTCGGGGCCGCGGCCGGCCTGCCAGAGCGCGTAGATGCCCAGGCCGGCGGCCAGGGCGATCAGCAGCGGGGTCAGGACTTGCTTGGCTTTCATGGCGGTGTGCTTGCTCTTCATTCGATGCGCAGGGCGGCCTGGTTCAGATAGTCGCCCAGGCTGTCGAGCTGAGCGCAGGCCTGCAGCAGGCCGGTCAGCGCCATCACATAGTCATAGGCGACCTGGGCGCGGGCGGTGCGCTGTTTGGCGAGGTTCAGCTCGGCGTCGATCAGGTCCAGCGTGGTGCTGGTGCCCTGGCGCAGGCCGGCCTGACGCAGGCGCAGCAGCTCATGGGCCAGCTCGTCCTGGGCCTGCAGGCTCAGGTATTGCTCGCGGGCGTTTTCGGTGGCCCGCCACTGGCGCTCGACCAGCAGCGCGATATCGCTGCGTGCCTGCGCGTCGGTCGCGTCGGCCTGGGCGATCTGGCTGGCGTGCGAGCGGTCCAGCGCGCCATGGTCCAGCGAGTCCCACAGATTCAGGCGCAGGCCGACGCCGGCCACCCAGTCGCCGTTGTGCGTCAGCGAGCGTTGGCCGAAGGCGAATAGCTGGGGCTTGTTGAGCGCCTTGCCGGCGCGCTGCAGCTCGCTGGCCTGCTCCTTCTTGGCCGCCACCTTGGCCAGGCCCGGATGGTTGGCCAGGGCCACGATGATGAAGTCCTGCAGCGGCGGCAGCGGCCGCGGGCTCAGCGCCAGCGGCGTGCTGGGCTGGGGCGGGGCATCGAGCTTGAGGCTGCGTGCCAGCGCCAGCGCGGCCAGGTCCGCATCGCTGCGTGCCTTGCGCGCTTGGTAGCGGGCGTCTTCCAAGGCGGCACGGGCCTGCAGCCGTTCGAGCCTGGACAGCACGCCGGTGGCGAGCATCTTCTCGGCTGCCGCATCATGGGCGGCGATGCCCTCGGCGGCGGCCTCGCGCAGCGCGGCGGCGCGGCGCGCCAGCTGGGTCAGGAAGTAGCGCTGGGCCAGCAGTGCGGCCGCCTCATGCTCGCTGCTCTGCAGATCGGCGCTGGCCTCGGCGGTCTGGGCGGCGGCCAGGCCGCGCGCGGCCTCGGTGGCGCCACCCAGATAGAGCGGCCAGACGGCCGAGAGCGAGGCGGTGCTGCCGCTGTTGCTGCGCTCCAGCGTGTAGCTGTGCGGCAGCTGCGGCAGGGCAGGCAAGACCTGACCCAGTAGCGGCGGCAGCTGCGGAACGACCTGGTCCAGGCGCTGGGACAAGGGGTCCAGATCGATGGCCAGGCTGGCCTTGTAGCGGTAGGCCGCGCCGCTCAGGCTGACGCTGGGCCCGCCCAGGCCGGCGATGCCCTCGGCGCGCGCCTGCTTGTGGGCCAGGCCGGCGCGGGCGGCGGCCAGCTGGTCCGAGCCGCCGCGCAGGCGCTGCAGGGCCTCGTCCCAGCTTAACTTCTGGACGTGGGCCTGGGCCTGGGCCGCACCCGAGACCAGCAGCAGGGCCAGCGGTGCCGCTGCCAATCGCATTTACTCTTCCAACAGGCTGCGCAGCATCCAGGCGGTTTGTTCGTGCACGGTCAGGCGCTGGGTCAGGATGTCGGCGCTGGGCTCGTCGCTGGCCTTGTCGACCAGCGGGAATAGGCTGCGCGCGGTGCGCGCCGCGCCCTCATGGCCCTCGACCAGGATGCGCACCATCTCCAGTGCCTTGGGCGGCGTCGCCGGGGCGTCCTTCAGCGAGCTGAGCTTGGCGAACTGCGCGTAGGAGCCCGGGGCGGGGTGGCCCAGTGAGCGGATGCGCTCGGCAATCGGGTCGACCGCGTTCCACAGCTCGGTGTACTGGGTCATGAACATCGCATGCAGCGAGTTGAACATCGGCCCGGTGACGTTCCAGTGGAAGTTGTGGGTGGTCAGGTAGAGCGTGTAGGTGTCGGCCAGCAGCTTGGACAGGCCGGCGGCGATGGCGGCGCGGTCCTTGTCATCGATGCCGATATTGATGCCGGTGCCCGGGGCCGCTTTCTTCTTGCTCATGAATGTCCTTGGAGGTTGGCTGAGTGGATGTCAGCAACTATAGGACGAGCGGGGGTCAGATATTGCTATGCCGCATCCATTCGACCAGGTATTGCGCGTTCAAGGCGGTGCCGCTCAGCGTCACGGCCAGGCCCAGCAGGGTTCGTCCCTTCTTCAGCATCATCATGTCCTCTCTCAAAAGGGGTGGGCCAGGCCCACCCCAGGTTCTCTCAGCAACGCCGCGCGATCACGCCAGGTCGAAGCGGTCCAGGTTCATGACCTTGGTCCAGGCGGCGACGAAGTCGGCGACAAACTTCTGCTGGCCATCCGCGCTGGCGTAGACCTCGGCATAGGCGCGCAGCACCGAGTTGGAGCCGAACACCAGATCGTTGCGGGTGCCGCTGTACTTGACCGCACCGGTCTTGCGATCCCGGCCTTCGAACAGCTCGCCCTCGCCATCAACCGCCTTCCACTCGGTGCTCATATCGAGCAGGTTGACGAAGAAGACATTGCTCAGCACGCCGACCTGCTCGGTGAACACGCCGTGCTGGCTGCCGTCGGCATTGGCCCCGAGCACGCGCAGGCCGCCGACCAGGGCGGTCAGCTCCGGCGCGGTCAGCGTCAGCAACTGGGCCCGGTCGATCAGCAGCGCCTCGGTGGCCGCGCCGATCTTGCCCTTCTTGTAGTTGCGGAAACCATCGGCCAGCGGCTCCATCAGCGCGAAGGACTCGACATCGGTCTGTTCCTGCGTGGCATCGACCCGGCCCGGCGCGAACGGCACCTCGACCGCGACGCCGGCCGCCTTGGCCGCCTGCTCGATGCCGACGCTGCCGGCCAGCACAATCACATCGGCCAGCGAGGCCTTGCCCGAGGCCTTCTGGATCTCGACCAGGGTGGGCAGGGCGGCGATGGCGCGCCGGTTCACTTCCCAGTCCTTCTGCGGTGCCAGGGCCAGGCGCGCGCCATTGGCGCCGCCACGCTTGTCACCGCCACGGAAGGTCGATGCCGAGGCCCAGGCCACCGACACCAGCTCGCTGATCGACAGGCCGGAGGCCGCGATCTTGGTCTTCAGCTCGGCGATGTCCGCTGCGGACGGGTTGTGCGTGGCGGCCGGCAGCGGGTCTTGCCAGATCAGGTCTTCCTTCGGCACCTCGGGGCCGAGGTAGCGGGCCTTCGGGCCCATATCGCGGTGGGTCAGCTTGAACCAGGCGCGGGCGAAGGCCTCGGCAAAGGCCTGCGGGTCTTCCAGGAAGCGCTTGGAGATCTTGCCGAACTCGGGGTCGAAGCGCATCGTCAGGTCGGTGGTCAGCATCTTGGGCTTGTGGAACTTGCCCGGCACATGGGCGTCCGGAATGATGTCCGGCGCGTCCTTGGCCACCCACTGCTTGGCACCGGCGGGGCTCTTCTCCAGCTCCCACTCGAACTTGAACAAGTTCTCGAAGAAGTTGTTGCCCCACTGCGCCGGGGTCGTGGTCCAGGTCACTTCGAGGCCGCTGGAGACGGTGTCCTTGCCGTGGCCTTGCCCGAAGTTGCTGTTCCAGCCCAGGCCCTGGGCCTCGATGCCGGCACCCTCGGGCTCGGGGCCTTTGTGCGATTCGGGGGCGGCGCCATGGGCCTTGCCGAAGGTGTGGCCGCCGGCGATCAGCGCGACGATTTCCTCGTCGTCCATCGCCATGCGGTAGAAGGTGGCGCGGATGTCCTTGGCGGCGGCCATGTAATCGCCGCTGGCATTGGGGCCCTCGGGGTTCACATAGATCAGGCCCATATGGGTGGCGCCGAGGTTGGCGTCCAGCTCGCGATCACCGTGGAAGCGTTTGTCGGTGGCCAGCCAGGTGCTCTCGGCGCCCCAGTTGACGTCCATGTCCGGTTCCCAGACATCGGCGCGGCCGCCGGCGAAGCCGAAGGTGCGAAAGCCCATCGACTCCAGCGCCACATTGCCGGCCAGGATGAAGAGGTCGGCCCAGGAGATCTTCTGGCCGTACTTCTGCTTGATCGGCCACAGCAGGCGGCGCGACTTGTCGATATTGACGTTGTCGGGCCAGGAGTTCAGCGGGGCGAAGCGCTGCTGGCCGCGGCCGCCGCCGCCGCGGCCGTCGAGCGTGCGGTAGGTGCCGGCCGAGTGCCAGGCCATGCGAATCATCTGCGGGCCGTAGTGGCCGAAATCGGCCGGCCACCAGTCCTGGCTGTCGGTCATCAGCTTGACCAGATCGGCCTTCAGCGCCTTGTAGTCGAGCTTCTTGAATTCTTCGGCGTAGTTGAAGGTTTCGCCCAGCGGGTCGGACTTGCTGGAATGCTGGTTCAGCAGATCGACGCGCAGCTGGTTGGGCCACCAGTCCTTGTTCGTCGTGCCGCCGCCGGCAGCATGGTGGAAGGGGCACTTGTTCGCTTCACTGGTCATGGCTTATCTCCTCGGGTGTGGCCAGCCGTGGCTGGAATGGAAGGGAGAAGACTAAATTTCGGCTACCAATAGATCAATTTGTTTGAATCAAAGTCGGCGATAGCTAAAACAAACTTCTCCAGGCGATACCCATGTTCGCCGGACGGCGCGGCCGCTTCAAGCCCCTTTGGAGTCAGGACAGCCGTGTCACCCCGTCCAGCGCGCAGTCATAAATTGCATTGCGCAGCGCCGCGATGGCCTCGTAGCGGGTGAAGGTGCGGCGCCAGGCCAGCACGACGCGGCGGCTCGGCACCGGGTCGGCGAAGGGGACGAAGCGCAGATGGGTCTGCGGTTCCTTGGGCACGCTCAGGCCCGGCACCACGGTGACCCCCATGCCCGAGGCCACCATATGCTTGATGGTCTCCAGCGAGCTGCCCTCGAAGCTCTTGCGTATGCCCTCGGCATCGCTGGAGAAGCGCGCGAACTCGGGGCAGACCTCCAGCACATGGTCGCGAAAGCAGTGGCCGGTGCCCAGCAGCAGCATGGTCTCGCTCTTGAGCTCCTGGGAGCTGATCGAGGGGCGCTGGGCAAAGGGGTGACTGGCCGGCACGGCGATCACAAAGGGCTCGTCGTAGAGCGGCGCGATCGCCAGGCCGGTGTCGGGAAAGGGCTCGGCCATGATGGCGCAGTCGAGTTCGCCGGTGCGCAGCATCTCCAAGAGCTTGACGGTGAAGTTCTCCTGCAGCATCAGCGGCATCTGCGGGTAGTGCGCGATCACGCTCTTGACCAGCTGGGGCAGCAGATAGGGGCCTATCGTGTAGATCAGCCCCAGGCGCAGCGCGCCGGCCAGCGGGTCCTTGCCACGCTTGGCGATCTCCTTGATTGCGCTGGCCTGCTCGATCACCGACTGGGCCTGGCGCACGATGTCCTCGCCCAGCGGCGTCACCGTGACCTCGGCGGCGCCGCGCTCGAAGATCTTGACGTCCAGCTCCTCCTCCAGCTTCTTGATCGCGACGCTCAGCGTCGGCTGGGACACATGGCAGGCCTCGGCGGCGCGGCCGAAATGCCGTTCGCGGGCGACCGCGACGATGTAGCGCAGCTCGGTCAGGGTCATTGTTTTCTCCTATCAAGGGCGAAGCCTACATTGCCTTGACCGGTTCTGTGGAGATGGCTGACCCCGCTACACTGCGCCCGCCTGCGCCCTGCGGGCATTCGCCAATCGCACAAACCATGAGTACCGAGCGCAAACCCCTGAGCCTGCCCCGCCTGCAGCAGATGCATGCCGACGGCGAGAAGATCGCGATGCTGACCTGCTATGACGCGGCTTTTGCGAGCCTGCTGGACGGCGCCGGCGTGGACATCCTCCTGATCGGCGACTCGCTGGGCAATGTGTTGCAGGGCCGCGGCTCGACCGCACCGGTCAGCCTGGAGGACATGGTCTACCACACCACCTGTGTGCGGCGTGGCGTCAAGACGGCCTGGGTGCTGGCCGATCTGCCTTTCGACAGCTACCACGCGTCAAAGGAAGAGGCCTGGAAGAGCGCCGCCGCCCTGGTCAAGGCCGGTGCTCAGATGGTCAAGCTGGAGGGCGGCGGCTGGACGGTGGAGACGGTGCGCTTTCTCAGCGAGCGCGGCATTCCGGTCTGCGCCCATCTGGGTTTCACGCCGCAGACCGTCAACGCGCTGGGCGGTTTCAAGGTGCAGGGGCGCGACGAGGCCGGCGCCGCGCGCATCAAGCGCGAGTCGCAGGAACTGGTCGAGGCCGGCGCGGCCATGCTGCTCTACGAGATGGTGCCGGCCACGCTGGCCGCCGAGATCACGGCCGCCTCCACCGTGCCGGTGATAGGCATCGGTGCCGGCGTCGGTTGCTCGGGCCAGGTGCTGGTGCTGCACGATATGCTGGACATCACGCCGGGCCGCCGGCCCCGCTTCGTCAAGAACTTCATGGCCGGCGCGGCCTCGATCCAGGACGCGGTGTGCCGCTATGTGGCCGAGGTCAAGGCGCAGACCTTTCCCGATAACCAAGTCCACAGCTACTGATTGAGCGCGATGCAAGTCATTCACACCATCGCGGAGCTGCGCCAGGCCCTGGCCGGCCGCGCCAATGCCTTCGTCCCGACGATGGGCAATCTGCACGAGGGCCATCTGTCCCTGGTGCGCCAGGCCAAGGCGGCCGCACAGGGGGGCCCGGTGGTGGCCAGCATCTTCGTCAACCGGCTGCAGTTCGCGCCGCACGAGGACTTCGACCGCTACCCCCGCACCCTGGCGCGCGATGCCGAGTTGCTCAAGAGCGCCGGCTGCGACTATGTGTTCGCGCCCGACGAGGCCGAGCTCTACCCCGAGCCGCAGGGCTACAAGGTGCAGCCGCCGGCCGAGCTGGCCGACATCCTGGAAGGCCATTTTCGCCCCGGCTTCTTCACCGGCGTTTGCACCGTCGTGGCCAAGCTGTTCAACATCGTGCAGCCCCGCTGGGCGGTGTTCGGCAAGAAGGACTATCAGCAGCTGATGGTGCTGCGTCGCATGGTGGCCCAGCTGGCCCTGCCCATCGAGATCCTGGCCGGCGAGACCACGCGCAGCGAACAGGGCCTGGCCCTGTCCTCACGCAACGGTTATCTCAGCGAGGCCGAACGCGAGGAGGCCTTGCGCCTGAGCCGCACGCTGAAGGCCATGATCGCGCGCTGGCAGGGCGGCGAGCGCGATGTCGCCGCCATCGAGGCCGAGGCGATGGCGACGCTACAGGCAGCCGGCTGGGCGCCCGACTATCTGGTGCTGCGCCGCCGCGTCGATCTGGGTGCGCCCGCCGAAAGGCAGCCGCTGGTGGCGTTGGCAGCCGCCCGGCTGGGTCAGACGAGGTTGATTGACAACCTGGAGTTCATGTGAAGCGCTCGTAAAGTTTGTGCGAATAGCAGTCTTGATGGGGGGTGTCCACAGGCCCGCTGCTCGCGAACATCGATACTGCGGCGCTTCTCAGGTATCGCTTCTCGCTGACCCAAAGACCATGAATCTGATCAAGACCTTGTGCGCCACGAGCGCTCTGACTTTTCTGGCTGCCTGCGGTGGTGGCGGTGGCAGCGATGGTGGCAGTATCGGTATCCCACCGGCGCCCGTCCCGCCCGTCACGATGACCATCACCCACAAGGTCACGATGACGACCAGCAAGGGCGTCATCGAGCTGGGGCTCGACGCCAAGAATGCGCCGCTGACGGTCGCCAACTTCCTCAAGTACGTCAACGATGGGTTCTACAAGAACACCGTCTTCCACCGCGTTGAATCCAATTTTGTGGTTCAGGGCGGCGGTGTCGTGCGAAGCAATGGCTCGTTGGTGGAGAAACCGCCGACCTATTCGCCCATCGCGCTGGAGAGCAATAACGGCCTGAGCAATCTGAATGGCACCATCGCCATGGCCCGCACCGTTGTTGCCAACAGCGCGACCAGCCAGTTCTATTTCAATGTCAAAGACAACACGGAGTTGAACTACCCCGGCCCCGACAAGGTCGGCGGCTATGCCGTGTTTGGCAAGATCACGGCTGGGCTTGATGTGCTCAATGCCATCCGGACGGTTCCCGTCAATGGCACTGTGCCGGTCCAGGATGTGCTGATCACCGAGGTCAAGGAAGTCAAGTAATCCGGCAGGTGCTCAGGCCTTCAGAAACTCCGCCTTCGAGCCCAGCCAGCGCTCCACTTGCCGGCTCGCCGCCTCCGGGTGGCGGTCCAGCAGCTGGGGTGCCAGTTCGCGCGCCGCCTTCAAGAGCGGCGCGTCCTCCTGCAGATCGGCGAAGCGCAGGAGCTCGGCGCCGCTCTGGCGCGCGCCCATGAACTCGCCTGGGCCGCGGATGTCGAGGTCGCGGCGCGCGATCTCGAAGCCGTCATTGGTCTCGGCCATCGCGCGCAGCCGGTCCTTGCCCGTGGGCGACAGCGGGCCGGTGTAGAGCAGCACGCAGACGCTGGCCACCGCGCCCCGGCCGACGCGGCCGCGCAGCTGGTGCAGCTGGCTCAGGCCGAAACGCTCGGCATGCTCGATCACCATCAGGCTGGCATTGGGCACATCGACGCCGACCTCAATCACTGTGGTCGCCACCAGCACGCTCATCTGCCCGGCGCTGAACTGCGCCATCACCGCCGCCTTCTCGCTAGGTGCCATGCGGCCGTGCAGCAGGCCCACGACCTTGCCCTCCAGCGCGGCACTCAGCTCCGCATGGGTCTCGGTCGCGTTCTTCAGGTCCAGCGTTTCCGACTCCTCGATCAGCGGGCAGACCCAGTAGACCTGGGCCCCCTTGGCCACCTCGTCACGGATCTTCGCGATCACGTTGTCGCGTTTGCTGTCGGCGAACACCTTGGTGACGATGGGGGTGCGGCCTGGCGGCAGCTCGTCGATGGTGCTGACGTCCAGATCGGCGAAGTAGGTCATCGCCAAGGTGCGCGGGATCGGCGTTGCGCTCATCATCAAGAGATGCGGCTCCAGCGCCTGGCTGGCGAGCTTCTTCCTCAAGGCCAATCGCTGCGCAACGCCGAAGCGGTGCTGCTCATCGATGATGGCCAGGCCCAATTTCTTGAACTGCACCTTGTCCTCGATCACCGCATGGGTGCCGATCACCAGCTGGGCTTCTCCTGAAGCCGCAGCATCCAGCATCTTCTGCCGCGCCTTGCCCTTGACGCTGCCGGTCAGCCAGGCGACCTTGAGCCCCAGCGGTTCCAGCCAGCCGACCAGCTTCTTGAAATGCTGCTCGGCCAGGATCTCGGTGGGCGCCATCAGCGCGCATTGCCAGCCAGCATCAATCGCCACCGCCGCTGCCAGCGCGGCCACCACGGTCTTGCCCGAGCCGACATCGCCCTGCAGCAGCCGGTGCATCGGTGCGGGGCGTGCCAGGTCTTGCGCGATCTCCTCGCCGACGCGCTGCTGCGCCCCGGTCAGGCCGAAGGGCAGGGTGACCAGCAACTGCTCGTGCAGACCGCCACGCGCGGCCCGCAGTGCCGGCGCCCTCAGCCGGGCCCGCTCGCGCTGGGCGCGCAGCTGGCTCAGCTGCTGGGCCAGCAGCTCCTCGAACTTCAGACGCTGCCAGGCCGGGTGGCTGTGATCCTCCAGCATGCTCAGGCTTGCGGCCGGTGGCGGGTGATGCAGAAAGTCCAGCGCCTCGCGCAGGCTGGGCAGCCGGGCCGGCACCGTGCCGGGCGGCAGCAGCTCCTCCAGCGCGGCGCGCTTCAGGCCCGAGGCCACGGCCTTGCGCAGATAGACCTGGGGCAGGCTGGCGCTGCTGGGGTAGACGGGGGTCAGGCTTTGCGCCAGCGGCGTGTCCTCGCTGACCGCCTTGAAGGTCGGGTGCACCATCTCGCGCCCGAAGAAGCCGCCACGCAGCTCGCCGCGCACCCGCAGCCGGTTCCCCTCGGCCATGGTCTTCTGGTGCGAGGGATAGAAGTGGATGAAGCGCAGCAGCAACTCGCCGCTGTCATCTGCCATCTTCACCAGCAGCGAACGCCGCCCGCGCAGCTCGACCCGGCACTCGATCACCACCCCCTCGCACTGCACCGTCTCGCCCTCGCGCGCCTCGGCGATCGGCGTGACGCGGGTCTCGTCCTCGTAGCGATGCGGCAGGTGCAGCGCCAGGTCGATATCACGCACGAGGCCCAGTTTCTCCATGGCCTTTTGCGGGGCGGATTTGGGCTTGGATGCGCTGGTGGGGGTGGCGGGGCTGGCCTCGGGCATGGGCGGGATTCTGCCTTGCGGCATCCCCCATCAGGGTGGGGTGGCCGACGACGGGCCCGGCCCGGCTTCGCGGACAATCCTGCCTTCTTACAAATTCACACAAGAGGGAGATCTGCGATGCGCGGAGCTTGGGGAGTGCGGCGCGCCTGCGCCGTTGGTTTGTTGAGCGGCATATTGTTGAGCGCCTGTGGCGGCGGCGGCGGTGATGGTGGCGGGACGCCCACCCCAACGCCGGTGCCTGCCACGGCGATCCCGGACACTTTGAGCATCAGCGGTGCCGCCAGCAGCGATGTGGCATCGGCCACGGCGTTCAGCAACAGCGCCGCGGCGCTGCAGGGGCTGAGCTTTGTTTGGAATTTCGGCGACGGCAGCAGCAGCACCGAGGCCAGCCCCAAGCATGACTATGCCAAGGTCGGCGATTACGAGGTCAGCCTGAAGGTCAGCAACACGGCCGGCGCTTCCAAGGAGGTCAAGTTCCAGGTCAGCGTCAACAACCGCGCCCATGTGCGCGGCCTGGTCTGCTCCGGGGCTTCCGACAGTGGCTGGTGCTGGCAGCAGCCGAGGCCCACCGGCACCAGCCGGGAGGACTACTTCTTTCTCGATGCGCAGACCGGCTGGTCGGTGGGTGGCAACGGCGAGATCTTCAAGACTGTCGATGGTGGCAAGACCTGGGTGCGCCAGCACAGCGGCCTGCGCAGCCGCCTGTTCGCGGTGGGTTTCGCGGACGCGAACAACGGCTGGGTGATCGGCGCCTTTGGCGCCGTGTTGCGCACGGTGGACGGTGGCAAGACCTGGGTTCAGCAGGAGGTCGGCTTTACCGACGGTTACAGCTACAGACTGCACGTGCTGGACGCTCGTACTGCTTTTGTCACAACGGGCGACGGTCGGGTGCGCCGCACGGCGGATGGCGGCGCAAGCTGGACTGAAAGTGTTTTCTCTGTCTCCGAGGTCGGTGCCGACGGCACTCTTTGGTACTTTGACGGCAGCACGCTGAAGAAGTCTGCCGACGGCGGCGCCACCGGCACCACGGTGGCCACCGTTGCCTGGGGCGGTCGTTTCCAGCTGCTGGGCAAGCAAGGCCTGGTCCTCACCAACACCAGCTGGGGCTATGAGCCAGGCCTGGGTGGCTATGGCTACAAGCTGAGCCTGCGGCGCAGTGTCGATGGGGGTGTCAACTGGGAGTCCTACGAGGCTCAGGGCCTGGGCAGCGACGTGAGCTATACGCCCGTGGTCAGCTTTGTGGACACCAACAATGCTTACCTGAGCGCCGGCCACCAGATCTACCGCAGCAGCGACGGCGGTCGCAACTGGAGCAAGGTCGGCTTCCCCGCCACTGGCAACTGGAGCTATGGCGAGGCCCGGGTGTTCGATGGCGGCGCGTTGTACCGCAGTTCCTACTTCTCCAGCCCGTCAGAGCACTACCTCAGCGAGGATGGCGGTGCCAGCTGGACCCGCATCACTTTGCCGGGCGGCGGCAGCCTGAACGGCATCGCACCGCAGCGCCTGGGCGCCAAGGTCTGGCTGTGGGTGCAGGGCGATCAAGCCTATCTGAGCAGCGACGGCATGCTGAGCTGGACCCAGGCGGGCGGCATGGATGTGCAGGTAGCGCAGCGTTCGCTGACCGCAGCTTGGTTCTTTGATGCCAAGCGCGGACTGAGTCTGAATGCCAGCGGTGAGTTGCAGGAAACCGTCAATGGCGGCGCCGAATGGACCGTCAAGATCAAAAACCTGGTGGCGCCGAGCCACGGCTCGGCCGGTTTCCAGTTCCTGGCCGGGGGCAAGGGCTGGCTGCTGGCAGGAGACGGCAAGGTCTACCGCAGCACCGACAACGGCGCGACCTGGGCCACACCGCTGCTGGGCCGGGTCAGCATCAGCGCGTTCCATTTTGTCGACGAGAGCACCGGCTTTGCGCTGGCCTATGACCAGGTGTCCAACAAACCCGTGCTGCTGTCCAGCGGTGACGGTGGGCAGAGCTGGAGCCAGAAGGCCGAGCTGCCGTCGGCAGGGCTGAATGGCCTGCAGTTCGGTAGCGCGAAGAAGGGCGTGGCCGTCGGCCTCAACGGCCGCATCCTGGCCACCGAGGATGGCGGCCAGACCTGGACCGCACGCTTCAGCGGCACTGCCGCGACGCTGACGCGCGTGCTGTTCACCGATGCCGACACGGCCTGGGTCGTCGGCGAGTCCGGCACGCTGCTGAAGTCCACTGATGCCGGCCAGACCTGGACCCAGGTGGTGACCGGCTCCAGTGCCGGTTTCAATGGCATCCGCTTCCTCGATGCCCAGCAGGGCTGGATTGTCGGTAACGGGGGCACCATCTTGAGCACCAAAAATGGCGGCAAGAGCTGGACGCCTCAGTTCACCGGCACGCAGAAGACGCTGAATGATGTGTTCTTTGTCGACGGCCGTACCGGCTGGGTTACCGGCATTGAGGGTACGGTGCTGGCGACGGGGACTGGCGGCTTGTAAACCCCCAGACTCGACCCTCACCAGGGCCGATCCGGTGCAAGCCGGGTCGGCCTTTTTCTTCTTGCATCTACAGCCGCGCCGGCTCCACCCGCTTGAGCAACAGCTCGACCTGCTGCACGCCGCTGTCGCCCAGCACCGGGTGGGCGGTGTCGGTGATGAACAGCAGCTGCTCATTGAGCCGGATCGAGGCGCTGACGATGTAGCGGTGGCGGGCCTGGATGCGGGCCGGGTCATAGGCAATCGAGAAACTCAGCGGCACGCGTGGATCCAGAACGCGGGTGCTGCCCAGCGTCACCGACGGCGCATCGGCCAGCGACACATCGAGCAGCCTGGCCTCGAACACGGCGCCCGGGGGCAGCATCATGCGCTCGCGATAGGTGGCAGTGCCGCCGACGGAGGCGCTGGCGCCGCCGCCCGACGCGCAGCCGGACAACAGCAAGGCTGCGCCCAACAGGGGCAGCAAATGGCGCAGGAGGATTCTGGGGGACATGGGGCACTCCCGGTGGCTGATGGACGATGAATGAGCCTAGCAGAGCGCCGGTTGCGCGGTGATAAGCTGGCCTGCCCATCCATAAGCCGCGAGGACATGCCATGCCCGGACTTCTCCCCGACGTCGACCCCGACGGCCTGCTCGAATACTCGGTGGTGTTCACCGACCGTGCGGTGAACCATATGTCGCAGAAGTTCCAGCGGGTGATGCGTGACATCTCCGCTGTGCTGAAGGAGGTCTATCGCGCCCGCTCGGCCATCGTCGTGCCGGGCAGCGGCACTTTCGGCATGGAGGCGGTGGCGCGTCAGTTTGCCAGCGGCCGCAAGACCCTGGTGATACGCAATGGCTGGTTCAGCTACCGCTGGACCCAGATCTTCGAGATGGGCAAGATCCCGGCCGAACAGCGGGTGCTGAAGGCAAGACCTGTCACCAGCGCGCGGCAGGCGGCGTTTGCGCCGGCGCCGATCGAGGAGGTGGTGGCGACGATACGCACCGAGCGGCCCGAGATCGTGTTCGCCCCCCATGTCGAAACGGCCGCCGGCCTGCTGCTGCCCGACAGCTATCTGCGCGCGGTGGCCGAGGCGGCCCATGAGGTCGGCGCGCTCTTCGTGCTGGACTGCATCGCCTCGGGCGCGCTGTGGGTGGACATGACCGCCACCGGCGTCGACGTGCTGATCAGCGCGCCGCAAAAGGGCTGGAGCGGCTCACCCTGCTGCGCCTTCGTGATGCTCAGCGAGCGGGCCCGGGCGCAGATCGACGGCACGACCAGCAGCAGCTTCGCGGCCGATCTGAAGAAGTGGCTGCAGATCATGGAGACCTACGAGGGTGGCGGCCATGCCTATCACGCCACCTTGCCGACCGATGCGCTGACCCGCACACGCGATGTGATGCTGGAGACCCGCGAGTACGGCTTCGAGCGCCTGCGCAGCGAACAGCTGGAACTGGGCCAGCGGGTGCGCGCGCTCTTGCAGTCCAAGGGCTTGCGCAGCGTCGCGGCCGAGGGCTTCCAGGCCCCGGGCGTGGTGGTCAGCTTCACCGACCATGACGGCCTGCACAGCGGCAAGGCTTTTCTCGCCGAGGGCGTGCAGAGCGCTGCCGGCGTGCCGCTGCAGTGCGACGAGGGCCCGGACTTCAAGACCTTCCGCATCGGGCTGTTCGGCCTGGACAAGCTGCACCAACCTGATCGCACCGTGGCCAGTCTGGGCGCGGCCTTGGAGCGCATCCTTGGCGCCAGTGCGGCCGCCGCCTGATTGACCGGGCGCGCCCCGCCCTGGTGCATCGTCGGCGCGCCGCAGCGGCTCTTGGTGCACCGCCCCCGGCTCAAAGCTGGTGCGCTTATTGCTCTGTATCCCGGGAGAGGAGAGCCTCGATGAGATCCGGTTTCGATGAAATGCATGGCGGCGACGCCCGGGCGCGCCCGCAGTACCAGGCCTATGAGCGCTGGCTGGCCCAGCAGCCGGTCGAGACCATGTATGCGCGGCGCGAGGAGGCGGAGCTGATCTTCCGCCGCGTCGGCATCACCTTCGCGGTCTACGGTGACAAGGATGGCGGCGAAGGCACCGAGCGCCTGATCCCCTTCGATTTGATCCCGCGGGTGATCCCGGCCCATGAGTGGCGCGAGCTCGAAGCCGGCCTGCGCCAGCGCGTCACCGCGCTGAACCGCTTCATCCACGATGTCTATCACGAGCAGGCCATCCTGAAGGCCGGCATCGTGCCGGCCGAACAGATCCTGCGCAATGCGCAGTTCCGGCCCGAGATGATGGGCGTGGCGGTGCCGAAGAACATCTACTCGCACATCGCCGGCGTCGACATCGTGCGTGCCGCCAATCCGGACGGCTCGGGCAGCTATTACGTGCTCGAAGACAATCTGCGCGTGCCCAGCGGCGTGTCTTACATGCTGGAAAACCGCAAGATGATGATGCGGTTGTTTCCCGAGCTGTTCTCGCAGCACCGCATCGCGCCGGTCGCCCATTACCCGGACCTGCTGCTGGAGACCTTGCGCAGCGTGGCACCGCAGGGTGTGGTCGATCCCACCGTGGTCGTGCTGACGCCGGGCATGTACAACTCGGCCTATTTCGAGCATGCCTTCCTGGCCCAGCAGATGGGCGTCGAGCTGGTGCAGGGCCAGGACCTGTTTGTCGACAAGGACTGCGTCTTCATGCGCACGACGCGCGGGCCGAAGCGGGTCGATGTGATCTACCGCCGGCTCGATGATGACTTTCTCGATCCCCAGGTCTTCCGCGCCGATTCCACGCTGGGCTGCCCGGGCTTGATCGCCGCCTACAAGGCCGGCAATGTGACCCTGTCCAACGCGGTGGGTACCGGCATCGCCGACGACAAGTCCATCTACCCCTATGTGCCCAAGATGGTCGAGTTCTACCTGGGCGAGAAACCCATTCTGAACAATGTGCCCACCCATCTGTGCCGCGACAAGGACGATCTGTCCTATGTGCTGGACCATCTGGGCGAGCTGGTCGTCAAGGAGGTGCATGGCGCCGGCGGTTACGGCATGCTGGTCGGCCCGGCCGCCACGCAGCAGGAGATCGCCGACTTCCGCGCCCAGCTGCTGGCCAACCCGGCCAACTACATCGCCCAGCCGACGCTGAGCCTGTCCACCTGCCCGACCTTTGTCGACTCGGGCATAGCGCCCCGTCATATTGATCTGCGACCCTTTGTGCTGTCGGGCAGCACGGTGCAAATGGTGCCGGGCGGCCTGACCCGGGTGGCGCTGAAGGAGGGCTCGCTGGTGGTCAACAGCAGCCAGGGCGGTGGCACCAAGGACACCTGGGTCCTGGAGGACTGAGCAATGCTGTCAAGAACCGCCGATCATCTGTTCTGGCTGGCCCGCTATATGGAGCGAGCCGAGAACACCGCGCGCATGCTGGACGTCAACTACCAGACCTCGCTGCTGCCGCAGTCGCCCGAGGTGGCCGAGCAGGGCTGGCGCGCCCTCTTGTCGATCTCAGAGCTGAGCCAGGACTACCAGGACCGCTATGGCGAGATCGACGCGAAGCGGGTCAAGGACTTCATCGTGCGCGACGAGCGCAACCCCTCGTCCATCATCAGCTGCCTGCGCGCGGCGCGCGAGAACGCCCGCGCGGTGCGCGGCGCGCTGACCACCGAGGCCTGGGAGACCACCAACCAGACCTGGCTGGAGTTCAAGCGCCTCATCGCCGACGGCCTGCTGCTGCGCGATCCCTCGGCACTGTTCGAGTGGGTCAAGTTCCGCTCGCATCTGTCGCGCGGGGTGACGGTCGGCACGATGCTGCAGGACGAGGCCTTCAACTTTCTGCGCATCGGCTCCTTTCTGGAGCGGGCCGACAACACGGCCCGCCTGCTGGACGTCAAGTTCCAGGCGCCCGAGGGCGGCGCCGGCAGCAGCGCCTACGACTTCTATCACTGGTCGGCCATCCTGCGCTCGGTCTCCGCCTTCGAGATCTACCGCAAGGTCTACAGCAATGTGATCCAGCCCGAGAAGGTGGCCGAGCTGCTGATACTGCGCAGCAATATGCCGCGCTCGCTGGCCCACTGCCTGTCGCGACTTGTCGACAACCTCGACCGGGTCGCCAACGAACACTCCGGCGAGACCCAGCGCCAAGCCGGGCGTCTGCACGCCGAGCTGGCCTATGGCCGCATCGACGAGATCCTGGCCGGTGGCATGCACGAGTTCCTCGACCAGTTCCTGAACCGCGTTGGCGAACTGGGTGCCGGCATCAGCCGCGACTTCCTGATGCCGGCGGCCTGACCCGCGCCTCGGACCCCCACATAAAGCCTCAAAGGAATCGCCTTGTCCATCCACGTCGCGCTCAAGCATGTCACGCATTACCGCTATGACCGGCGCATCAGCCTGGGCCCCCAGGTCGTGCGCCTGCGTCCGGCGCCGCACAGCCGCACGCCCATCCTCTCGTACTCGCTGCGGGTCGAGCCCGAGGGCCATTTCATCAACTGGCAGCAAGACCCCTTCGCCAACTATCTGGCGCGCCTGGTCTTTCCGGAGCAGACCCGCGAGTTCAAGGTCACGGTCGATCTGGTGGCCGAGATGTCGGTGTTCAATCCCTTCGACTTCTTCCTCGAACCCCATGCCAAGCACTTCCCCTTCACCTACGAAGCGGAGCAGCGCGCCGAGCTGGCGCCCTATCTGATCGCCGATGAAGCCACGCCGCAGGTCGCGGCCTATCTCTCCAAGATCGATCTGACACCGCTGCCGACCATCGACTTCCTGGTGATGCTGAACCAGCGCCTGCAGCAGGACATCTCCTACCTGATACGCATGGAGCCCGGCGTGCAGACGCCCGAGGAGACGCTGGCCAAGGCCTCAGGATCCTGCCGCGACTCGGGCTGGTTGATGGTGCAGCTGATGCGCCATCTGGGCCTGGCTGCGCGCTTCGTCTCCGGCTATCTGATCCAGCTGACCCCCGACCAGAAGGCGCTCGACGGCCCCAGCGGCACCGAGGTCGACTTCACCGATCTGCACGCCTGGTGCGAGGTTTTCCTGCCCGGCGCCGGCTGGGTGGGGCTGGATCCCACGTCCGGACTGTTCGCCGGCGAGGGTCATATCCCGCTGGCCTGCACGCCCCAGCCCTCCAGCGCCGCGCCGATCAGCGGCGCGGTGGACAAGTGCGAGGTCGAGTTCGGCCACGAGATGAGCGTCACCCGCATCTGGGAGTCGCCGCGCGTCACCAAGCCCTATACCGAGGCACAGTGGGCCGAGGTGCTGCAGCTCGGCGAGCAGGTCGATGCGGAGCTGCGGGCCGGCGATGTGCGCCTGACCATGGGCGGCGAACCCACTTTTGTTTCGGTCGACGATCGCGATGGTGCCGAATGGAATATCGACGCGCTGGGCCCGACCAAGCGCAGCTACGCCCAGGCCCTGCTGCAGCGCCTGCGCGCCGAATACGGGCAGGGCGGCTTTCTTCATTTCGGCCAGGGCAAGTGGTACCCGGGCGAGCAGCTGCCGCGCTGGGCGCTGTCCATCTTCTGGCGCGCCGACGGCGAGCCCTGCTGGCAAGACCCGACCCTGATCGCCGACGAGCGCGATCCCCATGCCTACACCAGCACCGACGCCCAGCGCTTCATGCAGGGCCTGACGGCGCGCCTGGGCCTGGATGAAGGCTTCGTCCAGCCCGGCTATGAGGACACCTGGTACTACCTGTGGCGCGAGCGCCGCCTGCCGGTCAATGTCGACCCCTTCGAGTCCAGGCTCGACGACGAGATGGAGCGCAGCCGGCTGCGTCGCGTCTTCGCCCAGGGCCTGGACCATGTGGTCGGCTATGTGCTGCCGATCAAGAAGGGCGATGCACCCGGCCTGGCCGGCGCGCCCTGGGTCAGCGGCCCCTGGTTCTTCCGCGACGAACGCATGTATCTGTTCCCCGGCGACTCGCCGATGGGCTACCGCCTGCCGCTGGATTCGCTGCCCTGGGTCAGCGAAGCGGAGTTCCCCTTCCATATCGAGCAGGACCCGTTCGCGCCGCGCGACGCCTTGCCGGCGGCTGCCCAGCTGCGCGCGCAGACACCGACCTTCCCGGCCTGGCCGGCACCGGGCCATGGGCTGCCGCCGGCCGCCTCCGACAGCGGTAGCACCGTGCCGCTGAGCCAGCGCCCCGAGCGCTTCCAGAGCGCCCACTGGATCACCCGCAGCGCGCTGTGCGTCGAGGTGCGCGACCCACGTCGCGCCAGCGGCCCGAAGGCGGAGAAGGTCGGCCAGGCCAGCGGCGTGCTCTATGTCTTCATGCCGCCGCTGCAAAAACTGGAGGACTATCTGGAGCTGCTGGCCGCAGTCGAGGCCACGGCCGCCGCGCAGCGCGTCAAGATCGTGCTGGAGGGCTATCCGCCGCCGCGCGACCCGCGCCTGAAGATGCTGCAGGTCACACCCGACCCCGGCGTCATCGAGGTCAACATCCACCCCGCCCACAACTGGGGCGAGCTGGTCGCGCACACCGAGTTCCTCTATGACGCGGCCTGGAAGACCCGGCTCTCGACCGAGAAATTCATGCTCGACGGCCGCCACACCGGTACCGGCGGCGGCAACCATTTCGTGATGGGCGGCGCGACGCCGGCCGATTCGCCCTTTCTGCGCCGGCCCGATCTGCTGGGCTCGCTGCTGGCCTACTGGCACAACCATCCGAGCCTGAGCTATCTGTTCTCGGGCATGTTCATAGGCCCGACCAGCCAGGCCCCGCGCGTCGACGAGGCCCGCAATGACCAGCTGCGCGAGCTCGAGATCGCGCTGGGCGAGATCGAGCGCAGCAAGGCGGTCTATGGCGACGCGATGCCGCCCTGGCTGGTGGACCGTTCGCTGCGCAATGTGCTGGTCGATGTGACCGGCAACACCCATCGCAGCGAGTTCTGCATCGACAAGCTCTACTCGCCCGACACCTCGACCGGCCGCCTGGGCCTGCTGGAGCTGCGCGCCTTCGAGATGCCGCCGCATGCGCGCATGAGCATCGTCCAGCAGCTGCTTTTGCGTGCGCTGGTGGCGCGCTTCTGGAAGGACCCCTACCGCGCGCCGCTGGTGCGCTGGGGCACCGAGCTGCATGACCGCTTCCTGCTGCCCAGCTTCGTCAAGATGGATTTCGATGATGTGATCGAGGACATGGGCCGGGCCGGCTACGGCTTCGATGCGCAGTGGTTCGCGCCGCACTACGAGTTCCGCTTCCCCAAGGCCGGCGAGATCAGCGTGGCCGGCGTGCATCTTGAGATGCGCAATGCGCTGGAGCCCTGGCATGTGATGGGCGAGGAGGGCTCGGCCGGCGGCACGGTGCGCTATGTCGACTCCTCGCTGGAGCGCATCGAGGTCAAGGTGACGGGCCTGGTCGAGCCGCGCCACCGCGTCACCGTCAACGGCATCACGCTGCCGCTGCAGCCCACCGGCCGGGTCGGAGAGTATGTGGCCGGCGTGCGCTACCGGGCCTGGCACCCGCCCTCGGCCCTGCACCCGACGATCGGTGTCCATGTGCCGCTGACCTTCGACCTGGTCGACACCTGGATGAAACGCTCGCTGGGCGGCGGCCAGTACCACGTCGCGCACCCGGGTGGCCTCAGCTACGAGACCCTGCCGGTCAACAGCTACGAGGCCGAGAGCCGGCGCTTGTCGCGCTTCTCGGTGCTGGGCCACACGCCCGGCACGGTGGACGCCCGGCCGCCGCAGCGCAGCCTGGAATTCCCGTTCACGCTGGACCTGCGCCGGGTCGGTCGCTGAGCATGACGACACCCGAATGGGCGGCCCCCGCTGCCAGGCGGGCCGCCCACAGGGCATGATGTGCACATGTCCTCCAGTCTTTTCAGCGCCCGGGCGCAGCAATCCAGCCTACTGCCCGAGGACGAACTCCTTCCCGATGCGGTCGCCCTGGCCGCCGCCGCCGCCTTGCGTGGCAAGCCCGGCCACCACGACGAGCTGCGTGGCCGTCTGAGCGCCGCCGGCAGTGGCGCGGCGGAGATGTCGCCGTTGTGGCGGCGCTTTTTCCAGGCCACCGGCGTGGCCGGCTGGCAGGACCTGGAGGCCCGCGCTGCCCGCGTGCAGCGCCGCGTCCAGGAGGACGGGGCCACTTACAACGTCTATAGCGAAGGCATGTCGGGCGAGACCTCGGCGCGGGTCTGGCCGCTGGAGCTGCTGCCGATGCTGGTCGATGCCGACGAGTGGCAGGGCATCGAGCGCGGTGTGATCCAGCGCGCCCATCTGCTCAACAAGACCCTGGCCGATGTCTATGGCGAGCGCCGCCTGCTCGACGCCGGCCTGCTGCCGCCCTCGCTGGTATTCGCCCATCCGCAGTACCTGCGCCCCATGCACGGCTGCCAGCCGCCCGGCGGCGTTCACCTGCATGTGGTGGCCTTTGATCTGGCGCGCTGCGAGGACGGTCTGTGGTGGGTGGTGGGCCAGCGCACGCAGGCGCCGTCGGGGCTGGGCTATATGCTGGAAAACCGGCTGATCATCGCCCAGCAGTTCCCCGAGGCCTTCCGCGAGCTCTCGGTGCAGCGCGTCGGCGCCAGCTTCCAGGCCCTGCTGCAGGGGCTGATGCGGCTGTCGCCCGAGGGCGAGCGCTCACGCGTCGCGCTGCTGACGCCGGGCCCGCACAACGAAACCTATTTCGAGCATGCCTTCCTGGCCCGTTACCTGGGCATCAGCCTGGTCGAGGGCGGCGACCTGACGGTGCGCGATAACCGCGTGTTCCTGAAGACCCTGCACGGGCTGGAGCCAGTCCATGTGCTCTTGCGCCGGGTTGACGACGACTACCTGGACCCGCTGGAACTGCGCTCCGACTCGACGCTGGGCGTGCCAGGCCTGCTGCAGGCGCTGCGCGCCGGCGGCGTGGTGCTGGCCAATGCGCCCGGCTCGGGCTGGCTGGAAAGCCCGGGCCTGGCCGCCTTCTGGCCGGCCGTGGCCCGCGAGCTGCTGGGCGAGGAGCTGCTGCTGCCGGCCACCACCGCCTGGTGGTGCGGCGAGGACGCCGCCTGGCGCGCCCACGAGGACCAGCTCGATGACTATGTGGTCGCGCCGACCTTTCCGGCCAGCGAGACCACCCAAGGCTTCGCGCCCAAGGCGGTGGCCGCGCTGAGCGCCAGCGAGCGCGCCGCACTGCGGGCCCGCATCGCCGCCGACCCGGCCGCCCATACCCTGCAGGCGCGGCTGCGGCCCTCGGAGACCCCAGTCTGGCGCGACGGCCATCTGCAGCCGCGCGATGCGGTGCTGCGTGTCTTCGCGGTCGCCGATGGGGCCGGCAGCTGGCATGTGATGCCCGGCGCGCTGACCCGGGTGGCCAGCCGGCGCGACGGCGGCGCCGATCCCTGGCTGTCGATGCGCAATGGCAGCGCCAGCGCCGACACCTGGGTGCGCACCGAGGACGAGATCGACACCACCAGTCTGCTGCCCAAGCCCCTGACCGCCGCCGACCTGACCGGCGCGCACTGGACCGTGACCAGCCGCTCGGCCGAGAACCTGTTTTGGCTGGGCCGCTACACCGAGCGGGCCGAGAACAGCGTGCGCCTGGCCAAGCTGAGCCTGGAGGCGCTGGCCACGGCCGCGCGCGACGACCGCGCTGCCGAGCTGCTGCCCTTGCTGGACGAGCTGGCGCGCCGTCACGGCCTGGTCGGCGAGAGCGTGCCGGCGGCCGAGCAGGCGCCGCGCGTCTTCGAGCGCTCGCTGCTGCATGCGTTGGCCGATACCAAGGCCTCGACCAGCGTGGCCTGGAATCTGCGGGCCCTGCAGTCCTGCGGCCAGACGTTGCGCGAGCGCCTGTCGACCGAGCACTGGAAGCTGATCCATGAGGTCGGCGACCATTTCAGCCAGCATATGAAGGCGGTGCTGGACAAGGGCGCGGCCGACCCACGTGCCGATGCGCTAGGCCTGCTGGCGCGCGCCGCCACCCATCTGGCCGCGATCACCGGTGCCCAGACCGACCGCATGACGCGCGATGACGGCTGGCGCCTGCTCAGCGTCGGCCGCCAGGTCGAGCGCCTGGACTTTCTCGCCCATGCGCTGGCCGCCGGCTTCGAGCGCGGCCTGCAGCGCAGCGATGAGGGCTTCATGCTCTTGCTGGGCCTGTTCGATTCGACGATGACTTACCGTGCCAAGTTCCAGGCCCGCCGCGAGGTGCCGCCGCTGCTGCATCTGCTGGTGCAGGACACCGACAACCCGCGCTCGCTGGCCTGGGTCGCGCGCACGCTGCGAGGCCGTTTCGTCAAGCTGGCGCGACATGAGCTGGGCTGGGCCGCCGAGGTCGTCGCGCCGCTGCCGCAGCCCGACGAGTGGTTGCTGGAGCGCCTGTGCACGCCCGATGCCGACGGCGCCTACCCCGAGCTGGTGGCCCAGCTGCACGGCTGCAGCGAGCAGGCGCAGGCACTGTCGGTGGCGCTGGGCCGCAAGCTGTTCTCGCATGTGGGCACGCACGACCAGCGGGTGTGGCAATGAGCGCGCCCATCGCCGCCCCCGAGCGCTGGCTGCGGGTCCAGCACGACACGGTCTACGACTACGACTCACCGGTCGAGCTGGCCCATCACCTGGCCTGCCTGAGCCCGCGCACGACCGCGCAGCAGCAGGTGCGCGGCTGGCGGCTGACGGTGGAGCCGGCGCCTGATGGCTGGCCGGCCGCCGAGGTGCCGCCCGAGCTGTTCAGCACCGACCCCTGGGGCAATGCGCGCCTGGTGTTCAGCCATGCCCAGGTGCATGAGCGGTTGGCGGTCTGCAGCGGCTTCGAGGTGGGACTGAGCGCGCCGCCGCCCATCGATCCGCTGGCCAGCCCGGCCTGGGAAGCGGTGGCCGAGTCGCTGCGCTACCACGCCGGCGCGGTCCGCAGCGAGGCGGTGGAGTTCACGCTGGCCTCGGAATTCGTGCCGCGCGACGCCGCGCTGGCCGCCTTCGGCCGCCAGGCCTTCAGGCCCGGCCGGCCGCTGGCCGAGGGCGCGCTGGCGCTGATGCAGCTGATCTACCGCCAGTTCGCCTACAAGCCGCTGGCCACCCATGTCGGCACCCGTGCGACCGAGGCGCTGGCGCTCAAGCGCGGCGTCTGCCAGGATTTTGCCCATGTGATGATTGGCGCCTGCCGCTCGCTGGGGCTGGCGGCCCGCTATGTGAGCGGCTACCTGCTGACCCGCGCGCCCGAGGGCAAGACCAAGCTGGTCGGCGCCGACGCCTCGCATGCCTGGGCGGCCGTCTGGTGCCCCGAGCAGGGCTGGCTGGCGCTGGACCCGACCAACAACATCCCCGTGGGCCTCGACCATGTCACGCTGGCCTGGGGTCGCGACTATGCCGACGTCGCACCGCTGCGCGGCGTGATCCGCGGCGGCCAGGCGCACCCCAAGGTGGCGGTGACGGTGGAGCCCTTGTGAGCCGGTTCGTGGCATCGGTCCGCTTCCGGCGCTTTGATGTGGCGCGCTGACCGCGAGCTTTCATCAACTTCCGCTACGCTTGCCGCACAAATCGTTGGGGATTGTGTGATGAGTAGTTCGCGTCGGGACGGCCTGCGGCAGATCGCGGCGCTGGCACTGACGGCCGGTGCGGCGCTGCTGCCGCCCGCTGCAGCACGCAGTGCGCCGCTGCATGCCCGCCTGGTGGCCACCGAGTTTCCGCCCTATACCTCGGCCACCCTGCCCGGGGGCGGCATCGCCTGCGCGATCACCCGCGCGGCGCTGGAGCGCTCGGGCTGGACCATGAGCCTGGCGTTCCGGCCCTGGGCGCGGGCGCTGTCGGAGTTTCGCCAGGGCCTGCACGACGGCGTGATCGGCACCTGGCACAGCGCCGAGCGGGCTGCGACGATGCGCTTCCCGCGCGACCTGGGCCTGATCAACCGGATCGGCTTCATGGCGCGCGCCGGCAGCGGCCTGAAGGTCGACGAGCTGGCGCAGCTGGCCGGCCTGCGCGTCGGCACGGTGCTGGGCTATGCCAATCCCGAGCGTTTCGAGCGCGCGCGGCTGACAGTGGACCCGGCCGTAGACGACCTGGCCAATCTGCGCAAGCTGCTGGCCGGCCGGGTCGAGCTGGCCCTGATCGACAAGGGCGTGGCCTTCCATCTGCTGGACACCGAGCTGCGCGAGCAGGCCGCCCGCCTGGTCTGGCTGGAGCCGGCGCTCAGCGAGGTGCCGCTGTACACGGTGTTCGCCAAGGGCCGCGCAGAGACCGAGCGCATGGCGGCGGCCTTCGATACCGGCCTGGCCCAACTGCAGAGCGGCGGCCGCATCGCCGAGCTCTTGCGTCAGGGCGCGCGCTGGCAGTGAGCCGCCGCGTCGCTGGCATCGCGCAGCAACGCATCGCGCACCCAGGCCACGGCCTCGTCCGGTTCGTCCTTGCACATCAGGAAGTAGGGGTGGGGCGCGTCCAGGGCCGGGCCGGGGATGGGCACCAGGCTGCCCTGGCGCAGCGCGTCGCCGCACAGATAGTCCGGCAGCAGCGCCACGCCGGCGCCCAGCAGGCAGGCCGAGGCCGCCAGATGGGCGAGATTGAAGCGCAGGCCGGGCAGCGCGGCCGGCACCGCGACGCCGGCCTGCTCGAACCACTCGGCAAAGCCCGGTGAGGGCCAGCCCCGGTCTTCGGCGCTGAGGTGCAGCAGCGGCAGCGCCGCGACATCGGCCGGCCGCAGGTCCTGGGCGCGGCCGATCAGCGACGGGGCCGCGTAGGCGCGAAACTGGCCGGTCAGCAGCGGCAGCTGGCTGTGGCCGGGCAGATCGTCGCGCCTGAAGTAGATGCCGATATCGGCGTTCATGCCGCCGCTGGCGCGGTGCAGCGCGGCGATCAGGCGGATCTCGACTTCGGGGCGCTGGCGACTCAGCGCCGCCACGCGGGGCGTGAGCCACAGGGCGGCGACGCTGAACTGGGTGCGAATCCTGACCACCGGCCGCTGCTGATGATCACGCACCGCGCAGCTGGTGCTGACCAGGCGCTCGAAGGCGTCGCGGATGCGCAGCGCGTAGTCGCTGCCGGCGGCCGTCAGCAGCACGCCATTGGCGCTGCGCCGGAACAGCGCCAGGCCCAGCCACTGCTCCAGCTGCTTGATCTGGTGGCTGACCGCGGCGGGCGTGACATGCAGCTCGCTGGCCGCGCGCGCGAAGCTCATATGCCGGGCGGCGGCCTCGAAGGCGCGCAGCGCCGGCAGCGGGGGGAGGCGTTGAGGGTTCATAGCTCGGTGCTCGATCGCTGGCGGCCAGGCCAAATGAAATTAAGCCTGAGCATCAAGAAGTTCCGTTTGCTCCCATGAGACGCTGCTTGAGATGATGCAAAAGCTGTCACACAGGCATAGCACCAGTATCCCATCGCCACCCCATGCCCCAGCTTCCGCTCCGTCACGAACAACGCCAGGCCCTGGCCTGGATCCTGCTGCGCTTCACGCTGGCGGGGCTGATCGCGGCGCATGGGCTGGCCCGGGCCTGGTTCGGCGCGGTCCAGCCCTTCGGCCTCTGGCTGCAGGGGCAGGGCTGGCCGGGCGGCATGGCGCTGGCCATAGGCATCACCGGTCTGGAGATCGTCGGCCCCGTGCTGCTGGTGCTGGGCCGCTGGGTGCCGCCGCTGTGCCTGGTGCTGGCCGGCCTTTACGCCATGGGTATTGCACTGGTGCATGCGCAGGCGGGCTGGTTCGTCGTGGGCCTGGGTCGCAACGGTTCGGAGTACTCGGTGCTGCTGATCGTCTGCCTGCTTGCGCTCGCCTTGCAGCATCCACCCTCATCAAACAGGAAGTCTCCGAACCCATGAAAACAACACGCCTCGCACGCTCACTGACACTCGCCGCCGGCGCCACCCTTCTGCTGCTGCAGATGGCCGGCTGCTCGACGGTCGCCGGCAGCACCAATATGCTCAGCGACGAACGCGTCATCGCCGAATCGGCTGGCACCCTGGGCCTGGCACCGGCCGATCTGAAGCTGCAGTCGCGCACCACCTCGGGCACCAACACCTATGCCATCCTGCGCGGCCGCGATGGCAAGGAATACAGCTGCACCATCAACGGCGGCAACCTGCTGTCCTTCGGCATGACCAATCCGCCGGCCTGCCAGCGCAAATAGCCCTTTGTTGCGGCGCACAAAAATGGCCGCTCCCTGCCGCCCTTGCGAGCGCTTTGCGTCAAGCCGGTGCGCAAAAGACTGCCGTCATGGCTGTTTCGGGCCTGAATCCGGGGGTGACCGGCTTGGCATGAGATATGCAATCCGCTATCGGTAGAAACCATCTGTTTGTTCTACCGGGAGGTATCTATGCGAGCGTTGGCAGTTCGGAAACTGATTGTCATGGCGGCCCTCACGATGGCCGGCGCTGCATGGGCGGCGGCCGGGGACACGGCCTTGGTGTCCACCACGGGACTCGAATCCCCGCAGTCTTTCACGGCGCAGAGCCGCGTTGACAACAACAAGGCCGGCGCGCAGTCCGCCGCCGAGGCTCGGGCTGAGCAGGAGTCGCCGAACTATGCGCTGGCGCTGGCCGGGCTTGGGGCGGTGGGCTTTCTGCTGGGGCGTCGCCGGGGCCAGTAGGGCGGTGGCCCGAGGGGAGGGGCGGCCATGTGACAATCCGGCCCCCAGCGTTTGGCACGGGTCTGTCCGGCCCTCAACCCCCCTTATGTCCACTCCCGCCCGCTACACGGTCGCCGACTTCGATTTCGAGCTGCCGCCCGAGCTGATCGCCCAGCACCCCGCCGCCGAGCGCAGCGCCTCGCGCCTGCTCGATGGTCGTGCGGCCGCCCCGGTGGACCGCGTGTTCCGCGAGCTGCCCGAGTTGCTGAACCCCGGCGATCTGCTGGTCTTCAACAACACCAAGGTGATCAAGGCGCGGCTGTATGGCGCCAAGAGCAGCGGCGGTGCGGTCGAGGCCCTGATCGAGCGGGTGCTGCCGGGCACGCTGGAGGTCTGGGCCCATCTGCGCGCCAGCAAAAGCCCCAAGCCCGGCGCCATCGTGCGCTTTGCCGAGGCCTTCGATGCCGAGGTGCTGGGCCGCTGCGGCCCGGACAACGGGCTCTTTCATCTGCGCTTCCCCGAAGATCCCTTCGCGCTGCTCGATGTCCATGGTCATGTGCCGCTGCCGCCCTATATCGAGCATGGTGACAGCGCCGACGATGTGCGCCGCTACCAGACCGTCTTCGCCAAGGAGCCCGGCGCGGTGGCCGCGCCGACGGCGGCCCTGCATTTCGACGAAGCCCTGCTGGCGCGGCTGGCCGAGCGCGGCGTGGCCACCGCCCACGTGACCCTGCATGTGGGCGCCGGCACCTTCCAGCCGGTGCGGGTCGACAAGCTGGCCGAGCACAAGATGCACAGCGAATGGTTCCAGGTCTTGCCCGAGACGGTGGCGGCCATCGCGCGCTGCAAGGCCGCCGGCGGCCAGGTCGTCGCGGTCGGCACGACCACCCTGCGGGCGCTGGAGTCGGCGGCCCAGGGCGGCGTGCTGCAGGCCGGTGCGCGCGAGACCGAGATCTTCATCACGCCGGGCTTCGAGTTCCGCGTCGTCGACCGCCTGGTGACCAACTTCCACCTGCCCAAGAGCACCTTGATGATGCTGGTCTCGGCCTTTGCCGGCTACGAGCCCATCATGGCGCTGTACCGGCATGCGATCGCCGAGCGCTATCGCTTTTTCAGTTATGGCGATGCGATGCTGCTGGAGCGCAGCAGCCCGCCGATCCGGATGTCACAAAACTGAGCGCTGTATCGTCTGCAGGATGTGATCGACACCACCTTCCTGGAGACCGCCA
The DNA here is from genome assembly GCA_005503085.1 of Burkholderiales bacterium C2. Classification (GTDB taxonomy): domain Bacteria; phylum Pseudomonadota; class Gammaproteobacteria; order Burkholderiales; family Burkholderiaceae_C; genus Roseateles_E. The sequence goes on along the minus strand of SCOI01000016.1, from coordinate 8,450 downwards.
TGACGACAATTTCCGAGCGCGCACTGCGCTATGACCGCGAGCATGCGCGCTCGCTGCGCGCGCTGGCCTACCGCATGCTCGGCTCGCGGGCCGAGGCCGAGGACATCGTGCAGGAGGCCTGGCTGCGCTGGGCCGAGGTGGACGAAAGCACGGTCTTGCATGCCGGCGCCTATCTGTCGCGCCTGGTCACGAATCTGTGCCTGGACAAGCTGGGCTCGGCCGCCGCGCGGCGTGAGCACTATGTGGGCGTGTGGCTGCCCGAGCCGCTGCTGGATGACGAGGATGGCTGGTCGCCCAGCCCCGAGACCCAGGCCGAGTTCGCCCAGGATGTGTCGGTGGCCTTCATGCTGACCTTGGAGAGGCTGTCGCCGCTGGAGCGTGCGGCCTTTTTGCTGCACGAGGTCTTCGATCTCGATTTCGACGAGATCGCTCGGCGTCTGGAGCGCAGCCCGGCCGCCTGCCGCCAGCTGGCCAGCCGGGCGCGCAAGCATGTGAGTGCCGATTACGCGCGCCGCGAGGTCGAGCAAGAGGAGCGCGATCGCCTGTTCGGCGCCTTCAGCGAGGCGCTGCGCAGCTTCGATGTCGAGGCGCTGGCCCGGGTGCTGACCGAGGATGCGGTGCTGCTGTCCGATGGCGGCGGCAAGGTCAATGCCGTGCCCTATCCGCTGCACGGTGCCGCACTGATTGCCAAGACCTTCATCGGCTTTGCCCGGCTGCCCGGCAGCCGCGACTGGCGCCTGCAGCCGGCGCGCATCAACGGCCTGCCGGGCTGCCTGATCATCGACGGCGCCAGCGGCCGGCTGGTGCAGACGGTGGCACTGGCGCCCTCGGCCACCGAACCGGGCCGCATCGGCGCGATCTATATCCAGCGCAATCCGGACAAGCTGCAGGGCGTGATGGCGGCGCTGGAGAGGGGCCGACCCGACGCTTGAGTTCCTTTTTTCTCGGCGCATGTCACAAGCGCGTGGGTCGGGTCGTCTTGTCGGTGTGATCACAGAGTTTGCAAGCACACCCTTCAATCCAAAAGGAAGACGACCATGAGCCCTCGCATTAACTACATGCAGCAATCCCCCGAGCTGTTCAAGAAGTTCCTGGACTTCAGCATGGCCATCGCCAAGGACGGCGTGATCGAGGCGGACCTGTCCCATCTGGTGGACATCCGCGCCTCCCAGCTCAACGGCTGCGCCTTCTGCCTGGACATGCATATCAAGCAGGCCAAGATCCACGGCGAGCGCGAGCTGCGCCTGCACCATGTGGCGATCTGGCGCGAGTCGGCGCTGTTCAGCCCGCGCGAGCGCGCCGCGCTGGCCTGGACCGAGGCCCTGACCCAGCTGGCCCCCGAGGGCGTGTCCGACGTGGTCTATACCGAGGTGCGCGAGCAGTTCAGCGAGAAGGAACTCAGCGACCTGACCTTCCGGGTGATGTCCATCAACGGCTGGAACCGGGTCAATGTGGCCTTCCGCAATGTGCCCGGCTCGCAGGACAAGGCTTTCGGGCTGGACAAGGCCGGGCTGGCATGAGCGGGTGGGGCTGGCAGCAGCGTTCCTGAGCCGGCTCACCAGCCCAGCTGTTCGCCGCGCTCGCAGGCCGCGATCAGCTTGGCGAGGCGGGCGGCGCGGGTCTGGTCTTTCTTGGCGCTGCAGACCCAGTGCAGCAGCCGCTTGCGATAGCTCGGCGGCGCCTTGTCCTCAAAGAAAGCCCAGGCTGCTGCGGCACGGCGGAATTCACGCAGCTCCTCGGGCCGCAGTTCGGCGACTGTGGCCTGCTCGTGCGAATAGATGGCCGAGCGCTCGACGCTGCGCAGCGCAAAGGCCGCCAGCCCGGCTGGCTTCATGCGGCCCTCGGCCTGCAGCCTTGCGACCTTGTCGATATTGACCTGGCTCCAGATCGAGCCGGGCCGGCGCGGCGTGAAGCGGATCTGGTAATGCACGTCGTCAATGCGCTTGCGCACCCCGTCGATCCAGCCGAAGCACAGCGCCTCGTCGACCGACTCGGGCCAGCGCAGGCCGGCCACGCCCGTGCCGACCTTGCGAAAGCCCACCAGCAACTCGGTGGCGGTCTCGGCATGGGCTTCCAGCCAGGCGCGCCAGGCCAGCGCATCGGGGAAGAACTGCGGGGCGGGGGTGCTCATCTCAGGCAGTGTCGGTGGGGGCGGGGCTGAAGTCCATGATCCAGTTGGTTTCCCAGGTCTGGCCGGCATCGGCCGAGAAGGCCTGCTCCCAGCGCGGCAGCCCCGAGGCCGGCACCGACCAGAGGAAGCGCACCCGGATCGGCCGCCCGTCCAGTGCGTCGTCGGCGAAGAAGCTGCCGACGCCCTCGGCGAAGCGGCCGACCACAGGCACATCCAGCCCCTGCGGTCGGCGGGCGTCCAGCCACCAGATCGACCATTGCCCGCTGGCCGGATCGAAGGAGCGCAAGGCCGCAGCCCGGTACTCGCCCTCCGGCAGGGCCAGCAGGTTGTCCTCGATATTGCCGAAGCCGCCGAGGATTTTCCGCGTGCTCGAGCTGCCGCTGAATTCCTGCCACTCGCTGCAGCCGGCCAGACGCTCTGTCAGGCGGCGATGGCGAACGGCCCAGCGGCCGATGATGAAATCGAAGTCGGCGGCGCTGGGCTGGCTCATGGTCGGATGCCTGCTAAATCGGGAACCGCAGTGTGCATGGGGCTACGGACAGCGTTGTGGCAGCAGGCCTCAGACCGCGCCGAGCTGCCTAGCAGGCGTAGCGCAGGCGCAGGGTGTCCGAGCCGTCGAGCCGGCGCGCATCGAGCAGGCGCAGCGGCGCCGGCAGGCCCGTGCGCAAGGCCGGCAGCCCCTCGCCCAGCAGCACCGGGCCGATCAGCAGGTTCAGCTCGTCGACCAGACCCCGGGCCAGCAGATCGCTGGCCAGCAGCGGGCTGCCGTAGATCAGCAAATCTTGCGCGGCGCTGGCTTTCAGGGCCTGGATGCGCGCATGCGCCTGGGCGCGCCGCACGATCTCGGTCTCGTGCCAAGGCCCGACATCCTCCGGCGCCAGCCCGTCGCTGACGACCAGCTTGCCCATCGGCGCGATCAGACGGGCGATCTCGCGCACCGCCGGCGAGAGCTCGGGGTCCTGTGGGCTCTGCTGCGGCCAGAAGTCGCGGAACAGCGCGAAGGTGCGTGCGCCGAACAGCAGTGTGCCGGCATGGCGCATCAGTTCGAGGTTGTGTGTATCGAAGGCCGCATCCATAGGCAGGGCGTCAAGGACGCCGCCAGGCCCGGCACAGTAGCCGTCGAGGGAGCAGAGGGTGCTGATGATGAGCTTGGCCATGAGGTTTCTTTCCTTCTCCAGGGAGGTTTGCTTGAGCCACGGCCCCGAGGGATTCGGGGCGTGTCAGCTCTTGAGAGACAAACTCTCGGCCGAACTCATCGCTCCTGCTCGACAAAAAGTTCGGCGGCCAGGCCGAAGCGCCGCTGCAGCGCCGGGTCCAGAAAGCTGTGCAGGCCCGCGATGAGGCCGCCGCGCAGATGCAGCAGCAGGATCCCGCCGAGGCGGAAGTGGGAGTCGCCGGCCGATTTCATATAGCAGGCGTAGCCCGGCTGGCCGTTGGCGCGCAGCGGCAGCAAGCGCCACGGCGTCTCGAACACCCGCTCGGCCAGAAAGCGCTGCACCAAGTGCCGGCCCTCGAACCAGGCCGGCAGCGGCGGCATCGTGAAGCGCGCATCGTCGGTCAGCAAGGCCACCAGCCCGTCCACATGTCGGGCCTCCCAGGCTTGCACGAAGGCCGCGAGCAGGCGGTTCAGATCCGCTGTGCCCAGCGCCTGCTGCTCGACCGCCTGCGACACCGCCGGCAGCCGCTGCCTCAGCGACTTCTGCGCCCGCTGCAGCGCGCTGTTCACCGCGGCGACGCTGCCGCCCAGCATCGCGGCCGTCTCGGCCGCCGAATACTCCAGCACCTCGCGCAGCAGCAGCACGGCGCGCTGGGTGGCGGGCAGGTGCTGCAGCGCGGCGACGAAGGCGAGCGCGATCTGCTCGCGCCGCAGCAGCCGCAGGACCGGGTCGGCCTGATCCGCCCCCTCTTGCTCTTCATCCAGCAGCGGCTCCAGCCAGACCGGCCCGAGCACCATCTCGCCCAGTTCGGCGGTGGTCTCGAACGGCCGGCCGTAGTCGGGCGAGGTGAGACGGCGCCGGCGCTGCTGCGCGAGCAGGCGCAGGCAGGCGTGGGTGGCGATCTGGTACAGCCAGGTGGCCAGCGCGCTGCGGCCCTCGAACGAGGCCAGCCCGCGCCAGGCCGCCAGCAGGGCGTCCTGCAGCGCATCGTCCGCATCATGGGGCGATCCCAGCATGCGGTAGCAATGGGTGTGGAGGCGCCGCCGGTGCGGCGCGATCAGCGCGTCGAACGCGCCGGCATCACCGCCGCGCGCCCGTGCGAGTAGTTCCTCGGACGTGGCAGGCGGCGGGTGCATGCAGGCCCTCAGTCGTCGATGCCGCAGCCGACCGGCTGCCCGGCCTGGAAGTGCACCTTCCAAACGGCCTCGCTGTCACCGTTCGTGAAGCTGATGGTGTAGACGCCCTCGGCCAGATGGTGGTCGTAGGACTCCAGGCCCTGGACCCGGAAGGCCTGCGGGTCGGCCAGCCAGTCATCGATGTCCATGTTCTTGCACAGATAGTCCTGGGCCAGCGGCGCCAGCTGCCAGAACTCACGGTATGGCGGTCGCAGCAGATCGAGCATCGCTTCGGCCGGGTAGGTCCCGGCCGAGCCGGCGCCGATATGCAGGCGTGCCGCGCTGCCGGCCTCGGGCCGCGCGATCTCGCCCACCCAGCCCTCGGCGTCCTCGTCCCAGCGCAGCAGGCCCAGCGTCGGATCGAGCAGCGGCGCCAGCGGTTCTTCGGCGGGCCGGTGCCCGAACAAGCGATTCAGCAAACCCGTCATGCTCGTCGTCCTCCTCAAGGTGTGACCCTCGCGGCGGACAGTATGGCCACCCGCAGCATGGCAGGGAATCACCCTTTGGGGTTGTTGCATCGAGGAGTCGGGGTCAGGTCTTGAGCGAGGACGCGGAGACAACCTGGCCTGGTGCCGGCGCTCCATCACACCGAAATTTCTTGCGAAATGGAAGGCCCGACACTCTTCCCGGAAAATGCGAAAACCCGGTCTGGCCTGCAGATCCAAACCTCAGCCAGCTGCCAGTCCTTCAAGCCTGCCCATGAGTTTCCAGTCAACACCGAGGCCTATCGAGTGCAAGCAATGAAGCAGTGGCCACTCGCCGGCCCTGGCCGGCCTCTTCAGGCGCTGTTGTCTGGCGCGCTCCTCGGTGTGCTCCTCAGCGCCTGCGGCAACAGCAGCCTTGCAAGAAAACCCGAATCCGACCGAGGAGATGCCGCACCATTCGACCATGCGTCCATTCATGTGGTGGGCCGTGTCAGGCAGCATCGCGATGCGGTCGAGTACAGCTGGCCGGGCATTTATTTTGAAGGGCGCTTCTCCGGGTCAGCGATTGGCCTCAAGTTTGCCGACAGTAGCAGTCATTTCAATATTGAAATCGACGGCCAGCACAAGGAAGTGATCTCTGAGCCTGGTAACCGGACCGTCTGGGTGCAAGGCCTCGGCGCCGGCGAGCACCGAATCAAGGTATTCAAGCGAAATGAGTCGGCCCATGCCAGCGGACGCTTTTTCGGCTTCGAAGTTCGACCTGGCGACAGGCTGCTGCCTGCTCCCAAACCTCGTGCGGAGCAGATGGTCTTTATTGGCGACTCTCTGACGCTGGGCTATGGCAACGCATCGATCAAAAGAGACTGCACCGATGCGGAGGTTTCAGCCTCCACCAACAGCGCCTTGTCCTTTGCCGGCTTGACCGCCAAACACTATGACGCCGAGCTCCACCTCAACGCCTATGCCGGTCTTGGCCTGGTGAGGAACTATGCAGACGGGTTCCCGGGCACCGATTACAGGACCTATGCCGGCAGAACCATCATCGATGATCCCTTGAGTGTCTGGGTGAAGCCCGAACACTGGAATCCGAGCGTGGTGGTGGTGACGCTCGGCGGGCCCGACTTTGCTTCCATCGATGACAGCAAGCGATGGAATATGGGGACGCTGGCGCCGAAGTTCGAAGAGGCCTATGTTGACTTCCTGAGTGCACTCAGAAGCCAATATGGAAGCCATGCGTTGTTCGTGCTCGGCGTTCCTGAGACGGACGACCCTCGCCTGCGGGACAGCGTGCGCGAAGTCATGGCCCGTCACAAGCTGGCGGGATATTCACGAGTCGACTACTTCGGCATTGACATGGCGGCCCTCGATCTACAGGGCTGTCATTGGCATGCCTCCCTGCAAGACCACCGGGCAATTTCCAAGTGGCTGATCAAGGTCATTGACCGCTGGCGCCCGCAAGGACCCAACTGAATCCAGATGTGCGCATTGGTACAAAGCAAACGGCCGCCCGCAGGCGGCCGTCGTTCATTGCAGGCTGCGAACTGAAATTCAGTCCTTCCCGCCCCCCGTCAGCAGCTTCACGCTGCCTTCGCTCTGGCTGCCCAGCAGCCCGGTGGCGCTGTAGATGCCCAGCTTCTGGCGGGTGTCGATGATGTCCAGATTGCGCATGGTCAGCTGGCCGATGCGGTCGGCCGGGGTGAAGGCGGCGTCTTCGACCTTTTCCATCGACAGGCGCTCGGGCGCATAGGTCAGGTTGGGGCTGACCGTATCCATGATGCTGTAGTCATTGCCGCGACGCAGTTCCAGCGTCACCTCGCCGGTGATGGCGCGGGCCACCCAGCGCTGGGCGGTTTCGCGCAGCATCAGGCATTGCGGGTCGAACCAGCGGCCCTGGTACAGCAGACGGCCTAGCTTCATGCCGTTCATGCGGTACTGCTCGATGGTGTCCTCGTTGTGGATGCCGGTCACCAGGCGCTCGTAGGCGATGTGCAGCAAGGCCATGCCGGGGGCTTCGTAGATGCCGCGGCTCTTCGCCTCGATGATGCGGTTCTCGATCTGGTCGCACATGCCCAGGCCGTGGCGGCCGCCGATCACATTGGCCTCGGCGAACAGCTCCACCGCGTTGGCAAAGGTGCGGCCGTTCAGCGCGACGGGCACGCCTTCCTCGAAGCGCACGGTCACGGTTTCGGCCTTGACGACCACGTCCTCGCGCCAGAAGGCCACACCCATGATGGGCTTGACGATGTTCATGCCGGCGTTCAGGAACTCCAGGTCCTTGGCCTCATGGGTGGCGCCCAGCATGTTGCTGTCCGTGCTGTAGGCCTTCTCGACGCTCATCTTGTAGTCGAAGCCGTGGGCGATCAGGTACTCGCTCATCTCCTTGCGGCCGCCCAACTCGTCGATGAAGCTCTGGTCCAGCCAGGGCTTGTAGATCTTCAGCGCCGGGTTGGCCAGCAGGCCGTAGCGGTAGAAGCGCTCGATGTCATTGCCCTTGTAGGTCGAGCCATCGCCCCAGATGTTGACGCCGTCGTCGCGCATCGCCACCACCAGCGCGGTGCCCGTCACGGCACGGCCCAGCGGGGTGGTGTTGAAGTAGGTGGCGCCGCCGCTCTTGATATGGAAGGCGCCGCACTGGATCGCGGCAATGCCCTCGGCCACCAGCTGCGCGCGGCAGTCGATCAGGCGGGCGATTTCGGCACCGTAGGCCAGGGCCTTGCGCGGGATCTCGTCGTAGTCGCTCTCGTCGGGCTGGCCCAGATTGGCCGTGTAGGCGCAGGGCACGGCGCCCTTGCCGCGCATCCAGTGCACGGCGGCGCTGGTGTCCAGGCCTCCGGAGAAGGCGATACCGACGCGGTCGCCGGCGGGGATCTTTTGCAGGATGGTTGCGGACACGATCAGACTTCTCGCGCTAAAGGAGGAGCCGGTATTCTAGGTGGCCGAGGCCTCGCCCTCGGGCGCCAGCCAGCCGATGCGGCCCTGGCCTGATTCGCCCAGCCGCGCGACCAGCGCCGCGGCGGCATCCTCGGGCAGGCTGAACTGCAGCTCCACCTGACTGCCATGGCGCATCTCCAGCAGCTGCGCCCCGGCAGTCTCCAGCTCGCGGCGCAGCAGGCCTTCCATCGCATAGGGCAGGATGCAGCGCAGCGTCTTCAGCTTGACTAGCGGCACCTTGTCGGCCTTCAGCAGCGCCTGCGCAACCGCATCGGTATAGGCCCGCACCAAGCCGCCGGCTCCCAGCTTGACGCCGCCCCAGTAGCGCACCACGGTGGCCAGCACGCCGTCAAGGTCCTGGTGGCGCAGCACCTCCAGCATCGGCCGTCCGGCGGTGCCGCCGGGCTCGCCGTCGTCGTGGGCGGCGCTCTGGCCGCCGGCCAGCAGGGCCCAGCAGACGTGAACGGCACCAGGGTGCCGTCCACGAAGTTCTGCGACCTTCGCCAGCGCCAGCGTCCGGTCCGCGCAGGGCTCGACCTTGCCGATGAAGCGGCTCTTCTTGATGATCAGTTCGCTGTCGACGGGGTGGGCGAGGCAAGAGGGCATCGCGGCATTGTCCCCGCCCGCCCGC